>CAVTWT010000030.1:0-272110 GCA_963738425.1 uncultured beta proteobacterium | reverse complement strand
GACGATCCAGTCGTCCTGGCGAATCAATCGGCTCGCTTCGCGGGCACCCACAACCGCGGGAATGTCCATGCTGCGCGCAACGATTGCCGTGTGCGATGTACGTCCGCCAACGTCGGTGACAAAGCCCTTGAACACGCTACGCTTGAACTGGATCATGTCGGCGGGCGATATGTCGCCAGCCACCAGAACGAGCGGCTCTTCTCCACCGAAGTCTCGCGCTGCCGGCGCTGAGATGCGCGCTGCGTTGCCGCCAGCCTGTCGCTTCAGCGTGGCAAGTACGCGCTCGGTCACCTGCTCGAGATCGGCCTTGCGTTCCCGAAGGTACTCATCTTCCATCTCGTCGAATTGCCGTGCCAGCACTTCCAGCTGCGCCGACAGCGCCCACTCGGCGTTGTAGTGGCGCTCGACCACCCATCGCGCCGCAGCGCTCACCAAGTGCTCGTCGTGCAGAAGCATCAGGTGGACATCGAGCAGCGCTGACAACTCATGCGGGGCATCGCTGGGCAGGTCGTGCTGCAGTGTGCTCAGCTCCGAGGACACTTCATCTCTTGCACGTGTCAGCCGATCGACCTCTTCGGCAGCCTGATCGCTGGAGATGAAGTAGTGCGCCACATCGACGCGGCCCGACGCCACAAGCACGGCGCGCCCGATTGCGACGCCTTTGGCCACCGCCAATCCAAAGATCTGGACGGTCACGGTACAGCCCTCATTCACCCTCGCCAAAGCGCTCGTTGATCAAGGCGACGAGCGCGTGCATCGCCTTGGCTTCATCGGCCCCATCGGTTTCGATCTCGACCTCGGTGCCCATGCCCGCCGCCAACATCATCACCCCCATGATGCTCTTGGCGTTGATGCGTCGCCCGTTGCGGCTCATGAAAATGTCGCAGGCGAAGCTGCTGGCCAGCTTGGTGAGCTTGGCCGATGCACGTGCATGCAGGCCCAGCTTATTGATGATGGTGACGTTGGTCTTTTGCATCCTCGGGCTCGGCGCTGCGCGCCTGTTGTTGCGGCCGCGACGCGCTGGCCTGCATGACACCTTGAGTGGCGCCGGCCATGGCGCGCGCAACCAGCGCGTCCAGTGGTTCATTGGCGTAGCACAGCGTGCGCCACAGCATGGGAACGTTGACACCCGCAACCACCCTGATGCGAACACCATCGGCCAAGCGCTGCGCCGCATTGCAGGGCGTCGCGCCGAAGACATCTGTCAGGATCAGAGTGTCTTGCGCTTCAGCCGCGGGCATCAGCGCCGCAGCGCGCGCTTGCACTTCTTCGGGTGTCATTTCCGGCGGCACATCCAGGGCCTGCAACTGCGCAGCGCAATCGGGGAAAGTGTGCGCAGCCACCTCGGCCAGTGCCGAGGCCAATGGAGCGTGGGCGATAAGGAGCAGTCGGACCATGAGAAGGTGAACAATTGCGAACGATTATCCGCGTTCGCCGCGGCGCAGCAAAAACCAGACATAGGACGCCGTGGAGCATAGGCCGAAGAGGGCAAACGCAGCGCGAACCGCGTCCGGGCGGGCCCAGCCACTCGACGTCAACCCGTCGATGGCCAAGCCGATGCCCCATTGCACGCAAAACACACCCGCGAAGATGACGAGGTTGAAGGCCGACAACGCTCGCCCAGCCAACGCCGGTGGAAAGACCTGAGCCACCGCCGGCTGGCTCAGCGACACCACCGTGCAAGACACGCACCACGCGGCCCACGTGGCAGCGCCCGCCGACGGGCCGAGGGCGACTGCCAATGCAAGCAAGCCAAGCGCCAGCGGCACGCCGAGCGTGATCAACCCATTGACCGTGAACCCGCGTTGGCGCATCCGCGGCATGACCACGCCCCAGGAGAAGAACGCAATCAACATGGCGAGATTGATGAAAAACAAGCCTTGGGCCGCCTCGCCTGGGCTGCGACCGGCCACGACCGTCAGCCAAGGGCCAGCCCACAGGGACTGCACGGCCACCAACCCTCCGTACAAGACGAATGCCAGCGGTGCCAGACGCAAGAAGTACGGATGTCGAAAGATCGCACCGTAGCTCGGCGCCGCAGGGCTCGTCTGCTGAGAAGGCGGCGCGGTGCGCTCATCGCTGGGCACGAGCCAGACGATCACCGCCATCGCGACTAGCAGCAGCCCGGCCACCCACCAGAACAAGCCGCGCCAGCCGAGTATCGGCAGCAGCCACTGCACCGGCAACGTGGAAGCCAGCATGCCGAGCGAGCCGGTCATCAACATCCACGAGTTGGCGCGCAGCTGTGCAAGTTCGCCAAAACGGTGGCGGTAGGCTGTCAGCGGCGCCATCAGACACGCCGAAACGCCAACCCCGATCAGCGCGCGCGCCAGCCACAGCCAAGCCAGCGTCCTGGCCAACGCAAAAGCCATGCACGCCAGCACCGCCACCGACAGCAGGACCAGGAGCACGCGGCGCGGGCCAAAGCGGTCGAGTGCCTGGCCGAGCGGCAACTGCGTCAACGAAAAGCCAAGAAAGTACGCGCCTGCGAGCAGCCCGAGATCGCCGGCCGAAAGTCCAAGCTCCGAGCTGAACGCGGGGGCAAGAGTTGCCGTCACGGCGCGCAGCAAGGCTGAGAGAAAGTACGCAAACGCAAAGGCGACGAACATCGCCACGGCCGTGCGCGCCACGGTCATCAGCGGCGGTGTACCAGGCGGTGAAGAAGACAGGCTCACGGACCGACGCGCAAGGCACCGAAGAACGAGTCTTGGGCCGCAGCGTCCAGCTTCGCACCGAGCATCGTGGCCTGGTACACACGGGTGCCGTGGCTGAACAGCACAACGCGCTCCTGCACATCGCGGCCATCGGGCAGGCGCCCGGCCAGACGCCATTGCACGGACTGCGGATGCGGTGTCATGCCCGCCACCTTGGCAGCCTCCGACGCGGCGCCGCTCGACGACTGCAGGTTCGATTGCGCAGCGCGGCCCAGTTCGTCGAGCGCAGCGCCGACGCGCGCGGGGTCCTTCACGTCGGCGAACGACAACGCGTACACCGTCTCGCCGGCCGAGCAGGCGAACATCGACATTTCTACCGTCTCGCCCGCAATCGCAACGCGCCGCGCATGGCTGGCGGGCTTGCAAGGAAACATCAGCCGCGCCTGGCTGCCTTCGGGGCGCGACTCGCGCCAGTCGAGTGCCGGTGTACAGGCAGCCAGCGCGAGCCCCAGGAACGATCAAGCCGCGCACTCAGCCACCAAACACCTTCTTCAGGATCGCACTGCCGGTACCAATCGGGTCCTTGCGAATCTTCTTTTCTTCTTCACCGATCATGAAGTACAGGCCATCGAGCGCCTTGCCGGTGACGTAGCCGTTGAGGTTGGCCTCTTCCTTCTTCATCAGGCCCATGCCCGCGGCCTTGCCGGCCAACGCGTCGTACTTCTTCGCCAGCGACACCTTCTCTGTGGCACGCTCGACGATCGGCAGGAACTTGCCGCCGAGCGGCTCGCGCGTCTTCGCGGTGAAGAACTGCGTCACCGAGGTTTCGCCGCCCTTGACGATCTTCGACGCGTCTTCGACCGACATCGCCTTGACCGCGCTGATCAGCATGGCCTTGGCCTCGGGCACGGCCGCTTCCGCAGCGCGGTTCATCGCCGTCACCAGCTCGTCAACACGCTTGCCCTGGCCAGTGGCCTTGAGCAGCTTGGCGGCGTCTTTCAGGAACCCTGGCAGTTCGATCCGCACTTTGGGGTTGCCGAGAAAGCCATCGCTGCGGCCGAGCAGCGAAACCGCGGACGTTGCGCCGCGCTCCAGCGCGGTGCGAACACCAGCGACGGCATCGCTCTCGCTGAACAAGCCAGCAAAGGCCGCGACTGGAAACCCGGCGGCGGACATGAGGATCACATGACTCGTAAACTGGCGGCGTTTCATTGCTCTGTCTCCTCGTGAAGCTCACTCGCTCCCGGATCATCGTCATTGCAGCGGTGCTGTCTGCAGCAGTCGCTGCTGCAGCTTGGCGTGTGGCCGGCGCACGCGAGCCCGCGCCGGCAGTGTCTTATACCTTGCTCGACGGCAGCAAGAGTTCCACCGAGGCGCAGCGCGGCAAGGTGCTGCTGGTCAATTTCTGGGCGACGAGCTGCGTCAGCTGTGTCGCCGAGATGCCGCAGATCGCGACCACGCACCAGAAATTCAAGGCGCGCGGCTACGAGACCGTGGCCGTGGCCATGGACTACGACCAGCCAGCCGCCGTAGCGCACTTTGCGCGATCGCGCGCTCTGCCCTTCGGCGTGGCCTTCGACAAGACCGGCGAGGTGGCGCGGGCTTTCGGCGACGTCAAACTGACGCCGACGACGTTTCTGATCGACAAGCAGGGCCGCGTCGTCACGCGCTACCTCGGTGCGCCTGATTTCGTTGCGCTGGAGCGCTTGATCGGTGAGTTGCTCGCCGAAAGCTGATCCGGCTCAGGGCCGGCCGAGGTTCTGCGTCCAGTAGATGCGGTACTGGCTGGCGTCGTTGCGCGCGCAAGCCACGGCGAATTCGGTGAAGCGTGGGTTCATCAGGTTCGCGCAGTGGCCATCGCTGGCCATCCAGCCGCTGACCACGCTTTGCACGCTGTTGTAGCCGGCGGCGATGTTCTCGCCGATCGTGCTCCACGCGTAGCCCGTCGCGTTGATGCGGTCGGCCATGCTGCGGCCGTCGAGGCTGTCGTGGCTGAAGTAGTTGTTGTCGGCCATGTCGCGCGAATGCCCGTAGGCCGCCGTGCCAAGCCGCGCATTCCACGTCAGCGCGGCGGCGGGTGCAAAGTCGCCGCGTGCACCACAACTCGCACCGGCCGCGCGTTGTTGATTGACGATGCGCAGTGCGTCGGCCTCGAAATCCGCCAGGCCACAAGTGGTGTCAGCCACCGGGGTGCTGCCAGTCGGTGCGGATGCCGCGGGAGCGGGTGAAGCGGCTGCAGAAGGTGGGGCCGGCGCGGCGGCAGAAGCGTCACTGTTGCTGGTGTCGTCGCCACCGCCGCCGCCGCAAGCCTGCAGCAGCGCCAGCAACATCAGGACTGCGGCGAGTTTTGTTTGGGATCGGTGCATTGCCAGAGCGTGCCTGCAAGCCGTGTTTGCAGGCTGAACAAGATGCAAGCAAATGGCGTCGTGCGTGCCGTCCCACGGCAGCCTTGTGACAAAAGTCCGCTTCTGGCGAGGTCAGGCCGCGGTCACACCCGCCGCATGGGCCTGCTGGTCGGCGTGATAGCTCGAGCGCACCAGCGCGCCAACGGCGGCATGCGTGAAGCCCATGGTCGTGGCTTCGTGTTCGAACATCGCGAACGTATCGGGGTGCACATAGCGCCGCACCGGCAGGTGATGGCCGCTCGGCGCGAGGTACTGGCCGATCGTCAGCATGTCGATATCGTGTGCGCGCATGTCGCGCATCACGGCCAGGATTTCGTCGTCGGTTTCGCCCAAGCCGACCATCAGGCCGCTCTTCGTCGGGATCTGCGGGAACAGGGCCTTGAACTTTTTCAGCAGGTTCAAGCTGAATGCGTAATCGCTGCCTGGTCGCGCTTCCTTGTACAGGCGCGGCACGGTCTCGAGGTTGTGGTTCATCACGTCGGGCGGCGCAGCTTTCAGGATCTCCGAGCGCGCGGTCGTCGCGGCCGCGGAAGTCGGGGACCAGCACCTCGATCGTCGTGGCCGGCGAGAGTTCGCGCGTCTTGCGAATGCAATCGACGAAATGCGCGGCACCACCATCACGCAAGTCATCGCGGTCGACGCTGGTGATGACGACGTACTTCAACTTCAACGCCGCGATTGTCTTTGCCAGGTTGTCCGGCTCGTTGGCGTCGAGCGGATCAGGCCGGCCGTGGCCGACATCGCAGAACGGACAGCGCCGTGTGCACTTGTCGCCCATGATCATGAACGTGGCCGTGCCTTTGCCGAAGCACTCGCCGATGTTCGGGCACGAGGCCTCTTCACACACCGAGTGCAGCTTGTGCTCGCGCAGGATCTGCTTGATCTCGTAGAAACGCGAATTCGGCGTCGCCGCCTTGACGCGAATCCACTCAGGCTTCTTCAATGCTTCCGCAGGCACGATCTTGATCGGGATGCGAGCGGTCTTGGCTTGCGCCTTTTGCTTGGCGGTGGGGTCGTAGGCCGTGTCGGTCATGGTGTGAATTGGTTCGCCAGGCGCGCCGCCAGCCGATCGGCCGCGTCGCGCCAAGTGGCGTTGATACCCAGTCTAGCGAGGTCCACAGTCGCCAGGCCGGCGTAGCCGCAGGGGTCGATACGCAAAAAGGGTTCGAGGTCCATTGCCGCGTTCAGCGCCACCCCGTGATACGCGCAATGCCGGCTGACCTTGATGCCAAGGGCAGCGATCTTGCCCAGACCCCTGAACGGCTCGCGTGGATCGGCCGGGCCAATCAAGGCCGTATGAGAGAACGGGTCGTCCAGCCGCACGTAGATGCCGGGTGCGCCCGCGACCCGATGCCCTGTGACCCCATAACTCTCCAGCACCTTCAGCACCGCCGATTCGAGCCGGAACACGTACTCCTTGACATAGATGCCGTGGCGCCGCAGATCCACCAGCGGATACGCCAGCACCTGCCCCGGCCCGTGGTACGTGACCTGGCCACCGCGATTGCTTTGCTGCACCGGAATGTCGCCCGCGCCATGAACATGCTCGGCGCGGCCGGCCACGCCCTGGGTGAAGACGGGGTCGTGTTCGGCCAGCCACAGCTCGTCGGGCGTGTGCTCGCCTCGCGTTGCGGTGAAGGCTTGCATCGCGTCGGCGGTGACGGCCCAGTCGCAGCGGCCGAGGTCTTTGGTCAACATCGGCGATCAGTCTCGCACGCCCGTGCAAGGATCGCCGGCGCCGGCCGACTGAAGCCAAACCGCGTATCGTTGTTGCATGAAAAGACTGTTGTTGACTTGGCTGTTGGCCGTCGCTGCCCTGCCCGCCTTGGCGCAAACGCCGCTCGAGGCCGCTGTCGCCGCCTATCAGCGCGGCGACCTGACCCAGGCCCGATTGGCGTTCATGCGGCTCTCGAGCAAGGGCGTGCCGGCTGCCGACTACAACCTGGCGGTGATGCACTTGAAGCGCGAGCTGCCTGCAGCCAGTGACGCCGAGGCGCTGCGCCTGATGACACGCGCCGCCGAAGCGGGTTTCGTGACGGCGATGGTCGGCCTGGCCGAACTGCATGAACTGGGTCGCGCCGGCTTGAAGGTGGACCTCGCTCAGTCGGTCTTGTGGAGCCGCCGCGCCGCCGAGGCCGGCAGCGTGGATGCGCTGGTCGAAGTCGCCACCGCCCACTACCTCGGCCGCGGCGCTGCCAAGGACGTGGCGGCCGCCGCGCGCTGGTACCGCATTGCCGCGCAACGCGGCGACGTCGGTGCGATGTTCATCGTCGCCTCGTTCTACGAAAGTGGCGAGGGCGTCGAGCGCGACCTGGCCGAAGCCCGTTACTGGTACGCCGCCGCGGCGCGCAGCGGAGAGCCCGGCGCGGATCTGAAGGTCAAGGAGATCGACGCCAAGCTGACCAAGCCGACCAGCTGAAGAGCCTACAGAACCACCTTCACCATCGGATGCGTGGAAAGGGTGCGGTACAGCTCGTCGAGCTGTTCGCGGCTGGTCGCAGTGACGGTGATCGTCAGGCCCAGGTACTTGCCGCCCTTGCTGGGCCGCGACTCGATCGTGCTGGCGTCGAACGCCGGATCGAACTGCCGTGCAATCGAGACGACCGCTTCGGAGAAACCTTCGACATGCGTGCCCATGACCTTGATCGGGAACGCACTCGGGTACTCGATCAGGCTTTGTTCGGGCGGAATGTCTCCACCATTCATATCGACTGCGTCGCCTTTGCGCGCTGATAGGCCTCGTACAGCCGCGCATACACCGGACCGGGCTTGCCACGCAAGGCGCCGTGGCCGACCGGATCGCCGTCGAGCTTGGTCACCGGCAGCACTTCCTTCGTCGCCGAGCTCAGGATGACCTCGTCGGCCGAGCGCACATCGGCCTCGCTGATGGGCTTCAGGTTGTAGGCAATGCCTTCTTCCTCGCACAGCTCGTGCAGCAGCTCGACGCGGATGCCTTCCAACACATGCTCGCTCTTCGGCGGACCGAGGAAGGCGCCGTCCTTCACGATCCAGACGTTGCTCGCTGAAGCCTCGGTCAGCCACGGGCCGCCCGATGCGACTCCGGACCCACCGTCGCGGAACATGATCGTCTCGATCGCGCCGTGATCGGCCGACAGCTGCCGCGCCATCACGTTGGCGAGCAGCGAGATGCTCTTGATGTCGCCACGCTCCCAGCGGAAATCGCGCGCCGTCGTGCAAGCCACACCGCCATGCCGCTGCTCGGCCGTGGCCTGCTTCATCGGGTTGCTCATCATGAACACCGTCGGCGTGATGCCTTCGGGCATGACATGGTCGCGCGGTGCCACGCCGCGCGTTACCTGGATATAGACCACCTGGTCGTCGGCGCCTTCGGTCTCGGCCAAGGCCGAAACGAGTTTGCGGCAGCGTTCCAGCCAGTCTTCGCGCGACAACGGATTGCCGATGCGCACCTTGGCCAGCGAGCGGGACAGGCGCGCCATGTGCTCGTCGAAGCGGAACAGCTTGCGCGCGTACACCGGCACGACCTCGTAGATGCCATCGCCGAACAGGAAGCCGCGGTCGAGCACACTCACCTGGGCCTGCGACAAGGGCTTGTAGGCACCGTTGAGATAGCACAGCCGGTCAGTCATCGCGCGCGCTCCTGGTTGCGGACATTGTGCTACTTGATCCACAGCCGCACGGCATCCCAGGCCCGGCCGAAGATGCCAGCTTGCTCGACCGCCTCTTGCACGACCAGTGGCACTTCGGCCACCGGCGCTCCAGCCGCGGTGGTGACCTTCAACGTGCCGACACGCTGGCCCTTGGCGAGCGGCGCCACCAGCGGGTCGGTGCGGGCAATCTCGGTCTTCAACTTTTCGCCTTCGCCGCGCGGCACCGCAATCACCACCGAGCCTTCGGCGCCGAGCTTGGCCTGGCGCTCCTTGCCTTTCCAGACTTCCGGCGTGACGATCGGCTTGCCCGCTTCGAACAGCCGCACCGGGTCGAACGCGGTGAAGCCCCAATTGAGCAGCTTCTGGCTCTCGTTCAGGCGCGCGTCGCGGTTGGCCGTGCCGAGCACCACCGAGATCAGCCGCCGCTTGTTGCCCGCACCGAGGTTCGGGTACTCGCGCGCTGCGCTGGCGACGAGGCAGTAGCCCGCCGCGTCGGTGAAGCCGGTCTTCATGCCATCGACCGTGGCGTCGCGGCGCAGCAGCAGGTTGCGGTTGTCCTGGCGGATCTTGTTGTACGTGTACTCCTTCAAGCCGTAGTAGCGGTAGTACTGCGGGAAGTCGCGCACGATGCGCGAGGCCACGATGCCGATGTCGCGCGCGCTCGACTTGTGGCCCGTCTCCGTGGTCCCGGTGACGTTCTTGAAGACCGTGTTCTTCAGGCCCCAGGCCTGGGCCTGGCGATTCATCATGCCGACGAAGACATCGAGGCTGCCGCCGACCGCTTCGGCCAGCGCCACCGAGGCGTCGTTGCCGGAGACGACGATCATGCCGTGCAGCAGTTCATCGACCGTCGGCCGCATCGTCGTGTCGATGAACATCAGCGACGGATCGCCCTTGCGCTCGTCCCACGCGCGCACGCTGACCGCAATCGGCTGCTCGAGCGTGAGCTTCTTGTCGCGCAAGGCGCCAAAGACGATGTAGGCCGTCATCAGCTTGGTCAGCGACGCTGGGTCGGTGGCGACGTCGGCATCGCGTTCGGCCAGCACCTGGCCCGTGGTCAGGTCCATCAACAGGTATTGGCGCGCCGCCATCTCGGGTGGCTGCAGAGCTTGCGCCCGTGTGACGAAGGGAGCGAGCGCCGAGGCCACGGCCAGCAGCAGAGCAAACAGGGTTTTCATCGGGTCAGGGTTTTCTTCTTACAGGGGTGCTTGCAGGTGCCGCACGACGAGGTTCTTGAGCAGCGGCAACTGGCCGTGGAAAAAGTGGCCGCCGCCGGGCACGACGACCACCGGCTGCGCTTGCGGGCGTGCCCAATCGAGCGTGGCCGACAGTGGCACCACCTCGTCGGCCTCGCCGTGAACCACCAGTGTGCCTTGCGGCACGGCAGCGACGGTGAAGTTCTGTGTCGCTGGGCCGATCAGCACGAGCGGCTGCGCCTCCAGGGCGGCAGCGGCGTGCGATGCAACGTAGGCGCCGAACGAGAAACCTGCCATCGCCAGTGGCTCGCTGCCTTGCCGAAGTGCGCGCGCCACGGCCAGCGCATCGTCGATCTCGCCGCGGCCTTCATCCCACACGCCAGCCGAGCCGCCGATGCCGCGGAAGTTGAAACGCGCAGCACGCCATCCGCACTGCACGAAGGCGCGCACCAGCGTGACCACGACCTTGTTGTCCATCGTGCCGCCGTGCAGCGGGTGCGGATGGCAGACCAAGGCCAGACCCCGCGGCGTGCCGTCAGGCTCGTCGATCGCGCAGACCAGATCACCGGCCGGGCCGGCGACGGTGTGCCTTTGCGTTTTCGGGTTCAACGGCCGACGTCGGGCGACAGACGCAAACGCTCGACCACTTTGCCTTCGACGAGATGCGACTGCACGATCTCGTCGATGTCGTGTCGATCGACATATGTGTACCAGATGGCTTCCGGATAGACCACGGCCACCGGCCCGCCGGCGCAGCGGTCCAGGCATCCCGCCTTGTTGACCCGCACCCCGCCGGGGCCGTTGAGACGCGCTGCCTTGACCAGTGACTTGCAGTGATCGAAGCCCTGCTGCGCGTCGTGGTCCGCGCAGCAGGCTTCGCCGCCGTCGCGCTGGTTGAGGCAAAAGAAGATGTGGCGCTGGTAGTAGCTGGGTTCAGACATGCACGAAATTGTAGGTGGCGCACCGATCGGTCATGGCTTCGCGGGCCTTACCAAGCGCATCAACAGCCACGCCATCGCTGCATAGGGCCACAGCCAGCCCACCCATTGCGCCATGCCGTGAAAGCGCACCAGCCGGCCCTGCTCCCAGCCGGCCAGGCTGGCGGCAAAGTAAGGATCGTTCGGCGCCTGGCCGACCAGCGCCACGAAAAACGCGAGTGCCAGGACGCCCAGCGCCGCGGCCCAGCGCGAGCCGATGCCGACCAGCGCCACGGCCAGCACAGCGCCAATCAGCAACGCGGGCCCGGTGTGCAGCGACCACCAGGCCAACGCATGCTCGGCGCCGAAGTTCAGCGCTGTGGACATCGTCATCATGCCCACTGCCAGCACGGCGGCGCCGGCCACGAGCAGCAAGCGGTGCCAGCCGGGGCGCGTGGTTGCGTAGGCGACGAGGCAGGGCGCGAGCAAGCCCAGGCTGCTGATCAACAGCTCCTTCAAGCGCGTCAGCGGGCGCCTGGTTTCATCGGACTCGGCAAACCACTGCGCTGCATCGTCGGCCCACGGCGTGTCGGCCAAGGCCGCCTGCAGCCAGCCATGCACCTCGCCCCAGAAGTGGCCCAGCGCCAGCGGGGCCGGTGCCGGGAACAGCAGCGCCACAGGCCACAGCAGAAGGAGCATGAAGGCCCAGGCACTGTCGCGCTCGAACCAGCGCAGACGGATGGCATGCCAATGCTCCAGGTAGCCGGCGGCGTGAATCGTCACCGCGACGGCGGCACCGGCAATGGCACCGCCCAGGTTGAACAGGCAATCCTTCGCCGACGGCACGCGCGGCGGCAGGAACTGCTGCGCCAACTCGACGCTGTACGACAGCGCAGCCGACAGGCCCAACGCGGTGGCCAGCGCCAGCCCACGCGCTCCGCCAGTGCGCAACACCGCGATCACCAGCAGCGCGCCGATGGGCACATAGCCGAGGAAGTTGGAGATCTCGTCGAAGCGCAGGCGCCCCTTCGGCCACGGCAGCAGCAGCCAGTCCGCACCGACCATGCCCTGCGGCCAGCGCCAGCCCACGAACGGGTAGAGGCTCGCATACAGCACCAGCGCAGCCAGCATCAGCGCCAGCGGCCAGGCGGTGCTGCGGTGAGGGCGCCCGGCCGCTCCGAAGCCCTCACGCCCCGAAGCGCGCAGCGCGGAGGCTTTCTTGTCCGTGCTCAAAACGGCTTCACGACAACCAGGACGACCGCGGCAATGAACAGCAGCACCGAGACTTCATTGAAGACGCGAAACCAGCGCTCGCTGCGGTGGTTGCTGCGATCCTCGAACTGGCGCAGCAGCGACTCGGCAAACATGGTGGTAGCCGATCACCGCCCAGCACCATGGCCAGCTTGGCGTGCAGCCAGCCGCCCGTCACGCCGTAGCCGAGCCACAGCCACAGGCCCAGCGCGAGCGCCGGCACCATCAGCAGTGAGCGAATCGGTACAAGCGCTGGCCCATCGCGATCAGGCGCTCGCGCTCCGCGGGGCTGTCGTCCCTGACCTGCGCCAGATTGACCAGGATGCGCGGCAGAGTAGAACAGCCCCGCGAACCAGCTCGCGACAAAGACGATGTGGAAGGCCTTGATCCAGAGGTAGGCGGTGGTCATGGGTCGATTATCGGAAGGGCCTGCCGCGAGTAAAAAAGCCCCAGCCTTTCGGCTGGGGCTGCAATGCCTTATCGCTGTCATCACGCTAAGGCACCTGCTCAGGGAGGTAAAGCAGGGAATGACGGCCTCGCGGCTATCATTCGACAGTCAATTTAGCTGAGTCCGTGACTTGTGTAACGCCTCGGAAACACCGATGCCGCACGGCTGCTTGACCCCATTTGCGTCTGCCGGACCCGCCGCATGAGCCCTGTGCCTCCCCTCCCGCCGTTTCCTGCCAGTCGGCCTCGGCGATTGCGCCGCGACGCGGCGATCCGCGCGCTGGTGCGCGAGTCGCACCTCGCACCGTCGGACTTCATCTACCCGGTGTTTGTCCTGGACGGCAAGAACCAGGCACAAGACGTGGCCTCGATGCCCGGCGTGCAGCGTCTGTCGGTCGATCGGTTGTACGCCCAGGCCGAGGCCTGCGTCTCGCTTGGCGTGCCAGTGATGGCGCTGTTTCCGGTGATCGACACGGCGCTCAAGTTCGCCGACGGCCGCGAGGCGCTGAACCCCGATGGCTTGGTGCCACGCGCGGTGCGCGAGTTGAAAACGCGCTTCCCGCAACTGGCGCTACTGACCGACGTCGCGCTCGACCCGTTCACCTCGCACGGCCAGGACGGGTTGATCGACGACAACGGCTACATCATCAACGACGAGACGGTGGCGGTGCTGGTCAAGCAGGCGCAGTTGCAGGCTCAGGCCGGCGTGGACATCGTGGCGCCCAGCGACATGATGGACGGGCGCATCGGCGCCATCCGCGCCGGGTTGGAGGCCAACGGCGCAATCCACACCAAGATCATGGCCTACAGCGCCAAGTACGCCAGCGCCTTCTATGGCCCGTTCCGCGATGCCGTCGGCTCGGCGAAGAACCTGGGCAAGAGCGACAAAAAGGTCTACCAGATGGACCCCGGCAACAGCGACGAAGCGCTGCGCGAAGTGCAGTTGGACATTGCCGAAGGCGCAGACATGGTCATGGTCAAGCCCGGCATGCCGTACCTGGACATCGTGCGCCGGGTCAAGGACGCGTTTGCCATGCCGACCTTCGCCTACCAGGTCAGCGGCGAGTACAGCATGTTGAAGGCCGCCGCGGCCAATGGCTGGCTCGACCACGACGCGGTGATGATGGAGTCGCTGCTCGCGTTCAAGCGTGCCGGTGCGGATGGCGTGCTGACGTACTTCGCGCTCGATGCCGCGCGCTTGCTGCGTGGCTGAACTGTTGCGGGCCGCGCGCTGGGCCGCTCCCAAGCCGGCCCGCGTTCCCTCGGAGGACCGGCCGACGTACCCGTCGGGCGAGGGGCTCCACTAGTGCGCGTCTTCCACGTCAGCGCCGACCGGTTCACCGAACTGCCTGGCCTGCCGCCGCAAAGACCCGCCAGCGGCTTTCTGTGGATCGGCACTGGTCGCGGCGAATTCGAGTCGCGACTGGGGGAAGTGCAGGAGCGCCTGCAAGTCTGGGAAGGCGGGCCGATCGTCGATCTGCATGTCTCGGACCTGCTCAACCTGCAATTGCCGAGCCAGTACGACTACACCTCGTGGTACGACCTGCTGGTCTTCCGAAGGCTGCTGGCCGGCGTTGCGGCCGACAAAGGCGCACCGGCCAGCCAGTCGAGCAAGGCCCTGCTGGCCGACGCGCGCGCGACACTGACCTCGGTCGACACCAGCCCGGTCGGTTTTGCGCTGTTCGACGCGATGCTCATCACCGTGCATCCCGAGGACTGCGCAGTGCGTGAACACTTTGTGCAGCGCCTGACGGCGCTGTCCGGCGGCGGCGAGGGCCGCAGCGCGACGCGCATGCCGGCCAGCCCGGCCGATCTGATGCTGCGCATGGTCAACCACATGGTCGACGGCTACCTCGACCTGCGGCGCTTGCTGACGCGCCAGCTCGGCACCGTGCAGCGCGAGTTGCTCAACCCGAACAGCCGTTTTCACGACTGGCCACTGCTGCTCGATGCGCGCAACGCGCTGCACCAGTTGGAGGACACCTGCGAAGACCAGCGGGCCGCGATCCAGGAGTGGATCGACGCGCTCGACGAATGGCCCGACGTGGCCGATGCAACCGCCCGCCGCGAGCGCGAGTTGCTGCGCGTGCGTTCGCGCGACGTTCAAGAGCACATCGAGCGTGTGCTGTCGCATGTGCGCCGGCTAGAGCAGTCGGCGGAGAACGCGGTGCAGATGCACTTCTCGGCCCTGTCCCACCGCACCAACGCCATCATGCGCACGCTGACGGTGCTGACAGCGATCTTCCTGCCGTTGAACCTGATCACGGGCTTCTTCGGCATGAACTTCGATGCCATGCCGCTGATCCACGACAAGACCGGCATCTGGGTCACGCTGGGCCTGATGGCGCTGGTGGGCCTCGGCCTCGGCGCGTTCTTCTGGCGCAAGCGCTACCTGGGCACTCAGGGCCGGTAGGGGTCGCGGTAGCCAAGCGCGGCCAGCAGCTCAACCTCGCGCGCTTCCATCTCCTTCGCGTCGGCCGCGCGCTCGTGGTCGAAACCCTGCGCGTGCAGTGCGCCGTGCACGAGCAGGTGGGCGTAGTGCGCTTCGATCGTCTTGCCTTGCTCCTTGGCTTCGCGCTCGACCACCGGCGCGCAGAGCACCAGGTCGGCGATCACGACGGGCTCGCGCTGGTAGTCGAAGGTCAGCACGTTGGTCGCGTGATCCTGGTGGCGGTAGCTGCGGTTCAACTCGCGGCCTTCGGCCTCGCCGACGATGCGCACCGTGATCTCGGCCGGCGCGTCGAGCGCAGCGCGGATCCACTTCGCCACGCGTGTGCGCGTCAGCACCGCCCGGTGACGGCCATCCGGCTGCTGAAACGAAAGACGCAGTTCAAACGTCGCTTGGCTGCGCGCGCTCATAGAAGCACCCTACGGCCTTCGGCCGGCCCCGCCAAGCGGGAGCATTCACGCTTGGGGCGGCCCGGCGCGTTCATACGCCTCGACGATCCGTGCCACCAGCGGATGCCGCACCACATCGGCCGCAGTGAAACGCGTGAAAGCAACGCCGGCCACGCCGTGCAGCACCTGCTCGGCCTCGACCAGACCGCTCGTCGCACCCTTGGGCAGATCGATCTGGCTGGTGTCGCCAGTGATCACCGCCTTGCTGCCAAAGCCGATGCGCGTCAGGAACATCTTCATCTGCTCGGTCGTCGTGTTCTGCGCCTCGTCGAGGATGACGAAGGCGTGGTTCAGCGTGCGGCCGCGCATGAAGGCCAGCGGCGCAATCTCGATCGTGCCCTTCTCGAAGGCCTTGGTCACGCGCTCCAGGCCCATCAGGTCGTACAGCGCATCGTAGAGCGGGCGCAGGTAGGGATCGACCTTCTGCGCCAGATCGCCCGGCAGAAAGCCGAGCCGTTCACCAGCCTCGACCGCCGGCCGCGTCAGCACGATGCGCTGCACTTGCGTGCGCTCCAGCGCATCGACGGCACAGGCCACCGCGAGAAAAGTCTTGCCGGTGCCGGCCGGCCCGATGCCGAACGTCATGTCATGGCCGAGGATGTGGCGCAGGTACTGGCGCTGGTTTGGCGTGCGGCCTTCGAGGTCGGTGCGTCGCGTGCGCAGCACCACAGCGTCGGGGTCGTCCGCGGCCTCATCGCCGCGGCCCACCGCGTCGGCAATCGCCATCTGCAGCGCCTGCTCGCCGATCGGCCGCGCAGCGCGGGCGTACAGCGTTTGCAGCAGCGCCAGCGCGCGCTCAGCCATCGGCTGGGCGCCATCGATGCGAAAGGCTTCGTGGCGGCGTGAGATGCGCACGCCCAGCGCACTTTCGATGGTGCGCAGGTGCACGTCGAGTGCGCCGCTCAGATGCGACAGGCGAGCGTTGTCGGCGGGGGTGAAGGCGTGGCGGAGGATCACAAGGGCTAAATGCCAACGATGCAACGAAAGCGCGATTGTGGCGGTCTGGTGCCGAAGATGCCTCCTGCACAATCGTTCGACTCATGACCCGTCTCGCTGAGCTGCTTCTCGCCTGTCGACGCGCTGTGCTGTTGTCGGCCCTGCTCGTGGGCGGTGCCGCCTTCGCCCAGGCCCGCGCCGAGGCGCCGATCCAACGTTTTGCGGACGCGCTGGCCGTTAATGACGCCGGAAGCGCGCAGTTTCCTGTCGACGCACCCTCGCGCGTGGTCGC
Organism: uncultured beta proteobacterium; assembly: GCA_963738425.1. Lineage (GTDB taxonomy): Bacteria > Pseudomonadota > Gammaproteobacteria > Burkholderiales > Burkholderiaceae_C > CADEEN01. The sequence continues at coordinate 255,485 of CAVTWT010000030.1, read as the reverse complement.
CCTGCCCGACGAGTGGGCGCAGTCGCGGCCAGGTATCGACACGCCGCTCTGGTACCGGCTGCGCTTCGATGCCACCGGCGCGCGCCAAAGCGGCACGGCGCTGGGCCTGCTGATCGAGCGCGTCTGCGGCAATGTGTCGGTGCACTTGAACGGCCAGACGCTGCATGCCGCGGGGTCGATGGTGGACCCGATCGCACTGGACTGCGAACAACCGCTGCTGCTGTCGCTGCCCCTGTCGCTGCTCGAAGACAGTGGCAACACGATCGATCTGCGTCTGGCCGGCTATGCGCTCCCCCAGGTGGCGTCGCGCCAGCGTGCCGCGGCGCTGGCGGCGCCGCAGATCGGTGCTTATGAAACCCTGCATGCGCTGCAGCGCGAGACCGTGCTGACGAAGTCCGCGTTACCGCAGCTGGCGTCGAGCGCGCTGCTGATGATGGGCCTGGTCATCGCCGTGTTGGGCTGGTGGCACCACCGCGAGGAGCACCTCTTGTACTTCGGTGCGCTGTCGATCAGCTGGGCTGCGGTCACCCTGCGCCCTTGGTGGCACGGCGCGGCGCTGGGCCGCTTTGTCACCGAAGCGGCCTTGGTCTGCCTGATCGGCCTGGTGGCTCTCTTGGCGATCGAATTCCTGCTGCACTTCGCCCGCCGCCGCTCCCGCCACGTGACGCTGGTTGCTGGTGCGTTCAGACGCTGCTGGTGCCGCTGTCCCTGGCACTTGCCGGTCCGCAGCAGGTGCATGCGGTAGCCAGCAGTTGGTACCTGTTGTTCGCCGATCGAAGCGTTGCTGGCGATCGGCCACTTTCTGATGGTGGCCCGTGTCGCCCAGCGGCGTGACTTCTGGCCGATCCTGGCCCTGGTGCTGATCACCGTGGTCATGGTCGGCATCGAGCTGGCCGGCCAGCGCCATCTGCTGCCGCCGCCGTGGCGCACGTTGCCGCATGTGGCCACGCCGCTGGCGTTTCTGGGCATGGGCCTGCTGCTCGTGCACCAGTACGGCCGCGCGCTGCGCAGCGCCGAGGAGCTGCGCAACTCGCTCGAATCGCGCATCCGCGACAGCACGAGCGCGATGGAGCGCAACTATGCGCAGATGGCCGAGTTGCGCGTCGAGCAGGTGACGCAGCAGGAGAGGAAGCGCATCGCCGCCGACCTGCACGACGACCTCGGCGCCAAGTTGCTGACGATCGTGCACACCAGTGAGAGCGAGCGCATCTCCACCCTGGCGCGCGAAGCGCTCGAAGAAATGCGGCTGTCGGTGCGCGGCCTGACCGGCAAGCCGGTGAAGCTGATCGATGCACTTGGCGACTGGCGCGCCGAGGTCGTCGGCCGCCTGTCGCAAACCGGCGTCGAAGGCGAGTGGCAGGCGCCGACCGACGAGCTGCCGCAGACGCTGTCGGCGCGTGCCTATGTGCAGACGACGCGCATCCTGCGCGAAGCAGTGAGCAACATCATCAAACACAGCGGCGCGTCGCGCTGCTCGATCCGCTGCAACATCGCCAGCGGCGACTTCCACCTCAAGATCCAGGACAACGGCAAGGGCATCCCGCTCGAACTCGATGGCCGCCTGGATCGAGGCCACGGCATGACGAGCATGAAGCACCGCGCCAAGCAATTGCAGGGGCAATGCCTGGTCGAGTCGGGGCCGGGCTACGGAACCGTGATCCGCCTCACGATTCCTCTGGAAAAGCACACGCTGCCGGCGTGAAGCGGCCACCCCCCGCTGCTAGCATGAGTTGCCCATAGTCCCGTCTTTCGGGAGACCACGCCATGAAGACCATTCTCTTGCTCGAAGACCTGCCCGAAATCCGCGCCTGGATGAAGGATCTGGTGCTGCGCGTGTTTCCCGACGGCCAGATCTCCGAAGCGGCACGCGTGCACGACGCGCGAGAACTCGTCTCGGCGATCAAGTTCGACCTGGCGCTGATCGACCTCGGCCTGCCCGACGGCTCGGGCGTCGATGTCGTCGAGAAACTGCGCGAGACGCAGAGCGAATGCCAGTCGGTCGTGGTCACGATCCACGACGACGATGACCACCTCTTCCCGGCGCTGCAAGCCGGCGCCTTCGGCTACATCCTCAAGGAGCAGGCGCGTGAGCTGATCATCGAGCAGCTGCAACGCATGGCCCAGGGCGAGCCGCCGCTGTCGCCGTCGATCGCGCGCCGCGTCATCGCCTACTTCGCCGCGCAGAACAAGCCGCAGGCCAATGCGCTGCCGCATGTGTCGCTGACCGAGCGCGAGAGCGAAGTGCTGCTGCGTGTGGCCAAGGGCTTCACGCTGCCGGAGATCGGCGTGCAGCTCGGCCTGTCCCGCCACACGATCGCCGACTACGTGAAGCAGATCTACCGCAAGCTCAATGTGAGTTCGCGTGCGGAAGCGGCGCTTGAAGCGCAGCGCCTGGGGCTGTTCCGGCGCTAAGGACTGACGGCCCCTCGCTCGCTTCGCGAGCACTCCCCCGAGGGGAGGCGCGGGCCGGACGCTTGGGAGCGGCCCGGCGCTGGTGAACTCACGACCCCTCGTTCGCTTCGCTCACACTCCCCCGAGGGGAGGCGCGGGCCGGACGCTTGGGAGCGGCCCGGCGCTGGCCCGCGCAGATAATCACCGCTCATGATCGGCCGCATCACCGGAACACTGGCGGAAAAATCTCCGCCCAAACTGCTCATCGACTGCAACGGCATCGGCTACGAAGTCGATGTGCCGATGAGCACCTTCTACAACCTGCCCGCCATCGGTGAGCGCATCACGCTGCTGACGCACTTCGTCGTGCGCGAAGACGCGCAGCTGCTGTATGGCTTTCTCACCGCGGCCGAACGCTCGACGTTTCGCGAGGTGCTGAAGATCAGCGGCATCGGCCCGCGCACCGCGCTGTCGGTGTTGTCGGGCCTGTCGGTGAACGAGCTCGCGCAAGCGGTGGCCCAACAGCAGGCCCTGCGGCTGACCAAGGTGCCGGGCATCGGCAAGAAGACGGCCGAGCGCCTGCTGCTCGAACTCAAGGGCAAGCTGGCGCCGGATCTGGGCTCACCGTCGTCGCCGGCCAGCGATGCCCAGGCCGACATCGTGCAGGCGCTCGTCGCACTGGGCTACAGCGAGCGCGAAGCCGCCGCGGCCATCAAGGCCTTGCCGGCCGATGTCGCCGTGGCTGACGGCATCAAGCTGGCGCTGAAGGCACTTTCGAAGTAGCCGCCTCTTGTCGCCGCCGTTCAGCGCGTCCTGAAGGTCCACACCCGATCGGCCGCCAATCATTGCCGGCCAGGTCTTTCACGCGCGGGTCGGTCAAGCCGCCTTTTACAGTCACGGTGTAGGTCGTCAACGACGCCAGCGTTGAATTGGGATTGAGCGTCGCGCGCCGGTTCGTCGAACTCCAGCTGACGACGGCAGGCACCAGCACGTTGCCCGGGCCGCGCAGCTCGAACGTGGCCGTGTTGATGGTCCCCGGGTCCATCGCTTCGTTGAAGGTTGCCGTGATGTTCGCCGTGCGACTGACACCCGTGGCGCTGCTGGCCGGAGAAGTGGCGGTAACCGTCGGCGCAGACGTGTCCGCAGCGATCGTGAACGACCAGACCACGTTTGCGGCCAGCGGATTGCCGGCCGCGTCTTGGGCCTGCGGTTCGCCGGTGCCGCCACGAAGCGTGGCCGTGTAGGTCGCCCCGGTGGTGAGCGTGACGTCCGGGTTCAACGTGGCAACGCGCGACGTCGCGTTGTAGGTGACCACAGCAGCCATCAAGGTGTTGCCAGCGTCGCGCAGTTCGAACGTGGCCGTGCCGATGCTTGCCGCATCCATGGCCTCACTGAAGGTGGCGGTCACGTTGGCCGTGGCGCTGACGCCGGTAGCGCCCGGAGCTGGCGAACGGGCCGTCACGGTCGGCGGTGTGGTGTCGGCGGCCACCGTCGTGAACGACCAAGTCCTGCTTGCGGCAAGCACATTGCCGGCGGTGTCCTTGACGCCGCTGCCGCCGCCCAGCACGGTCGCGGTATAGATCATCGAGCCGGCCAACGCGCTCGTCGGCGTCAAGGTGGCCACGCGCGTCGCGCTGTCGTAGCTCACTGCGGCCGGTACATCGGCATTGGCAGCATCGCGCAGCCCGAACGTTGCGGACGTGATGGTGGCGCCATCGACTGCCTCACTGAATGTCGCCGAAACGTTCGCGGTGCGGCTCACGTTCGACGCGCCATCGGCGGGAGAGACCGTCGTGACCGTGGGCGGTGTCGTGTCGGTGACCACGCCGGTGGTGAAGACGACATCGACCCAGTAATTCGTCGTCCGGTACGTCGATGTCGGGAACTGCGTCGTCGGTCCGTAGACATAGACGCCGTTGCCGCCATTCACGCCGTCGCGCAGCGCGTGCAGCGGCGGGCTGTCGACGCCCGTGGCGGCGAAGTAGTCGTAGCTGACCGGATAGCCGCCGTTGGGGGCGTGGTACGAAACCACGTACGTCGTGTTGGCGGCGATCGCCACCGGGGTGGCCAGCTCGGCCTGCTGCCAGCCCGACGCGGTCTCGTTGGTGAAGGTCACGCTCGCCAACGACTGGCCGCTGCTGCTCCACAGCGTGCCGACATGCGTGCCTGTGTTGGCCGCGCCCTTGTAGAAGCGGATCGCGGTGACGAGCCCGCTCTGTTCGGCGGTGAACTTCACGCCCAGATTCACGGCGCCGGTGTCCGTGACGCTCGCCATCGCCGGCGTGGCCGATGCCGGCCAGATCGTGTACGCCGAACCGGGCGCGGGCGCTGCGACCTCGTCGCTGCCGATCTCACGCACGTAGGCGGCGAGCTTGGGAAGATCGGCCACAGGAACGCTGAGGCTGGTGTGGCCCTGGATCGCGCTTTCCAGCGTCGCTGCCGAGCCGTCGTGCAGGTACGGCGCAGTGGCCCACACGTCGCGCAGTGTCGGCACATCGATGCCCGTGAGGGCACCGAACAAGCGCTGACCGCTGGTGGCCTTGATCGTGCCGATGTTGGCCGGGTTGTCGACAGCGCTGCGCGAGAACGCGGCACCGCTGTGGCAGGAGGCGCAGTTGGCGTTGATGAAGGCCTGCCGCCCTTCGGCGGCGGCGGCCGACAACGAAGCGGCACTCGGCCGGTGCGGGCTCGCATCGAAGGTGTTCAGCGAGCCGACATACGCTGCCAGCGCATCGAGGTCGGACGACAGGCCAGCCTTTGCATCGCCGAGCGGCTCGCTGCGCGTGCCGGCAAAGAAGGTCGCGTTGTCCATCAAGCCCGTGCCGCCGGCGAGCGAGCGGATCTGGCCTTCGAAGTCCTGCACCTCGTCGAAGTTGTTGCTCCAGTGCAGGCGGCCCATCGCACCGGCGCGGCCGCGCAGGCTGATCGTGTTGCGCAAGCCTTCGCCTTGTGCGCGCAGATCCCAGACCCGGCCGTCGGCGCCGCCGTCGTTGTGGCAGCTGGCGCAGCTCATGTAGCGGTCGCGCGCCAGGCGCGGGTCGCGGGCGTCGTAAAACAAGCGCTTGCCGGCCAAGACGTTGGCCGCGAGGCGCTCGGTGACGACGGCGCCGACCGTGGCAATCGCCGGCACTTCAGCGCGCGCCTCGCTGATCAGCGGACGCAGGTCGTAGATGCCGAGGCTGCGGTCCATGAAGTTGTGGACGTACAAGCGTGCTGCGGTCCGGCGAGACCAGCACGCCCTGCGGCGCGCGGCCGACGTCGATGCGCAGGATCTGGTTGCGGCGGTGGGCGTCGAGCACGGCAACTTCGCGGCTGGTTTCCAGCGCCACGAACAGGTAGACGCCGAGCGGATCGAAGGCTGCGGCGCTGGCCAGGCTGGCGTTGTCGTGGTCGATGCGCGCCGCCAAGTCTTCGCTCTGCGCGCCGAGCGCGACGCGCGAGCTGATCGCGCGCACTGTGTTCTGGAAGTTCAGCACTTGGCCGTCACGCGTCATGCCACGCGCGATGTTGTCCATCTTCGAGGGCACGAAGGCCTGTGTGCCGTCAGGCGAGACCGCCGCCGCACCGAGGTAGTTCGGAATGCCGCGGCCCTGGTTCTCGGCATCCGGCACGTCGCTGTGCGCCAGCACGATGGTGCGCAGCGCGCTCATCGCATTGCTGTCGACGACCACCATCTGGCCGCCGCCCGAGGCGGTGTTCACCGTGGCCGTGCCCTCGCCGGCCAGCGGCGGCGTGATGAAGCGCGTCACGTAGGCCGTGCTGCCGTCGGCAGCCACCGTGACGTGCCGCGCGTTCGCGCCGACGGCGAGCGTGCCGGTCGTGTTGAAGGTGCTGGTGCTGATCTTCAGCAACTGCCCAGTGCCTTCGAGCGCGACCAGTGCGCTGCCGCTCGCGCGCGCGATGGCCAAGCCGTAAGGCTGGCTGCCGCGCGGCAGCGCGATCGTGCGCGTGACGGCGAGCGTCGTCGCGCTGATCACGCTCACGCTCGCGCCTTGCTTGTTGGTGACCCAGACCGAGCCATCGGGCGCGATGGCCAGGTTGCGCGGCGCGGCGCCGACGGCGATCTCGGCGACACGAGCGCGCGTGACAGTGTCGAACACCGAAACGCTGTCGTTGTCGGCATTGACCACCCAGACCCGCGCCGGCAGGCCGCCGCTGCGCGTCTCGTAGGCGAGGCTGGCGCTGAGGCTCGGCGCTTGCGCGGTGGCGCTGAGGAAGACCTGGTGCATCACCGTCTGCGACTGTGTCGCGCCGCCGTCGTCGGTGACAGTGACGGTGGCGTAGTAGACGCCGGGCGCGCCGTAGGTGTGCGTGGCCGTGCCACTGGCCGCGTAGGCGGTGGCCGCGCTGCCGTCGCCGAAGTTCCAGCTGTAGCGCACGTTGGTGCCGGTGGCGCTGGCACTGAACGTGGCGGTGCTCCCGGACACCGTCGGCGCGAGCGGCGCCGGAGGCGTCAGCAGGAGCGGCACGGTGCCGCCCGCGACCGACCAGCTGAAGGTCGTGTTGGCGCTGTTGTAGCCGTCGCGTCACGGCAACGGTGACGCTGTACGTGCCGGCGGCCGTCGGCGTGCCGGTGATGACGCCGCTTGCGGCACTGATCGCCAGGCCCGGCGGCAGGCCGCTGGCCGAATACGTCAGCGGGTCGCCGTTCGGATCGCTGGCGGAGATCGCGACGTTGGCCGCCACGCCGACCGTGCCACTCTGGTTGCCAGGCGAGCCGACGCTCGGCACCACCGCGGTGTTGAGTGCCGCCGCGACATTGACGCGCACCATCTTGGCCACCGACGGCACGCCGGTGTCGTCGATGACGAACATCATCCACATGCCCGGCGGCACGTCGGAGGCGCGGCCGGGGATCTGCACGCTCAACTGCCCGCCTTGCGCATTGAACGGCAGGTCGACGAAGCGCTGGTCCATGTTCCAGCCATGCGTGACCGAGCCGCTCTTGACGAAGGTGACGCGCGCCACCGGCCGGTTGTGCGTGACGCTGACCTGCACCGTGCGGCCGGTGTCGACGACCGTCGGCGCTGTGGCGATCGTCGGCCGCACGGCTTCCGTGCGATCGCTCTTGAACAGGTAGGGCGGGTAGAAGATCTCGTGGTTGCGATTGTTCTGCGGCCCCGGCGCGCCGCCGCCGGCGACCATCACCGTCGCATCGGGCAGCAACAGCGCCACGCTGTGGTACAGGCGCGCCAGCTGCGCGGTGGCGCCGCGGGTCCAGACGCCGGTGGCCGGGTTCCAGATCTCGGCGTCGTAGGCGACGTTGTTCATCACGTTCCACTCGATCGAGCCGCCGGTTGCCAGCACCTTGCCGTCGGCCAGCACGGTGGCCACGCCCAGGCGTCGCTGGAAGGCGAGCGAGCCGGTCGTGGTCACGCTCGGCGTGCTGCCGGTGACATCGATGACGATCGCGCCCGTTGCTGTTGCCGCCGAACTGCAGGATGCGGCCCGGCGAGAACATCGCGCCGGTGCTGTCGCCGCCGGCGGTGGCGCTCGGGAAGGTGCCGGCGGTCGTGATGCTGCCGTTGCCCGTCGGTGTTGAGGAAATACATGCGCCCGCCGCGTGTCGAAGCCGAACAGGCGGCCGTCGGGCAGCGTGAAGTTGCGCGGGAAATCCCAGCTCAGCGCCGTTCGTATCGGCGCCGCTGAGCAGACGGAAGCTGCCGTTGGCGTCGCGGATCTCCGGCCGGTCCGTGCCCGCCTGCACCACCCTGGATCAGGATTTCGCCGTTGAGCAGCATCGTCGATGACGAGTACCAGCGCGCCCGTTGCATGTTCGCCGTGCGCGTCAGCGAGTTGGCCGTGGCGTTGAACAGGTTCGAGTTGTTGTTGCCCTGGTTGGTTGGTGCCGGTGCCGGTCCAGTTGTCGCCACCGGCGATGAAGACCTGGTCGCCCGCCGGCAGCAGCAGTTGCGAGCTGCAGAAGATGTCGGTGCCGGTGCCGTTGGTCAGCGTGCTGTAGATGTCGGACGCCGGATCCCAGACCGCGTACTGGAAATTGCCGGTCTGCTTGCCCGTGATGTCACTGCCGTAGCCGAGCACACGGCCGTCGGCCGTGAGGGCCACGTGGATCGGGATCACCGGCCAGTTCCTGATGGGACCGAACTGGCCCTTGATGTACGCGTCGGCATTGACGGTCGTGCCCACCGGCAGCGCCAGACGCTGCGCTCGGCCATTGCCCTCGGCGGTGGCGTCAGCCTGCGACTCGGGCGCGGCATCGCCACCACCGCCGCAGGACACCAGCAGCAACACGGCGGCCAACGCGGCCACGACAGAGCGATGAAACATCGAGCGACCCCTCGCTCCACGCCGCAATGGCCCCAATGCCACTACAAAATGCGGTGAAACGTAACTCGATGTTCGTAACGCGGGCGCGCCGCCTCAATCCCCTGTTCGTGGTTGTTGCGCCTCGGAAACTCCTTAAGGGAAAACGCGAGCGAGCGCGCGCGCTACTTTGATGGTGGTGGCTTCGACATGACGTTGAACTCGACCTTGATCTCGCCAGCCTTCTCGAACTTCAAGGTCACGGGCACCTTGCCGCCCAAGGCCAGCGGCTGCTTCAAGCCGATGAACATGACGTGCAAGCCTCCCGGTTTCAACTCGACCGTCTTGCCGGCCGGCAGCTCGATGGCATCGACCTGCCGCATCTCCATCACGTCGCCCTTCATCGACATCGTGTGCAACTCGAAGCGCTCGGCCAGCGGCGTGCTGCCGCTGACAAGGCGGTCGCCCGAGACGCTGGTCAAGGACAGAAAACCGCCGCCGCCTTGCTGGCCGGGCACGGTGGGACGCGCCCAGGCGTGATCAACCTTGACTTGCGCCAACGATGCGGTGGTGGCAACGGTCAGCAGCGACGCCGCCAGCAGCCGGTTGAGGATGTGATGGTTCATGGCGCAAATGGTAGCGGCCGGATAATCGGCGCATGAGCATCCAGACCGATGACCTTGGCAGCGCGCCGGTATCGACCGCGCGCCGCATCGTCAGCGCCGCGCCGGCATCACCGAACGAAGAAGCGATCGAGCGCGCGCTGCGACCGAAGGCGTTGGGCGACTACGTCGGCCAGGTCAAGGCTCGCGAGCAGCTTGAAATCTTCATCGCCGCGGCGAAGAAACGCAGCGAAGCGCTCGACCATGTGCTGCTGTTCGGCCCGCCGGGGCTGGGCAAGACGACGCTGGCCCACATCGTCGCCGCCGAGCTCGGCGTCAACCTGCGCCAGACCTCGGGGCCGGTGCTGGAGAAGCCAAAGGACCTGGCCGCCATCCTGACCAATCTCGAAGCGCACGACGTGCTCTTCATCGATGAGATCCACCGCCTGTCGCCGGTGGTCGAAGAGATCCTCTACCCGGCGCTCGAGGACTACCAGATCGACATCATGATCGGCGAAGGTCCGGCAGCGCGCTCGATCAAGCTGGAGCTGCAACCGTTCACGCTGATCGGCGCGACCACGCGCGCTGGCATGCTGACGAATCCGCTGCGCGACCGCTTCGGCATCGTCGCGCGGCTGGAGTTCTACACGCCGCAAGAACTGGCGCGCATCGTGCATCGCTCGGCCGGCTTGCTGAACGTGCCGATCGATGAGGCCGGCGCCGGCGAGATCGCGCGCCGCTCGCGCGGCACACCGCGCATCGCCAACCGCCTGCTACGGCGCGTGCGCGACTACGCCGACGTCAAAGCCCAGGGCCATGTCGGCAGAACGGTGGCCGACGCTGCGCTGGCGATGCTCGACGTCGATCCGCTCGGCTTCGACGTCATGGACCGCAAGCTGCTCGAAGCCATCGTGCACCGCTTCGATGGCGGGCCGGTCGGCCTGGACAACGTGGCCGCGGCGATCGGCGAGGAGAGCGGCACGATCGAAGACGTGATCGAGCCCTACCTGATCCAGCAGGGCTACCTGCAGCGCACGCCGCGCGGACGCGTCGCCACGCGGCCGCCTACCGGCACCTCGGCATCACGCCGCCGAAGGCTGGCGCAGCCGAACTTTTCTAGATCAGGTCTTCGATCACCAGCCGGTGGTACTTCTCGGCGATCAGGGCGCCATTCGCCTTGGCCACTTCCGCCACGCGTGATGCCTGATCGTCTGCTGGCGCGAAGACGATCAGCCAGCTCGCGCCAGCCTTGGCCAGTTCCTGGTAGCGCCGCATCAGGCTGACTTCGTAGCCGAAGCCGGCGAGGTCGCTGGCGTTCTGCAGCATGCGGTCCATCTCGTCGTCTTCTTCGGCGGCGGTGTACTCGAGGATGTCATCGGCTTCGAAGCCCGCATCGCGCAGCGCACGCACCGCCGCAGCGGCGCGTGCGTCGTCGGGCATCGCCACCACGACATGGCCCACCGGCTTGAAGGCGCCGAAGGACTGCGGATGATCGTCCTTGGTCATGCGTTTGATGGCCATGTGCGGACCTCCTTTCGCATCTCGACCGCAAGACTCTACGCCGCTGCGGGCGCGCGTCAACCGGCTGGTCAGGGCCTGCGCGCGAAGGCGCTACATCGCGTCGCAGTTCGATCATCAGGGTGCTCACGCCGAGGCCTCGTCGATGGCCGTGCCGCCAACGAGATGCAGGCTGTCGTTCCAGCCGACCAGCGTGAAGCCTTGTTCTCCGTGCAGCACGCGGTTGATGCTCGCGTTGCCGAGCTGCCAGGTGCGCGGCGCGTCCAGGGCAACGCGCGACGCCGCACGGTACAGCGCGTCGAGCACGCCGCCATGGGTGACGATCGCGATGTGCTGGCCGCGGTGGCGCGCAGCGATGGCCGCCAGCGCACTCACCGCGCGCTCGTAGAACACCGCCAGAGTTTCGCCGCCGGGCGGGCCGAAGCTGGCGTCGCGTTCGCGCCAGCGCCGCGACTCGTCGGGGTGCTGCTGCTCGACCTCGGCCCAGGTCAGGCCTTCGAAGCTGCCAAAACCGCGCTCGCGCAGCGCCGCGTCGGTGCGCACCGGCACCCCCGCCCGCTCGGACACGGCGCGCGCCGTGTCCGCCGCGCGCTGCAGGTCACTCGCGTAGATGGCGTCGAGGTTTTCGTCGGCCAGTGCGCGGCCCAGCCGCTCGGCCTGCTGGCGGCCGATGGCATTCAAGCCGATGTCGAGCTGGCCCTGAATTCGCGTCTGTACGTTCCAGGCTGTTTCGCCGTGGCGCACGGCAACGACCCGCGTCAGCGCCTCGTTCAACGCACGACTCGCTTTGGCGTGTCGTTCAACGGCTCAAGCGCTTGTTCAGCGTGTAGGTGCCCGAGTAGGTCGCCGCGTCGAGCACGTGCCCGGCCAGCGCAGCGCGGACCTGCGCGCCGTTGAAGTGGCCCTCCACCGGCAGCCGCACCACGTCGAGCGCATACAGCGTGAACACATAGTGGTGGACGAGCGAGTCGTTGAACGGCGGGAACGGGCCGTCGTAGCCGAAATAGTCGCCGGCGCGTTCGGCGTCACCGGCGAACCAGCCGGTGTAGTCGTTGAGGCCCTGGCGCGCACCATGCGCCGCCGCCGGACCGGGCTTGCCGCGCGGCGTGAAGCCGCGGCAGAACTCGCCTTCGCCGATCTGCGTCACCGAAGGCGGCAGATCGACCAGCAGCCAGTGAAAGAAATCGACACGCGGCAGATCGCTCGGAATCTCGCGGTCGGCCTTGTTGACGTCGTCGCCCTTGGACGGCACGTCGAAGTCGTGGCAGATCAGGGCCAGCGACTTCGTGCCCGGCGGCAGCTCACTCCACGCCAGTTGCGGATTGACGTTGTCGGAGAAGCCCACGCCGCCCTTGTCGTCGAGACGGCCCGCCGCGTACTTGGCAGCGATGCGGTCGCCGTTGGTCCAGGAGTCGCTCCACAGTTTCATTGCTTCAAGTTCCCCAGGTGATCACTTCGCGCGCCGTGAGACAGCGGCGCAGCATTTCCACCAGCGGCCAGACGCGCTGGCGCAACGAGACCCCGTCACCCTTGGCGGGCGGCTCGTCGCTGTCTTGCTTGCGGGCGGCCTCTTCAACGGCCACGGCTTGTTCGAGGGCCGCGATCACCTGCGGCATGTGCGCCACCTCGAAGATGCCCTTGGCAGCGGGCTCGCGGCCGATCAGACGCATCACCTGGTCGCCATTGGGACCGAGCATGATGACGTCGCCCGCAGCTTTGGACTTGAACTTGTAGATCATGGGTTCAGTGCCTGTAGACGTGGTCGCGGCTGAATGGATAAGCCGATTGTGCCCCGCGCAGCGGCCCGTCTTCGACACGCCCGCTGGGTCGCGCTGCCAGCACCTGATGCAGCGACAGCCAGCCACGCTCGAACGCCATCGCGCTGCCGGCCAGGTACAGGCGCCAGGCGCGCAACGCCCCGTCGGACGTGAGCGCGCGTGCCTCGTCGAGCTGCGCGTCGAGCGCGTCGGACCAGGCCCACAGCGTCTTCGCATAGTGCGGGCGCAGGTTCTCCACGTCGAGCATCTCCCAGCCGGCATCGGTCATCGCCTCGAGCACCGGCGCCACATGCAGCAGCTCGCCGCCGGGAAAGATATGGCGCTCCACAAAATCGCCGATGCCCGCGCCAAGCTCGTGGTTGCCGGTGCCGCCCGCGGTGATGCCGTGGTTCATCAGCAGGCCTCCGGGCGCGAGCAGGCGGCGCAGCTTGGCAAAGTACGTGCCCAGGCGGGCCCGGCCGACATGCTCGAACATGCCGATCGAAGCGATCTTGTCGAACGGCTGGTCCTCGGGCAAGGCGCGGTAGTCGAGCAGCTCGATGTGCACACGACCGGCGAGGCCGTGCTGGTCGATCAGGCGGCTCACAAACGCGTGCTGGTGCTTCGACAGCGTGATGCCGGTGGCCTGCACGCCGTAGTGCTCGGCTGCCCACAGCAGCAGCGCGCCCCAGCCGGCGCCAACATCGAGAAGGCGATCGCCCGGTCGCAGCATCAGCTTGCGGCAGACCAGGTCGAGCTTGGCTTCCTGCGCAGCCGCGAGGCTGCCCACCCCGGCCGGCCAGTAGGCGCAGGAGTAGACGCGGCGCGGGTCGAGCCAGAGCGCGTAGAACGCGTCGGACACGTCGTAGTGAAACTGCACCTGCCGTGCGTCGGCGGTCGGCGTGTGGCGCCACCGCGAACGCAACGCAGCGAACCAGCCGCCACCGCTACCCCGTGTCGGGTCGGTGTCGATCAATGCGGCGGCGGCCTCGACGATGTCGCGCATCGAGCCGCTGAGGTCAACGCGGCCTTGCACATGGTCTTCTGCCAGGCGGCCGATCTGCCCCGTCAACAGATGCGCAAACGGCGCCCAGTCTTTCATCGCCAGACGCACGCGCGCGTTGGTCGCGCCCAGCCAGTGGCCGCCGGGCAGGCGCACGGCCATCGAGGGGGCGCGCCTGGCGATCCGGTTTTCAAGCGCGGCAGCGAGCGGGTTCATGTCAGTGACGCCCGGCCGCCCGAAGGCACTGACGCGCCCCCTCGGGGGGCTGCGAACGAGGTGAGCATGGGGGCAGTTTCATCCCGGTCAGTGACGCTGGGGCCGTCTGATGCCTGACTGTAGACACTGTGCGCACAACTGCGCAACCGGCCGCGGCCGGCCTTGCGTCGCCTCAATGCCGCGTCGAGAACAGCGGTGGTGACGCCGCGTCGTCGTCTTCGACGGCTTCGAAGAACCAGGCTGCACGGCGCGGCGGCATCAGCTGTTCGCGCACGGCCGAGGGCAACTGCTCCGCCGGCAGCGCGCGCCGGATGCCCAGCGTGCTCTGTTGTGCCAGATCGATCAGCGGCGCCTCGTCGTCCAGGGCCTTCGGCTCGTGCACCTGCACCTTCGGCCGCAGCGGCCGGGAGGCAGAGACGCTTTCGACCACCGCATAGCGGTCGTCGGTGAGCTGCACCACCGAGCCGGGCGGGTACACGCCCATCATGCGCACGAAGGCATTGAGCAACGCCGGGTCGTACTGGCGCTGGCCCTGCGAGAACAGCAGCGACAGCGCTTCGTGCGGCGTCATGGCCAGAGTGCGCGGCGAGCCGTGGCACAGGTTGTCGTAGCGGTTGACCAGCGCCACCATGCGCGCCGGCACGCTGATGCGCTGGCCGCCGATGCCCTGCGGATAACCGCTGTCGTCGAGGTGCTCGTGGTGCTGGCCGATGACCTGCATCGCGCTGGGTGACAGGCCCATGCGCTCGCCCAGTGCCACGCCGAGCGAGACATGGTCGCGGTAGCGCGCCATCTCGGCCGCGGTGAAGTGGGGGTCGGCCTGGTGCAACGAGGCCGGCAGCTCGGTCTTGCCGATGTCATGCGAGAGCGCGCCGACGCCGAGGTCCTGCAGTTCGGTCTCGGACAAGCCACACAGGCGGCCCATCAACAGCGCCAGCACGCCCACGTTGGTGGCGTGCCGTGTGCCTTCGTTGGGCGCGGCCGTGACGGCGCGGATCGACAGCTCGCGCGCGCCGAGCATCTTCGTCACGAGCGCGCGCGACAGCGCGGCCATGCGCTGCCCAGCCGCCGCCGGGTCACGCACCGTCAGATCGGCCGTCGCGCGCCAATCCCGCGCGGCTTCAGCGTACTGCCGTTCGACCAGGCTGGCGGCACGGCGCTGTGCGGCCGCGGTGTTGCCCGCAGGTGCTGGCAGCGCATCGGCCTTGGGTTCTCGCGACGCGGGTTCACTCGGAGCCGCGTTCTTCGAGGGAGGCCGAGTCGGCGCCGGGGCCTGATCGCTCTGCTCCGGGCTCCAGCGCACCCGGGCCAGGCCGAGCGCACGAATCGTGGCGATCTGGCCGGCATCGGCGATGCGAAAACTCGACAGCGCGAACGGATGCGACATCCACCCCAGATCGAGGTGGACGAACATGCCGACCTGGAGGTCGGCAGTGGCGATGGTGGGGGCGGCAGTCACGGCGGGTCGGTGTGTCGAAGACTCTCGACACATTTCGGCACAGCGCGTCTGAACTTGACCGAGTGACCGAACGAGCCCCTCGATGCGTGCACAACTCACGCCGACTTGGCGTGGCCCGTCAGGTTGCCGCGCGGGCGCGCTCGCGCCAGAGGTTCCACGGCCGCTCGACCTGGCCTTCGTTGGTGGCTTGCGTGGCGTCGGCCTCGCCGGGGGTCAGGACCTGCACCTCGCCCAGCAGCGACGCCTGCAATTGCAGCCGCGCGTTGAGTTCGGTGTAGATCGCGCGGTACACCGCCACGCGCACTGACTCCGCGACCACGGTGCAGCCGTGGCCGCGCATCAACACCACGCGCGCAGCACCCAGGCATTGCGCGAGCGCGGCGCCAAGCGGACGGTTGCGGATCAACAGGTCGCTCGACTCGCCCGGCATGGTCGCGGATCTCGAACAGCGGTGTGCCGCTGCCCAGGAAGCCGCTCATGTGGCACACCGGCTGCAGGCGCGCGCCGCGCGCAATGGCAAAGGGCAGCACGGCCGGCGAGTGGTTGTGGATCACGGCCATGATGTCGGGCCGGGCCTTGTAGATCTCGCTGTGGATCCAGCGCTCGAGGTAAAGCCGCGGCGGGTCGGTGCGCACGGCCTCGCCGGTGGCGACCTCGTATTCGAGGATGTCGGCTTCGGTGACCAGTCCGGGTGCCATGTTGCGCGCCATCAGGAAGCGATCGGCGCGCGCGTCGTGGCGCACGCTGACGTGGCCGAACGCATCGACGATGCCCTGGTCGGCGAGGATGCGGTTGGCATCGACGAGGTCGGCAATCAGTTGCGTGCTGGGCGCGGGCGAGTCCATGGTCTCAGCGTATCTCCGCTTGAAGCAGCCCGTCATGCACGACTACCCTTGCACCCAACAATCGAAGGAGCTTTGCATGTGGTACTCCCTCGCGCGCCGCGGTGCGCTGGCGATCCTGGCCCCAACCCTGGCTCTGGTGCTCGGCGGCACTGCGATGGCGCAGGCCGACTGGCCCGCCAAGACCGTGACCGTGATCGTGCCGTCGTCGCCTGGCGGCGGCACCGATGCCTACGGCCGCATCCTGGCGCAGGCGCTGACCGAGCAGTTGAAGCAGACCTTTGCTGTCGACAACAAGCCCGGCGCCAGCGGTGCCATCGGCGCGGCCGCGGCGGCACAAGCGCAGCCCGACGGCTACACGCTGCTGGTGGCCTCGAACTCGTCGCTGGGCATCAACCCCGCGCTGTACAAGACGCTGCAGTACGACGTCTGGCGCGACTTCGCGCCGGTGACGCGCGGCGTGATTGCGCCCATGGTGATCGTGGCCAACCCAGACGCCAAGGTGAAGACGCTGGCCGAGTTGATCGAGCGCGGCAAGCGAGAGCCCGAGAAGCTGTTCTACGGCACGGCGGGCACCGGCAGCCCGCTCTACATCGGCGTGCGCATGCTCGAGCAGGCCAGCGGCGCGAAATTCAGCCATGTGCCCTACAAGGGCGCGGGCCCGGCCTACACCGATCTGTTGGGCGGAAGGCTGCAGTTCATGCTGACCGACCTGGCCAGCGTGCGCCAGCACATCGATGCCGGCAAGCTGCTGGCGCTGGCCATCACCGACAAGAGCGCCTTGCTGCCCAACGTGCCCAGCTTTGCCGAAGCCGGCGTGCCGAACTACAAGGCCTTCACCTCGTTCTCGGTGTTGGTGCCGGCCAAGGTGCCGCCAGCGCTGGTCAAGCGCATCGCCGACGAAGTGGCGCGCGCGATGCGCCTGCCGGCCACGGCACAGCGGCTCGAACAACAGGCGCTGCTGCCGGTGTTCGACACGCCCGATCAGTTCGCAGCGTCGTTGAAGGACGAGCAGCAGACCTGGGCGGCATTCATCAAGCAGCACGGCATCACCGGCGAGTGAGCCGCTAGACGCTGTAGCTCTCGTAGGTGTTGGGGTGGAAGAGCTCTTCCACCGCCATCGCGCGCGCCGACAGCCCTTGCGCGTGGTGGTGGCGCACGAAGGCCTCCAACGTGGGCCGGTTGGCCGCCACGCCGTAAGACCAAAAGTCCGTGCCGAGTGTTTCTCGCGCGGCCTTCAACTGCTCCTCGACAAAAGGCAGCGTGACCTTGGTCGCCGAGGTGTCGGCCAGTTGCTCGAGCGCCAGGGCCTTGGCCTCGCCGAAGGCCTTGCACAGCGCGCCGGGCAGCCACGGGTGTTCGGCCGCGAGCTCCTTGCGCACACCGACGACATGCATGATCGGGAAGATGCCGGTGCGGCGGAAGTAGTCCTTCGCTGCGGCCGTCGGGTCGTCGAACAGCCAGGCCACGTTGGGGTTGGTCGCCGCGGCACCGCCGGGCGGGCGCGGCGCGATGAAGCCGTCGATCTCGCCGCGGTCGAGCAGCGCCGAGATGGTCTGCCCTTCGGGCGCGTTCTCCAGCCGCACGCCGGGCGGCAGTTGCAGGCCGATCTTCTCCGGCCGGCCGGGCGTGTCGATGCCGCCGCGCACCCAGGCGATGTCTTCCGGCCGCACGCCGAAATCGTCCTGCAGCAGCGCACGCGCCCAGACGTTGGCCGTGAGCTGGTACTCGGGCACGCCGACGCGCCGGCCCTTCAAATCTTCCGGCCTGCCGATGCGGTCCTTGCGCACGTAGATCGAGGTGTGGCGAAAGGCGCGCGACAGGAACACCGGCAGCGCGACATACGGTGACTCGCCGCGCGAGGCCTTGACCAGGTAGCTGGAAAACGAGAGCTCGCTGATGTCGAACTCGACGCCGCGAAAGGCGCGAAAAAAAGTCTCTTCCGGCGACAGCGTCATGCACACCGGCTCGACACCGTCGATCTGCACACGGCCGTCGAGCAAACCGCGCGTGCGGTCGTAGTCGCCCATGGCGATGGAGAGTTTCAACTTGCCCACCGTGGCATTGTGCGCTGCACAGACAGCGCAGCGCGCGGGTCTCAGTCCATCTCGGCGACGTTGCCTGGCGCTCGGCTGTGCACGTTGTTGGCGTCAACCAGCGTGCGCAGCATGCGCATGAACTCGGCGCGCTCGGCCTTCGGCAGCGGCGCGAGCATGCGCTCCTGCGCACGCAGCACACCCGGCCCGACGGCGGCGAGCAGCTTGTCGCCATCGCGCGTCAGCGTCAGCAGGCGCACGCGCTTGTCTTCGGGCGCGATGTTGCGCAGCAGCAGGCCGCGCGCTTCGAGCCGGTCGATGACGCTCGCGATCGTCGAGGTGTCAAAGCCGATCGTCGCCGCCAACGTGCGCTGGTCGAGCCCTGGCTGGTTGGCCACCGACTGCAGCGCGGCGAACTGCACCGGCGTGATGCCCTGCACCTCAGTCTCCTGCAGGAAGACCGCCACCGCAATCTGTTGCAGGCGGCGGATGTAGTGGCCCGGCAGCGTGTCGAGTGCCAGAGGAGAAACAGCGGCGGAATGCTTCATCCGGGTTATCACTTAGTTGAAGGCGCCACTCTATCACTATACTGATCATCAGTATGCTGATTAATAGCTCACCTTGAGGCGGCTCAATCCATGAACAGTTCGACCCAACCGATCCTGGTGGCCGGCGGCGGCATCGGCGGCGTCGCAGCGGCGCTGGCGCTTGTGCGCCAGGGCTTCGACGTCAAAGTGCTGGAGCAGGCGCCGCAGTTGGGCGAGATCGGCGCCGGCATCCAGCTCGGCCCCAACGGCTTCGCCGCCTTCGACGCCCTGGGCATCGGCGAGCGCGCCCGCGCGCGTGCCGTCTACACCGACGAGATGGTGATGCACGACGCCACCGACGAGTCGCTGGTCGGCCGCATCCCGACGGGTGAGGCCTTTCGCGCGCGCTTCGGCAACCCTTATGCGGTCATCCACCGCGCAGACGTCCACAAGTCGCTGCTCGAAGGCGCCGAGGCCTCCGGCCATGTCGAGGTGGCCACCTCGACGACCGTCGCCTCCGTCGAGCAAGACGCGGACAGCGTGACGGTGATCGACTCGAAGGGCCGGCGCCACCGCGGCGCGGCGCTGATCGGCGCCGACGGCGTCAAGTCGGCGGTGCGCGCGCAATACGTCGGCGACGCTGCGCGTGTGTCGGGCCATGTGGTCTACCGCGCCGTCGTCGACAAGAAGGACTTCCCGGCCGATCTGCAATGGAACGCGGCTGCCATCTGGGTCGGCCCCAACTGCCACCTCGTGCACTACCCGCTGCGCGGCGGCGAGCAGTACAACGTGGTCGTCACCTTCCACAGCCGCAACCAGGAAGAGTGGAGCGTGCGCGAAGGCAGCCGCGAGGAAGTGCTCGGCTACTTCGACGGCATCTGCCCGCGGGCGCGCCAGCTGATCGAGCTGCCGAAAGACTGGAAGCGCTGGGCCACCGCCGACCGCGAACCGATCGGGCAATGGACCTTCGGCCGTGTCACGCTGCTCGGCGACGCCGCCCACCCGACGCTGCAATACCTGGCGCAAGGCGCCTGCATGGCGATGGAGGACGCCGTCACGCTCGGCGAGGCGCTGCGCGTGCATGACCGCAACTTCGACCAAGCCTTCGCCCACTACCAGCGCTCTCGCGTCGCCCGCACGGCGCGTGTCGTGCTGTCGGCGCGCGAAATGGGGCGTATCTTCCACGCCCAGGGCGTCGAGCGCCTGGTGCGCAATGATCTGTGGCGTGGCCGCTCACCGCAGCGGTTCTACGATGCGATGGAGTGGCTGTATGGCTGGCAGGTCAGCAACTGCCTGGCCGACTGAATTCAAAGGAGCTCTCACGATGAACTACGTCTTCCCCCCCGAACCCCAAGTCGGCGTGCCCGTCGTCGGCAGTGACGCGCAGTTCCCGGTGCGTCGCATCTATTGCGTCGGCCGCAACTACGCCGCGCATGCGCGCGAAATGGGCGCCGACGAACGCGATCCGCCGTTCTTCTTCTGCAAGCCGGACAACACGATCGTTTTCTGCCCGCCGGGCTCGACGGTCGAAGTGCCCTACCCCGCGCAGACCAGCGACTACCAGCACGAGATCGAACTCGTCGCCGCCATCGGCAAGGGCGGCAGCAACATCCCGGTGGCGCGTGCCAACGAGCATGTGTTCGGCTACGCGGTCGGCCTCGACATGACGCGGCGCGACCTGCAAAGCCAGATGAAGAAGCAGGGCCGGCCTTGGGAAGTCGGCAAGGCCTTCGACCAGTCGGCACCGATCGGGCCGATCCACCCTGTCGCCAAGATCGGCCACCCGGCCAAGGGCGCGATCTGGATCCAGGTCGACGGCACGGACAGGCAGCGCAGCGACATCTCGCTGCTGATGTGGACGTGCCGAGACGATCGCCAACCTGTCGACGCTGTTCGAGCTGCAGCCCGGCGATCTGATCTACACCGGCACGCCCGAGGGCGTGAACGCGGTGGCGCGTGGGCAGACGATGACGGGCGGCATCGACGGCCTGGGCGAAATCTCCGTGAAGGTGGTGTGACGTGAGCCGCACCGCGCCGGGCCGCCCCAAGCAAGCGGCGGTCCCCTCGGGGGACCGGCCGATGTACTCATCGGACGAGGGGAACACATGAACTCGCGCAGCGCCTACTACGACCGCATCGCCCCGCAGCACATGGCGCCGCTGTGGACGCGGCTGAAGTCGCTCGTGCCGAAAGAGCCGACGCCGGTGGGTGTCGCCCATCGCTGGGCCTACAGCGACGTGCGGCCCTACGTGCTCGAGTCGGCCGAACACATCAGCGCCAAGGAAGCCGAACGCCGCGTGCTGATCCTGGAGAACCCGGCGCTGGTCGGCTCGTCGCAGATCACGCAGTCGCTCTACGCCGGCCTGCAACTGATCATGCCCGGCGAAGTGGCGCCCGCGCACCGGCACACGCAAAGCGCGCTGCGCTTCATCGTCGAAGGCTCGGGCGCCTACACCGCGGTCGATGGCGAAAAGACGCTGATGCAACCCGGCGACTTCGTCATCACGCCGAGCTGGACCTGGCATCACCATGGCCATGAGGCCAGCGGTCCGATGGTCTGGCTCGATGGCCTCGACATCCCGATCACCCACTTCTTCGGCAGCACCTTCCGCGAAGACCACCACGAGGACGAAGCCGCCGTCACGCGGCCGACCGGCGATGCGCTGGCGCGCTACGGCAGCGGCCTCTTGCCCGTGGGCTATCGCAGCACGTCGCTGAACTCGCCCGTTTTCAACTACCCCTATGCGCGCACCCGCGAGGCGCTGCACGCGCTGACGCAAGCCGGCGCACCCGATGCGCATCTCGGCCACCTGATGCGCTACGTCAACCCGACCGACGGCGGCTGGGCGATGCCGACGATCGCGACGATGATTCGCCTGCTGCCGCGTGGATTCGCGACACAGCCCTACCGTTCTTCCGACAGCGCAGTCTTCATCGGCGTCGAGGGCAAGGGCGAAGTCCGCGTCGGCGAGCAGCGGTTTGCGATCACGCCGCACGACATCGTCGTCGTCCCCGGCTGGATGTCCTACACGCTGCATGCCAGTGAAGACCTGGTGCTGTTCTCGTACTCCGACCGCGTCGCGCAGGAAAAGCTCGGCTTCTGGCGCGAGCAGCGGCAGTGACTGCCAGCGGCGCTGTGCATCAACCGCTGGCGACGCCGCGGCCGTCGCTGTACTTTCCCTACCGCGTCCACAAGGCAGCGTCGGCCGTGCCAGCCACCGGCCTGCCAGCGCTCGTCGTCGGCGCCGGCCCGATAGGCCTGGTGACTGCGCTCGGCCTCGCACACCAAGGCGTGCGCTGCGTGCTGATCGAGTCGGAACTGCAGGTCAGCGAAGGCAGCCGCGCCATCGTCTTCACGCGCCGCTCGATGGAAATCCTGCAGCAGGCCGGCGCGGCCGGCGCCATTGCCGCGCACGGCCTGCCGTGGCGCTTCGGCAATTCGTTCTACCGCGGCCAGCGTGTGTTCCGCATGGAAGCGCCGCAGTCGCCGGACGACCGCTTCCCACCGATGACCAACCTGCAGCAGCAGTTTGTGGAGCAGTACCTGCTCGATGAAGTGGCGCGCCAGCCGCTGATCGAGATGCGCTGGGGCCACAAGGTGACCCGCGTCGTTCGCAACGACGCCGACGATGGCGTCACGCTGGAAATCGCGACGCCGAGCGGCAGCTACGAGCAGCCCGCCGCCTGGGCCGTGGCCGCCGACGGCGCCCGCTCGACGCTGCGCACGCTCTGCGGCCTGAAGCTCGAAGGCGCGGCCTACGAGGGCCGCTTCGTCATCGCCGACATCCGCATCGACCTGCCGCTGCCGACCGAGCGCCTGGCCTTTTTCGACCCCGACTGGAACCGCGGCAACACGGTGCTGATGCACCGCGAGCCCGAGGGCATCTGGCGCATCGACTACCAGTTGCCGGCCGACGAATCGCCCGAAGAGGCGCTGGCGCCGGCGTCGCTGAAGGCGCGCATCGACGCCCAGCTGGCGATGATCGGCCACGCCGGCACGCCGTGGGAGCTCGACTGGTGCTCGGTCTATTCGGCGCGCGCGCTGACGCTGCCCGACTACGTGCACGGCCGCATCGCCTTCGTCGGCGACGCCGCGCACCTGCTGCCGATCTTCGGCGTGCGCGGCGCCAACACCGGCTTCCAGGACGCGCAGAACCTGGCCTGGAAGCTCGGCATGACCTTGCGCGCTGATCGCGGTGCTGCCGGCCCGGGCCTGATGGCCAGCTACAGCGCCGAGCGCGTGGCCGCCGCGCGCGAGATCATCGACGAGGCCGGCAAAAGCACACGCTTCATGACGCCACCCTCCAAGGGCTTCCGGCTGCTGCGCGACGCGGTGCTGTCGCTGTCGCTGACGCACGAGTTCGTGCGTCCGCTGTACCACTGGCGCACGTCGCGCCCGCACGACTATCTGGACTCGCCGCTGAACGCGGCCAACGACGACAGCGCCATGTTCACGACCGGCCCGGCCAACGGCGCGCCGCTGCCGAATGTGCGGCTGACCGAAGGCGACCACCTGCTCGACCACCTGCCGGCGCGTTTTGCGCTGCTCGTGCCCGCCGATGCCAACCTCGAAGCCGTCAAGGACGTCCCGCTGCACACCGTGCGCCTGCCGCCCCACGCCTGCGAACGCCTGGGTCTTCGGGACCAGGGCGCCGCGCTGCTGGTGCGCCCCGATCAACATGTCTGTGCGCGCTGGACAACGCTGACAGCGCCGAGGCTGCGAGCCGCGCTCGCGCGGGCCATGGCCACGGAGTCCACCCCATGCTGACCCTGCCCGATCTGGAATCCACCTATGACCTGTTGGCCGAGGCTATCGACAATGCACCCGCGGGGACCAGTGAGCTGATGCTGGCCAAGTTGGCACTGCTGTTGGCCAACGAGGTCGGCGACCCGGCGCGCATCGAAGCGCTGGTTCAATCGGCGCTGGCCGATCTGCAGCCGCGCTGAACAGACAAGAGCGAGGAGGGACTGACAGATGAAACTGCTGGAGCACTTGGCGCGCGCCTGCGCCATTGCCGCCGGGCTGCTGCTGACCGTCATCACGCTGATGACCTGCGTCAGCCTGATCGGCCGCAACACCACCGGCTGGACGATCGTCGGCGACTTCGAGCTGTCCGGCTCGGCGGCTGGCGCCGCGATCGCCCTCTTCCTGCCCTGGTGCCAGGTGCGGCGCGGCAACATCATCGTCGACTTCTTCACCGCCAAGATGAGCGCGCCCACCAACGCCGCGCTCGACCGGCTGGGCGCGCTGCTGCTGGCGTGTCGCGATGGCGCTGCTGGCCTGGCGCTCGGCGATCGGTGGCTGGAACGCCTGGACCTCGCAGGCCGGTTCGATGATGCTCGGCTTCCCCGAGTGGATCGTCTATTGCGGCATTGTGCCGCCGCTGGCGCTGACGGCAGTGATCGGCTTCGTGCAGGCCGCGCGCGGCTTCGGCGACGGGGTCGAAGAATGACGCCGATCACCCTGGCGCTGGCCATCTTCGCCGTCATGCTGGTGCTGATGGCGTTGCGCACGCCGATCTCGATCGCCATGTTCGTCGCTGGCACGGTGGGCTACATCGCGCAGGCCGGTTGGCTGCCGCTGGCCAACTTTCTCAACACGCAGGCCTTCGCGCGATTCGCGAGCTACGACCTCAGCGTGATCCCACTGTTCCTGCTGATGGGCAACTTCGCCACGCAAGGCGGCATCAGCAAGGCGCTGTTCGAATTCGCCGCCGCGGTGATGGGCCGCTTCCGTGGCGGGCTGGCGATGGCCGCGGTTCTCGCCTGCGCGGCGTTCGGCGCGATCTGCGGCTCGTCGGTGGCCACCGCGGCGACGATCACCTCCGTGGCGCTTCCGGAGATGAAGCGCCACGGCTACTCGGGCCGGCTGGCCACCGGCACGCTGGCCGCCGGCGGCACGTTGGGCATCCTGATCCCGCCGTCGGTGCCGCTGGTCATCTATGCCATCCTGGCCGAGCAGAACATCGCCAAGCTGTTCGCCGCCGCGATGATCCCCGGCGTGATCGCGATGCTCGGCTACATGATCGCGATCGCGATCTACGTGCGGATGGTGCCCGGACATGCGCCCGAGCACGACGAAGCGCCTGCGGTCACCGCGCACGCGCTCCTGGGCATCGCACCGATTGCGATCGTTTTCCTGATCGTCTTCGGGGGCATCTACAGCGGCAAGTTCACGCCGACCGAAGGCGCGGCCGTTGGCGCCGCAGCAACCTTCATCGCCGCGCTGCTCAAGCGCGAGATCACCTGGCAGAAGTTCAAGCATTGCTTCTACGCCACCGCCGAAGGCTCGGCGATGATCTTCATGATCTTCCTCGGCGCCGACCTGATGAACTCGGCGCTGGCGCTGACGCAGGTACCCGCCCAGCTCGCCAGCGTCGTTCAGGGCTGGGGCCTGGCGCCTCTGGCCGTGGTCGGTGCCATCCTGCTGTTCTACGTTGTACTCGGCGCGGTCATGGACGAGCTGTCGATGCTGCTGCTGACGATCCCGATCTTCTTCCCGATGGTCATCGGCCTGGACTTCGGCATGCCCAAGGAGAGCGTGGCGATCTGGTTCGGCATCATGGTGCTGATGACCGTCGGCTTCGGCCTGCTGGCGCCGCCGGTGGGGCTGAACGTCTACGTCGTCAACGGCCTGGCCAAGGACGTGCCGATCAGCGAGAGCTACCGTGGCGTCATGCCTTTTCTGATCAGCGACACGCTGCGCACCCTGCTGCTGCTGTTCTTCCCCGGCATCTCGCTGTGGCTGGTGAAGATGATCGCCTGAACTCAGGGCAAACCGCGTGCACCGCGCGCCCGCCGATTCGTTAACGTAGCGTCTGAACCCATCCCACGGAGACTTGTCTATGAAACGCCGTCAACTCATCCAGGGCGCCGCCGCGGCTGCGCTCGGCGCACCGCACCTGTCGGGCCTCGCCCAGCAAGCCGTGACGCTGAAGTTCCACACCTTCATGGCGCCGCAATCGGGCGTGTGGCTGAACATGCACAAGCCGTGGATGGACAAGGTCGAGAAGGATTCCGGCGGCCGCATCAAGTTCGAGGCCTACCCGGCCATGCAACTCGGCGGCACGCCGGTGCAGCTGTACGACCAGGCACGCGACGGCGTCGTCGACGTCGTCTGGACGCTGCCCGGCAACACCGCCGGCCGCTTCCCGCGCATCGAGGTCTTCGAGCTGCCGTTCATGATGAACAACGCCGAGGCCACGTCGAAGGCCTATTGGGAGTACTTCCAGACCCAATGCCCGGACGAATTCAAGGAAACGCAGGTGCTGGCGCTGCACGTGCACGGCCCGGGCATGTTCCATTCGGCCACCAAGCAGATCAAGTCGGTTGCCGATCTGAAGGGCATGAAGGTGCGCGGCCCGACGCGCCAGGTGACCAAGATGCTCGGCTCGGTGGGCGCCACGCCGGTGGGCATGCCGCTGCCGGGCATCCCCGACGCGCTGTCCAAAGGCACCATCGAAGCCTGCGTCATCCCGTGGGAGGTGGTGCCAGCGGTCAAGGTGCACGAGCTCACCAAGTTCCACAGCGAATTCGACAACACCGGTCCGGCGCTGTACACCACCACCTTCGTGATGGCGATGAACAAGGCCAAGTACGACGGCTTGGCCCCCGACCTGAAGAAGGTGATCGACGCCAATTCCGGCGCTGCCACTTCGGCCTGGCTGGGCAAGACGCAGCAGGCCAATGACATTCCCGGCCGCAAGGCGGCGGTCGATCGCGGCAACACGATCTACCAGTTCACGGCGGCGCAACGCGAGGAGTTCGTCAAGCTGTCGGCGCAGATCGACGACGAGTGGGTGGCCGACATGGACAAGCGCGGCTTCAAGGGCGCGCAACTGCTGTCGACCGCGAGGTCGCTGGTCGCCAAGTACAAGTAGACGCACGCGGCCCGCGACGGGACTGATGAACACCGCCGACCTGATCGCCATCGACACCCACACCCACCTCGAGGTGTCGTGCCGCAACCCGTTCGACAACTACGGTGAGGAGTTCGACCGCGCGGCCGACAAGTACTTCAAGTCGAGCCGCCGGCCGACGATGCAGGAGACGATCGACTTCTACCGCGAGAAGAAGATCGGCTTCGTCAACTTCACCGTCGATGCCGAGTCGCAGCAGGGCCGCCGGCGCATCCCGAACGAGGAGATCGCCGAGGCGGCGCTGGCGAATCCGGACATCATGATCGCCTTCGGCTCGATCGACCCGCACAAGGGCAAGATGGGCGGCAGAGAAGCGCGCAAGCTGGTGGAAGAGTTCGGCGTCAAGGGTTTCAAGTTCCACCCGACGGTGCAGGGCTTCGAGCCGGCCGACAAGATGGCCTGGCCGATCTACGAAGTCATCAACGAACACAAGCTGCCGGCCGTGTTCCACAGCGGCCACTCGGGCATCGGCTCGGGCATGCGCTGCGGCGGCGGCCTGCGCTTGCAGAACAGCAACCCGATGCTGCTCGAAGACGTGGCGATTGCGTTTCCGGACATGCAGATCGTGATCGCGCACCCTTCCTGGCCGTGGCAGGACGAAGCCATCTCGCTGGCGATGCACAAGCCGAACATCTGGATCGATCTGTCGGGCTGGAGCCCGAAGTACTTTCCGCCGCAGCTCGTGCAGTACGCCAACACGCTGCTCAAGGATCGCATCCTGTTCGGCAGCGACTACCCGCTGATCACCCCCGACCGCTGGCTCGCGGACTTCGAAGAAGCCGGCTTCAAGGATGCCGTCAAGCCGCTGATCCTCAAGCAGAACGCGATGCGATTGCTCAAGCTCGGCGCGTGACCGTCACTCGACGGTGACGCTCTTCGCCAGATTGCGTGGCTTGTCCACATCGGTGCCACGCGCACAAGCCGTGTGATACGCCAGCAGCTGCAGCGGCACCGTGTGCAGGATCGGGCTCAAGGGCCCGTAGTGCTCGGGCATGCGGATGACGTGCATGCCCGGCGCGTTTTCGATGCGCGTGTCGGCATCGGCGAAGACGTAGAGCTCACCGCCGCGGGCGCGCACTTCCTGCAGATTGCTCTTCAATTTTTCGAGCAGCTTGTCGTTGGGTGCGATCGTCACGACCGGCATCGCCGACGTGACAAGTGCCAGCGGGCCGTGCTTCAACTCGCCGGCCGGGTAGGCCTCGGCGTGGATGTAGCTGATCTCTTTGAGCTTGAGCGCGCCTTCGAGCGCCACCGGGTAGTGCAGGCCGCGGCCGAGAAACAGCGCGTGCTCCTTGCTCGTGAAGGCCTGCGACCAGGCAACGATCTGCGGCTCGAGCGCGAGCACGGCCTGCACGGCGGTCGGCAGGTGGCGTAGCGCCTTCAGCTGCTCGGCTTCCTGCGCATCCGTCAGGCGACCTCGCGTTTGTGCCAACGCCAGCGTCAGCAAATACAGGCCGACGAGCTGCGTCGTGAAAGCCTTGGTCGAGGCCACACCGACTTCGACGCCGGCGCGCGTGAGGTAGGCGAACTTGCACTCGCGCACCATCGCGCTGGTGGCCACGTTGCACACCGTCAGCGTCGTCGTCATGCCGAGCGAGCGCGCGTGCTTCAGCGCCGCGATCGTGTCAGCCGTCTCGCCGCTTTGGCTGATGGTGACGACCAGCGTGCGCGGGTTCGGCACGCTGTCGCGGTAGCGGTACTCGCTGGCGATTTCCACTTGCGTCGGCACCGCGGCGATCGACTCGATCCACTGCTTGGCCACGAGCCCGGCGTAGTAGCTGGTACCACAGGCCAGGATCAGCACCTGGTCGATGGCCTTGAAGGCCGAGTACGCGCCGTCGCCGAAGAGTTCGGGGCTGACGTTCTGCACCGCGTCGAGCGTGTCGGCGATCGCCTTCGGCTGCTCGAAGATTTCCTTTTGCATGTAGTGGCGGTAGGGGCCCAGGTCGGCTGCGCCGCTGTGCGCCTGCACGACGCGCACCGGCCGATCGACCGGGCGCAGGTTGCCGTCAGGCTGTTTGCCGACGATCCAGTGCTTGCCCATCTGCACATCGACGACATCGCCTTCTTCGAGGTAGACGATGCGGTCGGTGACGCCGGCCAGCGCCATCGCGTCGCTGGCCAGAAAAGTTTCACCATCGCCGACGCCGAGCACCAGCGGCGAGCCTTCGCGCGCGCCGACCACGCGGTGCGGCTCGTCGCGGCAGAAGACGGCGATGGCGAAGGCGCCTTTCAGGCGCGGCACCGCCTGCTGCACCGCCTCGAACAGATCGCCCTGGTACAGATCGGCCACCAGGTGCGCGATGACCTCGGTGTCGGTCTGGCTGGTGAAGACGAAACCCTTGGCTTGCAGCTCGGCGCGCAGCTCATCGTGGTTCTCGATGATGCCGTTGTGGACCAGCGCGATGCGTCCCTGCGCGTCGGTCGCGGCGCGCGCACCGGGCGAGAAGTGCGGGTGCGCATTGGCCACCGCCGGCGCGCCATGTGTGGCCCAGCGCGTGTGCGCGATGCCGGTGCCGGCGTCGATCTTGTCGGCCGCGACCTGGGCTTCGAGTTCGGCCACACGCGCCGTGCTGCGCGCGCGCCTGAGCTGTCCGCCCTGGTGCACGGCGACGCCGCAGGAGTCGTAGCCGCGGTACTCGAGCCGCTTCAGGCCTTCGACAAGGATCGGGACGATGTTGCGCGCGCTGACCGCGCCGACGATGCCGCACATGGTGTTGGTGTCTCTCGCTGGGTGAATGGAACGACCGGCAAAGCTTATGCAGGGTTGCTCGAAATATGCAGTCAACAGTTAACAGTTATTCGCAAGAACATTCCACCATCTCTTCTGATTGCAATAAACTTTCTTCCATCAATTGATTTCAGCCAATGATTTCACTAGACGACACCGATCTCCGCCTGCTGGAGGTGCTGCAAGGCGATGCTTCGCTGACCAACCAGGATCTGGCGGCGGCCGTGAACGTGTCGGCAGCCACCGGCCTGCGGCGCGTGCGGCGCTTGGCGGAAGCCGGCGTCATCGAGCGCCGTGTGGCGCTGCTGTCGCCATCGGTGGTCGGTGGCTTGCAGGCGCTGGTGGAACTGCAGCTCGACCGCCAGGGCGTCGAACATCTCGATGCCTTCGAAGCCATCGCTGTGGCTGACGCCGCCGTGCAGCAATGCTGGCGCGTCAGCCCCGGCCCTGATTTCGTACTCGTGCTGTGGGTCGCCGACATGGCGGCCTACAACGCGGCGGCGGCGCGCCTTTTCACTCAGCACGCCAACGTGCGCAACGTGAAAACCTTCTTCGCCACCAAACGCGCCAAGTTCGAGCCGCGCATCGACGTGCGCAGGGTCGTGCGCACTACTTCTTGAGCAACGCCAGGCCCTTGAGGTACTCGCCCTCGGGAAACCACAGCGTCGTCGGGTGATCGCAGGCCGCTTCGAGCCGCGCGATCAGAGCCGCATCGACGCCGGCGTCGATGCCCGCACCGGCAACGATCTTGTGGAACAGCTCGGCGCCGACACCGCCGGAGCAGGAAAACGTCAGCAGCAGGCCGCCGGGTGCGAGCAGCTTCAGCGCCAGGCGGTTGATATCCTTGTAGGCCCGCGCGGCGCGGTCGGCGTGCGCCGCCGTCGGCGCGAACTTCGGCGGGTCGAGCACGATGGCGTCGAAGCTGGCGCCGGCTTCGAGCTGCGCACGCAGGTAGGCGTTGACGTCGGCATCGGCGAATGCGGCGCGAGCGGCATCGAAGCCATTCAACGCCACATGCGCGCGTGCGCGATCGAGCGCCGGGGCCGACGAGTCCACGCTCGTCACCTGCGCCGCGCCGCCGGCCAGCGCCGCCACCGAGAAGCCGCCCGTGTAGCAATAGCAGTTGAGCACGCGCTCGGCGCCGAACTGGCGGACCCACTGCGCGAAGCGCGCCCGGTTGTCGCGCTGGTCGAGGTAGAAGCCGGTCTTGTGGCCCTCTTGCACGTCGAGCGTGAGGTGCCACTCGTGCTCGCGGATCGTGACGCCGGTATCGCCTTCGCCCCGCAGCCAGCCGGTGACGGCCGCCAGCCCTTCCAGCTTGCGCACGCCGGAATCGGAGCGCTCGTACAGCCGAGTGCAGCCGGTGGCGGCGAGCAACGCATCGGCGATCTGCGGCTTCCAGCGCTCGCTGCCGGCGGACAGGAACTGCGCCACCAGCGTGTCGGCATAGCGGTCGACGATCAACCCCGGCAGTCCGTCGGCCTCGCCGTGGATCAGCCGCACGCCGTCGCTGGCAATGGCCAAACGCCCGCGCAGCGCCACGGCCGCGGCCACACGCCGCTCGAAGAACGCAGCGTCGATGCGCTCGGCCTCGTCGAAGCTCCAGGCCCGCAAGCGGATCTGCGAGCGCGCGCTGTAGGCCGCCCAGGCCAGAAAGCGGCCATCGCTGCTCTCCACGCGCACCGTTTCGCCGCTGTCGCCGCCGCCCCGATCGACGCTGCCGGCAAACACCCAGGGATGGCGCTTCAAGAGCGAGCGCTCCTTGCCTTCACGCAATCGGATCGACTTCATGGCGCTGATTGTCCGACGGCGCAGCATAGGGATAGCCGGAGCCGCCACGCGGGCAGACCATCGGCACTCCACAACCCTGGAGGACGACCATGACTCGCCTCGCCCCACCCCTCGTTGCACTGCTCGCGCTGGCGATCTCCGGCTGCGGCAAGGTGCAGGAAAAAGCCAGCGAAAAGATGGTCGAGAAGGCCATCGAGTCGTCGATGTCCAAGGACGGCAGTACCGCCAAGGTCGACCTGTCGCAAGGCGGCATGAAGATGAGCACCACCGACGCGTCGGGCAAGACGACGCAGATGGAAATGGGCAACGCGAAGATCAGCGAAGCCGATCTGGGCCTGCCGTTCTACCCTGGCAGCAAGCCGACCGAAGGCTCGTCGATGCGCCTCGTCAGCGGCACCAGCAGCACGATGCAGGTGGGGCTGCACAGCGATGACACACCCGACAAGGTCGCCGCCTTCTACCGCGACAAGTTGAAAGCCATGTCCGAGGGCAAGCAGTTCATGGACATGAGCCACAACGACGGCGCGTCGCTGACCTTGGTCGACGAGAAGGCCAAGAGCTCGCTGCAAGTGCATGTGAACAAGGCCGAGAAAGGCAGCGACATCGCCATCGCCGCCAACCGCGAGGGCGCGAAGTAGTCCGGTTCAGCCGCTGCGCTTCTTCGCCCGCGGGTGCGCCGCGTCGTAGACCTTGGCCAGGTGCTGGAAGTCCAGCCGCGTGTAGACCTGCGTCGTCGCGATGTTGGCGTGGCCGAGCAGTTCCTGCACCGCACGCAGGTCGCCGCTCGACTGCAGCAGGTGCGACGCAAAGCTGTGGCGCAGCATGTGCGGATGCACATGCGTCGGCACACCGGCGGCGATGGCCAGCTGCTTCAGGCGCGAGCGCAACTGGCCGACACCGAGCCGCGTGCCGCGCCGGCTGACGAACAGCGCCGCCTCGTGCGGCTTGGCGAGCTCATCGCGCACCGCCGTCCACGCCGCCAGCGCCTGCAACGCCGAGCGGCCCACGGGCACGCTGCGCCGCTTGCTGCCTTTGCCGAGCACGTGCGCGGTCGCATCGTCAGCGTCGATCCATCCGGCGGCGTCGCGGCCCGCGCGCAGGTCCAGACCGGTCAGCTCGCCGACGCGCAAGCCGCAGCCGTAGAGCAGCTCGACGATGGCGTGATCGCGCGCCGCCAGCCGCTTGTCTGCCGTGCTGTCGTCGTCTGGCGTGTGATCGGCCAGCGCCACCGCATGGTCCACCGACAGCGCCTTGGGCAGCGGCTTGGGAGCCTTCGGCGCGCGCACACCTTCGACCGGGTTGCTGGCGACGGTCCCCTGCTCGCCCCACCAGCGGTACAGCCCGCGCCAGGCCGACAACATCATCGCAATGCTGCGCGGCGCCAGGCCGCCGCGGTGCAGCCGGGCCATCCAGCCGCGCACATGGTGCGGCTGCACCTGGTCGAGCGCCACACCGTCGGCATGCGCGCTCATCTGCAGCCGACGCAGGTCGGCGGCATACATCTCGCGGGTGCGCGCCGCCAGGCGGCGTTCGACTTCGAGGTGCCGCAGGTAGTCCCTCAACTCCGGCGCCAGCGCGGGCGCCAAGGCAGCGGCGCCCTCTTCTGCTTTCACGCTGGCGGCGGCAACAAGCGCGACAGCGCCGCGCCCGCGACTTCGCCCAGCCGCGCCAGGAAATCGGTCGCCATGTCGGCGCTGTAGCGCGTCGGGTCGGGCGAGCCGAGTGCGAGCAGGCCGAACACCGGGTCCGCACTCGATCGGCGCAGCGGCACCAGCGCCAGCGAGGCGACGTGCGTGGCGTCGCCTTCAGCGGCGCTCATCCAGCGCACGGCCTCGGTGCCCGTGTTGGCGCCGCAATAGGGCTGTGCAAGATCGGCGGCAAAAGACTTGGCGTCGTCGCTCACCGCGGCAGCTTGCGGCAGCTCCGCGTAGGCGGCATCCACACCCCAGACGCGCAGCCCGGCGCGCGGCACCAGGAACTGCTGCTGCAACTCACGCAACAACACCTCGGGCAGTTGCGACGCGTCCGGCGTGAGCATCAGCGCGCGCGTCCAGCGGTGCAGGCGGTCGGCAATGGCGACGTTGTCCTGGCCGTTGCGGATCATCTCGACGATCTTCTTTTCCAGGCCCTTGATGCGGTCGCGCAGCATTTCCATCTGCCGCTCCTGCAGCGAGACGGCGCGCTGGCCGAACGGGCTCTGCAGCTGGATCGTCGCCAGCAGCTCGGCGTGGCGCTCGAAAAACGCCGGCGTGTTAGCCAGGTAATCGGCGATGTCGTTTTCGGTGATGCCTTGCGGCACAGCAGTGGTCACAGTTCGATCTCTCCCTCAAAAGCCGTTTCGGCCGGGCCGGTCATGAACACGTGCCCGTTCGGATCCAGGCGCCGGCCCACTCGATCGTCAGCACGCCGCCGCGCGTATGCACATCGACCTTGGCATCGAGCCAGCCGGCGCGCACGCCGGACACCACCGCCGCGCAGGCCCCGGTGCCGCAGGCCAGCGTCTCGCCGGCGCCGCGCTCGTAGACACGCAGCGCGATCTCGCGCCGCGAGATCAGTTGCATGAAGCCAGCGTTGACCTTCTGCGCGAAGCGCGCGTGGTGCTCGATCAGCGGCCCCAGCGTGAGCACTGGCGCCTGGTTGAGGTCATCGACGCGGCAGACCGCGTGCGGGTTGCCCATCGACAGCACGGCCAGCTCGATGGTGCGGCCCGCGCCGACGACGGGCCGTTCCCGAGGCGGCGGCGCCCCCTCGGGGGGCAGCGGCGGTACTCCGCCGCGTGGGGGCTCGTGTATATCGACCGGCCACAGCGCGAAGCCGTTGACCTCGCGCGGCGTCAAGCCGCTGGCATCGAACGGCACGCGCTCGAGATCGAATACCGGCGTGTTCATGTCCACCGTCACCCGGCCATCGCCGCGCCAGTGCAGCTCGAGCTGGTTGTTGACCGTCTCGACACGCACCGTCGCCTTGTCGGTCAGGCCCTTGTCGCGCACATAGCGCACGAAGCAGCGCGCACCGTTGCCGCAGTGCTCGACCTCGTCGCCGGAAAAACCGTTGTAGATGCGGTACCGGAAATCGATGCCCGGCGTGTCGCTCTTCTCGACGACAAGGATCTGATCGGCGCCGACGCCGAAGCGCCGGTCGCCGAGGCGCTGCACCTGCTCCAACGTGAGGTCGATCGGCGTGCGCGTGGCGTCGAGCACGACAAAGTCGTTGCCCGCGCCTTGCATTTTTGTGAAGGGCAATCTCATCGATGGATTATCCGGCCTCAATAGAAGCCAGGCTCGCCACGCGGACGCGTCTTGAAACGCTTGTGCACCCACAGGTACTGCGCCGGATGGCGGCGCACTTCGGCTTCGATCCACTGGTTCATGTGCAGCGTGTCGGCAATCGGATCATCGGTCGGCCAGCCCTGCCACGGCTCGTGGAAGGTGACACGCCAGCCGCCGCCCTCGCGCATCTCGGCCACCACCGGCTGCACCACCATGCCGAGCATCCTGGCCATGCGCGCCGGCGCCACGATCGTCGCCGCCGGCACGCCGAAGAAGGGCACGAACTCCGACTCCTTCCTGCCGAAGTCCATGTCGGGCAGGTTGAAAAAGCCCAGCTTGTCCTGGCGGATGGCACGGATCAGGGGCTTGGCGCTGTCCTTGCGTGAGAACAGCACCGAGTCGCCGAAGCGCTCGCGCCCGGCGCGCACGGCGGCGTCGAAGACCTCGCTGCTCTGCTTCTGGTAGATCGTCGCGCCGCGCCGCGACTGAAACAGCTGCACCGCCGTCGCAGCAGCTTCGAGCGCCATGAAGTGCGGCACCAGCCACATCACCGGCGCTTCGCTGCGCTCGGCGAACGTCAGGTCGCCCTGCACTTCGATCAGACCCATCAGGCGTTCGCGCGGCGCGTACCAGAGCAGGCCGCGCTCGACGATGCTTCTGCCCAACCAGCGGAAGTGATCTCGCACCAGTTGCTCGCGCGCGGACTTGTCCAGTTCTGGCAAACACAGCTCGAGGTTGCGCCGCGCCACACGCCGACGGCCGCCGGCCAGGCGGTACGCCAGCGCGCCAACCAGCGCGCCGATCGTCGACTGCCAGCTGGCGGGCAACCAATGCACGAGCCACAGAAACGCAATGGCGAAGCGGGCACCGAGGTTCATGATCCGCGAGGACCTTTGAAGCGGTGATAGCCCCACAGGTACTGCTCGGGGCACTGGCGGATCAGGAACTCCATCGCGCGGTTCATCACTGCCGCGCACGCCACCTGATGCGCCGCTTCGTCACCATCGAACCCGTCGGGCAGCGCTTCCGGCATGTCGAAGACCCGGACGCGCCAGCCCTGCGCACGCGGCAACCGCTGGCCGAGCATCAGCAGCATCGGCGCGCCGGTCTGCAGCGACAGCTTGGCGGCCAAGGTCATCGTGTACGCACGCTGGCCGAAGAACGGCGCCCACACGCCCATGCCGTCGGGCGGCACCTGATCCGGCAACAGGCCGACGGTCTGGCCTTGTCGCAGTGCGCGCAGCATCTGCCGCACGCCAGCCAGCGAAGCCGGCGCGGTGAGCAGACCCGGCCGGTGGCGCGAGGTTTCTTCGAGCTCACGCAGCCAGGCCTGACGCGCCGGCCGGTACAGCGCCACCATCGGTTGGCGCGCGCCGAAGCGCTCGGCGTAGGCCTGCGCGATGACCTCGAAGGCGCCGAGGTGCGGCGTCAGCAGCAGCAGCCCAAGGCCGGCATCGAGCGCGCGCTCGATGCGCTCGGCGCCCTCCCACTGCGCTGCCGGCGCCAGCGGCTGCGTGGCCGGCCGCAGCCACAGCCGCGGCAGCTCGGCCACCATGCGGCCGGCATGACCCACGGAAGCACGCCACTGCGTCTGGCTCGCACCACCGAGCAACGCATTGGCGCGCAGCCGGCGGCGGTAGCTGCCCGACACGGCAAAGCCCACCCAGCCCAGCAGCGCCCCCAAAGCGTGCAGGAACCCCAAGGATCGGTGGGACAGCCAACGCAACATGGGCAAAGGGGACAGCATGGTTCTTATAATTGGCGCATCGCCGAGTTATGAACTACTTGCGGGGCGATTCAAAAATCCTGCTAAAGCGTTCGCCGCAAGCTCCTCCAGGTTTCGAGTCCGGCGCCACGCAAGGCCCGGAAATCGAAACCTGTTTTCATTTGAGGAGTTTACGAAGTGGCAAGCACCGACTTTCTGTTCACCAGCGAATCCGTTTCCGAAGGCCACCCCGACAAGGTGGCCGACCAGATCAGCGACGCCATCCTCGACGCGATCTTCAAGCAGGACCCGGTCAGCCGCGTCGCCGCTGAAACGCTGACCAACACCGGCCTGGTGGTGCTGGCCGGCGAGATCACGACCAACGCGCACGTGGACTACATCCAGGTCGCGCGCGACACCATCAAGCGCATCGGCTACGACAACACCGACTACGGCATCGACCACAAGGGCTGCGCGGTGCTGGTGGCCTACGACAAGCAGAGCAACGACATCGCCCAGGGCGTCGATCAGGCCAGCGACGACGTGCTCAACACCGGCGCCGGCGACCAGGGCCTGATGTTCGGCTACGCCTGCGACGAAACGCCCGAGCTGATGCCCGCGCCGATCTACTACGCGCACCGCCTGGTCGAGCGCCAGGCGCAACTGCGCAAGGACGGCCGCCTGCCCTTCCTGCGCCCCGACGCGAAGAGCCAGGTGACGATGCGCTACGTGGACGGCAAGCCGCACAGCATCGACACCGTGGTGCTGTCAACGCAGCACAGCCCCGACCAGAGCGAGACCGCCAAGAAGATGAAGGCCTCGTTCACCGAAGCCATCATCGAAGAGATCATCAAGCCGGTGCTGCCCAAGGAGTGGCTGAAGGACACCAAGTACCTGATCAACCCGACCGGCCGCTTCGTCATCGGCGGCCCGCAGGGCGATTGCGGTTTGACCGGCCGCAAGATCATCGTCGACACCTACGGCGGCGCCTGCCCGCACGGCGGCGGCGCGTTCTCCGGCAAGGACCCGACCAAGGTCGATCGCTCGGCCGCTTACGCCGCGCGCTACGTCGCCAAGAACATCGTCGCCGCCGGCCTGGCGCGGCAATGCCAGATCCAGGTGGCGTACGCGATCGGCGTCGCGCGGCCGATGAACATCACCGTCTACACCGAAGGCACCGGCAAGATCAGCGACGACAAGCTGACCAAGCTCGTGGCCGAGCACTTCGACCTGCGCCCGCGCGGCATCATCGAAATGCTCGACCTGCGCCGGCCGATCTACGAGAAGACGGCGGCGTATGGGCACTTCGGGCGCGAGGAGCCCGAGTTCACGTGGGAACGGACGGACAAAGTCGCCGCGCTGCGCGCAGCCGCCGGCCTGTAGAGCCGCCGCGCGCACAGCGCGCGTTTTTCCGGTACCCAAGAAGTCCTTTGCAAAGCCGCTGACCTGACGGGCGACGAAAGTCGCCCGTCGTGTTTTTCGCTATCACGTGCTTCGAACGTCAAGCCGACATCGCGCACTGCGCAGAGCCGATGCGATGATGGTGCGATGACGCAGACCCTCAGTGCCCGCTCATTGGCCCTCTACAGCGCCGCCATGATCGTGTTGCTCGCGCTGTCCGGCTACAAGCCGCACGACCTGCCGACCTGGGCGATGGAAGTGGCGCCGGTCGTGATCGTGCTGATCGTCCTGTGGCTCAGTCACCAGCGCTTCCCGCTGACGCCGCTGCTCTACGCGCTGATCTTCGTCCACGCCGCGGTGCTGATGCTCGGCGGCCACTACACCTACGCCCGCGTGCCGCTCGGCGACTGGATGCAAAGCGCGTTCGGCCTGGCGCGCAACCCGTACGACGGCATCGGCCATTTCGCGCAAGGCTTCATCCCCGCGATCGCGGCGCGCGAGCTGCTGCTGCGGCACACCGGCCTGCAGCGCGGCGCGTGGCTGGCAGTCGTCGTCGTGCTGTCTTGCCTGGGCGTCAGCGCGGTCTACGAGTTGATCGAGTGGGGCGCCGCGGTGGCGCTCGGCCAAGGCGCTGAGGAATTCCTCGGCACGCAGGGCGATCCGTGGGATACGCAGAAGGACATGGCGCTGGCGGGCGTCGGTGCTATCGCGGCGGTGGCGCTGCTGTCGCGCTGGCACGACGCCCAGCTCAGTCGCCTGAATCCAAAGCCGCCTGTAGCTGCTCGCTGACGGCTGTCATCGCAGCCTGCACTTGCGCCATCGACGCCGCGGTGGTGGCGCCCGACATCAAGGCCACCACGTCGGCCTGCACCTGCGCCGTGCGCTCGGCCATGCGCGCGCCGGCCGCGGCGAGGAACAGGCGCTTGGCGCGGGCGTCGGCCGGGTCGGGTTCGCGGCGCACCCAGCCGCGTGCTTCCAGGTCGGACAGCAACCCGCTGATGTGGCTCTTGGCGGTGAAGCAGCGCGCGGCCAGGGCCTGTTGGCTCAAGCCCGGCTCACGCCGCAGGTTGGCCAGGATCTCGTGCTCTGCGGTGCGCACGCCGAGGGCGCCGAGGCGGCGCGCCATCAGCGCATCGCACAGGTTGTAGGCGCGCACGACGGACAGCCAAGAGCGGGTGGCGCTTTCATCACTGGCGCGGCGGGGCGGCGGTTGGGCCATGCACTTGTCTTTCGTTCTGTTTTGAACTATATTGTTCTCAATCGAACCAATTGTAGATCGACCATGAACCTCTATCTTCGCCTGCTGTGGGCGTTGCTGCGCAGCCGCCGCCTGCCACGCATCGCCCCGGGCGACACCATCGAACGCACGACTGCGTGTCTGGCCGGGCGACCTCGACATCAACGGCCACATGAACAACGGCCGATACCTGACGATCATCGACCTGATGCTGGTCGAGTACTTCGTGCGCAGCGGATTCGCGCGCGTGATGTTCAAAGCCGGCTGGCGGCCGATGTCGGGCGGCGCGGTCATCACCTACCGCAAGAGCTTGAAGCCCTGGCAACGCTACCGCCTGTCGTTCACGCTCGCCGGTGCCGACGCTGCCTGGAACTACATGCGGTTCGAGTTCGCGCGCGAAGACGGCACGCTGTGCGCCGCCGGCTACATGAAAGGCGCCGCGGTGGCCAAGGGCGGGCTGGTGCCCAACGCGCAGTCGTATGCGCAGATGGGGCACGCGTTCGCACCGCAGCGCCTGCCGGATGCGGTGCAGCATTGGCTCGCGGCTGAAACTGCAGTGATGAATCGCGCGTGAGCACCCTGTTCTACGCGCTCGGCGGTGCGATCTTCATGTTGCTGGGTGTGCTGCACGGCGCGTACACGCTGGCCGACATCCGTCATCCACGCCGCTTGGTGCCGGCCGACGCCGGTGTGACGGCGGCGATGCGCGGCACCGGTGTGCGCCTGGCGCGCGGCAGCCAGATCACGATGTGGCAAGCCTGGGTCGGCTTCAACCTGAGTCACAGCCTGGGCGCGATCGTCTTCGGAGCGGCAGCGGCCGTGTGGAGCTTGTGGCCCGCGTCGGCCCCGGCAGGGCTGGCGCTGCTGCCGGCAGGCGTTGCCGCGCTCTACGGCGCGATCGGCTGGCGCTGCTGGTTCTGGATTCCGAACACCGGCATCGCCATTGCAACGCTGTGCCTGGCCGCCGCTGCGTTGCTGCCGCACTGACACCCACCGCGGGTACGCTTGGCGCCCATGCCAAGCCTCACCCTCGACGCCCTGCGCCGCCACGCCGTGGCGCGCACGCTGTTCACCCCGACCACGCTGCCCAAGGCGATCAACAAGCTCGGCTTCGTGCAGGCCGACCCGATCCGCGCCCCGGCGCGCGCGCAGGACCTGACGCTGCGCCACCGCGTCGCCGACTACCGCGCTGGCGACCTCGAAGCGCGTTACCCGCGGCTGGCGATCGAGGAAGACTTCTTCGTCAACTACGGTTTCGTGTCGCGAGAGCTGCACCGGCTGATGCACCCGCGCACGGCGCGCACTGTGTGGCCGAAATCGCGCTGGACCCAGGCACACGAGGTGCTCGCGTTCGTGCGCGAGCGCGGCGTCGTGCATCCGCGCGAGGTCGATGAACACTTCCAGCACGGCAAGACGAAAAACTGGTTCGGCGGATCGTCGAACGCCAGCACGCAGCTGCTCGACGGCATGCACTACCGCGGCCTGTTGCGCGTGGCGCGGCGCGAGGGCGGCACGCGTTGTTATGCGGCGCGCGACACGCATGACGCCGCCCCCGATGCGGCCGCAGCGATGGACGCGCTGGTCGATGTGATCGCCGCCAAGTACGCGCCGCTGCCGGCGGCGTCGTTCAGCGGCCTGGTGATGCACCTGGCCTCGGCCACGCCGCAGTGGCGCGATGCGCGCCGGGCTGCGCTGACGCGCGCGAAGCAGCGCTTGCCGAGCGCCACTGTCGATGGCGTGACGTGGGTCTGGCCGGTGGGCGAAAACCCTGCTTCAAAGCGCCACCAGCCCGACGACGCCGTGCGCCTGCTCGCGCCGTTCGACCCGATCGTCTGGGACCGGCCGCGCTTCGAGCTGCTGTGGGGCTGGGCCTACCGCTTCGAGGCCTACACGCCGGCGCCGAAACGCGTACGCGGCTACTACGCGCTGCCGCTGCTGTGGCGCGATCAAGTCATCGGCTGGGGCAACGTGGCGTGGCGCGACGGTGCGCTCGATGCGCAGCTCGGCTATGCAAGCGGCAAGGCGCCGCGCGACGCGGCGTTCAAGCGCGCGCTGGCCGACGAACTCGGCCGGCTCGAGACTTTTCTGCAGCTGCGCTGACACCCACGCGTTGCCGACCCTCAAGCCCACACCACCGGGCCTGCCGCGGCGTACCAGTCGATCGACCTTCGCCGTCAGCCCGGCCTCGATGCGGCTGCGCTTGATCTTCATCGTCGGCGTCAGGCAGCCGTTGTCGACCGTCCAGGGCTCGCGGCTGATCACCAGGCGCAGCAGGCGCTCGTGTGCAGGCAGGCTCTCGTTGACCTCGTGCAGCAACTGGTCCATCGCTGCGGTGACCCGCTCGCGCACGGCCTCATCGTCGAGCCTCGCGCGCAGCGATTCAGCCGGCACCACCAGCGCGTAGGGCTGCGGCTGGCCGACGCCCGAGACGATGGCCTGCTCGACCATCGGGTGCGCGTTGAGCAGGCCCTTCGATCGGCGCCGGCGCCACGTACTTGCCCTTGGCCGTCTTGAACAGTTCCTTCACGCGGCCGGTGAGCTTCAACTGGCCGTCGGCGGCGAGCTCACCCATGTCGCCGGTGCGGAAGTAGCCGTCGTCGGTGAAGGCCACGGCGTTCAGGTCGGGCCGCTTGTAGTAGCCGACCATCTGCCCGGGCGACTTGATGAGCACCTCGCCGTCGTCGGCGATGCGCACCTGCACGCCGGGCGAGGCGACGCCGACATGACCGCTCGGCTTGAAGTCGTTGGTCGTGCGGTGCGAGTAGGCGAAGTCTTCGGTCATGCCGTAGCCCTCGATCAGCGGCAGGCCCAGGCGCCGGTACCAGGCCAGCAGCGAGGGCGGGATCGGCGCGGCACCGCTCGAAGCGCGGCAGACTTCAGCCAGGCCCAGGCTGGCGAGAACCTGTCGGCCGGTGGCCGCTGCGGTGGCCGGGTCCGCGAGCAGCGCATCGAGCTTTTCCGCCGGCATCTTCTGCAGCACACCCTGCTGGAACTTGAGCCACAGGCGCGGCACCGAGACGAAGACCGTCGGCCGCGCGCGTTTCACATCATCGAGGAAGGTCTCGAGCGAGTCGCTGAAGAAGATCTGCCCATCGCCCGCCTGCAGGCAGCGGCAGGCCACCACCGCGCGCTCGTAGATGTGCGACAGCGGCAGGTAGGAGATCGCGCGCCAGGGCACACCGGCAGGCAGCTGGCGTTCGGGTCGGCCAGCATGCATTCGATGGTGCGCGTGATGCGGCCGAAGTTGTGCATCACACCCTTGGGCTGGCCGGTCGATCCCGACGTGTAGCAGATCATCGCCAGGTCGTCGGCGCCGCGCTGCGGCCGCCCGGGCAGCGGTGCGGTGCGGGCGACGATCTCGTCCCAGCGATCGAACGAGGTGGCGGGCGCGAGCGGCAGCGCGATGCAGGGCAGGCCCGCCGGCACGCCCGCGGCCTGCTGCGGCCACTGCTCGAGCTTGCCGACGAAGAGCAGCGCTGGCTTCGCTGTGCTCGAGCACGTAGCGCAGGTGCTCGGCGGTCTCGGTCGGAAAGATCGCCACCGTGGTGCCGCCGGCCATCCAGATCGCCAGCTCGGCGATGAGGAAGTGCGCGCAGTTCTTGGTGATCATCGCGATGCGCGCGCCGGGCGCGATGCCCAGGCTCTGCAGGTGCGCCGCCATGCGCCGCGCCTCGCCGACGGTGCGGCCCCAGGTGTAGTCGACGACGTCGCCGCCGCCCACCGGCTGCGTCAGGAACACGCGTTCGGGTTGGCTGGCCTCGTGGTCGTAGACGTGGTCGAGGATCAGCTTCGGGTCGGGCATCGCGGCTCCTCTCATCGCTGGCGTTCAGCCTCTCGAACTCGATCGGATTCTGCACGCTCGTCCGGCGCGCGACGGCGGCGCGGTTACCATGAGCCGACGCTCGGCGCTTGCGCCGCTCCCCATGTTTTTGCGCACACAGAACCTTCACTGATGAGCCACATCCATTTCATCGGCGGTGAGAAAGGCGGTGTCGGCAAGTCGCTGCTGGCGCGCGTGCTGGCACAGCACTTCATCGACCGCGGCCTGCCCTTCGTCGGCTTCGACACCGACCGCTCGCACGGCGCCCTGCTGCGCTTTTATGCCGACTACGCGGCGCCAATGCCGCTGGACGCGCACGACAGTCTCGACCGGGTCATCGAAGCCGCGGCGGCCGACCCCGGTCGGCGCGTGCTGGTGGACCTGGCGGCGCAGACGCAGGACGCGCTGGTGAAGTGGCTCGACGACGCTGCCGTTGCGGAGATGGCCGCCGAGCTGGACGTGGGCCTGCGCTACTGGCACGTGATGGACGCCGGACGCGATTCGGTGGACCTGCTCGAGCGCTGGCTCGCCGGCCCCGGCGCCGCACTGCCGCTGGTGGTGGTGTTGAACGAAGTGCGCGGCGATCGTTTCGACCAGCTCGACGCTTCCGGCGTGCTCGACAGCGCCCGCGCGACGCAGGGCGCGCGCACGCTGCGCCTGCGCAAGCTGCCCGACGCCACGCTGCAGAAGATCGACGCCCAGGACACCAGCTTCTGGGCCGCGGTGCAACCGGGCAAGCTGGGCTTGCTCGAACGTCAGCGGCTGAAGGTCTGGCTGCAGCGCGTCGGCGCCGACCTGGACGCGCTCGGGGTCTGAGGCCACACAGCGCGCGCTACCGGTCCCAGCGCAGCGGCAGCGTCGCCGGTTCGGTGAACAAGCGCCAACGCTCGGACGCGACGCCGTCGAAGGCCTGCCGGTAGCGATCGCCGTCGGCTGGGTCGCCGGTGACGTCGCGGATCAGCACCGCGGCGATGCGTGAAGCGCTGTTCGCGTGCCACGGCGCCATAGACCTCCGGGTCGCGCTCGCCGGAATCGCCGACCAGCACGAAGCGCCGCCGCGGATGGTCGGCCAGCAATTGCGCGATCTCGGCGTGTTTGTGGCGCGAGGTCGCCTTCCTCGTCGAGCAAGGCCGATGGATTGAACGAGAAGGCACGCAGGTGCACGCTGCCGTCAACAAAGCGGTTGGCGCGCAGAAACTCGCCGAGCGGCGGCATCAGCTGCAGCGGCGAGCCCGAGACGTAGTGGAAGGCCACGCCGGGCTCGGTGTCTGCAAGGCGCCGGGTCCAGTCCGCCATGCCCGCCACCGCCGTGAACTCGCGCGCAAAGGTGTTGAGCAGCATCTCGCGGCGCTGCCGCACCTGCGTGTGCTTGATCGTGTCGTCGATGTCGCAGACGACGCTGAGGCCTTCGTCGCCGATCCATTGCGCGCGGCTGGCAAAGCGGCGCGTGCCGGAGGCCACGGCCCAGTCGATCCATTGGCCCGCGCGCGGTGAGCCCGCGAGCGGCAGCGCGGCGCGCACGCGCCCTTGGTCGTCGCTGGGCGGCAGCGCGCGCGTGACGCGGCCCGGCAAATGCGCCGCGAGTTCGCGGCCGTCTTTTGCATCGGCACCGAACAGCGCCGCGCGCTGCCTGAAACGCCGCCGATCGGCCACGCCGAGATCATCGAGGTCGAGGCCGAGCGCGCGCGCCAGCAAGCGCGTGCGCGTCGGGTTGCGCTCGCGCTCGAAGACCCAGGCTTCGATGCGCACTTGCAGGGCGCCGTCCGGCAAGCGGTGCGCGAGCGTGGGGAAGACGGTGACTTCATCGCCCGCGCGCAAAGGTCGCGCGCTGGCCAGCACCGGCGCGAGCAGGCAAGCTCTGAAAGACGCGGCGGCGCGTGATCACGCGCCGAGCACCGCGTTCAACACCTGCGCCGCGGCCTGCGGCCGGCCGAGCGCCAGCGCGCGCTCGCGCAGGCGCGCCAGGATGTCGGGCGCGGCGAGCAACTGCTGCATGCGCCACGCGAGCGCCAACTCGTCCATCGCCAGCCAGGCCGCACCTTGTTCGAGCAGGTATTGCGCGTTGCGCTCTTCCTGGCCGGGGATCGGCGAGATCAGCAGCATCGGCAGGCCGATCGCCAGGCACTCCGAGGTCGACAGCCCGCCGGGCTTGGTGATGCACAGATCGCTGGCCGCCATCACGCGCTCGATTGTCTTCGTGAAGCCGAGCGCGACCATGCGGCCCGGGTGCTCGCGCGCCAGCGCCTCGTAGCGCGCCAGCAGGGGAGCGTTGCGGCCGGCGATCGCCACCACTTGCAACTCGCCGGGCAAACGCAGCAATCGTTCGACCATCGCGCCGGCGCTGGCCAGGCCGGCGCCGCC
Source organism: uncultured beta proteobacterium (assembly GCA_963738425.1). Classification (GTDB taxonomy): domain Bacteria; phylum Pseudomonadota; class Gammaproteobacteria; order Burkholderiales; family Burkholderiaceae_C; genus CADEEN01. The sequence continues at coordinate 210,636 of CAVTWT010000030.1, read as the reverse complement.
GGTCATCACCATCGCCGTCAAACGATCGGCTTGCAGGCCGAGTTCGCGCGCGCACTCGGCGCGAGGCGCGCGCGTGGCAAAGGCCGGCATGACCGGAATGCCGGTGACCTGCACACGCACGCTGGGCAAGGCCTCACGCAGGCGAAATGCAATCTCGTCGCTGGCCACGCAGTAGCCGGCGACGCCGGGCTGCACCCACAGGCGGTGCAAGTCGAAGTCGGTGACCTGCACCCACAGTGGCGGCAGCGCGCTTGCCGCGCAGCGTGGCCCGCGCCAGCAACTCGGCCGGCAGGAAATGCGTGCAGATCACCGCGTCGGGCTGCGCCTCGCGCAATGCCGTGCCCAGCTCGCGCGTGCTGACGCGCTCGACCGCACGGCGCAGCTTGTGCTCCCAGGCATCGGCCGGCGTGCGGTCGCTCTTCTGGTAGAGATGCGCCCACAGGTTGGGGTGGCGCTCGACCAGATCGAGGTACCACTCGCCGTACGCCTTGCGAAACCATGCCGGCACGAGCGTCAGCACATCGAGATGCGTCACCTCGATATCGCCGCGCGCCAAGGCCGCCGCTTCGAGCGCCTGCGCCGCGCGCACATGGCCGGCACCGGCGGAGACGCTGAGCAGCAGCAGGCGTCGTGTCGTCGTCATCGGTGGCCCAGCCTGCGGGACGAGAGGTCGTTGCAGGCTGGCCAGCACGGCGCCCAGCGCCAGCACACCGGCGCTGAGGGCCAAGCCGCGCAGCAGCCCGCCGGCGCTGTCGGCGACGTAGCCGACGACCGTCGGCCCGACGATCTGCCCGGCCGCAAAGATGATCGTGAAGGCCGTGATGCCGGCCGGCCACGCCGCCGCCGGCAGGTTGTGCCGCACCAGCGCCGTCGTCGCCGCGACGACCTGGAGGAACACGGCGCCGAACAGCAGCCCCGAGGCGAATGCGGCCGGCGTGCTGCGCGAGACCACGGGCAACAGCGTGGCCACGGCCAGCAGCGCGTTGAGCAGGGCCAGCACGCCGCCGCCGCGCCAGCGCTGCAACAGGCCCGCCCACAGCCACGACGAGGCGATCACCGCGGCACCGAGCAGGATGTAGAACGCGCTGATCGCAGCGCCGGCGAGCCCCTGTTCGCGCAGCAGCGTGACGATGAAGGTCATGTAGCCGATGTAGCCCAGGCCGAAGCACAGGTAGCCGGCCAGGCCAAAAGCCATCGGCGACCACGCGAACGATGCGCGCTCGGCGCGCGCCACCGGCGGCGCATGAAGTTCGCGCGTCAGCATGCGCCGTCACGGCCGTGCAGATGGCGGCGAGCGCCGCCAAGGCCAGCCACGCGCCCGGCCATCCCGCCGCCGAGGTCGCGACGAACGGCGGCACCACGAGCGCCGAGGCGACGATGCCCAGCCCGGTGCCGCCGTAGTACAGCCCGAGCACCGTGCCGGCCTGCAGACCCTGGCCGGCGCCGGCCAGGCGCGCCGCGAGCAGCCCACCGCCGATGAACGATGCCGCGCTGGCCATGCCGGTCAGCCGGCGCACGGCATACAAGGCCAGCGTCGCCGCGAACCAGCGCATGCAACGCCAACAACAGCGCCGCCACGGTGCCGCCGATCAGCATGACCCGCCGCGCATCGTGGCGCGCCAGCCAACGCGGCGCCATCAACGCGCCGGCCAGGTAGCCGGCAGCGTTGACCGTGTTCATCGCGCCCGCCGTCGTGTAGCTCCAGGCCAGGTCGCTGCGCATCGGTGGCAGCAGCAGCGCATAGGAGAAGCGCGACAGGCCGAGCGACACTGCGGCCGCCAAGCGCCAGCGCCAACGCTGCGCGCACCGGTGCGCCGACCGGGCTCATCGCGGTGGCCGGGCCTGGAGCACGCGCTGCGCCACCTCGGCAAAGCCGGCGCCGCGCTCGCCGTCGGTGATGAACGCCGGCCAGGTGCGCAGCTGCGCGGCGAACTCGCGCAGGTTGGCCACGCCGACCGAGAGCGCGAAGTGGCCGAACATCGTCTGGTCGTTGGTCGAGTCGCCGACGTAGACCCAGCGCGCGGCGTCGAGTTCGCAGTTGAACAGGCGCCGCGATCATCCAGCGCGCGCCGGACGAGCTTGTCGTGATCGCCGAACCAGCCGTTGATGTGGATCGAGCTGACGGTGGCGGTCATGCCTTCTTCGCGCATCAATCCGACGACACGCTCGATGGTGGCGTCGTCCGAGATGCGCGAACTCGCTGTGATCGACGGCGATGTCGGTGACCCGGCCGGCGCTGTCGCGCGCCAGCGTGGCGCCGGGCACCTCGGCAAGCACGCGCGCCGCCACTTCGCGCAAGCGGTGCGCGTTGTGTTCGCGCGTGGCGGCGTCTTGCGCGTACTCGGTGAGCACGCGATCGCCGTCGCGGATCAACGCCACCGCGCCGTTCTCCGGAACGATGGCGGCCAGTGGCCAGTTGCCGCGCGAAGGCCTTCGCTCCAGCCGACGGGCCGCCCGGTGATGGCGATCACCGGCACGCAGGCCGCGTGCAGGCGTGCAATGCCGCCAGCGCCACCGGCTCGATGGCGCCGTCGCGGGTCAGCGTGTCGTCGATGTCGGTGAACACGCCGCTGACCGTGCACAGCGTGTGGGCGGGGCAAGCGGACCACGGCCGCGGCTCGGCGTTCATCGGCACAAGGCGTAACGGAGGGCGCGAGATTGATGCAAGTCAAACGCGCTGCGGGCTGAGCTGCCGATCATCGATTTTTCATCTGCCGTCACGGACCGCCATGGCCAAGGATTCTGCCGCAAGCCCCTCTGCCCCCCCGGCCGCGCGCCGCGCGGCCAAAGCCACGCCCGCCAGACGTTCGGCGCCGCGCCGGGTACGCGAAGGTGACGTGCCGCCAGCACTGGACCGGCACACGCTCGAGGGCGACCGGGTGACCCGCGCGAACACGCGCCAGACGACCGTGCAGGCGCTGGCCGTGGCCGATCTGCTGGGCGAAACCGCGAACAACAAAACGATCGAGCGGCTGCAGGCGCTGCTCGACGGCGCGTCGCCCGACGAGCGCAAGGCGCTCAAGCGGGCGCTGGCCGCGGCGCGGCCAGCGCATGACGACGGTTCGTTCAGCGCCGGCCCCGACACGGAGTTGGTGCCCAACTGGCGCGAGGGCGTGTACCCGTACGCCAACCTGATGTCGCGCAAGACCTACGAAAGGCAGAAGTACCGGCTGCAGGTCGAACTGCTCAAACTGCAGGCCTGGGTCAAGGAAACCGGCCAGCGCGTGGTCATCCTGTTCGAAGGCCGCGACGCCGCCGGCAAGGGCGGCGCCATCAAACGGTTCATGGAACACCTGAACCCTCGCGGTGCGCGCGTCGTGGCGCTTGAAAAGCCGAGCGAGGTCGAGCGCGGCCAGTGGTACTTCCAGCGCTACGTCGAGCACCTGCCGACGCGCGGCGAGATCGTGCTCTTCGACCGCAGCTGGTACAACCGCACCGGCGTCGAGCGCGTCATGGGCTTCTGCTCGCAGACCGAATACGACGAGTTCATGCGCCAGGCGCCTGAGTTCGAGCGCCACCTGGTGCGTTCGGGCGTGCACCTGTTCAAGTTCTGGTTCTCGGTCAGCCGTCGCGAACAGCGGCGCCGCTTCAAGGAGCGCGAGGCCCATCCGCTCAAGCAGTGGAAGTTGTCGCCGATCGACATGGCCTCGCTCGGCAAGTGGGACGACTACACGCGCGCCAAAGAGGCCATGTTCCTGCACTGCGACACCTCGGATGCGCCGTGGACCGTGATCAAGTCCGATTGCAAGAAGCGCGCGCGCCTGAACGCCATGCGTTACGTGCTGCACCGGCTGCCCTACACGCAGAAAGAAGCCAAGACGATCGGCAACGTCGACACGCTGATCGTCGGCCGGGCTTCGCCGGTGGCTGGCCGTGCGGACGAATTCATGCCAGTGGCGCAGTCCTGAACCAAGGGGCGGCCGGGGTTTCTGCCGCGCCGCTACAATTGGGGCTCCTTCCGAGGAGCGTTGCAACTCCGTCCCGTCAGGGGCTCGGAGCCAGGCTCGGAAGGCTTCCTCTTGCAACCGCGCTCACCTGCACGACCGTCGTGGGTGAGCCTTCCAGTCAGGCCGCCGCGTCGTCGTTCAGGGTCCATCCACGTTTGGAGCCTGCCCCCGATGAATGCCGTTCTGAAACCCAGCACCCAAGACCACCACGTTGCCGACCTGTCGCTCGCCGACTGGGGCCGCAAGGAAATCAAGATCGCCGAGACCGAGATGCCCGGTCTGATGGCGATCCGCCAGGAATTTGCCAAGACGCAGCCGCTCAAGGGCGCGCGCATCACCGGCAGCCTGCACATGACGATCCAGACCGCTGTGCTCGTCGAGACGCTGCAAGCGCTCGGCGCGCAGGTGCGCTGGGCCTCGTGCAACATCTTCAGCACGCAGGACCACGCCGCCGCCGCGCTGGCCGTCGTGGGCACGCCGGTCTTCGCCTACAAGGGCGAGACGCTGACCGACTACTGGGACTACACGCACCGCATCTTCGAGTTCGGCGCCAAGGGCAGCGAAGGCGAAGGCCCGAACATGATCCTCGACGACGGCGGCGACGCGACGCTGCTGATGCACCTGGGCAAGCGCGCCGAGAAGGACCTGTCGCTGCTCGACAAGCCGACGAGCGAAGAAGAGACCTGCCTGTACGCCGCCATCCGCGCCAAGCTCGCCGTCGATCCGACCTGGTACTCGCGCAAAAGCGCGCAGATCATCGGCGTCACCGAAGAAACGACCACCGGCGTGCACCGCCTGAAGGAAATGAGCGTCAAGGGCACGCTGATGTTCCGCGCCATCAACGTCAACGACTCGGTGACGAAGAGCAAGTTCGACAACCTCTACGGCTGCCGCGAGTCGCTGGTCGATTCGATCAAGCGCGCGACCGACGTGATGATCGCCGGCAAGGTCGCCTGCGTGGCCGGCTACGGCGACGTCGGCAAGGGCTCGGCGCAGGCGCTGCGCGCGCTGTCGGCGCAAGTCTGGGTGACCGAGATCGACCCGATCAACGCGCTGCAGGCGGCGATGGAAGGCTACAAGGTCGTGACGATGGAGTACGCCGCCGACAAGGCCGACATCTTCGTCTCCGCCACCGGCAACAAGAACGTCATCCGCTATGAGCACATGGCGGCGATGAAGGACGAGGCCATCGTCTGCAACATCGGCCACTTCGACAACGAGATCGACGTCGCGTCGCTCGAGAAGTGCCAGTGGGACGAGATCAAGCCGCAGGTCGATCACGTCAATTTCCCGGACGGCAAGAAGATCATCCTGCTGGCCAAGGGCCGCCTGGTGAACCTGGGTTGCGCCACAGGCCATCCGAGCTTCGTCATGTCGTCGAGCTTTGCGAACCAGACGATCGCGCAGATCGAACTCTTCGCGCACAGCGATTCGTACGACGTGGGCAAGGTCTATGTGCTGCCGAAGCACCTCGATGAAAAGGTCGCGCGCCTGCACCTGAAGAAGGTCGGCGCGATGCTGACCGAACTCAGCGACGAGCAGGCGGCGTACATCGGCGTGCCGAAGCAGGGGCCGTACAAGCCCGACACCTACCGGTATTGAGGCGGCCGATGCGAGCGGACCAACTGCTCGTCCAACGCGGCCTGGCGCCCACTCGATCGGCCGCGCAACGGCTGATCGAGCATGGCGCCGTGCGTTGGCTCGGGCCCAAGGGCTGGGCATTGCCGAAGAAAGCAGGCGAAGACCTGCCCGAGGGATGCGAGCTCGAAGTCACCGATGACGCCGAGCTGCGCTGGGTGTCGCGGGCGGGCTTGAAGCTCGACGCGGCGCTGACGCATTGCGCGATCGACGTCACGGGCCGGCACTGCCTGGACGTCGGCCAGAGCACGGGCGGCTTCACCGAGGTCTGCTGGCGCGCGGCGCTGCGTCGGTCGTCGGCATCGACGTCGGGCACGGCCAGCTGCACGCCAAGCTGCGCGACGACCCGCGCGTGACGGCGCTCGAAGGCATCAACGCGCGCCATCTGACCGCCGCGCAATTGCCGCGCGCCAGCTTACGACCTGGTGGTGGCCGACCTGTCGTTCATCTCGCTGACCCTGGTGCTCGACGCGCTGCTGCCGCTGGCCGCAGGCGACCTGCTGCTGCTGGTGAAACCGCAGTTCGAGCTGCAGCCGGGCGACATCGGCAAGCACGGCCTGGTCAACGACCCAGTGGCGCACGGCCACGTCAAGGCGCGCATGCAGGCCGCCTGCCGCAAACGCAACCTCGTGCTGCGCGACTATTTCGAAAGCACTGTCGCCGGCGGCGACGGCAACCGCGAACACTTCGTCTGGGCCCAGAAACCCATGAGCAAGAGCATCCCCATCAGCTTCGAGTTCTTCCCGCCCAACACGCCGGTCGGCGACGAAAAGCTCATCACGCAAGTCGTGCCCGAACTCGCGACGCTGAAGCCGCAGTACTTCAGCGTCACCTACGGCGCCGGCGGCTCGACGCGCGAAAAAACCTTGAAGACCGTGCAGGCGATCGCCGCTGCGGGCCACGAAGCGGCGCCGCACCTGTCCTGCGTCGGCTCGACGCGCGACGAGCATCGCCGAGACCCTGGCCACCTACCGCGCCAACCCGAAGATCAACCGCATCGTCGCGCTGCGCGGCGACTTGCCCAGCGGCACGGCAACAGCCGGCGAGTTCCGCTACGCCGCCGAACTCGTGCGCTTCATCCGCGAGACCCAAGGCGCCGACTGGCACATCGAAGTCGCCGCCTACCCCGAGTACCACCCGGCGCAGCGCTACGCGGCGAAGGACCTGCAGCACTACGCCGACAAGGTCAAGGCCGGCGCCAGCGGCGCGATCACGCAGTTCTTCTTCAACCCGGACGCGTACTTCCATTTCGTCGAGGCGACGAAGAAGCTCGGCGCCGACGTGCCGGTGACCGCCGGCATCATGCCCTTCCACAACTACGCCCGCATCGCCCAGTTCGCGCAGCGCGACGGCATCGACATCCCGCGCTGGGTGGCGATGAAGATGGAAGGCTATGTCGATGACGCCGCTTCGATCCGCGCCTTCGGCCTCGACGTGATCACGTCGCTGTGCGAGAAGCTGATCGCCGGCGGCGCGCCGGGCATCCACTTCTACACGCTCAACCAGTCGGCGCTGGCGGTGGAGTTGGTGCGGCGCTTGCGGCCGCGTAGTGTCAACGTCAGGCAGCTCGCGCTCCAGCCAGCCGCGATAGCGCACGATCAACCCGGTCAGCGGGTGCGCGATCCGAACGTTGAAGCAGAATTTTTGCCCGTCCGCGGTTTCCATGGCGACCGACCGCGGGCCGAGCCACAGCGGCAGCGGCACGCCGAAAAGGCGCCAGCGGCGCACCACATACACCAGCCGGCCCGGTTCGACGACCAGCGCCATGTCCACGGCGACGGCGCCGAAGCGCTCGCGCACCAGGCCCCCGGCGCAGCCGCGGCCGGCGGATTGAACGCTCGAAAAAGCGCTGCCCGCAATGGTGCGCGACCAGTGCTCCTCGTCGGCCTCTGCAACCAAGCGCACGGAGATCGGCAGGTTCATCCCCGCGCGTGGGAAACCGATGCTCTTGGCGACGATCCACGCCAGCGGGCTGCGACCGCGCTCCACGCTGCACTGGCCGGCAAAAGTCGCGGCGTCAGCGTCCACCGCGTGCAATTGCTGCAGAGGCAGTGGCAGTTGCTGCCACGCGGGGCCGAGCAGTTCGCGATACAACGGATGCCGGATCGCAGGCACACGCTGGCGGGTCGAGGTGAAGATCGTTCGCTGCGCGAACAGCGCTTCGTAGTCTGCCAGCTCCACATCGTGGATCGCCGTTCGCGCGCCAGGGGTTGGTGCGTTGCCGGCCAGCGCGCGGTGCACGACGGCTTCGACCGCCATGCAGGGGATGAGCGGGCCGTCGTCGCCTTCGGCCAGCAAATGCCACTCGCGCGTCAGCTCCCCGCCTTCGTTGCTGCGCCCGCGCACGGTCACGAACATGCCTCCGCGATGCTCACCCCAGCGAACATGGTTGGTGACGAAGGCGATCACGGGAGCGAGCCACGACAGCGTAGGCAACCATCGCCAGCGCACCAGCCAGGCCAGCGCGGTCAGGGCTCGATGCAAGGCAGCGGGTACCGGCCCAGCGCCCATCCAGACCTCGGTCGCCTGCGGCCACTCGGTAGCCAGCGCGCGCAGATCGGGTACATCGACGAGCGAGAAGCGTGTGCAGCGCAACGGCGTGCGCCCTGCCACCGCGATCACGAACCGCATCGACTCCGTGAACGGGTGGCCGCTGCACTGCCGCCCGTCGCGCGTGCGCAAGACCGGCTGCCCGGCGTAGCTGGCGATGGCGCGAATGACGTTCAACCCCACCCCTGCGTAGGGCGAGGGCGCGATGCCGCCGCGGATCGACAGCACGGCCGCCATGTCGGCCGACAAACGACGCACGACTGCGGCCGTGAGCACCGGAAAGCTCGACACGCCCGACAGCACATAGACCCCCGCGGCGCGCGCGGCGGCGTCGAAATCAGCCACACCCGCGACGAACTCGGACCCGTCGGCCAGATCGAGGTAGTGAACACCGCAGGCGATGCAGTTTTCGATCAGGCGGTAGCGGTCGTTGCCGTAAGCCTGGAAAGGTCCGCTGGCATCGACCACGAGGCTGGGCTGCAGAGCAGCCACGGCGCGGGCATCGCTCGTGCTTCTGTTGAAGTGCACGGGCTCCAATCGCGCGTTCGCCGAGCCGCGTCGTTGACAGAACTCGCGCGCCTTGTCGAGCGAGCGCCCGGCCACCAACAGCGTCAGGCGGGCATCGTCTTGCAGCAACTCGACCAGACGCCCGCCAAAGATGCCGTAGCCGCCGACGATCAGCACGCGCCAGGCGGTCGTCATCCGAGAAAGCGATCACGGTGCGCGGGGTCGGCAACGAAGCACACCGCGCTGGCACCGAACCAGCGCAATCGGTTGCGTGCAACGAGCTCGTATACATGGTCCAGCACTGAACGCGGCAGCAGCCGCAACGCAGCGGCGAGCGTCCACGGAAAACCGAGTTTGACAAACATCCGGATCGTCCCCGCAGACTTCGACCACGCGCGACCTCCATCGATCAGCAGGTTGGTTTCGAAATTCACCGGGTCGAGCCGATAGTGGCGGTACAGCGCCTGCCCGAGCGGTGATTGCGCAGCCATCAGCCGGAACACCGCCCGGCGGTCATGCCGCAAGACGAAGCGCGCGAAGCGCGAACACAGAACGCAATGGCCATCGAAGACGATGATCGGCCGGTCGTCTTCGAACGCCGGCACCGTCGGGTCGTTGCGGTAGCTGTAGGGCGGGTTCAACCCGGCTTCTGCCAAGCCACCCCATCCTCCGTCAGCATCGCGTCCAGCGGCACATCGTGCGGCTCGGCTTCGAGCCACGGGATGAAGCCGTGCGCATAGCCGACGCCAACCGTGAACGGCCGCGGCTCCAGCGTGGCCAGCGTGCGGTCGTAGAAGCCGCCGCCGTAGCCCAGGCGCAAACCGCCGGGTCCGAAGCCGACGCAGGGCACCAGCAGCATCTGCGGCGCAAAACGGTCGGTGTCCTTCGGTTTCGGGATGCCGTAAGCGTCTTCTTCCATCGGGCAGCCGGGGTACCAGCGGTGGAAGCGCAGGTGGCGGGTTTCGCGGTCGATGACCGGCAGGCCGATCACGCGATGCCGGCCCTTCACGTCCTCGCCCTCGGTCCAGCGGAACAGCGCCGGCAGTGCGTCGAACTCGCCCTTGATCGGCCAGTAGGCGCCGATCGCCGTTTCATCGCGGTTGACGAGCCACACGCGCAGCACCTCCTGCAGGTGCATCGCACGCTGGTGGCGGTCGATCATCGACAGGCGCTCGGCCTGCAACTGGCGGCGCAGCAGCTTCTTGTCGCGCGGCGGGTCGAGGTTGAAGTCCATCGGCATACGTCTAGCATTGTCGGCCATGAGCCAAGCAATGGTCGATCATTGCCTCGAACTGCTGGCGCCGCTCGGCGCGGTGCGCGCCCGCCGCATGTTCGGTGGCCACGGCCTCTACATCGACGATCTGTTCGTCGCCCTCATCGCCTTCGAGAGGCTGTACCTGAAAGTCGACGCGCAAACGCAGCCGGCCTTTGTTGAAGCCAGCTGCGAGCCATTCGTTTACACGGCGCCCCCGAGGACGCCGCAAGGCGACGTCCGTCCCCCCGAGGGGGAGCGAGGAGGCTTGGGGCGGCCCGGCGCCGCCTCCGGCAGAGGCAAACCGATCACGATGAGCTACTGGACCGTGCCCGCCGAGGCCATGGAGTCGCCGGCCTTGATGCAGCCCTGGGCGCGGCATGCAATGGCCGCGGCGCTGCGCGCCAGGGCCGCCAAACCGTCGGCCGCGCCGCGCAAGACGCGCGCCGCTGCGTCGAATGCCAGGCCCGCCGCGTCGCGCGCCAAGCGGTAGCGCCGCGCCGGTTGCATCGGCGTCCAATCCCACAGCGCCGGGTCGCCGGCCTGCCAAGCGCCGACTGCCACGCGATCGCCGCGCGTCAGCGCCAGGCGCTGGCCGGCGCCGAGCACGTAGTCGTTGAGGTCGCCTTGGCGCGTCACCCACAAGCGGCCCGCGCTGGGCATCAGCCAGGCCGGCTCGGTGACCAGCAGGTGTTGCACTTCTTGCATGGATAGGCGGCTCATCATGGGCTCCTTTGGATGTCAGTTCGTAGGGTGAAGCATCGTTGATATGGGGCCGCAAGGCCAATGAGTTCGGCCACCGTCACTGATACCATTCGCGCATGAATCGGCCACCCCACCGCGCGCTCGCCGTGGGCCCTTTGCGGGCCTTCGAGGCGGTGGCGCGGCGCCTGAGTTTTTCGGCGGCGGCCGAGGAGCTGTACCTCACGCAGCCGGCGATCAGCCGCCAGATCAAGTCGCTCGAAGACGAGCTCGGCGCGCCGCTGTTCGTGCGCGGCACGCGCAAGGTCGAACTCACTGGCGCGGGCGTGCAACTGCTGCGTGGCGTGATGCCGCTGCTGCAGCGGCTGGACACCACCGTGCGCCAGATCCGCAGCGCGCGCGGGCGCCGGCATGTGTCGGTGGCCACGTTCGCCTCGTTTGCGTCACTCTGGTTGCTGCCGCGGCTGCGCCACTTCGAGGCCGCACACCCGGACATCGACATCCGCATTTCGGCCACCGATGCCATGGTCGACTTCGATGACCCGGAGATCGACCTCGTCTTGCGCTACTGCCTGCCGGCCGATGCGCCGGAGGGCGCGCAGCTGCTGTTCGGCGAGGTCATCACGCCGGTGGTGAGCTGTGCGTTCTCCAACCAGGCCGCACAGGGCCATGCACCCCGGCTGCGCGAACCCAAAGACCTGACAGCCCACACGCTGCTCGAAGAGGACGAGCGCCTGGCCAGCGTCGAGTTCCTGAGCTGGCGGCGCTGGCTGCGCGACAACGGCGTGGCCAAGCTCGAACCGGCGCGCTGGCTGTACCTGAACTTCACCTACCAGCAGGTGCAGGCCGCGTTGGCCGGCGGCGGCATCGCGCTCGGCCGCATCGCGATGATCGGTGACAGCCTCGGCCGTGGTGACCTGGTCGAACCCTTCGGCGCCGAGCGGCGCATGGCCTCGCCGTTTGCGTATTGGCTGATCGATCTCGCGCAGCACCGCGGCGAGCGCAGCGTGCGCCCCGAAGTCAGCGCGTTTGCGCAGTGGCTCGCCGAACAGGCCGCGGCGACGCGCCAACAAATGGACGGTGCCGTCAACGCAACGGTGTCATAGAAGGTTGTTGCAATGACCCGTCAGCGGACAATCGCACCTGCGTTACAACCACAAAAGCCGCGCGGCTCCTCGCGACGGCACCGTCAAGGCTCTCAAGCCTGCAAGCTCTGAACGATGCGCTCTCGCCGTCTCACTCTCGCCGCTGCGTTGATGCTGGTCTTCGGCCTGGCCAGCGCCGCGCCGGCCCAGGTCCGCATCCGCCAGGCGGCAGCGCCGGACAGCACCGCCGAGCCGACCGAGGTGCTCGGCAGCGTCAACGCGGTCACGCAGGGTACCGACTTCGCGCTCGACGCACGCGATGCCTTGCGCCGCCGCGACGGCGTGCGTCTGCTCGCGCTGCGCGACCTCTCGGCCGCGCAGCGCCACCCGCTGGCGTCGTGGATCGACTACTGGGAACTCGGCAACCGCCTGGCCAGCGCGCAGCAAAGCGACCTCGATGCGTTCTACACGCGCTGGCCTTCGACCTATGTCGAAGACCGGCTGCGCAATGATTGGCTGCTCGAACTCGGCAAGCGCCGCGACTGGGCCAACTTCGCCCGCGAGCTCCCGCGCTTTCGCATGAACGACGACCGCGAGGTCACGTGTTATGCGCTGCTGGTCGAACACCAGAACGCGCCGCAAGGCAGCAAGGCAACGCCCGCCTTCAAGGCACGCGCCTTCGACGCCTGGGTCGCACAGCGTGATCTCGACGACGGCTGCAACTTGATGGCGACGGCGCTGTACGAGGCCAAGGTCTTTGGCAGCGACGACGCCTGGCAACGCGCGCGCCTGGCTGCCGAAGCCGGCCGCCTGCGTGTCGTGCGCGCGGCGGCCGCGCTCGCCGCGCCGACGCTGCAGACGCAAGTCGCCAACGCGGTCGACAAACCGGCGCTGTACCTCAACGCCGGCGCGACGACGGCCAACCGCGCGCAAGCCGAGATCACCGCGCTGGCGCTGATCCGCGTCGCCGCCAACGAGCCCGACGTCGCTGCGGCGTTGCTCACCGACAAGTGGCAACAGCGCTTGCCACGCGACCTCTCGGCGTGGGCCTGGGCGCAGGCCGGTCGCAGCGCGGCGCAGCGTCTCGCGTCCAACGCCGTGGACCATTTCCGCACCGCCTGGGCCGAGGCCGGGCGCGCCAGCATCACGCAGGCACCGGCCTGGAGCGACGACACCTTTGCCTGGGCCACACGCGCCGCTCTGCGCACACCGGGCCTCACCGAGCGCTGGGCGACGGTGCAGCGCACGATCGACCACATGAGCGAAGCCGAGCAGCGCGATCCGGCGTGGCGCTACTGGAGCGCGCGCGCGCAGCGCGAAACGGCAGCGCCCGGCGCGGCCGGCGACAAGCAGCGCTCGCAGGCGCTGGCGATGCTGCGCCAGTTGAGCGGCGAGTTGCACTTCTACGGCAAGCTGGCCAGCGAGGACCTGGGCGCGCCGTTCGCCGTGCAACCGCGCCCGCTGCCGCTGACCATGGAAGAAAAAGCCTTGGCGCGCGAGCACGCCGGTTTGTCGCGTGCCATGCGTCTGATCGAACTCGGCCTGCGCGGCGAAGGCGTGCGCGAGTGGAATTTTTCCCTGCGCGGCATGACCGACCGCCGCTTGCTCGCCGCCGCCGACCTGGCTTGCGAGAAGGAAATCTGGGACCGCTGCATCAACACCAGCGACCGCACGAGAAACGAGATCGACCTCGAGCAGCGCTTCCCGACGCCGTTTCGCGACGACGTGATCGCGCAAGCGAAGAGCATCGGCCTCGACCCGGCGTATGTGTACGGCCTGATCCGCCAGGAGTCGCGCTTCATCATCGACGCGCGCTCGAACGTCGGCGCCTCGGGATTGATGCAAGTCATGCCGGCCACGGCCCGCTGGACGGCCAAGAAGATCGGCCTGCCGTTCACCGACGCACTGATCGCCGACCGCAACACCAACCTGAAGATCGGCACGGCGTACCTGAAGCTCGTGCTCGACGACTTCGACGGCTCGCAAGCGATGGCCGCCGCCGCCTACAACGCCGGCCCGAGCCGGCCGCGGCGCTGGCGCGAAGGCGCGACGCTGGAGCCGGCGATCTGGGCCGAGAACATTCCGTTTGCCGAGACGCGCGACTACGTGAAGAAGGTGCTGTCCAACGCCACCGTGTACGCGTCGCTGCTCGCCGGCAAGAAGCAATCGGCGGCAGCGCTGCCGGCGCCGCCGGCGTTGCCGTCTGTTCCCGAGGCGTCGGCGTCCGGGGCGGCGTCAGGTGTTGCTCCTGCCGTGGATGCGCCTGCGCCCCCACCGCCGCCACCGCCTTTGTTGTTGCCTTCGTTGAAGGCGCGTTTGGGTGCACCGATCGGTCCGCGTGACTTGGCGGCGGCCCCTCCCGACAAGGAGCTTCCATGAGCGGACTGCCGAAACGGATTGCCGTCCTGGGCGGCACTGGCTTCCTCGGCCGCGCGCTGTGCGAGCGCCTCGTGCGCGCGGGTGATGGCGGGGGCAGCATCAACGTCGTCGTGCCGACCCGGCGTGCGTCGCACGGCAACCGCGTGCGTTTTCTGCCGACAGTCGAAGTGCGCGTGCTCGACGTGCTGGACGACAAGGCGCTGGTGCGCGTGCTCGGCGACTGCGATGCCCTGGTCAACCTCGTCGCCATCCTGCACGGCAGCGAGCGCGAGTTCGAACAGGTGCATGCCGCATTGCCGCAACGCATCGCGCGGACCTGTCATGCGGTGGGCTTGAAGCGGATCGTGCATGTCAGCGCCTTGGGTGTGGGTGGCGGCAATGAGCCGTCCGACTACCTGCGCAGCAAGGCCGCCGGCGAAGCGGCGTGGAAGGCCTCGGGCCTCGACGTGACGCTGCTGCGACCGTCGGTGATGTTCGGCACCGAAGACAAGTTGCTCAACACGTTTGCTGCATTGCAGGCCGTTTTCCCGCTGATGCCGCTGGCAGGAAGCGACGCGCAGTTCCAGCCGGTGTGGGTCGAGGACGTGGCCGAGGCGATCGTGCGCTGCCTGCAACGGCCCGAGACCATCGGTCAGACCATCGAATGCACCGGGCCGGAGGTAATGACGCTCGCCGACATCGTGCGCGCGGCCGGCCGCTGGTCCGGCAATGCGCGACCTGTTCTGCCGTTGCCGCTGGCGATCGGCAAGCTGCAAGCGCTGGCGATGGAGTTGTTGCCCGGTGAGCCGCTGATGTCGCGCGACAACCTGGAGTCGACGAAGGTGCCGAACGTGGCGACCGGCAAACTGCCGGGCTTGGCATCGCTCGGCATCACGCCGACGGCGCTGGCGGCGATTGCGCCGGGGTATCTGGGGCACACGGATGGGCGGACGAAATTGGATGCGTTGCGGGCCGTCGCTCGACGCTAGTCGCCATGCCCGCTCGCCCTGAGGTGGCGACGTGAGCCGCCGATGAAAACCTACCAAGTCGGCGGCGCCGTCCGCGACCGCCTGCTCGGCATCCCGCACGGCGACCGCGACTGGGTTGTTGTCGGCGCGACTCCGGACCAACTGCTCGCGCAAGGCTACACACCCGTCGGCAAGGACTTCCCTGTCTTCCTGCACCCGCAAACGCGCGAGGAGTACGCGCTGGCGCGCACCGAGCGCAAGTCGGCGCCGGGGTATCGCGGCTTCGTCGTGCATGCCGACCCGAGCGTCACGCTCGAAGACGATCTGCGGCGGCGCGACCTGACGGTCAACGCCATCGCGCAAGACGACGACGGCACGCTGATCGATCCCCACCACGGCGCGGCCGATCTGCAAGCCGGTGTGCTGCGGCACGTGTCGGAGGCCTTCGCCGAAGACCCGGTGCGCATCCTGCGTCTGGCGCGCTTTGCCGCGCGCTGGCCGCGCTTCACCGTCGCCGGGGAAACGCTCGCGTTGTGCCGCGCGATGGTGCACGCCGGCGAGGTCGATGCCCTCGTGCCCGAGCGCGTCTGGCAGGAACTCTCGCGCGGGCTGATGGAAGGCGAGCCGAGCCGGATGTTCGCCGTGCTGCGCGATTGCGGCGCGCTGGCCCGCCTGCTGCCCGAAGTGGATCGCCTGTGGGGCGTGCCGCAGCCGGCCGAACACCACCCCGAGATCGACACCGGCGTGCACCTGATGATGGTGCTCGACACCAGCGCCCGGCTCGGCACACCGCTGCCAGTGCGCTACGCCTGCCTGGTGCACGACCTCGGCAAAGGCACGACGCCGAAAGACGAATGGCCACGCCACATCGCCCACGAAGCGCGCAGCGCCAAGCTGGCCAACGCGCTGGCCGAACGCCTGCGTGTGCCGACCGATTGCCGGGAACTCGGCGAAATCGTTGCCCGCGAGCACGGCAACATCCACCGCAGCGAGTCGCTCGACGCCGCGGCCACGCTGCGCTTGCTCGAACGTTGCGACGCGTTGCGCCGGCCTGAGCGATTCGAGCAGGCGCTGTGGGCCTGCGAGTGCGACGCGCGTGGCCGCGCCGGGCGTGAGAGCGAGCCGTACCCGCAGCGCGCGCGCTTGTCCGCCGCGCTGCGCGCGGTGCTCGCCGTCGATGCCACCGCCGCGGCCGAACAGGCCATCGCCCGCGGCGCGCAAGGGCCCGCCATCGGCGAAGCCGTGCGGCAGGCGCGGCTGGCGGCGTTGTGACAACATCGGTTCACCTTGAAATTGAGTGACGGCATCCGCAAACACGGCTTTCGCAAGTGGTACGAGCGCGAGTTGCTGCAGAGCCACGCCCATCTGCTGCTGACGTTCTTCTGCATGATCGGACTCTTCGCCGCGTTCGAAGCCTTGGGCAGCAACCGCGCCTGGAGCGATCAGGCGGTGAACCTGGTGTCGATCGCGCTGTGCATCGTGATCGGTTTGTGGGCGCTGCGGCGCTACATGTACTTCCTCAGTCATGCCGAGGCTGCCGCCAACCAGGCCGACTGCCCGCAGTGCAAGGCCTACGGCCGTTTCGTGGTCGAGTCCGAGAGCGACGTCAAACACACCCTCGACGTGTGCTGCCGCAAGTGCAGCCACAAGTGGACGATCAGCGACTGATCAGACCAGCCAGCCGATCCCGGCGGCGAGCAGACTCAAGACGACGCTGCTCGCCAACGGCACGAAAACCTCGCGTCCGCGCCAGATGAAGCTGAAGTCGCCGGGCAGGCGGCCGAGGCCGATCTTCTTCAACCACCCGGCCAGCGTGTTGAAGAGCACGAACGCGATGACGAAGACGAGCAGCCAGCGCAGCATGGTCAGTGCCGCCCGGCCGCCCGAAGGCGCTGACGCGCCCCCTCGGGGGGCAGCGAGCGTCGTGAGCGTGGGGGCCGCATCTCTACAGGCGGTGGCTGCGGTCGCCGTCAGCGAAGCCGAGGGCGTCGAAGGCGGGTGCGCCCTTGACCAGCCCGAGCACTTTGAACAGCTCGCCCATCTCGTGCTCCGCGAGCAGCTTCTGCGCGGCGGCGACGGCCGGCCAGTCGCCGCGTTCACGCGCGGCATCGACCAGCGGCAGCAGGCCACAGTTGATCAGGAAGTGCGCCTGCGAGGTGTAGCCGAGCACCCCGAAGCCGGCGTCCTGCGCGGTCAGCGCCACGGCACTGAAGTTGACATGCGCCGTGATGTCCTTGTCGCCGACGTCGGCGAGCGGGTCGGTGTCGCTGCGCTGCGCGCGGTGGCACATCAGCGTGCCGCCGCGGCGCTCGGGCAGGTAGTACTCGGCGTCGGGAAAACCGTAGTCGATGAAAAACGCCGCACCGCGCTGCAATCGGTCGGCCAGCGTGCGGATGAAAGCTTCGGCCTGCGCATGGATTTCGGTTGTGGTGTCCGGCACGAACGCCGCATCGACCGGCGGGCGCAGCGCAGTTTCGCGGTCGGAGAAAGCGAAAGCACCTTCGTGTTCGGCCACACCGCGCTCGAACCAGGCCCGGCCATCGAAGTGCAGCAGTTGCACCGGCATCGCGTCGAGCACTTCGTTGCCGACGATCACGCCTTGCAAGGCGTCGGGCAAGACATCGACCCACTGCACTCGTTCGCCGAACGGCTGCGAGCCGCGCACGCTGCTGCTCGCGCAGGCCGCCGGAGAGATCGACGATCGTGTAGCGGCGCACACGCTCACCCAATGCACCGAGCAATTGCGAAGCGAGCGCACCGCTGCCGGCGCCGAACTCCCAGACTTCGTCCGTGGCGGTGGCGTCGAGCGCTTGTCGAACCTGGTTGGCCAGCGCAGCGCCGAACAGCGCGCTCATCTCCGGCGCGGTGGTGAAGTCGCCTCGTGAAGCGTCGGCGCCGAAGACCGCATGGCCGCGTGCGTAGTAGCCCAGACCCGGCGCGTACAGCGCCGCCGCCATGAAGCGGTCGAACGGCAGCCAGCCACCGTTGCTGGCAATCTGGCGCCGGATCAACGTCGATAATCGCCGTGTGGCTTCGGGCGCTGACCCGTTTGCTGTCATCGGCGCATTGTAGGAATGGCTCCCAACTCTTCTTCTCGTCCGGTCGTGCTCGTCACCGGCGCTGCGCGCCGGGTCGGCCGCGCCATCGCGCTCGATCTGGCGGCGCATGGTTTCGACATCGCGCTGCACTTTCGCACACTCACGCGACGAGGCCGAGGCCACCGCGGCCGATGTACGCGAGCTTGGGCGCACGTGCCGAGTGTTTCGCGGCCGACCTGGGCGACGAAACCGCGTGCCGTGCGCTCGTGCCTGCGGTGGCCAAAGCGATGGGCCGCCTCGACGCCGTCGTCAACAACGCCTCGCACTTCGAATACGACAACGCCGAGACGTTCTCGCACGCGGCGATGGACGCACATTGGCGCGCCAACACCGCGCCGGCAGTGCTGCTCGCGCAGGCGCTGGCGTCGCACCTGAAGGGGTGCAGCGAGGTCGGCTGCGTCGTCAACCTCTCGGACCAGAAGCTGTGGAACCCGAACCCGGACTACCTGTCCTACACGCTGTCCAAGGCCGCGCTCGAAGCGGCGACGACGCTGCTCGCGCAGGCGCTGGCGCCGCAGGTGCGCGTGGTCGGCGTCGCGCCGGGCGTGACGCTGGTCTCGGGCACGGCGATGGACGACGCGAGTTTCAAACAGGCGCACCAGATGACGCCGCTCGGCCGCTCGTCCACACCCGACGACATCGCTCGCACGGTGCGCTTCGCGATCGAGTCGCGCGCCATCACCGGCACGACGATCCTGGTCGATGGCGGCCAGCACCTGCTCGCGCAGCCGCGCGACGTGGCCTTCCTCACTCAAAAGTAGTCCTCATGCATTCCCTGCTCGTCCACCCTGCCCTGATGGATTGCCGCCGTCTGTTCCTGCGCGACTACGAGGTCAACATCAACATCGGCGTGCACGAGTTCGAAAAACGCGGCGAGCAGCGGGTGCTGATCAATGTCGATCTGTTCGTGCCGCTGGCAGCGTCCACGCCGCACGCCGACAAGTTGCATGAGGTGCTCGATTACGACTTCATCCGCAGCACGATCGCCGAGCGCGTGGCCCGCGGGCACATCCACTTGCAGGAGACGCTGGTCGATGACGTGCTGAAGCTGATGCTCGCGCACCCGCAGGTCCGCGCAGCGCGGATCTCGACCGAGAAGCCCGACGTCTATCCCGATTGCGAATCGGTTGGCGTCGAGGTCTTCGGACTGAAAGACACCTGACATGAACGCGATGGACGACAGCGCCGCTGCGCGCAAGACCGCCTTCGAAGCCAACAAGCTCTCCAAGCGCCTGCACCGCCAGGTCGGCCAGGCCATCGTTGACTTCAACATGATCGAAGACGGCGACAAGGTCATGGTCTGCGTCTCCGGCGGCAAGGACAGCTACGCCCTGCTCGACATCCTGATGGGTCTGCAGCAGCGCGCACCGATCAAGTTCGAACTGGTGGCGGTGAACCTCGACCAGAAGCAGCCCGGTTTTCCCGAGCATGTGCTGCCCGAGTACCTGGCCAAGGTCGGCGTGCCGTTTCACATCGAGAACCAGGACACGTATTCGATCGTCAAGCGCCTGATCCCCGAAGGCGAGACGATGTGCAGCCTGTGCTCGCGCCTGCGCCGCGGCATCCTCTACCGCGTGGCCACGGAACTCGGCGCCAACAAGGTCGCGCTCGGCCACCACCGCGACGACATCATCGTCACGCTGCTGATGAACATGTTCTTCGGCGGCCGCATGAAGGGCATGCCGCCCAAGCTCGTCTCCGACGACGGCAAGCACATCGTCATCCGGCCGCTGGCCTATGTGGCCGAGACCGACCTCGAGCGCTGGGCCGCGGTGCGCGACTACCCGATCATCCCGTGCACGCTGTGCGGCAGCCAGGAGGGCCTGCAGCGCGCGCAGATCAAGGCCATGCTGCGCGAGTGGGAGAAGAAACACCCGGGCCGCAGCGACAACATGCTGCGCGCAATGGGCCAGCTGACCCCTTCGCACCTGCTCGACCGGAACCTGCACCCCTTTGCGACGCTCCAACCGACGGGCGTTGCCGACCCGATGGGCGACAAGGCCTTCGACGAAGACGAGGGCTGCGGCAGCCCAGCCATCGGCAAGCCCGTGACGCTGATGCCGCGACAGGAGACCGACCGATGAAATCGCTTCGCATTCTGGCCGTGCTGCTTGCCGCGACGCTGGTCGCTGGCTGCGCCGCGCTCAACACCGTCACCAGCGACGTCACCACCTTCAGCGAGTGGCCGGCCGACCGCAAGCCCGGCCGCTACGCTTTCGAGCGCCTGCCGTCACAGAAGGCCAACGCCACGCGCTCGGCCGATCTGGAAGCCGCCGCCGCCAGGGCGCTGGAGAAAGCCGGCTTCACCGCCGCGCCCGATGCCGCGCAGGCCGACGTGATCGTGCAGATCGGCGCGCGCATCAACCGCGCCGAAGTCTCGCCGTGGGATGACCCGCTGTGGTGGCGCTGGGGCGGTGGCTACTGGCGTTCGCCGTCGTGGCGCGCCCCGCGCTCGGCGTTTTACGGCGGCTTCAACGCAAGCTGGTACTCACAGCGTTACGAGCGCAATGTGGCCGTGCTGCTGCGCGACCGCGCGAGCAGCGTGCCACTGTTCGAGGCGCATGCGCAGACCGAAGGCGGTACCACCGGTGATGCAGCGCTGCTCGGCGCGATGTTCGAAGCGGCGCTGCAGGGCTTTCCGGCCAAGGACGCGCAGAACCCACGGCGGGTGAGCGTGTCGCTGGCGCCGTAGTCGCGCGCACATTCAGCGGCTGCTGCCGTTGATGCCGTTGTTCGTCGCGCCGTTGCCGTTGCTGCCCACGCCCGCGGCGATCAGCCGCACATCCTCTTCCCAGCTCTTCAACTTGTCGCGCGCATGTTGGCGCTGCGCCGGCGTCGTGGCGTTGTGCATGGCCGCCGCCAGCGCGCAGTTCTCCTGCGTCAGCCGCTCCTGGTAGGCGCGGTACTCGGGGCGGGGCGAGCGCAACGCGCGCTCGGCGAGCACGCGCACCGCGGCTTGCGCCTGAGCCTGGGCTTGCGCCGGCGTGGCATCGCGCCCGGCCGTGGACACGTTGTTCAACATCGCCACCAACCCACTGTTGCGGCGCTCGCGCTCGGCGAGCCAGCGCTCGGCGTCGAACGGCGACGCGGCGAGCAACTGCGCGAGCTTGGCGCGCTGCGCATCGTCGAGCTTGCCGTAGAGGTTTTCATAACGCTCCAGCGTGCGCTTGAACGCCCCCTTGGCGCGCTCGGCCTTGTCGGGTTGGGCAAAGTCGGCCTTCAGCTCCTCACCGTCCTTGGCCATCTTGCGCTCCATGTGGCGGATCTGCTCCGGCGTCAGCGACGCCATCAGCGCACCCAACGCGGGGGTGGCTTCGTCGAGCGCGGCGTCGAGGCGGCGCTGCGCTTCATCGCGCCAGGCGCACAACTGCGCGGTGCTGAGCGTCGGCTCCATGACCTCGCGCTGCGCTCGCGCCAGCAGCGCCGCATAGCGCGGCATCTCGACGCGGCGGTGCCACTCGAACCAGCGGTCGATGGCCTCGCGCAGCTTCGGCGTCTGCTCGTCGTTCAGATCGACATAGCCGTCGATCCACCAGTAGGCCAAGGTCGGCGCCTGGCTGTAGCCGATGCGCAGCACGCTGCAGCCCACCAGCAGCAGCGCAAAGGCCACGCCGATAATCCAGCGCAACCTCGACCAGTTCTTCCACATCATGACTTCAACGCTTTCGGTTCTGATCATGGCCGCCGGCAAAGGCACGCGGATGAAATCCGCCCACCCGAAGGTGCTGCACACCCTGGCCGGCCGGAGCCTATTGCAGCATGTTCTGAACGCCGTCGCCGGCTTGCAGGCTGACCAGACCTTGCTGATCGTCGGGCATGGCGCCGATGCGGTGCGTGCCAGCGTCGCCGGCAGCGGCGCGCTGTGCGTGCTGCAAGAGCCGCAACTGGGCACCGGCCACGCCGTGCAACAGGCGGTGCCCCACCTGCCGGACGGCGGCACCACGCTGATCCTCAACGGCGACGTGCCGCTGATCGAGCCGGCCACCGCCGCCGCTCTGGTCGCGGCCTGCGGCGGCACCCAACTGGCGCTGCTGACGATCGAGCTGGCCGACGCCACCGGCTACGGCCGCATCGTGCGCAACGGCAAGCAAGAAGTGCGTGCGATCGTCGAGCACAAGGACGCGAGCGAGGCCGAGCGCGCGATCCGCGAGGTGTACACCGGCATGCTGGCGGCGCCGACCGCGTGGCTGAAGCGCGCGGTGATGGCGCTGAAGAATCGACAACACGCAGAAAGAGTTCTACCTGACCGACATCGTCGCGATGGCGGTGGCCGAAGGTCTGGCCGGTGGTGGCCACGCAGGCCCAGAGCGAGACCGAAGTGCTCGGCGTCAACAGCCCGATGCAGCTCGCCGACCTCGAGCGCCGCTTCCAGCGCCGCCAGGCCGAGGCGCTGATGGAAGGCCAGGGCGTGCGCTTCGCCGATCCGGCACGCTTCGACCTGCGCGGCACGCTCACCTGCGGACAAGACGTGAGCATCGACGTCGGCTGCGTGTTCGAAGGCGACGTGACGCTGGCGGACAACGTCAGCATCGGCGCGCACTGCGTGATCCGCAATGCGCGCATCGAGTCGGGTGCGTTGATCCAGCCGTTCACGCACATGACCGACGCGGTAGTCGGCGCCGCGCGCGGAGGTCGGCCCCTTTGCGCGCCTGCGCCCCGGCGCGCAGCTCGGACCGGAAGTGCACATCGGCAACTTCGTCGAGGTCAAGAACAGCACGCTGGCCCAGGGGGCAAAGGCCAACCACCTTGCCTACCTCGGCGACTCGACCGTCGGCGAGCGCGTCAACTTCGGCGCCGGCAGCATCACCGCCAACTACGACGGCGCCAACAAGCACCGCACCGTGATCGGCAACGACGTGCACGTCGGCAGCAACTGCGTGCTCGTCGCGCCGGTCACGCTCGGCGACGGCGCCACGATCGGCGGCGGCTCGACGATCAACAAGCCGGCGCCGGCCGGTCAGCTCACCGTGGCACGGGCGAAGCAGGTGACGATTGCCGGCTGGGTGCGGCCGAAGAAGGTCAAGCCGTAGGTCGATGCTTACACAGGCGCGCGCTACTCGTCGAGGAAGCCGCCTCGATAGAAGCACCATGCGGTGCCGTCGTGCAGATAGAAATGCCCGTCGGCGCAGAAGTCCTTGCCCGGAAAGTACTCGCGATACGCCTTCGGCACCAGGCGCGCGAGCTGCTCGTCGCTCAGCTCATCGAACTGGTCGGGGGTGATCGGTTGGCCGACTTTGAATTTGGGTGACTCTGCTGACCTCTTCATGATTGTTGGTTCAGCACTCTGCGGAAATATTCTTCATCGATTGTGATGCGAATGCCAGCAGCTTCATTGCCTCGGCCTACGAAGTACGGATGATCTTGATCATCTAGCATTGAATGAATTGCCTCCGGACCTAGACCTATGGTCAAGAGGTAGCGCTCACGATCTTCAATCCATTGTTCACAGTCAAATGTGAATTCGAAGAGAGTCTCCTGCGACCCCAGTAGAGGCAGCAGGCGATGAAGCTCTTCATCGGTGTAGAAGTCGGTCGGAGACTTGTCAAGCTTGCGGTTGTTGCAGTCTCGGCAGAGTGAGACGAGGTTGCCTGGAACGAGGTGGCCGCCCAGTGCCATGGGAAGGTGATGATCCATCCATGTATGGCAGATGCCGTACCCAAAGGGCGTAGGATGGGCGCCGTTCGTGGTGACTGACCTGCCCCCTTTCAGCCATGCCAACGTAAAGGCAGCGAAGTCCGTCAACTTGGAGAATGACGGACATGAGAACGAGCAAGTTCAGCGAGGAACAGATCATCGGGTTCCTCAAGCAGGTGGAGGCCGGCGTGCCGGTCAAGGACGTGTGCCGCAAGGGCGGCTTCAGCGACGCCACTTTCTACAAGTGGCGGGCCAAGTACGGTGGCATGGACGTGCCAGATGCGAAGCGGCTGCGTGAGCTCGAAGGCGAGAACGCCAAGCTCAAACGGTTGCTGGCCGAGGCGCACCTGGACATGCATGCGCTCAAGAGCGTTCTCGGGGTAAAGCGCTAGCCCCACGCGTCAAGCGCGAAGCGATCGAGCGGCTGTGCAGCGAGCATGGCCTGTCCGAGCGCCGAGCCTGCCGACTCGTGGGGCTCGCCCGCGACAGCTACCGCCACCCGCCTGAGGTTGACCCCATGACAGCCGACTTGAGCAACAAGATCGTCGAGATCGCGCACACGCGGCGGCGCTTCGGCTACCGGCGCATCCACGATCTGCTGCGCCCCGAGTACCCCGGCGTCAACCACAAGCGCCTGTACCGCCTGTACAGCGCGGCCAACCTTGCGGTGCGCAAGCGCAAGAAGGCCAAGCGCCCAGCGAGCGAGCGCGTGCCGCTGCACCTGGCACGCACTGTCAACGACGTCTGGAGCATGGACTTCGTTAGCGACAGCCTGGCCAACGGCCGGCGCCTGAGGTGCCTGACCGTGGCCGACGACTTCAGCCACGAGTGTGTGGACATCGCGGTGGACTACGGCATCGGCGGCGAGTACGTGACGCGCTTGCTCGACCGCGCGGCGATCTTCCGCGGCTACCCGAGTGCGGTTCGCACCGACAACGGCCCGGAGTTCACCAGCCGCGCCTTCATGGCCTGGGCGCAATGTCACGGCGTACGCCACATCCTCATCGAGCCCGGACGGCCGATGCAGAACGGCTACATCGAGAGCTTCAACGGCAAGTTCAGAGACGAGTGTCTGAACGACCACTGGTTCCAGACGCTGCACCAGGCGCGCACGGCCATCGGTGCATGGCGACAGGACTACAACGAGGTCAGACCGCACAGCAGCATCGGGCGCATACCACCAGCTAGGTTCGCCGAGCTGCATCGCCGGCTCGCCGGCGATGCAGCTCAACAGCCAGCCACCAACGAAGAGAGCAGCTAATCTTGCAACCCGGACTTCGGCTTTATCGTTGGTACGGCTGAAGGGGGCAGGTCAGACGGACCTGAGCGCCAGCCCGCCAAGAGGAGACTTCAAGGGGTGGAGCAACGAGCAAGCGAAAGTACGGATTGAGGCTTCGGTTCCCATCATCAATAGGTGGTCGTCATTTGGCGTCGCTGTGTCTGTTGACGCTGCGGAGATAGCGGCTTTAGCGCCCAGAACCTCTGACCCAGGATCAAAAGTCATCCTCGGGGGATTGAGAAGTCCATACGCAGTGTGTTGCCACGCGGCAATGGCTGCTATGGCTAGCCTGACAGGCAACGCTGATATCGCCTACTTCTTTGAGTTCGGTGACGAAGATCAGGCCGACTCAGCCGCCTTCACAGGATTCATAAGAACCCGTCCCAAGCTGGCTAAACGCCTGTACGGAATGCGCTCCTACTCAATACTCGACGCAGCCGACTCAAGGCTGTTTGAGATGGCGGACATCTTTGCGTGGGAGTGGGCAAAGCACGTCGAGCGCGACGCGGCCGGAGTTCTATTGGATGAGAACGGCGTGACGCGCCAACGCGGATCGCTGAAAGCACTGCTCGGCGATGGCATCTTCAAGAACAGAGAGACAAACATCATCTCTCTCACTCGCCGAGGCTGGCACCTCACCGGCGCACCCTTGGAACGCTACTACCAGCGCGTGGACGAGTTCGAGCCATGTATTGGATTTGGCGTACCCAAAAGAAGTAGGATTCATATGCCGCACTTCGCGCTGGAGTGGCGGTCATGAACAGGATGCGCGCGATAGCGAGAGTTGGCGCATTCGATGGCTATTGGCCCATCACTGAGTTCGTCTCAGTTTTGCATCCAGCGCCCAGCAAACACAAAGCAATAGCGATGTTGGTTGGCTACTTCGATGAAACGGGGATTGGCGGCCGGGACAAGGTTGTGATGGTTGCTGGCGCCGTCACTGACAGCGTGGAATGGAGCCGCTTGGAACTGCCGTGGCGGGCCTATCTGCGGCAGCATCAAAAGCGTGTCTATCACGCCGTTGATTGCGAGCACGGCGAAGGAGAATTTGAACGAACAGACAGGCCTCTTCGTGAAGCCTTGACTTACGCTCTGTCCAAAGAACTGTCACGCATCCCGCTGCAAGGTTTTGCTTCTGGCGTCGTCCGTGGCGATTGGGTGTACGCAAGCGCGGCAGCTAAGACTAGGGCCAGAGATGACCCCTATTACTTGGCGTTTGAATTGTGTCTGCAACAGATTTCGGCATGGTCCAAGAAGTGTGCAGACGGTGAGCCTGTCGCGTTGGTCTTTGCCAAACAGGAACAGTACGAGCCGCGTGAACTGGTGCTTCATGAGTTCTATCAACGAGCAAAACAGTTCGGCATAGAAGGCATTGGGTCGCTCACATTTTGCAGTCCGAAGTTGTTGGTCCAACTGCAAGCCGCCGACATGCTCTGGTATGAGGTCCATAGGCGCTTTGCTGAAAGTAGCACCGGCAATCCAGAGACAAGCCGCATCGCGTTTAAGAACCTTGAAGAAGCCGGGAACATGAGTCTGTCCTGCATGATCCACGACCGCCTGTCGCTATCTGCTCTTCAGTGGAAGCGACCTACCGTCGGTGAGGCACCTTCGTGACGCGCTTCTGCGGATCTGGTGTTGGTGGTGTGAGCGCGTCTAGCGCCCGTTCAAATAGCTTGCCAGTCTCATCTGCGCCCAGTTCTTGCGCGACCACCTCGAATCGCCGGGACTGCTCGGGATCGTCGGGGGGCGGCTTCGCGGGGCCGCCAGTGCCACGCTTCGCTGGCTTTTTCATTGCGCAACCGTTTCATAGGTCAGCCGCTTGCCGACCACGCCCTTCAACAGCAGGTCTGCGCGCTGCACGTCATCGACGCCAAGCGACTTGCGGTTGGAGAAGCGGAAATCGAATTCGTCCATGTAGCGTTGCAAGTGCGCCTCGCTGACATGGTGATAGGTGCCGTGAATGCCGCGCTTCAAGATCGCAAAGTACGACTCGACAGTGTTGGAGTGCGCGCGAACGCCCTTCACCTTGGACGCCTTCGCGTACTCGCCTTGCGCATGGTTGGTGTGCTCATGACGCGCGAACTCTTTTCCGATGGGCCGATACAGCATCGCGCCGTCAGTCATCAGGTGCGAGTCTTTAGCGATGTTCGCCAACAGGATCGGCTTGAGGTTGTCGATGTCAACGTTGGCAACGTGGAACGAGCGGGCCTTGCCGTCGCGCTGGACAAGCGAAACGACCTTGGTGCGATGGTGCCCTGCGCCGTTTTTCGCAACACCCTTCTTCGGGGCCATGTAGGTTTCGTCGGCTTCCACGATGGAACCGCCGCCGCCGAGCAAGCCGCCAACGTCATCGCGCATCGCTTCGCGGATTCTGTGCGACATGAACCACGCCGACTTGAGAGTGATGCCGAGAGTGCGGTGCAGTTGGTTGCTGCTGATGCCTTTCTTGCTGGCCGCAATCAGGAAGATCGCTTGCAGCCACATGCGAAGGGCAATGTGACTCGACTCGAAGATGGTCCCGACTTTGACGGTGAAAGGCTTGCGGCAGTCATAGCACTTGTAGACGCCGATGCGAGTGCTGGTGCCGCCGAGCTTGCCAGCGCGACCGATCACGCCGCACTTCGGGCACACCGGGCCGTGAGGCCACACGCGCGCTTCAACGTATGCGTAGGCCGCTTCTTCGTTATGGAAGAAGGGGGAAGAAAGAATGGATTCGTTCATGTTCACTGACTCCGTTGAAAGCCAGTTTAGGAAAAGAGCGTGGGTACGTCAAGTAAAATATATGGTGATCCATACAGAGAATCGGGGGCACGCCGATTTCTTGTGCCGCCTTCTCTTGTCGGCCACACCTGAAGCAACGGTTCTGGAACAGGGCGAAGAACCGCTGTTTGTATAGGTCTTCAATCGCCCGGAATCGGTAGCGCTTGAAGAGCTCACGCTTCTCTTTGCGGCGCTGGCCCGGATATTTCTCCTTGCTTCTAGGTGGCATAGCGATGAGATATCAGTCGTGCGTTGAGAGAGCCGAACTTGTGCGTGAACACCAGTTTGACGCATAACACTTCAACACATCAACCACTCGCACAGTCGCTTGCGCTTTAGCAAGAGCTGGATTCAGCGCGGATCGTGGGCCAGCAGCTCATACGAACGCAACCGCGCCCCATGCTCGAACACCGCCCCGGCCACGATCAGTTCGTCGGCGGCCGTCTGCTCGACGATCGACGCCAGTTGCTTCTGCACCGACGCAGGCGAGCCGCAGGCCGACGCCGCCAGCATGCGCTGCACATTGAATTTCTCCTGCGGTAACCACATCGATTCCAGCTGTGCGGGCTCGATCGGCCGCGGCAGCGGGCCGCGTTGGCCGCGCTGCATGCCGAGAAAGCGCTGCTGGATCGACGTGAAGTGGAACGCAGCCTCGTCGTCGGTGTCGGCGCAGACGACGTTCACGCCGACCATCGCATGCGGCTGCGGCCAGTCGGCTGACGGCCGGTAGCCTTCGCGATAGACGTGCAGCGCCTGCAGCAGCAGTTCCGGCGCGAAGTGCGAGGCAAAGGCGAACGGCAGGCCGAGGTGCGCGGCGAGCTGCGCGCTGTACAGGCTCGAGCCGAGCAGCCAGATCGGCACCTGGGTGCCGATGCCGGGGATCGCGCGCACCGGTTGCTGCGACTGCCCGGGGGATGGGTCGGCGAGGTAGGCCTGCAGCTCCATCACGTCGCGCGGAAAACCTTCTTCCTCGTCGCTGGCGTCGAGGTGCCGCCGCAGCGCGCGCATCGTCAGCCGGTCGGTGCCCGGCGCGCGGCCGAGGCCGAGGTCGATGCGGCCCGGGTACAGCGTGGCCAGCGTGCCGAACTGCTCGGCAATGACCAGCGGCGCATGGTTGGGCAGCATGACGCCGCCGGAGCCGACGCGGATCGTCTTCGTGCCGCCGGCGATGTGGCCCACCAGCACCGCGGTGGCCGAGCTGGCCACGCCGTCCATGTTGTGGTGCTCGGCCACCCAGTAGCGGCGGTAGCCCCAGGCTTCGGCGTGCTGGGCGAGGTCGAGGCTGTGGCGCAGCGCCTGCGCAGCGGTGCTGCCGTCGACGATGGGGGCGAGGTCGAGGACCGACAGCGAAGGAAGGGGCATGGCGGCCATCACTGCCACCCGTCGCCCGGCATGATGCGGCGCATGAACTGATCGAACAGCGGCACGGTGAAGGCGGTGTCGCCGTGGTTCGGGCTCCAGATCATGCCCTTGGCAATCAGCTTGTTGCGTGTCGGCCCCAACGAAGTGACCTCGCGCTTCAGTTCCTCGGCAATGCTGCCCGAGCGGTGCGGCCCCGGCCCGAGTTCGGCCATCGCGCGCAGGTATTTCTTCTCAGCCGGCGTGAGGCGATCAAAGCGCACCCGAAAAAAACTTTCGTCGAGCGCGGCGATCGCCGACGCGGTGGCGCTCTTGACGTCTTGCACCCGGATCGGTGACGACGCGGCCGCGTCCCACGCATGCTTGCCCCACTCCTGCAGAAAGTACGGGTAGCCCTGCGACTCGGCAACGATCATGTCGGCCGCCTCGGCAGCGATCTTCATGCCCTGGTCGGTCACGGGCTGGGTGATGGCCTGGCGCGCTGCGGCCGCGTTCAAGGGGCCGATCTCGGGAAAGTCGAACAAGCGTTCGGCATACGACTTCGCATTGCCCATGTGGCCACGCAGTTGCGGCAGGCCGGCGCCGACGAGCATCACCGGCACGCGGCGCTGCGCGCAGCGGTGCAGCGCGGTGATCAACGCCGCCAGCTCCGCTTCTTCGACGTACTGCAACTCGTCGATGAAGAGCACGAGTGCGGTCTCGGCTTTCTGCGCCGCCACGCCGACCGCTTCGAGCAAGGCTTGCAAGTCGTGTTCGAGGTCGCCGTTGTCGGCCAGACCGGGCTCGGGG
The DNA here is from genome assembly GCA_963738425.1 of uncultured beta proteobacterium. Lineage (GTDB taxonomy): Bacteria > Pseudomonadota > Gammaproteobacteria > Burkholderiales > Burkholderiaceae_C > CADEEN01. Next base: position 180,710 of record CAVTWT010000030.1, on the reverse strand, counting down.
TCGAAGTCGAGGCCGACCTCGATGTCGGCGAATTTCACCTTCAACGACTTGGCGAATCCGGCCAGCGCTCGCAGCGCGCGCTTGGCGCCCTCCTGCGCCTTCTTGTTGCGGCTCATGCGCAGCATGGCCTGGCGCAGTTGCGGCGCCAGCAGCGCCGGCAGCGAACGCCCTTCCGGCGCTTCGATGCGCACGGTGTGGATGCCGCTGGCTTCGGCGTCGTCGCGCATGCGGTCGAGCAGCACGGTCTTGCCAACGCCGCGCAAGCCCACCATCAGCACGCTCTTGGTCGGCAGGCCGCGGCGCACGCGCTCGATGGCCACGCGCACTGCCTCGCGCACGTCGTCGCGGCCGGCGAGTTGCGGCGGCGGCGTGCCGGCGCCGGGGGCGAAGGGGTTCAGGACCGGGTCCATGCGGCGGAGTTTATATCGAAATTACTCTGTTTACTGAAAATTGATAACTTCAATAATATTGGTCAAACTGCCGCGGTCCGGACGGGCGTGCCGCCCCACGGCGGTGGCAACGGTCGAGCGCCGGAGGAGGCCCCAGCCTTGCTGGCACACTTGACCATGACCCAGCCCCTCCTGCAAGCCGCCGACCTGCGCGGCGCGGCGCAACTGACCACCGACGCGGTCGAGGGCCTCGCCAGCCTCGTCGAGGCGATGCACGCCCGCATCGCGTCCTTGCCCGGCGTGCCGGTGGCACCCGACGAGCGCACGACCGGCATCACCGGCCTCGTCTACAAATCGGTGCGCGGCGTCACGCGGATTGTTGGCGGCAGTGTCGATGCGCTGCTCGGCTGGCTCGGCCCGACGCTCAGCGCGGCCGGGGTGGGCAGCCTGCCGCAGGCCGAGCGCGAAGCCGTCATCGCGGCGCTCAACGGCGTCATCGGCGACCACCTCGCCGCCACCGACAACCCGCTGGCGATCACGATGGCGTTTCGCCACCAGGGCAAGCCGCTCGTGCTCGACCGCTTTGCGATGCGCCTGCGCCTGCGCGACGCCGGGCCGCGCCCGCTGGTGATGTTGCACGGCCTGTGCATGAACGATCTGCAATGGCAGCGCAACGGCCACGACCACGGCGCCGAGCTGGCGCGCGAGGCCGGCTACACGCCGGTCTACCTGCACTACAACAGCGGCCTGTCGGTCTCGACCAACGGCCGCATCCTGGCGCAGCAGATGGAGCGCCTGCTCGATGCCTGGCCGGTGCCGATCGAGCGCATGGCGATGATCGGCCACAGCATGGGCGGGCTGGTGGCGCGCAGTGCGCTGCACCACGCCGTGCTGATCCAGCGCGGCGGCCTGCGCTGGACAGCGCGTGTCAACGACCTGGTCTGCCTGGGCACGCCGCACCAGGGTGCGCCGCTCGAAAGCGCAGGCCACGGCGTCGACGTGCTGCTCGGCGCCGCGCCCTATGCCGCGCCGCTGGCCCGGTTGGGCCAGATGCGCAGCGCCGGCATCAATGACCTGCGCCACGGCAACATCGTCAGCAGCGGCGACGGCACGCAGCGGCCGGATGCCGTGCCGCTGCCGGGCAGCGCGCGCTGTTATGCCGTGGCGGCGAGCCTCGGCCCGGCCGGCGGCAGCGTGAAGGAGCACCTGCTCGGCGACGGCCTGGTGCCAGTGGCCAGTGCGCTCGGCCAGCACCGCGAGCCGGCGCGTCGCCTGGCCTTCGACCGCGAGCACCAGGTGGTGGTGCAGCAGACGAATCACCTCGACCTGCTGTCGAGCCCCGAGGTGTTCGACGCGCTGCGAAACTGGCTGCGCTGAAGCGCTACTTCTTCTTGATGCGGCCGAGCCGCTTGGCGTTGCTCACCGCACGCCGGTGCACCGGCGCCACGCCCTGGCTCAAGACCTGAAGCGCGTGCCTGGCCAGCGTGTTGCTGGTCGGCAGCAAAGAACCGGGCCGCCCCAGGGTCCAAGGGGCCGTGGCCGCGGTACGCCACATCGCCGCGGTCATCTGCTGCTGCGCCTTCATCGCCGCCATGCCCATGGCGGCCCACGACTCGTAGAACGCGGCCGTCTTCTCCGCGCCCATCTGCTTGAACTCCTTGCGGTCGCGCGCGCTCGGATTCGGCCCCGCCGTGGCCATGCGGCCGACGCGGTGCGCAATGACCTGCGGCACGGCCATCGACAGGCCGAGGGCTTGTTGAGCGAGTTTGCGTTGCGCGCGTGACGTCATGTCGGACCTCGGTGCGGGTGATTCGGAGACTCTAACGCCGTGTCGCCAAACCGATGCCGGCCAGCACCAACACCGCGCCGACAAAGTGGAATCGCTCGATGCTCTCGCCGAGCACCAGCCACGCCGCCAGCGCCGCGTACAGCGGCCCGAAGTACAACACCATGCCCACGCGCGCCGCGCCGAGCACGCGCTGCATGTGCGAGTAGGCGCCATACGCCGCTGCGCCCGGGATCAGCGCCGCCACCAGCACCAGGGCCACACTCTTCCATGACAGCGTCGAGGGCCACCACCACACGGCCTCGATCACGGTGAAGGGCACGAGCACGACCACGCCGCCGCAGGCGATCAGCGTCAGCCGCGCCAGCGCGCTGAAGGCCGACGGCCAGGCGCGCAGCAGCAGCGAGTACGCCGCCCAGCAGACCATGGCCACCGCGATCCAGGCGTCGCCGCCGTTGATGCGAACGTCGGCCAGCGCCTGCCACTCGCCCTTGATGATGATGTGCAGCACGCCGCTGATCGCCAGCGCGACACCGAGCCACTGTTTGATGCCAAAGCGCTCGTGGAGCCAGAGCGCCGAGGCCAGCGCAATCAGCACCGGCGAGCCGGCGTAGATGAGGCCGATGTTGACGGCCGTGGTGCTGCGCCCGCCGACATAGACAAAAGCGCCGCAGACCCACATGCCGAGCGCGCCGAGGACGATGAAGTGCCAGGCCTCGGCGCGGATGTGGGCGCGCTTGGCGACGATCTCGCGCCAGCAGAACATACCGAGCAGCACTGCGGCGATCGCCCAGCGGCCGAGCGCCAGCATGTGCGGCGCGATCACGCCGGGCGCCCAACGGGCGACCAGGTAGTTCACGCTCCATAAAGCGGGCGCGATGAACAGCAGCGTGATGGCGAGACGCCGCTCGCCGGTGGTGAACGGACCTGTGCTCGGGCTCAAAAAGGCGCGCCCTCGGTGGGTGCGCCGAACAGCAGGCCCTGCAGTTGCGGGCAGCCGAGGCCGACGAGAAAGTCGCGCTGGGCTTCGGTCTCGACGCCTTCGGCGATGACCTCGAGGCCGAGGCTGGCGGCGAGCGTGACGATCGCGCGTGCGATCGCGGCATGGCCGACATGCTGCGGCAAACCGCGCACGAAGCTGCGGTCGATCTTGATGCGGTCGATCGGCAGCTGGTGGAGCGTGCCGAGCGACGAATAGCCGGTGCCGAAGTCATCGATCGCCACGCGCACGCCCATCGCCCGCAGCTCGGACAGCGTGGCCCGCGCCGCATCGACGTCGTCCATCAGCATGCGCTCGGTGATCTCGACTTCGAGCAGGCGGCCGGGCACGCCGGCATCGGCCAGGGCCGCTTTCATGTGCTCGGCAAAACGCGGATCGCGCAGCTGCAGCAGCGACAGATTGACGCTCACCGGCAGCTCGCGCCCGGCGTCGCGCCAGCGCCGCGCGGCACGCGTGGCCTCTCGCAGCACCCACTCGCCGATCGGCACGATCAGGCGCTGCTGTTCGGCCAGCGGGATGAACAGATCGGGCTCGACCAGGCCGCGCGTCGGATGGCGCCAGCGGATCAGGGCCTCGCAGCCGACGAGCTGGCCATCGCTCGCGCGCACCTGCGGCTGGTAGTGCAGCACGAACTGCTGCTGCGCGATGGCCTCGGTGAGTTGCGTTTCCAGCTCCAGCGCCGCCAGCGCGCGCTGGCTGAACAGCGGGTCGTAGCAGCGGTGCGTGGCGCGGCCCTGGCGCTTGGCTTCGTACATCGCCGCGTCGGCATGCTTGACCAGATCGGCCGCGTTGCCGGCGTGCTGCGGGTACAGCGCGATGCCCACCGACGGCGTGACCGAGATCGGCCGGCCCTCGAGCAGCACCGGCTCGCCGAGCGCCGTCAGCAGCTTGGCCGCCACCTCTTCGACCTGCGCCTGCGGCATCGCGCCCGGCAGCAGCGCGACGAACTCGTCGCCGCCGAAGCGGGCCACGATGTCGCTGCTGCGCAGCAGGCCGACCAGACGCTGCGCCAGCGTCTGCAGCAGCAGGTCCCCGGCCACATGGCCGAGCGAATCGTTGACGCGCTTGAAGTGGTCGAGGTCGATGAACAGCAGCGCGCCCTGTTTCTCCTTCACGCGGCTGCCCGACATCTGTTCGGCCAGCCGCTCCATGAAGGCGTGGCGGTTGAGCAGATCGGTCAGCGGGTCGTGGTGCGCGAGGTGATGGATGTGCGCGCGCTGCGCCAGCGCGGCGCGCAGGTCGCGCACGATCACCATGCGCAGCGCCTGGCCGTCGCGCTCGGCCATGCGGACGATGAACTCGACCGGGATGCGGGTGCCGTCGCGGTGAACCAGCGCGCTCTCGTAGGACAGCTCGGCGCGCTTGGCCACCATCTCCATCGCCCGCGGCACCTGGTCGGGGGCGATGAAGTCCAGGGTCTTGCGGCCCAGCAGCTCGGGCAGGCTGTAGCCGATGAGCCGCTGCACCGGCAGGTTGGCGTCGGTGATGATGCCGTCGTGGTGGAAGACGATGCCTTCGACGCTGGCTTCCATGAACTTGGACAGGCGCTCTTCCGACTGGCGCAGCGCCAGCTCGGCCTCGCGGCGCGGCGTGATGTCGTTGATCAGCACGAAGGCGCCGTCGAGCTCGCCGTCGGCCGCCAGGTGCGGCAGCAACTGCACGTCGAGCCAGCGCGGTCCTTGCGGCGTGTCGAGCTGGCGCTCGTAGCGCGTGCTGCGCCGCTGCTGGCGCAGCACGGCGATGTGCGGCTCGATGACGCGCATCGCTTCGGGGCCGATGATCTCTTCGAGCGAACGGCCGACGATCGACTGCTCGTCGAAGCCGAAAGTGCGCGCGTAACCGGCGTTGGCGAACAGGCAGCGGAAAGTGTCCGAGTCGTAGAACGCCATCAGCGCCGGCACGCTGTTGGCCACCAGGCGCAGCAGGCTGGCGTGCTCGCTGACCAGCGGCTGCGTGGCGGTGAAAGGCGGCACGCTGCTGGAGGTCATGGCGAAGCAGGCAACTCCAGCACCGACGCCACCAGGCACAAGTCGTCCCAGGCCCGCGCCTTGTCGGCCAGCGTGCGCAGCAGGTAGGCCGGGTGGTAGGTGACGACCACCGGCACGCCGCGCCGGTCATGCACACGGCCGCGCAGTTTGCCGATGGCCTCGTCGGTGCCGAGCAGTGCCTGCACGGCAAACTTGCCCATCGCCAGCAGCAGCTTCGGCTGCACGAGCGCGATCTGGCGCTCGAGGTACGGCGCACAGCGCGCGATCTCGGCTGGATCGGGGTTGCGGTTGCGCGGCGGCCGGCACTTGACCGTGTTGCAGATGAAGACGCTTTGCTCGGGCGTCGCCGCATGGCGCGCCAGGCCGATGGCTTTGAGCATGTTGTCGAGCAGCTTGCCGGACTGGCCAACGAACGGCTCGCCCTGCAGGTCTTCGTTTTCCCCCGGCGCCTCGCCGATGATCATCAGTCGCGCGGATTCGTGGCCGACGCCAAACACGGTCTGCGTGCGCGACTCGCAGAGCCCGCAGGCGCGGCATTGGCTCACCGCAGTGCGCAGCGCGGGCCAGTCGAGGGTGGCGATGTCGGCGCGCTGCTCGTCCTGTGCAACCCGTTCACCCTGAGCTTGTCGAAGGGGCCGATCATCCTGAGCCGGTTGAAGGACAGGCTCAGGATGATCGGAATACGCCCGTTCGGGCTGAGCTTGTCGAAGCCCATGGACAAGCTCAGCCCGAACGGCTGGGGGTTCGCTCGGCGCCTCGAAAACACGCACGCCCATCGCACCCAGCATCTCGCGCTGGCGCTCGGTCCACCGCGACGTCACGACAGCACTCCCTCGATCGACAGGCGCATCACGCACGCGTCTTCGCGCTGGCCGCCGGCCGCCGGGTAGTAGCCGCGGCGCAAGCCCACTTCCTTGAAGCCGTAGCGCACATAGACCTCGCGTGCGCGCTGGTTGCTGGGCCGCACTTCGAGCCACAGCGCTTCGCTGCGCTCACGGCGGCATTGCGCCACCAAGGCATCGAGCAAGCCGCAGGCGAGGCCGCGCCGTTGCCACGGCGGCGACACGGTGAGGTTGAGCAGGTGCATCTCCTGCACACCCGCCATCGCCACGATGTAGGCGGCCAGCGTGCCGTCGGCGGTTCGCAGCACCTGCGCCGTGTGGCCGGCGGCCAGCGAGTCGACGAAGTTGCCGTGTGTCCATGGAAACGGATAGACCACCTGCTCGATCGCCAGCACCGCCGGCAAATGCGCCAGGTGCATCGGCACGCGGTGCAACGCAGGCGCTTGCGGCAGTGCACTCACTGGCGCCCCCGGTTCGACGAGGACATCGAACCACCCCTAGGCACCCAAAGGGGCCCCTTCGTGGCCCTGGGGGTAGCGCGGACCGGCTTGGGAGCGGCCCGGCGCACGGCCCGCGCACTCATTGTGTTGCGGCCGAGCGCGCCGCGTTGCGCTCGGCCGTCGTCATCGCCACCTTGTCGCGCAGGTACAGCGGCAGCGCCTGGGCAGCGTCGATCGCGGCGCCTTGCGCCCATGCCGCGCGCGCAAGCCGTGCCAACGATGCGGCACGGTCGGCATCTGCATCGCCGAAGCGCAGTGCGTCGCCGCAGGGCAGCTGGTCACCGAAAGCCGCCACCGCCGACCCGGCCACGGCTTGCGGCGGATGGGCCTGCCACTGCGCCTGCAGCGCCGGCAACGTGAACAGCGCGCCCTCGCGCTGCACCTGCCAGCGCCCGTGCTCGAAGCGGAACGCGCCGGCATAGACCTCGCTCATGCGCGCATCCATCGCCACCCAGAGCTCGCCGACGCCGTGACGCAAGCGCGCGTCTTCGGCAACGATCATCAGGCTGTCGATCGGCAGCACGGGGCAGCCGATGCCCAGGGCCAGGCCCTGCGCCACCGAGGTCGCCGTTCGCAAACCGGTGAACGCGCCGGGGCCGCGCCCGAAGGCCACGGCGTCGAGCTGCGCGGCCTGCAACCCGGCCGCGTTCAGCAACTCGAAGACCAGCGGCAACAGACGCTGCGACGCGCGCGCGCCGCCGGCTTCCTGTGCACAAAACTCGCGTTCGCCGGCCACGACCGCCACCGCGAGCTGATCGGTCGCGGTGTCGATGGCGAGCAGGCGCGGCGAACTCATGCGGTCAGTGTATGCGCGGCCCCATGCGATCACCTGATTAGCGAGCAACCTCAGCAGTCCGCAGCCAAAGCTCTGGCGACGGCGGTGCGGCAAGGAGGCTGGCGAGCAGGCTGTTGAGGATAGTTGTCATGTCGAAGCGGCGGTTGAAGCGGAACTGGAACTCGGCGAGGTAGCGGTGAGCGTACTTGGCGAAGTTGAAGGCGTGGTAGGTGCCGTTGATGGCGTTCTTCAGGTTGCCCAGCAGGGTGTTGACGGCCCTGAACTGCGCCAGCTTGACGCAAGCGGCCCTGCCATGCACGTTGGGACGCACCAAGGTGCGCTCGTGCCGGATGCCGCGCTGCGTGACAGCCATGAAGCAGCGCAGCCCATCGGAGACAACCACGGTGGAAGCACCCAGGTGAGCGTCGGCGAATTCGACCATGGCCTGGCTGGTGGGCGGCTGCGGCTGCAGGCAGGTGTACACCGGATGGCCGGCAGCGGTGGTTTGCACGGCCGCCACGAAGGGCACCTTGTTGTCGGCGCCGCGGCCGGTGCTGCCGCCGCTGAACTCGCCGCCGAGGTAGGCGTCGTCGATCTCCACGCGGCCGTCCAGCCGCCGGTCCTGCTCGGCCAGGCGCATGGCCTCCAGAATCTTGTGCTTCATCAGCCAGGCGCTGCGGTAGCTCACGCCGAGCTGGCGCCGCAGCTCCAACGCCGAGACGTTGTTCTTGGACTGGCTGAGCAACTGCAGGGCCAGGAACCAGCGCAACAGCGGCAGCTTGCTGGCCTCGAAGATGGTGCCGCTGATCAGGCTGGTCTGGTGCTGGCAACAGCCGCACTGCCAGTAGGCCAGCCCAGCGCGCTCGTAGCTGGTGCGCGCCGCGCCGCCACAGCCCGGGCAGACAAACCCGTTCGGCCAGCGCGCCGCCGCCAGCGCCTGGCGGCACTTCGCTTCGGTTCCATAGCGTTCGAAGAACTCAGGCATCGAAAGGCCAGCTTGAAACTGCACTCGGTTCATCTTCATGGCACGCCTCCAGGTCGGATGCGGCCATCCTCGGTCTCAATAGGCTCGCCACGTGAGCCTGCTGAGGTTGCTCGCTAATCAGGTGCGATCATGATGCGCGATGCATCCCCTGAATCGCACCGTGGCCATGTTCGCGCTCGTCGTGGCCCCCACGTTTGCAGCCGCGGCCCCGCTGCCTGCCGAGGTGGCGCAGGCCCTGCAACGCGAGCGCATCCCGCAGGAGGCGGTCACGGTGCTGGTGCAGGAAGCCGGCACCGGCACGACGCGGCTGTCGCTCAATGCCAACCAGCCGATGAACCCGGCCTCGGTGGCCAAGCTGCTGACGACCTACGCGGCGCTCGACGAACTCGGCCCGGCCTACACGTGGAAGACGCCGCTGTGGTTCGCCGGCCCGATCCGAGGTGGCGTGCTCGAGGGCAACCTGCACCTGCAAGGCCGGGGTGATCCGAAGCTGACGCTCGAGCGCGTCTGGCTGGCACTGCAGCGCATCCGCGCGATGGGTGTCAACGAGATCCGCGGCGACATCGTCATCGACCAGAGCGCGTTCGTGGTACCCGAAACCTCCACCGCCGAGTTCGACAACGAGCCGCTGCGCCCGTACAACGCGCGCTCGCAGGCGCTGCTGGCGAATCTCTCGGCGGTGATCTACACCTTCACGCCCGATGTGGCCCGCGGCGTGGCCATGGTCAGCGCCGAACCGCTGCTCGACGGCGCCCAGGTCGATGCCACGGTGCCGTTGGGCAACGGGCCTTGCGGCGACTGGCGCGGCGGGCTCAAGGCGATCACGGGAGACCCCCAAAGACAGTCCGGCATGCGCTTCTCCGGCAGCTATCCACTGTCTTGCGGCGAGCGCTTCTGGGCGCTGGCGCACACCGATGCACGGCAATACACGGCGCGCTTGCTGTCGACGCTCTGGCGCAACGGCGGCGGCAAACTGAGCGGCGTGGTGCGCGAAGGCCCGGCACCGACCGATGCCGCACCGACGTTCGAGTTGACGTCGCCGCCGCTGGCCGACGTGGTGCGCGACATCAACAAGTACAGCAACAACGTCATGGCGCAGCAGGTCTTCCTGACGCTGGGCCTGCTGCGAAATCATAAATTCGGGCGGCACGCGCGTGACCCCGGAAGACGCGCGCGAAGCGCTCAGGCTGTGGATGCGCGATCGTCTGGGCGAGTCGCTGGACGGTGTGGTCATCGACAACGGCTCCGGCCTGTCGCGCGAGACACGCATCTCCGCGGCGCTGCTGGGGCGTGTGCTGCAACGCGCCTGGAGCAGTGCCGTGATGCCCGAGCTGGTGGCGTCGCTGCCGGTGACGGGCCTCGACGGCACGCTGCGCCGCTCGCGCGGCAATGCCGCGACGACAGGCCGCGCACACCTGAAAACCGGCTCGCTGCGCGACGTGCAGGCGCTGGCCGGTTACGTGCTCGGTGCCAGCGGCAAGCGCTATGTGCTGGTGGCGATGATCAACCACCCGAACGCCGGCGCGGCGCGGCCCGCGCTCGACGCGCTAGTGCAGTGGACTACCAGCGATCTGCGGTAGTTGCATTTCCCAGCGACCGCCGCGGATCTGGCTCTGCCAGGCCGCTGGCGGGCCTTGCAGGCCGCGCGCTCGCAGTGCTTGCGCCCCTCGCCAGGCACAAACAGTCCACTGGACTGTTTGTGTCCGGGCTCGGCCCCCTTCAGGGGGAGGCGGCGAAGCCGCTCCGGGGGTGATCAAAGGTTGTCGGGCACCCAGCCGAAGTCCTTGAGCTTCGTCCAGACCTGGTCGGCGAAGATCTTGTGCCCGCCGGTGGTCGGGTGCACGCCGTCGGCGAACAGGTAGGTGCTGGCGCTGGCGCCGGGGGTGATGGCGTTGAGGCTGGGCAGGCCGGCCGCGGTGAACAACGCTGCCGAAGCTGCGTTGCAGAACAGCGACGAGCCGTCGGTCACGCGGCCGCCGGTCACGCCGGTGATGATGGTCGCGTTGCACGCCGGCGTGGTGATGTTGGTCAGCTTGTAAGTGGTGGGGCTGGCCTGCACGGCAGCATTGAGCGCGCGCGCATCGATGATCCTCGCGCCGCTGCCATCGAGGCCAGCGAGCAAGGCCGCATTGAACGCGGCCGACAGCCCCGTCAACAGCGCCCGCCCGTCGGCAGACAGCGTCGAGCCATAGGGCGTGGCAGCCGAGTCAGGTAGGGTCATGACGACAACACGCTTGCCGCCCTTGGCGATGATCTCGCTCCTCACCAGCGTGGCCAACTCCGTCGCGGCGGTCACGATGTTGGCCTGCGCCTGGTCCACCGGCAGGCCCTGGCCGACGGCACCGGCTTGATAGAAGACGTCGTTGTTGCCACCGAAGACAAAGACGATGTCGTCGCTGCCGAAACTGGTGAAGGCGGCCAGGTGATCGGCCACCTGCGTCACCATCGGCACCGTCATCGGCGCCGGCGAGGCGCCGTTGATGCCGTTGCCGTTCGGGTTGCCAATGCCGTCTGGCGCGGTGACGCGCGAACCGCCTTGCGCGTAACCGGTGCAGCTTTCGGCCAGCGCCGGGATGCTCAGTGCCACCGGGCACTTGCGGCGGTTGGGCGCAGGGCCAAAGCCGACTTCGGCCGGCGTGATCGACACACCCAGCCGCGCCGCAATCGACTCGACCCAGATCAGGGAGTTGCTCGTGTTGCTGGTGGCGGTGTAGCCGGTATGGGTGTTGGTCGTGAACTTGCCACCGAAGAACGGCGGCACGCCCGCAGCCTGGCCGAGCGGGATCTGCGTGGCTGGCGTGTAGGCGCCGATGTCGGACAGGCTGTCACCGAAAACCACGACACGCGTGGCCAGCGGCGAATCGGTATCACCGCCACCGCAGCCGGCAACGATCAATGCAGCGGCCGCGAGGGCCGAAATATGCCAGCGGCGACGGGTGGTGGTCATGATGTTGTGCTCCTTCGGTACGGTCTTGTAGCTTCCGATGTCGTCACGGCAAAAACGCTGCCTGCCAGGGCGACTTTGAGTGCGTTGGACTATACGTTTGGGCGCGCGCAGGCCCGAGCCGGGTTAACCCCGCAGATCGTCGTATTGGAGAGACGAGTCCAATGCAGCAAGACGCGACAACCACTGCGCTCGAGCATTTCCCAAGCGACCGCCGCGGAACTGGCTTCGCCAGGCCGCTGGCGGTGCCCCCTTGAGGGGGTGCGGCGCAGCCGCTACGGGGGTGGGTCAATCCTTCAGAAGGGGTTGTTTCTGGCCCGGAATTCCGCCAGCGAGCCCATGCGCGACTGCACCGTCGGGCCGGGGCGCAGATCGTCGGCCCACAGGTGGTTGACCGACGTGGCATCGGTGACCAGCGTGTTGGTGCGGCAGTCCGGCAACACGGCTGTGGACTGGCAGGCTGCATCGAGCACGTTGGACAGGCCGAAGTTGCTCGGGAACTTGAACATGTTCTGCGTTTCGATGTCGAGGAAGACCAGGCCGATCAGCCGGCCGTCGTTGATCAGCGTCACGCTCATGCGGCTGTTGAAGGCGTCGGTGAGTTGCGACAGCAGCCGGCTGCGGCTGGTGTCGCCGGCCGCAGTGTTCTGCGCGCGCGCGAACGGCGTCAGGCCGAGGTCGGGCACGGTGAGCACGACCACGGCCGGGCCTGATTGCGCGAGCGCGTTGATGGTCTCGCCATAGGCCCGCGCACGGGCGCGGGCTTCGTCGATCAGCGACGCGGCCGACTCGTCCGGGTAGCGTCCATACAGCTCGAGGATGTCGTTCATGCCGACGAGCATCAGCGCCAGGTCGTTGTCGTTGAGGGCCGCGCCCTGCACCGCCGCGATTTGCGCCGCCAGGTCGGCCACCTTCTGGCCCGGCTGCGCCAGCACCTGGCCGGTGGCCGTGGTGGCGGTGCCGAGGCAGCGGTCGAAAGCCAGCCCGAAGCGCGCCGCCACGATCTGCACCCAGATCGGGTTGCGCGTGCAGTCGAGTTCGGTGGTGCTCTCGGTCACCGGCGTGGTCGTCGCGTCGGTGATCTTGAAGGAGTTGATGCTGTACTTGCGGCCGTCGGCTTCCAAGTAGGACAGCTCGTCGCCGAAAGCCAGCACGCGGTTGGGATTGAAAGGCTCCTGCGTGTCGCCGCCGCCGCAGGCGGCCAGCGCGCACAGCGCCGTCAGCGTGGCCAGGGATTTCTCAAGAAAACGCCGGGCCGCCCCAAGTTTTCTTGCGCCCCCACGGGGGGCCGGGTCGGGCGTGCCCGGACCATGGGGGCTCGATACCCCCTGCGCGATCCAACTCGAATTCATGCGATCTCCAAAAAACTCAGGGGGTTTGCTGTGCTGCGGCTGCGGCCCGTTGCAGGCGGTCTCGCACGCCGTCCCATTCGCTGCCGGGTGGCGGCTGCTCCACCCAGATCAGACCCACACCCAGCGAATCGAGTTCGCGCAGCACTGCAAACAACTCGAACGCCGCGGCGCGTGCGCCGGTTGGCATGCTGCGCACGACGAGCCCCAGATCGCCGGAGCGCGACGGCGGTCGCACGGTGCGCGAATATACCGCCAGGGTCGGCTGGCTCCGGGCGGCGCTGCGCGGCGCGGCGGCGCGGGCCTCGCACCAGATCGTCAGCGCGTCGGCCAGCGCGGTGCTGGGCATCAGGCGCACCGTGGCGCGCGGCGCGTAGTGCGCTTCGAGCGTGCCCGAGGCGCGTGGGGCGTTGGCATCGGGATCGGCCAGCGTGGTGCCGGCCGCCGCTTGCAGTGCTTCGCGCGTCAGCGCGCCAGGACGCAGCAGCACCGGCCCGATGTCGTTCGCGCGCGAGCAATCGACGATCGCCGACTCGATGCCGACCTCGCAGGCACCGCCGTCGAGAACCGCGAGCGCGTCGCCGAACTCGTCGGCCACATGCGCGGCCGTCGTCGGGCTGACGCGGCCAAAGCGGTTGGCGCTCGGCGCCGCGAGGCCGGGCACGCCGCGCGCCGCACAGTCGACCAGCAGTGCATGCGCCAGCGGGTGCGCGGGGCAGCGCAGACCGATCGTGTCCTGGCCGCCGGCCGCGGCGGCGCCCACGTCGGCGCGCCGCGGCACGATCAGCGTCAGCGGGCCGGGCCAGAAGGCGGCGGCCAAGCGCTGCGCGAGCGCAGGCCAGTCGCGCGCAAAGACCTGCGCGTGCTCGGCATCGGCGACATGCACGATCAGCGGATGCTCGCTCGGCCGGCCCTTGGCGCTGAAGATCCTGGCCACGGCGGCATCGTCGTCGGCGCGCGCACCAAGGCCGTAGACGGTTTCCGTGGGGAAGGCGACGAGCTCGCCGGCAGCGAGCTTCTCGGCTGCCTGCGTGATGGCGTCAGGGGCTTTGCCGTCGAGCAGCACGTCAGAACGGTGGCAGGCCCAACAGCGTTGCGGCCTGCAATGCCACAGCGCGCGCAGTCGCTGCATCGGCGCCGGTGATGGTGAGGTGGCCCATCTTGCGCGCGCGGCGCGCGCCGGCCTTGCCGTACAGGTGCAAATGCACGCCGGGCAGCGCGAGCACCTCGTTCCACGGCGGCGTGCGCTCTTGGCCCTGCGCATCGAACCACAGGTCACCGAGCAGGTTCAGCATGACCGCGCTCGAATGCAGGCGCGGCGTCGGCAGCGGCAGGCCGGTCATGCAGCGCACCTGCAGGTCGAACTGCGAGACGTCGCAGGCATCGATGCTGTAGTGGCCCGAGTTGTGCGGCCGCGGCGCCATTTCGTTGGCGACGAGCGATCCGTCCTGCAAGACGAAGAACTCGACGCAGAGCACGCCGAGGTAGCTCATCTCTTGCGCCAGGCGCTGTGCCGACGCGGCGGCGCGCTGCTGTGTTTCGGGTGCGATGTCGGGCGCAGGCACCTGCGTCACGGCCAGGATGCCGTCGCGGTGCAGGTTCTGCTGCACCGGCAACTGCACGACGGTGCCATCGGCGCCGCGGGCGACGATGACGGACAGTTCGTGCCGCAGCGGCAGCACTTTTTCGAGCACACAAGGTACTTGCTTGAGCTCGCTCCACGCCGTTGCCAGCGCTGCGCGGTCCCGCACGCGCACCTGGCCCTTGCCGTCGTAGCCCAGGCGCGATGTCTTCAGGATGCCGGGCAGCAGCGCCGCATCGATCTTGGCCAGATCGCCTTCGCTCTCGATCACCGCGAAGGGCGCGCAGGCCACCCCGCTCTTCACGAAGTGCCGCTTCTCGGCCGCGCGGTCCTGGCAGATGGCCACGCTTTCCGCCGATGGCGACACCGGCCGGTGCGCGCCGAGCGTGTACAGCGCCGGCGCCGGCACGTTCTCGAACTCGGTGGTGATCGCAGCGCAGCGCTGCATCAGTTGCGCCAGGCCCTGCTCGTCGAGGTATTCGGCGTCGATGTGATAGTGCGCGACCAGGCCCGCGGGGCTGGTCTTGTCCGGATCGAGCACGGCCGTGAAATAGCCCATCGACTGCGCGGCCTGCACGAACATGCGGCCCAACTGGCCACCGCCCATCACACCGAGCGTGACCGGCCGGCCGTCGGGGCCGGTGGCGCCGGGGAGCAGGGGCTTCATCTAAGCGCCCCTGAGTTTCCTTCACCGCAGAGGCGCAGAGGACGCAGAGGTTCGCAGAGGAAGACAAATCGATGGTTTTCCTCTGCGTTTCCTCCGCGTCCTCTGCGCCTCTGCGGTGAATGAGGTTTCATTTGAGCTGCGAAGTCATCGCTCGCGCCGCATCGGTCTGCTTTGCGCGGTACGCATCGAGCTTGTCGGCCAGGGCCTTGTCGTTGACAGCCAGCATCGCCACCGCGAACAGCGCCGCGTTCGCCGCGCCACCGTCGCCGATCGCAAATGTCGCCACCGGCACACCCTTGGGCATCTGCACGATCGAATGCAGCGAGTCGACGCCAGCGAGGTGTTTGCTCGGCACCGGCACGCCGAGCACGGGCACAGGTGTCTTCGCGGCAAGCATCCCAGGCAAATGCGCCGCGCCGCCGGCGCCGGCGATGATCGCCACCAGGCCGCGCTCGCGAGCCGACGTTGCATACGCGAACATCTCATCGGGCATGCGGTGCGCCGAGACCACCTTGCACTCATGCGGCACACCGAACTCGGCGAGAATAGCGGCCGCGTGTTGCAGGGTGGGCCAATCGCTGGCCGAGCCCATCAACACACCCACTTTCGGTTGCGCCTCGTTCATGGCTTGAATTGTAGGTGGCGGCCCCAACACTTTCGTTCAGCATGATCGACGTCACCATCCAGAACTTCGAAGCCGAGCTGATCAATGGCTCGATGCAACAGCCGATCCTGCTCGACATCTGGGCGCCGTGGTGCGGCCCGTGCAAGGTGCTCGGCCCCGTGCTCGAAAAGCTCGAGGTCGCCTATGCCGGGCGCTTCAAGCTCGCCAAGCTGAACAGCGACGAGCAGCCCGAGATCGCCAGCCAGTTGAGTCAGGCCTTCGGCGTGCGCTCGATTCCGTTCTGCGTGCTCTTCGATCAAGGCCAGCCGGTCGATGGTTTTGTCGGCGCGCTGCCGGAGTCGCAGATCCGCGCCTTCCTCGACAAGCATGTGCCAACCGCCGATGAGTTGGAAGCGGAGGCCGAGATCGAAGAAGCCGAAGCGCTGATTGCCGACGGTGACCCCGAAACCGCGCTGGCCAAGCTGCAGCAGGCGGTGGCGATCGATCCGTCGAACGACGATGCGCGTTATGACTACATCAAGCTGCTGCTGGAGCGCGGCGCGCTCGCACAAGCGGAAAGCGCCTTCGAGCCGGTGGCCAAGAAGACGATGCTCGATGCGCGGCTCGACGCGCTCGCCCATTGGATCGCGGCGCAGCGCAAGGCGGCCTCGGCGCGCCACGCGGATGTGCTGGCGTCGGCGATCGCCGCCAACAAGCGCGATTTCGACGCCCGCTTCGAATTGGCGCAAACGCACTTCGCTGCCGGCCGCTTCACCGCGGCGATGGACGAACTGCTCGAAATCGTGATGCGCGACAAGGCCTGGAGCAGCGACCTGGCGCGCAAGACCTATGTCGCCATCCTCGCCGTGATGGCCAAGCCGGCGCCCAAGCCTGCGGCTGGCGAAGCCAAGGGCGCGCTCGAAGTGACGGGCAAGGCGGCGGCGGTGAGCGCCGATCCGGTGCTCGACCAGTACCGGCGCAAGCTGTCGATGGCGCTGTTCTGAAACTGCGCTAGAGCAGCTTCGGGTCGAGCCCTGCCAGCGCTTCGTCCAGCAGCGCGACCATGCGCTGTTGCTGATCACGATGCAACGCATGCAGGCGCTGCGACTCCTCTCGATGCTGCGCGGCCAGCGTGGTCTCACCCAAGGCCTCGCGCACCTGCGCCAGCCGCGCCAGCGCCAGCGTGCGGTCGTCGGTGTCGATCGGCTCCGTCAAGGCCTGCTCCGCAGCGCCGGCCAGCGCGCGGGCCTTGTCGGCGTGACCTTCATGCCACTCGCACAAGGCGCGGTCGGCGAGCAGGCAGGCGACGATGCGCTTCAAGCCTTCGTCGAGCGCGCTGTCGAAGTTGGCCGCGAACAAGTCCAGCGCCTCGGCCCAGCGGCCCTGCGCCGTCAGCACCTGCGCGCGCAGCGTCGGCACCAGCGAGCCGAGCGAGGCGGTGCCGATGCCGGCGTCGTAGTGGCCGATCGACTCGGCACCCATCAGCGCCTGCGTCAGCGCCTGCTTGTCGTCGTCGTTGGGGCCTGTGGTGTCGAACAGCAGCGCCATGCGCACCTGCGCGGCGCGCATCCAGGCCTGGTTGTGCATCAGCGCCGACAGGTGCGCCTCGTCGCCCTCGGCAATAGCGTGGCGGCGCGAGGCCTCGTACCACGGCTGCGCCCGCGCGCTCTGGCCCGCGAAGTGGTAGGCATAGCCGGCCACCAGCGTGGCCCGCGCGCGTGCGCCGCGGTGCTCGGGCGCCGCGCTGTCGAGCGCTTCGCGGATCAGCGCCACCATGCGCGCTGCGTCCTCGTCGCCGAAGGCCAGGTTGGCCAGCCAGGCCGCGGTGGTGGCGCGCAGGCGTGTGCCCGCAGGGCCGCTGTCGCGCGCCAGCGTGTAGGCCAGCCCGAGCTGCTCGTGGCCACCGATGCCGATGACGCTGTAGTAGCCGTGCAGCCCTTCGGCCAGCGCCACCCAGCCGCGCACGAGGTTGTTGTGCGGTTGCCAGGCGAGCTGCGAGTTCAGCTCGTCGATCACGCCCTGCGCACGTTCGAGCTGGCCCTGGCGCGCCAGCAGCGCCGCGCGCTCGGCGCGCAGGCACTGCGCCTCGATCGGGCTGGCGGCCTTCTTGATCGCCTCTTCGAGCGTGGCCAGCAGGCGCGAGCGCGGCGCTGACTTGGCCTTCATGCGCCCAGGCGCGTCAGCGCCTCGCGGTATTTGGCTGCCGTCTTCTCGATGACCTCGTTCGGCAAGGCCGGCGCCGGCGCGCGCTTGTTCCACGGCTGGCCATTGATGCGCACGGCTTCGAGCCAATCGCGCACGAACTGCTTGTCGTAGCTCGGCGGGTTGTCGCCCTCTCGAAAGCCTGCTAGGTTTCCAGCGGCCAGTAGCGCGACGAGTCCGGCGTCAGCACCTCGTCCATCAGCGTCAGCGTGCCGTCGGCATCGAGGCCGAACTCGAACTTGGTGTCGGCGATGACGATGCCTTGGGTCAGCGCGTAGGCCGCGGCTTCGCTGTAGAGGCGAATCGAGATGATCGCGCACGCGCGAGGCCAAGTCGGCGCCGATCACCTGGCCGCCGCTTGTTCGAAGGAAATGTTCTCGTCGTGCGTCACCGGCCTCGGCCTTGGTGGCCGGCGTGAAGATCGGCTCGGGCAGTTGGCTCGCGTTCTTCAAGCCCGCCGGCAACGCCACGCCGCACACCGATTGCGTCTCCTGGTACTCCTTCCAGCCGCTGCCGGCGAGGTAGCCGCGCACCACGGCTTCGATCGGCAAGGGCTTCAGGCGCTTGACCAGCATCGAGCGGCCGCGCACCTGCGCGCGCTCGCCGGCAGCGACCACGCTTTCCGGGTCTTCGCCCGTGAGGTGGTTGGGCACGACATGGGCAAGGCGCGCGAACCAGAACAGCGCCATGCGCGTCAGCAACTCGCCCTTGCCGGGAATCGGCTCGCCCATGACGACGTCGAAGGCCGAAAGGCGGTCGCTCGCCACCATCAGCAGCCGGTCGTCGCCGACGGCGTAGTTGTCGCGCACCTTGCCGCGTGCCAGCAGCGGCAGCGAGTGAAGTGACGATTCGAGCAGAGCAGCGGCCATGGCGCCGATTCTATTCAGCGCGTTCGGCCGCGAGCCCCCTCAAACGACGGTCTGCGCCAGTTCGCCCTTCGCATAACGCTGCGCCACTTGCGCTAGCGCCTGCGGCTTGATCTTGGCGGCCTGGCCTTCGCAGCCGAACTCGAGGTAGCGCTGCTTGCAAATCGCCTTGGCGGCTTCGCGCGCCGGCTTCAGCCACTCGCGGGCGTCGAACTTCTCCGGGTTCTCGGCCAGGAACTTGCGCACCGCGCCGGTCATCGCCAGGCGGATGTCGGTGTCGATGTTGATCTTGCGCACGCCGAACTTGATGGCCTCCTGAATCTCCGAGACCGGCACGCCGTAGGTTTCTTTCATCTGGCCGCCGTACTTTCGGATCTGCTCGAGCAAATCCTGCGGCACCGACGACGAGCCGTGCATCACCAGGTGCGTGTTCGGAATGCGCTTGTTGATTTCCTTGATGCGGTCGATGGCCAGGATGTCGCCGGTGGGTCTCGCGGCTGAACTTGTAGGCGCCATGGCTGGTGCCGATGGCAATCGCCAGCGCATCGAGTTGCGTGCGCTTGACGAAGTCTGCGGCCTGCTCGGGGTCGGTCAGCAACTGCTCGCGCGTCATCGTGCTGTCGGTGCCGTGGCCGTCTTCCTTGTCGCCCTTCATCGTTTCGAGCGACCCGAGGCAGCCGAGTTCGCCTTCGACGGTGACGCCGGTCGCATGCGCCATGTCGACCACCTTGCGCGTCACATCGACGTTGTAGTCGTAGCTGGCAATCGTCTTGCCGTCGCCTTCGAGGCTGCCGTCCATCATCACCGACGAGAAGCCGAGATCGATCGCGCCCTTGCAGACGTCGGGGCTCTGGCCATGGTCCTGGTGCATCACCAGCGGCACCTGCGGGTACTGCTCGATGGCGGCCAGGATCAGGTGCTTGATGAAGGCCTCGCCGGCGTACTTGCGCGCCCCGGCGCTGGCCTGCAGGATCACCGGCGCACCGACCTCCTGCGCCGCGGCCATCACGGCCTGCACCTGCTCCAGGTTGTTGACGTTGAACGCGGGGATGCCATAGCGCTGCTCGGCAGCGTGGTCGAGCAACTGGCGCATGGAGACGAGTGGCATGGTGCGGTCCTCCGGACTCGGGGAAACGGGATGAACAATCTCTCCCGATTCTAGGACCGCGACCGCACTCGCCGACCCCCGCAGGCTGGGGCGTCGGGCTGACGGACACCGCAGCTCGTCCCGCTCTACTTCTTCGCCGCGTACGCCTCCAGCAGCAGGTTGCGTTCGGGCTGGTCCTGCAGGATCAGGCGCCCCAGCGAGGTGTCGGCCTGCAGCCGACCGGGCGACTGCGGCGGCGGCAGCGAATGGAAGCGCGACAGCTGGGCCAACCGTTCCTGGAAGATCGGCGCCGGCGCGGGACCGGCCGGACGATCCCAGACGTAGGTGACCGACTGCAGCATCCCGTTGACGTCGAAGTCGTACAACATCGCCTTGATGCGCGGGTCGTCGCAGGCGCTGCCGCGCAGGTCGATGCGCAGGTTGTTCGTGTTCGGCACCTTGCCTTCGATCGCCATTTCCTTGAAGCGCACGTCAGACATCGCCCGCACCTGATTGACGCCGACGACACCGAGCTTGTCGATGAGGGTGTTGCGGCAGACCTCGGGCGACGGACGCGCCAGCGTTGACCGCGGCGGCGAAGGCGCAACAGCAGCCAAGTTCGCCGCTGCCGTTCGCACGCTGCCCGGCGCGGTCGTCGAATTCGCCGCGGCGTTGGCCGCGGGCGCGCCGACCCGCACCAGTGCGCAGCCGACGTTCACTGCCTCTATGCGATCCGGGCCCACGATTTCGAAGAACATCGGGTTCGCGCGGCTATCGCCGGGTATGGCCACGATGACTTGCTTTTTTCGACTGCGGTAGGCGACCGGTCCACCTGCGATGCCGGCGGCCCCACCGCTCGAGAAGGTTGTAGGCGTAAAGGTAATGCCGCCCCCGAATGACATGTCGCAGGTCAGCTGTCCGGATTCGATGCTCTTCATGAATCCCATCAGCTCGCCCATCCCAGGGGTAGCGCCCTTCCCAGTGAGGCCAAACTCAAGGATCTTGTTTTGCTGGCCACCGCCTTCCAGGCGCCAGCTGCCCAGCAGCACGTTGCGTTCGACCGGAAGCGGCGGCAGGCGCAACAGCTCTTTGCCTAGCGCCCTAAAATCGCTTCCAGTGCCCGCGCTGTTGCCGCCCGATGGTGAGGGCGTATATCCGCCCTGCGGGGACGTATAGCCGCCACCGGTCGATGAGCTCGACTGCGAACGCCTGCTCTCCTCCGCCTGCCGTTCGCGTGCTTGCCGCTGTCGCTCCTGCTCCATGCCTTGCGCTCGTGCGGCCGCATCGGCGCGCTCAACGCCCTCCCGTTGCATTCGTTCGGCATCCTGTTGCTGCGTTTGTGCGAGCGCAGACTCCCCGCAGATCGCGAGCGCGGAAAGCGAAATCAACACACACCGTCGGGCGTTTGCATTCATGTTGAGACCTCCAAATCAGCTGCGACCGCCCCGGATGGCACAGGCGCGTGAGCCGACAGTGCAGGGGTGGCTCAGCGAATGCCCGTTCATGGCTCGAAGCGATTCACGTCAACTCCAGTTTCGCATCAGCGCACGAAGACGGGCTTGTCGTCTGCGCCGTAGCGAATGCCCCCGGCCTCGCAACCGTTGACGCGCGCTGCAATGTCTGCGCGGCGCGCTGGCTTGCCCATCTGCAGGCCCGGCTGGTGCAACTCGGTGAGCTTGCAGCTGGCGTCGTCCGCGTTGCCCTGGCATTGGCTCACGTGCAGCAGGCTGCCGTCGCCGCAGCGAAAGGCCGCCCCGTCGACCACGACACCAGCGGCGCCAGCGACCTGCAAGGCCGTCGAAGACTTCGGCGTCGCGCCTGCTGCCGGCGGCGTCGATGAACTGGCGACCCCCGTGCGTGCGTTGCCCGGCACAGTCGCCGCACCTGCTGCGGCATGGGCCGCAGGCGAACCGACCCGCACCAGCGTGCAGCCATCTTCCGCCACGATGCGATCCGGGCTCGCTGATGCGAAGACCATCATGACCTGCCGGCTGTCGCCGGGTATCGCAGCAATGGCTGGCTTGTCACCGATGAGAGCGGCGCGGTACGCGATGGGACCTCCCGCAGAGCCAGCGCTCCCGCGTACCGAATAGGTATAGGTTGACGGCGTGAAGCTCAGGTCTCCACTGTAGGAAGCAGCGCAGGCGATCTCTTTGAGACCCGTCATGGAAAGCGCACCCAGCAACTCTCTGGCGGCCCTTTCGCGACTGGACCCTTGGCTAGGCCCCCCCGCAGTGGATCGCTCGCCGGCGTCGAGGCGCCAACTGCCCAGCAGCGCGTTGCGCTCGGCCGCAAGCGGCGGCGCCTTGAGCAGAGCGCGCCGTCGCCGCTCCCGCTCCCGATCCTGCTCGGCCCCCCACTGCCGCATTCGCTCCGCGGACGCCGCGTCGTTGTCACTTTTTTCCTTCTTGGCCTGCTGGCAACTGACCGAGGAATACGAGCACGTGTCCGGATTGACCCACTGTGCCACCGCCGGTGCAGCTGCCGACAGCAGCATCAGCGCGGCTGCACACGACATCAGGCGACTCATCATGGTGAATTCCTCCCGTCGATAGGCGACATCGCGTTCGTCGCTTGTCTGCGCTCACAACGGCCCGCGCGCCGGCTGCAGGCAAGGCAGTTGGAACCAGGCAGCGTACACGGGCACCGAACGCGGCGCGTAGGCATTCGGCTGCTGGGTCAACACCGGCCACGTCGGCGTCTTGCCCCGGCAGCTGCAGGTGGCGCGCACCTTGAACGGCGGCCCGGTCCACTCGATCTGGCCGCCGTTGGCGCCGGCGAACGAGCCGCCCCCGGGCACGCCCTGGTACTTGCACATCGAGCTGATCACGTACTTGGCGTAGGGCTTGCCGTCGGGTGCGAGTGCCGGACTCCATTCGAGCACGAACGAACCGGTCAGCGCGTTGACCGCCCGAATCTCGCTGGCGCGCACGTTCGTCGGCGGCGGCGTGGCGGCCGACCAGGCGTTGGCGCTGCACGCGGCGAGCACGACCCAGCACAACAAGCGTCTCGTTGATTTCGTCATGCCTGGTTCCTCCTCTGTGGATGACGCCGACTGTTCGATCGGCGCACGAAGACCCTGTCACCCATCAGCGCCGCACGGTCGCGCGGCGACGGGCTGCGCCGCCCATGACCGCCAGGCCCGCAAGCATCAGCGCCCAGGTGCTCGGCTCGGGAATCGCCGGCACCGGATCGGGCGTGACCGGTCCGGCGGACGAGGACAGTTCGACCACGACGTTGTCCAGCCCGATGTAGTTGCCGCCCGCACTGCCCTGCAGCGTCAGCGTGGTCGTCTCGCCGGTGGCGGTGAAGGTCATCGACTCGTGGTACCAGTCGTTGTTCGGCGTCGTCGCGCTGGCCAGCCCGGTGGTGAACGCCACCGAGGTGCCGCCGGCGCTGGCGATCAGCGCGTCGGGCCGCCCCCAGGCGTTCGAGCCGCCGAGGTCGAAGCTGAGCGTGTAGGTGGCCCCCGCCGTCGTGGCGAAGGTCTGCGACAGGCCGGCGAACGGCGCGCCGGCCGAGTAGTTGGTCAGGTCGAGGAAGCGGCTGCCGTCGCTGGCTGCAAGGCCAAACGGATTGCCGGCGTTGATCCAGGCGGTCGAATCGGTGACGACGGTCCAGCCGGTGATGACCGTCGAGCCGGCCGCGGGCGACATCGTCTGGTTGCCCTGGTTGACGAACGCGCCGTCCTCGAAGCTGCCATTGACCAGCAGGTTCTGCGCTTGGGCTAGCGACGCGCCGAGCAGCAGGGGCATGGCGGCTAGCGCCATGTGTCGGCAGATGGACTTCATGGCAGACCTCCTTGCGTGGGGATGAGCCAGCTTAGAGCGCGACCCGTTACTGCACGGTTACCGTGGCGGCGCTCGAGCCTGGTGATGTGTCTATCTCCGCAATGGGCGCTACTTCGGCTGCGAGCGAAACTCGGTCTTCCACAGCTTCTCCAGTTCGGCCGCCACGGCTGGCGGCGGCGAGCCGATCAGCGTCGACTTCCCTTTCTGATAGACCTTGCCGTACACGACGTCCTGCGCTCCCGAATACAACAGCACGACGCTGTTCTCGTAGCAGTCGTGGTTCTTGCACGTGCTGACCTGAACGTAGTCCGCGCCCGCCACCTTGACTTGCCTTGTTTTCCGAACTCGGACCGTCGAGCTTCGCCAGCCACGGCTCCTTGATCAACGGACCGAGCGCCTTGTGGTAGGTGGCCTTGGCCTTCGCGTTGTAGAGAAGACCCGACGCGCCCAGTTCAGTCAGCGCGTAGCCCTTGAACTTGTTCGGGTCGGCCTTTGCCTGCTCGCTCGGCACTCCCGCCCCCGGCACGGCATTGCGGTTCGGGTCGCAATGCCGGGAGCGCTTGCCCTTGAATGCTGCCGGCAGCGCGGCCATCACCTTCGGTCCGCCCTCGACCGCGGCGAACAGACCCGAAGCATTGCGGTAGTACACGAACACCAGGGCTTCACCGCCCGCGACCTCGCTCGTGAATGCGGTTTCGAATTCCGGTGGCGGTGTCGCGCCGAAGTACTTGGGCACGGGCTTCACGTTGCGTCCGGTCAGCACCGCCTTGCCGCCGTCCTGCACGACCAGTGAGTCGCCAAGGTGCTTGAGCTGAGGCAGCATGTAGTTCGAACAGTCCGGCGCCAGCACGCCGAGCCAGGGCTGCATCCGCTGTATCTCGCTCTTGCTCTGTGCCCAGGCCGGCGCGCTGGCCATGGCGACGATCAGCACTGCGCCTTGAATCAAACGGTTCATGACTTCTCCTGTCGGTTCCTAGCGGCCCGTCCCGACGCACGCATTGAAGAGCGTCATCGTGCCCTTCATGAAGGCGTCCTGCTCCTGCGGGCTCATCTTTTCTCCGATCGCGTGCGCTTCCGCCTTCTTGCCCTGCATTCCGAGAACCATGGCTTGCCGGGCCTGCGGCGTGAAGGCGGATCGAGCTTCCTTGGCACCGCACTTGCAGAAGTCCTCGCCCTTGACGCCCATTTCCCGCCGCATCATCTTGTTCGCCCCCCGCTCGCCTTCGGCGAGGCAGGCGGTGATGAACTCGGAGTCGCTGGGTCCGCTGTCGCAGCCGGCTGTGAGCGCAACGAGCAGGACGACGGCAGCACCGCTGCGCAAAACGTGTCGCTTGGCAAGGAACATGGCGTCTCTCCCTACAGTTTGAGCGTGGCCACACGGCTCCTGTTCACAACTTCGGCGCCGCCGCATTCTTGGTGGCATTGGCGGTCTCCTTGGCGCGGCGCTGCTGGTCGGCCTGCGCCAGCGCCTGCTCGGTCGTGGTGATCAGCTGGTAGCCACCGGCCTGATCGACCACGCCGACTTGCATCGACAGCGCCAAGTCGGGGTTCTCGCGCAGCGGCGCCACGATCGCCGTGACCACGGTGCCGCAGTCCGGCGACAGGCTGACGCCGCCATTCGGACTGGCGTTGCCGCTGCAGCGGTTGAACAGCGGCGCGCCCTGCGTGACCAGGCGCCCCGTCAGGTCGTAGGACCAGGTGATGTAGCGCTGGCCCGTTGTTGTTCTGCTGCTTGGTGGCGGGGCCGTACTTCTTCAACAGCGCCTGCTCGATGCTGGCGATGGTGGGGCTGGCGCCGGTGTCGAACCTTTCCTCGCGCGCCACGTTGATGACGCGCTCCTCGCCAGGCAGGCCCATCGTGCCGACGTACCACCTGGTCTGCCCCGGTTTCATGTCGTCGCGGGCCGCGTTGCCGCTGCGCGCGAGCATCTGGTCCAGGCTCTCGGCCTGGGCGCGCTTGGCCGTCCACTCGACGCGCGGCTCGGCGAAGCGGGCACCGAAACCGTGGCGCAGCTTCTGGCCGTAGGTCTTGAGGTTGAAGCCACGAGTGACATCGTTCTGCATGACCAGCAGATCGTGCGTGCAGAGCACGGCGTTGGCGGCCTCGTCGTGGCCCATGCCCGGGCGCACGCCGAGCACGTCGTCGACCGGCGCGCCGGTGGCACGCGCAGGCGACTTGATCTTCGCCGGGCACTTCACGTCCGAGCGCGCGTCCTTGGCCACCTGTTCGGCCGTCGCGGCACCCTGGCCCGCTGGTTTTGACTTCGCAACGGCCACCGCTTTCGATGGCGGCTCGTCCGCCTTGCCGCAAGCCGCCAAGCCGCCTGCCAGCAGCAGCGTGAGCGCGCCGGCGGCGAGATGACCGTTCATCGCGTGTCTCCCTTCTCTGTCTTCAATCGCTGGGCCTCGATGTAGGCGCGGCGATCCTGTCTTTGAATTTCCTTCTTCGAAAGCTTCGGCGCGGATGCGGGTGCCGCCGCCGTGCGAGTGCCGGGCACGGGCGCCGGTGCGGCCTGCGGCCCCTTGGCCGCTGCTGCCGGCGACACCACCGCCTGATCGGCCAGCACCACCGTCAGCTTGCCGGCCGACAGGTCGAACAGGCCCGCTCCCTGCCGGTTGTTGGCCTTGCGGATGTTGAAGCCGACAAAGCGCACACCCGAGGCCACCGACTGCTGGCGCACGATCGCGGTGACGTCGATCGGCCGCGCGAACGCCGCCTTGTCGCTGCAATCGGCGCTGAGCTGGGCCACGCGCGAGCCTGCCTTGGCATCGTTGACATCGGCCTTGCCGTCCGCCGCATAGGCGTAGACGTCGATCACCACCGGCTCGGTGCCGGCGCACTGCAAGTGCGCGGGCTTGCCGCTGAACTGAAAACTCGCCGAGCGCACGCGCGCCGGTGCGGCCTCGGGCAACTGGTATTCGAGCACCGACACGAAGTTGGCACCGACCCCGGCCTTGGCGCCGCTGCTGCGCTGCCAGAAGCCGACGGCCTGATGGGGGCGCAGGCGCGCGCTGGTGGATTGCGTGTCAAAGGCCCACGACGACTTCACCGTGGGCGGCACGGCAATCGAACGATCGGCCGCCAGGCCCGACGCGGGCGCCAGTGCGATCGCCAACAACAATCCCGAGTGGCACTTCATGGTTCACCTCCTGTGTGTGCTCACAAGGTAGGCGCACCCCCGTTACCGGCGAGTTACCGCGGGTTCAGTCGCCGATCTGCGGCCGCCAGCAGCGCGCTGTTGGTGGCGTTGCGCTGCAGGAAGCTGTCGCGAAAAACCTCGGGCACGTTCGGCAGCGCAACGCTGCGCACCCACTCGGTGCCGCGGGCCAGCGCCATCAGCGCCTGCGCGCTGTCGCCGGCGGCGTCGAAGACCTGCGCCGCGCGCCACCAGGCCTCGCCGCGGTACAGATCCACCGGCGGCACGCGGGCCATCTCGCCGACGACCTCGCGCATGGCCACCGCGGCGGCGGCGGTCTGGCCGGCGCGGCTTTGCGCATGGGCATGCAGCAGCCGGGCCTTCATCGCCACGCCATCGAACTCGAGCTGGCGCGCCAGGCGCAGCACGTCGTCGCAGCGCTGCATCGCGAAGGCGGGGTCATCGCTGTCGGTCGCTTCGAGCATGACGTGCATGCGCACATGCGGGTCGTTGGCGCGGTCCAGCGCGTCGAGCGCGAACTGCAGCCGCTCGGGCGCGGCCTGCCCGAGCGCGCGGTCGATGCGCGCTGCGATGTGGGCACCGCGTGCGCGCACCGCCTCGACCGGCGGCGCTTCGTAGTCCAGCGTCTGGCGCGCACGCGCGAATTGGCCGAGATCGATCAGGAACTGGGCCTTGTGGTTGCAGGCCACGGCGTACAGCGTCAACTGGCGGTCGCGCAGCAGGCACTCGCAAGCCGCATCCAGGTGTTCGAGCGCCTCGCGGTAGCGGCCGACCATGCCGCAGTACAGGCCGGCGTAGGCGCGGATGACGCCGCCTTCGGGGCCGTCGATCTCGCCGAGCTCGGTCTTCACCGACAGCGCGCGGTGCGCCAGCGTCAGCGCTTCGTCGAGGTGGCCGAGATTGCCCTTGACGGTGGCGAGGTTGGAGGTCTGCATCGCCAGTTCGGCCAGATCGCCTTGCGTTTGCGCGATGGCGATCGACTGTTCCAGCGCGAAGGCCGTCTCGCGCAGGCGGCGCAGCGTGTTGAGCACATAGGCGTAGTCGGCCCAGAAGCCGCCGCGCTGCTCTGCCGTGCCGCCGGCTTCGATCAGCGCACGGTACGGCTCGATGATGGCCAAGCCCTCGGCCGCGCGGCCCGACTGCGCCAGGCCCACCGCGTGCAGCCGCGCCGCGGCGAAGGCCGGCCACGGCGACTCGAAGTCGCGCGCCAAGGTGGCGGCCTCGACCGCGGCGGCGATGCCGCGCGCGTGGTCAGCCGTCATCAGCGCCGCCAGGGCGCGCGCGTTCAGCGCCGCGACGCGCTGCTCGGGCGTGCGCGCATCGGCCAGCAGGTGGTCGATCACGACATGTGCAGGCTCGACGCCGCGCACGATGATGCAGGCCGGCACACCGTCGCAGCGCGCCTCGAAAGCCTGTGCCGCTTCGCCGGCCCGGTCGAAGGCCTGCGCGCACTGGTCCCAGTAGTCGATCTCATGCGTGCGCTGCGAAGCGGCCTGGGCACGCCGCGCCGCAGCGGCATAGGCCTGGCCGGCCTGCAACCAGCGCCCGGCACCGGCCCAATGCGGCGCCACCGCCGCCGGCGCCGCGCCGCGCGCGTCCAGGTGTTCGGCGATGCGCTGGTGCAGCAGCGCAGCGATCGGTGCCGGCACCGAGGCCAGCGTGGCCTCGAAGATCAGGTCATGCGCAAAGCCGCCGTCGCGGATCACCTGCGCCGCTTCCAGTTCGCGCCAGGGCTCGGCGATGTCGAGCGGATGCGCTTCGAGCACCACCGCCGCCAGCTCGGCATTGAAGTTCGCGCCGGCCAGCGCGGCCACGCGAGCCAGCTTGAGCGCGGCGGCCGACAGTTGCGCCAACCGCCGTTCGACCAGCGCACTGACGCTGCGCGGCTGCGGCAGCTTGCCGCCGGCCTCCAGCGCATCGCCCGACAGCACGAGATCGCGCAGTGTCTCGAGCGCGAACAGCGGGTTGCCGCCGCTGTGGCGCAGCAGTGCGGGCGCGAGGCGCGCCGGGTCCAGCTCGGGCAGGCCGAGCGATTCGACCAGCTCGGCGAGCTGCGCCACGTCGAGCGGCGCCAGCGTCACGGCTTCGATGCGCTGCGCCTCCTCGAGCGCGGTACGCAACTGCGTGGCCCCCTGGCCGGCATCGGCGGGGCGCTGCGCCAGGCCCCAGCGCAACGACACCAAGGCGTCGGACTCGATCAAGGCCTGCAGCAGATCGAGGCTCGCGTCGTCGGCGAAATGCAGATCGTCCACGACCACGGCCCGCAGGCCGAGGGCCGTCGCGTCGCGCAGCGTGGCATCGATCGCCCGTTGCAGCAGCAGTCGCTGCGCCGGGCCCGACCACGGCACCGGCGTGCCGAGTTCGGGCAAGAGCAGCGCCAGCTCCTGCGTGCGCGTGGGCGACAGCGCGACCGAGAACGCCTGCAGCACCGCGCGCAGCAGCCGCGCCATCACGGCGCAGGCCACGCCCGCATCGCCCGGCCGTGCCTTGATGACAACCGTGCCGGGCTCGGCGGCGCAGAAGTCGGCGACCAAGCGGGTCTTGCCGATGCCGGCCTCGCCCACCAGCAGGAAGGCGCGGCCCGCAGCCCATGCGGCGCCGAGTGCGCGCAGCTCGCGCTCGCGGCCGACCAGGCGCGGCGGGCGCAGCAGGCTCGCCGGAGCAACAGCGCGACGCACCGGCAAGGACGCGCCGCCGCGTTCGATGGTGGCCAGCAGTTCGACCGTCTCCGCCGAAGGCCGCGTGCCGAGTTCGTCCTTCAGGCGCTGCTCGAAGCGCTCGAAGGCGGCGATCGCGGCGGCACGGTCGCCGCGCAGGTAGTGCAGGCGCATCAGGCGGCGCTGCGCATGTTCGGCCAGCGGCTCGGCGTCGATCAGGCGTTGCGTGTAGGCCAGGCCCTTCGCGATCGCCCCTTCGCCTTCACAGCGCGCCGCGGCGGCCGCCAGCACGGCGTCGCGCTGCTCTCGCCAGCGCTGGCGTTCGGCGGCCAGCCACTGGGCGAACTCGGGCAGCTCGGCGTAGTCGAGGTCGCCGAGCAGTTCTTCGGTGCCGGCGTGTTCGTCCTGCGCGATGCGTTCGAGCGTTGCCGGCAGATCCATTTGCAGGCCCGGCGCCAATGCGAGCATTGCGCCCTGCGTCACCAGCGTGCTGCCTGAATCGCGCCGCAGCCGGTACAGGCGTTGGCGCAGGCTGGTGTCGGCCTGGCGCGCCGTGGCCTGCGGCCAGAGCAGCGCCGCCACGCGCTCCGAACGCAGCGGGCCAGCGCACGCGGCCAGGCACAGCAGCGCCGCGTCCTTGGGCGACAGCGCGACCCTTCGGCTGCCGATGCGCAGGCACGGCGCGCCGAGCAGGCACAACAGGCCATCGGCTGGAGCGCCGGCCTTAGGCGCAAGTGCGGAGCGTGTGTTCATGGCCACGGGCGCAGGTATAGGCGGCGACCGGTTACCGCGACGTTACCGTGCCACCCTTCGTGCCACCGGGCCTGCGCAGCACCGACGAAGCACGCGCGTGGCCGCGCCGGTGCCAGTACGGCAGCTCGACGCCCGGCCGCATTGGCTCGCCGCCGTCTTCGGCCGCCACCTCGCGCAGCAGCGCCGAGGCGAAGTCGATGAAGGCCCGCACGCGCGGTGTGCGCCGCCCGTTGGGCCGGTACAGCAGGTTGATCGGCGGGCCGCCCTTGACCTCCCACTCCAGCAGCACCGGCACCAGGCGGCCGCTCTGCAGCGCTGCCTTCGACGAGATGCGGGTGAAGCGCGCCACGCCTTCGCCGGCCAGCACGGCGTCGAACAACAGCTGGCGTCCGCTGCTGCACAGCCAGCCGCTGGCCTTGACGGCCGCGGTTTCGCCGCCGCGCTCGAACTCCCACAGGTCGAGCAGGATGCCCGCCGGGTTGCGCAGCAGCAGGCAGACATGCTGCGCGAGTTGCGTTGGATGCGTCGGCACGCCGGCTGCGGCCCAGTAGGTCGGCGCGGCCACCACGACCAGCCGCGACTGGCCGAACTGGCGATGCACCAGATCGCTGGCTTCGGGCCAGCCGTGCAGCAGCCAGACGTCGGCGCCGGCGGCATCGGCGTCACTCATGCGGTTGATCGCCCGCAGCTCGATCTGGATGTCGGGGTGCATCGCATGGAAGCGAGGCAACGCCGGCAACAGCGCGTACTGCGCCAGTTGCGGGTGCACGGCCACGGCCAGCGTGCCGCTGAGTTGCTCGGCCGAGCGGCTGAGCGAGGAGTCGGCCGCGGCCAGCTCCTGCAGCAGCGGCTGGCAGGTCTCGAGGTAGCTGGCGCCGCTGGTGGTCAGCGCCAGGCCCTGCGAGGTGCGTTCGAACAGCAGCACGCCCAGGCTGCGCTCGAGCGCGGCGACGAGCTTGTGCACCGCCGGCACGCTGAGGTCGAGCCGCCGGGCCGCGCCGGCAAAGCTGCCGGCCTCGGCGCTGGCGACGAAGTACTGCAAGGCCCGAAGCTTGTCCACGCGCCCCTCCCGCAAGTGCAGACAGCGCATTGTTCGTTAACTCGAAGTTAACGCCAAGCTGTCGTGCCCAGGCCTTACGCGAACCCCTGCCGCCGCCTA
The DNA here is from genome assembly GCA_963738425.1 of uncultured beta proteobacterium. Taxonomy (GTDB): domain Bacteria; phylum Pseudomonadota; class Gammaproteobacteria; order Burkholderiales; family Burkholderiaceae_C; genus CADEEN01. The sequence goes on along the minus strand of CAVTWT010000030.1, from coordinate 149,626 downwards.
GAGTGCGCGACATCAACCCGAGGACCGCACCATGAAACGCCTGCTGCTGGCCGTGATCGCCGCCCTGCCCCTCCTGTTGCTGGCCGCGGTGACGCCGCCTGCCGCAGCGCAACCGGCCTACCCCAACAGGCCGATCCGCCTGATCCTGCCCACCCCAGCCGGCGGCGCTTCCGACGCCTGCGCGCGCCTCGTGGCGCAGGCGCTGTCGAAGTCGCTTGGGCAGCAGATCACGATCGACAACAAGCCCGGCGCCGGCGGCGCGCTGGCCGCCCAAGCCCTGATGACGGCTCCCGCCGACGGCTACACGCTGCTGTGGACGCTGTCGTCGATGTCGGGCCTGCCGGCGGTGCAGAAGGGCGCGCCCTACCAGTCGCTGGCCGAGCTGACGCCGGTGTCGCTGGTCGGCCACTTCGCCTACGCGATGTTCATTCACCCCGACGTGCCTGCCAAAACCGTGGCCGAGTTCGTCGAGCATGCGCGCGCGCGCCCGGACCAGATCAGCTACGCCACCGGCTCGCTCGGCGACTACATGGCGGCGACGAAATTCCTCAAGGCCACCGGCATCCGCAGCGTGCGCGTGCCGTACCGCGGCGGCAGCCAGTTGCTGCCCGACCTGATGGCCGGCCGCGTGCAACTCAATTTCGGCCCGCTGTCGAACGGCCACGCTCAAGCCAAGGAGGGCAAGCTGCGCCTGCTCGCCGTGTTGCTGCCGCAGCGCCTGCCGACGGCGCCCGAGGTGCCGACGCTGGCCCAGGCCGGCGTGCCCGCGGTGACGCTGCCGTCGTGGCAGGCGCTGTTCGCGCCGCCGCACACGCCGCCAGCGCTTGCCGAGTTGCTGTCCGCCGCCGTGACGACGGCGCTGGCCGACCCGGCGTTGCGCGCGCAACTCGAGCAGCAGGCGCTGCAGGTCGAGGCGTCAACGCCTCAGAGCCTGGCCGCGGTGGCCGCACGCGACACGCTGGCCTGGCGCAACTTTGTCGCCGAGTACGACATCCCGCAGGAGTGACCCGGCCTAGAGCCGGTCACGCGACCCGGCAGACCTTCAGCATGTTGGTACCACCCGGATAGCCCATCGGCTCGCCGCAGGTGATGGCGTAGGTGTCGCCGGGCTTCAACACGCCGCGATCGACGAGGATTTTTTCAGCGGCCGCCAGGGCCTGGTCGCGATCACCGAAGTTGGGCATCAGGAGCGGCTGCACGTTGCGGTAAAGCGCCATGCGGCGCTGCGTCACCGGTTGCGAGGTCAGGCCGAAGATCGGCGTGTGGCTGCGGTAGCGGCTCATCCACAGCGCCGTCGAGCCGGACTCCGTCAACGCGAGGATGGCCTTGCAGCCGAGGTGGTAGGCGGTGAACAACGCGCCCATGGCGATCGACTGGTCGATGCGGCCGAAGCGCTTGTTGGTGAAGTCGGCATCGATCGTCACTTCCTCGGCGCGCTCGGCTTCGAGGCAGATGGAGGCCATCGCCTCCACCGTCTCCACCGGGTACTGGCCGGCGGCGGTCTCAGCCGAGAGCATCACGGCGTCGGTGCCATCGAGCACGGCGTTGGCGACGTCGCTGACCTCGGCGCGCGTCGGCACCGGGTTGACGATCATCGACTCCATCATCTGCGTGGCGGTGATGGTCAGCTTGTCGAGCGAGCGCGCCAGCTTGATCATCTTTTTCTGCAGCGCCGGCACGGTGGCATTGCCGACCTCGATGGCCAGATCGCCGCGCGCCACCATGATGCCGTCGCTGGCCTTGACGATACCTTCGAGCGCCGGGATCGCCTCACTGCGTTCGATCTTGGCGATCAACCCCGGCTTGTGGCGCCACTTCTCGCCGGCCACGTTGGCGAGCTGGCGGGCCATCTCCATGTCGGTTGCGCTCTTCGGAAAGCTCACCGCCAGGTATTCGCACTGGAAGCTCATCGCGGTCTTGATGTCCTCGATGTCCTTGCCGGTCAGCGCCGGCGCCGTCAGGCCGCCGCCCTGCTTGTTGATCCCCTTGTTGTTGGACAGCACGCCGCCGATCTTGACGGTGGTGATGACCTGCTCGCCGAGCACCTCGTCAACGGTCAGCACCAGCAGGCCGTCGTTGAGCAGCAGCGTGTCGCCGGGTTTGACGTCGCGCGGCAGCTCCTTGTAGTCGAGGCCGACAGCGTCGTTGTCGCCGAGCTCGGTGCGCGCAGCGTCGAGGATGAACTGCTGGCCCGACTTGATCAGCGTCTTGCCGTCGGCGAACTTGCCGACGCGGATCTTCGGGCCTTGCAGGTCGGCCATGATCGCCACCGCCTTGCCGGCGCGTTCTGCCGCAGCACGCACCATCGCCGCGCGGTCGATGTGGTCCTGCGCCGTGCCGTGGGAGAAGTTCAGGCGCACCACATCGACGCCGGCCGCGATCAGCCGCTCCATCATCTCGGGCGTGGACGACGAGGGGCCGAGCGTGGCAACGATCTTTGTTTGGCGCGACATGGTGTTCTCTGAGGAAAAGCGCATGATTATCGGCGCGGGCATCGGCCTTGTCAGTTTCAGCTCAGTTTCGCGTCAGCGGCGGTTGGTTTGGCGTCAGAGCATGGTCAGAGCAGGCCTGCACAGTACCGCTCAACAACAGACCCAACAGGAGACGAGCATGGACGACGATCTGGTGCAGCGCATCGCTGCACACCCCGACTACATCGCACTGAGAGCCAAGCGCACCCGCTTCGGCTGGACCCTGGCCGTGATGATGCTGATCGTGTATTACGGCTTCATCCTGCTGGTGGCTTTCAACAAGCCCTTCCTCGCGCAGCGCCTCGGCGACGGCGTGATGACGGTCGGCATGCCGATCGGCCTCGGGGTGATCCTGTTCACCGTGATCATCACGGTGATCTACGTGCGCCGTGCCAATGCCGAGTACGACACGCTGGCCGAGCGCATCAGCAAGGCGGTGCTGAAATGAGCGCCCGTTTGTTCTCACGCGGCGCCCTGGTCGCCGCAGCGCTGGTCGCAGCGGCTGCCGGCGCCTACGCCGCCGGCGCCGATCTGGGCCAGGCCCAGAAGCAGGCCACCAACTGGACGGCCATCGGCATGTTCGGCGTCTTCGTCGCCTTCACGCTGTGGATCACCAAGTGGGCGGCGGCCAAGACCAAGAGCGCCGCTGACTTCTACACCGCCGGTGGTGGCATCACCGGCTTCCAGAACGGCCTGGCGATCGCCGGCGACTACATGAGCGCGGCGTCCTTCCTCGGCATCTCGGCCGCGGTGATGGCCTCGGGCTTCGACGGCCTGATCTATTCGATCGGCTTTCTGGTCGGCTGGCCGGTGGTGACCTTCCTGCTCGCCGAGCGGCTGCGCAACCTGGGCAAGTTCACCTTTGCCGACGTGGCCTCGTTCCGCTTCTCGCAGACGCCGGTGCGTGTCTTCGCAGCGAGCGGCACGCTGGTCGTCGTCGCCTTCTACCTGATCGCGCAGATGGTCGGCGCCGGCCAGCTCATCAAGCTGCTGTTCGGCCTCGAGTACTGGATCGCGGTCGTCATCGTCGGCGGCCTGATGATGGTCTACGTGCTCTTCGGCGGCATGACGGCCACGACCTGGGTGCAGATCATCAAGGCCATCATGCTGCTCTGCGGGGCCTCGTTCATGGCCTTCATGGTGCTCTTGAAGTTCGGCTTCTCGCCGGAGGCGATGTTCGCCGAAGCGGTGCGCATCAAGACCGACATCTCGAGCAAGGGCGGCAAGGACGCGGTCACCGCGGCCAAGGAAGGCTTCTCGATCATGGGGCCAGGCGGCTTCGTGAAAGATCCGATCTCGGCCATCTCCTTCGGCATGGCGCTGATGTTCGGCACCGCCGGCCTACCGCACATCCTGATGCGCTTCTTCACCGTGCCCAACGCCAAGGAAGCGCGCAAGTCGGTCGGCTGGGCCACCACATGGATCGCCTACTTCTACATCCTGACCTTCATCATCGGCTTCGGCGCCATCAGCTTCGTGCTGACCAACCCGCAGTTCCTCGATGCCAAGGGCGCGCTGCTGGGTGGCGGCAACATGGCGGCGATCCACCTCGCCAACGCGGTCGGCGGCAACGTCTTCCTCGGCTTCATCTCGGCGGTGGCGTTCGCGACCATCCTCGCGGTGGTGGCCGGCCTGACGCTGTCCGGTGCCTCGGCGGTGTCGCATGACTTGTACGCGACCGTCATCAAGAAGGGCAAGGCCGACAGCAAGGCCGAACTCGGCGTGTCGCGCCTGACGACCGTCGTCCTGGGCATCGTCGCCGTGGTGCTGGGCATCGTCTTCGAGAAGCAGAACATCGCCTTCATGGTGTCCTTGGCCTTCGCGATCGCGGCTTCGGCCAACTTCCCGGTGCTGTTGATGAGCGTGCTGTGGAAGGGCTGCACGACGCGCGGTGCGGTCATCGGCGGCTTCCTCGGCCTGATCTCGTCGGTGCTGCTGACCGTCGTCTCGCCGGCGGTGTGGGAAGCCACGCTCGGCAACCCGAAAGGCTCGGCGCTGTTCCCGTACGCCTCGCCAGCGCTGTTCTCGATGACGATCGGCTTCGTCGGCATCTGGCTGTTCTCGCTGCTCGACGGCAGCGCGCGCGGCAAGCAGGACAAGGCGGGCTTCCTGGCGCAGCAGGTGCGCAGCGAAACCGGCATCGGCGCCTCGGGGGCCAGCGGACACTGAAGAAGAAACGCCTATCCGTCTGACGCGGGACTGCGGGCACACTGCCGCAGTCCCGTTTTCATTGCGCGATGACCGATCCTGCCGCCCACACCCAGCGCGAGATGCTCTCGCTACTGACGGCGCGCGTGCGCGACGCGTACCTTCAGGCGCCGTTCTACATCGACGGTAGCGCCGATCTGCGCAGCGCCTGCCGCGCCCTGATTGCAGAGAACCGCACCGGCGCGCTGGTGAACGACGTGACAGACCACGGCGAGCGTCTGGGCATCTTCACCACCACCGACCTGCGCGACGCGATGGCGCGCGACACTTTGCCGGTGACGGTGAGTGAGGTTGCGCGCTTCGACCTGATCGAGATCGCGCCCGACGCCGATCTGTTCGAGGCCCTGTGGCTGATGCTGCGCCACCGCGTGCACCGCCTGCTGGTACGCGACGGCGATGCGGTGCTGGGTGTGCTCGGCCAGTCCGACCTGGTCGGCTTCGTCGCCAACCATTCGCACATCGTCGCGCTGCAGATCGACACCGCGCAGACCACCGCCGAGCTGGCCGCCGCGGCGCAGCGCATCGACGCCATGGTGGCCTTGCTGCACGACGGCGGCATCAAGATTGAGCGCATCGCGCGCCTGGTGACGGAGCTGAACCGGCGCCTGTTGGCGCGTGCCTGGTCGCAGGTCGCGCCGCCGGAGCTGGTGGCGAACAGTTGCCTCGTCGTGATGGGCAGCGAAGGCCGCGGCGAACAGATCCTGAAGACCGACCAGGACAACGCGCTGATCCTGCGCGATGGCTTCACGATCGACGGCCTCGACGCCGTGGCGCAACGTTTCACCGCCGCGATGAGCGACTTCGGCTGGCCCCCCTGCCGCGGCGGCATCATGCTCAGCAACCCGAAGTGGCGCGACAGCGTCACCGGGTTTCGCGCCACGCTGCGCGACTGGGTGCATGGCAGCGATCCCGAAGGGCCGATGAATCTGGCGATCTTCGCCGACGCCGCCGCGGTAGCCGGCGACCCCGACGCTGCTCGCCGAGCTTCACGACCATGTCGATCGCTTCGACCTCGGCCAGCGACGCCTTTCTCGCCCGCTTCGCGGCGGCAGCCGACCAGTTCGAGGAGCCCGCGACGTGGTGGTCGCGCCTCGTCGGCAGCGCCGACGAGCTGCCGCTCGACCTGAAGAAGCTCGGCACCTTTCCGATCGTGCACGGCGTGCGCGCACTGGTCCTCGCCCACCGGATTCGCGCGCCCGATACCGTGCAGCGCATCGATCGGCTGGTGCAAGGCCTGGCGATCGACGCCGACCTCGGCCGCGACCTCACCGAAGCGCTGCACTACCTGATGGGCCTGAAGCTGCGACATCGATCGACGGACAACCTGGTGCGCCCGTCGGACCTGAGCACGATGGATCGCGACCAGCTGAAGGACGCGCTGGCGATCGTCAAGCGCTTCCGTTCGCTGCTGCGCCAACGCTTCCTTCTCGACGCGCTCTGACCATGCGTGCGCCGGGCCGCCCCAAGCGCAATTTCCCCCTCGGGGGGACGACGCGCAGCGTCTTGGGGGCAACATGAGCGCCCCCCGCCTGCTCGCTCTCTTCGCGCTTGGCTGGCTGCTGCTGAACTTTCCATTGTTGAGCCTGTGGGACCGAAGCGACATCACGCTGTTCGGCCTGCCGCTGCTGCCGGCCGCGGTGTTCGGTGGCTGGGCGGTGCTGATCGCTGCGGCGGCGTGGATCGTCGAGGCGAATGACGAAGGCGAGGACGGCTGAATGCTCGGCCTGCCGCTGGTGCTCGGCGCCTCGTTCGCCTACCTGCTGCTGCTGTTCGCCGTCGCCTGGTGGGCCGACCGGCGCGCGCTCGCAGGCCGCGCACCGACCAACAACGCCTGGATCTACACACTGTCGATCGGCGTCTATTGCACCGCGTGGACCTATTTCGGCAGCGTCGGTCGCGCGGCCAGCTCGGGCCTGTGGTTCCTGCCGATCTACCTCGGGCCGACGCTGGCGATGCTGCTGGCCTGGACGCTGCTGCGCAAGATGGTGCGCATTGCGCGCACGCACCGCATCACCTCGATCGCCGACTTCGTCGCCAGCCGCTACGGCAAGAGCCGCACGCTCGCGGCGCTGGTGACGTTGATTGCGCTGGTCGGCATCCTGCCCTACATCGCGCTGCAGTTGAAGGCCATCGCTGGCGGCCTGGCGCTGCTGACCGGCACGCACGGCGAGGCCGGCGCGCCGTGGTGGCTCGACAGCACGCTGGCCATTGCGCTGGTGCTCGCCGGCTTCACGGTCGCCTTCGGCACGCGGCATCTCGACGCTTCGGAGCGGCACCCCGGCATGGTGGCGGCGATCGCGCTCGAATCGGTGGTCAAGCTGGCGGCCTTCGTGGCGGTCGGCGCCTTCGTCTGCTGGGGATTGTTCGACGGGCCAGCCGACATCTTCCGCCGCGCCGCCGCCGAGCCGACGCTGGCACCGCTGCTCGGCCTGGTCGGCAGCAGCGGCGGCCAGGCACGTTTTGCCGGCGGCCAGTGGTTCGCGCTGACGCTGCTGTCGATGCTGTCGCTGCTGATGCTGCCGCGCCAGTTCCAGGTCATGGTGGTCGAGAACGTCGATGAGCGCCACCTGAAGCGCGCCACCTGGGCCTTCCCGCTCTACCTGCTGGCGATCAACGTCTTCGTGCTGCCGATCGCACTCGGCGGGCTGCTGCACTTCGCGAGCGCGGGACAGGCGGGCGCCAACCCCGAGAACTTCGTGCTCTCTCTGCCGCTGGCGGCCGGCCAACCGGGGCTTGCGCTCGCTGCCTTCGTCGGCGGCCTGTCCGCCGCCACCGGCATGGTGATCGTCGAGTCGATTGCAGTGGCGACGATGGTCTGCAACGATCTCGTCATGCCGGCACTGCTCAAGGCGCAGCCCGGCCGCGACTTCAGCCGCGTGCCGCTGGCGGTGCGCCGCGTCGTCATCGTCGCCCTGCTGCTGCTTGGCTATCTGTACTTCCGCGTTGCCGGCGAAGCCTACGCACTGGTCAGCATCGGGCTCATCAGCTTCGCCGCGGTGGCGCAGTTCGCGCCGGCGCTCATTGGCGGCATGTACTGGAAAGGCGGCACGCGCGCCGGTGCGCTCGCGGGCCTGGCGGGCGGTTTCATGCTCTGGGCGTGGACGCTGCTGCTGCCATCGATCGCCAAGTCGGGCTGGCTGCCTTTGAGCTTCGTCAACGACGGGCCTTGGGGCCTGGCGCTGCTGCGCCCCGAGCAGCTGCTCGGCCTGTCCGGGCTCGACAGCCTGACCCACGCCCTGCTGTGGAGCCTGCTGGCCAACGTCGGCCTGTACGTGGCGGTGTCGCTGGCGCGCGCGCCCTCCGCGCGCGAAGCGGCGCAGGCGCTGCGTTTTGTCGATGTCTTCCGCCGCGACGACGCGCCCAACGATGCGCCCCTTCGCTGGCGCACGAGAGACGCCCAGGCCTCGCCGATGGCCGAACTGCGCCAGCTCGCCACGCGCTTTCTCGGCGCCGAAGCGGCCGAGCGCGCGTTCGCCGGCCATCCGCAGCGCGCGGCGCCCGATGTGCGCCTGGTGCGCCAGGTCGAAACGCAACTCGCCGGCGCCATCGGCAGCGCGTCGGCGCACGCTATGGTGGCCACCGTGGTCGAAGAGGAGCCGCTGGCGCGCGGCGACATCCTGCGCGTGCTCGACGAAGCCTCGCAGGTGCGCGAACTCAACCGCCAGCTCGAAGCGCTCGACAAGTTGAAGGACGACTTCATGTCGTCGGTGACGCACGAGTTGCGCACACCGCTGACGTCGATCCGCGCCTTTGCCGAGCTGATGCGCGACGACCCGCAGATGGACGCCGATCAGCGCCAGCAATTCCTGGCGCTCGTGGTCGCCGAAACCGAACGCCTGTCGCGCCTGGTCAACCAGGTGCTCGACATGGCCAAGATCGAATCCGGCCACGGCGAGTGGCGCAATGAGGCGATCGACCTCGGCGCACTGATCGAGCATGCGGTGGCGACCACGTCCGAGGCGTTCCGCGAGCGCGGCGCCACGGTGACGGTGGACAAGCCTGCGCAGGTGCCGGTGCTGCGCGCCGACCGCGACCGCTTGCTGCAAGTGCTGATCAACCTGCTGTCGAACGCTGCCAAGTTCACGCCGCCGGGCCAGGGGCGCGTGCAGGTACGCCTGCGTTGCGATCAACGCGCGGCCACCGTCGAGGTGCACGACAACGGCCCCGGCGTGCCGCTCGAACAGCAGCAGCTCATCTTCGAAAAATTCCGCCAGGGCGGCAGCGCCTCGCAGCGCCCGCAGGGCACCGGGCTGGGCCTGCCGATCAGCCGCCGCATCGTCGAACACTACGGTGGCCGCATCTGGCTCGAAAGTGCGCCAGGTCAAGGCGCATGCTTCGCCTTCGAGCTGCCGTGGCACCACGATGAGAAGGAGACGCCCACATGAAACATGTCCTGATCGCCGACGACGAGCCCAACATCGTCATCTCGCTCGAGTTCCTGATGAAGCGCGAAGGCCACCGCGTCAGCATCGCCCGCGACGGCGATGCGGCGCTGGCGGCGATCCGCGCCGAGCGCCCCGACCTCGTGCTGCTCGACGTGATGATGCCGGGCAAGAGCGGCTTCGAGGTCTGCCAAGCCGTGCGCGGCGACGAGTCGCTGGCGGGGATCAAGATCCTGATGCTCTCCGCCAAGGGCCGCGACACGGACCTGGCCAAGGGCAGTGCGCTCGGCGCCGATGCCTACATGACCAAACCGTTCTCGACGCGCGAGCTGGCCGACAAGGTCAAGGAAATGCTGGCCTGATGAAAGTCGACAAGCGCGAGGTCATCGCAGCGCTGCTGCCCGCCGCGCTGCTGGCAGCGGCGGCGCTGGCCGCGTGGGCAGTGTTCGCGCTCGCGCCCGACGCCGAAGGCCGCACGGCACTCGGCCTGTTCGCCGGCCTGATGCTGGCTGCCGTGGCTGGCACCTTGATGCGCAAGGCCTATCTGCACTGGGTGCGCGCCGCGGCGCGGCTGGCCGAAGACGCCGGCACTTTGCTGGCCGCCGACGTGCAGCGCGAGCTCGCGGCTGACGGCGCAGGCGCCGAAGTCCAGGCGCTGGCCCAAGTGGTCAACCAATTGGCCTCGCAACGCAGCGCCTTGCGCGCCGACATCGCCGAGCAGGTGCGCGCCGCCAGCCGCAACGTCGAACAGGAGCGCAACCGCCTGGCCGCGCTGATGGCCGAGCTGACGCAGAGCGTCGTCGTCTGCAACCTCGACGGCCGCATCCTGCTCTACAACCGCCGCGCCCGGTTGCAGTTGCGCGCGTTGTCCGCACATCGCGGGGCGACGCCGTCGGCGGCCGATGGCGCCGAGCTGATCGGCCTCGGCCGCTCGATCTACGCCCTGCTCGACCGCGCCCTGATCGCCCACGCGATCGAGAGCGTGCAGCAGCGTCTGGCGCGCGGCGCGGCGAATCCTTCCGCGCAGTTCGTCACCGGCACGCGCGCCGGTGCGCTGCTGCGCGTGCAGCTGGCACCGGTACGCGAGGCCGGCGGCGACGCGCTCGAAGGCTTCGTGCTGATGCTCGACAACATCACGCGCGACTTTGCCGGCCAGGCCGAGCGCGACCAGATGCTGCACACGCTGGGCGAAGGCAGCCGCGCCTCACTCGGCAATGTGCAGGCGGCTCTGGAGATGCTCGACTTCCCCGACCTCGATGCACCGACGCGCGAGCGCTTCATGGCCGTGGTGCGCGACGAGGTGCGGGCGATGAGCGCGCGCGTGCAGGACCTGGCCACGCACAGCGCGCAGACGATGAAGACGCGCTGGCCGCTGGAGGACATGCGCGGCGACGATCTGCTGGCCGCAGCCTGCCGCCGCATCGAAGCCAGCATCGACACCTGCCGCGCCACCGTCGAACAGGCGGACGCCGAGCTGTGGCTGCAGGTCGACAGCTACTCGCTGCTGCAGGCACTGACTTCGCTGGCCGCACGTCTGGCCGGCGAGTACGACGTCAAGCTCGTGCGCCTGCGCCTGACGCGCGACGAGAAGGAAGGTTCGCCAGGCAGCGCCGGGCCGCCCCAAGCTGCCGACACCCCCTCGGGGGGCGGGCCGGGCGCAGCACGGACCAGGGGGCCAACCGGGTATGCCAGACTCGACCTGGTCTGGCAGGGCCCGTCGATGAGCACCGAGACAGTGATCGGCTGGGAGACCGAGCCGATGCGCGTCGGTGGCGAGAGCGTGGCGCTGACCGTGCGCGACGTCGTCGAGCGCCACGGCGGCGAGTTCTGGTTCGAGCGCGAGCGCGTGCGCCATGCGTCGTTCTTTCGCATGCTGCTGCCGCTGGCGGTGGAAGGCGAGCCGCTGGAGGCCAGCGCGGTCGTGCGCGGCGACAGCCGCCCCGAGGTCTTCGACTTCGATCTGTTCCAGCGCGAGCCCCCGCGCGAGCTCGCCGAGCGGCGCCTGATCGACCTGGCCTACACCGTCTTCGACACCGAGACCACGGGCCTCGACCCATCGGCCGGCGACGAGATCATCCAGATCGGCGCGACGCGCATCGTCGCCGCCAAGCTGCGCCGCGAGGACGCCTTCGAGCAGCTGATCAACCCGCAGCGCAGCATACCGGCCGTGGGCATCGCCATTCACGGCATCGAGCCGGCGATGGTGGCCGACGCACCGACCATCGACACGGTGCTGCCCACGTTCCACGCCTACGCGCAGGACACCGTGCTGGTGGCGCACAACGCCGCGTTCGACATGCGCTTTCTCGAGTTGAAGCGCGAGCGTTGCGGCGTCTCCTTCGACCAGCCTGTCCTCGACACCCTGCTGCTGTCGGCCGTTGTCCACCCGGCGCAGGCCTCGCACCGCCTGGAAGCCATTGCCGAGCGCCTGGGCGTGACGGTGCTCGGCCGCCACACCGCGCTCGGCGACGCGATGGTCACCGCCGAAGTCTTCCTGAAGCTGATTCCGCTGCTCAACGAGCGCGGGATTCACACGCTGGGCGAGGCCTTGGCGGCATCGGAGAAGACGTACCTGGCGCGGGTGAGCTACTAGCGGCGCTGTTCGTCGCAGCGCTATCCTCGCGCCATGCTGCAACTGAGACCCTCCTGCGAGTGCTGCGACGTGGACCTGCCGCCCGGATCGCCTGACGCGCGCATTTGCACCTTCGAGTGCACTTTCTGCGCCGATTGCGCGGATCAGCGCCTTCGCGGCATCTGCCCCAACTGTGGCGGTGAGCTGGTGCGCCGTCCGCGGCGGCCCGAGGCCAAGCTGGCCGCGCATCCCGCTTCGACAGAGCGCCTCTTCAAGCCTTCGGGGTGCGCGCCCTAGCTCAGGCGAACACGCCGTCGACCTTGGCGATGATCTGGCGGTGGCGCTCGACGCACTGCGCCATCGCGCTTGGGCGGCCCTGGCCGAAGTTGTTCTGCAGGAAGGCCAGTGAGAGTTCTTTTGTCGCCACCTTCACACGCGGGTTCAGCTCAGTGCCGCCGGTGCCCGGCCGGTCGGTGAACATGCTGTGCGAGCCGCCTTCGAAAACGGCCAGCGCCTTGTGCTTGCTGCCGATGGCTTCGAAGACTGCGATGCGGTCTTCCGCGCCCGACCAATAGCCCGGGATGCGGATCACGTCGCCGGTGGCAGTGATGTGCAGCGTCGGCAGTTGCACCGGGCCGAGGATGCGCGCCGGTTCGCGCTCGCCGTAGAACGGCGGCGCTGAGAGCACAACGGCCGCGCTCAAGCGTTCGTCGCGCAGATCGACGTGCTTGCCGTCGCGCTCGACGCGCGCACCCGCGGCCAGCAGCGTCGTGTTGGCGCCGTAGCTATGGCCGGCAGCGACGATGCGCTTGGTGTCGATGCGCTCACCAAGCGCATCGGCGAGCAATTGATCGAGCGCGAAGCTCAGGTCGCGCGGACGCTCGATGGCCTCACGCTCCTGCGCCGCATCCTGCAAACGGCCGACGAGGCCGAGCGGGTTGCCGAACCAGAGGTTGCGATCGCTGCCGACGTGCTGCAGGTGCAGGCTGGCGATGCCATGACTCGCCCAATGCTGGCCGAGGTAGCTGTAGCCGCGGCGCGAACCGCCGATGCCGTGGGAGAAGACGACGAGTGGCACTGTCGTCGCGCTGGTCGCACTCGGCCAGTACAGGCGCACCGGCACCGCGCGCTGGCGCTTCTGATCGGCCCATTCGAATTCGAGCGTGTCGAACGGCGGCGGCTCATCGGCCCAAGCGCGCAGCGTGGACAACGCCGAGGCGGCGACGAGCGCCGCGTTGAAGACCCGGCGCTTCATGCTGCTGCCTCCTGGACGTGAGGAAAACGCCGCCGCCAGCGCTTGACGAACCACTGCACCATGTCATCGACATAAGTGAAGACGACCGGCACGACGAGCAGGCTCAGGAACGTGGACGTGATCAGGCCGCCGATGACGACGATGGCCATCGGCGCGCGGAAGCTCGGATCGGTGCCGATGCCCAGGGCGATCGGCAGCATGCCTGCGCCCATCGCGATGGTGGTCATGACGATCGGCCGCGCGCGTTTGTGGCAGGCGTCGAGCAGTGCGTCCCAGCGGTTCAGGCCGCGGTCGCGCCGGGCCATGATCGCGTACTCGACGAGCAGGATCGAGTTCTTGGTGGCGATGCCCATCAGCATGATCATGCCGATCATGGCCGGCATCGACAGGTCGGTGCGGGTGATGAACAGGGCCAGCATCGCGCCGGGCACCGACAGCACCAGCGCCGCCAGGATCGTCGCCGGCTGCACCCAGGCGTGGAACAGCAGCACGAGCACGATGTAGATGCAGGCCACGCCGGTCAGCATCGCCAGCAGGAAGCTCGTGAAGAGTTCGGCGAAGGCTTCGGCATCACCGACCACCGTTTGCGTCACGCCCGGCGGCAGGTTGACGATCGACGGCAGCTTCTCGGCTGCGGCCTGCACCGCGCCGAGGGCCTGGCCGTTCAGCTCGATCTCGAAGTTGACGTTGCGCGCACGGTCATAGCGGTCGATCTGCGCCGGGCCGCTGGCCAGTGCCAGATCGGCGACGTTGCCCAGCGCGACCGGCCCCTTCGTGCCGGGCACCGCCAGGCGCTCGAGCAGCGTCAGGTCTTGCCGCGCTGCGTCGGACAGCTTGACGACCACCGGCACCTGGCGTTGCGACAGGTTGAGCTTGGCCAGCGATTGTTCGTAGTCGCCGGCGGTGGCGATGCGCAGCGTGTCGGCAATCGCCGCCGACGTGACGCCGAGATCGGCGGCGCGCGCCGCATCGGGCCGCACGACGAGTTCGGGCCGCTGCAGGCTCGACGTGCTCGTCACCTGGCCGATGCCGGGGATCGTGCGCAGCTCCTGCTCGACGGTACGCGCATGCGCATTGAGCACATCGCCGTCTTCGCCGGCCAGCACGAGGATGAACTTCTCCGCCGAGCCGCCGAAGCCGACGGCAAAGCGCGCGCCCGGCAATCCTTCGAGCACCTGCCGCAACTCGCCTTCGATCGCCTGCTTGCTGATGCCGCTGCGCTCGCCGCGCGGCGTGAGGTTGATCGTCAGCGTGGCCTTGCGCGCTTCGGCGGCGCCACCGGGCATGAATGGGTCGCTGCCGGCGCGGCCACCGCCGACCGCCGTGTAGACGAGCTTGACATGCTTGTTCTTCTGCACCGCCTCGCGCGCCGCCTCGGCCACGGCGAGGGTCTGCTTGAAGGTGCTGCCCGGCGGCAGCGAGATGTAGACCTGCGTCTGCGACAGGTCATCGGGCGGGATGAAAGCGCCGGCGATCTGGCCGGTGAAGACCGGCGTGCAGGAGGCGACGGCGAACAGCGTCGTCGCCAGCATCGTCTTCACGCGGTGCTTCAGGCACCAGGCGACGAGCTTCATGTAGCCCGGCATCCACTTCGGCTCCGGGTGGTCCTTCTTCGGCCGCTTCAACAGATACGCCGCCATCATCGGCGTCAACATGCGCGCGACGACGAGGGAGAAGAAGACCGCGATCGCCGCGGTCCAGCCGAACTGCACGAAAAACTTGCCCGGCACGCCGCTCATGAAAGCAGTCGGCAGAAAGACCGCGATCAGCGTGAACGTGGTCGCGATCACCGCCAGCCCGATCTCGTCGGCCGCTTCCATCGCCGCGACGAGCGGTTTCTTGCCCTGCTGCAGGTGGCGCATGATGTTTTCGATCTCGACGATCGCGTCATCGACCAGGATGCCGACGACGAGCGAGAGCGAGAGCAGCGTCACGACGTTGAGCGTGAAGCCCATCATGTTCATGACGAAGAAGGTCGGGATCGCCGACAGCGGCAGCGCCACCGCCGAGACGAAGGTCGCCCGCCAGTCGCGCAGGAAGAACCAGACGACGATGATGGCCAGCACCGCGCCTTCGACCAGCAGCGCCATTGAGCCGTTGAAGTTCTCGATCACCGGATCGACGAAGTTGAAGGCTTCGGTGACGGTGATGTCGGGGTGCGCGGTCTTCAGCTCGTCGATCGCCTTGCGCACGCCTTCGGCCACATCGACTTCACCGGCGCCGCGAGCGCGTGTGATCTCGAAGCCGACCACCTGCTTGCCGTTGAGCAACGCGGTCGAGCGCTGCTCGGCCACGGTGTCGCTGACCGTGGCGACCTGGTCGAGGCGGATGCGCCGGCCGTCGGAGAGCGGCACTTCGAGCGCGCCGAGTTCGGCCGCGGTCTGCACGGTGGCGATCGTGCGCACCGATTGTTCGACGCCGCCGAGGTCGGCTCGGCCGCCCGAGGCTTCCTGCTGCACGTCGCGCAGACGCCGTGAAATTTCGGCGGCGGTGGCGCCGAGCGCCTGCAGGCGCGATGGGTCGAGCTCGACATGCACTTCGCGCGTCGCGCCGCCGACGCGGCTGACCGCGCCGACGCCGCGCACGGCGAGCATGCGCTTGGTGGCCTCGTTGTTGACGAACCAGGACAGCGCTTCGGCGTCCATGCGCGTCGAGGCCACGACGTAGGTCAGGATCGGCGAGCCGGCCAGATCCATCTTGGCGATCACCGGGTCGCGCAGATCGGCCGGCAGATCGGAGCGCACGCGCGAGACGGCGTCGCGCACATCGTCGAGGGCCTCCTGCGTCGGCTTCTCGAGCCGGAACTCGGCGGTGATGATCGCCGTGCCGTCCTGCACCTTGGTGTAGATGTGCTTCAGGCCCTGCACGGTGGCCAGCGAGTTTTCGATCTTTCGCGCGACCTCGGTTTCCATCTGCGCCGGCGCGGTGCCCGGCAGCGAGGCGGTGACGGTGATCGTCGGCAGGTCGATGTCGGGGAACTGCTGGATCTTCATCGCCTTGAAGCCCAGCACACCGGCGATCGTCAGCATGATGAAGAGCAGGATCGACGGCACCGGGTTGCGGATGCACCAGGCGGAGACGTTGAAGTTCATGGCGCTCTCGTTCTACTTGTCGGCGATGCGAACGACATCGCCATCGGCGAGGAAGCCGGCGCCTTGCGCCACGACGCGCGCGTTCTTCGCCAGGCCGCTGATGATCTCGATGCGCTCACCGACACGGGAGCCGACGCTGACCTTCAACTGCTGCACCTTGTTGCCTTCGCCGATCTGGAACACCCAGTGAAAGCCGTCGCGCAGCACGACCGCGCTCTGCGGCAGCGTCACACCCTCGCGCTCGCCGACGGCAAAGTCGCCGCGCGCAAACATGCCGGCTTTCGCGTTGCCGGGTTTTGGCAAATCGACGTAGACCACGCCGTTGCGCGTCGCCGCATCGACCATCGGTGCCACGGTGCGCACGACGCCCTCGACCGCGCTGCCGCCGGCCGGCGTGACCTGCACCTTCTGCCCCGGCTGGAGGCGCACGAGTTCGGTCGCGGCGACATCGGCGCGCCATTCGAGGCGCTCCTTGCGGATCAGGCGGAACAGCTCCTGCCCCGGCTGGGCGACGGCGCCGACCGTTGCGCTGCGCATCGAGATCACGCCGTCGTCCGGGGCAGTGATGCGCGTTTGCGCCAGCCGCACTTCGGCGGCACGCAACTGCGCCTTCAAGCGAATTGGCGCGCGCCTTGGCGGTGGCTTCGGCCGTCACGTACTGCGAGATCTGCTGCGCACTGATCGCGCCGCTGGCTTGCAACTGGCGCGCTCGATCGGCGTTGGCCGCGGCCTCGGCCTGATTCGCTTCGGCTTCGGCGAGTCCGGCGCGTGTGGCCGCAGCGTCGGCCGACAGCGTGTCGGCCGACAGCAGCGCCAGCACCTGGCCTCGCTTGACGCGGTCACCGACCTGGGCGCGCACCTCGGTCATGCGCAGGCCCTGCGCTTCGGCGCTGATGATCGCTTCTTGCCACGCCATGACATTGCCGTTGGCGCTCACGGCAACCGGCCAGCGGCCGCTTTGTGGCGTGGTCGCGGTGACGGTGAGCGCGGCTTTGGGCGCCGACGCGCTGGCGGCGGCCGACGCTGGCGCTTTGTCGTCGGCCGCTGTCGCTGCAAATACGGCGGCGAACGCTGCCGCGACCATCGCGGCACCCATGAGCAAGGTCTTGTTGTTCATGATCTTCATTGCGGTGTTGCGTCGGTGGGGTTCCAGCCGCCGCCGAGGCTGCGGTAGAGCGTGATCCACGCCGCGACGCGCTCGCGCTGCACGTTGATCAAGGCGTTCTGCGCGGACAGCGCAGTGCGGCGAGCATCTTCGCGATCGATCAGGCTGCCGGCGCCGATGCGCCAGCGCTGCTCGGCAGCAGCGAAAAAGTCGCGAAAGCCTTGCGCGGCGCGCAGCGCCTGGCCTTCGCGGCGCGTCGCGGCATCGAGGCGCAGCAGCGCTTCTTCGACATCACTCACCGCGCGGCGCAGCTGCCCGTCGAGCGCGGCTTTGGCGTCGTCGTAGCGCGCCCGTGCCGCGTCTTCGTTGGCCCGGCGCGCGCCGCCGTCGAAGATCGGCAGCACCAGCGACGGGCCGAAGCCCCAGGCCGTGCCTTCCGTGCTGCTGCCACCGATCCGCAGCACGGATGTGCCCAGGTTGCCGCTGAACGTCAGCCGCGGATAGCGCGCGGCTTCGGCCACGCCCACATCGGCTGCGGCAGCGACCAGCGCGCGTTCGGCCGCAGCGATGTCGGGACGCTGCTGCAAAAGTTGCGCCGGCAGCGCGCCGACCGCAAAGACGCCGGGTTTTGGCAGCCTGGCCGCGCCGGCCTGCAGACGCGCGCGCAATGCCGGCTCGCGCTGGCCGGTCAACACGACCAGGCCCTTGATCAGCGCATCGCACTCGGCGCGCTGCGCAATCGCGCGGTTGCCGGCATCGGCCGCGGCGCCATCGGCCAGCGCCCCGTTGGCGGGGGCTTCGAAACCGACACGCACCTTCTCGCGTGTCAGCTCGGCGGTTTGGCTTTGCGAGCTGGCGTCCTGATCGAGCACCTGCTGCTGCGCTTCGCAGGCCCGCAAGCCGACATACGTGCTGGCCACGTCGGCCGCCAGACTGATGCGCGCCGCATGCCAACCGAGCGCAGCCTGCTCGCTGCGCGCCTGCGCTGCCGCAATCTGGGCGCGCGTGGCGCCGAACAGATCGACCTCCCACAACGCGTCGACGCCGAGCGAGTTCTGCGTCGACGCTTCGAAGTTGCTCGCCGCCGACGCGCCGCGCTGCGACTGGGCCACTGCGTTCACCGACGGCCCGCGCTGCGCGTCGCTGCGGCGCACACCCGCACGCGCTTCGGCCAGGCGCGCCAGGGCCTGAGTCAGCGTCGGGTTGTTCTGCTGTGCATCACGCACCAGCTCTGCCACCAGCGGGTCGTCGAAGCGCTGCCACCAATCGGCGAGTGCGGCGCTGTCGCCACCGTGCGGCAGCGTCGCTTGCCATCGCTCTGGCGCGGTCTCGCTCGGCGTGCTCAGCAGGCGCGGTGTCGCGCAGGCGGCAAGCAGCACGGGCGCGATCAGACCTGCGAGCAGCGGCAGCCACCGTCGTTTTGTCGTGTGCTTCATTCGTTCTCCAGACCACGCCTGCGCCGCTCGTGCATCACCAGCGCCACGCCCCAATCGACCAGGCGCTCGCGCGCGCGCTGCAGCGCATCGGCGCCCTCGAGCAGGCGCGGCGCCAGGGCCTGCATGAACTCGCGCGACATGCAGTAGTCGTGCGCCATGGCGATCAGGCCGAACACCAGGCGGTGCACGTCCTCGTCCGGTTGCCGCACACCGATGTGGCGCGCCAGCAGGCGCGCGATGGCGTCGTGCACAGGGCCGATGTGCTGCGCGGCAGCGGCAGCGAACACCGGGGTCGGCTCGATCATCTCGCGCAGGTACAGGCGCACACTGTCATCGGCAACCCGCGCCGACTCGCTGGCCACCGTCGGGCCGTCTTCGCCCATGAAGCCTCGCAACAGGTGCTGCAGCGACTGCGTCAAGGTCAGCGCCGGATCGTCGAATCCGGCAAGCTGCGCCGCGATTTCATGGATCGGGCCGAGCAGCACGGCGCGGTACAGACCGTCTTTGTCGCCAAAGTGATAGTGGATCGCCGCGGGGTTCAGCCCCGCCGCCACACAGATCTCCCGGGTCGATGCTTTGGCGTAGCCCTTCTCCGAGAAGATTCGACTGGCCTCGGTCAGCAAGCGAGTGCGCGCACGCTCACGACGGTCTGCAGCGAGATCGATCGGCGTGTTGGTAGGCAATGCTGCATTCATCGGAGCGCGCGATCCTACCTTTCAAATCAAGCGCTTGCTTGAAAAGAAAGGTAAAGGCCGCAGGCCCCGACGGTCTCCAATGACCACGGGCCGCGTCAGCGGCCCGTGGTGGGAGAGAAGCCGGTTGTCGGCTTCGGGGTCAGCTCGCCACGGCCATCTGCCCGGCGTACTGCCCGACGAGGCCAATCAAGTCGTCTTCCGAATACGGCTTGCCGAGGTAGTGGTTGACGCCGAGTTGCGCCGCATGTTCGCGGTGCTTCTGGGCGATGCGCGAAGTGATCATGATGATCGGCAGACCGGCCCAGCGTGCGTCGGCACGCACGTTGCGCGCCAGGTCGAAGCCGTCCATGCGCGGCATCTCGATGTCCGACAGCAGCACGACGGGTGTTTCCTCGGCCAGCTTTTCCAGCGCATCGAGGCCGTCCTTGGCCGTCGTCACGCGGTATCCCTCGCGGCTGAGCAGGCGCTGCGTGACGCGGCGCACGGTCAGCGAGTCATCGACCACGAGCACCAGCGGCGCTTGCTTGGGCGTGGCCACCGGCGCCTGCGCCGCCGGCGTCTTGATTGAACCCACCGGCGCGACGCTGGTCTGGCCTGCCAAGGCACGTTGCATGGCCCCACGCGCGCCTTGACCGTAGAGCGTGGCCAAGGCCACCGGGTTGTAGATCAGCGCTGGCGAACCCGAGGCCAGCAGCGTCACACCAGCCAGACCGGGCAGGCGCGCCAACTGGACGCCGAGGTTCTTGACCACGACTTCCTGGTTGCCGACGACTTCATCGACGTGCAGCGCGACGCGTTGTGCCGCGCTCTTGATGATGACCACAGGCAGCGTGCGGCCTGGCACTTCGTCGCTGCGGCCACTGCCTTGCAGCAAGGCGCCGAACCAGAAGAACGGCATGACCTGATTGCCATGATCGAAACTGCCGCGGCGCGTGGCTTCGGCGACTTCGACCGACGGGACACGGCGCACGATGTCGATCAGCGTTGCCGGCACGGCCACGGTGACCGCACCGGCGCGCAGCATCACAACCTGCGTGACGGCCGTGGTCAGCGGCAGCACGAGCTTGAAGTTCGTGCCCTGGCCGGCGGCGCTGGCGGTCTCGATGCGGCCGCCGAGCGCGTTGACGTCGTTGCGCACCACGTCCATGCCGATGCCGCGACCGGCCAGCTCAGTCACGCTGTCGGCGGTGGAAAAGCCGGGCGTGAAGATCAGGTTGGCCAGGTCGCCGTCGCTCGGCTTGGCGTCGGCGCCGATCAGGCCCAGCGCGATGCCGCGCTGGCGGATGCGCTGCAGGTTCAGGCCGGCGCCGTCGTCGCGGAACTCGACCGAGACTTCGTTGCCTTCCTGGTGCGCCGTCACCGTGATCTGCCCGGCGGGATCCTTGCCTTGGCGCTCGCGATCGGCCGGCAGTTCGATGCCGTGCGTGACGCAGTTGCGCAGCAGGTGTTCGAAGGCGCCGCCCATGCGCTCCAGCACACCGCGGTCGACTTCGATCGAGCCGCCGACGATGTCCAGGCGAACCTGCTTTTGCAACTCCTTCGCCGCCTGGCGGGCGACGCGGTACAGACGATCCGACAGGCTCTCGAACTCGACCATGCGCGTGCGCAGCAGATCGTCCTGCATGTCGCGCGTCAGGCGGGCCTGC
The DNA here is from genome assembly GCA_963738425.1 of uncultured beta proteobacterium. GTDB lineage: Bacteria > Pseudomonadota > Gammaproteobacteria > Burkholderiales > Burkholderiaceae_C > CADEEN01. The sequence goes on along the minus strand of CAVTWT010000030.1, from coordinate 128,764 downwards.
GCAGCCAGATCGTCTTCGGTCGATTGCAGCGTGCGCGTCAGGCTGCGCTGCACGGTGGCGACGTCGTTGACCGACTCGGCCATCATGCGCGTCAGTTCCTGGAAGCGCGTGAAGCGGTCCATCTCCAACGGATCGAAGTTCGCGCCGACGGCCTTGGCCGCTTCCATGCGCGAGCTGATCTGCGTTTCGGCCTGCAGCTCGATGTCGCGCAGGTGCGAGCGCAGGCGCTCCAGGTTTTCTGTCAGGTCGCCGAGAGAGCCCTTCATCTGGCCAACTTCGGACTCGATGCGCGAGCGCGCGATCATCACTTCGCCCGCATGGTTGACCAGGCGGTCGAGCAGCGGAGCGCGCACACGCACGGTCGGCTGCACGGCCGCCATGGTGGGTCGGGGCGTGACCGCGGCTGCAGCTGCTGCAGCGACTGCCGTCGGCGCGAAGCGGTGCCAGTCGATCGCGCCCACGGGCAGCGCTGCGGGCGCCACGTTTGCTCGCGGCACTTCGGCCACCGGCGCCGCGGCGGGCGCAGCCACTTCGGGTTGCGGCTCGGGTGTCGGCTCCACCACCGCCTTGGCCTTGGCCGCGATCACGGGCATCGGCCGCATCGGCAACGGCTCCGGCGGCGGTGCCACCGGCTCGGGCATCGACAGGTCAAGGTCCACCGAGGGCCCGGCCACCAGCCGTTCGAACGTGCTGCCGAGCGCGTCGACCTGGCTGAACAGCGCCTCGACGTCATCGGCGCTGACGTTCTGGCGCGCCATCAGGTGTTCGATCGACGTTTCCAACCGGTGCGCGATCTCGCCCAGGCGCATCGCGCCGGCCAAACGGGCGCCGCCCTTCAACGTGTGCAGCGTTCGCATGCAAGCCGTGGGGCTCGACGGGTTGGTGGGCTGCTGGGCCCAGTCGCGCATCCGCGAGGCCAGTTCGGGCAACAGCTCGGCGGCCTCTTCCTGGAAGATCGGGAACAGTTCGGCATCGACCACGTCCACCGCGTCGATGTCGTCGTTGCCGTCGAAGGCCTTCGGGCGCGAAATCGCGCGGCGCTCCGCAGACGCCGGCAAGGCGTCGAGCGCGGTCAACGTGTGGAATTCGGCTTGGCCGAGCGCGGCCAGCGGCGCATCGTGGACCGCCGGCTCGGCAAACACCGGCGCAGCGGCCAAGGCTTGCGGCGCCGCGTCCGGCTGCACCACCGGCGCCTCGATCACTTCGGCCACATCGGCCACTTCAGAGGCAGCGGCCACGTCCGCGGCGTCGGCCGCAAGCGGACGCTCAGCCATTGCCTGCACGCGCAAGGCAGCCATGCGCTCGTGATCGACCAAGCGGTCGATCAGCGCAGGCGTCGGCGACTTCAAGAACCCTGCGGCGAACTGGTGTAGCAGGCGGCTGATCTCGTCGGCGCTGTCGTTGAACAGCTTGGCTTCGTGCGCATCGCCCTCGCCGATGGCGTTCGAGCGCATCAGCGCGTGCTCGAGCAGGCGCGCCAGATGCGACAAGTCGGCAAAGCCGACGGTGGCGGAGTTGCCCGCCAGCGAATGCGCCAACGCGATCGCGGCGTCGCCGACAGGGCGCTGCGTGAATTCGTGCGACCACTCGGCCAGCTCGACGCCAAGACGGCGCGACTGTTCGTCGGCCTCGTTCAGGAAGATGTTGAACAGCGGAATGCCGACACGCAGCGTGCCGATCATGCGATACGCCGGCTCGGGCGGCAGCTCGGGCAGCGCGGGCTCGTCGAAGCGCATCGGGCCGGCAGCGGCGGACGCCTCGGCCGGCGGCGTTTCCTGCTCCGGCGCGTCGAGGGTAGAAGCCTGGAACTCGAGCGCCATCAGCGCCGAGACCACATCCGGCGATGGTGCTCCGACCTCGCGCTCCGGCGAGGCCAGCGATTGCATTGCATCGCGGCCGCCGACTTCGAGGTGGGCTGCTTCGCCAAGATCGAGCTCGAAGCTGACCGGTGTTTCAGGGACCAGCAGTTGGTCCAGCGGCTGCACGCTGGCTGCGCCCGCGGGCAACAGCTCGATCTGGTCGGCCAGCTCATCGGGCAACAGGCCTTCGAGGGCCATTGGGCGCGAGATGCTGCCCATGTCGGCAGAACCCTTGACCGGTGCGCGTGCGGCCCGTGGCAAGCCCAGCTGGCCGTGGCTGCCACTGGCGCGCCAGCGCTCGATCGCTGCGGCCACGTCGGCCGGGCTGTGGCCGGCGGCGCGGCCGGCGCCGATCGCATCGACCCAGTCGCTCATGTAGGCCAGGATGTCGGAGGAGAGCGCGATCAGGCCCGCGTCGGCGCCCTGTTGCTCCGCCAGCCGTGCGTTGTAGAGCTGCTCGCAGGCCCAGCCGGCTTCGCCAAACTCGGTGAGGCCGACCATGCGGGCACTGCCCTTCAAGGTGTGGAAGGCGCGGCGCACGGTCGTCAATTCACCGACATCGTTGCCGTCATCCACCAAGGCTGCCAGCGCGGTGTTGGCGTTGACGATGACCTCGCGCGCTTCCTCGAGGAAGATCTCGCGCATCTCGACATCGTCTTCGAGCCCGGTCTGGCCGGCCGGCGTCGGCACCGACGGAAGCAAGGGCAACGGACGCGACAGCGGCGGCAGCTCATCCAACTTGGCGGTGGCCGTGCTGTGCACGAAGTCGGTCATCGCCTGCGCGAGTTCTTCGCGCACGGCGCGGCGCTCGTCGTCGTTGATGGCGACTTCGAACGCGCTCTTGACCTGCTGCATGGTCTCGGCCAGAACCGGCTGGTCGGCGACCATCGCTTCTTGCGACAGGCGGTCGAGTTCGTGGCGGACTTCGACCAGCGGCACCTCGGGGTGCGACGCGGCCTGGGCCAGCGACTGCGCCTGCTCGATCAAGCGCGGCTCGACCGGCGCCAACGGCGCCGGTTGCGTGTCCAGCCCACCGAATGCAGAGACGCGCGCGCGGCCGCGGGTCGCGACCACCGCACGCAATTGCCCGGCCTTGGCGTCGAAGGCAAACAGCGCCTTGGCCATGGCAGGCTGCACGTTCAGCATGTCGATCAGGAACCCCAGGGCGCCGAGGTTGGTGGCCAGGCGTTCGGTGATCGCTGCGTCGGGCGTCTTCTCGTCCTTGGCGGCCGCAGACAGCGCATCGACATCGTCGCGCATGCGCACCACGGCCTGCGAGGCCTGGTCGAGGCCGAGCACCGAGAACACGCCACGCATCGAATTGAGCTGACCCGGCACCGGGTGCAACAGGTCGGCCTGAGCCGGCTCGCGGAAGTAAAGGTCGATCGCCTTTTCAGCCTCGGCCAGCGAGCCCTTCAACTCCTGGACGACGCTGCCCATCGTCTGGCGGTCGGAGACGCGGCGGTAGAGCTCTTCCATCCACACGTCCAGCGGCTCGGGCTGGCCGCCATGGCTGACCTTGTGGATGCGTGCCGCCAGGCGCTGCACGCGCTCGGCCTGCGCCGGGTGGTCGAAGTCACTGTCTTCGAGCGAAGCTTCGAGGAACAGCACGGCGGTGGCCACTTCCATGGCCAGCATCGGCGCCGGCGCGGCGCCGGACTGCACCGTTTGGGCGGCCGCTGCAGACAGCGCGCTGCCGAGCTGATCGCCGGCCGGATAGAGTTTCTTCAACGACTCGCCGACGAGCGCGAACTGCTCGTTGAGCGAGGACAGGCGGTGCAGCTCGCTACCGGCCACGGCGGCCCAGCTCTCCTTGGCGGCGCTGACACGCTTGCGTGCTTGCACGATCGACGCCGGGTCATGGCGGCCGAGCGTGGTGACGAGGTAATCGACCGGCGCGCGCCGCGCCAGGTTCCAGGCCTGGCGCACGGCGGCCAGTCGCGGCGCCTTGCGGCCATCGCCGGGCGAAGCGGCCTGGGCGCAGAAGAACAGCAGGTCCTGCGCCAGTCGCTGCGAAACATCGGCACCGGCATCGGGCCGTGCCGAGGCGTCGTCGACATGCTCGGACATGCGCAGTTGCGCCAGCAGGCGCGAGGCAATGCGTTTGCTGTGGACGTCGGGCACCAGCAAATGCTGGCCTTGCGCTTCGAAGAAGCCGGCGGCCAGATGCCACAGCGTGGCGATGTGGCGACGCTTCTTGTCGCTGCCCGCGGCCAGGCCGGCGAACAGCTCGGACAAGGCGAGCGCCGGCTCGCCGGCACCCTGGCGCATCAGGGCCAGGGTCAGCGACTCGACTTCGCTGCGCAGCGCGGCGTCGAACGCCCGCGGCCGGGTGGCGTCACCCGCGACCTCGCGCCACTGCCAGTCATTCGGCCACAGGTCGGCCGGATGCACGCGGTCGGCGCCCGCCAGCTCTTGCACTTCGCGGTACTGCGGGAACAGCGCCAGCGGCGACACCGGCTTGCCGGACAGCAGGCGCGACAGGTAGTCGAGCAGCGCAAACGACGCCTGCTCGATGCAATCGACATGCTTGGCGTCGAGCTTGATGGCGCGCGACGAGGTGAGTTTCTGCAGCGCGGCTTCCGACGCGCGCAGCACTTGCGCCGCTGTCGGCAAGCCGACCAGTTCGAGCGCACCGACGCTTTGATGCAGCTGCGCACGCGCCGTGCGCAACACGCTCGGATCGACCGCATCGACATCCGAGCCCGCCACCGCCTCGGCCTCTTTCAGGTAGCGGCGCAGCGCCTTGTGCGCCGCCTCCAGCGAGCGGCGCAGTTCGTCATGCACCCAGGCCAGTGCGGACAGGTCTTCGATCGTCTCGGTGTCGTGCAGGAGGTCCATGCGCGAACTCTTTCTATGAGAGAAAAACCGCGGCGCTCAGGCCGGCGCCGGGCGTGAACCCCGCGACGGCGTGAGCGCCTTGAACATCGATCAGGCGATCTTGAATCGCGAGACCGAGGCCTTCAATTCTTCGGCTGTCCGCGACAGCTCGCGCACCATCTGCGCGGTCGATCGCGTGCCCTCGCCGGTCTGCTCGGTCACCGCGAAGATGTGCTGGATGTTGTCGGCAACCACGTTGGCCGACTTGGCTTCTTCCGAGGCCTGCTTCGAGATGCGCTCGATCAGCTCGGCCAGTTCGCGCGTCACCCGGTCGATGTCGGTCAGGGCGCTGCCGGCCGCGTCGGACAGCCGGGTGTTTTCGACCACGCCCTGCGTCGAGCGCTCCATGGCGGCCACCGCGTCCTGGGTGTCGGTCTGAATCGCCTTCACGAGCGCGGCAATCTGCTTGGTGGCGTCGCCGGAGCGTTCGGCCAATCGCTGCACTTCTTCGGCAACGACCGAGAAGCCGCGTCCTGCATCACCGGCAGAGGCCGCTTGGATCGCAGCGTTCAAGGCCAGCACGTTCGTCTGCTCGGTAATGTCCGAGATCAGCTCGGTGATTTCACCGATCTCCTGCGACGACTCGCCCAAGCGCTTGATGCGCTTCGAGGTTTCCTGAATCTGCTCGCGCATGGTGTTCATGCCGCCGATCGTGTTCTCCACCGCCAGGCGGCCGGTCTGCGCCGCCGCCAGCGACTGGCGCGCCACCGAGGCCGTTTGCTGGGCCTGCGTGGACACCGTGTTGATGCGCCCGGCCATCTGCAGCACGGACTCACCGGTCTCGCGAATTTCGCGCAGCTGCTCGGTCGAAGCGGCCAGCAGCTCGGTCGAGGTCGATTCCACCTGTAGCGTCGTGTCGGTCACGCGGCCGACCGCGCCTTGCACCTGTTCGACCAGCATGCGCAGCTCTTCCACGGTGTAGTTCACCGAGTCGGCGATGGCGCCGGTGATGTCTTCGGTCACCGTCGCGGTCTGCGTCAGGTCGCCTTCGGCCACCGTCTGCAACTCGTTCATCAACCGCAAAATCGCCGCCTGGTTGGCGTCGTTGACGCGTTTGGCTTCGTTCTCCTGGCGCTGTGCTTGGACACGCTGCGATTCGGCGAGCTTGGCGCGCTGGCCCTGATCGGCCACGAACAGGCGCAGCAGGCCGAGTGCCGACAACGCGGCAGCCGCCAGGCCGAGCAGAATCAGGGCGACGCTGGCTGCGCTCAGGCCACGGCCTTCGAGCTTGCCTTGCAGATCTTCGAGGCCCTTGCGCAGCGGCTCGCTGTCCGCCACCACCGACGACTGCGCTTCACGCGCGGCCACCAGGCCTTGAAGGTTGTTCAAGATGGCGCTGGCATCGGTGCGCGTCTTTTCGTACTGCGTCACGAGCTGCTGCAAGCGCTCCTTGGTTTGCGGATCCTTGGTGCCCGTCAGGCGCAACTCGGCACTGCCGTTGAGCAAGCCATTGGCGATTTCGCGGAACGAGTTCAGGTCCTTGCCGAGCAGGAACACCGCCTCGGGGCTCACGCCCTCCGTCGTCAGGAACTCGTTGGCGCTCTTGCCGATGCGCTGCGTCAACATCACCAGCTGGCCGACGGCCGACAACTCGGCGGCGCTGGCGTCTTGCTGCAACTTCAGCGACGACACCGTCTCCGCCGTTTCCAGCAACTCTGACGATTGGCGGTTGATCGCGCGCAACGCCTGGCCGACCTGGGTCAGCGTCTTTTGCTGCGCCAGCACCACGGCGGCATTCTTTTCGGCGCGCTCGACCAGCGGCACCAGCGGCTCGATCGCGCCCTGTGCGGCGTACGGCGCCGCCTTGATGTCGGCACTGCCGTCCTTGAGCGCGCGCAGGTTCTTGCCCAGCACGTCGGCGCTCTCGCGCACTTCGCCGAAAGCGCTGTCGCTGCCCAGCAGGGCCTGCGACACCGACTTGGCAAGACGCTGCGATTGCATCAGGGCCTGGCCGGTGGCGCCGACCTGGCCCGAACCGTCCTGGGCCGCACCCACCGCCAGCCAAGAACCGCCGATGAGGCCGCCAAGGCCGAGCACCAGGGTCAGGAACAGTGCGTTTCGCTGCTGGGCCGCGGGGAGGTGGCCGATGAACGGCAGGCCGGTGCCCGTGGACGCGGCGCCTTCAGCGCCAGGCAAGCGGGTCTCGCTGTAGTCGCCGCCCGTTTCCGTCGCATTGACTTCGGACAGGATCGAGGAGTCCGTATTGCCCTGCGTCACCGCCGGGGCTTGCGTGGGCGCGCTGAGGTCGACCGCCAGCGAAGCGATGCCCCCTCCGCCAACACCGGCACCCGCCAGCACCATGTCGTCCGGACGCACCGGGATCACTTCGTCGAACATCGACGCCAGGTCATCGTCGCGACGATCGGCATCGCGGCCCTTGCCTTTGAACTTGTCGAGGAAACTCATGAGGCCTCCAGAGAGAATCTGCTTGTTGGGTTGAAGGCGTCGGCTCAGGCGACGATGGAGAGGAAGTGCTCGTCCTGCGCCAGTCGGGCCAGGTCGAGTGTTTGCCAGGGGCGCTGTGCTGGGTCGATCAACACGCCGCCGGCGAAGGCCGGGCGGGCGGCACCGTCGTTGGGTGCCACGGTCATCTGATCGCTGCTGCGCAGGCCAGCCAGGCGGTCGACCAGCAAGGCGCAGTTCATGCCAAGCGCCGCGCCGAAGGCGACCAGGCGCGACTGCTCGCGAACCGCTTCAGCCGTCGAGGCTTCGGGCAGGCCGAGAAAACGCGCCAGATCGACCACCCCATGCAGGCCACCGCGCAGGTTGGCGACACCGACAAACCAGGGTTGGGTGTGTGGCACCGGCATCAGGGCTGCCGGCGGGAAGATCTCGCCGGCCTGCTCCAGCGGCAGCAGCAGACCGTGGCCACGGCACTCGACCGCCAGCCACGACTGGCCACGCTGCTCGCGGCGAGCCGCTTGCATGCGCTCGGCCAGCCGCGTTTGCAGCTCGCGCAGGGCTTCTCTGTTAGCCATGGTGTCTCTCGAAGCGGACACACGGGCCAGCGCCGGGCCGCTCCCAAGCGTCAGGCCCGCACCTCCCCTCGGGGGAGTGCGAACGAAGTGAGCGAGGGGTCGTCATGAACTTAGTCGAAGTTCTTGATCTTGCCGAGCAGCAACTCGGCGTCGACCGGTTTGACGACGTAGTCGCGCGCGCCCTGGCGCATACCCCAGACCTTGTCGGTCTCCAGGCCCTTGCTGGTGCACATGATCACCGGCACGTCAGCGAAACGCGGGTCGCGGGTGATGGCGCGCGTCAGCTGGAAGCCGTTCTGGCCCGGCATGACGACATCCATCAGGATCAGGTCGGGCTTCTCTTCGCCCAGGCGCCGCATCGCGTCTTCGCCGTTCTCGGCGCTGCGCACCGCGTAGCCACGCTTGGTCAGCAGCTCCGTGAGGTGATGCAGCTCGGTTTTGCTGTCATCGACGAGCAGGATTTTCTGGATGGTCATGATGGGTCCGTCAGAGCGTGTGGATCGCGAACTTCAGGCCGCGGCTGGCGCTTCGATGCGCTTGCTGAAGTGCTGTACAGCGCGCAGCAACTGTTCTTTTGTAAAGGGTTTGGTCAGGTAATCCTCGGCGCCGACCATGCGCCCGCGCGCCTTGTCGAACAGCCCATCCTTGGATGACAGCATGATCACCGGCACATGCGCAAAGCGCGGGTTGCGCTTGATGATGGCGCAGGTCTGGTAACCGTCGAGGCGCGGCATCAGGATGTCGCAGAAGACCAGTTCCGGCGAATGGTCGTTGACCTTGGCCAGCGCGTCGAAGCCGTCTTCAGCCAGCACAACCTGGTGGCCGCCCTGGGCGAGAAAGATCTCGGCGCTGCGGCGGATGGTGTTGCTGTCGTCGATGACCAGCACCTTGACGCCGGTGGCATCGGAGGCTTTTGCAAAGGTGTTTGTCATCGAGCGGCAACTCCTTAGGCGGTTCGCAAGGTGCAGGCGTTCACAGCTGCACCATTTCGAAATCTTCTTTGCGTGCGCCACACTCCGGGCAGGTCCAGTTCATGGGCACGTCGGCCCAAGCCGTTCCGGCCGGCAGGCCATGTTCGGGATCGCCGGCGGACTCTTCATAGATCCAACCGCAGATCAGGCACATCCAAGTACGAGTGGGTTCAGTCACGAGAGCGTGTCAATCACTACAATGCGGGGCTATTGTATTGAGCGAAAAAACGAGAAATCCAAGCGCTACTAGGCACATACGGTACTTTCTTCACATTCCGCTAGAGGTCCGCTTTGAGTCCCTCGGCGATTGCCTAGAACCACACACAAATCGCATGCTGCGGCCGTCTGCTGGGTGCGCCCTCCTATGAATCCCGATCCTTCCGTTGTCGATCCCGGCGCTGTCGTGGCCGAAGAGCCGCCTGCGCCGGCCTGCGTGATGAGCTTCAACGCCAGCGACGCCTCGGGCGCAGGCGGCAGCGCAGGCGACGTGGCCACCATCTCGGCGATGGGCGCACACACGCTGCCGGTCATCACCTCGATCGTGCTGCGCGACAGCGCCGAGGTCTTCGACCAGCACCCGATCGAGGCCGAACATGTGGCCGAGCAGGCGCGCACGATCCTTGAGGACGTGACGCTGGCGGCCTGGAAGGTCGGCTTCCTCGGCAACGCCGACAACGTCGCGGCGGTGGCCGAGATCCTCTCCGACTACCCCGACATCCCGCTGGTGGCCTACATGCCCAGCCTGGGCTGGGTCGACGAGGACGACCTGCAGAACTACATGGACGCGTTTCGCGAGCTGATCCTGCCGGCGGCCGAAGTGCTGGTGGGCAACCACAAGACGCTGACCGACTTCCTGCTGCCCGACTGGGACAACGAGCGTGCACCCTCGGCGCGCGAGCTGGCCGTGGCCGCCGGTGAGCATGGCACGCGCTTCGTGCTGGTGACCGGCGTCATGCTGCCGTCCTCATCCAAAAAAGGCAGCAAGGAGCAATGGATCGACAACGTGCTGGCTTCGCCGCAGGGCGCGCTGACTGGCGAGAAGTTCGAGCTCTTCGAGGCCGGTTTTGTCGGCGCCGGCGACACGCTGTCGGCCGCGCTGGCCGCGCTGCTGGCCTCGGGCGCGGAGTTGTCGGACGCCGTCGGCGAAGCGCTGCAGTTTCTCGACCAGAGCCTGGACGCGGGCTTCCGGCCGGGCATGGGCAACGTCGTCCCCGATCGCTTCTTCTGGGCGCTGCCGCCGCCGGAGGATGGCGACGCCACCCTCGAAGGTGAAGGGGGCGCAGAGCCCAGCGACGACAGCAACAACCTGCCGCCTGGAGCGTCGCGCCGTGTCCACTAACCAGCAGCTCTTCGAGCGAGCGCAGAAGGTCATCCCCGGTGGCGTCAACTCGCCGGTGCGGGCGTTTCGCGCCGTCGGCGGCACGCCGCGCTTCATCGCGCGCGCGCAGGGCGCTTACCTCTGGGACGCCGAGGTCAAGAAGTACATCGACTACATCGGCTCGTGGGGCCCGATGATCCTCGGCCACGGCCATCCGGCGGTGCTCGAAGCAGTGACACGCGCCGCCAGCGAAGGCCTGTCCTTCGGCGCCCCGACTGAGCGCGAGATCGAACTCGCCGAAGCGATCCTGGCCCACGTGCCGAGCATGGAGCAGGTGCGCCTGGTCTCCAGCGGCACCGAAGCCGGCATGAGCGCGCTGCGCCTGGCGCGCGGCGCCACCGGCCGCGCCAAGTTCATCAAGTTCGAGGGCTGCTACCACGGCCATGCCGATGCATTGCTCGTGAAAGCCGGCTCGGGACTGGCCACCTTCGGCCATCCGACTTCGGCCGGTGTGCCACCCGAAGTGGCCAAAGACACCATCGTGCTGCCGTACAACGACGTGGCGGCGCTCGAAGCCGCGTTCGACGCCCACCCACGCGAACTCGCCTGCGTGATGATCGAGCCGATCGCCGGCAACATGAATTTCGTGCGCGCGGCCGTGCCATTCATGGCGCGGCTGCGTGAACTGTGTTCGCGCGACGGCACGCTGCTGGTATTCGACGAGGTCATGACCGGCTTTCGCGTCGCCCTCGGCAGCGCGCAAAGCATCTACGCCAGATTGATCCCCGGCTTCAAGCCCGATGTCAGTGTGTTCGGCAAGGTCATCGGGGGTGGCATGCCGCTGGCGGCCTTCGGTGGCAGCCGCGACGTGATGTCGCAGCTGGCGCCGCTCGGCCCGGTCTACCAGGCCGGCACGCTGTCGGGCAACCCGGTGGCCACGGCCTGCGGCCTGGCGACCTTGCATGAGATTGCCAAGCCCGGCTTCTTCGACGCGTTGTCGCAGCGCACGCGCTCGCTGGCCGAGGGTCTGACTCGCGAAGCCAAGAGCGCTGGCGTGCCGTTCTGCAGCGACAGCGAAGGCGGCATGTTCGGCTTCTTCTTCGCCGACGCCTTGCCGCAGAACTACGGCACCGTGATGGCCACCGACAAGGAGCGCTTCAACCGCTTCTTCCACGCCATGCTGGGTCGCGGCGTCTACCTCGCCCCGGCGCTGTATGAAGCTGGCTTCGTCAGCGCGGCGCACACGGCGGCCGACATCGACACCACGTTGTCAGCGGCGCGAGAGGCCTTCAAGTCGCTGTAGTCAGGCCGGGGACGAGCGCAGGGCGTAGGTCTTGCCGCCGGCCCACAGGTACTCGACGCGCAAGATCGCCTGGCCTTTCTCTCCCGCAAAGGTAAATCCGAGCATCGAGATCGCGTCGCCGTTCTTGATCTCGGCCGCTTTCCAGGCCTCCATGCGCGACAGCGGCGCGAGTTCAATGTGCCAGCGCTTGTCCTTGCGCGTCGGCAGTTGCGCCGCTTTGAGCAGACCGGCGCCATCGACGCTGGCGGATTGCGCCGGCACCGCGCGCTGTGCCAGGTCGGCCGGCAGCTTGAGTTCGGGCGCGAGATCGAGATCGAGCTCGACATGTGGATTGCGCCATGCCACGTTGACGGCGCGGCCTTCAAGGTAGATCGGCCGCGCCAGATCGAAACTGCTCCAGCCATGGTGGGCGCGAGCAGCGAGCGGCAGACAAGCAGCGGCGGTCAGCAAAATTCGGCGGTCCATGAGTGAGCTCCTCAGCGGTAGGCGATCCAGCGGCCACAGAAGATAACGGTCAGCCAAATCCCGACTGACAACAGGGTCTGAAAGCGCGCCATGCGGTCGCTGCGCTGCAGTCCGCCGCGCGCATGAAAGGACGCTGCGTTCAAGCCCGCCAGCATCACCAGGCCCATCTTGATGACAAAGACGCGGTTGGCGATCAAGTCGCCCGGCTGGCTGGCAAACATCAGCAACCCGGTGGTGGCAGCCAGCGCAAAACCGGCCAGCGTCAGCGGCAGCGCCAGCCGCGCCAAGGGCTCGATCGGCAGCGCGGCGCCAAAACCCCAGACCCGCAACTCGACCAGCAGCAGGCTGCCGAGCAGCATCGCAATGCCGATGATGTGCAGCACTTCGAGCAGCGGATAGGCAAAGGCATGCGTGCCGATCCAGGCGAACGGGTTGTGAGCGGGTGCAAAGCCCATCGGCGCACGATATCAGCGCCCTAGAATTCCGCGATGCACATCCACATCCTGGGCATCTGCGGCACCTTCATGGGCGGCATCGCGGCGATCGCGCGCGAAGCCGGCCACAAGGTCACGGGCTGCGATGCCAATGTCTATCCGCCGATGAGCGATCAGCTGCGCGCGCTCGGCATCGAGCTGATCGAAGGCTTTGGCGCTGATCAGATGGCGCTCAAACCCGACGTGTTCGTGATCGGCAATGTCGTCACCCGCGCGCGCTCACAGGACTTCGCGCTGATGGAAGCGATCCTCGACGCCGGCGCCGACTACACGAGCGGCCCGCAGTGGTTGTACGAACACGTGCTCAGGCACCAGCATGTGTTGGCCGTGGCCGGCACGCATGGCAAGACGACAACGAGCGCGATGCTGGCCTGGATCCTGGAAGCGGCCGGCCTGAAGCCGGGCTTCCTGATCGGCGGCGTGCCGATGAACTTCGGCATCTCGGCGCGGCTGGGCGCCGGAAAGTTCTTTGTCATCGAAGCCGACGAGTACGACACGGCCTTGTTCGACAAGCGCAGCAAGTTCGTGCACTACCGGCCGCGCACCGCGATCCTGAACAACCTGGAGATGGATCACGCCGACATCTTTGCCGACCTTGCCGCCATCGAAACGCAGTTCCACCATCTCGTGCGCACGGTGCCGGGCAAGGGCCGTCTGGTCGTCAACGCGCGCGACGAAGCCTTGCAGCGTGTGTTGACACGCGGCTGCTGGAGCGAGGTCGTGCGCTTCGGTGCGCTGCGCGAGGAGCCCGGCGCCTTGCGCGCACGCGGCGAGCCGCACGCTTTCGACGTGCTGCGCGGCAGTTTGAAGATCGGCCGCGTCGAGTGGGCGCTGCAAGGCGAGCACAACCAGTTGAACGCGCTGGCCGCGATCGGTGCGGCCGAGCATGTCGGTGTGACGCCGGAGGCGGCAGCCGCAGCGCTCGGCAAGTTCGAGAACGCCAAGCGGCGCATGGAGTTGATCGGTGAGGCGGGCGGCGTCAAGGTCTATGACGACTTCGCGCACCACCCAACCGCGATCCGCGCCACGGTGGGCGGCTTGCGCCAGCGCGTTGGCCTGCAGCGTGTGCTGGCGGTCTTCGAGCCGCGCTCGAACACGATGAAGCTGGGCACGATGAAGGCGCAGCTGCCCTGGGCGCTCGAAGAAGCCGACCTGTCGTTCTGCCTGCAAGGCAGCTACGGCTGGGACGCGCGCGACGCGCTGGCGCCGATGGGCTCACTCGCTGTTGTCTCCGACAAGGTCGATGCACTGGCCGCCGCGGTGATCGCTGCCGCGAAACCTGGCGACCACGTGCTGTGCATGAGCAACGGCAGCTTCGGCGGCATTCACGCCAAGCTACTCGACGGCCTTCGAAGAAAATGACGACCCCAAGCTCGCTTTGCTCGCGTCCCCCGAGGGGATCTCAGGCCGCTTGGGAGCGGCCCGGCGCTTGCCTGAGTTTCAAATGACCCACGACGAGCCGATCACGCACCTGCTCTACCTGCACGGTTTCCGCTCTTCACCAAAGTCGTTCAAGGCGCGCTTCATGGCCGACTGGCTGCAGCGCCACCGGCCCGAAGTGCATTGGTGGTGTCCGCAGTTGCCGCCATCGCCGCGCGAGTCGATGGAGCTGGTGTTCGAGGAGCTGGCGCGCTGGCCAACCGAGCGCATGGCCGTCATCGGCAGCTCGCTCGGCGGCTTTTATGCCACCGTGGTCGCGGAAAGGACTGGCTGCCGCGCGGTGCTGCTCAACCCGGCCATCAACCCGGCCCGCGATCTGGCCGGCTACATCGGTGAGCTGACGTCGTTTCACGACCCCGACGACGCGTTCTACTTCAAGCCCGAGTACGTGACGCAGTTGCGCCTGCTGACGCCGCGCGCGGTGACGCAGCCCGATCGCTACCTGCCGGTGATCGCCAAAGGCGACGAGGTGCTCGACTGGCGCGAAATGAGCGGCCGCTATGACAGCTCACCGATGCGCCTCGTCGACGGCAGCGACCACGCGTTGTCGGACTTCGACGAGCATTTGCCGGCGATCCTGGCGTTCCTCGGGTTGTAACATGACGACCCCTCGCTCGCTACGCTCGCACTCCCCCGAGGGGATACTCAGGCCCACGCTTGGGAGCGGCCCGGCGCTGGCCTGAGCGGCCGCTCGGCGACAATCGCGCCCCTGATGACCTACGCCCTCTTCGATGACGCCGGTAAATTCCACGCCGGCCGCGTGATGAACGAGTCCGACGCGTCGATGCAAGTCGAGCTGGATTCCGGCAAGCGCGTCAAAGTCAAGACCGCCAACGTCATGCTCAAGTTCGAGCAGCCCGTGCCCGCCGAGTTGATGAGTCGCGCGCGCGTGCTGGCCGATGACATCGATCTCGATCTGGCGTGGGAGTTCGCGCCAGAAGGCGAGTTCGGATTCGCCGATCTGGCGCGCGACTACTACGACGCCAAGGCCGGCGTCGAAAAGCAAGCCGCGGCGCTGTTCCGTTTGTTCGACGCGCCGCACTACTTTCGCCGCATCGGCAAGGGCCAGTTCAAGAAAGCGCCGGGAGACATCGTCAAGGCCGCATTGCTGGCGATCGAGCGCAAGAAGCAGATGGCCGCGCAGATCGGCGTCTGGGCCGACGAGTTGGTGGCAGGCGCCTGCCCGCCGCCGGTGCGCGAGCAGCTCTACAAGATCCTGTTCAAGCCCGACAAGAACGCGCCCGAGTACAAGGCCGTGGTCGACGCCGCGAAACGCTCGCAGAAGGCGCCACTTGATCTGCTGAAGTCCGCCGGGGCGATCACCAGCGCCTACCAGTTCCACTGGAAGCGCTTTCTGTTCGACCAGTTCCCGAAGGGCACGGCCTTTCCGGCAGGCCTTGCCGCACCGGCGGTCAAAGATGCGCTGCCTGTCGCCGCCGTCCAGGCGTTTTCAATCGACGACTCCAGCACCACCGAGATCGACGATGCCCTCTCGGTGCAGGGCCTGGGCAGCGGCACCGTGGTCATCGGCGTGCACATTGCCGCACCCGGCCTGGCCTTTGCCACCGGCAGTGAGATCGACAAGGTCGCTTCGCAGCGCCTCTCGACCGTCTACATGCCGGGCTGGAAGCTGACGATGCTGCCGGATGCCGTGGTCGAGGCCTACACGCTGGTCGAAGGGCGCGATTGCCCCGCTGTGAGTTTGTACGTGAGCTTCGACGAGGCCACGCTCGAAGTGAAGAGCCACGAGACGAAACTCGAACGCGTGCCGATCGCGGCCAACTTGCGCCACGACAAACTCGACGCGGTGGTCACGGCCGCATCGCTGGCTGGCGACGCGCCTGCGGATTACCCGTTCGCGCAAGAACTCGCCTTCACCTTCAAGCTCGCGCAAACGCTGAAGGCCAGGCGCGAGGTCGTGCGTGGCAAGCCCGAAAATTTCAACCGCCCGGACTACAGTTTCAAGCTCGACAACAACCGCGGCGGGGAACCCCTGGGCGACGAACCTGTTGCGATCACGACGCGCCAGCGCGGCGCGCCGCTCGACCTGATCGTGGCCGAGGCGATGATCCTGGCCAACAGCACCTGGGGCGGCTGGTTGGCCGAACATGGCGTGCCCGGCATCTACCGCAGCCAAGCCAGCCTCGCGCCCGGCATCAAGGTGCGAATGGGCGTCAAGCCGCAGCCGCACGCCGGCATGGGCGTGGCGCAGTACGCCTGGGCGACGTCGCCGCTGCGGCGCTATGTCGACCTCGTCAACCAGTGGCAGATCATTGCCTGCGCGCGCCACGGCCGCACTGCGGCGCTGGCCGCGCCGTTCAAGCCCAAGGACGCGATGCTGTTTTCGGTCATCTCGTCGTTCGACGCCGCGTACAGCGCGTATGGCGACTTCCAGCATGGCATCGAGCGCTACTGGACGATCCAGCATCTGACGCAGCAGGGCATCACGGAGCTCGACGCCGTGGTGATGAAAGACGGCCTGGTGCGCGCCGACCACTTGCCGCTCGTGTTCAAGGCCCTCGGCTGCGAACCGCTGCCTCGCGGCACGCATGTGCGCGTGCGCATCACCGGCACCGACGCGCTCACGCTCGACGTTCATGCCAACTTGTTGGCACGGCTGGATGAACAGGTCACGCCGGCAGCAGCTGAAGACGACGACAGTGAGGCCGTCGATGCTGCGCCGCTGGCGCTGGCGATCGATCTCAACGAGCCTGAGCCCGTAGCGCCACCGACATGACCCGCCGCGACTACATCAACACCAGCATCCTGACGCGGCAGGCCGAGCTGCGCGATGTGCGCGAGAAGAGCCGCTGGCGGCTGACGACGCTCCACGGCGCGATCATCGTGTCGCTGGCCGTTCATGTGGTGCTGCTGACGGTTCGTTTCGTCGATCCCGAGCGCTTCAACCGCATCTTCGAAAACACGCCGCTCGAAGTGATCCTGGTCAACGCCAAGACCACCGAACGGGCCGTGCTGGCGCAGGCGATCGCGCAGGCCAACCTGGCCGGTGGCGGCGAGGCGGCCGCCGGCCGAGCCACCTCGCCGCTGCCGCCCGCCGCGACCATAGAAACCGGTGACTCGCTGGAGAACGCGCGCAAGCAGATCGAGCGCATGCAGGAAGAGCAGCAGCAGTTGTTGGCGCAGATCCGCCGCGAGATCGCGCTGCTGCCGCCGCCCGACCCGTCTCGCGACGCCGGCAACCCGGAAGAAAAAGCACGCGAGGAACGGCGGCGCCAGTTGCTGCAGCTGCTGGCGGAAATCGAGAAGCGCGTCAACGACGAGAACGCGCGGCCGAAGAAGCGCTACATCAGCCCGTCCACGCGCGAGGCCGACTACGCGATCTACTACGACAGCCTGCGGCGCAAGATCGAAGAGCGCGGCACGCGCGACTTCCCCGAACAGAACGGCAAGAAGATGTATGGCGAGCTGACGATGAACATCACTGTCGATGTCAACGGCCGCGTCGTCGAGGCCGACATCGTGCGCCCGTCCACCTCGCGCCTGCTCGACCGCCGCGCGCTGGCCATCGTTCGCGCCGCCTCGCCGTTCGGCAACTTCACCGCCGACATGCGCAAGCAGGCCGACCAGATCGTCGTCACCTCGCGCTTTCGCTTCACGCGCGACGATGGGCTGGAAACGACGCTGAGCAACTCGGTGAAATGAGCGCCGCCGGGCCGCTCCCAAGGCGCTCGCTCCCCTGGGGCCACGAAGGGGCCTCTGCGAGTCCCTGGGGGACGGCGTGAAGCGCCAAGGGGGCGCGATGAGCGCTGGCTCTCACTTGCTGCGGCTGGTGGCGCTGTTGGCCGTTTGCTTTCTTGCGCTGCAGCTCTACTTCGTCGGCCGCATCGCGCTGATGGCCGTGGCTGACCCGCAATCGACCACCTTCCAGCGCAGCGAGATGTGGCGCCTGATGAGCGAAACCGGCCGCGTCACCTGGGGCCAGCAATGGGTCAGCGACGAGCGCCTGGGCAAAAACCTGAAGCGCGCCGTCATCGCCAGTGAAGACTCCAGTTTTGCGGATCATGGCGGCGTCGATTGGGAAGCGATGGAGCGGGCCTGGGAACGCAACCAGCGCGCACAGGAGCAGGCCGACAAACGCAATGAACGCGCGTTGAAGCGCAACCCCGACAAGGCCATCGCGCCGGTGTCGGCGAAGCTTGTCGGCGCCTCGACGATCACGCAGCAACTCGCCAAGAACTTGTTTCTCTCCAGCGAGCGCACGCCGTTGCGCAAGGGCCAGGAACTGGTGCTGACCTACGCTCTGGAAACGTTGCTGTCCAAGCAACGCATCCTCGAGATCTATCTGAACAACGTCGAGTGGGGCGAGGGCCTGTTCGGCGCGCAGGCCGCTGCGCGCTATTACTTTCGCACCGACGCAGCGCAGCTCGGAGTGACGCAAGCGGCGCGACTGGCGGTCATGTTGCCTGCACCCAAGCGCTACGAGAAACGCATGGGTTCGGCCTATCTCGCCGACAGGGCGGCCACGGTGTCGGCGCGCATGAATGCGGTGGAGGTGCCGTGAACCTTGATCTGTCCGCAGAGCTGGCCGCATCCGCGGCGAGGCTGGTGGTGGAAGAAGGACTCGAGTACGGCACTGCCAAGCGCAAAGCCGCGCGTGATGTCGCTGGTGCCGTGCGCGGCGGCTCGCGTGTCGAGTTGCCGAGCAATGAAGCGGTCGAGGAGGCCGTGCGCGAACATCTCTCTCTGTTCTGCGCCGACACGCAGCCGGCCGAGCTGGCGGCTTTGCGCGGCGCGGCGCTGGGTTGGATGGAGCGGCTGGCCGAGTTCCGCCCGCACCTGTCGGGCGCGGTGTGGCGCGGCACGGCAACGCGCCTGTCGGCGATCCACATCGATCTGTACGCCGACGACGCCAAGGCGCCGGAGATCGCGTTGATCAACCTGAACATCGACTACGACACTGCTGAAGTTCCCGGCGCCGGCCGGCGCGGCGAGCCGCTGTCGGTACTGAGCCTGGCCGACCGCTGCGCGGCCTTGGGCGAGCGGATCACCGTGCACCTCACCGTGCGCGACCACGACGACTTGCGGGGCGCGCTGGTGCCGGACGCGGCGGGCCGCAGTTGGCGCGGCGATGCGCGTGCGCTGGCCCGCTTGATCGAGGGCACCACATGACGACGCCACGGCGCACGCTGATCACGGCCGGCGTGGCCGGCGCCGCCGCGGCGGCAGCTGGTGCGGCTGCCTATCTCTGGCAGCGTCGGGCCGATCCTGCGGACACGGCGAGCGCCGAACTGTGGACACTCGACTTTGAGACTCCCGGCCCCCAGCGCCTGGCGATGGCCTCGCTTCGCGGCCAACCGCTGGTGCTGAACTTCTGGGCCACTTGGTGCCCGCCCTGCGTACGCGAGATGCCCGCCCTCGACCGCTTCTATCGTGACCACCGTGTCAAGGGCTGGCAGGTGCTCGGCCTGGCTGCCGACAACGCCGAGGCCGTGCGCAAGTTCCTCGCCGACACGCCGGTGGCCTTTCCGATTGCGCTGGCCGGCTTTGCCGGCATCGATCTGTCTCGCCGCTTGGGCAACTTGAGTGGTGGCCTGCCATTCACGGTGATCTATGGCCGCGACGGCCAAGTCGTGAAGCGCCACATCGGTGAAACGCAGTACGAGCAGCTCACTGCCTGGGCCAGAGGTTTTTCTTAGGCCAAAGCCATGGGAACTGGCGGCAACGGCTGCCAAATCTTGTAGAGTCCGAGCCTTCGCCAGCCCGCGGACGACAGACCGTGAGTGATGGCAGATTGAAGTTTTGACCGACGTTGGCGGCTTCAGAAGCGAAGATAGCGGCGCATCAGCGCCCGGAGACCAAGAGATGGACCTGCGCAAGCTCAAGACACTGGTGGATCTGGTGTCGGAATCGAACATTGCCGAACTGGAGATCACCGAAGCCGACGGCAAGGTGCGCATCGTCAAGGCCGGCGCGCAGATGGCCATGGGTGCCGCGCCGCTGGTGATGACCGCGCCGCCGATGGCGATGCCGGCGTCAGCGCCGCAGGCCGCGCCCGCTGCGGCGGCCGTCGTTGCCGATGGTGAAGACGCCGATGGCGGGCACACCGTCAAGTCGCCGATGGTCGGTACCTTTTATGGCGCGGCCACGCCTGGCGGCAAACCGCTGGTCGAAGTGGGCAGCGTGGTCAAGGCCGGCGAGCCGCTGTGCATCATCGAAGCGATGAAGATCATGAACGAGATCGAGGCCGACGTCGGTGGCTCGATCACGAAGATCCTGGTCGAGAACGGCCAGGCCGTGGAGTTCGGTCAGCCTTTGTTCGTGATCGACCGCCGAGGCTGAGTTGTTCAAGAAGATTCTCATCGCCAACAGAGGCGAAATAGCGCTGCGCATCCAACGCGCCTGCCGTGAGATGGGCGTCAAGTCGGTCGTCGTCTACTCCGAAGCCGACCGCGACGCCAAGTACGTCAAGCTGGCCGACGAGGCCGTTTGCATCGGACCGGCCGCCTCGGCGCAGAGCTACCTCAACATGCCGGCGATCATCTCGACAGCCGAGGTGACCGACGCCGAAGCAATCCACCCGGGCTACGGCTTCCTGTCCGAGAACGCCGACTTCGCCGAGCGCGTCGAACGCAGCGGTTTTGTATTCATCGGGCCGACGCCGGAGTCGATCCGCATCATGGGCGACAAGGTCTCGGCCAAGCAGGCCATGATCAAGTCCGGCGTGCCCTGCGTGCCGGGCTCCGCGGGCGCGCTGCCCGACGACGCCAAAGAGATCGTCAGGCAAGCGCGCACGATCGGCTACCCGGTGATCATCAAGGCTTCGGGTGGCGGCGGCGGGCGCGGCATGCGCGTCGTGCACACCGAAGCAGCGCTGATCCACGCCGTGCAGACCACGCGCGCCGAAGCCGGCGCCGCCTTCGGCAACCCGGCCGTGTACATGGAGAAGTTCCTCGAGAACCCGCGCCATGTCGAAATCCAGGTCATGGCCGACGAGCACAAGAACGCGGTCTGGCTCGGCGAGCGCGATTGTTCGATGCAGCGCCGCCACCAGAAGATCATCGAGGAAGCGCCGGCGCCGGGCATTCCGCGTCGCGTCATCGAGCGCATCGGCGACCGCTGCGCCGCGGCCTGCAAGAAGATCGGCTATCGCGGCGCCGGCACCTTCGAGTTCCTGTATGAGAACGGCGAGTTCTTCTTCATCGAGATGAACACGCGCGTGCAGGTCGAACACCCGGTGACCGAGATGGTGACCGGAATCGACATCGTGCAGACGCAGATCCGCGTCGCCGCCGGCGAGAAGCTGCCGTTCTCTCAGCGCCAGATCGAGATGCGCGGCCACGCCATCGAATGCCGCGTCAACGCCGAGGACCCGTACAAGTTCACGCCGTCGCCGGGGCGCATCACGACGTGGCATCCGCCGGGCGGACCTGGCGTTCGCGTTGACTCGCACGCCTACGCCAACTACTTCGTGCCGCCGAACTATGACTCGATGATCGGCAAGATCATCGTCCACGCCGACACGCGCGAGCAGGCGCTGGCGCGCATGCGCACGGCGCTGTCGGAGACGGTGGTCGAAGGCATTTCGACCAACATCCCGCTGCACCGCGAGCTGATGGTCGATGCCAAGTTCATCGAGGGCGGCACGAGCATCCACTATCTCGAAGGCTGGCTCGGTCAGCACAAACGGTAGCTTGCAGATCGATGGATGAATTGGTGCTGCGCGTGAACGAGGCGCTGGTCGAGCCCGTGTCTGATGCCTTGGCTGACGAGCTCGGCGCGCTCGCAGTGTCCGTCGAAGACGCGCAAGCCGACAGCGCGTCCGAGCAGGCGATGTTTGGCGAGCCGGGCATGCCGGCGCCGCGCGCGGGCTGGGTGCAGTCGACCGTGCGTGCGCTGTTCGAGAACGCGGCGCAAGCCACCAACGCGGCGACGCTGCTGCTGGCCCAGGACTGGGCCGCCGCCAACGTACATGTGCAGTCAATTGACACCGTGCCCGACGAAGACTGGGTGCGGGTCACGCAGTCGCAGTTCGCACCGGTGGAGATCACGCCGGAGTTCTGGATCGTGCCGAGCTGGCACGACGCCCCCGCCGCCGCGCAGCAGGTGATCCGCCTCGACCCCGGCCTTGCCTTCGGAACCGGTACGCACCCGACGACACGCATGTGCCTGCGCTGGATCGCATCGCATGCACGGCCTTGGGGCCGCGTCCTCGACTATGGCTGCGGCTCGGGCATCCTCGCGATCGGCGCCGCGCTGCATGGCGCGAAGGCCATCGACGCGGTGGACATCGACGACGCCGCAGTGGCATCCACGCGCGCCAATGCGCAGGCCAACAGCGTGACGCTCAACGCCGCGTTGCCGGACGCCGCGCAAGGCACCTACGATCTGGTTCTGGCCAACATCCTCGCCAAACCGCTGACGCTGTTGGCCCCCTTGCTGACCGGCCACCTCGCCAGTGGTGGGTCGCTGGTGCTTGCCGGCATCCTCGCGCGGCAAGTCGACGAGTTGCGCGAGGCCTATGCGCCGTGGTGCATGCTCGATGTCACCGACAGCGAAGAGGGCTGGGTGCTGATGACTGCCACGGCAGGCGGCCCGCCATGAGCCTGGCCACACGTTGCAGCGCCTGCAGCACCGTGTTCCGTGTGCAGCAGGATCAGCTCAAGGCGTCCGAAGGCTGGGTCCGCTGCGGCCGCTGTGGCACGGTGTTCAGCGCCCTCGAAGGCTTGTTCGATCTGGAGCGAGAGAACACCTCCGGGCCGATGCCGCTGCAGCAGGAGCCGGTCATGGCCGCGTCGAAGCCGCTGTCGGTAGTGGCCGCACCGCCGCCGTCCGACGTTGACTCGTTCGCCTACTACGGCGACGCAGACGCTGCCGACGACGTAGAAGATGAGCCGTCGACGCGTGCACTGCTGCACGCTGACCCGGTGCACAGCACCCAGGCGGGCACAGCGGTCGAGGCCTCGGCTGATTCGAGCGCCGACCAAGCCGCCGCTGCAGCGTCGTTCACGGCTTCGTACCACGACGACCGCGACGACGACGACGATGCGGCGCTGCTGACCGAACACAGCGGCCACCACACCACCTTCGACGAGTCCGCACCCGTTTACACCGGGCCTGCGCCGCTGGCGCCGAGCTTCGTTCGTGACGCCGAGCGGGACGCGCGCTGGCAGCGGCCGGTCGTGCGACGGCTGACGATTGCTGCCGCTCTGGCGCTGCCACTCTTGCTGGGTGCGCAAATGGCGTTGCACCAGCGCGATGCACTGGCTGCGCGCTGGCCAGGCATCACCGAGCCGTTGCGCGCGGTTTGCGCACCGCTGGGTTGCGACGTCCAGGCGCCACGTTCGCTCGACGCCGTTTCGGTGGAGAGCAGCGGCTTGACGCGTGTCGACGGCGCGCCGCTGTACAAGCTGCAACTCGCGGTCCGCAACCGAGCCACCTGGGCTGTGGCGATGCCCGCGCTGGATCTGACGCTGACCGATCCGCGCGGCGAGGTCGTGACGCGGCGCGTGCTGCGTGCTGCGGAGTTGGGCGGCACAGCGCCCGAGGCGCTGGCTGCCGGCGCCGAGTGGTCGGCGCTGGCCACGCTCGATGTCGGTGACCGCCGCGTCACCGGCTACACGATCGACCTGTTCTACCCCTGAAAGCAGATATGAAACCCCCACGCTCACTTCGTTCGCTGCCCCCCAAGGGGGCGCCAGTGCCCTTCGGACGGCCGGGCGGTCACTGACATGCCCGCCCTGATCTGTGGCTCCCTGGCCTTCGACACGATCACCACATTTCCTGGCCGTTTTGCGCAGCAGATCCTGCCGGAGCAGGTGCACATCTTGAACGTGTCGTTCCTGGTACCGACGCTGCGCCGCGAGTGGGGAGGCTGCGCCGGCAACATCGCCTACACGCTGAAGCTGCTGGGCGGCGAGCCGGTGATCCTGGCGGCGCTCGGCAGTGACGGCGACGAGTACATCGCGCGGCTGAAAGGCCTGGGCATCGACACCTCGCAGATCATGACCGAGCCGGATCACTACACCGCGCAGGCGATCATCATCACCGACCAGGACAACAACCAGATCACCGCGTTTCACCCTGGGGCGATGAGCCTGGCCCACCTGGCCCCTGTGCCGAAACGCCAGCAACGCGCCGACCTGACGATCGGCATCATTGCGCCCGACGGCCGCGACGCGATGAGCCAGCATGCCCAGCAGATGCACGAGCAGGGCATACCGTTCGTTTTCGACCCGGGCCAGCAGCTGCCACAGTTCGACGGCGCCGAGCACCGCGAGATCCTCGGCATGGCACGCTGGGTGGCGCTCAACGACTACGAGGCACGCATGCTCTGCGAGCGCACCGGCGAGTCGCTGACCGACATCTCGCAGCGACCCAACATCGAAGGCATCGTGGTCACGCTGGCCGAGCAAGGCTGCGAGGTCTGGCACCGGGGAGGACGCACGCCCGTCCCTGGCAGTCAAGGCGGACGCCGTCGTCGACCCCACCGGCTGCGGCGATGCGTTTCGCGCCGGCTTGCTCTATGGCCTGGAGCGCGGCTGGCCGTTGACACGTGCGGCCACGCTCGGCAACCGCTTGGGTGCGCTGAAGATTGCACACCGCGGTGGGCAGAATCACCGCTTCGAGCCTGCCGACATGCTCAAGTGAGGCAAGTTCACGCCGATGCGCGCACGCCGCCGGTAGAGTGACAGGAAGTAAAACAACGATGTGCGGCGGGAAATGCAATCTCTTCAATTGATCCAACTCTGCGTGGCGGCGCTGGGCGGCAGCGCGATCGGTGCCGTGGCCTACCGCTGGCACAGCCGGCAGAAAATCGATCAATTGCAGCAGCGCTTGTTGCGCTCGGAAGAGGCGCGCAACGGGGCCATTGAGCGCTCCATGCACGCGCGCGAACAGATTGCCCAGCTCAGCAAGGCCATCTCTGACTTGCGCAAAGCCCACCACACCGTGCGCTCTAGCCCCGTCAGTACACCAGCGGCAAGCGCCGACGAACGGCGTGCCTTGGCCGAGCGCGCTCTTGAAGCCGCCGCAGCCTATGACGCCAAGTCGGCGGCGTCGGGCAACGTCGTGCTGTTCGCCAACACTGAACCGATGGAGCTCTGATCCTCCGCTTGCGGTCGGCTCGGCACCGCGAACTCTGTTGACCAAAAACAAACCCGGCCGAGGCCGGGTTTGTCGTTTGGCGCTGTTGCGAATCCTGGACGAGCCGCGCTCGCGCACGGCCCGCCGGGATCGCATGCAGTCCCGCGAGATCCCTTAAGGCTTGTTGCCTGTCGGGAACGGCCATGCGGCCGCGGGGCTCAGCGTCGTCTTCGCTGCAGGTGCAGGAGCCGCTGCGGCTGCCGGAGCAGCTTTCTTCGCAGGGGCCGCCTTCTTCGCAGGCGCAGCCTTCTTCTTCGCCGCTTTTTTCGCAGGGGCCTTCTTTTTCGCAGGCTTCTTCGCAGCGGCCTTCTTCTTCGGCGCAGCCTTCTTCTTGGCGGCCTTCTTCGCTGCCTTCTTGGCAGCCGGCTTCTTCTTCGCCGCAGGCTTCTTCTTCGCCGCCGGCTTCTTGGCCGCCGGACGCTTCGCCGCCTTCTTGGCGGCCGGCTTCTTCGCAGCGGCCTTCTTCGCCGGTGCCTTCTTCTTCGCAGCAGCCTTCTTGGCCGGTGCCTTCTTCGCAGTTGCCATTTCGATCTCCTTGATCAAGTTGCAAAGAGCACCGCAAAAGATCGAGCTCGACCTTTGCGGCGATTCACCACCCGGGATTTGTCCAGCCACTTGGCTGGTTTCCCGATGCGATGAACGGGGGTGCAGTGACTGGCTTCGGCTCTTTTGCGAACGTTGTTTGAACGTCCACCGGCTTCATGTCACCCACTGCGGGTTCTTGATCTCTTAACTCGAGCGGCAAGTTCTCGGACCCACTCGCTCATTCAACAAACCATCAACATTCGATTCAACATCAATCTTCGATCATTCCCACGAAAGCGCGCCGCCAGACTGGTACTCGATCACGCGCGTCTCGAAAAAGTTGCGCTCCTTCTTCAGATCGATCATCTCGCTCATCCACGGGAACGGATTCTCTTCGTTCGGGAAAAGCTCTTCGAGGCCGATCTGCGTTGCGCGCCGGTTGGCGATGTAGCGCAGGTAGCCCTTGAACATCGATGCATTCATGCCGAGCACGCCACGCGGCATGGTGTCTTCGGCGTAGCGGTACTCGAGTTCGACGGCCTTCAGGAACAAGGCTTTGATTTCGGCCTTGAAGGCGCTCGTCCACAGCTGTGGGTTCTCGAGCTTGATCTGGTTGATCAGGTCGATGCCGAAATTGCAGTGCATCGACTCGTCGCGCAGGATGTACTGATACTGCTCGGCGGCGCCGGTCATCTTGTTCTGCCGGCCCAGCGCCAGGATCTGCGTGAAGCCGACGTAGAAAAACAGGCCTTCCATCAGGCAGGCGAAGACGATCAGGCTCTTCAGCAGCGTCTGGTCGGTCTCGGGCGTGCCCGTGTGGAAGTGCGGGTTGCTGATGGCCTCGATGAACGGGATCAGGAACTCGTCCTTCTCGCGAATCGACGAGATCTCGTGGTACGCATTGAAGATCTCGCTCTCGTCCAGGCCGAGCGACTCGACGATGTACTGATAAGCGTGGGTATGGATCGCCTCTTCGAAGGCCTGGCGAAGCAGGAACTGGCGGCACTCGGGCGCCGTGACGTGGCGGTAGGTGCCCAACACAATGTTGTTGGCCGCCAGCGAATCAGCCGTGACGAAAAAGCCGAGATTGCGCTTGATGATGCGGCGCTCGTCTTCGGTCAGGCCGTTCGGATCTTTCCAGGTCGCGATGTCGCGCGACATGTTGACCTCTTGCGGCATCCAATGATTGGCGCAGGTGGCGAGGTACTTCTCCCAGGCCCACTTGTATTTGAACGGCACCAGCTGATTGACGTCGGTCTGGCCGTTGATGATGCGCTTGTCGGCGGCGTTGACGCGGCGCGTGCTCACCGCGGCAACGATTGGTTGCGCGGCTAGCTTCGCTTCGACAGATTGAACAGCAGACGCTGCCGGGGACCGCGATTCAATGACTGAGTTCATCAGCATTGGCTCCGGCGGAATGCTCGCGGAGCGCGGTTGCGGCGTCGTTTTGCTGTGGATGTTTTCTTCCCAGACCAACATGTGTTCGGGTACTTCCTATGGCGGCGGATTATGTGAGTGTTGCGCGCGAACACCAAGCACTTCTTGACATTCGCGCGCGCGCGTTGTTGCGCTCACGCATCGTGAAAACGCGTTGTGTTCATCGGCGATGCGATTCGAAATTCACTGACAGGCTTCGCACGTTGGATCGTCGACGCCACAAAACTTCACGTCAGTCGATGGTGTGTCGCTCAGTTGCGCGCGCGCTTGTGCAGCGGCTGCATCGAGCGCCGACAACGATGCGCCACTGCTCGCACCACCGGAGCTCACCGCGTTGTGGCGGCTCTTCGTCACCGTGCTCATCTCGACATGCGTTGCCGCTTTAGTGCGCAGGTAATAGGTCGTCTTCAGACCGCGCAGCCAGGCCAACTTGTAGGTGTCGTCAAGCTTCTTGCCCGAGGCGCCGGCGATGTAGATGTTGAGCGACTGCGCCTGATCGATCCACTTCTGGCGGCGTGACGCAGCTTCGACCAGCCACGGTGCTTCGATCTCGAAAGCGGTGGCGTAGAGCGCCTTCAGCGACTCAGGCACGCGGTCGATCGGACGGAGCGATCCTTCGTAGTGCTTCAGGTCCATCACCATCACGTCGTCCCACAGGCCGAGCGCCTTCAGATCGCGCACCAGGTACTCGTTGACGACCGTGAACTCGCCCGACAGGTTCGACTTGACCGACAGGTTGCCGAAGCTCGGCTCGATCGATGCATCGACGCCGATGATGTTGGAAATCGTCGCCGTCGGCGCGATCGCCACGCAGTTGCTGTTGCGCATGCCGTGCTCGGCAATGTGGGCGCGCAGCAGGCCCCAGTCGAGGCTCTCGCTGGCATCGACCTCGACATAGCCGCCGCGTTGCTCGGCCAGAAGCTTCAACGAATCCTGCGGCAGGATCCCGCGGTCCCACAGCGAACCGGGGTAGCTCGAATAACGGCCGCGCTCGGCGGCCAGTTCGGTCGATGCGAAGTAGGCGTGGTAGCACACCGCCTCCATCGAGCGGTCGGCAAACTCGACCGCTTCGGCGCTCGCGTACGGCAACTTCAACTCGTACAGGCAATCCTGGAAGCCCATGATGCCCAGGCCCACCGGGCGGTGGCGCAGGTTGCTGTCGCGTGCCTTCTTGACTGCGTAGTAGTTGATGTCGATGACGTTGTCGAGCATGCGCATCGCCGTGGCGACAGTCTTCTTCAGCTTGACCTGGTCGATCGCGCCGTCTTTCAGGTGCTGGACCAGGTTGACCGAGCCGAGGTTGCAGACCGCGATCTCGCTCTCGTTGGTGTTGAGCGTGATCTCGGTGCAGAGATTCGACGAATGCACGACGCCGACATGCTGCTGCGGGCTGCGCACATTGCAGGCGTCCTTGAACGTGATCCAGGGGTGCCCGGTCTCGAACAGCATCGACAGCATCTTGCGCCACAGGTCCTTGGCCGGCATGCGCTTGAACAGCTTGATCTCGCCGCGGTCGGCCTTGGCTTCATAGGCCGTGTAGGCGATCTCGAACTCCTTGCCGAACTTGTCGTGCAGATCGGGGCAGTTCGACGGCGAGAAGAGCGTCCAGTCGCCGCCATCCATCACCCGCTTCATGAACAGATCCGGAATCCAGTTCGCGGTGTTCATGTCGTGCGTGCGGCGGCGGTCGTCGCCAGTGTTCTTGCGCAACTCCAAGAACTCTTCGATGTCGAGGTGCCAGGTTTCGAGGTAGGCGCAGACCGCACCTTTGCGTTTGCCGCCTTGGTTGACGGCGACTGCCGTGTCGTTGACGACCTTCAGGAACGGCACCACACCCTGGCTCTTGCCGTTGGTGCCCTTGATGTACGAACCGAGCGCGCGCACATTGGTCCAGTCGTTGCCCAGGCCACCGGCAAACTTGGACAGCAGCGCGTTTTCCTTCAACGCTTCATAGATGCCGTCGAGATCGTCGGCCACCGTCGTCAGGTAGCAGCTCGACAACTGCGAGCGCTGCGTGCCGCTGTTGAACAGCGTCGGCGTGCTGCTCATGAAGTCGAAGCTCGACAGCACTTCATAGAACTCGATCGCGCGCGCTTCGCGATTGATCTCGTTCAAGGCCAGGCCCATGGCCACGCGCATGAAAAACGCCTGCGGCATCTCGATGCGCAGCTTCGTCGATGTGCAGGAAGTAGCGGTCGTACAGCGTCTGCAGGCCGAGGTAGTCGAACTGCAGGTCGCGCTCGGCCTTCAGCGCCGCGCCGAGCTTGGCCAGGTCGTACTGGGCCAGTTTCTCGTCGAGCAGTTCGGCCGCGATGCCCTTCTTGATGAAGCCAGGGAAGTACTCCGCGTAGCGCGTGGCCATCTGCGCCGGCAGCACCTCTTCGCCAAGGATCTCGCGGCGGATCGTGTGCAGCAGCAGGCGCGCGGTGGCACGTGTGTAAGCCGGCTCCTTCTCGATCATCGTGCGCGCGGCCAGGATCGAAGCCTTGTAGACCTCGTCGATCGGCACGCCGTCGTACAGGTTGCGCCGCGTCTCGGCCAGGATCGGGTCGGGCTTGACGTCGGCGCCCAGGTCCGAACAGGCCGATTCGATCAGCCCTTGCAGCTTGGCCTCGTCGAGCGGTACACGTTGGCCACGATCAATGACGGTCAGCGTCGACGCCGCCGGCTTGACCTCGACCTTGGCCTGCTTGGCGCGCTCCTGCGAGCGGCGCTCGCGGTAGAGCACATAGGCGCGCGCCACCTCGTGGTGGCCGCTGCGCATCAGGCCGAGCTCGACCTGGTCCTGCACGTCTTCGATATGAAACGTGCCGCCACCCGGACGCGAGCGCAGCAACGCGCGCACCACCGCCTCCGTCAACCCTTCGACCGTCTCGCGCACGCTGGCCGACGCCGCGCCCTGCGTGCCGTGCACGGCCAGGAACGCCTTCATCAGAGCCACGGCGATCTTGTTCGGCTCGAAGACCACGACCGCGCCGTTGCGGCGGATGATCTGGTAGCCCTGGTAGGCGCTGGCGTTCGACTTGGTGCCGGCGGCGATGTCGGAAACAAAAGGCTGGGATGACGTCGGGCTGGTGACGACAGTCTGCATGTGAAAACTCCGGTTCGATGGGGTCGGTCGCTGCGGAAGCGGCGCGACGGTTCAATGACTGATCAGCATGCGCCGCGTGCAACGCCGACATGCCGAACGACTGAAAGGCTGTGGAAAAGGTGTGGGGAGCCGGTGGAGTGTGAGTGCACAACAAGCACTACATCTAGGGTCCAACGTGTATTAGAGCACTACCCGTAGTGTACGAGCGTCCGGGGTACTACCCATAGCGCCGCTTTGATTCAATTTGTGTTGGCGACTTCCTCAGCGGTGGCCAACCGGCCGCGCAACGCACGCGCGAGCCGCGGCCACTCGAAGCGCGCACCCGGATCCGCCTTGCGTGCCGGCGCCACGTGCTCATGGCCCACCACCTCGCCCAGCGGGTAGTGAACGCGCAACGCGTTCAACAACCGAAGCAGCGCGCGGTACTGCGCGCGCTCGAAGCGTTCGCCTTCAAGACCTTCGAGCTCGATGCCGATCGACCAGTCGTTGCAGTTCTCGCGGCCACGCCATTGCGACGCGCCGGCATGCCAGGCGCGCTGGTCGCAGGACACGAACTGCACGACCTCGCCATCGCGGCGAATGAAGAAATGCGCCGAGACGCGCAGCGCGCTGATCTGCTCGAAATAGGGATGCGCTGATGCATCGAGCCGGTTGGTGAAAAAGCGCTCGACGGCATCGCTGCCGTACGTGCCGGGGGGCAGGCTGATCGAGTGCACGATCGCCAACGTGACCTGCTCGCCATCGGCCCGTGGGCCGAAGTTGGGTGAGCGCACGCGACGCGCGCGACGCCACCAGCCCGCCGTCCAGACAGCGCGCTTCAATCGTCCTGGCCCGACACCACCACGCCCAGCCGCGCCATGCGGTAACGCATCTGGCGCAGCGACAAGCCCAGGCTGGCGCCGGCCGCCGTGCGGTTGTTTCGGTGGCGTTCGAGTGCACGGGCGAGGATGTCGCGCTCGACGCCGTCGAGGTAGGACTCGAGGTTGTCGGGCAGTGCACCTTCGATCAGCGTCGCCGGCGCGGCACGCAGCTGTTCGAGCCGCGCGTCGATCTGCGCGCGGTCGGTCGGCTCGACGGCCGGCGCGTCGCCCAGGCCGAGATCTTCGCGCGAGATGGTCTCGCCTCCGGACATCGCAACCGCGCGGTTGAGCAGGTTCTCGAGTTCGCGCACATTGCCAGGGAAAGCGTGGTGGCCCAGATCTTCAAACGCCTCGCGCGTCAGCGACGGCGGCGGCCACTGGCCGGCCTCGCGCGCGATGCGCTCGAGCAGCGCGGCACAGATCGGGCCCAGGTCTTCGAGCCGCTCGCGCAGCGGCGGCACGCGGATCTGGATGACGTTCAAGCGGTAGAACAAATCCTGACGGAAGCGGCCGCCCTGCACTTCGGCGCCGAGGTCCTTGTGCGTAGCGCTGACGATGCGCACGTTGATCGGCGTCTCGGTCACAGCGCCGACCGGCCGCACCGAGCGCTCCTGGATCACACGCAGCAGCTTGCTCTGCATTGCCAGCGGCAGGTCGCCGATCTCGTCGAGGAACAGCGTGCCGCCCTGCGCCGCCTGCACGAAGCCCTCGCGGTCTTCATTGGCGCCGGTGAACGCGCCCTTGCGGTAGCCAAAGAATTCGGCTTCGAGCAGGTGCTCGGGAATGGCGCCGCAGTTGACGGCAATGAAAGGTTGTCCAGCGCGCGCACTGACGTCATGAATCGCCCGCGCCACCAGCTCCTTGCCGGTGCCTGATTCGCCCTGCACGATCGCCGGGGCCATGCTCTTGGCCACCTTCTCGATCAGCGCGCGCACCTGTTGCATCGCCTGCGACTGGCCAGACAAGCGCCGCAGCGCGGCGGCCTGGGGCGCTGCCCTCGCGGGCGAGGCCAACGGTGTTTCGATCGTGTCTGCCGCTGCCGGCGCGGCCTGGCGCGCGGCGCCAGGCAAGCTCGATGGCACCACCGTCGGCGCACTCTGCGGCGTGCGGCCCAGCGCCGACGCCACGACGAGGCGGAATTGCCGCAAGTCCACCGGCTTGGTCAGGTAATCGAAAGCGCCGGACTTCAAGGCCTCGACCGCGTTTTCCGCCGACCCGTAGGCGGTGATCACGACCGCTTTTTCACGCCGCTTGCCCTCGTCGAGATAGGCCAGCACATCGAGGCCCGAGCCGTCGGGCAGACGCATGTCGGAAATCACGGCGCTGTAGCTGCGCTCCTTCAACATCTGCAGCGCTTCTTCGACCGAGCCGGCGGTCTCGACCTCGTAGCCTTCACGCAGCAGCGTCAGCTCGTACAGCGTGCGCAGGTCCGGCTCGTCGTCGATGACGAGCAGGCTGTATTGGGACTGGGTGTTGGGTGTCAAGGCAGCAGGCGATCCTGGTTCGGTGCGACGGCATCGGCCGCGGCCACGCGCAACGCGACCACGAATTCATTGCGGTGTCTGGCCCCGGGCGGATGCTGCCAGTAGTCGATGCTGCCGCCGTAGCGCTCGCACAGCTCCCGGCAAATGTACAAGCCCAGCCCGGTGCCCCGGCTGCGTGTCGAGAAGAAAGGCTCGAACAGGAAGGGTTCGATGTCCGCGGGGATCGGCTCACCGTCACTGGCCAAGGCCAGCCACGCCTGCTCGGCCGAGGTGGCGCGCGCCGTCAAGGCAATCGCGCCGGGCAGTGCGCTGGCGTAGCGGCGTGCATTGTCGAGCAGGTTGACGAGCACGCGGCGCAGATGGTCGGCGTCGAACAGCACTGGCAGGGCTTCCGTCGGCAACTCGACATGCAGCCGGCTGCCGACGCCGAGAACGACGTTGTTGGTGCGCGCCCAGTCGGCGACGATGCGCCCGACTTCGCCGCCGAGGTCGATCGGCCGCGGCTCGGCCTCCGCAGCCGGCGCCACTTCCATCACGTCGTCGACGATGCGCTTCAGCCGCTCGACGTTGTCGGCCACCATCGCCGTCAGCATCTGCTGCTCAGCTCCGACCGCCTCTTCCTGCAACAGCGCATTGGCTTGCGCGATCGCCGCCAGTGGGTTGCGGATCTCGTGCGCGATGCCGGCCGAGACGCGGCCCATCGCCGCCAGCTTTTCCTGCCGGCTGCGCGCCTGCACATTGCGCAGATCCTCCAGGAACAGCACGCACAACGCCTCCGTCGCGTCGGCGCGTTTGCCACCGGCGCCCTCGCCCTGGCGCTCGCGTGTGAAGCGTGCGCGCAGCCGCAGCGTACGCGCCAAGCCGGCGCTGAAGGGCAGCGTCACATCGTGACCGTGCCGCGGCCACTCGCCGGCGCCAAACGCGGTCAGCACCTGCGCCATCAACGCCGCCCACGCCGGCTCGTCTTGCAACTGGAACGGCGCCACTGGCCCCACGCCCTGCGCCGCGAGCAGCCGCCGTGCCGCGGGGTTGGCCGCGCGCACGCGTGCGCTGCGGTCGATGACCATCACACCGTCGCTCATCTCGTCGATCACCAGACGGTTGAGCGCCACTTGCTGCCGTGCCAGCTCGAGGCTGCCACGCGCGGCCTGCTCTTCGTTGGCCAGGCGGCCGGACAGCTCGCCGGCCAGCAACGTGATGACGAAGAGGCCGATGCCCGTCAGGCCAGCCGGCGCCAGCGCGGTGCTCCAGTCGCCGATGCTGACACCGCTGCGCAAAGCCACCGCAATCAACATGATCGACGCCATGGCCGTCGTCGCCAGCGCCAGCGGCCGCGAAGTCAGCACACCGCCGATCAACGCCGGCATCACCAGCAGCGCCGCATAGTTGAAGGTGCCTGCCGGCTCGAAGGCGTGCAGCAAGGCGAAGGCCACCAGATCGACCCCCAGCGTGGTGATCCACTGGCCCCGCGTCAGCCGGGTGCCTGGCTGGCCAGAGCGGCGCCAGCGCGGCAGCAACCAGACCAGCAGCGCCTGCAGCGCATAAGCGCCGCTGACGATCACGCCGGCCATCGAGCGCTGGCCCAGCATCAGACCCACCAGTTGCGCCATCAGCAGCGCAATGCCCAGCGCGGCGCGGCCGCCGATGAAGGTTTCGTACAAGCGCTCGAAGGTGCTGCCGCCTTGCCAGACGATGCGATGGGCTTGTCGCGACAAGAAAGGGCCGGCGGGCGGTGGCTCGATGCCGCTCCATCCTGGATCCATCGGCACGCCGTCCACGCCGAGCGCGTCGAACAGCGATTCGTCGGCAAGGGCAGCGCCCGTTGCGTCGTCGCCGCGGCGGGCCGCATACCGGCGATCGTTGTGACGCCGGTTGGCGCTGCGGCGGTCAGTGGCGGGCTGGATCGGCGCCATCGATCAAGTGCGCGGTGGCGCGTCGCGGTGGGCCGGGCTGCAGTAGTGCAGGCTGCGCGCGGCCAGCGCGTCGCTGCGCGGCAGGTGCACGCCGCAGTGCGCGCAGCTCACCATCTCTTCGGCACCGCCTTGTCCGCCGCGCCGGCCCCCACCGGGAGGCTTGCGGTGGCGCGCGGAGCGGCCGAACAACAGCCACACCAGCAGCGCGACCGCCAGGGCGATGATCAGAACCTTGAGCATCGCCGTGTCAACCCGTGCCGCGTTGCAGCACGACCTCAATGACGAAGCGCGCGCCGGCGTAGGCCAGCAGCAGCAGCAGCGCACCGGCGTAGACCCAGCGCGTCGCACGCCGGCCGCGCCAGCCGCGCAGATGGCGTCCGGCAATCAAGACAGCAAACGTCGCCCAGCCGAGCAGCGACAGCACGGTCTTGTGGTCCCAGCGCCAGCGCTCGGCAAGCAGGACACCGAGCACCAGCGCCGTGCTCAATACGATGAAGCCGATCTCGACAAAGCGGAACGTCAGCCGCTCCAGTTGCAGCAGCGGTACGCCACCGGTCTTGCCTGTGGCGGGGCCGGCCGCGCGCAAGCGCCGCTCGGCGCCGTCGAGCAACCAGGCATGCAGCACCGCGACGGCGAACAATCCGTAGGAGACGACGCCCAACAGCCAGTGCAACGGCAACCACGCCACCCCCGGTGCGGCGCCTGCGGCCAACGGCCGCGATTCGCCGGGGTACAGCGCCGCCAGCAGCACCGCCAGCGTCGCCGACACCGCCAGCAACAAGCGCACCGCGGGCAATGGCAACAAGCGGCTCTCGATCGCATGCACCGCGATCACGATCCACACCGTGGCCGACAGGGCCGGCGCGAAGCCGAAGCGCGCGCCCGCAATGGCAGAGCCGTAGCCGGCGACATCGAGCCACAGCGCTGCGCCATGCGCCAGCCACCCCACAGCCAGCGCGAGGTCCGGCCAGCGCCGCTTCACCGCCACCGGCCACGCCGCGGCGGTGTAGGCGAGCATCGCCACGAGGCCCAGTGCCCAGGGCAGCGTGAGGGTCATGAAGTCAAAGGGGCCGTGGCTACACTCATGCAGTCAGTTTACTAACGCCCGCGCGCATTGACCCTGTGGTCCTTGCAATTGCGGCACCTCGCATGGCCTCCGCCCTCACCGACCGCCTGTCGCGCCTCGTCAAGACGATGCGCGGCCAAGCCCGCATCACCGAAAGCAACGTCGCCGACATGCTGCGCGAGGTGCGTATGGCGCTGCTCGAAGCCGACGTGGCGCTGCCCGTCGTGCGCGAGTTCGTCGCCCGCGTCAAGGACAAGGCGCTCGGCCAGGAAGTCACAGGCTCGCTGAATCCAGGCCAGGCGCTGGTCGGCATCGTGCACAAGGAGCTTGCGCTGACGATGGGCGATGGCGTCGCCGACATCGACTTGGCGACGCAGCCACCGGCGGTGATCCTGATGGCCGGCCTGCAAGGCGCAGGCAAGACGACGACGACGGCCAAGCTGGCCAAGCACCTGATCGAGAAGCGGAAGAAAAAAGTCCTCACGGTCTCGGCCGACGTCTACCGGCCGGCGGCGATCGAGCAACTGAAGACCGTGACCAAGCAGGCCGGCGCCGAGTGGTTCGCGTCGACGGCCGAGCAGAAGCCGCGTGACATCGCGCTGGCCGCACTCGACCATGCCAAGCGTCATTACTTCGACGTGCTGCTGGTCGACACCGCCGGCCGACTGGGCATCGACGAAACGCTGATGACCGAGATTCGCGAACTGCACGCGGCGCTGAACCCGGTCGAAACGCTGTTCGTGGTCGATGCGATGCAGGGCCAGGACGCGGTCAACACCGCCAAGGCCTTCAAGGATGCGCTGCCGCTGACCGGCGTCATCCTGACCAAGCTCGACGGCGACTCGCGCGGCGGTGCGGCGCTGTCGGTGCGGCAAGTTACTGGTGCGCCAATCAAGTTTGCCGGCGTCTCGGAAAAGATCGACGGCCTGGAAGTCTTCGACGCCGAGCGCCACGCCGGCCGTGTGCTCGGCATGGGCGACATCGTGGCCCTGGTCGAAGAGGTGCAGAAGGGCGTCGATCTCGATGCCGCCAAGAAAGTCGCCGACAAGATGAAGTCCGGCGAGGGCTTCGATCTGAATGACTTTCTGGTTCAGATCTCGCAGATGAAAAAGATGGGCGGGCTGTCCGGGCTGATGGACAAGCTGCCGTCACAACTCACCGCCAAGGCGGGTCAACTCGGTCCCGCCGACATGGACCGAGCCGAGCGCGACGTGCGCCGCATGGAAGGCATCATCTGTTCGATGACGCCCGGCGAGCGACGCAAGCCCGATCTCATCAAGGCAACCCGCAAGCGCCGCATCGCCGCCGGTGCCGGCGTGCAGGTGCAGGAGGTCAACCGTCTGCTCAACCAGTTCGAACAGATGCGCGGCATGATGAAGAAGATGCAGGGCGGCGGCCTGGCCAAGATGATGAAGCGCTTCGGCGGCATGGGCGGCCCGGGCAAGATGATGCGTTGACCGGCGCGCCGATCGCGAAGACTGCGATCGAGAGACCTCACTTCCCGGGTTAACCAGCATTGCTGCTGTTATTCTTGGGGATGCCAGCCATTGTCGAACGCAGGTATGTTCGCAGTACGTCTTTGTCGGTCAATGCGCGCAGGATCTGGTAAAGCATGTCTCTGTCTCTAGAACTGTTGATGCTCATCGGCGTCCTGCTGCTGGGCGCGGTCGTCGTGCTGCTGTGGCAGCGCAACCGCACGGTGGCGGTGGCCGACCCCGAGGCCGGTAAGCGGGGCCGCGGCGACGACATCGACACGGTGATCTCGTGGCCGCCGGAGGTCACGCGTCTGCTGACGGCCGGCGAGCGCGGCGCCCATGAGGTGCTGGTCAAGGCACTGCCCGAGTGCATGATGTTTGCGCAGGTGCCGCTGGCGCGCTTCATCAAGGTGCCGCGCCGCCACTCCTATGCCGAATGGCTGACACGCGTCGGGCACCTGTGCGCCGATCTGGTGATTTGCGATCGCTCGACGCTGGTCATCGGCGTCGTGCTGCTGACCTCGGCGCGCAGCAGCGAGCGCGCCGAACGACGCCGTTCGCGCATGACGCGCGTGCTCAAGGCGGGAGGCGTCAAGGTTTTTCTGTGGCGTGAAGAGTCGCTGCCATCGCCGGAGTTCGCACGCGACCAGATTACGCAACGCATCGGCGATGTCGAAGAAGCCGGCGCGCGCCGGCCCGAGATCATCGAGCCGAAGGTGCCGACGCGGCCCACACCGGGCAGCATTCCGGTGCCGGAAGTGCTCAACATCCCGTTCGACGACGAGCCGCGCCGTGAGCCGCCGCCGTCGACCTGGTTCGACGATCTGGACAGCGGGCGGGTGCCGCTGGAGAGCGAG
Source organism: uncultured beta proteobacterium (assembly GCA_963738425.1). GTDB lineage: Bacteria > Pseudomonadota > Gammaproteobacteria > Burkholderiales > Burkholderiaceae_C > CADEEN01. Next base: position 91,245 of record CAVTWT010000030.1, on the reverse strand, counting down.
CAGCGGCAGCCTCAGCGCCCGCAACCGAACAAGCCCGACCCGTGGAGCGGATCGGGTCGGCGCTGACGCGCAATTCAGCCGAGCAAGGCCTGCGCGAACTCCCGGGCGTCGAAGGTTTCGAGGTCTTCGAGCGTTTCGCCGACGCCGATGAAGTAGACCGGCACTGGCCCGCCTGCACGTTCGCGTCCCCACAGCGCCATCGCGGCGAGCACGCCGCCCTTGGCGGTGCCGTCTAGCTTGGTCACCACCAGGCCGGTCAGCGTCAGCGCGTCGTCGAACGACTTGACCTGCGACAGCGCGTTCTGCCCGGTGTTGCCATCGACCACCAACAGCACCTCGTGCGGCGCGCTGTCCTGCGCCTTGCCGATGGTGCGCTTGATCTTCTTCAGCTCGTCCATCAGGTGCAGCTGCGTCGGCAGACGGCCCGCGGTGTCGGCGATGACCACATCGCAGCCGCGCGCGCGGCCGGCAGTCACCGCATCGAAGGTCACCGCCGCCGGATCGCCGCCTTCCTGGCTGACGATCTCCACTTGCGCGCGGCCGGCCCACACCGCCAGTTGCTCGCGCGCCGCGGCGCGGAAGGTGTCCGCCGCGGCCAGCAGCACCTTGTGCCCGCCTTCGGCGAGATGGCGCGTCAGCTTGCCGATCGTCGTCGTCTTGCCGGCGCCGTTGACGCCGACGACCATCATCACGGTGCAGCCCGCCGCTTGCAGCTCGAGCGGGCGTTGCAGCGGAGCGAGCAGTTCGGCAACTGCGTCTGCCAGCAGGTCCTTCACGGCCGAGGGCTCGGTGGCCTTGGCCTGTTTGACGCGCCGCTTCAGATCGGTCAGCAGGAATTCGGTGGCGCCGACACCCGCGTCGGCCATCAGCAGCGCCGCTTCGAGTTCTTCGTAGAGGGCATCGTCGATGCGCGTGCCCGTAAAGACCTGCGCAATGCCGCTGCCCGTTTTCTTCAGGCCCGCGGACAGCTTGGCAAGCCACCCGGCGCGCTGCGCCGTCGGCGGTTTTGTGGGCTGTGCGACCGGAACTGGGCTGGGCGCCTCATCCGCGGCCGGCGCCGGCACTGACTTCTTGCGGAAAAAGCTGAACATCGGTGGCGATCCGGGTCTCGAGTCTGCGGGAGGGCCTCGGCCCGTGTTGATGCGCCCGTATAATTTTCTTCTGAGGCGCTTTAGCTCAGTCGGTTAGAGCGACGGAATCATAATCCGCAGGTCCGGGGTTCGAATCCCTGAAGCGCCACCAGATCCCCCGGCCCGCGCCCATGCCCTCATGGCCGCGGGCTTTTCTTTCACCCACAGCCCCTGGATCCACACCATGAACCGCTGTGCCTTCATCCTGTTGTCAGCGCTCGCGTTCGCCCTGCCCGCCCAGGCCCAACGCCTCTTCGAAAACACTGCGCTGCGTGGCGAACTGCTCGTCACCGCGCCGCCGGAAGCGCTGCTCAACGGCAAGCCGGTGCGACTGTCGCCTGGCGCGCGGATCCGCAACCAGCAGAACATGATCCAGCTCTCGGGTTCGCTGTTGCAGCAGAAGATGCTGGTGAACTACACGCTCGACGGCATGGGCCAAGTGCGCGAGGTCTGGCTGCTGACCGACGAAGAAGCGCGCCGCCAGCCCTGGCCGCGCACGCTCGAAGAGTCGCAGCGCTGGCAGTTCGACCCGACGCTGCAGCGCTGGACGAAGCCGTGAGCGCGCGCCGCGCCGCGCCGGGCCGCGCCAAGCAAGCGGCCGTCCCCGCGGGGGACCGTCCGATGGTCCCATCGGACGAGGGGCGCACGGACACAAAGAAGGTCTTCATCAAGACCTTCGGCTGCCAGATGAACGACTACGACTCGGACAAGATGGCCGACGTGCTGCGTGTGGCAAAGGGCTACGAGCCGACCACCGATGTCGAGCAGGCTGACCTGATCCTGTTCAACACCTGTTCGGTGCGCGAAAAGGCGCAGGAAAAAGTCTTCTCCGACCTCGGCCGGGTCAAGCACCTGAAGGAAAAGGGTGTGCTGATCGGCGTTGGCGGCTGTGTCGCCAGCCAGGAGGGCGCGGCGATCGTCGAGCGCGCGCCGTATGTCGATCTGGTGTTCGGCCCGCAGACACTGCACCGCCTGCCGCAGATGATCGACGCGCGCCGTGCCAGCCTGCGGCCGCAGGTCGACATCAGTTTTCCGGAGATCGAGAAGTTCGACCACCTGCCTCCCGCCCGCGTCGATGGCGCGAGCGCCTTCGTCTCAATCATGGAAGGCTGCTCGAAGTACTGCTCGTACTGCGTCGTGCCGTACACGCGCGGCGAGGAAGTGCACCGCCCGCTCGACGATGTGCTGGCCGAAGTCGCCGGCCTCGCGGCGCAAGGCGTCAAGGAAGTGACGCTGCTCGGCCAGAACGTCAACGCCTACCGCGGCGCGATGGGCGGCAAGACCATGAGCGGCTCGGGCGCCGTGGAGATCGCCGACTTCGCGCTGCTGCTCGACTACGTGCACGACATCCCGGGTATCGAGCGCATCCGCTACACGACGAGCCACCCCAACGAGTTCACGCAGCGACTGATCGACGCCTACGGCCGGCTGCCGAAACTGGTGAGCCATCTGCACCTGCCGGTGCAGCACGGCAGCGACCGCATCCTGGCGGCGATGAAGCGCGGCTACACCGCGATGGAATACAAGAGCATCGTGCGCAAACTGCGCGCGGTGCGACCACAGCTCAGTCTGTCGACAGACTTCATCGTCGGCTTTCCCGGTGAGACCGAAGACGACTTCGCCAAGACGATGAAGCTGATCGACGACGTCGGCTTCGACAGCTCGTTTTCGTTCGTCTTCTCGGCGCGGCCCGGCACACCGGCGGCGGCGCTGACCGACGACACGCCGCAAGCCACCAAGCTCACACGCCTGCAAGTGTTGCAAGCGCGTATAGAAGCGCAGGCACGTGTCATCAGCGACATGCGTGTTGGCACGGTACAGCGCGTACTCGTCGAGGGCCCGTCGCGCAAGGACGCGTCGGAGCTGATGGGCCGCACAGAGTGCAACCGCATCGTCAACTTCAAGGGCGTGCCGCGCTTGGTGGGCCAGCTGATCGACGTGACGATCACCCAGGCACTGCCACATTCACTGCGTGGTGAAGTCGCTATGTTGCTGCGCGAATCGCAGGCGGCCTGACTCAGATCGGGCGTTCAGCGCCGCACGAAACCCGCCAGCCAGAGCGCAACGGCCGTCGCCAAGATGAGCCCTCCGTAGGTGATCATCTTGCCGTCGCGGCCGAACGCGACCAGCCCGCCGATCAGTGCTGCCATGCCCGCGATTGCACTCCACAGCGCGAGGCGGTGCCAGCGCACGTTCGCCAGCTCGTGGCGCCACAACAGCTTGGCCGCCGATGCCGCCAGCACAGCCACGCCCAGGGCCGGGGCGAAGAAGTTCAAGGTGTGCCAAACGGCGTCGAGCGGGCCCATGGAGATCAGAAATGCTGAAAAGGCGGCTGGATTCTAGAATCGGGTCATGGGCGTGCTCACCCTAGGCTTGAATCACACGACCGCGCCACTCGACGTGCGCGGGCGGTTTGCGTTCGCGCCGCACCAGTTGCAGGACCCGCTGCGCGCCCTGACCTCGCGCCTGTCGCGCGCCGCACCCGAGGCGGCGCTGCTGTCCACCTGTAACCGCACCGAGCTTTATCTGGCTGCCGATGCGCATGAGGTCGGCGCGCTGGTACAGCCGGCCACCGAGTGGCTGGCCGCACAGGGTGGCGTCAGCGCCAGCCAGCTCGGCGGCTACACCTACACGGCCGAGAACCGCGCCGCGGCGCGGCATGCGTTCCGTGTCGCCGCAGGCCTGGATTCGATGGTGCTCGGCGAGCCGCAGATCCTCGGCCAGATGAAACAGGCGGTGCGCGAGGCCGACGAAGCCGGCACGCTCGGGACGACGCTGCATCAACTTTTCCAGCGCTCGTTCGCGGTGGCGAAGGAGGTGCGCACGAGCACCGAGATCGGCTCGCATTCGGTCAGCATGGCCGCAGCAGCGGTTCGGCTGGCGTCGCAACTGTTCGAGGACTTGCGCGAGCAGCGCGTGCTGTTCGTCGGCGCCGGCGAGATGATCGAACTCGTCGCCACGCACTTTGCGGCACGCGAGCCGAAATCGATGGCGCTGGCCAACCGCACGCTCGAACGTGGTGAAGCGCTGGCAGCGCGCTTTGGCGGTCAGGCGATCCGGCTGGCCGACCTGCCCGAGGTGCTGCACGGCTTCGACATCGTCGTCTCGTGCACCGCGAGTTCGCTGCCGATCATCGGCCTGGGTGCGGTCGAGCGTGCGCTGAAGGCACGGCGGCGGCGGCCGATGTTCATGGTCGATCTGGCGGTACCGCGCGACATCGAGCCAGAAGTCGCCAAGCTCGCCGACGTCTATCTCTACACCGTCGATGACCTGTCAACGCTGGTGCAGACCGCCGGCGAAAAGCGCCAGGCCGCCGTCGAACAGGCCGAGGCCATCATCGACGCCGGCGTGCAGAGCTTCGCGCATTGGCTCGACCAGCGCGCCACGGTGCCGCTGATCCAGGCGCTGAACAAGCAAGCCGACACCTGGCGCGAAGCCGAGCTGGTGCGGGCGCGCAAGCTGCTGGCGCGTGGCGACAACCCGCAGGACGTGCTCGACGCCATGGCGCGCAGCCTGACGCAGAAGATGCTGCACGGCGCCTATGCGGAATTGAACGCCGCCGACGGCGAGCAACGCGAGCAGGTGGCCGACTCGATCTCGCGTCTGTTCCTGCGCCGCACGCCGCGTCCGAACGACGGCGGCGATACGCAGCTCTAGCGAAGCACTGTCGTGCGTGGCTGCGCCGTGCAGCCACGCGCGCGCTGCATTGAACTCATGAAAGACTCCCTGCGACAACAACTCGAGCGCCTGGCGATGCGCCTGGCCGAGCTTGACGCGAGCTTGTCCGACCCCGCTGTCAGCGCCGACATGAAGCGCTATCGCACGTTGGCCAAGGAGCAGGCCGAGGCCAGCGCGCTCGTCGCGCTGCTGCGCCGCTACCAGCAGCGCGAGCGCGACCTCGCGGCAGCGCGCGAGATGCAGAACGAGGCCGAGTTCGCCGAGATGGCCAAGGACGAGATCACGAGCGCCCAGGCCGACCTCGTTTCGATCCAGGCCGAGCTGCAGACCGCATTGCTGCCCAAGGACCCTGACGACGAGCGCAATGCGTTCGTCGAAGTCCGCGCCGGCACCGGCGGCGACGAGTCAGCGCTGTTTGCTGGCGACCTGACGCGCATGTACTTGCGTTGGTGCGAACGCGCCGGCTTGCGCACCGAGGTCATGAGCGAGAGCGCGTCCGAGCTCGGCGGCTACAAGGAAATCGTGCTGCGCGTGGAAGGGGCCGGTGCCTACGGCAAGTTGCGCTTCGAGTCCGGCGGCCACCGCGTGCAACGCGTGCCGGCCACCGAAAGCCAGGGCCGCATCCACACCAGCGCCTGCACCGTGGCGGTGATGCCCGAGCCGGACGCGGCCGAAGAAGTGCAGATCAATCCGTCGGAGCTGCGCATCGACACCTTCCGCGCCAGCGGCGCCGGCGGCCAGCACGTCAACAAGACCGACAGCGCGATCCGCATCACGCATTTGCCGACCGGCATCGTCGCCGAATGCCAGGACGACCGCTCTCAGCACCGCAACAAGGCCAAGGCGATGGCGGTGCTGCTGGCGCGCTTGCGCGACAAGGACCAGACCGAGCGCGCGACCAAGGAAGCCGCCACGCGCAAGGGCCTCATCGGCAGCGGTGACCGCTCGGACCGCATCCGAACCTACAACTTTCCACAAGGACGCCTGACCGACCACCGGATCAACCTGACGCTTTACAAGCTCGGCATGGTGATGGAGGGGGATCTCGACGAGGTCATCGGCGCGCTGCAGGCCGCACGCGCGGCGCAGCAACTGGCGGCACTCGAAAGCGGGCAGGCGCTGATGTCATGAACAAAGTTGTGGCGGGCGCGCTGGCGCGAGGCGCGCAGCCTCGGCATCGAGCGGCTCGATGCGCAATTGCTCGTGGCGCACGTTGTCGGGCGATCAAGAGCCTGGGTGATCGCACACGACGATGCTGCACTCGACACTGCCGCCGCACAGACATTGACGACGCTGCTGCAACGGCGCGCCGCCGGCGAGCCGTTGGCCTACCTGCTCGGCGAGCGCGAGTTCCACGGTCTGATGTTGCGCGTCACGCCCGACGTGCTGGTGCCGCGCGCCGACACCGAAACCCTTGTCGACTGGGCGCTGGAGCTGCTTGCCGGCCTGCCGGCGCCCAGGGTGATCGACCTCGGTACCGGCAGCGGCGCAATCGCGCTGGCCGTCAAGCGCGCGTGCCCGCGCGCCGACGTTCATGCCAGCGATCTCAGCGACGCCGCGCTGGCCGTGGCGCGTGCCAACGGCCAGGCGCTTGGCCTCGTCGTCCAGTGGCACAGAAGCGCCTGGTGGCAAGCGATGCCCCCGGGGCGCTTTCACCTCGCGCTGTCCAACCCGCCGTACGTCGCCGCTGGCGACCCCCACCTGGCCGCCCTGCGCCATGAGCCGGCGATGGCGCTGACGCCTGCCGACGACCGCGGCGACGGGCTGGCCGACATCAAACGCATCGTCGGCGGCGCGGCGGCTCGGCTCCACCCGGGCGCCTGGCTGCTGATCGAGCATGGCGCCGATCAAGGCGACGGCGCACGCACCCTGTTCGAGCACGCCGGCTTTTGCGACGTCCAGACCCGCCCGGATCTGGCGGGCCGACCGCGCGCAACAGGCGGCCGCTGCACGCAGTGACGCCCATTGACAACGCGACACAGCAAAACCCCACAAGCTCGGCATTGCTACTCGAACGCGGACCCCCACAAGCCTGGGTGGCGGGCGTAGCATGGCTTCACAGACGCACTCTCGCCGGTTGAAGGCTCAGCCAGCGATGAAAGTGCCGCGGGGAGCAGCCATGAAGCGTGTTTCCATTCCAACTTGGCTTCGCCGGCCGGGGTGGGTCGCAACAACCTTGCTGCTGGCCGCGCCCGCCGCGTGGTCTCAGGGCCAAGGTCTGACCTTCGACGAGCGTGCTCAATTCGGCCCGCGTCTGCAAGCCCGTGTGGGCGTCAATACCAGCACGGCGCTGACCGACGGGGGCAGCGCCTCATGGCAACAGCAGGCTGGCGTGCTGCTCGGTGACTACTATTTCAGCCGTGCGCGGCTTGGCCAAGGACAAGTGAGCAGTGGCTTTCGCGCCACGAGCGGCGTATTGCTGGGTCAGCGCTCGCTAGCGCTCGGCACACCGGCGCTGTCCGGTGCTCAGGGCATGGCTGTGACCCAGTTGCGTCAGCCGCGCGGTGCGTTGCCGGGGATCGAGTCGTCGTCGGAGCCCTGGGCCGCGGTGCCCTACATCGGCGTCGGCTGGTCCGGGGTGTCGGTGCGCGGCGGCTGGGGCGTGTCGGCCGATCTCGGCCTGGCGGGCCGCAGTGGCAGCAACGGCGGCCTGCGCGTCAGTGGCAACCAGTCGCTGGACGACCTGCTGCGCGAATTGCGCATCTCGCCCATGGTGCAGGTCGGCGTTTCCTACGCCTTTTAAAGAAGCGGGCGGCGGCGCCAGGCCTTGTCGAAAAGCCGTATAACCACGGCTTTCGTAAAGCTTTGGCCCTTCGGTGGGCGTCTTCCCATGAGCGACATTCAAAAACGCATTGGCGATCTCGTGCAGCACAACCGCGTGGTGCTCTTCATGAAGGGGACCGCGCAGTTCCCGATGTGCGGCTTTTCCGGCCGTGCCATTCAGATTCTCAAAGCCTGCGGCGTCGACGACCTGAAGACGGTCAACGTGCTCGAAGATGAGGAAGTCCGCCAGGGCATCAAGGACTACGCCAACTGGCCGACGATCCCGCAGCTCTATGTCAACGGCGAGTTCATCGGCGGCTCGGACATCCTGATGGAGATGTACCAAGCGGGCGAGCTGCAGCAGGTCTTGGGCAAGGCTGCTTGAGTCAACGACTCGTCGTCGGCATCACCGGCGCCAGCGGCTCGATCTACGGCGTGCGGTTGCTGGAGCGCTGCAAGGCGCTCGGCGTGGAAACGCACCTGGTCGTCACGCCGGCGGGCGTGCTCAACGTGCATCACGAATGCGGCCTCGACCGCACAGCCCTCGAGGCACTGGCCACGCAGGCTCACGCGCCGGGCGACATCGGTGCCTGCATCGCCAGCGGCAGCTTTGACACCACGGCGATGGTGATTGCGCCCTGCTCGATGAAATCCCTGGCCGCCGTCGCGCACGGCTTCGGCGACAACCTACTCACACGCGCGGCCGACGTGACGCTCAAGGAGCGGCGGCGTCTGGTGCTGATGGTGCGCGAGACGCCGTTCAACCTCGCCCACCTGCGCAACATGATGGCGGCCACCGAGATGGGGGCGATTGTCTTTCCGCCGCTGCCGGCGTTCTATCACCGGCCAACGACGATCGACGAGTTGGTGAACGATTCGGTGGAGCGGGTGCTGGCGCTGGCCGGTGTCGCCGAGGCGCAGCCGCAAGCCTGGCGCGGCCTTTAGACGACCCAGCGCTGACGCGCGGCAAAGACCGCATTCGGGTACTCGGCGCGGCCACGGCTGCCGTTGTAGCGGCCCAGCGCCAGGAACAGATCACCGCGCTCGCGCTCGAGGTAGTGACGCAGGATGACGCAGCCGAAACGCAGGTTGGTCTGCATGTGGAACAGCTTTCCCGGATCGCCATCGCCGATCAAGCGCGCCCAGAACGGCATGATCTGCATGTAGCCGCGCGCGCCGACGACACTGATGGCGTACTTGCGAAAAGCGCTTTCGACCTGGACAAGCCCCAGTACGAGTTCCGGCTCCAGGCCGGCGCGTTTGCTCTCGTACCAGAGCGTGTTGAGAAACTCGACACGTGTATGGCGCTCGCTCTTGTAGCGCTTGAGGCGCTCGCTAGTGGCGCCTTGCCAGCGCAGGAACGTCATGCGGTCCTCCGTCTTTGCAAACGCGGGTCTGGGCGGTGCCGCTGCCGCAATCGCTGCGGACAAAGCCGAGCGCACCGAATCGGCCAGCGGCTCTTCGACCTGCGCGCCGGCCTGCAACCTGCCGCTTGCAGCCGCGAGCGGCAATCCGAGCAACGCGCGGCGCGCGAGCGTCATGCGACGCAGCGGGCCTTCACGAAGTCGGCCACTTCAGCGACCGGCACCGCAGTGGCAGCAGCATCGCGCCGGCCCTGGTACTCGACCTTGCCTTCCTTGAGGCCGCGGTCGGAGATGACCACGCGGTGCGGCACACCAATCAGCTCCCAATCTGCAAACATCGCGCCGGGGCGCTCGCCGCGGTCATCGAGCAGGACGTCGAGGCCGAGCGCCTTGAGCTGCTCGTGCAGCGCATCGGCCTGCTGCTTGACCGTGTCGCTGCGGTCGTAGCCGATCGGGCAGATGACGACGGCGAACGGCGCCAGCGCAGTCGGGCCAGATGATGCCGCGCTCGTCGTGGTTCTGCTCGATCGCCGCGCCGAGGATGCGAGTCACGCCGATGCCGTAGCAGCCCATGATCAGCGGCTGTGGCTTGCCGGTCTCGTCGAGGAAGTTGGCATTCATCGCCGCGCTGTACTTGGTGCCGAGCAGGAAGACATGGCCGACTTCGATACCGCGCTGGATCGCGAGCACGCCCTTGCCGTCGGGTGACGGATCACCTTCGACGACATTGCGGATGTCGGCGACGACATCGGGCTCCGGCAGGTCGCGGCCCCAGTTGACACCGGTGATGTGGAAGTCGGCCTCGTTGGCGCCGCAGACGAAGTCACTCATGTTGGCGACCGTGCGGTCAGCAACCACCTTGACCGGCTTCTTGGTATTGATCGGACCAAGATAGCCCGGCGGCGTCCCGAAGTGACCGACGATCTCGGGCACGGTGGCAAAGCGCCAGCCGTTCTTCAATCCCGCGATCTTGCCCGTCTTGACCTCGTTCAGGCTGTGGTCGCCGCGCACGAGCAGCAGCCACACCTGCACCTTGACGATGTCGCCGGCCTCGTTCTTCTCTTCGGTGGCCAGCACCAGCGACTTGATCGTGCGTTGCAGCGGCAGCTTCAGCAGCGCAGCCACGTCTTCGCAAGTGCTCTTGCCCGGCGTTGGCGTCTTCTTCATCGCCTCGGCCGGCGCGGCGCGCGAGGCCACGAGCGCCACGCCTTCGGCCAATTCGATGTTGGCCGCGTAGTCACTCGCCGGACAGTACGCGATGGCGTCTTCACCGGTGGCAGCGATGACCTGAAACTCGTGCGACGCATCACCGCCGATCGCGCCGGTGTCCGCGGCCACCGCGCGGTACATCAAACCGAAGCGGTCGAAGATCGCACCGTAGGCCTTGTACATCGCGTCGTAGCTTTTCTGCGCCGAGGCAATCGCGGTCGAACGAGTAAGCGTCCTTCATCGTGAACTCGCGGCCACGCATCAGGCCGAAGCGCGGCCGGCGCTCGTCGCGGAACTTGGTCTGGATGTGATAGAAATTCTTCGGCAGCTGCTTGTAGCTGCGCAGCTCCTGGCGCGCGATGTCGGTGATGACCTCTTCGCTCGTCGGCTGAATGACGAAGTCGCGGTCGTGCCGGTCCTTGACACGCAGCAGTTCCGGTCCGTAAGCCTGGAAGCGCCCGGACTCCATCCACAACTCGGCCGGCTGCACGACCGGCATCAGCAGCTCCACCGCGCCGGCACGGTTCATTTCTTCGCGAATGATGGCCTCGACCTTGCGGATCACGCGCAAGCCCATCGGCAGATAGCTGTAGATGCCCGCGCCCAGGCGCTTGATCAGGCCGGCACGCATCATCAACTGATGGCTCACGACCTCGGCGTCGGCCGGCGCTTCCTTGAGTGTGGAGATGAAGAACTGTGATGCTTTCATGGGCGTGGGGTGCGAGCAGGCCGGTCGCAGCACGTTGCACAACAAAGCCCCTGATGCGGGAAACCGAGTGATCGCGCGCTACACCGGGCCGGTGCAAAATGAAATCAGTTCAAATATCGAGGTCCGATTATGCTCGACCGTGACGGCTTCAGGCCGAACGTCGGCATCGTCCTGCTCAACGCGCGCAATCAGGTCTTTTGGGGCAAGCGGCTGCGCACTCACTCGTGGCAGTTTCCGCAGGGCGGCATCAATCATGGCGAATCGCCGGAGCAGGCGATGCTGCGCGAGCTACACGAAGAGGTGGGCTTGCTGCCCGAACACGTGCAGATCGTCGCGCGCACGCGAGATTGGCTGCGCTACGAGGTGCCCGACCACTACATCCGGCGCGACGCGCGCGGCCACTACAAGGGCCAGAAGCAGATCTGGTTCTTGTTGAGACTGATCGGCCGCGACAGCGACTTGAACCTGCGTGCGACCGACCACCCTGAGTTCGACGCCTGGCGCTGGAACGATTACTGGGTGCCTCTCGAGGTGGTGATCGAGTTCAAGCGCGGTGTCTACGAGCGGGCGTTGACCGAGCTGTCGCGCTTTCTGCCGCGCGCGGCGACCCATCACAACCGGTACTTGCGCTCGGGCATGCGAGGCTTGTTGCGCGACGATGCACTGCCGCCAGACAGCGTGCACGGCAGCCTGCCGGACGCCATCGATCCTTGATCGCTAGCCGCTAGGCGAGGACAAGATTGTCGCGATGGATCAGTTCGGATTCCGCCGAATAGCCCAGGATCGCTTCAATCTGCGCCGAGGGCTTGCGCGCGATCAACCGAGTTTCTGCGGCTGAGTAGTTGGCAAGTCCGCGTGCCACTTCCTGGCCTTCGGGCGACCGAACCGCAATCACGTCGCCACGGGCGAACTCGCCTTCAACGGCAACCACACCGATCGGCAGCAGGCTCTTGCCTTCTGCGCGCAACTTGCCTACCGCGCCGGCATCGACCGTGACGGCCCCACGCAGCTGCAGGTGGTCGGCCATCCACTGCTTGCGCGCCGCGAGCTTGGCGGTGGTGGCCACCAGTGCGGTGCCAATCGACTCGCCAGCAGCCAACCGCAGCAACACATCCGGCTCGCGGCCCCACGCGATCACGGTGCTGGCGCCACTGCTGGCCGCACGCTTGGCTGCCAGCACCTTGGTCAGCATGCCGCCACGGCCGATGGCCGAGCCGGCGCCGCCGGCCATGCGCTCGAGCGATTCGTCGCCGGCGCGGGCCACGTCGATGAATCGCGCGTTCGCATCCTTGCGTGGGTCGGCTGAATACAAGCCGCGCTGATCGGTCAGGATCACCAGCACGTCGGCTTCGATCAGGTTGGCGACCAGCGCACCAAGCGTGTCGTTGTCGCCGAACTTGATCTCATCGTTGACGACGGTGTCGTTTTCGTTGATCACCGGCAGCGCCTTCATCGCCAGCAGCGCGAGCAGCGTCGAGCGCGCATTGAGGTAGCGCTCGCGATCGGCGAGGTCGGCATGCGTGAGCAGAACCTGGGCACTCGTGATGCCGTGCTGCGACAACTGGCTTTCATACATCTGCACCAGGCCCATCTGGCCCACAGCGGCGGCGGCCTGCAACTCGGGCAATTCGCGCGGACGGGTCGCCCAGCCCAGGCGCTTCATGCCTTCGGCCACGGCACCACTCGACACCATCACCATCTCACGGCCCTCGCGTGCCAGCGCGGCCAACTGACGGCACCACCCGCCGATCGCCGCGGCGTCGAGGCCGCGGCCGTCATTGGTGACGAGGCTGGAGCCGACCTTGACGACGATTCGTCGGGCGTCGCGCAGCACCGCGGCTTCAGGCATGGCCATGCTCTGCGCCGTCATCCACGAAACGTTCGTCGGGCAAGTCGATCTCTCGCGGGCGCGTGGCCGCCACATGCTCGTAGATCGCGTGGATCAACGGGTCGAGCCCCTTGCGCGCCAGCGCCGAAATCTCGAACACGGGGCCTTTCCAGCGAAAGCGCTTGACGAAGTCCTTGACTGTCGCGGCGCGGTCATCGGCTGCAACCATGTCGATCTTGTTGAGCACCAGCCAGCGCGGCTTGTCGGCCAGGGCTGGGTCGTATTTCTTCAGTTCGGCAACGATGGCTCGCGCCTGCGCCACCGGATCAATGCTGTCGTCGAAAGGTGCGATGTCCACCATGTGCAGCAGCAACCGTGTGCGCTGCAAGTGCCGCAGGAACTGGTGCCCCAGGCCCGCGCCCTCGGCCGCGCCCTCGATCAAACCGGGCACGTCGGCAACGACGAAGCTCTTTTCCGGCGCCACGCGCACGACACCCAGGTTCGGATGCAGTGTCGTGAACGGATAGTCGGCGATCTTCGGTCGCGCGTTCGAGATCGCCGCGATCAGCGTGCTCTTGCCGGCGTTGGGCATGCCGAGCAGGCCGACATCCGCGAGCACACGCAGCTCGAGCTTGAGCTTCTTGGCCTCGCCGGGCCAGCCGGGCGTCTTCTGCTTCGGCGAACGATTCGTGCTGGTCTTGAAATGCAGATTGCCGAAACCACCGTCACCGCCCTTGCAGATCAGCACTTTCTCGCCCGGATTCAAGAGCTCGGTGATCACGTCACCGGTCTCGAAGTCCTTCAGGATGGTGCCTACCGGCATGCGCAGCACGATGTCATCGGACGCTGCACCGAATTGATCCGAGCCGCGGCCAGGTTCACCGTTCTTCGCCTCGTGGCGGCGCGCATACCGGTAGTCGATCAACGTGTTCAAGTTGACATCACCGACGGCATAGATGCTGCCGCCTCGCCCGCCATTGCCGCCGTTGGGCCCGCCGAACGGAATGAACTTCTCGCGCCGGAAGCTCACGCAGCCGGCGCCGCCGTTGCCGGCAGCGACGTCGATGGTGGCTTCGTCAACGAACTTCATGATGGTGCGATGGTAGAGCTACAGAAACAAAAAGGCCCCGACGGTGCGGGGCCCTTGCGACAAGCAAGTGCAGCCTCAGGCCGGCAGGATGCTCACGGTCTGGTTGTTCCGCTCGCCCTTGATGGCGAACTTGACGTGGCCATCGATCAGCGCAAACAGCGTGTGGTCGCGGCCGATGCCGACATTCGTGCCTGGATGGACCTTCGTGCCGCGCTGCCGCACGATGATCGAGCCGGCCGTGACCATCTCGCCGCCGAAGGCCTTGACGCCCAGCATCTTGGGTTGTGAATCGCGGCCATTTCGGGTCGAGCCGCCGCCCTTTTTCTGTGCCATGTCAGCTACCCCTTACTTCTTGACGCCGCCGACGAGTTCGTCGGTAAGCTTCTTGAACTCGTCCATCTTGCCATCGCGCAGCAGCGCCGCCTGCTGCGGCCACGTGTCGGTGCTGGCCAGGCTGAACCGCCCGCCCGACGCTTTGAGCATCGCCGTCATGGCTTCCGGCTTGGCCTCAGCCAGCTGCGCGAAAGTGCGAATGCCGTTGTCGGACAGCACCTTGGCAATCTTTGGGCCGATGCCTTCGATCAGTTCAATGTCGTCCTTGCCGCCTTTTTGCGGCGCCAGCACCAGCGGCGCAGCGGTATCCGCCTTGGCCGATGCGCCCGAGCCGTCGAGGATTTCTCCAACGAAGATCTCGGTGAAGCCTTGGCGATGGCCCTGCGACTTCTTGTAATGCTTGCGACGGCGCATCTTGAAGATGCGGACCTTGTCGTGCTTTCCGTGCGCCAGGACAGTGGCGTTTACGGTAGCGCCTGCCACCAGGGGAGATCCGACCTTCAAGTCTGCGCCGTTACCCACGGCAAGCACCTGATCGATCACGATTTCCTGGCCAACATTCGCAGCAATCTGTTCTAGCTTGATCTTTTGGCCGGGCGCAACCTTGTATTGCTTGCCACCGGTTTTTATGACCGCGTACATGTGTGCCTCTCTTGCATATTCAGGGAGTCTCTCCGTCTGCATCAGCGTAACGAAGAACCCAAGAGTATAGCAGTGCGCACGCCTTGAGTGGCATCTTCCTATAATGCAGCAATCGCAGAAGAAAGTGCTCCCGTGACTCCCGCAGCAGCCGTGACGCCGCCTCAACCCGCCACGGCCGGCATCAACACCGACCCGTTGGCGGGGCACATGGTGCAGGTCGACGCCGTGATTGCCGAGCGCCTGCGCTCCGACGTGGCACTGGTCAATCAGATCGGGCAGTACATTGTCAGCGCGGGCGGCAAGCGCATTCGCCCGCGTCTGGTGCTGCTCTTCGCCAACGCGCTCGGTTATGACGGAGCGGAACAGTTCACCCTGGCTGCCACGGTCGAGTTCATTCACACAGCCACCTTGTTGCACGACGATGTGGTCGATGAATCATCCCTGCGCCGCGGCCGACAGACCGCGAATGCTGTCTTCGGCAATGCGGCCAGCGTGCTGGTGGGAGACTTCCTCTACTCACGCGCCTTCCAGATGATGGTGTCGGTGAACAACATGCGCGTGCTCGACGTGCTGGCCGATGCCACAAATGTCATCGCCGAGGGCGAGGTCCTGCAATTGATGAACATGCACGACCCGGACTTGGCAGTCGACGAATACTTGCGTGTGATTCGCTCAAAGACGGCGAAGCTCTTCGAAGCCAGCGCGCGGCTGGGTGCGATCCTCGCTGGCGCCGACGCCACCTTGGAGGCCTCGTGCGCCAGCTACGGGCGTTCGCTGGGTACGGCCTTTCAGTTGGTCGATGACTTGCTGGACTACGACGGCGAGACACGCGAACTGGGCAAGAACGTTGGTGACGACTTGCGCGAGGGCAAACCGACGCTGCCGCTGTTGGTAGCGATGTCGCAAGGCACCACCGAGGAGCGCGAACTGATTCGTCATGCGATCGAGCAAGGTGAAGTAACCCGACTCCCCGAGGTCGTGGCGGCGGTGCGCCGGACCGGCGCGATTGTCGCGGCTCGCGAGCTTGCAAGTGCAGAGGCTGAAGCGGCTCGCATCTGCGCATCGACCTTGCCCCCGTCGCGCTACAAAGACGCTCTGCTACACTTGTGCGCTCGGGCCGTCGATCGCTCTTCGTGATTTCGGACAGCCCAAATCGGGGTGTAGCTTAGCCTGGTAGAGCGCTACGTTCGGGACGTAGAGGCCGGAGGTTCGAATCCTCTCACCCCGACCACCCACGTTGGAGCAGTCCTCATTGAGCCCAGCGCAGGACGCGTTTGGACGTGAACTGTTGCCGCCAAGGCGATGTCGTTGGTTTTCACAGCGATTTACAGTGCGAAGGTGATCGGCGATGATCGATTTGCTTTTTGCATGGTGAACTGAATCTGGTGGATACGCTGGCCGATGCCCCTTTCTCTTCGCTGTCCGGCGTGGCACGGGTGCTCGTGCACGCCGGCAAACTCAATGGCAAGACGGCCGAGGGTCTTGTCAAGACAGCCGCTGAGCGTAAAACAAGCTTTGTCTCGGCGCTGATTGCTGCTGGCTCGGTCTCGGCGGCCGACCTCGCGCACACGCTGTCAGGCGCGTTGGCGCTGCCGGTGCTCGATCTGTCGTCTGTCGAAGCCGAGCGACTGCCGCGCAATGTGATCGATGGCAAGCTGGTGGCGCAGTACCAGATCGTCGTGTTGGGCAAGCGTGGAAACCGCCTGTTCATTGGCGGCGCCGACCCGACCGATCAGGAAGCCGTCGAACGCATCAAGTTTGCCACCCAGCTCTCGCCCGAATGGGTGATCGTCGAGTACGACAAGCTGGCCAAGCACTTGTCGAGCCTGGGCGGCTCAGCGAGCGACACGATCGAGCAACTGTCTGAAGGCGACTTCGATTTCGACATCACCGACGACACGACCGAGCAGGAGAGCGCCGAGACGATTGCCGAGGTCGAAGACGCGCCGGTCGTTCGTTTCCTGCAGAAGATGCTGATCGACGCGATCAATGCCCGCGCGTCGGATTTGCATTTCGAGCCATTCGAATACAACTACCGCGTGCGCTTCCGCATCGACGGCGAGTTGCGCGAGATCACGCAGCCCCCGATCGCCATCAAGGACAAGCTGGCGTCGCGCATCAAGATCATCAGCCGGCTCGACATCTCCGAAAAACGCGTCCCTCAGGACGGACGCATGAAGCTCAAGTTCGGCAACCGCGCGATCGACTTCCGGGTCTCGACACTGCCGACGCTGTTTGGCGAGAAGATTGTGATTCGTATTCTCGATCCGTCGTCGGCCAAGCTGGGCATTGAAGCCCTCGGCTACGAGAAGATCGAGAAAGAACGCTTGCTGCAGGCGATCGCTCGCCCCTATGGGATGGTGCTGGTTACCGGACCCACAGGCTCGGGCAAGACAGTGTCGCTCTACACCTGCCTGAACCTGCTGAACCAGCCAGGGGTGAACATCGCGACGGTTGAGGATCCGGCAGAAATCAACTTGCCGGGCGTCAATCAGGTCAACGTCAACGACAAGGCCGGAATGAACTTTGCTGTCGCCTTGCGAGCGTTCCTGCGCCAGGATCCAGACATCATCATGGTCGGTGAAATCCGCGACTTGGAAACGGCTGACATTGCACTGAAAGCTGCACAGACCGGCCACTTGGTGATGAGCACGCTACACACCAACGACGCGCCGACGACCCTGACGCGTTTGCTGAATATGGGCGTGGCGCCGTTCAACGTCGCAGCGAGCGTGCTGTTGATCACGGCGCAGCGCCTGACTCGGCGTCTCTGCGAGGCATGCAAGGCGCCAGCCGATTACCCTCGCGACGCGCTCAAGCGCGCTGGGTTCACGGAACACGATCTAGATGGTTCCTGGAAAGCCTACAAGGCGGTTGGCTGTTCAGCCTGCAACAACGGCTACAAAGGCCGAGTGGGTCTGTACCAGGTCATGCCGATCAGTGAAGAGATCCAGCGTCTGATCCTTGCGTCAGGCTCGGCGCTCGACATTGCCGCGCAGGCGGCCAAAGAAGGCGTGCGCGATCTGCGCCAGTCGGGCCTGCTGAAGGTCAAGTCGGGCGCAACGACGCTTGAAGAAATCATCAGCGTGACCAACGAATGACCGTCGCGCGTTTCCCGTACATCGCCGTATTCAACCAATAGCCGGCCCCGGAGGATTCATGGCCACAGCAGCAGCCGCTAGAGACATCAAAGATTTCGTCTTCGAGTGGGAGGGCAAGGACAAGAACGGCAAGGTCATTCGCGGCGAAGTGCGCTCGGGCGGTGAAGCTCAGGTCAGCGCGACGTTGCGCCGGCAGGGCGTCCTGGTCACCAAGGTCAAGAAGCGCCGCATGCGCGGCGGCTCGTCGATCAAGCAGAAAGACGTTGCTATCTTCACGCGTCAGCTGGCGACGATGATGAAGGCCGGCGTGCCGCTGCTGCAGGCTTTTGACATCGTCGGCCGTGGCGCCACCAATCCCCGCCTCACCAAGCTGCTGAACGACATCCGGACCGACGTCGAGACGGGCACCAGCCTGTCAGTGGCTTTCCGCAAGCATCCGATGCAGTTCAACGCGCTGTATTGCAACCTGGTCGAGGCCGGTGAGCAAGGCGGCATCCTGGAACAGTTGCTAGAGCGCCTGGCGATCTACGAAGAAAAGACCATGCAGCTCAAGCAGAAGATCAAGTCTGCTTTGGTCTATCCGGTTGCTGTTCTGGTCGTCGCTTTTGTCGTGCTGACCATCATCATGCTGTTCGTGATTCCGTCGTTCAAGGAGGTCTTCAGCTCCTTCGGCGCCGAGTTGCCAGCACCGACGCTGGCAGTGATGTGGCTGTCTGAGCAGTTCGTCAACTACTGGTGGCTTCTCTTCGGCGTGATGATCGGCGGTGGCTACTTCTTCATGCAGACGTGGCGCCGCTCGGAAAAGATGCAGATGGCAATGGACCGCCTGTTCCTGCGCATACCAGTGTTCGGCGATCTGATTCGCAAGGCCGTGCTGGCACGCTGGACACGCACGCTGTCGACAATGTTCGGCGCCGGCGTGCCGCTGGTCGAAGCGCTCGACTCGGTGGGCGGTGCGGCGGGCAATGCAGTCTACGCACAGGCCACCGAGCAGATCCAGAAAGAAGTGTCGACCGGCACCGCGCTGACGATGGCCATGCAAAACACGGGCGTCTTCCCGACGATGGTGCTGCAGATGGCATCGATCGGCGAAGAGTCCGGCTCGCTTGACCACATGCTCGCCAAAGCCGCCGAGTTTTACGAAGAGGAAGTCGATGAAATGGTCAAAGGCCTGTCGAGCCTGATGGAGCCGTTCATCATCGTCATTCTGGGTGTGCTGATCGGCGGCATCGTGGTCTCGATGTACCTGCCGATCTTCAAGCTCGGCGCCGTGGTCTGACAACGCGCCGATGGGCGCGCTGCCTCTGGACTTGCTGCTGTCGCCGCCGGTGTTGGCCTTGCTGGGCCTGTGCATCGGCAGCTTCCTGAACGTCGTCGTTCATCGCCTGCCGCTCTTGATGGAGCGGCAGTGGTGGGCCGAGGTCGCGGGGCACATGTTGGACGGCGATGCCTGGCGACGCGTGTTCGCGCCGAAGGACGCTGCGGCCCGGCCTTCTGCGGAACACCAGCGCGCTGCGCAGGCACTCGGTCAGTCGGTCGAGGCGCTACCCCAGTTCTCGGTCGTGCGGCCGCGATCACGCTGCCCTTCTTGCGGCCACGTGCTGCGCTGGTACGAGAACATCCCTGTGCTCAGCTGGCTGCTTCTCAAGGCCCGGTGCTCGGCTTGCGGCGTGCGCATCAGCGCTCGCTACCCGCTGATCGAACTGGCCACCGCCATCTTGTTCGGCGCCGTGGCCTGGCGTTTCAATGAGCAGCCGGTAGCTCTGGCCTGGTGCGCCTTCGCGGCCTGCCTCGTCGCCCTGGCGATGATCGACTGGGACACCACTCTTCTGCCAGATTCGCTGACGCTGCCGCTGCTCTGGGGTGGACTGATCTCGGCGGCGCTGGGCTGGACCATTCCGCTGGCCTCCGCACTGTGGGGCGCGGTGGCCGGCTACCTGGCGCTGTGGAGCGTCTATCAGCTCTTCAAGCTGACCACCGGCAAAGAGGGCATGGGGCATGGCGACTTCAAACTGCTCGCGGCGCTTGGCGCGTGGCTCGGTTGGCCGATGCTGGTGCCGGTCATCCTCGCGGCATCGGTGATCGGCGCCGCGGTCGGCATCTTCATGAAATTCAGTGGCCAGTTGCGCGAGGGCCGCTACGTGCCCTTCGGTCCGTTCCTGGCGGGCGCCGGCTTGTCCGTGATGCTGATCGGCGCGCCAACGGTGCTGGCGTGGATTGGCTGGACCTGACGCACACTGCGGCCCCATGGGACACGGGCCTTTGAAGATCGGTTTGACTGGCGGCATCGGCAGCGGCAAGAGCACCGTGGCGGCCATGCTCGTGTCGCTCGGCGCGCCGTTGATCGACACCGACGCGATTGCGCGCGCGCTCACGGTCGCTGGTGGTGCTGCCATGCCGGCGATCGAGCGCGAGTTTGGCAATGCCATCCTCAACGCCGACGGCAGCCTCGACCGCGCTGCGATGCGCGGGCGCGCCTTTGCCGATGCCACCGTGCGTCAACGCCTGGAGGCCGTGCTGCACCCGTTGATCGGTACCGAGGTACAACGTCAAGCATCGGCCTCTGCCAGCCCGGTGCTCGTCTTCGACGTTCCGCTGCTTGCCGAGTCCAAACACTGGCGCTCGCGTGTGCACCGTGTGCTCGTGGTCGATTGCAGCGCGGAGACACAAGTCAAACGCGTCGCCGCCAGGCCGGGTTGGACGCGCGAAGCCGCCGCTCAAGCCATCGCCGCGCAGGCCACTCGCGAAGCGCGCCGCGCCGTCGCCGACGCGGTCATCTTCAACGACGGCATCACGCTGCTTGAGTTGCAAGCGCATACCGAAGTGCTTTGGCGCCTGTGGAACAATCATCGACCGACGTTCTGAGTTGCGGCCCGCTCTCCGGGCCAGACGTCGAAAACACAGAGAAGGCGCCGTGGTCCGCTACGAATACCCGCTCAACGAAGGCATCCGCACCATGCTGCGGCTCGAGCACTTGTTCGACCGCCTCGGCCAGCTGATCCCGCGCGACACGGCGCTCGACCACCATTTCGCACTGGCAACGCTGTTCGAGATCGTCGACGTCGCGTCGCGCGCCGACCTGAAGAGCGATCTGCTCAAGGACCTCGATCGCCACAAGATCGAATACCAAGCCTTTCGTGGCAAGCCTGGCGTCTCCGAAGCAGCGCTCGACGCCGTCACCGCCAAGATCGACCACGCCTTCAACGTGCTCAACACCCTGCCGGGCAAGGCCGGCGCACCGCTGACGACCAATGAATTCCTGATGACGATCAGGAGCCGCATCAGCATCCCCGGCGGCACCTGCGAGTTCGACCTGCCGGCCTACTACGCCTGGCAACAGCAGGACCCCGCCAAGCGCCGCGCCGACCTGATGCAGTGGGTCGGCACCGTCACACCGCTGGCCGAGGCGCAGAGCGTGCTGCTGGGCCTGCTGCGCGACTCCGGCGCGCCGCAGCGCGTGATTGCCAAGGCGGGCCAGTACCAGCAGACGCTGCCGCCCGGCAAGCCCTTCCATCTTCTGCGAGTGCGCCTGGACGAAACGCTCGGCCTGGTGCCTGAGATTTCGGGCCACCGCCTGATCGTTTCGGTGCGCCTGATGCGGCCCGACAGCGAAGGCCGCATGAAGCCGATCACCGAAGACCAGTCACTCGAGCTGGCCATCTGCTCTTGAGCAGCGACGCGCGGACGGTGCCTTGCCCGCGCTGCAAGGGCCCTTCCGTGCTGGCAAGCACCAATCGCTGGCGGCCGTTCTGCAGCGAGCGTTGTTCGAGCATCGACCTCGGCGCCTGGGCCAGCGAGGCCTATCGGGTCGAGTCCAAGGCGCCGGTCGATCCGACGGCAGCCGACGCGCCGCCCGACCCGCGCGACTCGCTGCCCTCCTGAAATCGACGATGACCGTGGCCTTGAAAGGCCCGAATCCGTCTCTATAATCATCTTGCTAGCACTCGACTCAGTTGAGTGCTAACGGGTTGCAGAGACTGCGGCCCACCCAATGTGGGCGTATGCACACTTTCGTGTCATCGTTCTCCCATCCTCGCTAAGACCTCCTTGGAGACCCAAGCATGAAACTTCGTCCGTTGCACGATCGCGTGATCGTCAAGCGCCTCGAGCAAGAAACCAAGACCGCCTCGGGCATCGTGATCCCCGACAACGCCGCCGAAAAGCCCGATCAGGGTGAAGTGCTGGCCGTCGGCCCCGGCAAGCGCAATGACAAGGGCGACTTCGTGGTGCCCAACGTCAAGACCGGCGACCGCGTGTTGTTCGGCAAATACAGCGGCCAGACCGTCAAGGTCGATGGCGACGAACTGCTGGTGATGCGCGAAGAAGACCTCTTCGCCGTCGTCGAGTCCAAGTAATCCATCAAGAACTCAGGAGAGAAGAAACATGGCAGCAAAAGACGTTGTCTTCGGCGGCGACGCACGTGCGCGCATGGTCGAAGGCGTGAACATCCTGGCCAACGCGGTCAAGGTCACCCTCGGCCCCAAGGGCCGCAACGTGGTGCTCGAGCGCAGCTTCGGCGCCCCCACGGTCACCAAGGACGGTGTCTCGGTCGCGAAGGAGATCGAGCTCAAGGACAAGCTCATGAACATGGGCGCCCAGATGGTCAAGGAAGTCGCTTCCAAGACCAGCGACAACGCCGGTGACGGCACCACCACCGCAACGGTGCTGGCGCAGTCGATCGTGCGCGAAGGCATGAAGTACGTGGCCGCGGGCATGAACCCGATGGACCTGAAGCGCGGCATCGACAAGGCCGTGACCGCCCTGGTCGCCGAGTTGAAGAAGCAGAGCAAGGCGACGACGACGAGCAAGGAAATCGCCCAGGTCGGCGCCATCTCGGCCAACTCCGACGAGTCGATCGGCAAGATCATTGCCGACGCAATGGATAAGGTCGGCAAGGAGGGCGTGATCACCGTCGAAGACGGCAAGTCGCTCGACAACGAGCTCGACGTCGTCGAAGGCATGCAGTTCGACCGCGGCTACCTGTCGCCCTACTTCATCAACAGCCCCGAGAAGCAGTCGGCGATCCTCGACAACCCGTACGTGCTGCTGCACGACAAGAAGGTCAGCAACATCCGCGAATTGCTGCCGACGCTGGAGCAGGTGGCCAAGGCCGGCCGGCCGCTGCTGATCATTGCCGAAGAAGTCGAAGGCGAAGCGCTGGCGACTCTCGTCGTCAACACGATCCGCGGCATCCTGAAGGTCGTCGCCGTCAAGGCGCCGGGCTTCGGCGACCGCCGCAAGGCCATGCTGGAAGACATCGCCATCCTGACCGGCGGCAAGGTCATCGCCGAAGAAGTCGGCCTGACGCTCGAGAAGGTCACGCTGGCTGACTTGGGCCAGGCCAAGCGCGTTGAAGTGGCGAAGGAAAACACGACGCTGATCGACGGCGCCGGTGCCGCGGCCGACATCGAAGCGCGCGTCAAGCAGATCCGCGTGCAGATCGAAGAAGCCACCAGCGACTACGACCGCGAGAAGCTGCAAGAGCGCGTGGCCAAGCTCGCCGGCGGTGTGGCGCTGATCAAGGTCGGCGCCGCCACCGAAGTCGAGATGAAGGAAAAGAAGGCCCGCGTCGAAGACGCGCTGCACGCCACGCGTGCGGCCGTCGAAGAAGGCATCGTCGCCGGTGGTGGCGTGGCGCTGCTGCGCGCACGTACGGCGGCCGGCGCCATCAAGGGCGACAACCCCGACCAGGAAGCCGGCATCAAGATCGTCATGCGCGCTGTCGAGCAGCCGCTGCGCGAGATTGTGTACAACGCCGGCGGCGAGCCGAGCGTGGTCGTCAATGCCGTCATGGGCGGCAAGGGCAACTACGGCTTCAATGCGGCCAACGACACCTACGGCGACATGATCGAGATGGGCATTCTCGATCCGACCAAGGTGACGCGCATGGCGCTGCAGAACGCTGCGTCTGTCGCTTCGCTGATGCTGACGACCGAAGCCATGGTGGCCGAGTCGCCGAAGGAAGACGCCCCCGCGATGGGCGGCGGCGGAATGGGTGGCATGGGCGGCATGGGCGGCATGGATATGTAATTGCCGGCCGTCCGATCGAGCGGACAGCCTTGGCTGCCGCTCATCGCACGATCATTGCTACTTGAAAGGGCCAGCGGCTTTGCCGCTGGCCCTTTTTCTTGCGGGTCAGAATGTGTGCATGTGTCGCTTGCTCGTTCTCGTCGTGATCCTCGTCGTCGGCGTCGCTCATGCGCAGGAGCCGCGCCCCCGCATCGGCCTCGTGCTCTCTGGCGGCGGCGCGCGCGGCTTGGCGCATGTCGGTGTGCTCAAAGTGCTCGAAGAACAGCGCATCCGCATCGATGCCGTGGCCGGCACCTCGATGGGCGCCATCGTCGGCGGTCTCTATGCCAGCGGCATGAGCGCACACGAGGTCGAGCGCGAGGTGCGCGCCATCGACTGGACGAATGTCTTCGAGCCGCGCCAGGAGCGCCAGCACCTCTCGCAGCGGCGCAAGGAAGAAGATTTCGAGTTCTCGGCGCTGTTTGAATTCGGCCTGCGGGACGGCGAGCTGCGCGCCCCCGTGGCCGCCGTCAACACGCGCCGCCTCGAATCACTGCTGCGCCGCTACACGCTGCCGGTGCGCACCGTCGATGCATTCGACCGCTTGCCAATCCCGTTTCGCGCCGTCGCCACCGATCTGGAAACGGGCGCCGCCGTCGTGCTCGACCACGGCGACCTCTCGACCGCGCTGCGCTCGTCGATGAGCGTGCCGGGCGTGTTCTCGCCGATCGACGTCGACGGCCGCGTGCTCGGCGACGGCGGTCTCGTCAACAACGTGCCGATCGATGTGGCGCGTGCGATGGGCGTCGATGTGGTGATCGTCGTCAACGTCGGCACGCCGCTGGCCGGACGCAACTCGCTGTCGTCCGCGCTCGGCGTCACGACGCAGATGATCAACATCCTCACCGAGCAGAACGTGCAACGCAGCCTGGCCACGATGGGCGAGCGCGACGTGCTCGTGGCGCCGCAGCTCGGCACGCTGACGGCGGGCGATTTCGAGCGCAGCGCCGAACTCATCAGCCTCGGCGAGCGCGGCGCGCGAGCAGCATTGACCCGCTTGCAGCCGCTGGCCCGCAGCGCCGACGAGTACGCGCAGTGGCGGTCCGCCCTGCCCTCCGGCTCGCCAAAGCACGCGTCAGAGGCCGCGCTGGCCGCGGTCGGCTTCGAAGGTGACACCGTCACCAACCCGGCCCGCTTTGCGGCGCAACTCGAGATGCAGCCCGGGCAGCCCTTCGACCGCGCGCGCGCCGAGCGCGACGTGCGCACGTTGATGTCCAGCGGCGACTACCTGCGCGTGGACTACCGCATCGTCACGCGCGGCGGCCGCGACGAACTGGTGTTCGATCTCGACGACAAACCCTGGGGCCCGAACTACCTGCGCGTCGGCCTCGATCTGTCCACCGACTTCGACGGCCGAGGCAGCTTCAACCTGAAGCTGAGCCACAACCGCCACTGGCTCACACCGAGCGGCACCGAGTGGCGCAACCGCGTGCAGATCGGCGCCGTGCCGTCGCTGTTCACCGAGATCTACCACCCGTTGAACTGGACCATCGGCATCTCCAACGACTGGTTCGTCGCCGCCTATGCCGGCATCGAGCGACGCTACGGCACGCTCTACAACGAACGTGGCGACGAGCTGGCGCGCTACAAGCGCAATGACAGCCGCATCGGCCTCGACCTCGGTCAGCCCTGGGGACGTTTCGGCGAGGTGCGCCTGGGCCTCACGTCACAACGCCTCAGTGCCGAGCCAACGCTCGTCAGCGCGGACGTGACCGGCGTGCCAAAGAAGGTGCACTCCACTGATGTTGGCGCACGCCTGGCCGTCGTCGTCGATCAACTCGACTACGCAAACTTTCCCACCCTCGGCTACCGCCTCGTCGGCCAGATGTCGCTCGGCGAACGCAGCACCGCTGGCCGCTTCCAGCAGCTCGAAACCTCGGCGATGGGCGTCCAGACCTTCGGCGCGCACAGCTTCAGTCTCTTCGGTGCGTTGCGCGGCGCCAGCCAGCGCGAGCCACAGGCCATCGGCGGCTACGCGCTCGGCGGCTTTCACCAACTCTCCGGTTACCGCGACGGCCAACTGCTCGGCAACTACGTCGCTTTCTCGCGCCTCACCTGGTACTGGCGCCTGCCTTACACCCCGCTGGCCGCACGCGGCCTGTTCCTCGGCGCGACGGCGGAAGCGGGCAACGCGTGGGCGACCCGGGCGGACGCGCGTGAAGGCCAGTTGCGCACCGGCATGAGTGTGTTCGTCGGCGCGGACACAGGCCTGGGGCCGCTGTACCTTGGCCTGACGCATGCGCCGCGGGGAGAAACCGGGGTCGCGTTGTTCCTGGGGCGGCCGTAGCAGACGCTAGCGTCGGGTGGCCTGCTGCGCGATCGCATCGGCCACCCGCTGCGGCTGCTCATGCACCACCCAGTGCGTCGCGCCAGCCACTTGCTGCACATCGAGATCAGGAACGAAGGCTTCGAGCCCATCGAGCAAGGCCGGTGGCAATGCGGTGTCGGCATCGCCCCACAGCACCGTCGTCGGCACGCGCACCGTCGTCATCTCGGCCGGTAGCGCGAGCGTGTGGATCGCATCGCCTGCCGACTGCGGTGGCCGCAGCGGCGACGCGCGGTAGTAGTTGAGCCCGCCATCGAGGCCGTACCGCCAGACCTCGCGATAGCGTTCGCGTGTCGGCTCGTCGAGCCACGCGCTGCCTCCCATGTTCTCGAAGAACGGCCACATGCGTGCGAAGTCGTTCTCGGCGAGCAATGCCGCAGCGTCGGGGCGGCAGAGGAAGGTCATGTAGGCGCTGGCCGCTTGTTGCGCCGGGTTGTCGCGCAGCTCGCGCAGGAAGGTGGCAGGGTGTGGCGAGTTGACGATGAGCAGGCGGCGCAGCAGTTCGGGCTTCAGCGCAGCAAAGTTCCAGGCGATTGCGCCGCCCCAGTCGTGCGCGACGAGCAGGTCGATCGGCGCGCCCTGCTGTGCGATCAGCGCGGCGATGTCGGCGACCAGGTGCCTGGCGCGATACGCCTCGACCTCCACCGGAGCGCTCGATCGTTCATAGCCGCGCAGGTTCGGCGCCACGCAATGCACACGGCCATCAAGACGTCGCATCACCTCGTCCCACACGAACGCCGCTTCGGGAAATCCGTGCAGCAGCAGCACGCGCGGCAAGCCTGGCGCCTCGGTGTTCGCGCGGCACGACAGCGTGATGCCGTGCGGCAGCACGACGTCGAAGCAGCGAATCGACAGGCTCAAGGCGCCACCCAGCCCCGCAAGGTCAGCGCCACATCTTCGACGCCCGTGCGCTTCAGCGCCGAAAACAACGTGATGCCAATGTCGGCCTCCTCGCTCGAATACGCGCCGAGCGCCGCCGTCGTCGCGTTCAGCGATGCATCGGCCTCCTTGCGCGACAGCTTGTCGGCCTTTGTCAACAGCACCAGCAGCTTCACTGTGCCGTTGCGCACTCGCTGCGCAATCCACTCGAGCAGACGATGATCCAGATCGGTCAGGCCCAGACGCGAATCAGCGAGCAGCACCACGCCGGAAAGATCTCGCCGCTGCGCCAGGTAGTCGGCCATGACCTGCTGCCAGCGCAGCTTGGCGTCGCGCTCCACCGCCGCGTAGCCGTAGCCCGGCAGGTCAGCGAACAGTGCGTCGGGCGCATCGGCGGGGCCGAGCTCGAACAAGTTGATGTGCTGCGTGCGCCCCGGCGTCTTCGAGGCAAAGGCCAGCCGCTTTTGCTGCGCCAGCGTGTTGATCGCGGTCGATTTACCGGCGTTGCTGCGGCCGACAAAGGCGATCTCGGGCAGCTCCGGCAGCGGCAACTGGTCGAGCTGCGCAGCGGTGGTGAGGAAGCGCGCGGTGTGCGTCCAGGCCAAGGCTTGTTGCGCTGGGGAACGAGGGGCAGTGGGCTTGGACATTCGGCATTGTAAAATTCGCCGGTTTTGCGCCCGGGCACACCGCCTGGACATCACCCCAACATTCAGGCCCGCGACTCCATGAAGGCTCGTTATCTGCTGCTCGGCGCCCTCGCCGCCTTTGCTCACGTGGCTTCTGCGGCCACGGCCGCTGCACCCGCTGCCAAGCCCGATCTGGCCAAGGGCCAGGCGGTCGCGCAGGTCTGCGCGGCCTGCCACACCGCCGACGGCTCGCGCGGCAGCCCGGCCAATCCGATCCTGGCCGGCCAGCACTACGAGTACCTCGTCAAGCAGTTGACCGAGTTCAAGTCCGGCAAACGCAACAACGCCGTCATGAAAGGCTTTGCCTCGACGCTGTCGGACGACGACATGAAGAACGTCGCAGCGTTCTACGCCAGCAAGAGCGCCAAGCCCGGGTTCGCCAAGGACAAGGCGCTGGTGACGCTCGGCGAGAAGATCTATCGCGGCGGCATTGCCGAAAAGGCTGTGCCCGCCTGCGCCGCCTGCCACGGCCCCAGCGGCGCCGGCTTGCCCGCACAGTACCCGCGCATGGGCGGCCAGCACGGCGACTACACCGAGGCGCAGATGGTGGCTTTCCGCAGTGGCGCGCGCGCCAACAGTGCACAAATGGTCACCATTGCGGCCAAGCTGAGCGACCGCGAGATCAAGGCGGTGTCGGACTACATCGCCGGCCTGCGCTGAAGGCTCAAGTTTCCGCCAGGCCGTGCCGATAAGGCCGGCATGCCCTGCCCACACTGCGATTGCCCTGGCCGCGATGCCGCAGACGACGGCTTCGCCCGTCTCGATGCCGACTTCGTGCGCGTGCTCGAAGACGTGATCGACACGCTGATCGCACGCCACGTCATCAACATCACCGATCTGCCAGATCAGGCGCAGGCCAAGCTGTTCGCGCGCAAAAGCTTCCGCGAGCGCGCTGGGCGCAATGCGTTGAAGTTGTTCGGCGACGAGGTCTGGCCGCAGGCTCAGTGAAGTGAGCGCGCGTCAGCGCCTCGCCCTCGCGAGCGCAATCAAGTCAAGGCCGTGAAGGCGTGGTTGAAGAAGTCGGCGCGGCCAAAGGTGCCGGATTTCAACGCCGGGTGAATGCGTTGCGTCGGCGCATAGCACCACGGCACGCCAGGGTCGATCTGCGCGCCGATACGCGGCGCCGGGCGCCTGCACACACGCCCCCGAGGTTTCTCCGCCCGCCACGACCACTTGCGCGACGCCGGCTTGCACAAGCCCCTGCGCCACGCGCGCGAGGCAACCTTCAACCAGCGTGCCGGCGCGCGATGCGCCCAATGTGTCCTGCACGCTCTTGACGGCGTTGGCGTCTGCAGTGGCGTACACGAGCACCGGCTTCTCGCCCAACAACGACCGCGCCCACGCGAGCGCCTGCCGCACCGGGTCGTCGCCCGCGGCCAAGCGCAGCGGATCGATGGCAAAGGCCTTGCCTCCTGCGGCAGTGAACGCCGCCACCTGGGCCTGCGTCGCCGTCGAACAACTACCGCTGACGATGGCGAAGTCAGCCTTCAATTCGTCCATCAGCGCCTCGGCGACCGGGCCGGTGTTGCCCTCTGTGGTGCAGTCGAAGGTCAAGCAGACCTTGAAGTAGATCTACACCGCGCCGCGGGCACGCCGATCATTTGGAAGACCCGCATGCCGGCGCGCACGAGGTTGTTGGCGAGGTCGGTCGCGCCGGTGTAACGTCGCCAATGCAACCCAGTTTGAGCGTCACGTGCGCATTCTGAGTGCGTTGTCGCTGCCACAAAGCAAAACGCCAACCTATTGGTTGGCGTTTGCTCGAATTGGTTGCGGGGGCAAGATTTGAACTTGCGACCTTTGGGTTATGAGCCCAACGAGCTACCAGGCTGCTCCACCCCGCGTCAGAGCCTGAAATTATAGCCGTCTTTCAGACAGCCCCTTGCCGCAGCCTGGCAGTCGCGATCCAGCGCGATCAATACGTGGCGCGCCCGCCCGAGATGTCGAACACCGCGCCCGTGTTGAAGCTGCAGTCGTCGCTGGCGAGCCAGCACACCAGCGCGGCGACTTCCTCGAGGCGGCCCAGGCGGTTCATCGGGATCTTGGCGCGCACGAAGTCGATCTGGGACTGCGGCATCTGCTTGATCAGTTCGCCTTCGATCGCCGCCGGTGCGACCGCGTTGACCAGGATGTTGTGCTCGACGAGGTCCTTGCCCATCGACTTGGTCAGGCCGATGACACCCGCCTTCGACGCCGAGTACGCCGCCTGGTGCCTGTTGCCCTCCTTGCCTGCGATCGAGGCCAGGTTGACGATGTGGCCGCCGCCAGCGGCGATCAGGTGCGGCACCGCGGCACGCGAAGCGAAGAACACGGCGTCGAGGTTGAGGTCGAGCACCTTGCGCCAGGACGCCGTCGAGTGTTGCCAGAACGGTTCCGTCGGTCCGGTGATGCCGGCGCTGTTGACGACGATGTCCAGGCGGCCGAGCTGCGCCATTGCGCCGGCCAGTGACGTGGCGACGTCGTCCTCGCGCGTGACGTCGACGCGCTGGCAAAGCGCAGCAGCGCCGAACTCGGCGCGCGCGCGCTCGAGGGCGGCGGCGTCGACGTCCCACAGCAGCACGCGCCCGCTCTCGGCCGACCATGCGGCGCGCGGTGGCCAGGCCGATCCCCGAGGCGCCGCCGGTGATCAGCGCGACGCGGCCAGCAAAGCGTTGTGCGTCAGCCATGGCGCGGGGTGCCCAGGCGCTCGGCCATCCAGTCGAGCGCCATCAGGTAGCCGTTGGTGCCGAAGCCCGCCATCACCGCAGTGGCGGTGCGCGAGACCAGCGAGCGGTGGTAGATCTCCTCGCGCGCATGCACGTTGGTGATGTGCAGTTCCACCTTCGGGCCGTCGAACATCTTCAGCGAGTCCATCAGCGCGACCGAGGTGAAGGTCAGGCCTGCCGGGTTGATGATGAGGCCGTCGGCCCCATCGATGGCGTCGTGCACGCTCTCGACCAGCTCGCCCTCGAAGTTGGTCTGGCGGAACTCCAGCTGCAGGCCGAGCGACTGCGCCTTGAGACTGGCAGCGCTCACGCAAATCGGTCAGCGTCTCCTTGCCGTACAGCTGCGGTTCGCGCGTGCCCAGCCGGTTCAGGTTGGGGCCGTTGAGGATGAAGATCTTGTGGGTCATGGTGTTGGGTTGCGTCAGCCCTTGTAGCCGAACATCCGCGGCAGCCAGAGCACGATGTCGGGAAAGGCGGTGAGCACGGCCAGCGCGGCGATGAGTGCGACGATGAAGGGAATGGTGTCCTTGACGATCGATGCGAACGAGGCTTTCGTGAGGCTGGCGACGATGAACAGCAGCAGGCCGTACGGCGGCGTGATCAAGCCGATCATCAGGTTCATCACGACGACGAGGCCGAAGTGCACCATGTCGATGCCCAAGCCCTGCGCGGTGGGGATCAGGATCGGCACGATCACCAGCAGCACGGTGCTGGCGTCGAGCAGGCAACCCAGGCCGAGCAGCAGCAGGTTGACCATCAGCAGGAACTCCCACTTGCTGAGGTTGAAGCCGTCGAGCCAGAGCTTGATGTCGACCGGGATGTTCTCCTTCGTCACCACGTAGTTGAAGACCAGCGCACCGGCCACCAGGATGCCCACCGACGCCGTGGAGCGAGCGCTGGCCAGCAGCGACAGGTAGGTGGCCCGCAGCGTGACCGAGCGGTAGAGCAGCCACGACACCAGCAGCGCGTAACCGGCCGCCACGGCCGCGGCCTCGGTGGGCGTCATCACGCCGCCGTAGATGCCGCCGAGCAGCACCACCGGCATCATCAACGCGGGCAGGGCCTCCCAGGTGATGCGTGGCAACTCGCGCAGCGGCACCGCCTTCTCGACCGGGAAGTCGTGCTTGCGCGCCATGTACCAGTTGACGCCCGACATCACGAAGGTCATCGCCAGGCCCGGAATCACGCCGGCCAGGAAGAGGAAGCCGATGGAGGCGTCGGACACCAGCGAGTACAGCACCATCGGGATCGACGGTGGGATGATCGGGCCGATGACGGCCGTCGCGGCCGTGATGGCGCCGGCGTAGCTCGGCGTGTAGCGGCCGCCGCGCGTCATCATGTCGATCGAGATCTTGCCCAGGCCCACGGCGTCGGCCACGGCCGAACCGGACATGCCGGCGAAGATCAGGCTCGAGATGACGTTGACATGGCCCAGGCCACCGCGGAAGCGCCCGACCAGCGCGCTGCAGAAGTCCATCAACCTCTGGCTCAAAGCGCCGATCGACATGAAGTTGGCCGCGACGATGAACAGCGGGATCGACAGCAGCGTGTAGCCGTTCCACAGGCCCTGCAGCAACTGCTCGGCGGCCAGGCCGATGTCCTGCTTGACCCAGAACAGGTAGAAGATCGACGCGCCGATCATCGACAGGCCGATCGGCGCGCCGAGCATGCTCAGGCCCAGGATGATCAGCACCGTGAGGCCGAACGGACTGGTCAGGAAGCTCACAGCTCAGCCGCCTCTCTGCCTTCGGCGTAATGCTGTGTGCCGGTGCCTCGGATCGCCTGCCACAGGTGCCAGGACTGGCGCACGATCACCGCGCAGGCGAACAGGATGTAGACCGAGAAGATCCAGTGGTAGCGCAGGCCGATCGCCGGCGTCGTCTCGATCTTCATGAAGCTGACGTAGTTCCAGGCGCCGGGTAGGCCGATGGCGAACAGCACGATCAACGCGATGCTGCACAAGCCTTCCAGGATGCGCCGTCCGACGGGTGAAGCCTTCACCGTGATGAGGTCGATGCGGATGTCGTCCGACGGACGCGAGACCACGGCGCAGCACCACAGGATGCTCCAGATCCACATGATCACGCAGATCTCCTCGGCCCACGGCGTTGCGCCACCAAAGCCGTAGCGCACGACGATCTGGTACAGGAACGAGGACATCATCACGACCATCAGCAGGGCCGCAACGTTCTCGGATCGGCGCAGCAGCCACTCACCCAGCTGCCGGGTTCGGCTCACCATGGGAACCCCTTCACGTCTGACGGAAGCAACCGCGGCGCGCGCAGCGCCGCGGTCCGGTGCACGTCACATCGCGCTGATCGCGTCCAGCATGCCCGGCTTCCACTCGCCGATGAACTTCGACTTCTTGATCATGTCGATCGCGAAGTTGCGGAACGCGGCGCGATCGGGCGTGTAGACGTCCAGCCCGGCGGACTTGAAGAACTCGACCAGCTCGCCTTCCTCCTTGACCATCTGCGCCGTGATGGCGTTGGCCACCTCGGTAGACGCGGCCTGCAGGCGCTGCTGCTGCGCTGGCGTCATCGCGTCCCACTTGGCCTTGCGGATCGACAGGATGTTGAAGTTCACCAGGTGGCCGGTCAGCACGTACTGGCTCAGCACCTCCTGGAACTTCATCGTGCGCGTCAACGGCATCGGGTTGTCCTGCGCGTCGATGGCCCCGGTCTGCAGCGCGGTGTAGACCTCGGTGAAGGCCACCGGCACCGGATTGGCGCCCAGCGCCGTGCCGATGAACTGCCAGCCCTCGCCGGCCGGCATGCGCAGCTTCACGCCGGCCAGGTCGGCCGGGGTGTTGACCTTCTTCTTCGTGCGCAGGCTGACGTGGCGCGTGCCGATGTACCAGACCGCCAGCATCTTGATGCCGAGCTTGTCTTCGGACAGCTTGAACAGCTCCTTGCCGACGTCACTGGCGAAGGTCTTCTGCATGTGGGCCAGGTCGCGGAAGACGTAGGGCGCTCCGACGATGCCCCACTCCGGGATCTGGCGCTGGATGTCGGACACCGACAGCGCGCCCATGTCGAGGTTGCCGCGCTGCATCGCGACGATCTCGGTGCCCTGCTTGAACAGCGTGGCGCCGAAGTAGGGCTTGAAGTCGAAGTCCGGGCCGAGTGCGGGACCGTACTTTTCGACCAGCAGCTTGGCCCGCACGTCCTGGTCGGTCATGGTCTCCGAGAAGATCAGGCCGATCTTGGCGGCCTGCGCCCACGACGCGGGCAGCGCGCCGGCAGCGGCGAGGGCGGCCAGGGATTGCACCAGGGTGCGACGGTTGCTTGAGTGACGCATCGGGGGTCTCCTGCTCGTTGAAGGGTCGAGCGCGTCCGCCCGTTGCGGGCCGCGTTGTCGAGAAGCAAAGCTTATTTCCCGACCGGGTGAGTTACATCAGGGCTAACCCGCCGCCCCCGCCAGTACGCTGCCGTTCAGCTTGGCAGCAGATAGCCGAGCAACACGTCGGTGACGTGCGACAGCCGCTCGGCCTTGGCGCGCGGCGTCATCAGGTCGCGCCGGAACATGTGCGACAGCGTGTGCTGGTTGGAGACGTAGTAGTAGGTCAATCCGACCATCGACAGGTAGAGCTGCAGCGGGTCGACCCCGCCGCGGAACACGCCGGCCACTCGGCCTCGCTCGAGCACCGTGCCGAGCATCTCGACCAGCGGCCGGTTGATGCGCTGGATGCGGTCCGACGTGGCCAGGTGCTTGGCCCGGTGCAGGTTCTCGGTGTTGATCAGGCGGATGAATTCCGGGTTCGCCAGGTAGTACTCCCAGGAGAAGCGGATCAGCGTGCGCACGGCCTCGACCGGCTCGAGGTCGAGCAGTTTGAGCTTGGTCTCCTCGCTGCGGATGTGCGTCATCGCGTCGATCAGCACCTCGAGGAACAGGCTTTCCTTGTTCTTGAAGTAGTAGTAGATCAGTCGCTTGTCGACGCCGGCCAGTTGCGCCACGGTGTCCAGCCGCGTGCCGGCCAGGCCGTTCTCGGCGAACTCGCTGCGCGCCGCGGCGAGGATCTGGCGACGCGAACGCTCTGCGTCGCGCAGGCGCGCCGGGTTGGCTTCGGCAACACCGCCCGCGAGGGGCTGGGCGGCTGGTGTCGGCTCGACGAGCTTGGCTGGCCTGGCACGCTCTACAGCCGGCGCGGACTTGCGCGCTCTTGAGGTCGTCGCGCTCATGGCGAGCGCGCCGGATCGGCCGGGATCGAGACGGCACCCGGGCGCCCGGGGATCAGCGCCAGCATGTGCTCGGACACGTCGCCGTCGACGAGCAGGTTGGCGCCGTTGACGTACGAGGCGGCGGCACTGGCGAGGTAGGCCACGGCCTGGCCGACTTCCTGCGCGGTGCCGATGCGGCCCAGCGGCACCAGCGACTCGCGGCGCTGCAGCGTCGCCGCGTCGTGGTAGATCGCCTCGGTCAGCGGCGTGCGGATCATGCCCGGGCTGACGCAGTTGGTGCGGATGCCCTCGTGCGCCCACTCCTGCGCCAGTTGACGGCACAGCATGATCAGCGCCGCCTTGGCCGGCGAGTAGGCGCCCAGGCCCGGATGCGGCTGCACGCCGGACATCGACGCCACGGCCGTGATGCTGCCACGCGTGCGTGCCAGGCTGGCCCGCGCCGCCTGCGCCATCAACCACACCGAGCGCACGTTGAGCGCGAACGTCTGGTCCCACTGCTCCACGTCGAGGTCGGCCAGCGCGGCCGCCTTCGACGAGCCGGCGACGCAGACCAGCGCGTGCAGATCGCCACCGCGCGCCACAGCCTGCTCGACGATGTCGCGACACGCCGCCGGATCGGTGACGTCGCCGGCCAGCGGCACCGTCTCGATGCCGGCCGCGCTCAACTCGGTGGCCAGCGTGTCCAGCTTCGCACCGGCGCGCGAACTGGCCACGCTCAGGCGCAGGCGCAGGCCCTGCGTTCGGGCCATGTCGGCGATCGCGTCGCAGACGCCCCGGCCGATGCCGCCGGTGGCACCGGTCACGAGCGCATGGAAGTCACGGGGCGTGGAGGAGGTGGACACGACATAATCGATCTAGTGCACGATTGGGTGAATTAAACGCGAGCGGGCCTGGCGCCGGAGAAAGTGTTTTCCCTCGCGGCCTCGGACCTTCGAGACCAAGGCGCGCTGCGCATGGACGCACTCACAGCGACTGCCAATGCCCCGTGCGCGCTGACTCGATCAGTGCCTCGGTGGTGCGCACGATGTCCAGCGAGTCCTCGATCGGCCAGCTCGGCACCGCCTCGCCCAGCAGCAGTCGCGAGAAGCGCTCGACCTGGTTGACGTACTGGTTGGCCGGCTCGAAGGTGAGGCGCTGCGACGCGAACGCGCCGACCGTGCCGGCATCGCCCCACTCGAGCGCACAGGCCGTCGGCCGCGCATGGGCGAACGGAAACTCGAAGCGCATCCACCCGGTCTCGCCGAGCACGGACAGTTGCTGGTGCGTGCCCCAGGCCGCCGTCCCCGACTGCGTGCCGACGGTGAACAGCGCGTGGCGGTCGCCATAGTCGAGCACCGCGCTGGTCAGGCGGTCGATGGCGAAGGTCGGGCACCGGTCCAACGTCGCCATCACGCGCGTCGGGGCAGATTGGAAGACGATGTTGCAGGCGCTCAGCGCATAGGAGCCGAGGTCGTACAGTGCACCGCCACCGGCTTGCGCGTCGTTGCGGATGTCGGCCGGGTCCATGAAGCGCTTGGCCAATGTGGCGTGCATCGATCGGATGCGGCCGATGGCCTGGCTGTCGCGCAGGCGCATGAATTCGTCCCACTGCGGATGGTTGCGGTAGGCGAAGCCTTCCTCGATGCGGCGGCCGGTGCGCTCGCGCACCGCGATCAGCTCGCGCACGTCCTGCGAACGCATGCACAACGGCTTCTCGCACAGCACGTGCTTGCCGGCTTCCATTGCGCGCACCGCCCACTCGAAGTGCAGGCGGTTGGGCAAGGGGATGTAGACGGCCTCGATGTCGGCGTCGTCAAGCAGCGCCTCGTAGCTGCCGTAGGCCCGCTCGACGCTCAGGGCCTGCGCATGATGCTGTGCCTTCGTCAGGTCGCGCGAGGCCAGGGCCAGCAACGTGACGCTGGGCGCTGCCTGCATCGCCGGCATCGTGCGGCCCACCGCGATGGCGGCCGCACCCAGAACGCCCCAACGCACGGTGCGGGGGACCTTCGTGGTGAGAGGGGTGGGGTCGGTCATCGCGGATGCGCTGGTGAATCGAGGGCACTCACTGTAGTGCGCCCGCAGCGGTGTGCCGACGGCCCGTTGCGCGGCCGGCCCCGCGCGCCCTGCCGAGTGCTCAAACGGACGCTGTCGCCGCGGCCGCGTCGTCGCGCGGCGCCCACGGCGATGCGCCCGAACGCAGCACCGTGTCGTGGTCGCCGAGCAGCGGCGGCGCCGTCACTGCCAGTGCACGCTGGCCGTCGAAGCTGACCGGGCAACGCACGGTGCGCCAGCGCGGCCCGTCCGGGTGGGCTGGGTGCACCGTGTCGACGAACAGCTGCAAGTGACGCGACTGCGGATCGTCCGGCACCTCGTCGGTGTCGTACACCGGCGCGTACGGCACGTCGAGCGCTTCCAGGCGGCGGCACCACTCGGCGCGCTCGTGGCCACGGAAGGTGTCGGTCAACAGTTCGATCAGATCAGCCTGATGCGTGATGCGCGCCTCGCGCGTGGCAAAGCGCGGGTCGTCGAAGAGCGTCGGTCGCTCGATCGCTTTCGCCAGGCCTTCCCAGAACTTGGGTGGCGAGGACATGTGCAGTGCGATCCACTTGCCGTCGGCGCAGGGCAGCACGTAGGTCTGCGACACGCTCGGCCGGCTGTACGGGCCCATCACCTCGCCTTCGGAGAATAGGTGCGTGAAGGCATCGAGGTTGAAATGCGTCATGGCTTCCAGCATCGAGACTTCGACGCGGCGCCCGTGCGTCGTGTGCTGCTTCTCACGTTCATACAACGCACCGAGGATGCCGTAGGCCGCATAGAAGCCGGTCAGCGCATCGGCGATCGCCGGCCCGACGACGCGCGGGTTGGCCGGGTTGATCAGCAGCTTGAGAAAGCCGCTCGCCGCCTGCGCCACGGTGTCGTAGCTCGGACGCTGCGCCGCAGGGCCGTCGGCGCCGAAGCCGCTGATTGCGCAGTAGATCAGGCGCGGGTTCAGCTCGCGCAGGCGCGCCTCGCCGGCGCCGATCTTCTCGGCCACGCCGGGGCGGAAGTTCTGGATGTAGACGTCGGCCTCGCCGACCAGCTTGTCGAAGAGGGCCAGATCGGCCTTCTCGCGCGTGTCGAGCGTGACGCTCTTCTTGTTGCGGTTGTAGGTCTGGTAATGCGGGCTGTAGAGGCCGCCGCGGAAGGCGCGGAACGGGTCGCCTGCGGGCTGCTCCACCTTCACCACGTCGGCGCCCATGTCGGCGAGCAGCATCGACGCGGCCGGCCCGGTGATGAAGGTGCCGTGCTCGACGACACGCACGCCTTGAAGCACCTTGATCGTCATACGCTCGTCTTGGGCACGAAGCCCGGCGGCAGTTCGCCCGTATAGACCTGCTCGCGCGTGGCCTGGTACGACAGCGCGAAGCCGATCGGCCGCGCCAGCTCTTCGGTCAGGTGCCCGATCAGCCCGGCGCAGCGCGCCAGGATCGGCACACCCTTGAGCGCCTCGGCAGGGAAGCCGACGTCGAGCAGCACCGCGGGAATCGCGGCCGACACGTTCAGGCGCAGGTCGCGCCCGGTGATCTCGGGCAGCACGGCCTCGATCGCTTCGGCGATGCGCACGAAGTGCATCGGCGCGCCCGCCTCCTGCGCCACCGCGAACAGGCGCGCCACGCGCGGGTCGCGCGCCTTGTGCTGCGGGTGGCCGTAGCCGGGGATCGCCTGCTTCTGTTCGCGCAGCTCGCGCAGCACCACATCCGCCGCGGCATCGATCGAGATCTTCTTGTCCTTGGCCAGCGCATCGACGCGCAGGAACAGGCGCCCCGCCGTCTCCGACGCGCCGAGGATCACCGAGCCGCAGCCCAGGATGCCGGCAGCCACCGCGCCCTGGATCGCATCGGGCGCGGCGGCCAGCGTCATGCGGCTGGCCTGCACGCTGGGCACCAGGCCATGCTCGGCAATCGCCACCAGCGTCGCGTCGAGCACGCGGCTGGCCACGGCGTCGGGCTTGCGCCCGGTGACAAGGAAGTGGAAGTAGTCGACGAAGCCGAGCTTGCCGATCAAGTCTTCGCACAGGTTCGCGCCGCGCACGACGATCGTCTCCTCGTCGTAGGTGCAGATCGCGCTCTCGGGGACGGTGGCCTTGCCGATCTTCATCGCACGCTCACTTGGCCTCGGCCAGCACGAAGTCGTACGTCGCGCTGTGCCAGGGCTTGTCGAGCGCACGGCCGTCCGGCGCGGTGCCCGGCGCGTGCTTCTCGTAGTGCACGATCAGGCTGTCGCGCACGCCGAACACCGCGTCGCTGTCGAGGTACGGGCTGTCGGCGGCGAACAGGTGCGTCGTCAGCGGTGCGTAGCCGTCGGCATACACCTTCATGTGGATGTGCCCGGGCCGGTTCGGGTGGCGGCCCATCGCGCGCAGCATCGCGCCCACCGGGCCGTCGGCGGGCACCGGGTAGTAGGTGGGCTTGATCGACCAGAAGCGGTACTCGCCTTTCGCGTCGGTGTGGAAGCGCGCGCGCAGCTGCATGCCCGCATCGCCGCCCTTCTGCATGTCGTACACGCCCGCGCCGTCGCCGCTCCAGACGTCGACGCAGCAATTCGCAATCGGCTTGCCCGCGCCGTCGGTGACCTTGCCGGCGTAGTACGCCGGCTCGCCCGGCATGCCCTTGCCGATGTCGCTGCCCAGCGGCAGGATCGGCGCGCCCTCCCAGTAGAACGGCCCCTGCACCGTGGCTTCGGTGGCGCCCCTCAGGTCGCGCGAGCGGCGTGCCTGGTCGAGCTGCACCACCAGCATCGAGACGCCCAGCGTGTCCGACATGCAGGATGAACTCCTGCCGCTTGTCGTCGCAGGTCTGGCCGACGCGCGTGAGGAACTGGATCGCCGCCATCCACTCCTCGGGCTTCAGGTCCACCTCGCGCACCAGCGCGTGCGCGTGGCGCACCACGGCCGAGATGATTTCCTTGAAGCGCGGGTCGGCATCGGCCGACAGGCGGTCGAGCACGGCCTGGGTGATGTCGGAGGTTTGATGCGTGGTCATAGGTGCCTTTCCAAGTGGGCGCCGCGGATCCGGCTTTGCCGGTCCGCTGGCGACGCCCCCTTGAGGGGGAGCGGCCGAAGGCCGCAACGGGGGTGGGTCATGGTGCTCGGAACAGGTCTCTGGAAATGCCGGCCGCCGCAAAGATGCGGTCGCGCGAGTTCTCGAGCTCGCGCCGCAGCTTGTTCAGGTTCACGTCGAGCAGGCGGCCCTTCCACTTGCGCACCTGGCCGGCCACGATCACGGTCTCGACGTTGCTGCGCTCCATCAGTGACACCACCGCGCCGGGCACATGGTTCAGCGGCGTCACGTTGATCGCCTCGGCATCGAGGATCACGATGTCCGCCTCCTTGCCCGGTGTCAGCGACCCGACCTTGGCGTCGAGCTTCAGGTCGCGCGCGCCGTTGAGCGTGGCGTAGCCGATCACGTCGCGCGTGGTCAGCAGCGGTGCCACCGACGTGCGGCATGCCCGGCTCGGCCAGCTTGGTGGCGTTGACGAACATGCGCTGCAGCGCCATCGCGGTGCGCATCTGCGTGAACATGTCGGCCGTCAGCGTGCACTCCACGTCGGTCGACAGCGACGGCCGGAAGCCGAGCGACTGCGCCTTCAGGATCGGCGGCGTGCCGTGCGTCATGTTCATCTCGATCGGCACCGCCAGCGACACCGCCACGCCGGCGTCCTTGGCCTTCTGCCACGCGAAGTCGGACATGCCGGTCATGTGGATGAACAGGTTGTCGGGGCCGAAGGCGTTGGCCGTGGCCAGCGCGTCGAAGGTCGGCCGCATGCCGAAGGTGCCGACGATGTGGCAGGCCACCTGCAGGCCGAGCTCGCGCCCGAGCGCCCACGCCACCTCGTAGCCCGGCAGGTAGATCTCGCCGCCCATCGTCATCGTCACCAGCTGGTCGAACGAGCTGAAGTGCTGCGTGCGGATGCGGCGCGCGTCGGCCGGGTACTGGTTGCCGGCCACGCCGCCGGCGCTCTCGAAGTAGCCGAACACCGCGCGCCGGCCACCGTCGCGCAGCGCCTTGATCGACGCGTCGGAGTGCGCCGGCGAATGGTGGATCTGCGAGATGTCGTGCACCGTCGTCACGCCGGCATCGAGCTGGCGACAGCGAGCCGAACAGCGTATTGATGTACACGTCCTCCGGCTTGTACTGCGGCGCGAAGGTCAGCAGGATCTTCTGGAAGTAGTTCTGCGTGATGTTCGCGTCCAGGCCGTCGAACAGCAGGCCGTCGGCCAGGAAGCTGCGCAGCGCGGTCTCGAACAGGTGGTGGTGCGTGTCGACGAAACCGGGCATCACGATGCGCCCGCGCGCGTCGATCACCGGCACGCCCCAGGCGCGCAGGTTGGGGCCGACGGCGACGATCTTCTTGCCTTCCACCAGCACGTCGGCCTCGGCGAAGTCACCGACCTTGGGGTCCATCGACATCACCGAGCCGCCCTTGATCAGGTAGCGGCGGCCGCGGTGGCCGCTGTATTCGGGCTCACGATCGTCGTGGGCTTGCGCCTCGCGCGGCGAAAACATCGCCAAGCCGCCAACGGCAGCGCTGCCCGCGCCGGCCGCCTTCAGAAAGCCGCGGCGCGGGTTCCAGCGTGGTTCAC
The DNA here is from genome assembly GCA_963738425.1 of uncultured beta proteobacterium. Classification (GTDB taxonomy): domain Bacteria; phylum Pseudomonadota; class Gammaproteobacteria; order Burkholderiales; family Burkholderiaceae_C; genus CADEEN01. The sequence goes on along the minus strand of CAVTWT010000030.1, from coordinate 49,954 downwards.
TGTCGTTGCCGTCGCTGTGGTTCTGCGGGCGGCCTTCATCGCAAAGCTTGCACATGGTGCTCGTCTCCTGTGATCTCTTGTTGGCCCGCGACGTCCCCGGCGGGCAAGGGGGATGGGGAAAACACTTCGTAGTCAACCTGGTGGCGTGCGCTGCGCAGGTCGCCGAGCGTGCGACGCACGCGCAGGTGCTCGGGGTGCTCGGCATAGCCGGCCAGCGCCGCGCGCGACGCGAACTCGGTGACGAGCACCACGTCGCAGGCGTAGTCGATGCGGCTCTCGTCGATGCCGACCTCGATGTGCAGCAGGCCCGGGATGCGGCCGCGCAGCGACTCGAACTCGCTCTTCAGCAGCGCGAGGTTGCGCGTGCGCGCGGAGGCGTCGTCTCCGCGCACGTTCCACATCACGATGTGGCGGATGGTCATGGCGGCAGAACGGGCAGGGAGGGGGGGCGTCATGACACGAACCCCGGCGCTTCTGCGGCCACAGGTTGACGAAGGCATGCACCTCCGTGCCGGCGTACAGCCCGGCGCGCGTGAACGGCTCGTCGGCCAGCCAGGCCATCGCCGCCTCGCGGCGAGCGAAGTCGATCGCCAGCAGGCTGCCGACCATCGCCACGCCGTCGTCGGCGACGAGCGGCCCGGCGAACGCGATGCGATCCGCCATCTGGCCCAGATAGGCCTTGTGCGCCGGCCGCACGGCATCGCGCAAGGCCGAAGCCCCGGGCTTGTCGAGCAGGCGCAGCATGTAGATCACGGCTCAGACCCCCAGGTACGCGCGACGGATCTCGTCGCGGCTCATCAGCTCGTCGGGCGTGCCCTCGGCCACCATGCGGCCTTCCTCGAGCACGTAGGCGCGGTGCGCCACGCGCAGCGCGGTGGCCACGTTCTGCTCCACCAGCAGCACGGCGGTGCCGGCCTCTTCGTTGACGCGCCGGATGGCCGCGAACATCTCCTGCACGATCAGCGGCGACAGGCCGAGCGACGGTTCGTCGAGCAGCAGGATGCGCGGCCGCGCCATCAGCGCGCGGCCGATCGCCACCATCTGCTGCTGCCCGCCCGACAGTTCGCCGGCCGCTTGCGCGAGCTTGGGCTTCAAGGCCGGGAACAGCGTGAGCACCTGTTCGATCGACTCGCTGCGTTTCGCCTTTGCCGCCGCCAGCAGGCTGCCGATCTCCAGGTTCTCGAGCACGCTCATCGAGCCGAACAGGCGCCGGCCCTCGGGCACGATGGCCAGGCCCGCCTCGCAGAAGCGGTGCGGCGGCAGCGCGGTGATGTCGCGGCCCTCGAGCACGATGCGCCCGCCGCGCGAGCGCAGCACGCCGGCCAGCGCGTTGATCAGCGTCGTCTTGCCCGCGCCGTTGGGCCCCACCACGCACAGCAGCTCGCGTGCACGCAGCGTGAAGCTCACGCCCCACAGCGCGGGCGCCTGGCCGTAGGCCACCTGCAGGTCGTGGACTTCAAGCATGGGCAGGCTTCCAGGTCGGCGGCTGCGCGGGGCCGGGCGGGGTCGACGACGACGGCGCCGCCTCGGCTGCGGCGACCGCCGTGCCCAGGTAGGCCGTCATCACCTCGGGCCGGCGCATCACCTCGTCGGCCGCGCCTTCGGCCAGCACCTGGCCCTGGTCGAACACCACCACGCGGTCGGTCAGCGCCATCACCGCGCGCATCACGTGTTCGACGAAGACCACCGTCGAGCCCTGGTCGCGGATGCGCCGCACCAGCGCCACCGCATCGTCGATCTCGCTCGGCGTCAGGCCGCACAGCACCTCGTCGAGCAGCACCAGGCGCGGCCGCGAGGCCAACGCGCGCGCCAGTTCGAGGAACTTGCGCTGGTGCAGGTTCAGTGCGTCGGGGCGCGCATGCGCCTTGTCCTGCAGGCCGGCGAACGCCAGCCAGGCCATCGCCTCGCGCCGCGCCGCGTCGGGTGTGGCGATGCCGCCGCCGAACATCGCCGCCAGCGCCACGTTGTCGAGCACGCTCTGGTGCGCGAACGGGCGCGGGATCTGGTAGGTGCGCGAGATGCCGGCGCGCGCGATGCGGTGCGCCGCGCGGCCCGCCAGCTCGCGGCCCTCGAACACCACGCTGCCGCCGGTGGGCACGTAATGGCCGCTGACCACGTTGATGAAGGTCGACTTGCCCGAGCCGTTGGGCCCGAGCAGGCCGAGGATCTCGCCGCGCTTGACCACCACGTCCACGCCGCCGAGTGCCTTGACGCCGCGGAAGTGCTTGGCCAGGCCGGTGGCCTTCAGCAGCACCTCGCCCGGCGCGACGGCCGCAGACTGCACCGGCGACGGCTCGGCCGCGCAGCGGGCAAGGGCGCCGGCGGCCGGCGCTTCGCCCACGCGCGCTGCAGCCGCGGCAGGATGCCGTCGGGCATGAACAGAATCGCCGCGATCAGCACCACGCCCACCATCGCCTTGCCCGCGATCGCGTAGTTGGCCGCGGTGAAGCTGTACAGCAGCAGCGTGATCGCCACCGCGCCGACGGCCGGCCCGGCCCAGTGGCGCGTGCCGCCGAGCACGCTCATCAGCACCACGGTCAGCGGCACGGTGATCGTGAACACCTCGCCCACCGTCACGTAGTTCAGGAACAGCGCATGGATGCCGCCGGCCACGCCCGCCAGCGCGCACGACACGCCGAGCGCGATCAGCTTGTAGCGGTAGGTCGGCACGCCCATCACCTCGGCCGCGTCCTCGTCGTCGTGGATCGCGAACAGCCCCGCGCCCAACTTGCTCTGCGCGATGAACCAGGCCACCAGCAGCGTCACGCGCCGCGGTCGCGAGCGCGAGCAGGTAGAAGGTGGACGACTGCGTCGGCCCGATCTTCGGCACCGCCACCGCGGCCAGCGACACGCCGCTGCCGCCGTCGATGGGGGTGTTGACGATCACCGTGCCGAGCACGAAGGTCACCGCCAGCGTCAGCAGCGCGAACACCTCGCCGCGGATGCCCTTGACGCGAAACACGATGGCGCCCACCACCAGGCCCAGCACGCAGGCCACCGCCGCCGCGGCCGGCAGCGTGGACAGGAACGGCCAGCCCGCCTTGTCCATCAGCGTGGCGCTGGTGTACAGGCCCGCGCCGAAGAAGGCGCCGTGGCCGAACGAGAAGTAGCCGGTGTAGCCCGACAGGATGTTCCAGCTCGTGGCCAGCACGATCCAGTGCAGGATCAGGTACAGCAGCGAGTCGTAGAAGGCCGGCAGGCCGAGCGACGGCACGAAGGCCAGCGCGATGGCGGCGCCGACGATGACCAGCGGTGTCTTCTTCATGCCGCGCCCGCCCCGGGCGGAACAGCAGGATCGCGATCAGCAGCGTGAAGCTCACCAGCGGCGCCCACGACGGCGCGGTCACCGCCATCGTCACCGCTTCACTCACGCCGATCACCACGCCGGCGATCAGCGGCGCCAGCGCGCGGCCCAGGCCACCCAGCATCACGGCCGCGAACACCACGCCGATCCAGGCGTAGATCTGCGCTCGGCGCGAGCGTGAAGCCGAGCGCCAGGCACACGCCGGCCACCGACGCCAGCGCCGAGCAGGTGCCGGCCAGCAGCAGCGCGTTGCGCTGCTGGTGCACGCCGAAGGCGGCGGCGATCGGCGCGTCCTCGGCCGAGGCGCGCAGCGCCTTGCCCAGGTCGCTGTAGCGCAGCACCGCCCACACCGCGACGCTCAGCGACACGGCGAGGCCCAGCGTGATCAGCTCGGGCAGCGGCATGTACAGCCCCGCCACCTTGAAGCTGTGCTCGCCGTAGGCCGACTCGAGCTTGCGAAAGTCCGCGGTCCAGATCGACTGGATCAGCGCCTCCACGATGCCGGTCAGGCCGAAGGTGATCAGCAGCGAGTTGAACGGCGTGATCGCAAAACGCGCCATCGCCCAGTGCAGCCCGGCGCCGATGCCGAAGAACAGCGGCACGATGACGAACAGCGACAGCAGCGGGTCCAGCCCCATCTGCGCCATCTGGTAGCACAGGTACGCCGCCAGGAAGGCGAACGCGAAGTGCGCCAGGTTGATCATCCGCAGCAGCCCCCACGACAAGCTCAGGCCGAGCCCGAGCAGGCCGTAGAGGGCGCCGACGAAGATGCCCGACAACACGCTTTGCGCCAGCAGGCTGGCGCTCGGCATCGCAAAACCCGACATGCCGCCTCGCAGTCCGTGGTCAGTTCGTCTGCAGCGTGGCGCCGGGCGCCGCATGGCTCTTCGGCCACACCACGGACCACTTGCCGCCCTGCACCTGCTTCACGCGCATCAGGTCGTCGCCGTACTGGCCCGTGCCGTCGAAGCGCAGCCGGCCCTGGATGGTGTCGACGCGGTTGGCCTTGAGCCAGGCGCCGATCGCCTTGTCGTCCAGGCTCTTGGTGGCCACCACGCCGGCTTCGAGGATCTGCCACGCCGTGTAGCTGGCGGCGGCCTGCACCTCGACCGAGATGTCGGGGAAGTTGGCGGCCTTGGCGCGCTCGCGATAGATCCGGATGAACTCGGCCGCGCCGGGCGCGTTGGTGAAGGGCGCGTGCTCCTCGAAGATCGTCACCGACAGCGCGTTCTTCGCCTCCGGCAGCGTGACCAGCGGGCCCGGCGCCGGGTACAGATAGAAGTGCTGCGGCGGCACGTAGTCGATCTTCTTCATCGCGTCGAGCAGCATGTTGCCTTCGAGGCCGATCGCGCCCACCCACACGAAGTCGGGCTTGGCGTCCTTCACGCGGTTGGCGATCGGGCCGAAGTCGCGGTTGCCGAAGTCCCACTCCAGGAACAGCACCTCGGTGAGGCCGCGCTTCTTGATCGCCTCGCGCGCACCAGCGCTCATGAACTGGATCGGCGGGAACTTGCTCGTCACCACCGCCACCGTCTTGGGCGGCTTGGGGCCGGCGGCCAGCGCGTCGAACACGCTGGCGGGCACCGAGTTGCCCGGGTCGGTGCCGAGCGACCAGGCCGGGAACGAGTTCTCGTACTTGGCCAGCGCCGGAATGCCCAGCGTGTGGTGCACCAGCACCTTGCCGTAGCGCTGTGCCACGCCCATCGCCGACAGGATGCCCGGCGTGGCATACGGGCCCATCAGCAGGTCCACCTTGTCGGCGGTGACGAGCTGCTCGTACAGCGTGCGCGCCACGTCGGGCTTGCTCTGGTCGTCCAGCAGCACCCACTGCAGCGGCCGGCCCAGCCAGCCGCCGCGCTTGTTGACCTGCTCGATGTAGATCTCGCCGACCACCTTGTGGATCTGCGCCGTGGCCGACAGCGGCCCGGTCAGCGCCAGCGTGCCGCCGATGCGGATGGGGCCGGTGCCCTGCGCCTGCGCGAGGCCCGAGACGGCGGCGAGGCCGGCCACGCCGGCACCGATCGCCGTGCGCCGCGTGATCTTGGAATGAGCTGTCGTCATGGCTTGTCTCCTGTCGTGGTGTTGTCGTTGAGAACGAACGCGAAATCCAGTGTGGTGAAGGGCACGGCACTGGTGTGGCCGTCGGGCGTGCGCCCCGGCGCGTGATTCACCCACTCGGCCACCAGCGAGCGGCGCACGCCGAACACGGCGTCCGAGTCGAGGTGGCGGTCGCCCTGGCGGAACACCTGCGTGACCAGGCGCTCGTAGCCCGGCGCGGCGATCGAGAACTGCAGATGCGCCGGCCGCCACGGGTGGCGGCCCAGCGCGTCGAGCAAACGTCCCACCGGGCCGTCGTGCGGAATCGGCTGCTCCAGCGGCACCACCACGCGGGCGCCGAAGCGGCCCTCGGCGTCGGTGCGCTGCTCTTCGCCCTGCGTGGTGGCGCGCGCGGGCACCACGATCTGCACCAGCGCGCCGGCGATCGGCTGGCCGTCGGCCGTGGTGACGCGGCCGCGCACATGGCAGGGCTCGCCCACCAGCGCCTCCACGGCGTGCCCGTTCACCGCGTCGAGCGCCACCGCACCGGCCGTGCTGGGTTCGGTGCCACCGCGGCGCCGTTGCAGCGCCTGCACCAGCGTCGACAGGCCCAGCGCGTCGGACAGCAGCGCCACCTCCGCGCGCGGCCCGCCATCGCGGCGCCCGCATTCGGCAACGAACTCCAGCCCCGCGGCCCACTCGGCCTGGGTGAGCTTCACCTCGCGCGCAAACGCGTGCAGGTGCTGCACCAGGCTCGTCATCACCTCGCGCAGGCGCGCGTCACGGGCGGCGCCGTGGCGCGCGATGACCGCCTGGGTGATGGTGTCTTCATCGATATGACGCATCGGGCCGCGACTCTATGCTTCCACCCATGGAGGCAAAAGCGCGCTCAGGTAAAGCTTTCTTCCGCGCGCCGGAAAACTGCGGGTAAACGTGGGCCTATGGATCGCTGGACGGAAATCGAACTCTTCGTGCAGGTGGCCGAGCTGGGCAGCCTGAGCCGCGCCGCGGAATCGCTGGGCCTCTCCAACGCCGCGGCGAGCCGCCACCTGGCGGCGCTGGAAGAGCGCCTGTCCGCGCGCCTGGTGCAGCGCAACACGCGGCGCCTGTTCCTCACCGACGTGGGGGAGGACTTCTTCCGCCGCTGCAAGCCGCTGCTGGGCGAGCTGCGCGACGCCGAGGCCGCGGTGAACGAGGCCGTCATCAAGCCCACCGGGCTGCTGCGCGTGCAGGCGTCGCTGAGCTTCTCGATGAACGTGATTGCGCCGCTGCTCACGCTGTTCAACGAACGCTACCCGGACCTGCGGGTGGAGATCGTCACCTCCAACCGCTATACCGACCTGCTGGAGAACGGCATCGACGTGGCGGTGCGCAACCGCGAGTTCGAGAACGACTCGGCCATCACCGTGCGCCGCCTGGCCGAAACCAAGCGCGTGCTCGCCGCGTCACCGCAATACCTGCAGCGCCACGGCACGCCGCGCACGCCCGACGAACTGGCGCACCACCGCCTGCTGATCTACAACCTGGCCAACCACCCCAACGAGCTGCGCCTCACGCGCAACGGCGCCGTGACCTCCGTGCCCGTGCAGGGCGTGCTCGAAGCCAACGACGGCCAGGTGGTGCGCGCCGCGGCGCTGAAGCACCTGGGCATCTTGATGCAGCCGCTGTACATCATCCACGAGGACGTGATCGCCGGCCGCCTGGTGCCGCTGCTGACCGAGTGGGAGCTGCAGCGGCTGACGATCAACATCGCCTACCCGACGCGAAGGCATCTGCCGGCGAAGGTGCGATGCTTCGTGGACTTCCTCGTCGAGCAGTTTGCGGTGAATGATTTTGAGAGAAGGTGGACGGCGTAGACGTGCGCCTACGCGGCCTTCAGCAGCTGATGCGGCGAGCCTGCGAGAAGCTGAGCTAGACCCGCCCCCAGCGCCTCTCCTACCTGAACGGGAACGGCATTGCCCAGTTGCTTTATCGGGCGCTTCCAAGTATTCGGTACGACAAAGTCGTCAGGGAATCCCTGCAAGCGGGCCATCTCCCGGAGCGTGAAGTAGCGAACAGTCCCATCTCCGAAAGCAAGCATGTTTTCGCCACCCGGCACGCCATGGTCCCCCGCCTTCAACGCCTTGGCAGGCGAATCCCAACCGCTACCCGTGTGCCTGGGGTAGGCCTTTGCGCCCGGCCGGAGCCTGTGGTTGGGCACCGGCTCGACGTTTTCAACCGGGCGAGGCAGATCGCTCAATGCATCCCTGACCGTAAGCCATGGATGCTCTGTTGGTTCGGTCTGCCCGTTGAGCAGCCTCACCAAGACAGCGAGATCACTACTTGACCCTTCACCAAGAGCACTGCTCCCATGACGGTGCCAATAGAAGCCAGACACGTACTTCGACCAAATGAGTGCGTCGCGCGAGTGGCTGGGTCTCGGGAAGGACCACGACTTGGCCACGTCAGTTCGTATGCCGATTGCAATTGCCCGGTGCCGTTGCTGGGGTGCGCCATAGTCCGCGGTATTGATGGCACCAAACATCACTCGATACGACGATTCACCAGATCTAGCCTTCTCCAAACGCCTCAGGCGCTCAAAGTGCAAGAGCCAGCTCTCCTGCGGTTGAATCGCAATCTCTGGGGACGCCAGGTACAGCTTTAGGTATGTCAAGTAGTCTGCGAACGCGGGCCGAAGCAGGCCTCGCACGTTCTCAAACAAGAACGCTTTGGGACGAAGTTCGCGCACTGCGCGAACTGCCTCCGGCCACATGTTCCTGCTGTCATCAGGACCGAGATGCTTGCCTCCGACGGAGAACGGCTGACATGGCGGCCCACCTGCCACCATGTCAATCTCGCCGTGGATTTGACTGAAGTCGATCCCGCGCACGTCTTTGTGGTCAATTCGCCAGTCACGAACGTGCTCGATGCGACGACGCTTGTTCTCTTCAAGAATCGCAACGGCGTGGGCGTCGAGTTCGACAATCAACTCGTGCTGAAAGCCGGCGCGAGCCAAGCCAAGTGCGAGCCCCCCACACCCGGCAAAGAGTTCGACGCTACGCATCCAGGAACCGCCTCAGACGACGTGAGAGGACCTCTTCATCCCGAATCTGGCATTCCCAGATTGTCAGTACGCGCCAGCTGACCTGCCCCCTTTCAGCCATGCCAACGTAAAGGCAGCGAAGTCCGTCAACTTGGAGAATGACGGACATGAGAACGAGCAAGTTCAGCGAGGAACAGATCATCGGGTTCCTCAAGCAGGTGGAGGCCGGCGTGCCGGTCAAGGACGTGTGCCGCAAGGGCGGCTTCAGCGACGCCACTTTCTACAAGTGGCGGGCCAAGTACGGTGGCATGGACGTGCCAGATGCGAAGCGGCTGCGTGAGCTCGAAGGCGAGAACGCCAAGCTCAAACGGTTGCTGGCCGAGGCGCACCTGGACATGCATGCGCTCAAGAGCGTTCTCGGGGTAAAGCGCTAGCCCCACGCGTCAAGCGCGAAGCGATCGAGCGGCTGTGCAGCGAGCATGGCCTGTCCGAGCGCCGAGCCTGCCGACTCGTGGGGCTCGCCCGCGACAGCTACCGCCACCCGCCTGAGGTTGACCCCATGACAGCCGACTTGAGCAACAAGATCGTCGAGATCGCGCACACGCGGCGGCGCTTCGGCTACCGGCGCATCCACGATCTGCTGCGCCCCGAGTACCCCGGCGTCAACCACAAGCGCCTGTACCGCCTGTACAGCGCGGCCAACCTTGCGGTGCGCAAGCGCAAGAAGGCCAAGCGCCCAGCGAGCGAGCGCGTGCCGCTGCACCTGGCACGCACTGTCAACGACGTCTGGAGCATGGACTTCGTTAGCGACAGCCTGGCCAACGGCCGGCGCCTGAGGTGCCTGACCGTGGCCGACGACTTCAGCCACGAGTGTGTGGACATCGCGGTGGACTACGGCATCGGCGGCGAGTACGTGACGCGCTTGCTCGACCGCGCGGCGATCTTCCGCGGCTACCCGAGTGCGGTTCGCACCGACAACGGCCCGGAGTTCACCAGCCGCGCCTTCATGGCCTGGGCGCAATGTCACGGCGTACGCCACATCCTCATCGAGCCCGGACGGCCGATGCAGAACGGCTACATCGAGAGCTTCAACGGCAAGTTCAGAGACGAGTGTCTGAACGACCACTGGTTCCAGACGCTGCACCAGGCGCGCACGGCCATCGGTGCATGGCGACAGGACTACAACGAGGTCAGACCGCACAGCAGCATCGGGCGCATACCACCAGCTAGGTTCGCCGAGCTGCATCGCCGGCTCGCCGGCGATGCAGCTCAACAGCCAGCCACCAACGAAGAGAGCAGCTAATCTTGCAACCCGGACTTCGGCTTTATCGTTGGTACGGCTGAAGGGGGCAGGTCAGTTAACACGAAGGCAAAGAATCTTGATGACTTTGCCAGCGAGGCAAAGAAGTGGGACTTCGAACGTCCTGAGAAAGAGCGGGAGAGTGGTGACCTTGGTCCTTATGCCGCTGCGCGGGATCGCGTCTACGAAACAATTGAACTGCTTGCCACCGAGTTCAGCGATCGAGACAAGCTGCTTTCGCGCCAGGGCGAGATCCCTATCTACTATTGGGTTGCGAAGACGCGCCCTACATGGATCAATGAGCTTCGCGACTTCGTTCTGCAGTTCTCAGAGCAACTGCTTCAGAACCTTCGTGAACAACGAGCGAATCCAGCCGCAGGGGATCAGGAGCTGGCCGTCTATTACACGTCTGCGCGTACGACCAACGATCAACAGAGCTTGACCTTGCGGTGCAAGATCTTCGAGAAGAGATTTGCAGCCTTCCGTCGGCCTGGCGGCCGTAGGCGAAGCTGACGTTCGCAACTGCAATCGTCTAGCAGACCCTGCCGCGGAGCTCGGCGCGGCTGTGCGAAGCCGGGGCCACACCCACCCACCGTCGAAACGCCGTACTGAACGTACTCCCTGACCCATACCCCACGCGCTCGGCCACCTGCCCCACCGACAGCTTGCCCTCGCGCCCGCGCAACAGCTCCTTGGCCATCGCCATACGCCAGGCCAGCAGGTACTCCATCGGCGGCTGACCCACCGCGCGCGTGAAGCGCTCGAAGAACGCCGAGCGCGACAGCGCCGCCTTCTTCGCGAGTTGATCCACGGTCCACGGCCGCGCCGGGTCGGCGTGCAGCGCCCGCAGCGCCAGCGCCAGCCGCGCATCCGCCAAACCACGCAGCAGGCCCGGCGGCGCCTCGTCGCCGGGCAGCGAGCGCAGCGCCTCCACCAGCAGCAGTTCCACCAGCCGCGCGAGCACCAGGTCGCGCCCGGCGCGGCGCTGGCCGGCCTCGTCGGCCACCATGCGCACCAGCGTGGCCAGGCGCTCCACGCCGCGCACGTGCAGCAGCGGCGGCAGCATGGCCACCAGCAGCGCCGCCGTATCGTCGTCAGGCGAGCCGAAGGCGAAGTAGCCGCCGAGCAGCCGCACGTCCGGCCGGCCGCCGCGCCGGCCGTGGCGCAGCTCGCCGCTGGGTGGTGACGATGTGGATGCGCTCGCCTTGGCGTCCATGCGCACCAGCTCGCGCGCCGGCGGCGGCGCGTCGCTCGTCATCGTGAAGCCGGGCGTGGCCGGCAGCAGCACAAAGTCGCCGGCCTCCAGGGCCACGGCCGCTTGCCCGTCCACCGCCAGGCGGCAGCCGCCGTCGAGCACGGCGCAAAAGCTCGGCTGGCCGAACGCCGGGTAGCGCACGCCCCAGCGGCCGGCGCCGCTGATGCCCTTGGAGAACACGGTGCGCGGGCGCAGCAGGCCGATCACTTGCGACAACGGGTCGGCGGTGCTCATGTGGCGACGGTTCTGGACGATGGCCAATGAAATGTGGACTCTGGATTGTAGAAAGTCCTACCACGGCTGGCCATCATGCCGATCTTCGACACCACACCCCGCAGGAAGCGACCCTCATGAAAACCGTTCTGATCACCGGCTGCTCGTCGGGCTATGGCCTGGAAACCGCCCGCCACTTCCACGCGCAGGGCTGGCGCGTCATTGCCACCATGCGCACGCCGCGCACGGACCTGCTGCCAATTTCGGAGCGGCTGCGCGTGCTGCCGCTGGACGTGACGCGGCCCGATAGCATCGCTGCTGTGCTGGCCGACAGCGGCCCCATCGACGTGCTGGTGAACAACGCGGGCATCGGCCTCTTCGGCGCCTTCGAAGCCACGCCCATGCACACCGTGCGCGAGGTGTTCGAGACCAACACGCTGGGCGTGATGGCGATGACGCAGGCCGTGCTGCCGGCGTTTCGCACCCGGCGCGCTGGCGTGGTGGTGAACGTGACCTCCAGCGCCACGCTGGCGCCGATGCCGCTGGTGGCCACCTACACCGCCAGCAAGATGGCCATCGAGGGCTTCACCGCGTCGCTGGCCTTCGAGCTGGAAGCCTTCAACGTGCGCGTGAAGCTGGTGGAGCCGGGCTACGCGCCCACCACGCGCTTTGCACACAACGGCGGCGCGCGCATGGCCGGGCTGCTGCCCGAGCCCTACCTGCCGCTCGCGCAGCAGGTGTTCGCGGCGCTGGGCACGCAGAGCGTGTTCACCAAGGAGGCCGACGTGGCCAGCGCGGTGTGGCGCGCCGCGAACGACGCGTCCGGGCAGCTGCGCTTTGCGGCGGGGGCGGACGCGGTGGCGTTGACAGGGCGCGCTGCTCGCTAACGCTAGCCTCGCCGTGCCGCCTCGATCTTGGCGATGTCGATCTTGCCCATGGTCATCATCGCTTCGAACGCGCGCTTGGCCGCGGCGGCATCGGGGTCGGCAATCGCCGCCATGAGGGCGCGGGGCGTGATCTGCCACGACAGGCCCCAGCGGTCCTTGCACCAGCCGCACTCGCTGGCTTGGCCGCCGTTGCCGACGATCGCATTCCACAGGCGGTCGGTCTCGGCCTGGTCGTCGGTGGCGATCTGGAAGGAGAACGATTCGTTGTGCTTGAAGTGCGGGCCGCCGTTCAGCCCGATGCAGGGGATGCCGGCCACGGTGAACTCGACCGTCAGCACTTCGCCCTGCTTGCCGTCGGGGTAGTCGCCCGGCGCGCGGTAGACGGTGCCCACCGAGCTGTCGGGAAAAGTTTCGGCGTAGAACCTCGCGGCGTCGACGGCGTCGCCGTCGTACCAGAGGCAGACCGTGTTCTTGCTCATCATGTCGTTCTCCTGAGAAGTGAGGCCATGGCGCTTCCTCGGTTGCGGGACGGACGAAGGGCGTCTGTCACCTGGACGACGATCGACGAGGCGCGATTTCGACATCGAAGTGTCGATCCACTTTGCCAGGGCTGGGCACCCCTGGCCGACAATCGGCGGGATGCAGACCTCCACGCTGATCGCCTTCTCCCTCGTCGCCCTGGTCGCCATCGTCACCCCCGGCCCGACGATGCTGCTCGCGCTGTCCAACGGCACGCGCCTGGGCTTCCAGCGTTCGCTGCCGGGCATGCTGGGCGCAGTGATGTCGGACATCGTGCTCGTGGCCGCGGTGGCGATGGGCCTGGGCGCGCTGCTGGCGGCGTCCGAGTTCTGGTTCTCGGTGGTCAAGTGGGTGGGCGCGGCCTACCTGGCGTGGCTGGGCTGGCGCCTGCTGCGCTCGCGCGGCGGCGCGCTGGATCTGCCGGCGGACGAGGCCGCCGCGCAGCACACACCGCGCGCGGTGTTCATGCGCTGCTTCCTGGTGGCGGTGACCAACCCCAAGGGCTATCTGTTCTGCGGTGCGCTGTTGCCGCAGTTCATCGATCCCGCCGCGCCGCAGCTGCCGCAGTACCTGGTGATCGGCGCGCTGTTCTGCGCCATCGACTTCGCGGTGATGTGCGGCTACGCGGCGCTGGGCGCGCACGCGCTGCGCCTGCTGCACCGGCGCGCGGTGCAGTGGCTCGACCGCTGCTGCGGCGCGGCGCTGCTGATGCTGTCGGGCTCGCTGTTGTTGTATCGGCGCTCGGGCAGCTAGCCGGCCGGCGGCGCACTGTGCATTGCCGCGTTACCAAGAGAAAACAGCCGGGGTAACGCGGCTGATTCACGCGCCGGGCCCGCCCGGACGCGACATCATCCCGCCCCATGTCGGATCTGAAAACCATGCCCGCCGCCCTCGCGGAGCTGCTGCGGCCGCGCCGGATGGCGCGCGTGCGGCGCACGGTGGCCCGCAGCCGCGCTGACGGCGCGTGGTTCGACGCCGTCTTCTGGAGCGTGTTCGCGCTCGTGCTCGTGGGCCTGCTGCTCGGCGTCGTCCACGGCGTCGACGCGCGGCTGCTGGCCGCGCATGGCATCGACAAAGTCTGGCTGGTGGCCGGCGGCGTGCTCGTGGCGATCTTCATCGCCGGGCTGCTGTGGTGGCGCTGGTTCAAGTGGCACGTGCATGCCATCGATCTGACGAAACGTTCGCCGGGCTCGCGCTGAGCCCGCGGCGGACATGTCGTCCGCCGCTCACCCGCTCAGCGTCGCGCGCGCACCTTGTTGATCTCGGCCATCATCTCGGCGGCCATGGCCTCGCCACCGTCCTTGGTGAACTTGTCGATCACCGGCTTGACCTTGTCGCGCATGCGCGCGATTTCCGCCGGCGCCACGGCGTTGATCAGCATGCCCTTCTTCGCCAGGCTGTCGGCCGATTTCTCGTTGGCCTCGCGCGAAATCTTGCGCTCGTAGACGCCGGCCTCGTTGGCCGCGTCCTGCACGATCTTGCGCTCGGCCGGCGTCAGCTTGTCCCAGGTCGGCTTGCCGAAGATCACCACCAGCGGGTTGTACGCATGCAGCGTCGCCGAGGCGTACTTCTGCACCTCGTTGAACTTGATCGCCTCGACCGCGGCGTACGGGTTCTCCTGACCATCCACCGCCTTCGACTCCAGTGCGCCGTACAACTCGGGAATCGGCATCGGCACCGCGTTGGCGCCGAGCGCCGAAAACGTTTCGAGGAAGATGTTGCTCTGCGGCACGCGCAGCTTCAGGCCCGAGAAGTCCTCCACCTTGGTGATCGGCCGCCGGCTGTTGGTGACGATGCGAAAACCGTGGTCCCAGTAGCCCAGACCGATCAGGCCCTTGTCGGGCAGCATCTCGAGCAGCTTCCTGCCCACCGGGCCGTCGAGCACCGCGTCGGCCTCGGCGTAGCTGTTGAACAGGAACGGCAGATCGAGCAGCACGTACTCCTTGACCATGCCGGTCAGCAGGCCGGGGATCACCACCGTCATGTCGACCGTGCCGCCGCGCAGTGAATTGATGACCGCGGCATCGCCACCGAGCGTGGCGCTGCCGTAGGTCTTGACGCTGATCTTGCCGGCGCTTTTTTGCTGCACCAGCTCGGCGAAGCGCTGGATGCCCAGGCCGTGCGGATGATCGGGTGACTGCACGTAGGCCACGCGCAACGACGTCGGTTCCTGCGCCGGCGCGACGGTGGCCACGAGTGCGAGGCCGAAGGCGGCGACGAGCGACCGCAGGGGGTGTTGGAATCTCATGAACTGGCTCCTCGTTGTGGTGGGTCTCAAGCGGTGATCGACCAGCGATCGACAACATCAGGCAGCGATCGACCAATGGTCGATCACGTGCGGTGCGAACTGGCGCGGGTCGATCTCGATGCCCAGGCCGGGGCCGTCCGGCACGGCCATCGTGCCGTCGGCGCCGAGCGGGAAATCGCCGAAGGCATCGCGCAGCGGGTTGAACGACGGGTCGACCTCGAACAGCGGATAGCGCAGGCCCGGCCCGCGCGACTCGGGCAGCACGGCGGCGAACTGCAGCGAGGCGCAGAAATTGATCGCCGTGCCCCAGACGTGCGGGATCAGCGGCACTTCGAAGGCCTCGGCCAGCGCCGCGATGCGCAAGCCTTCGCTGAAGCCGCCGCACAGCGCGAGGTCGGGCTGCACGATGTCGAGCGCGCCGGCCGCTGAGGTAGTCGCGAAACGGCGTCACGCCGAGCAGCGCTTCGCCGCCGGCCAGCGCCATCGGCAGCGCGCGCGCCAGGCGCGTGTAGCCGGGCAGGTTGTCGGCGCGGATCGGTTCTTCGAGCCAGACCAGGTCGTGCTCGCGGAACGCCTCGCCGAAGGCCAGCGCGGCGCGCTCCGTGCCGCCGCCTTCGTTGAGGTCGACCATCAGCGGAAAGTCCGCGCCGACGCGCTCGCGCACGCGCGCCAGCAGCTTCGCATCGGTCTTCGGCGCCACGCCCATGCGCAGCTTCATCGCGCGGTAGCCGGTGCGCAGGTAGCCGTCGATGTCGGCGTCGAAGTCGCGGTACGGGTCCGCGCCGGGTTTGAGGAACGGCCCGCTGACATAGGCCGGCACGCGGTCACGCAATGCGCCGCCGAGCAGCGCCGCGATCGGCACGCGTGCGCGGCGGGCTGCCGCGTCCCAGACCGCGATGTCGATCGCGCTCATCGCCATGTGCGAGACGCCGCGCCGGTCGTAGCCGAGCGTGCGCACCATCGCCTCCCACACGCCGCGCGGCGTGGCGCTGTCCTGGCCGAGCACGGCCTGGCCGAGGCCGTTGCGGATCGCTGCTGCTGCAGCGGCCGGCATGGCCCAGGTCTCGCCCCAGCCGACGGTGCCGTCGGCCGCGGTGACCGACACCAGCAAGGCGCTGCGCTGGTCGAAGAAGCGGCTCGAGTTGCCGATGACTTCGGGCAGCTGGCAGCGCAGCTCGTGGCCGTCGATGCGCACGATGCGAGAAGGCGCGTTCATGACCATGGCGCGGCGATGCTAGGCAGCGCGATGGTGTACTGTCCAATACCAATAACTCGCTGATCCATAGAGTCACTGCATGGCCCTGACGCTGCGCCACATCGAGGTCATCCGCGCCGTCTTGCGCGCCGGCACGGTGACGAGCGCAGCACGCCAGCTCGCGGTGTCGCAGCCGGCGCTGAGCCGCACGCTGAAGAACGCCGAGACCCGGCTCGGCATGCAGTTGTTCGAGCGCCGCAGCGGGCGCCTGTCGCCGACGCCGGAAGCATTGGCCTTGCACCGCGACATCGAGAAGGCCTACGCGCAGATCGAAGCCATCGAGCGCGCGTCGACCGATCTGCGCCAGTTGCTCGGTGGGCGCTTGGCGGTGGTGTGCAACCCGTCGGTGGCGGTGACGCTGGTGGCCGCCGCGCTCGGCCGCATGACCCGCTCCGCGCCCGGCATCCGCGTCTCGCTGCAGACGGCGCTGAACTACGAGGTGATCGAGGTCGTGCGTGCGCGCTCGGCCGACGTCGGCTTTGCCTGGGACGTGCCCGAGCACCCCGCGGTGGTGGCCACCGAGATCGGTCAGTCGCGGCTGGTCTGCATCATGCCGAAGGACCATCCGCTGGCCGCGGCCAAGGCCGTGACCGCGCGCGAGCTGCACGAGGTGCCGATCATTTCTTTCAGCGCCACGTTGCCGATCGGTGCCGCCACCGAAAGCGCGTTTGCCGAATCGGGCGCGACACGCCGCATCGGCATCGAGGTCGGCCAGACCTTCATCGCCGCGTCGCTGGTCAAGGAGCATGCCGGCATCGCCATCGTCGACGAGCTGGCGATCGGCGATCTGCAACACGGCCTGGTGGTCAAACCGTTCCTGCCCAAGCGCGTGGTGCGGCTGTACGCGGTGATGCGGCCCGAGCGGCCGTCGCTGATTGCGCAGGCCTTCCTCGATCTGGTCACGGGCATCGCCGCCGAACGCAAAGACCGCGGGCTGCGGCCGGCCCCGCGAAGTCGAGCGCGCGCCCGCGCAGCGTGAGTCACGGGTTTGCCCGAAGGCGCCGTGACAACGGGCCATGTCACTCTCGATGCTCGGAACGCGGCTGACCTTGCTGCGCCACCGCCGCAAATCCACCCAGGAGACTTCACCGTGAAATCGATTCTCGCGTTGCGGATTGCCACCGCCGTCGTCGGCCTTGCCGGCCTGACGCTGACCTCCGCAGCCCACGCGCAGTGGAAGCCGACCAAGCCGATCAACATCATCGTGCCCTGGGCGGCCGGCGGTGCCACCGACCAGATGATCCGCATCACCGCGGGCGACCTGGAAGCGGCGCTGGGACAGAAGATCGTCGTGCTGAACCAGCCCGGCGCGTCGGGCTCGATCGGCACCAAGAACGCGCTCGAAGCGCCGAAGGACGGCTACACCTGGACGTCGGGTGCGCCCAAGGATCTCGGCTCCTACAAGATCCTCGGCATGGTGGACACCACGGTGCAGGACTGGCACCTCTATCTGCACCTGGCGCTGCCGACCATCGTCAGCGTGCCGGTGGCCTCGCCGCACAAGGACATGAAGGCGCTGCTCGAAGCGATGAAGGCCAAGCCCGGCGCGGTGTCGGTGGCCACCGCGGGCGTGAACTCGAGTGGCCACACGGCGATCGAGCAGATCGCTGCGGCCACCGGCATCAAGTACAAGCATGTCACCTATGACGGCGGCAACCCGGCGGTGATCGCCACGGTGGCCGGCGAGACCGAGGTGACGACGCAGCTCTCGTCCGAGCAGTCGGAGATGATCCGCGGCAAGCGCCTGCGCCCGCTGGCCGTCGTCGGCGACAAGGCGATCGAGATCGAAGGCCACGGCATGATCCCGCCGCTGTCGGACTTCGTGCCCGGCTTCAAGGTGCCGGTCAGCTACTTCGGCATCTTCGTGCCCAAGGGCGTGCCGGCCGAAGTCACCGCAACGATGGACGCGATCTGGCGCGACAAGATCGCCAAGTCGGAAGTGATCAAGAAGTACGCCACCAGCCGCGGCGCGTTGATGGTGGTGACCGCCGGCGCCGAAGCGCAGAAGATCGCCATGCCGGCGATCGCCGATTCAGCCTGGCAGAAGTTCAACGCCGGCGCGGCCAAGATCTCGCCCGACACCGTCGGCATCCCCAAGCCCTGACCGCAGCTGAGCTGCGTTGAGCGCTGACGGAAAAAAGGTCTCGCCGCAGGCCGACTTCATCGCCGCCTGGGTCTGGGTGGCGTTCGGCCTCGCGGTGATGGTCGCGTCCTGGCGCATGGACCGGCTGGAGAGCCAAGGCGCCACGCTCTACACCGCGCCGGGCCTCGTGCCCGGCATTCTCGGTACGGTCCTGCTGCTGTTCGGCTTGCTGCTGGCGCTGCGCGCGGCGCGCGCGGGCGGCCATCGGCTCGGCGGCGCGCGACGGCCGCTCGTCGCAGGATGCGCGCGCCGTCGTGATGCGCGTCGGCGCCTTCCTTGTGCTCGGCCTCGTCTATTCGGCGGGCCTGGTCGGTCGAGGCGGCATTCCGTTCTGGCTCGCCACGTTCGTCTTCGTGACGGTGTCCGTGGTCGCCTTCGACTGGACCCGCCGCCGCGACGCGGGGCAGACCTTGCGCGGCCTGCTGTTCGCCGCTGTCATCGGCGCGGCGACGTCGTTCGTGGTCAGCTACTTCTTCCAGGAAGTCTTTCTCGTGCGTCTGCCCTGAAGTGAAACCCCCACGCTCACTTCGTTCGCTGCCCCCCGAGGGGGCGCGTCAACGCCTTCGGGCGGCCGGGCGCCGCTGACATGTTCAGCGGACTCATCGCCTTCGGCCAGTCGATCTGGAGCTTCGTCACCCCGGAGTCGCTGTTCTACGTCTTCGGCTCGACGCTGATCGGCCTGGTCATCGGCGCCCTGCCCGGCTTGACGGCCACCATGGGCCTGGCGCTGATGACGACGCTGACGCTGAAGATGCCGTCGAGCCAGGCACTGCTGGTGCTGATCTGCACCTACGTCGGCGCCATCTACGGCGGCTCGCGCTCGGCCATCCTGCTCAACATCCCGGGCACGCCGGCCTCCGCGGCGTCGTGCCTCGACGGTCATGCGCTCGCGCGCCAGGGCCATGCCGGCCGCGCCATGGGCATCGCCACCTCGGGCTCGGTGCTCGGCACCTTGATCGGCATGTTCTTCCTCGCGCTGTTCACGCCGCTGCTCGGCGAACTCGCACTCAAGTTCGGCGCCTACGAGTTCTTCTGGCTGGCGGTGTTCGGCGTCGTCATCTCGGGCACGCTCACCGGCGACGACCCACTCAAGGGCTGGATGGCCGGCTTCCTCGGCCTGTTCGTCGCCGCGATCGGTCAGGAAGCGACCTACGCCTTCGACCGCTTCACCTTCGGCAACCGCGACCTGGCCGGCGGCATCGCACTCGTGCCGGCTCTGGTCGGCGCCTTCGGCTTTGCCGAGTTGTTGACGGTGATGAAGTCGAAGCAGGTGCCGGTGAAGATCAACCCTTTCGACTCGGTGATCCCCAAGCTGGCCGACGTGGCGCGGCATTGGCGCACCATCCTGCGCTCGGGCTGCATCGGCACCTTCATCGGCGTTGTGCCCGGCGTCGGCGAGGACGTGGCCGCCTGGTCGTCCTATGCCGCGGCCAAGCGCGCGAGCAAGGAGCCCGAGATGTTCGGCAAGGGTTCGATCGACGGCCTGATGGCGGCCGAAACCGGCGACAACGCCTGCGTGCCCGGGCGCCGTGATCCCGGTGCTGACACTGGCGATCCCCGGCTCGGCGCCGGCGGCGGTGCTGATGGCCGCGATGCTGATCCACGGCGTGCAGCCCGGCCCGATGATCATGGTGCAGTCGCCGCAGTTCGTTTACGACGTGGTGGCGATGATGCTGTTCGCCACCCTCGGCATCCTGTTCTACGGCCTGACGCTGACCAAGCTGATGGTGCGCGTGCTGCAGGTGCCGCAGACGGTGATGGTGCCGATCATCCTGGTGCTGTGCACGGTCGGCTCGTTCGCGATCGCCGGCCGCCTGTTCGACATCTGGGTGATGCTGGGCTTCGGCATCCTCGGCTTCATCCTGCGCCAGGGCAACTATCCGATGGCGCCGCTGGTGCTCGGCATCGTGCTCGGCGACCTGCTGGAAAAGAGCCTGCGCCGCGGCCTGGTGCTGTCCGACGGCAGCCTCGCCCCGTTCTTCACGCGCCCGATCTCGCTCGTGATCTGGGTTGGCATCGCGCTCATCATCGCGCTGCGCTTCGAGGCTGTTCGCAGTTTGTTTCGGCGGCTGAGGCCCCAGCGAGTCAGACAAGGAACATCACCATGACACTGCACACACCCGGCTTGCAAGCGCAGCACGAGAAGCTTGCACCGCAGTCCTCGCGCTACATCGACGTGGCGTCGCTGCCCTGGCAGCCGACGCGCTTTGCCGGCGTCGAGACCAAGGTGTTGATGGAAGATCCCCAGACCGGGCTGCAGACGGTGCTCACGCGCATGGCGCCCGGCGCCGTGCTGACCGATCACATGCATGTCGAGGTCGAACAGACCTGGGTGCTCGAAGGCAGCCTGGTCGATCACGAGGGCACCGCCACCGTCAGGCAACTTCGTCTGGCGCCCGGCGGGCAGCCGTCATACCGCGACGGCACCGAACGGCGCGCTGCTGCTGGGCATCTTCCAGAAGCCGAATCAGTTTTTCTAGATCGCATCATCCCCAATGAAATTCGGCGACATCACGAAGATCAAGGCGCTGGAAACCACCGAGCGGCTTCCGCGACAACTTGAAGCGCCTCGGCATCGACATGCCCTGCGACGACGTTGTCGCGTCAGGCCCGGGCGCGCCGCTCGCGGCGCCGCTGACGATCGGCGCACTCACTGTCGGCAACCGCTTCGCCATCCAGCCGATGGAAGGCTGGGACGGCACGGCGGACGGCAAGCCCAGCGACAACACGATCCGGCGCTGGCGCCACTTCGGCCTGTCGGGTGCCAAGCTGATCTGGGGTGGCGAGGCCGTGGCGGTGCGCCACGACGGCCGCGCGAATCCCAATCAGCTGGTGATGAGCGCCGACAACCAGGCCAGCATCGCGGCGCTGCGCGACACCCTGGTCGCGGCGCACCGCGAAGCGATGGGCAACGACGACGGGCCTCGTCATCGGCCTGCAGCTCACGCACTCGGGGCGCTTCTGCAAACCCAACGACCGCACGCGCTTCGAGCCGCACATCCTGTACCGGCACCCGATCCTCGATCGCAAGTTCCACACCGCGGCCGACCATCCGCTGATGAGCGACGGCGACATCCGCGCCCTGATCGACGAGTACGTGATCGCCGCGCGACGGGCCTGGGACAGCGGCTATCAGTTCGTCGACCTGAAGCATTGCCACGGCTACCTGGGCCACGAGTTCCTGTCGGCGAAGACGCGCGCCGGAGACTTCGGCGGCTCGATGGACAACCGCACGCGCTTCCTGCGCGAGCTGGTGGCGGGCATCCGTGCCGAGGCGCCGGGCCTGGACATCGGTGTGCGCGTCTCGGCCTTCGACTTCGTGCCGTTCAAGCCCGACCCGACGCAGGCCGAAGCCGACGAGCTGGGCCCGGGCGTGCCCGACGACCACGCTGGCTGCCTGCCCTATCGCTACGGCTTCGGCGCCGACGAGGCCGCACCGACGCAGGCCGACCTGTCCGAGCCGCGCGCCTTCCTCGAGATCGCACAGAGACCTGGGCATCCGCCTGATCAACATCACGCTCGGCAGCCCCTACTACAACCCGCACCTGACGCGGCCGGCGATGTACCCGCCGTCCGACGGCTACAAGCCGCCCGAGGACCCGCTGCTCGGCGTGATGCGCCATCTGGCCGACGGTGCGCGATCTCAAGCGTCGCGTTTCCGCAGCTGGCCTTCATGGGCAGCGGCTACACCTACCTGCAGGAGTTCCTGCCCCACGTGGCGCAGGCCGTGGTGCGCGAAGGCTGGGTCGACTTCGTCGGCCTGGGCCGCATGGTGCTGGCCTATCCTGAGCTGCCGGCCGACGTGCTGGCCGGCCGGCCCTTGCAACGCAAACGCCTGTGCCGCTCTTTCAGCGACTGCACCACCGCGCCGCGCAACGGCCTCGTCTCCGGCTGCTATCCGCTCGACGCGCACTACAAGAAGTCGCCCGAGATGGTGAAACTGACCGCGGCCAAGAAGGCCGCCCATCTGGCCTGAGCAGGGAGTCACCATGAGCTTGTTCGGGCGCGGCGTGGTGGCGATCTGGCACGGCCTCAAGGACGAAGGCCGTGCCGGCTTCTACGAGTGGCACAACACCGAGCACATGCCGGAACGGGCCGGCATCCGCGGGTTCCTGCGCGGGCGCCGGTACACGGATCGCAACGAGCCCGCGGAGCTGCTGACCCTGTACGAAACGCTCGACACCGACGTGCTGACCAGCCCCGCCTATCTGACGCGACTGAACGCGCCAACGCCGTGGACGGTCGAATCGATTCGCGCCTTCACCAACCTGTCGAGGGCGCTTGGCCGAGGTCGTGTTCAGCCGCTCGACAGGCGACGGCGCGGTGGTGCGAGCCATCAAGTTCGACGTCGCGGGCGATGACACGGCGCGCATCCGCGACCGGCTCATCCAGCAGGCTGCAATCGATCCGCCTCGTCGACGGCGTCGTCGGTGTCCACCTGTGCGCGACCAAGCTCGATGCCAGCGCCATCAAGTCCGTCGAGAAAAAGGACCAGGTGTTGGCCCAGCCCGCAGCGTGGACGGTGTTGATCGAGTTCGGCGCGGACCTCAAGGATGTCGCTCCCGACCATCCGATGGTGGCCGACGTGCTCGGCGCCGACCCGGCGATCACCGGCCTGAAGTCAAACCTGTTCCACCTTCAGTACCAGGTGCTCGGCGTCGAGTTGACACGCCCGGGATCGCCTTGAAGCAAACGGCCACTGCCAGGCGTGCGGCTGACAGTTCTTCCCAATAGCATCGATCGGCGCCATGAGCGAAACCCCCGAACACTCGATCTGGTTGTTGCCGCGCGAGGACCAGTTGGCAGCGCTGCGCGCGCAGGTGCAGGCCCTCGCCCCGCGCCACGAAGGCCACGTCTTCGAGCCGCACGTGACCCTGCAGGGCGACCTGCCGCTGCCACTCGACGCCGCGCGCGCGCTGGTCGACCAACTGGCCGGGAGCACCGCGTCGCTGCACTGGCCGGTGCGCGCGGTCGAGGGCACCGAGCACTACTTCCGTTCGCTCTACCTGCGCCTGGACGCGGGCGAGGCCTTCGAGCGCCTGGGCCGTGCCTGCGTCCAGGCCAGCGGCACGCCCGACGGACTGTCGCCGTACGCGCACCTGAGCCTGGCCTACGGCCCGACGCAGGGTGACGCGGGCGCACCTGCGCGCCAGCGTGATGCGTGAGCTGGGCGCCGCTGCCGCTCGTGCTCGACCGCATCGCGCTGGCCCGTTCGGGCAAGGCGGTACCGATCGCACAGTGGACGCTCGTGCACGTGCAGCCTTTGCACGGCGCGGCATGAGCGATCTGATGGGACTGGCCGTGGCCGCCGCGCGCGCCGGCGCGGCGGTGATCGACGCCGCCGTGCGCTCGCCCGACGCGCTGCAGGTGCGCGCCAAGCGGCCGAACGATTTCGTCACCCAGGTCGACGTGGCGAGCGAAGCCGCCATCGTGCGCACGCTGCTGGCCGCGCACCCGGAGCACGCGGTGCGCGGCGAGGAGTCGGCCGCGCCGCACGGCAACGCCGCGTCGGACCATGTCTGGATCGTCGATCCGCTGGACGGCACCAACAACTTCATCCACGGCTGGCCGCACTACGCGGTCAGCGTCGCGCTCGCCGTGCGCGGGCAGCTCGAGGTCGGCGTGGTGCTGGACGTGACGCGCGGCGACGTCTTTCGCGCCGCGCGCGGCGGCGGCGCCTGGTGCAATGGCGTGCGCCTGGCGGTCTCGACGCGCACGCAACTGGCCGAGGCGGTCGTCGCCAGCACCTGTCCGATCCGGCCCGGCCCCGGCTTCGACGCCGCGATGCAGACCTTCGACCGGGTGATGGCGCGAGTCAGCGCGGTGCGGCGCTCGGGCTCGGCAGCGCTCGACCTGGCGTACCTCGCCGCCGGCCGCTGCGACGCCCAGTTCGACCGCGGCCTGGCGCCCTGGGACGTGGCTGCCGGCGCGCTGCTGGTGCAGGAGGCGGGTGGCCTGGTCACCACCTTTAGCGGCGAAGCGGACTTCATGGAAGCCCGGGAATGTCTGGCCGCCAACGCCACGCTGCATGCCGCGCTGGCGGAGATACTGCGCGCCTGATGGCATCCATCCGGCTGATCAACGTCAGTAAGCAGTTCGGCGAGACGGGCGAGACGCGCGCGCTCGACGGCATCCACCTCGAGATCGCGCCGGCCAGCTTCTGCGTGCTGCTCGGCCCCTCGGGCTGCGGCAAGTCGACCACGTTGCGCATCGTCGCGGGCCTCGAGTCGGCCAGCGCCGGCCAGGTGCTGATCGACGGGCGCGACGTGACCTCGCTGGCGCCGTCGCAGCGCGGCATCGCGATGGTGTTCCAGAACTACGCCCTGTTCCCGCACCTCACGGTGGCCGACAACATCGCCTTCGGCCTGCAGGTGCGCAAGGTGGAGAAGGCCGAGGCCGCGCGCCGGCTGGAGCACGCGGCCTCGCTGCTCGGCCTGTCGACGCTGCTGCAGCGCAAGCCCTCGCAGCTGTCGGGCGGCCAGCAGCAGCGCGTGGCGCTCGGCCGCGCGCTGGTGGCGCAGACGCGCGTGTGCCTGATGGACGAGCCGCTGTCCAACCTCGATGCCCAACTGCGCCAGGAGATGCGGCACGAGTTGCGCGAGTTGCAGCAGCGCCTGGGCCTGACGGTGGTGTACGTGACGCACGACCAGGCCGAGGCGATGAGCATGGCCGACCAGGTGGTGCTGCTCAACCAGGGCCGCATCGAGCAGGACGCGGCGCCGCGCGCGCTCTACGCCCGGCCGGCCTCGACCTTCGCCGCGCGCTTCATCGGCACGCCGGCGATGAACCTGATCAAGCTCGACGGTCAGCGCATCGCCGGCAGCGACATCGCCGTGTCACGCAGCGCGCACACCATCGGCGTGCGGCCGGAAGCGGTGGCGCTCGGCGGGCCGGTGGCGGCCCAGGTGCGCAGCTTCGAGTACCTCGGCGCGGACCTGGTGCTGCGCTGCGCGGTCGGCAGCGAGCAGATCGTGGTGCGCGCCGAAGGACGCACCGACCTGGCCGAAGGCAGCGCCGTCACGCTCGGCTGGCAGCCCGAGGACGAACACTACTTCGACGCGCAGGGGCAGCGCGTGGCCTGACCGATCACACACACCCACCAACAAGCAGACAAGCAAGGAGAGTCACCATCATGATGCGCAGACAGTCGTTCCTCAAGCACCTCGCCGCCGCCGGCACGATCGCCGCCGCTTTTGCCACGCTCACCCCGCTGGCCCTGGCGCAGCAGGCCACCGAGATCTCGTTCTACTACCCGGTGGCCGTGGGCGGGCCGATCACCAAGATCATCGACGAGTACGCCGCTGAGTTCTCGAAGGAGAACGCCGGCGTCAAGGTCACGCCGATCTACGCCGGCAGCTACCAGGACACGATCGTCAAGGCGCTGACGGCGCACAAGGCCGGCAACCCGCCGGTCACCTCAGTGCTGCTGTCCACCGACATGTTCACGCTGATCGACGAAGACGCAATCGTGCCGATCGACGGCTTCGTCAAGACGGCCGACGACAAGGCCTGGCTCGCGGGCTTCTACAAGGCCTTCATGCTCAACAGCCAGAGCGGCGGCAAGACCTGGGGCATCCCGTTCCAGCGCTCGACGGTCGTGCTGTACTACAACAAGGAGCTGTTCAAGGCCGCCGGGTTGGACCCGAACAAACCGCCGGCCACCTGGGCCGAGATGCTCGACGCGGCGAAGAAGCTGACCGTGAAGGACGCCTCGGGCAAGGTCACGCAGTGGGGCGTGCAGATCCCGTCATCGGGCTTTCCGTACTGGCTGTTCCAGGGCCTGGCAATCCAGAACGGCGTGGCGATGGCCAACGACACCGGCAACGCGGTCAAGTTCGACGACCCGGGCACGATCGAGGCGCTGACCTACTGGACCGAGTTGGTCAAGGCCGGCGTGCACCCGCCGGGCATCGTCGAGTGGGGCACCACGCCGAAGGACTTCTTCGAGAAGAAGGTGGCGATGATGTGGACCACCACCGGCAACCTGACCAACGTGCGCACCAATGCCAAGTTCGACTTCGGCGTGGCGATGCTGCCGGCCGGCAAGCGCCGCGGCTCGCCCACCGGCGGCGGCAACTTCTACATCTCGAAGAAGGCCACGACAGCGCAGCAGGAAGCCGCGTTCAAGTTCGCCAAGTGGATGACGCAGCCCGAGCGCGCCGCCAAGTGGAGCATGGACACGGGCTATGTCGCGATCAGCGAGGCGGCCTACAACACCGCGGCGCTGAAGAAGTACGGTGCCGAGTTCCCGCCGGCGTTGGTCGCGCGCGACCAGTTGCCGTTTGCTTTGGCGGAGTTCTCGACGCACGACAACCAGCGGGTCACGAAGGCGCTGAACGATGGGTTGCAGGCAGCGCTGACCGGGACCAAGACGCCGGCTCAGGCGATGAAGGATGCGCAGGCTGAAGCCGATCGGCTGCTGCGCAGCTACAAGTGAGCCAGCAAGCGTGAAGGGACTTGCACGAGGGACGGGCGGCAGCACGGCGGTCCACGCCTACCTGTTGCTGCTGCCGGCCTTCGTGCTCCTGGTGGCCTTCACGCATTTCCCCGCCGTCGCCACGCTCTACGACAGCTTCCACTCCACCCCCAAGGGCAACCGCCCGGCGGTGTGGGTGGGCCTGGAGAACTACCAGGTGATGGTCGCCGACCCGGTGTTCTGGAAGGCGCTGACCAACAACCTGTGGTTCGCGCTCGCCACCATTCCGCTGTCGATCGGGCTGGCGCTGCTGATGGCGCTGTGGGTCAACGAGCGCATGGCCGGACGCGCCTTCCTGCGCATGGCCTACTTCACGCCCACCGTGCTGCCGATGGTGGCGGTGGCCAACATCTGGCTGTTCTTCTACACGCCGCAGTACGGCCTGCTCGAGCAGGTGCGCGGCGTCTTCGGCCTGCCGGCGCAGAACTGGCTCGGCGACCAACGCACCGCGCTCGCGGCGGTGACGGCGGTGGCGGTGTGGAAGGAGGCCGGCTTCTTCATGATCTTCTACCTCGCCGCGCTGCAGGGGCTGAACCCGAGCCTGCGCGAAGCGGCGGCGATCGAGGGCGCGTCGCGCTGGACTTTCTTTCGCCGCGTGCAGTGGCCGCTGCTGATGCCCACCACGCTGTTCGTGATGGTCAACGCGGTGATCAACGCGGTGCGCATGGTCGACCACATCGTCGTGCTCACGCGCGGCGGGCCGGACAACGCCTCCACGCTGCTGCTGTTCCACCTGTACGAGGTGGGCTTCCGCTACTGGGACAGCGGCTACGCGGCGGCGTTGACGATGGTGCTGCTCGCTGGCGCTGGCGGCGGTGGCGCTGTTCCAGTTCTTCGTGCTCGACCGCCGGGTGCACTACAAGTGACGAAGGCCAGCGCCGACCGGCTGACACACGACGACCCGGGCTGGCTCGACACACTGGCCGCTTGGCTGCTGGCGCTGCTGTGGGTGTTGCCGTTGGCCTACGCGGTGTGGACCGCCTTCCACCCCGGCGAGTACTCGACCCGCTTCGTGCTGTTCGCACCGCTGACGCTGGACAACTTCGCGCGCGCCTGGGCGGCAGCGCCGTTCGCGCGCTACTTCGTCAACACCGTGCTGCTGGTGACGATGATCCTGGCCTGCCAGCTCGTGCTGTCCACGCTCGCGGCCTATGCCTTCGCGCGCTTCGAGTTCCCGGCCAAGAAGCTGCTGTTCGCACTCGTGCTGGTGCAGCTGATGGTGATGCCGGACATCCTGCTGGTGGAGAACTACAAGACGATGGCGCGCCTGGGCCTGGTGGACACGCTGCTGGCCATCGGGCTGCCGTACTTCGCCTCGGCCTTCGCCATCTTCCTGCTGCGCCAGACCTTCATGGGCATCCCGAAGGAGCTGGACGAGGCCGCGCGCGTAGAAGGTGCGAGCGCGCTGCAGATCCTGTGGCGCGTTTACGTGCCGCTGGCGCGGCCGGTGATCGTGGCCTTCGCGCTGGTGTCGGTGAGCTTCCATTGGAACAACTTCCTCTGGCCGCTGATCATCACCAACACCCAGAACGCGCGCCCGCTCACCGTCGGCCTGCAGGTGTTTTCGTCCACCGATCAGGGCATCGACTGGTCGATCATCACCGCGGCCACGCTGATGAGCGCGGCGCCGCTGCTGATCGCCTTCCTGCTGTTCCAGCGGCAGTTCGTTCAGAGCTTCATGCGCGCCGGGATCAAGTAGCGACGCCGGCTCACAAGCCCAGCATGCGCCGGTTGGCCGCATCGTCGGTGCCGGCCGCGGCGAAGTCGTCGAACGAGCGCTCGGCCACCTGGATCAGGTGGTCGCGGATGAAAGGCGCGCCCTCGGCCGCACCCTGGCCCGGGTCCTTCAGGCAGCACTCCCATTCGAGCACCGCCCAGCCCTGGTAGCCGTACTGCGTCAGCTTGCTGAAGATCGCGCGGAAGTCCACCTGCCCATCGCCGAGCGAACGGAAGCGGCCCGCGCGGTCCTTCCAGGCCTGGAAGCCGCCATAGACGCCCTGCCGCCCAGTCGGCCGGAACTCGGCGTCCTTGACGTGGAAGGCCTTGATGCGCGAGTGGTACAGGTCGATGTACTCGAGGTAGTCGAGTTGCTGCAGCACGAAGTGGCTCGGGTCGTACAGCAGGTTGGCGCGCGGGTGCTGGTTCACGCGCTCGAGGAACATCTCGAAGCTCGCGCCGTCGCACAGGTCTTCGCCCGGATGGACTTCGTAGCAGACGTCGACGCCGCACTCGTCGAAGACATCGAGGATCGGGCGCCAGCGCCTGGCGAGTTCGTCGAACGCGGCTTCCACCAAGCCCGCGGGACGCTGCGGCCATGGGTACAGGTAGGGCCAGGCCAGTGCGCCGCTGAAGCTGGCGTGCGACTTCAAGCCCAGCCGCTGCGACGCCTTGGCCGCGTGCTTGACCTGTGCGATGGCCCACTCGGTGCGCGCCGCCGGCTTGCCACGCACGGCCTCAGGCGCGAAGCCGTCCATCGGCAGGTCGTAGGCCGGGTGCACCGCCACCAGCTGACCTTGCAGGTGCGTCGACAGCTCGGTGATGGCGATGCCGTGCGACTTCAGCAGGCCGGCCACCTCATCGCAATAGGTCTGGCTCTGCGCCGCGCGCTCCAGGTCGAACAGGCGCTTGTCCCAGCTCGGGATCTGCACACCGACATAACCGAGGTCGGCCGCCCAGCGCCCGATGCTGTCGAGCGAATTGAAAGGCGCCTGGTCGCCTGCGAACTGCGCCAGGAAGATGGCCGGGCCCTGGATCTTCTTCATGAGGCTCTCCTGTTGCTGTTCATTGCCGATCAGGTGAACACCGTTTCATCCGCGCCCTGCGGCACGGGTTCGGGCCGCTCGCATGTCGTTGTCAGGTTGACGAAGCTGCCCGTGACCGACGACGTGATCAATGCTTCCAGCACCTCCAGCACGTGCAGTGCCATCGCGCCGCTGGCGCGGTGCGCGCGCCTGTGCTGGATCGCCAGCGCCATGTCCACCAGGCCGACCATGCGGTAGTCGGCCTGCATCGTGCCGTTGCGCATCTCACGGTTGGCGATGCCGAAGGGGTGCGCGGCGATGTCCACGTCGCGCAGGTTGCCGTCGGCGCCGCACACGCGCGGCACGTTGCCGAAGAAATTGGGGTCCACGCCGAGCAGCGTGCCGTCGGTGCCGTAGATCTCGATCGGCGAGGTGCGGTTGTGCTTCCACACATCCCAGGAGGCCGACATCGACACGTTGGCGCCGTTGGCGAACTCCAGCACGCCGTTCACGGTGGTCGGTACCTCGACGTCGATCGTCGTGCCTTTGAGCGGCTCGCTGGTGATGGTGCGCCTCGGGTTGCCGATCGTGGCCGCGGCCACCGCGCGCTGCACCGGGCCGAGCAGGTTGACCAGCTGCGTCACGTAGTACGGCCCCATGTCCAGCACCGGCCCGCCGCCGGCCTTGTAGAAGAAGGCCGGATTCGGATGCCAGCTCTCGGCGCCGTGGCCCATGATCACCGCCGAGCCGCCCACCGGCCGGCCGATGGCGCCGGCGTCGATCGCGCGCCGGCAGGCCTGGTGCGACGCGCCCATGAAGGTGTCGGGCGCGCAGCCGACGCGCACGCCCTTGGCCTGCGCGCGCCGCATCAGCGCTGCGGCGTCGGCAAAACGCGCGGCCAACGGCTTTTCGGAATAGACGTGTTTGCCGGCTTCGACGATCTGCTGCGACACCTCGGCGTGCACCAGCGGCACCGTGAGGTTGACCACCAGGCTGATGTCCGGGTCGGCCAGCAGCGCGGGCACGCTCATCGCGCTGGCGCCGTAGAGCGTGGCCTTGGCTTGTGCCGCTTCCATGTTCAGGTCGGCGCAGCCCTTGACCTGCACGAAGGACGAGCGCGCGGCGCCCTTGAAGTACGCGTCGCTGATGTTGCCGCAGCCGATGATGCCGATCTTGGTCTTCGTCTTGCTCATGTCAGTACCGCCCGGCCGTTCCGAAGGTACTGAACGCCCCCTTGGGGGGCTGCGAACGAAGAGAGCTTGGGGGTTTCATAGCGTGCTCACAGGGAGTTCAGGAAGTTGAAACTGTTGCGTGCGAAGCGCGCCGGGTCGCTCGGCTTGTCGTGCTCCGCCACGAACCAGCGCGCGCCGTTGTCGACCGCGGCCTGCGCCAGCCGGCCGCGCCAGTCGAGCACGCCGTGGCCCACGTCGTCCCAGCCGTCTTCGTCGAGCTTGCTGCCCGCGGGTGCGAGGTCTTTCGCGTGCACCGACACAAGGCGCGCCCGGTGGCGTTGCATCAGCGTCACCGGATCGGCGCCGCCGCGCACCAGCCAGGCCACGTCGGCCTGCCAGGTCAGCGGCGAGTCGCCCGCGCCGATGAACAGGCACTCGAGCGCCGTGCGGCCGTCGCCCTGCACGTTCAGTTCCCAGTGGTGGTTGTGGTAGCCAAGCTCGACGCCGCGTTCCTTGGCGCGCAAGGCCATTTGCCCCAGCTCGCGGCCGAGCTTGCTCCAGTAGGGCTCGGGGCTCTGGCGCTCGTCGGGCGGCACCGAGGGCATGAACAGCTGCGTGAAGCCCAGCGTCTTGCAGGCCGCCATGATGGTGTCGAAGCGCTCGCGCAGCGCGGCGATGCCGACGTGCGACGACGACACCGTGAGATCACGCGCATCGAGTTGTCTGCGCACGTTGGTTGCATCGTCGAGGTGGCCGCCGATCAACTCGACGTGTCGGTAGCCGGCGGCCTTGACGGTGTCGAGCACCTCGGGCAGGCCGGGCACGGTGCGCAGGCTGTAGAGCTGGATTGAAAGGGGCGTGGTCATGAGGGCTGGGTCGTCAAGCGACCGTCAGGGGTGGATGGGGGCCGGGTGCGACCGAGTCACGCATCACCAGTGCGGCCTCGAAGCGGCGCTGCACATCGAGGTGAGCGCCGTAGCACTGGTTGACGAGGTGGCGGCAGGCGTGCACCGCGATGTGGGCCGAGTCGATGCGCACGGTGGACAGCGCGGGCGATGTGTAGGCGCCGAGTTCGGCGCCGTCGTAACCCAGCACCGACACGTCCTGCGGCACGCGGATGCCCGCGGCCTGCAGGCGCGACAGCGTCGCCATCGCCAGCACGTCGTTGGCGCAGAACAGGGCCGTGAACGGCCGCTGCCGCATCGCGACGATCGCGTCCGCCTGCTGCGACGCGTTGGCGAAGTTGAGCAGGCCGTTGATGACGAACTCGTGCGTCGGTGCCAGGCCGTGCGCGGCCAGCTCGGTGCGAAAGCCCTCCATGCGCGTCACCACGTCGGCGCTGTGGCGCAGGCTGTGCATCGTCGCCAGCGCGCGGTGCCCCTTGGCCAGCAGCGCGCGTGCCGCCAGCCGCCCGGCAGCGTGGTGGTCGACCGAGAAGCTGTCGCCCTCCATGCCGGGCACGACGCGGTTGATCAGCACCAGGCGACGCGCCTGCTTGCGCAGCGCCACCAGATCCTCGTCCTGCACGTAGCTGTCGACCGACAGGATGCCGTCGCACTCGCGCTCGATCAAGAAGCGCAGGCCGTTGAGTGATTTGCTGCGCCGCGAGCCGTGGCCGAAGTTGCTCGCCGCCACCATGTGTTGGTCGTGCGCTCGCAGCTCCGTCTCGATGGCCTGCAGGATCGGCGCGAAATAGGTGCCCTCGAAGGTGGGCACGTACACGCCGACCATGCCCAGGCTCTTGGACGCGAGCGCGCGTGCAGTGCGCGAGGGCTTGAACTCGAGCGCGTGCACCGCCTGGCGTACACGCGCCAGCGCGTCGGCCGAGACCGCGCCCTTGCCGGAGATCGCGCGCGACGCGGTGCCCACGCCGACCTTGGCCAGCAACGCGACGTCCTTGATCGTGGCCATGCCGGATCAGCAGCCTGACGACGACCGCGTCACAACCGGCATTCGCTGGTTGCGTCGAAGAGCGACACATGCTGCGAGTCGAGCGCCAGGCCGACCGGTACGCCGGGCGCCAGCGTGGCCGTCGGATCGACCTGAATCGCCAACGGCGTGCCCTGGGCGTCGAGCCAGGCGATCTTGTTCGCGCCCATCGGCTCGATCAGGCCCACGGTGGCGCTGGCGTTGTTGCTAGCGGCGTCCAGACCCACCAGGCGCAGGTGCTCGGGTCGGATGCCGAGCACAACAGCCTGCGCGTCGGGGGGCGCCTGGGCAAAGGCATATTCGCTCACGTCGGCGCGCAAGGCCGCGGACTCGAAGCGCACGCGCGCGCCCTCGCGCCGCAACTGTCCGCGCACGAAGTTCATGCTCGGCGAGCCGAGGAAGCCGGCGACGAACATGTTGGCCGGCCGGGCGTAGACGTTGTCCGGTGTGTCGAACTGCTGGATCTTGCCGGTGCGCATGACCGCGATGCGCGTGGCCAGCGTCATTGCCTCGATCTGGTCATGCGTGACGTGGACCATGGTCGCGCCCAGGTCCTGGTGCAGTTGCTTGAGCTCGCGCCGCAGTTCCGTGCGCAGCTTCGCATCCAGGTTGGACAGCGGCTCGTCGAGCAGGAAGACCTTGGCCTGGCGCACCAGCGCGCGGCCGATCGCCACCCGCTGGCGCTGGCCGCCCGACAGTTGCGACGGCTTGCGCTGCAGTAGCTCGCTCAGTTGCAGCATGCGCGCGGCATTGTCCACACGCGCCTTGATGTCGTCCTTGGGCATGCCGGCGATGCGCAGGCCGAACGACAGGTTGCGCTCGACCGTCATCGTCGGGTAAAGCGCGTAGCTCTGGAACACCATGCCGATGCCGCGGTCCTTCGGGTCCGCCCAGGTGACGTCGGTGCCGGCTATCTCGATCCGGCCCTCGCTCACGTCGAGCAGCCCGGCGATGCTGTGCAGCAGCGTCGACTTGCCGCAACCCGACGGTCCGAGCAGCACGACGAACTCGCCTTCCGCGATGTCGAGGTCCAGCCCTTCGATGATGCGCACCTTGCCGATGGAGATGTCGAGGCCACGGATGGAGACGTTGGACATGTCGGACGGCTCCCTTCAGCCCTTGACGGCGCCGGCGGCGATGCCGCGCACGAACCATCGCCCCGAGACGAAGTACACCACCAGCGGCACCATCGAAGCCAGCAGCGTGGCGGCCATGTTGACGTTGTAGAGCTTCTCGCCCTGGGTCGAGTTGATGATGTTGTTGAGCTGCACGGTCATTGGGTAGTTCTCGCGCCCGGCGAAGATCAGACCGAGCAGGAAGTCATTCCAGATGCCGGTGGTCTGCAGGATCAATGCGACGACGAAGATCGGCAGCGACATCGGCAGCATCAGCTGGAAATAGATGCGCCAGAAGCTGCCGCCGTCGATGCGCGCAGCCTTGAACAACTCGATCGGCAGACCGCTGTAGTAGTTGCGGAACAGCAGCGTCATGATCGGCATGCCGAAGAAAGTGTGGATCAGCACGATGTTCGGGATCGACTGAAACAGGTTGACCGTGGCGAACATGCGCACCAGCGGATAGAGCATCACCGGGTAGGGGATGAAGGCGCCCAACATCAGGATGCCGAAGAACCAGCCCGCCCACTTGACGCGCCAGTAGGCCAGCGCGTAGCCGTTGATCGAACCGACCAGAACGGACAGCACGAGCGACGGGATCAGGATGCGCACCGAGTTCCAGAAGCCGACCGAGATGCCCTTGCATTCCAGCCCGGTGCAGGCCGACGACCAAGCCTGCGCCCACGGTTCGAAGGTGATGGCCACTGGCAGCGCGAAGATGTTGCCCGCGCGGATCTCCGTCATCGGCTTGATCGACGTGATTCCCATGACGTACAGCGGCAGCAGGAAGAACAGCGCGGCGCTGACGAGGAAGAAGTACAGGCCCAGCCGCGCCGGCGTGAACAAGGCGCGGCGTGGCCGCGGTGACAGCCGGTTATTGGGGCCGGTGGTGGACACAGCGGTGGTCATGAGCGCCCCGCGGCCGCGTTGGCGCGCGAGCGTGCGTAGAGCAGCGGCGCGACGATGATGATCACCGTCACCAACATCGTCGCCGATGCGGCCGACGCCAGGCCGATGTTCTGGCGCTCGAACAGGTTGTCGATGATGAACTTGGTCGGCACGTCGGTCGCGTCACCCGGGCCGCCGTTGGTCATCGCCACCACCGCGTCGAACAGCTTGACCACCGACACCGCCAGCAGCACCACCGCCGTGCCGAGCGATGGCCCGAGTTGCGGCAGCACGATGCTCAGGTAGTAGCGCCAGCGCGGGATGCCTTCGATGCGCGCGGCGCGCCACAACTCGTCGTCGATGCCGCGCAGGCCGGCCAGCAGGATCGCCATCACCAGGCCGGCCGAGTGCCACAGCACGCAGATGACGATGCAGTAGATCGCCATGTCCTGCGTCGCGATCCAGTCGAAGCGCGCGTTCTCCCAGCCCCAGCTGCGCAGCGAGCGCTGGATGCCCAGCGTCGGGTTGAACATCCATTGCCAGATCACGCCGCAGGCGACGAACGAGATCGAGAACGAGTACAGATAGAGGGTGCGGAACACGCCCTCGAAGCGCACTTTCTGGTCGATGAACACAGCCAGCAGGAACCCCAGCACAACGGCGCCGCTGATGAAGAACAGGCCGAACAGACCGACGTTGGTCAGCGCCGTGAGCCAACGGTCGCTGCCGAACAGTTGGGCGTACTGGTCCAGCCCCGCCCAGTCGTTGCGCGGCAGCATCTTCGAGTTGGACACCGAAATGCGCAGCGTCCAGAGGATGGAACCGACGTAGGCCAGCAGCACCGTCGCGCCCATCGGCAACAGGGCCACATGCGCGGCCCAGGCCGTCCTGGGGCCCCGACGCTCGCGTGGGCTCGCACCCCCCCGAGGGGGCGCGTCCGCGGCTTCGGAGCGGCCGGGCGCCGCGGACGGACCCTTGCGCATCGGCGCCGTCTTACTTGGCGCCGATCGCGGCCAGCAGCTGAGTCTGCGCGTCTTCCGGCTTGAGGTCGGTGTTCCAGACCTTGGTGATCACGTCGGCCACCTTGCCGTAGATGTCGGGCGCCATCAGCATGCTCGGGTCGGGCGTCTGGCGCGCCGGATCCTTCAGCGCGATCACACCCGCCTGCGCGCAGGCGTCGAGGCCACTCGCATCAACGTCCGGGCGGATCGGGATCGAACCCTTCTTGACGTTGAATGCCACCTGCGTGGCCGGCGAGGTGATGACCTTGGCCATCAGTTGCTGCGCCGCCTGCGCCTCCTTGTTGCTCGTCTTGGGCAGCACGAAGACATCGCCGCTGACCATGTACGCCGCCTTCGGACCCCAGCCCTGGAAGCAACCGAACTCCTTGCCCGCCGTCTTGCCGGCGGACAGGAATTCGCCCTTGGCCCAGTCGCCCACGGTCTGGAAGCCGGCCTTGTCGGTGACCAGCAGCGCGGTGGTGTCGTTCCAGTTGCGCCCCGGGAAGCCCGCATCGGCGTAGGTGCGCAGCTTCTTGAACTTCTCCAGCACCGTGCGGAACTCGGCCGACTTGACGGCGGCACCGTCCTTGTCGCCGTAGAACTTCATGTACAGGTCGCGCCCGCCCATGTGCAGCAGCACTGCGGTGAAGGTCGCGCGCTCGTAGCTCAGCGTGCCCGACTGGGCGAACGCGGTCTGGCCCGAGGCCTTGATCTTGTCCAGCGCGGTCCAGAACTCCGCCTCGGTCTTGGGCTCGCTCACGCCGGCCTTGGCCAGCACCGCCTTGGAGTACCAGAACCAAGCCGCGCTGTGAATGTTCACCGGCACCGCGTAGTACTTGCCCTTCACCTTGATGACGTTCTTGATCGGCGTGGGCATCCACTGCTCCCAGCCCTCCTTCGCCGCCACCTCATCGACGTCGTTCAGCAGCCCGGCCTCGATCAGCTCGTGGTACTGCTTGGAGGTATTGAACTGCGACGCTGTCGGCGGGTTGCCGCCGGCGATGCGGTTAAGGGCAGCCGCGCGCGCGTTGTCGCCGCCGGCAATGGCGTTGTCGACCCACGTCCCGCCGGCTTTGGTGTAGGCCTCAGCCAGCTGCTTGACGGCGGCCGACTCGCCGCCAGAGGTCCACCAGTGGATCACTTCCGCCTTCTGCGCCAGCGCCGTCGAGGCCAGGCCGAAGCCGGCGATCAGTGCAGCCAGGAGGGAACGAGCGGGTGCTTTCATGGGGTTGTCTCCAAGGGTCTGGGTGGGGTTGGAACCGCTTCCAATCTGACTAAACTGTAGCGAGGCGCGCCGTCTCACCCATTCGTATCAACCCTGTCGCGCGCCGCTGTGCAGGCCAAGGAGAGCTCATGAAAAAGGCATTGATCGTCTGGGGCGGCTGGCACGGCCATGAACCCGAGCAGTGCGCGCAGATCGTGCGGGGCATGTTGCAGCGCCAGGGCTTCGAGGTGCGGATGGAGGCGAAAACCGCAGCCTTCGCGGACCCCGCACTGCATGAGCTCGACCTCATCGTGCCGATCTACACCATGTCGAAGCTCGAGAAGCCCGAGTGCGCCAACCTGACCGCCGCCGTGCGCTCGGGCGTGGGCCTGGCGGGTTTTCACGGCGGCATGTGCGACGCCTTCCGCGATTCGGTGGACTACCAGTTCATGTGCGGCGGCCAATGGGTGGCGCACCCCGGCAACATCATCGACTTCCGCGTCAACGTCACTCGGCCGGACGACCCGGTGATGGCCGGCCTGACCGACTTCGACTACCGCTCCGAGCAGTACTACATGCACGTCGATCCGAGCAACGAGGTGCTGGCCACCACCACCTTCGGCGGCCAGCATGCGCCGTGGATCGAGGGCGTGGTGATGCCGGTGGTGTGGAAGCGCCGGCACGGCGCCGGGCGCGTGTTCTACAGCGCGCTCGGCCACGTGGCGGCCGAATTCCAGGTGCCGCAGATGGCCACGTTGTTCGAGCGCGGCCTGCTCTGGGCTGCGCGCTAGCTACCGAGGGGAATGCCATGACGATCGAAGCCGGCAGCGCGAGCGAAGGCGGTGGCGCGCAGCGCCGCTTGCGCCTGGGCATGGTGGGCGGCGGCGAGGGCGCCTTCATCGGTGCCGTTCACCGCATCGCCGCCCGCCTGGACGACCACTTCCAGCTGGTGGCTGGCGCGCTCAGCGCGGACGCCGAACGCGCCGCGCGCTCGGGCGCGGCACTGGGGCTGGACCCGCAGCGTGTGTACGCCGGCTTCGAGGACATGGCCGCGGCCGAACGCCGGCGCAGCGATCCGATCGACGCGGTGGCTATCGTCACGCCCAACCACCTGCACGCGCCGGTGGCTACCGCCTTCCTGCGTCAGGGCTTCCACGTCATCTGCGACAAGCCGCTGGCCAGCAACCTGGCCGACGCGCTGGCGCTGCGCGAACTCGCGCGCAGCAGCGGCAAGCTCTTCTGCCTGACGCACAACTACACCGGCTATCCGCTGATGCGCCATGCGCGCGCGATGGTCGCGGCGGGCACGCTGGGCGAGCTGCGCCTGGTGCAGGTGGAGTACCCGCAGGAGTGGCTGACCGAGCCTATCGAGCGCACGGGGCAGAAGCAGGCCGAGTGGCGCACCGATCCGGCCCGCTCCGGTGCCGGCGGCTGCCTGGGCGACATCGGCACGCACGCCTACCAGCTGGCCAACTACGTCACCGGCCTGACGCTCGACCAGCTGTGTGCCGAACTCACCACCTTCGTCGCCGGCCGCCGCTTGGACGACAACGTCAACATGCTGCTTCGCTACCAGGGCGGCGCGCGCGGCATGCTGTGGGCCAGCCAGGTGGCGCCGGGACACGAGAACGGCCTGCGACTGCGCGTGTACGGCACGCGCGGTGGACTGGAATGGGTGCAGGCCGAGCCCAACACGCTGATCCATTCGCCGTTGGGCGAGCCGCGCCGGCTGGTGACGCGCGGCTCGGCCGCCGCTGGCGCCGCCGCGGCGCGCGTGACGCGCATCCCCTCGGGCCATCCCGAGGGCTACCTCGAAGGCTTCGCCAATCTGTACACCGAAGCGGCGCACGCCATCCGCGCGCTCGATGCCGGCCGCCCGATCCCGCCCGAGGTGGACTTCCCCGACCTCGACGACGGCGTCAAGGGCATGGCATTCATCGAGGCTGCCGTCAAGTCGGCGGCAGCGGGCGCGGCGTGGGTGCGGCCCGAGTTCGTCTGACGTCGCGAGATCAGCCTGCTCCGAATTCGGCGCGCAGCATCTTCGCCGCCTCGACCATCGAGCGCAGCTTGCCCACCGCCACCTCGCGCGGCAGGTACTTCATGCCGCAGTCGGGCGCCAGGATCACGCGCTCCTTGGCCACGTAGGGCAGCGCGCGGCGGATGCGGTCGGCCACCTGCTCGGGCGTCTCGATGGTCATGTCCGACAGGTCGATGCAGCCGACCATGATCTGCTTGTCGTCGAGCTGCGCCAGCACCGAACAGTCGAGCTGGCTCTGCGCGGTTTCGATCGAGATCTGCTTGCAGCCGCAGCCGCGCAGCTCGGGCAGGAAGCGAGTAGCCGCTCGGGCGCTCGTGGATGATGGCGGCGTAGCCGAAGCAGATGTGCACCGCCGTCGTGCCGCTGATGCCGTCCAGCGCGCGGTTCAATGCCGCCAGGCCGTACTGGCGCGCCTTCTCGGGCCGCGCCTGCATGTAGGGCTCGTCGATCTGCACGATGTCGGCGCCGGCGGCGAAGAGGTCGCGGATCTCGGCGTTGACCGCCGTGGCGTAGTCCATCGCCGCTTCGGCGTCGCTGGCGTAGAAATCGTTCTGCGCCTGGCAGCTCATCGTGAACGGGCCGGGCACGGTGATCTTGATCTTGCTTCGTCGTGTTCGCTTTCAGGAACAGCAGGTCTTCGACTTCCACCGCATGCTTGCGGCGGATCGGGCCGGTGATGCGCGGCACCGGGTTCGGGTGGCCGGAGCGGTCGAGCGCGCTGCCCGGGTTGTCGAGGTCCACACCTTCGAGCGCAGTGGCGAAGCGGTTGCTGTAGCTCTCGCGACGGATCTCGCCATCGGTGATGATGTCCAGCCCCGCATCCTCCTGCGCGCGGATGGCGATCAGCGTGGCGTCTTCCCAGGCCTGCTGCAGGTAGGGCTCGGCGACGCGCCACAGCTCCTTGGCGCGCACGCGCGGCGGAAAACGGCCAGCGAGTTTGGCGCGGTCGATCAGCCACTCGGGTTGCGGGAAGCTGCCGACGATGGTGGTGGGGAAGAGCATGGTGTCGATGAGTCGGGGTGGGCAGCCATTGCAGCCGCACGGGGCATGGGCGCGCATCGGGATCGGCCCCGGGGTGTGCCGCCGCATAGCGAAAAACAGTTCTTCGCCCGTGCGGCCGGCGGCCGTGCTGCAATCGCGGTTGCGATGACCGCCCCTTCCTTCGTCTACCAGGCCCATCCGGCACGCGTGGTCTTCGGCGCCGGATCGCTGCAACAACTGCCAGCCGAGGTCGATCGCCTGGGCGCCACGCGCGCGCTGGTGCTGTGCACACCCGGCCAGGCTGAAACCGGTGCACGCGTCGCCGCGTTGCTGGGCGAACGCGCCGCAGGCGTCTTCGCCAAGGCGGCGATGCATGTGCCAATCGAATCAGCGCGCGCGGCGCGCGACGAGGCGCGCCGTCTGGGCGCCGACTGCGCGGTGGCCATCGGCGGCGGCTCGACCACCGGCCTGGG
This sequence comes from uncultured beta proteobacterium, assembly GCA_963738425.1. GTDB lineage: Bacteria > Pseudomonadota > Gammaproteobacteria > Burkholderiales > Burkholderiaceae_C > CADEEN01. The sequence continues at coordinate 9,753 of CAVTWT010000030.1, read as the reverse complement.
CAAGGCCATCGCGCTCGAGAGCGGCCTGCCGATCATCGCCGTGCCCACCACCTACGCCGGCAGCGAGATGACGCCGATCTACGGCATCACCGAAGGCGGCCTGAAGACCACCGGGCGCGATGCGCGCGTGCTGCCGAAGTGCGTGATCTACGACCCCGAGCTGACGCTCGGTCTGCCCTTCGCAACCACCGTCACCAGCGCCTTCAACGCCATCGCCCACGCCGCCGAGGGGCTGTACGCGCCCGACGCCAACCCCGTCGTCTCGCTGATGGCCGAGGAAGGCATTCGCGCCAGCGCCGCAGCGTTGTTCCCGCTGCAGAACGATGCGCGTGACCTCGCCGCACGCAGCGACGCGCTGTACGGGCGCCTGGCTGTGCGGCATGGTGCTCGGCGCGACGACGATGGGCCTGCACCACAAGCTGTGCCACACGCTGGGCGGCAGCTTCAACCTGCCGCATGCCGACGTGCACACTGTGGTGCTGCCGCACGCGCTGGCCTACAACGCCGATCGGCCGCGCCGGGCGCATTGCGCCGTGTTGGTCGCGCGCTCGGCGTCAAGGGCAAAGGCGATCCGATGTCATCACCGCGCGCGCTCCAGGATCTGGCGCGCTTTTACGGCGCGCCGACGTCGCTGGCGGCGCTCGGCATGCCCGCCGACGGTCTCGACCGCGCCGCCGACCTCGCGGTGCAGAACCAATATGCCAACCCTCGGCCGCTGGACCGCGCCGCGCTTGCGCGCGCTGCTGCAGCGCGCCTTCGACGGCGCCCCGCCCCAAGCCTGAACCCGCATGATCGACAAGATCGTCGCCACCTGCGAAGCCGCCGTCGCCGACATACACGATGGCGCCTGCGTGATGATCGGCGGCTTCGGCACGGCAGGCCTGCCGAACGAGCTCACCGACGCGCTGATCGCACACGGTGCGCGCGACCTCACACTGGTCAACAACAACGCCGGCAACGGCGACACCGGCCTGGCCGCGCTGATCGCCGCCGGGCGCGTGCGCAAGATCATCTGCTCGTTTCCGCGCCAGGCCGACTCGCATCACTTCGACCGCGCCTACCGGGCTGGCCGCATCGAGCTCGAACTGGTGCCGCAGGGCAACCTGGCCGAGCGCATCCGCGCCGCGGGCGCGGGCATCGGCGGTTTCTTCACGCCCACCGGCTATGGCACCGACCTGGCCAACGGCAAGGAGGTGCGCGAACTCGACGGCCGCATGCAGGTCTTCGAGACGCCGATCCATGCCGACTTCGCCTTCATCAAGGCCGAGCGCGGCGATCGCTGGGGCAACCTCACCTACCGCATGACCGCCCGCAACTTCGGCCCGGTGATGGCGATGGCCGCCAAGGTGACCATCGCCACCGTGCACGAGGTCGTGCCGCTGGGTGCGCTCGATCCCGAGGCCGTGATCACGCCCGGCATCTTCGTGCAGCGTGTGGTGCCCATCGCGCGCAGCGCCACTGTCGCTGGTGGAGCCAAAGCGTCATGATCAAGTGGACCCGCGATCAGATCGCCGCACGTGTGGCTGCCGACATGCACGAAGGCATGGTCGTCAACCTCGGCATCGGTCTGCCGACGCTGGTGGCCAACCACATCCCGCGCGAGCGCGAAGTGATCCTGCACAGCGAGAACGGCGTGCTCGGCATGGGGCCGGCGCCGCCGCCCGGCCAGGAGGACTACGACCTGACCAACGCCGGCAAGCAGCCGGTGACGGTGTTGCCGGGCAGCGCGTTCTTCCACCACGCCGACAGCTTCGCGATGATGCGCGGCGGCCACCTCGATGTCTGCGTGCTCGGCGCCTTCCAGGTCGCGGCCAACGGCGATCTTGCCAACTGGCACACCGGCCAGGCTGACGCGATCCCCGCCGTCGGCGGCGCGATGGATCTGGCCATCGGCGCCAGGAAGACCTGGGTGTTGATGGAGCACACCACCAAGGCCGGCGAGCCGAAGATCGTGCCGCGCTGCACCTATCCGATCACGGGCCTGGGTTGCGTGAGCCGCATCTACACCGACCTCGCGGTGCTCGACATCACGCCCGCTGGTGTGAAGGTGCGCGAGACGGCGGAGGGCCTGGACTTCGACGCCTTGCAGGCCGTGACCGGCGTGCCGCTGCTGCGCTGAAACGACAACGCCCGCGAGATCGCGGGCGCCGGTCAGGAAGCTGGGGTCGCCTATTCAGCCTTGTCGCCGCTGGCTTCCTCGGCCTTGGGCTCGGGGCGATCGACCAGTTCGACGAAGGCCATCGGCGCGTTGTCACCGACGCGGAAACCCATCTTCAGGATGCGCGTGTAGCCACCCGGGCGCGCCTTGTAGCGGGGCCCCAGTTCACCGAACAGCTTGGCCACCACATCGCGGTCGCGCGTGCGGTCGAACGCCAGGCGCTTGTGGGCCAGCGTCGGCTCCTTGGCCAGCGTGATCAGCGGCTCGACGGCCATCCGCAGCTCTTTGGCCTTGGGCAGCGTGGTCTTGATCGCTTCGTGCGTGATCAGCGAATTGCACATGTTGCGCAGCATCGCCAGGCGATGGCTGCTCGTGCGGTTGAGTTTGCGTAGTCCGTGACGGTGGCGCATGGTGAATTCCTATCCTTGTGTTTGACCGGCGGCCGTGTCAGGTACCGCCGGGTTGCGCGTGCCGCTGCTCGTGGGCAGCTTGTTATCGCTTGTCGAGGCCTTGCGGCGGCCAGTTCTCGAGCCGCGCGCCGAGCGTCAGCCCACGCGAGGCCAGCACTTCCTTGATTTCGTTCAGGCTCTTGCGGCCGAGGTTCGGCGTCTTCAGCAGTTCGGTCTCGGTGCGCTGGATCAGGTCGCCGATGTAGTAGATGTTCTCGGCTTTCAGGCAGTTCGCCGAGCGCACGGTGAGTTCGAGCTCGTCCACCGGGCGCAGCAGGATCGGGTCGAACTGCGAGCTGCGCGTCTGCACCGGCTGGTCGAAGGCGGCAAGGTCGCTGCCTTCCAACTGCGCGAACACCGCGAGCTGCTCGACGAGGATCTTGGCCGAAGCGCGGATCGCCTCTTCGGGGCTGATCGCGCCGTTGGTCTCGATCTCCATGACCAGCTTGTCGAGGTCGGTGCGCTGTTCGACGCGCGCGTTCTCGACCGCGTAGCTGACGCGGCGCACCGGTGCGAAGGAGGCGTCGAGGACGATGCGGCCGATGCTCTTGGTGGGCTCGTCGCCGAAGCGGCGCTGGTTGCCCGGCACATAGCCGCGGCCCTTCTCGACCTTGATCTGCATGTCGAGCTTGCCGCCATGTGCCAGGTGCGCGATGACGTGCTGCGGGTTGACGATCTCGACGTCATGCGGCGTCTGGATGTCGGCGGCCGTCACCGGGCCCTCGCCTTCCTTGCGCAGCACCAGTGTGACTTCGTCGCGGTTGTGCAGACGGAAGACGACACCCTTCAAGTTCAGCATGATGTGGACGACGTCTTCCTGCACGCCGTCGACGGTGGAGTACTCGTGCAGCACGCCGGCGATCGTCACTTCGGTCGGCGCGTAGCCGACCATCGACGACAACAGCACGCGGCGCAGTGCGTTGCCCAGCGTGTGGCCGTAGCCGCGCTCGAAGGGCTCGAGCGTGGCCTTGGCACGGTGGCCGCCGAGCGGCTCGACGTTGATGGACTTGGGCTTCAGAAGATTGGTTTGCATGTCTTGTCTTGTTCCTCTCAATACCCTCGGCTCGTTACACCGATAAGGCTGATGGACCATGCCGGGCTGCAATGAATGGCACAGCGCGCCCGGCAAGCGCTATGCCTTCTACTTGGGGCTCGCTTAGCGCGAGTAGAGCTCAACGATCAGTGATTCGTTGATCTCGGCGCCGAACTCATCGCGGTCGGGCGCCTTGCTGAACACGCCTTCGAGCTTGGCCGCATCGACCTTGACCCAGGCCGCAATGCCCACCGATTCAGCGAGCTTGACCGCATCGATGACGCGCAGTTGTTTCTTCGACTTTTCGCGCACCGCCACAGCGTCGCCAACCTTCACCGAGTATGACGGGATGTTGACAACCTTGCCGTTGACGGTGATGCCCTGGTGCGAGACCAGCTGGCGCGCTTCGGCGCGCGTGCTGCCGAAGCCCATGCGATAGACGACGTTGTCGAGGCGGCACTCCAGCAGCAGCAGCAGCGTGGCGCCGGTGTTGCCCTTGCGGCGCTCGGCCTCAGCGAAGTAGCGGCGGAACTGGCGCTCCAGCACGCCGTACATGCGCTTGACCTTCTGCTTCTCGCGCAGCTGGATACCGTAGTCGCTGGTGCGGCTGCCGCTGGTGCGGCCATGCTGGCCGGGCTTGGATTCGAACTTCGACTTGTCGCTGATGGCGCGGCGCGCGCTCTTCAGGAACAGGTCGGTGCCTTCACGGCGGGAAAGTTTGGCCTTGGGGCCGAGATAACGTGCCACTTGCTTGCTTCCTTCTGGTTCAACTGACGCAGCCTTCTTGCTGCGCGAGCCTGGCGAATGTTGTTATGAGCGCTCAGGCGGTGGGCTTTGTTCACAGACGGAAACACGGCATGCCTGCGGCAGCCGTGTCCGCGTGTTTGCTTAAATTCTTCGACGCTTCTGCGGACGGCAGCCGTTGTGCGGTACCGGCGTCACGTCCGAGATCAAATTGATGCGGATGCCCAGCGAGGCCAGCGCACGCACGCTCGACTCGCGTCCCGGGCCGGGGCCCTTGATGCGCACGTCGAGGTTCTTGATGCCCTGCTCCTGTGCTGCACGGCCGGCGTTCTCGGCGGCCACCTGCGCGGCGAAGGGCGTGCTCTTGCGCGAGCCCTTGAAGCCCTGGCCGCCCGAAGACGCCCACGACAACGCGCCGCCCTGGCGATCGGTGATCGTGATGATGGTGTTGTTGAACGACGCGTGCACGTGCGCGATGCCGTCGGAAACGTTCTTGCGAACCTTCTTGCTGACGCGGCGTGCGGCGGTGTTCGGTTGTGCCTTGGTGGCCATGTGCTGATTCCTTCTAGATCACTTCTTCAACGCGGCGGCAGACTTGCGCGGGCCCTTGCGGGTGCGCGCATTGGTCTTGGTGCGCTGGCCGCGCACCGGCAGACCACGGCGATGACGCAAACCGCGGTAGCAGCCGAGGTCCATCAGGCGTTTGATGTTGATCGACATCTCGCGGCGCAGATCGCCTTCGATCGTCATGCGGCCGATCTCTTCGCGGATCTTTTCCAGATCGCCGTCCGACAGATCCTTGATCTTCTTGTCGTAGGCGATGCCCGCCGCGGAGCAGATCTTCTGCGCCGTGGTGCGGCCGATACCGTAGATGTGCGTGAGCCCGATCTCGGTGTGTTTGTGCGGCGGAATATTGATACCGGCAATGCGTGCCATGTTGCTTCCTTAGAAATCTCAGCCTTGACGCTGCTTGTGGCGCGGGTCGGTGCAGATCACGCGCACAACACGGTTGCGGCGAATGATCTTGCAGTTGCGGCACATTTTCTTGACCGATGCGGCGACTTTCATTTCTCTTTCTCCTTCACTTGGCGCGGAACACGATGCGTGCCCGCGTCAGGTCATACGGCGTCAATTCAACAGTGACCTTGTCCCCCGGCAAGATGCGGATGTAGTGCATGCGCATCTTTCCGGAGATATGACCCAGAACAATGTGCCCGTTTTCCAGCTTGACGCGGAACGTGGCGTTGGGGAGGTTCTCCAGGATCTCCCCTTGCATCTGGATGGCATCGTCCTTGGACATGTCGTTGTTCGATTTAGCTGGTCTTGAAGTTGGCCTTCTTCAACAAGCTCTCGTACTGTTGGCTCATCACATAACTCTGCACTTGCGCCCAGAAGTCCATCGTCACGACGACGATGATCAACAACGAGGTGCCGCCAAAATAGAACGGCACGTTCCAGCGCAAGACCAAAAACTCGGGCAGCAGACAGACCGCGGTGATGTACACGGCACCGGCCAGCGTCAGGCGGCCCAGGATGCGATCGATGTGCTTGGCTGTCTGGTCGCCGGGGCGGATGCCCGGGATGAAGGCGCCGCTCTTCTTCAGGTTGTCCGCCGTCTCTTTGCTGTTGAACACCAGCGCGGTGTAGAAGAAGCAGAAGAACACGATCATCGCTGCGTAAAGCAGGATGTAGATCGGCTGGCCCGGCGACAACGCGCCCGACAAGTCTTTCAACCAGCGCATGCCGTCGCCGGTGGCGAACCAGCCCACGGCGGTGGCCGGCAGCAGGATGATCGACGACGCGAAGATCGGCGGGATGACGCCGCTCATGTTGAGCTTCAACGGCAGGTGCGACGACTGGCCGCCGTAGACCTTGTTGCCGACCTGACGCTTGGCGTAGTTGACCAGGATCTTGCGCTGACCGCGCTCGACGAAGACGACGAACCAGGTCACGCCGACGACCAGCACGGCAATGATCAGGAAAGCGATCGTGCTCATCGCGCCGGTACGCACCAACTCGAACAAGCCCGCGATCGCGCTCGGCAGCCCTGCGGCGATGCCGGCGAATATCAGGATCGAGATGCCGTTGCCCAGTCCGCGCTCGGTGATCTGCTCGCCCAGCCACATCAGGAACATCGTGCCTGAGACCAGGCTCACCACCGCGGTGAAGACGAAGCCTGAGCCCGGGTTCAACACCAGGCCCGGCGACTGCTGCAGCGCCGCCGCGATGCCGCTGGCCTGGAAGATCGCCAGCACCAGCGTACCGTAGCGCGTGTATTGCGTGATCTTGCGCCGGCCCGACTCGCCTTCCTTCTTCAGCGCCTCGAGGGACGGCACGACGTAGGTCATCAACTGCATGATGATTGACGCCGAGATGTACGGCATGATGCCCAGCGCCAGCACCGAGAAGCGCGACAGCGCACCACCGCTGAACATGTTGAACAGGTTCAGGATGCCGCCGCCCTGGCTCTTGAACAGCTCCGCCATCTGGTTCGGATCGATCCCCGGCACCGGAATGTGCGTGCCGATGCGATAGACCACGAGCGCGAGCAGCAAGAAGACGAGCCTGCGTCGCAGGTCGCCGAACTTGCCGCTCTTGGCGAGGGTGGTGGCGTTGGTGGCCAACTGACTTCGTCCTTTGGCTTACTCGGCCACTGAGCCGCCTGCGGCTTCAATGGCTGCTTTGGCCCCAGCCGTCGCGCCGACGCCCTTGAGCGCGACCTTCGTGCTCAGCTCGCCGCTCTTGATGACCTTGACCGTCTTGATCATGTCGCGCACCAGGCCCGCTGCCTTCAACGCCAGCATGTCCACTTCGGCCAGCGCGAGCTTTTGCAGGTCGGCCAGCGTGATCTCGGCGTTGTACTTCAGCGAATGCGACTTGAAGCCGCGCTTGGGCAGGCGGCGCTGCATCGGCATCTGGCCGCCTTCGAAGCCGACCTTGTGGTAGCCACCGGCGCGGCTCTTCTGGCCCTTGTGGCCACGGCCTGCGGTCTTGCCCAGGCCCGAACCGATGCCGCGGCCGACGCGGCGGCGCGGCTTCTTGCTGCCCTCTTGGGGCTTGATCGTGTTGAGTTCCATCAGAGCACCAGCACCAGGTAGTCGACCTTGTTGATCATCCCGCGCACCGCTGGCGTGTCTTCCAGCGTGCGCGTGCTGTTGAGCTTGCGCAGGCCCAGCCCACGCACCGTGTCGCGGTGCGATTGGTGGGTACCGGCGACGCTCTTGACGAGCTTGACGGTCAGCGTTTTTTTCTCAGCCATGTTCTTGCTCCAGCGAACGATCAGTTGAAGATGTCTTCAACCGACTTGCCGCGCTTGGCCGCCACTTCGGCCGGCGTGTTGCAGTGGCCGAGCGCATTCAGCGTCGCGCGCACCATGTTGTACGGGTTGGTCGAGCCCAGGCTCTTGGCGACGATGTCCTTGACGCCCATGACTTCGAAGACGGCGCGCATCGGGCCGCCGGCAATGATGCCGTCACCCGGCTTGGCTGGCGCCATCAGCACCTTGGCAGCGCCGTGGGCGCCGCGCACCTGGTGATGGATCGTGCCTTCCTTGAGCGAAATCTTCTTCATGTTGCGGCGTGCCGACTCCATCGCCTTCTGCACGGCGACCGGCACTTCCTTGGCCTTGCCCTTGCCCATGCCGATGCGGCCGTCGCCATCGCCGACGACGGTCAGCGCCGCGAACGACAGCGTGCGGCCGCCCTTGACGACCTTGGTGACGCGGTTGACCGCGATCATCTTTTCCTTCAGGCCGTCGTCGTTGCCTTCGGTCTGCGCGCGGGGTTGAAACTTTGCCATCGTCGTTGTCCTTTAGAACTTCAGGCCGGCTTCGCGCGCGGCTTCGGCCAGCGCCTTGACGCGGCCGTGGTACGCGTAGCCGGCGCGGTCGAAGGCGACGGTCTCGATGCCGGCGGCCTTGGCCTTCTCGGCAATGCGCTTGCCCACCGCGGCCGCAGCAGCAGCGGTGCCGCCCTTGCCGTTGATGTAGTCGGCGCGCAGGCCCTTCTCGGCGGTGGAGGCCGAGGCCAGCACCTTGGCGCCGTCGTCGGAAATGACGCTGGCGTAGATGTGCGAGTTGCTGCGAAACACCGTCAGGCGCGCAACGCGCTGGATCGCGATGCGCACGCGGGTCTGGCGCGAGCGGCGCAGACGCTGGTCGTTCTTGTTCAGTGACATGGTCGCCGCTCCTTACTTCTTCTTGGTTTCTTTGAGCACCACGCGCTCGCCGAGGTAGCGGATGCCCTTGCCCTTGTACGGCTCGGGCGGCCGCGCGGCGCGCACTTCAGCAGCGATCTGGCCCACCACCTGGCGGTCAGCGCCCTTGATGATGATTTCGGTCTGCGTCGGGCACTCGACCTTCACGCCGGCCGGCATGTCCATCACCACCGGATGCGAGAAGCCGATCTGCAGGTTCAGCTTGGTGCCCTGCGCTTGCGCACGGAAACCCACGCCGACCAGCGACAGCTTCTTCTCGAAGCCCTTGGTGACGCCATTGACCATGTTGTTGACGAGCGCACGCATCGTGCCGCTCATCGCGTCGGCGGCTGCACTGTCATTGGCGGCGGTGAAGGTCACCTTGCCAGCTTCGCTCTTGACCACGACCAGCGGGTTCGCGGCACGTTTCAACGTACCCTGCGCGCCCTTGACGCTGATCTCGTTGGCCGACACCGCCACGTCCACGCCCTGCGGGACGGCGATCGGCATTTTTCCTACGCGCGACATTGCTGCTCTCCCCTTAAGCGACGTAGCACAAGACTTCGCCACCGACACCGGCAGCGCGCGCCTTGCGGTCGGTCATCACACCCTGAGGCGTGGTGACGATCGCCACACCGAGACCGTTCATGACCTGCGGAATGTTGTGACGGCCCTTGTAGATGCGCAGGCCCGGGCGGCTGACACGCTCGATGCGCTCGATCACCGGGCGGCCGGCGTAGTACTTCAGCGCGATTTCGAGTTCGGCCTTCTGCTCGCCCTTGATGGCGAAACCGTCGATGTAGCCCTCGTCCTTCAACACCTGCGCGATCGCGACCTTGAGCTTCGACGACGGCATCGTTACGGCCGTCTTGTCTACGCTCTGGGCATTGCGGATACGCGTCAGCATGTCGGCGATCGGATCACTCATGCTCATTTGAATTGCTCCTTGTCGCCTGGCTTACCAGCTGGCCTTGACCACGCCGGGGATGTCGCCCTTGAAGGCGAGTTCACGGATCTTGCTGCGCGCCAGACCGAACATGCGGAAGGTGCCACGCGGACGGCCCGTGTCGCCGCAGCGGTTGCGCTGGCGCGTCGGGTAGGCGTTGCGCGGCAGCGCCTGCAGCGCCAGACGCGCGGCATAGCGCTCGTCGTCGCTCTTCTTGGCGTCGTTGGCG
>CAVTWT010000029.1:0-188683 GCA_963738425.1 uncultured beta proteobacterium | reverse complement strand
TCGTCGCAGTTCCTGATCGATTCCGAAGCCAGCTTGAAGGCGGTGGAGTCGCGCCTGAATCCGAGTGATGCCGCCGCAAGCGGAGTGACCAAACCATGATCGCGCGCCTGATCCGCTGGTCGATCGCCAACCGCTTCCTCGTGCTGTTGGCCACCGCGATGGTCAGCGCCTGGGGCGTGGTGTCGCTGATGCGCACGCCCGTCGATGCCCTGCCCGACCTGTCGGACGTGCAGGTCATCATCCGCACGCCGTGGCCGGGCCAAGCGCCGCGCCTCGTCGAAGACCAGGTGACCTATCCGCTGGCGACGACGATGCTCTCGGTGCCCGGCGCGAAGACCGTGCGCGGCTATTCGTTCTTCGGCGATTCGTTCGTCTATGTGCTGTTCGCCGACGGCACCGATCTGTACTGGGCGCGCTCGCGCGTCGTGGAGGTGCTGAACCAGGTGACCTCGCGGCTGCCCGCCAATGCCAAGCCCGCGATCGGGCCCGATGCCACGGGGGTCGGCTGGATCTACCAGTACGCGCTGGTGGACCGCAGCGGCAAGATGGACGCGGGCCAATTGCGCGCGCTGCAGGACTGGTTCCTGCGCTTCGAGTTGAAGACGGTCGAAGGCGTGGCCGAAGTGGCCAGCGTCGGCGGCATGGTCAAGCAGTACCAGGTGGTGCTCGACCCCGACCGCCTCGCGGCCTACGGCCTCTCGCACAACCGCGTCATCGAGGCGTTGAAGCGCGCCAACCAGGAGGCTGGCGGCGCGGTGCTCGAACTCGGCGAGGCCGAGTACGTGGTGCGCGCCTCGGGCTATCTGCATTCGCTCGACGACTTTCGCGCCGTGCCCTTGATGACCACCGACGCCGGCATCTCGGTGCGCCTGGCGGACGTGGCACGCATCCAGGTCGGCCCCGAGATGCGGCGCGGCATCGGCGAGCTCGACGGCCAGGGCGAAGCCACCGGCGGCGTGATCGTGATGCGCTCGGGGCAGAACGCGCTGGCCACCATCGCTGCGGTGAAGGCCAAGCTCGAAGCCCTGAAGCCCGGCCTGCCGCCGGGCGTGGAGATCGTGACCACCTACGACCGCTCGGGTCTGATCGAGCGCGCCGTCGCCAACCTGCGCAACAAGCTGGCCGAGGAGTTCATCGTCGTCGCGCTGGTCTGCGGCCTGTTTCTGCTGCACCTGCGCTCGGCCTTCGTCGCCATCGTCTCGCTGCCGCTGGGCGTGCTGATCGCCTTCATCGTGATGAAGCATCAGGGCGTCAACGCCAACATCATGTCGCTCGGCGGCATCGCGATCGCGATCGGCGCGATGGTCGATGCCGCGGTGGTGATGATCGAGAACGCGCACAAGAAGTTGGAGCGCTGGGCGCATGAGCATCCGAACCAGACGCTGGCCGGCGAAGAGCGCTGGCGCGTCATCGGCGACGCGGCCGTGGAGGTCGGTCCGGCCCTCTTCTTCTCGCTGCTGATCATCACGCTGTCCTTCGTGCCGGTGTTCAGCTTGCAGGCGCAGGAGGGACGGCTGTTCGCGCCGCTGGCCTTCACGAAGACCTATGCGATGGCGGCGTCCGCGGGGCTGGCCGTGACGCTGATCCCGGTGCTGATGGGCTACCTCTTGCGCGGTCGCATCCCCGAGGAGCGCGCCAACCCGCTCAACCGAGCGCTGATCGCGATCTACCGGCCGCTGCTGAACGCGGTGTTGAAGTGGCCGAAGGCCACGCTGGTGATGGCCGCACTTGTGCTTGTCGCGAGCGCGTGGCCGTTGACGCGCCTCGGTGCCGAGTTCATGCCGCCGCTCGACGAGGGCGACCTGCTCTACATGCCGAGCGCGCTGCCGGGCCTTTCGGCCGGCAAGGCGGCCGAACTCTTGCAGCAAACCGACCGCCTGATCCGCACCGTGCCCGAGGTGCGGAGCGTGCACGGCAAGGCCGGCCGCGCCGAAACCGCGACCGACCCGGCGCCGTTGGAGATGTTCGAGACGACGATCCAGTTCAAGCCACGCGACCAGTGGCGGCCCGGCCTGACGCCTGAAGCGCTGATCGACGAACTCGACCGCACGGTGCGCGTGCCGGGGCTGACCAACATCTGGGTGCCGCCGATCCGCAACCGCATCGACATGCTGGCCACGGGCATCAAGAGCGCCGTCGGCATCAAGGTGGCGGGGCCTGATCTCGCCACCATCGACCGCACGGCGCAGGCCATCGAGCAAGCCGTGAAGAACGTGCCCGGCGTGTCGAGCGCACTCGCCGAGCGCCTGGCCGGCGGGCGCTACATCGACATCGACATCAAGCGCGACGCCGCAGCGCGCTTCGGCATGAACATCGCCGACGTGCAGTCGGTCGTGAGTTCGGCCATCGGCGGCGAGAACATCGGCGAAACGGTGGAAGGAACGCAGCGCTTTCCGATCTCGGTGCGCTACCCGCGCGAGCTGCGCGATTCGTTGGACAAGCTGAAGCGCCTGCCGATCGTCAGCGACCGCGGCGCGCGCCTGGTACTCGGCGACGTGGCCGACATCCGCATCAGCGACGGCCCGCCGATGTTGCGCAGCGAAAACGCGCGTCTGGCCGGCTGGATCTATGTCGATGTGCGCGACCGCGACCTCGCGGGCGCGGTGCGCGACATGCAGCGCGCGGTGGCCGACAAGGTGGCGCTGCCGGCCGGCGTGTCGGTGGCCTGGTCGGGCCAGTTCGAGTACCTCGAACGCGCGGCGGCGCAGTTGAAACTCGTCGTGCCCTTCACGCTGATGATCATCTTCGTGCTGCTGTACCTCACGTTCCGGCGCATCGACGAAGCGCTGCTGATCATGGCCACGCTGCCCTTCGCGCTGGTCGGCGGCGTGTGGCTGTTGTGGGCACTCGGCCACCACCTCTCGGTGGCCAGCGCGGTCGGCTTCATCGCGCTGGCCGGCGTGGCCGCCGAGTTCGGCGTCATCATGCTGCTGTACCTGAAGCACGCCTGGGAGGAACGTCAGCAGAGCGCCGAGTCATTGCTCGACGCGATCCGCGACGGCGCCGTGCTGCGCGTGCGGCCCAAGGCGATGACGGTGGCCGTGATCCTGGCGGGCCTGCTGCCGATCCTCTTCGGCGGCGGCACCGGCAGCGAAGTCATGAGCCGCATCGCCGCGCCGATGATCGGCGGCATGGTCAGCGCGCCGCTGCTGTCGATGTTCGTGGTGCCGGCGGCTTGGTTGTTGATGCGGCGGCGGGGTGGGGGGAGGTAACGACCCCAACAGCCCCAACACTTGCCAGGGATCCCCTGCTGGTGTCTTAGGGCGCCTGGCAGGCAATGCCCCTGCCGCGGAAGAGAATCGGATTCATCGGCATGCTCGGTCAAAGCGCTGGACATTGGTTCGGCTGAAAGGGGGAAGCGGTGCGATGAGACCTGGGTTGCGTGCGCTTGCTGTCGTGCTGGGGGCTGTGGCCTGGTTCGCGACCATGGGCCCGGCGCATGCCGCCGCAGTCGCAGGCACCGAGTCGTCGACGCCGGTCGCGGGGTCGCAACTGCAGGGTGCGGCGCTGGTGGCCGCGCTGCAGCGCGGCGGCCATGTCGTCTACTTCCGCCACACGGCCACCGATTTCTCCCGCAACGACAGCGGCATGCGCACTTACGACGACTGTGACAACCAGCGCCTGCTGTCGGCACAGGGCCGCGCCGATGCCGCAGTGATCGGCCAGCGCATCCGGGCGCTGCGCCTGCGCATGGGCGAAGCCCTGGCCAGCCCTTACTGCCGCACCATGGCGCATGCGCGTCTGATGCTCGGCGACGCGGTGCTGCCGCGCAACGAGATCCGCGAGTCCGACGGCGGCGACTACCCCGGGCTGAAGCGGCTCCTGGCCACGCCGGTGGCGGCCGGCAGCAACCGCTGGATCGTCGGCCACGGCAACCCGTTTCGCGCCATCGCGGGTGCGCCGCACCTGATGGAAGGCGAAGCCGCGGTGATCCGCCCGGGCGGCGACCGCTGGACGGTGGTGGCGCGCCTGGCCGTCGCCGACTGGCAGGCGCTGCCGGCACCCGCGCGCTGACGCGCCGCACAATCACCCGTTTCAAAGGTTCACGGCCCCACCATGCTCAAGTTCTACTACTCCCTCGCCCCCAACCCGATGAAGGTCGCGCTCTTCCTCGAAGAGTCCGGCCTGCCCTATGAGGCCATCGCGGTGGACACGCGCAAGGGCGAGCAGCACTTGCCCGCGTTCACAGCCATCAACCCGAACGCCAAGGTGCCGGTGATCGTCGACGGCGCGACGACCGTGTTCGACAGCAGCGCGATCCTGCTCTACCTGGCGGAGAAGACCGGCCAGTTCCTGCCGGCGCCGCAAGACCGCGGGCCGATGTTGTCGTGGCTGATGTTCACCGCCTCGGGCGTCGGACCCTTCAACGGCCAGAGCGTGCACTTCAAACACTACGCGCCCGAAAAGATTGCCTATGCGATCAACCGCTACGACTTCGAAGCCTGGCGGCACTGGAAGATCATCGACGCGCACCTCGCGAACGTGAAAAACGGACCGTGGATGATGGGCGAGCACTACACGCTGCTCGACATGGCGGTCTGGGGCTGGGCGCGCGCCGTGCCCTTTGCGCTCGGCGACGCTGCCTGGGAGCAACTCCCGAACGTGAAGCGGCTGTTCGACGCCATCAATGCACGCCCTGCGGCGCAGCGCGTGGCCGCGCTGAAGGACCGGTACGCCTTCAAGACCGAGATGGACGACGAAGCCAGGCGCGCGATGTTTCCGCAGAACGAGCGCCTCAAGGCCTGACTTGAACCCGCCGGCCGACGTTGATTGGCGCGCGCGATACTGCACACCATGAGTTCGCCGGCCCCCGCGCAGCATCCGCACCAGCATGACCTGGCGCCGTTTCGCCACAGCCACCATTTCAGCGATGACGCCAACGCCGCCACGCGCACGCGCGCGCTGTGGTGGGTGACATGGATCACGCTGGCGACGATGGCGCTCGAGCTCGCGGCCGGTTACTGGAGTGGCTCGCTGGCGCTGACAGCCGATGGCTGGCACATGGGCACGCACGCGCTGGCGTTGGGCGGCGCTGCGCTCGCGGCGGTCGCTGCGAAACGAGCGCATGGTTCGACGAAATTCACCTTCGGCGGCTGGAAGATCGAAGTGCTCGCCGCCTACACGAGCGGCATGCTGCTGCTGGCGATGGGCGTCTGGATCGGCATCGACGCCATCCGCGCGCTGCAAGCACCGCGCAGCGTGGCCTATGGCGAAGCCATGGTGGTGGCCACGATTGGGCTGGCGGTGAACCTGGTCTGCGCGCTGATCCTGGCGCGTGCGGGCGGGCATGGTCACGCGCACGACCAGGGTCACAAGCACGGTGATGAGCACGGTCATGAGCACGGCCATCACGATCACAACTTTGCCGCGGCCTACCTGCACGTGGTGGCCGATGCGTTCACCTCGGTGCTCGCCATCGTTGCGCTCGCTGGTGGCCTGTGGTGGGGCGTGGCCTGGCTCGACCCGGCGGTGGCGCTGATCGGCGCCGTGGTCATCGGGCGCTGGGCGATCGGTGTGTTGCGCGACTCGGCCAAGGCACTCGTCGATGCCAGCGCGCCGCCGAGCCTGGCCGCGCAGGTGCGCGCGCTGATCGAGGGCGACGGCGACGCCAAGCTCGCCGACCTGCATGTCTGGCAGGTCGGGCCCGATGCCTATGCGGCGGCGCTGTCGGTCGTTGCCGACCACCCGCAGCCGCCGCAGCACTACGGCGCCCGGTTGAAAGCCGTGCGTCGCCTGCGCCACGCCACGATCGAAGTCCACCGCTGCACTGCGGCGTCGCCTGCGTGACGCTGCGCAGCTCGCGCATGGCGTACGCTGTGTGGCTCATATAAGGAACCGCTCATGAGCAGCACGATGACCGCCCTCACCAACCACCAGGTGCGCCTGGCCGCGCGCCCCGAAGGCCTGCCCAAGGCCAGCGACTGGCAGCACACCAGCGAGCCGGTGGCCGAGCCTGCAGAAGGCGGCGTGCTCGTCAAGACACTGATGATCTCGCTCGACCCGGCGATGCGCGGCTGGATGAACGAGGGCAAGAGCTACATCCCACCGGTGGGCCTCGGCGAGGTGATGCGCGCCGGCGGCATCGGTGTCGTCGTCGCGTCGAAGAACCCTGCGTTCAAGGCCGGCGACTGTGTCAGTGCGGGCACCGGCGTTCAGGAGTACGCGCTATTTGCAGCGGACCAGATCAAGCGCACCGGCATGTTCAAGATCGACCCGCGCCTGGGCTCGCCGTCGCAATGGCTCAACGTGCTCGGCATGCCGGGCATGACCGGTTACTTCGGCTTGATGGAAGTTGGCCAACCGAAAGCCGGTGAGACCGTCGTCGTCTCCGGCGCGGCCGGCGCGGTGGGCCAGACCGTCGGTCAGGTCGCCAAGGTCAAAGGCTGCCGTGTCGTCGGCATTGCCGGTGGTGCGGCCAAATGCGAGTGGGTCGTGCGCGAACTCGGCTTCGATGCCTGCATCGACTACAAGGCGGGGTCCGTGAAGGATGGGCTGAAGGAACATTGCCCGAAGGGCGTGGACATCTACTTCGACAACGTCGGCGGCGAGATCCTCGACACCGTGCTGACGCGCATCAACCGCAAGGCGCGCATCATCATCTGCGGTGCCATCAGCCAGTACAACAACACGACCGCGGTGCAAGGGCCGAAGAACTACCTCTCGCTGCTCGTCAACCGCGCGCGCATGGAAGGCATCGTGGTCTTCGACTACGCCGACCGCTATCCGGTGGCTGTGGCCGAGATGGCGGGCTACCTGAAGGACGGCCGCATGAAGAGCCGCGAGGATGTCGTCGAAGGTGGCGTCACAGCCTTCCCCGAGACGCTGCTCAAGCTCTTCAACGGCGAGAACTTCGGCAAGCTGGTGTTGAAGGTCGGCAATGAGTGACGCCACCAAACCCGCACCGCCGCCGTTGCCGGACCGCCTCTCGGTCGATCCCGACAGCCCGCATCACGTCGCCGCGGTGGTCGAGCACGCCATCGGCATCCGCTTCAACGGCAATGAGCGCTTCGACGTCGAGGAATACTGCATCAGCGAAGGCTGGGTGAAAGTGCCCGCCGGCAAGGCTGTTGACCGCAAGGGCAAGCCGGTGCTGATCAAGCTCAAGGGCAAGGTCGAGCCGTTCTACCGTTGAAGAGGGCCGACTCGCCGCTGGCAGGTGGCGGCCTGCGGGTGTACGCTGCACCGCACAGGGCAGGCACTGCGCGGCGCCACCGGGATGTTCGCAAGCGGGCCCTGACGGATCGGGCGCCGGCAGGCATCACCAGGAGTCTGCGATGTCTGACCATGTCTACAAGCTCGTCGAAGTCGTCGGCTCGTCGGCCACCGGCACCGACGACGCAATCCGCAAGGCCATCGAAACCGCGGCCAGCACGCTGCGCCACGTCGATTGGTTCGAGGTCACCGAAACGCGCGGCCACGTCGTCGACGGCAAGGTGGCGCATTTCCAGGTCACCGTGAAGGTGGGCTTCCGCATCGAGGCCTGAACCGGCGACGGAGCGTGCGATGAGACTGCGTGCGGGACTGCTGGCGGCGCTCGCGCTGGTGGCGGCACTGAGCGCGGCTGCCGATGTGCCGCCGGTGTTTGTGCTGCGCATCGACGGCGCCATCGGCCCGGCCACCGCCGATCATGTGCATCGCACGCTGGAGCGCGCAGCGCAGGAGCACGCGCAACTGATCGTGCTGCAGATGGATACGCCGGGCGGGCCGGACACCGCGATGCGCAGCATCGTCAAGGACATCCTCGCCTCGCCGGTGCCGGTCGTCGGCTTCGTCTCGCCGCAGGGCGCGCGCGCTGCCAGCGCCGGCACCTACATCCTCTACGCCACGCACATCGCGGCGATGGCGCCGGCCACCAACATCGGCGCGGCCACGCCCGTCGCCGTCGGCATGCCGTCGCCCGGTGGCGGCGCGGAGCCCGCAGCGCGGCCGGCCAGCGCCGCGTCGGCAACGGGATCGGGATCATCGGGTCACGACGCGCTCGCCGCCAAGCGCATCAACGATGCCACCGCGTACATCCGCAGCCTGGCGCAATTGCGTGGCCGCGATGTGGCCTGGGCCGAGCAGGCGGTGCGCGAGTCGGTGAGTCTCGCGGCCAGCGATGCGCTCGCGCGCAAAGTAATCGACCTGATCGCGGTGGACGTGGCCGACTTGCGGCGCCAGCTCGACGGCCGCGTGGTGCCGCTCGGCGATGCGCGCGGCACGGCGGTCACGCTGGCCACGGCGCAGGCCGCCGTCGTGGCGTTGGAACTCGACTGGCGCGGCCGCCTGCTGGCGGTGATCAGCGACCCCAGCCTGGCCCTGGTGCTGATGATGATCGGCGTCTACGGCCTGTTGTTCGAGTTCATGAACCCGGGCTTCGTCGCGCCCGGCGTGATCGGCGGCGTCTGCCTGCTGCTCGCGCTGTGGGGCCTGCAGATGCTGCCGATCAACTACGCCGGCCTGGCGCTGATCCTGCTGGGCATCGGCTTCTTCGTCGCCGAGGCCTTCGTGCCCAGCTACGGCGTGCTGGGCCTGGGCGGCATCGCGGCGTTTGCCTTCGGTGCGCTGCTGCTCGTCGACAGCGAACTGCCGGGCTTCGGCATCCCGCTGTCGCTGGTCGGCGGCCTGGCGCGGCCTCGGCGCTGCTGGTGATCGGCATCGCCGGCATGGCGGCCAAGGCGCGCCGGCGGCCGGTGGTCAGCGGCACACCGCGCCTGCTCGGCGCCTCGGGCACGGTGATCGAGTTCGACGGCGGCCACGGCTGGGCGCTGGTGGACGGCGAGCGCTGGCAGGTGCGCGCCGGCGAGATGTTGCGAGCCGGCCAGCGCGTGCGCATCACGCGCATCGACGGCCTTGTGTTGGAGGTGAGGCCGACCGACCAAGGAGTTTCACCATGAGCATTCCGATCGGCCTTGCGGCCATCGTGGTCCTGCTGGCGCTGCTGGCCGCCAGCTCGCTGCGCATCCTGCGCGAATACGAACGCGGCGTCGTCTTCCAGCTCGGCCGCTTCTGGCGCGTCAAGGGGCCGGGGCTGGTGATCCTGATCCCCGGCATCCAGCAGATGGTGCGCATCGACCTGCGCATCGTGGTGATGGACGTGCCGAGCCAGGACGTGATCTCGCGCGACAACGTGACGCTCAAGGTCAACGCGGTGCTGTACTTTCGCGTCGTCGATCCCGAGCGCGCGGTGATCCAGGTCGAGCGTTTTCTCGCCGCCACCAGCCAGCTCGCGCAGACCACCTTGCGCGCGGTGCTCGGCAAGCACACGCTCGACGAGATGCTGTCGGAGCGCGAGCGCCTGAACCTCGACCTGCAGAAGATCCTCGACAGCCAGACCGATGCCTGGGGCATCAAGGTCACCAACGTCGAGATCAAGCATGTCGACCTGAACGAAACGATGATCCGCGCGATCGCCCGCCAGGCCGAAGCCGAGCGCGAGCGCCGCGCCAAGGTGATCCACGCCGAGGGCGAGCTGCAGGCCGCCGAAAAACTGGCGCAGGCCGCGGAGGTCCTCGGGCGGCAGCCGCTGGCGATTCAATTGCGCTACCTGGAAACGCTGACGGTGATCGCGGCGGACAAGAACTCGACGATCGTTTTTCCGCTGCCGATGGATATCGTCGCGCCGTTGCTGGAGGCGGCGAAGCGCCACGCGCCGGTGGCGCCTTAGCCCGGCCACCGCGTCGAGTTCAAAGCAGCAGGTGCCACTGCTGCGCGGTGCGTGTTGCCGACGCACGTCATCGTGCTCGACCAACTTTGCGGCGAACGCCCTCAAGTTCCAACCCTTTCTGCCGAAAACGAGAAGCGGTGATTTTTTCCGCGTTTTTCAGCGAATCCGAAGCGCTGAAAAGCACCGGAAGAACTCCGCATTTCCAAAAAGTCACGTGTGCGCGAGTGGCTACGCTTGGCAACAATTCGTCACAGACAGCCGCGACGGTGTCAATCCGATGAATCGAGCGACCGACCTTCGGCCCCTGGCCTCGGCGAATCACCCTTGCGGGAGCACTTGAAATGAATGCGATCTCCGACTTCTTCATCGCCCCGGTAGAGCGCCGGCGGCTGCGCACCACGGCGGCCAGGGTGCTGGCAGTGCTGGCGCTGCTCTTCGGGCCGGTCGGGTCCGGGACGGTGCAGGCAGCCACCACGCCGGCCAGCAAGATCGCCACCGACCTCAGCGCGGCAATCGCCGCGCCCACGACCCCGATGTTGAGCTGGGCCAAGGACATCAACGGCACCCGCTACGTCAAGGTCTTGATCGTCAGCAACACCGACGATGCCGAATTGACGGCGCTGCGCACCGCGGTGATGGCCGCCGGCGGCTCGATCTACTACCGCTACAGCTCGGTGCTGGCGCTGGCGGCGATGGTGCCGGCGAGCAAGGTCAATACCCTGGCGGCGCGCAGCGACGTGCAGAGCATCTCGCCCAACCGCCTGATGGCGCGCTCGGCGAGCACGATCGAGAGCGTCACCGGCACTGCCGCCATCCGCAGCACCGGCAGCACCAACTTCGCCCAGATCACCGGCATGACCGGCAAGGGCATCGGCATCGCCGTGCTCGACTCGGGCATCTCGTGGCAGCACGCCACGTTCAAGGACGACGGCGGCAGCAGCCGCGTGCGCGAGGCGGTCAACTTCACCAAGGTGGGCGATGCGGTTCGCGCCGGCGTCAAGGACTGGGCCGTGGGCGTCGACGTGTCGCGCACGCTCAACCCGGGCAGCCCGACGATGCAGACCTACCTTTCGGCGATCCAGAACGGCTTCGCCGCCAAGGAAGACCGCTACGGCCACGGCACGCATGTGGCCGCCGTCGCCGCCGGGCGCGGCGGCTTCCAGACGCAGGACACGACCGGCATCGCACCCAACGCCAACCTGTGGGACATCCGCGTGCTCGACGACAAGGGCTTCGGCCAGCTGTCGGACGTGCTGGCCGGCATCGACTGGGTCATCTACTACGCCAAGTACAAGAACATCCGCGTGATGAACCTCAGCCTGGGTGGCGACTCGACCGAGTCCTACCTGACCGATCCGCTCGCGCGCGCGGTGCGCAGCGCGGTGGCGCAGGGCATCGTCGTCGTCGTCGCGGGCGGCAACTACGGCGTCAACAAAGCGGGCAAAGAGGCTTTCGGCACCATCAGTTCGCCGGGACACGAGCCCAGCGTCATCACCGTCGGCTCGCTGAACCTGAAGAGCACCACCGGCCGCAGCGACGATGTGGTGAACAACTTCAGCTCGCGAGGCCCGACGCGCGGCCGGGTGACAACATCGGCCGGCGTGCAGATCGACAACCTGCTCAAGCCCGATCTCGTCGCGCCCGGCAACCGCATCGTCGCGGCCCTCGGCGAGGACACGACAGCGGTCGGCGGCGCATGGAATGCGCTGGCGGCCAAATACTCGTCGCTGGCCACCGTCTCCGGCTCGACCCAGGCGCAGGACAAGGCCCTGATGATGCTCAGCGGCACCTCGGTTTCCGCACCGGTCGTTGCCGGTGCGGTGGCACTGCTGCTGGAAGCCAACCACGGCCTGACGCCGCCGCTGGTGAAGGCCATCCTGCAGTACACGGCGCAGCCGCTGCCCGGAGCCAACCTGCTGCAGCAAGGCGCGGGCGCACTCAACATCGACGGCGCGGTGCGGCTGGCGCAAGCGCTGCGCAACGACATGAACTCGCGCATCCAGTCCGGTGCCAGCATCGCCGCCGGCGAGTCGCTGTTCTGGTACTCCGGCGCAACGCTGCCGGCACCCACGTCGACGATCAATGGCCAGACCTTCAATTGGAGCCGTATCGTCTTCGCCGGCGGCAACCAGATCCTCAGCGGCGACACGCTGTTCAAGCAGTGGCAGGCGTTCTACGACCCGCGCCTGCTGTGGGTGAAGAAGGGCGTCACCAAGCTCAGCGTGCGCTACTGGCCCAACAGCAACAACACCTGGCCGATGGCCGTGCTGTCCGGGCCGGCGGCGAACATGCCGTTCGTGACCCCGGGTGTGATCTCCGTGACGGCGCTGGCGGGAACCAGCTCGCGCACCGGCAAGACCGGCGTCTTCAGGCCGACGGCCACCTTGTCGAGCTGGCTGGCCAGCGGCAGCGGATTCGTCCTCAGCGAAGGCTTCGTGCTGAGCGAAGGCTTCATCCTCAGCGAGGGCTTCGTCCTGAGCGAAGGGGTGGTCATCGGCGAGGGTTTGGCGATCAGTGAAGGCTTCGTCCTCAGCGAGGGCTTCGTCCTGAGCGAAGGCTTCGTCCTCAGCGAGAGCGGCCAGCCCAACCTGTCCTCGGCCAACGATTCGAGCCTGCTCGGCGAGCCGTAAACGTCCATGCCGTGACATCCGCCCTCACAGCCCCGCCTTCATCCTCGGAGAATCGCCGGGCGAGCCCGCTGGTCGAGCTCGATTTCGCCGGCGGCTTGCCAATGCCAGGGCCAACAGCCCGCCGGGCCGCCCCAAGGGCGAATACCGGAGGGCTGAGCCCGAAGCACCCCGATGAGCGCGCCACGCGACACTGAATCGCAGAGCACCGCGACGCGGCCCGCCGGCCCGTGGGCGAGCTTTGCGCAGCGCCACCTGTTCGACTACAACCCGGCGGCCACGCGGCTGTGGTTGGCGTTGGCCACGGCGGGCGCGCTGGCCGCGGCCTGGGCGCTGGCGCAGCTGGCGACGATGTCGTCGGCCGCGCTGGTGCAGGTCCAGCTCGGCATCGCTTTCGTGATGTTGGCCGGCTGCTTCTCGCTGCACCTGCCGCGCACCAAGTATTCGATCAGCGTGGCCGATGTCTTTGTCTTCGCCATGCTGGCGCTGCATGGCGCGCCCGCCGCGGCGCTGGCCGCCGGGGCCGAAGGTCTGGTGGCCGCGTGTCGAACTTCCAAGCGGCTCACCAGCCGGGTCAGCACGCCGGCCACGGCCGTCGTGGCGATGAGCCTGTGCGGCCTGGGATTCGACGCCTTGCAGCATGCGCTGGCGCGCGCGCGGCGGCTCGACCGCGGTGGCCACCCTGGCCGCGCTGTGTGTGGTGGCGCTGCCCTACTTTGCCGGCGACCACGCTGCCGTTGCTGGCGGTGGTGGCGGCCAAGAACCGCCAGCGCCTGTCGCTGCGCGACTGGGCCCTGGACTACAGCTGGTTCGGCGCGATCCAACTGCTGTCGGCCGCTGTGGCCGGCGTGCTGGCCATCAACGCGCGCCAGTTCGGCCCGGAGGTGATCGCCGTGGCCGCCGCGGCGGCTGCCACGGTGGTGGTGCTGCTGCACCTGTCGCTGAAGCGCCATGAGGCCGAGCATCAGGCGCAGGAGGCGCGCATCGCGCTGGCGCAGCGCGAGGCGGAGCGCAACCAGCAGCGCTTCACGGCCGCCTTCACGCATGCGGCCATCGGCATGGCCATCGTCTGGCAAGACGGCCGCATCCACCAGGTCAACCAGGCCCTGTGCGCGCTGATCGGCACAACCGACCAGGCCCTGTTGGACCGGCCCTTTGATGAGTTGCTGCACCCCGGCGATGCCGAGCTGTTCCGCCGCCGGGCACATGGGGTGGACGTCGAGCCCAGCGAGGCTTTTTCGATGGAATTGCGCTGCCGCCATGCCGCGGACCGGGAGGTCTGGGTTTCGCTTCATTGCGGCCGCTTCATCGACCCGGGCACCGAGCGCAGCGGTTTGATCTACCAGTTGCACGACATCAGCTCGCGCCGCCTGGCCGAAGGCCAGTTGAAGCACATCGCCTATCACGATAGCCTCACCGACCTGGCCAACCGCAGCTGCTTCAACGAGCGCCTGGGCGTGGCCGTGGAGCGCAGCCGCACCGACGCGGCATTGCGCTTTGCCGTGCTCTTTTTGGACCTCGACCGCTTCAAGGTGGTCAACGACAGCCTGGGCCACGTCGGCGGCAACATGCTGTTGTGCGAAGTGGCACACCGCTTGTCAGAGGGAGTGCGCCCGGGCGACCTGGTGGCGCGGCTCGGCGGCGACGAATTCGCCGTGCTGCTGGAGCAGTTGCATGAGCCCGACGATGCGATGCAACTGGCGCAACGGTTGCTCGACACGCTGTCCAAGCCGATGATGATCAGAGGCACCGAGGTGCTGCCTGGCGCGAGCATCGGCATCACCTTCAGCGACCTCGGCTATCGAACCGCCGAGGAGGTGCTGCGCGACGCCGATCTGGCGATGTACGCCGCCAAGGCCGACGGCCGCCGCCGCGTGGCCTTGTTCGACCAATCGATGCACGAGCGTATCGCCGAGAAGCTCAAGCTCGAAGCCGACCTGCGCCGCGCTATCGGCGAGGGCCAATTGTCGGTGGTGTACCAGCCGCTGTTCGATCTGGACCCCTACCGGCTGAGCGGCTTCGAGGCACTGGCGCGCTGGGTGCATCCCGAGCGCGGACCGATCAGCCCGCAGGTTTTCATCAACCTGGCCGAAGAGAGCGGGCACATCGAGGCGCTCACAGCCTGGGTCATCGACCAGGCCGCCGGCCAGTTGGCAAAGTGGCAAAAGGCGCATCCACAGATGGCGCCGCTGGACATGCACGTCAACATTTCCGGCCGCGACCTTTGCAACACCGCATTGCTGCCGGTGGTGTGCGACGTGCTGCAGCGGCATACGCTGCAGCCCCAACGGCTGACGCTGGAGATCACCGAAACCACGCTGATGGGCAAGTTGTCGACGGCACTGGGCGCGCTGCAGGCGTTGCGCCAGGTAGGCGTCAAATTCAGCATCGACGACTTCGGCACCGGCTACTCGTCGCTGGCCTACCTCAGCACGCTGCCGATCGACAGCCTGAAGATCGACCGCTCGTTCGTCATCGGCATGGACAATGGCCCGCAGAACATCGAGATCGTGCGCGCCGTGCTCGACCTGGGCCGCTCGCTGGGCAAGAAGGTCATCGCCGAGGGCATCGAGACGGCCGAACAGCTGGCCAGGCTGAAGGACCTGGGCGTGCCTGTGGGTCAGGGGTACCTGCTGTCGCGCCCGCTGCGCGCGGATCAGCTGGTCAACTTGCTGCGCGCCAGTGAGCTGGAAAACGCCTGACGCAAACCAGGACGGCAGAACTTGTCGCAGCGATTGCCACCGCCACGCTCAGGAGCTGGCTGGTCTCGGGCAGCGGCATCATGCTCAGCGAAGGCATTCCGCTCAGCTTCCCGCTGTTCGAGCTGGCCTCGGGGCGCGTCACCGGTTTCGAGGCGTTGGCGCGCTGGAACCACCCCGAACTCGGCGCCATCAGCCCCGCAACCTTCGTCGCCATTGCCGAGGGTGGACGATTTCGGCACCGGCTACGCGTTGTTGCGCCACCTGTCGAAGCTCCCGGTGAACAGCCTTAAGATCGACCGTGCCTTCGTTGGCTGCGCAGGCGCACGCTGCATCGGGGCACCAGCGCTTCGAACGCCCAGCCTTGTTTCGCTGGCCGGGCCTGCCTGTCCGGTCTGTCAGAAGTGGATGCCGCGCATCAACTGCTGCATCGCCACCGCCTCCGCACTCAACTGCGGCTTGGCCGACTTGTCGCCCTTGGCGGCCGATGAATCTGGGAACATGCGGAAGGTGGTGTTCATCGAGATCTGCGCAATGCGCGGCGCCAGCGCGTGCAGCAGCTCGCCGAAGATGCCCAGGCGCGTGGCGATGCGCACCGGCTTGCTGATGCAGGCCTGCGCCACCATGTCGGCTGCCTCTTCGGGTGCGAGCGTCGGCACGTTCTTGTAGATCGCGGTCGGCGCGATCATCGGCGTGCGCACCAGCGGCATGTTGATCGTCGTGAAGGTGATGCCCTGGTCGGCGAACTCGCTGCTGGCGCAGCGCGTCCAGGCATCGAGCGCGGCTTTCGATGCGACATAAGCCGAGAAGCGCGGCGCGTTGGTCAGCACGCCGATCGAGCTGATGTTGACGACGTGGCCCTTGCGCTTGGCGACCATGCTCGGCAGCACGCCCATCGTCACGCGCAGGCAGCCGAAGTAGTTGAGCTGCATCGTGCGCTCATAGTCGTGGAAGCGGTCGTAGCTCGACTCGATCGCACGGCGGATCGAGCGGCCGGCGTTGTTGATGAGAAAATCGACGCCGCCGTGGTTCTCGTTCAACAGCGCCGTGAAGCGATCGCAATCGGCCATGTCGGCGATGTCGGCCGAATAAGCGACGAACTCGTAGCCCTTGGCCTTGGCTTCCTTGCAGGCTTCATCCAACTTGTCCTGGTCGCGGCCGCAGATGATCGTCACCGCGCCGGCTTCGGCAAATTTGTGCGCCGCGGCCAGGCCAATACCGGACGAACCGCCGGTCACCAGCACCACCTTGCCGGCCACCGTGCCTTTCAACGAACGGTCGATGAACAGATCGGGGTCGAGGTGGCGTTCCCAGTAGTCCCACAGCCGCCACGCGTAGTCGTCGAGCTTCGGGCATTCGATGCCGCTGCCCTTCAGCGCTGCGTCGAGATCGCGCCGGTCGTAGCGTGTCGGCCAGTTGATGAACTCGAGGATGTCCTCGGGCAGGCCCAGGTCCTTCATCACCGCGCCGCGGATGCGCCGCACCGGCGCGAGCGCCATCAGCCCCTTCTTGACGCTCTTCGGAATGAAGCCGAGCAGCGCCGCGTTGACGAAGAGGTTCATCTTCGGCGCGTGCGCGGCACGGCTGAAGATGTCGAGCACGTCGCCGATGCGGTAGCCCATCGGGTCGACGAGGTGGAAGCACTTGCCCTTGAGCTCCGCCTTCGAGTGCGCGATGTGGTCGATGCACGAAACGACGAAGTCCACCGGCACGATGTTCAGCCGTCCGCCTTCGAGGCCCACCGACGGGAACCACGGCGGCAGCAACTGCCGCATGCGCTGGATCAGCTTGAAGAAGTAGTACGGGCCGTCGATCTTGTCCATCTCGCCGGTCTGCGAGTCGCCGACGACGAAGGCCGGGCGGTACACCGTCCACGGCACCTTCGATTCCTTGCGCACGAT
This sequence comes from uncultured beta proteobacterium, assembly GCA_963738425.1. Lineage (GTDB taxonomy): Bacteria > Pseudomonadota > Gammaproteobacteria > Burkholderiales > Burkholderiaceae_C > CADEEN01. Next base: position 171,810 of record CAVTWT010000029.1, on the reverse strand, counting down.
CTTCTCGCTCTCGTGCTTGGTGTTGAAGTACGGGTGGTCGAGGTTCTCGGCCTCGTCGAACATGTCCTCGCGGAACACACCTTCGTACAAACCGGCGGCGGCGATCGAGCTGACGTGATGCAGGTGCTTGGCGTCGATCGCCTTGGCAAACTCGACGACGTTGCGCGTGCCTTCGATGTTGGCCTGGATCTGCGTTTCTTCGTCGGCCTTCAGGTCGTACACCGCCGCCAGATGGAACAGCGCGTCGATCTCGCCCTTGAGCCCCTTGATCTCGTCGCCAGCCACACCGAGCTTCTTGCTGGTGAGGTCACCGTAGACCGGAATCGCGCGCGCCTTGGTGGTGCTCCAGTACTCGAGCAACTCAGGCACCTTGCCTTCACTCTCCTTGCGCAGCAGGAAGTACACCGTGGCACCCTTGCGTGCGAGCAAGGTCTTGACGAGGCGTTTGCCGATGAAGCCGGTGGCGCCGGTGACGAAATACTGCATCGTTGTCTCCTGGGTCGGTCTTGCACATGAGCGCGAATATCGAGCGCCGATTCTTAGGCCAAACCCACAGGGCCACACGCGCGCTTTCCCGAAGGCGTGCATAGACACGGCTCACTAGGAAAGCTTCCCCGGCACTCCTATAGTTCCTGCACCGGATTCATCACCTCTCACCCGAAGGACACGCACATGGTCAAGAAGCTGCAGAAGATGGCCCAGAAGAAGGCCTCCAACCCCGCTGGCCTGCTCGACAACCCGATTGCTGCAGCAGTGAAAGAGCAAGCCGAGCACATCTGGCTGGCCGGCATGGGCGCGTTCTCGAAAGCACAGGCTGGAGGCAGCAAGGCCTTCGAGCAACTGATGAAGCAAGGCACGACGCTGCAGCAGAAAACGCAGGGCCTGGCCGAAGAGCGCATCAGCGCGGTGACGAGCAAGATGACCGCCGTGGCCGGTGGCGTCGGCGAAAAAGCCGGTGCGTCATGGGACAAGCTGGAATCGATCTTCGAAGCGCGCGTCGAGAAGGCGCTCAACAAGATGGGCGTGCCTTCGCGCAAGGACATCAATGCGCTGATCAAGCGCATCGATGAGCTGTCGTCCAAGGTCAGCGTGAAGACGCCGGCCAAGACCGCCGCCAAGACGGTGCGTGCTGCCGCCAAGAAGACGCCGGTCAAGCGCGCGGCGCGCAAGACCGCTTGATCGTTCGCAAGACCCGGAAGAAGCAGGGGCGCCGCGGCGCCCCTGCTGCGTTGCGCAAGCCGCGCATCGGATTGGCGCTTGCGGGTGGCGGACCACTCGGCGCGATCTACGAAATCGGCGCGCTGTGCGCGCTCGACGAAGCGCTGGTCGGCATCGACTTGACGCAGCTCTCGGGCTACGTCGGCGTCTCGGCCGGCGGCTTCGTGGCCGCGGGCCTGGCCAACGGCATGAGCGCGCGCGACCTGTGCGCGAGCTTCATCGAGAACACATCCAAGAGCGACGATCTGTTCAGCCCGTCGCTGCTGATGAAGCCGGCCTGGGACGAGTACTTCAAGCGCGCCGCTGCACTGCCTTCGCTCAGCGCGCAGGCCGCCTACCAATACTTCGTCAAGGGCCGGTCGCGCATGGCCGCTTTCGAGCGCCTGGGCCGTGCGCTGCCCGCTGGGCTCTTCAGCGGCCAGGCGATGCAGGAGCGCCTGGCGCAACTCTTCAGCGCCCCCGGCCGTACGAACGACTTTCGCCAGTTGAAGCGCAAGCTCGTGCTCGTGGCCACCGATCTCGACAGCGGCGAGGCCGTGCCCTTCGGCGAACCGGGCCTCGACGATGTGCCGATCTCGCTCGCGGTGCAAGCCAGCGCCGCGCTGCCCGGCCTGTACGCGCCGGTGGAGATCAATGGCCGCACCTGCGTCGATGGCGCGCTGAAGAAGACACTGCACGCCAGCGTGCTGCTAGACGAAGGCCTGGACCTGCTGATCTGCCTGAACCCGCTGGTGCCGTTCGATGCGACGCACAGCACGCGGCACCGCGTCCTGGGCAGCAACGAAGAACGCATCCCGCGGCTGATCGACGGTGGTCTGCCGGTGGTGCTGTCACAGACCTTCCGCTCGCTGATCCACTCGCGCCTGGAACTCGGCATGAAGGGCTATGCGCAGACACATCCGCAGACCGACATCCTGCTGCTGGAGCCCGACCACCGCGACGCGGAGCTGTTCCTCGCCAACACCTTCAGCTGGTCGCAGCGCCGCGCGCTGGCCGAGCACGCGTACCAGCGCACGCGCGAGATGCTGCGCTCGCAGCGCTCGGTCATCGCCAGGCAACTCGCACCGCACGGCGTGACGCTCGATCACGCCGCGCTCGACGACGAGGAACGCCGCCTGCTTGGCAAGGCGCGGCGCGGCGGCCCACGCACCGCGCGCGCGCTGAAGAGACTCGAAGAAACACTGGCCGATCTGGAAAACGCGCGGCGCTGACGTCTCAGCTCAGATAGCGCGCTTCCAGGTGCGCCTTGAAATGCGCCGGGTTCAGCACTTCGCCGCTGGCCCGCACCGCCAGCTCGTCGGTGCTCCAGCGCGAGCCTTGATGCCAGATGTTGTCGCGCAGCCAGTCGAACACCGGCGCGAAATCGCCGCGGCCGATGCGCTCGTCGAGGTCCGGCATCACGCGGCGCATCGTCGCGAACCATTGCGCGGCGTACATCGCACCGAGCGAGTAGCAGGGGAAGTAGCCGAACAGGGCGTCGGGCCAGTGCACGTCCTGCATCGGGCCGTCCTTGAAATTGCCGCGCGTGTCCAGGTGCAGCAGTTCGGCCATCTTCTGGTCCCACAGCGCGGGCACGTCTTCGGGCTCGATCTCGCCTTCGATCAGCGGCCGCTCGATCTCGTAGCGCAGGATGACGTGCGCGGGGTAGGTCACCTCGTCGGCATCGACGCGGATCAGGCCGCGCTTGACGCGTGTCATCAGCTTCCACAAGTTGCCGGGCTCGAACGCTGGTTGGTCGCCGAACGCGGTGCGCAACATCGGTGCCATGACTTTGGCGAAACCCGGGTGGCCGCCGAGCTGCATCTCGAACGACAGCGACTGGCTCTCGTGAATCGCCATCGAGCGCGCGTCGCTGACCGGCTGGCCGAGCCACTCGCGCGGCCGGTTCTGCTCGTAGCGGCCGTGGCCGGTCTCATGCACCGTGCCCATCAGCGACGGCAGGAATTCGTCTTCGCGGTAGCGCGTCGTCATGCGCACGTCTTCGGGCACGCCGCCGGAAAACGGGTGCGTGCTCGTGTCGAGTCGGCCGGCATCGAAATCGAATCCGAGCATCGTCACCACGCGCTGGCACAGCACCTGTTGCGCGGGCACGGGGAACGGGCCGCGCGCTTCAATGAGTCTGTCGTTGCGCTGCCGCTCGACGACACGGTCGATCAGTCCTGGCAACCACTGCCGCACCGCGCCGAAGACGCGGCTGACGTGCTCGCTGCGCATGCCCGGCTCGAAGCGGTCCATCATCGCGTCGTACTTCGACAGGCCTGTTTTCTCGGCGAGCAGATGCGCTTCTTCGCGCGCCACCGCCACCACCGGCTTCCAGTTGTCGAGGAAGCCTTTCCAGTCATTGGCCGGGCGCTGTGTGCGCCAGGCGTGTTCGCAGCGCGAGGTTGCCAGCTCGTGGCGGGTGACGATCGACTCCGGCAACGCAGTGGCCTGCCGCCACTCGCGGCGGATCTCGCGCAGGTTGGCGCGCTGGTGGTCCGACAGCGGCTCCTGCTCGGCACGCGATATGCGATCGCCCAGCGTCGGCTCGGTGCGCAGGCGGTGCATCAGCGCTGCGAGCTCGGCCATCGCCGACGTGCGCGCGTCGTTGCCCTTGGGCGGCATGTTGGCCGCGCGGTCCCAACTGACGATGGAGCCCAGATGCGCGTAGTGGTGCAGGCGCGTGAAGTGCGTGGTGAGATCGTCGTAGGCGGGCGTATTCATCGCTGAATTCTGTCAGTTCGCGCCACCCATCTGTTCAGGGAAGAACCACAACAGCGCCCCGGTGTAGATCAGATAGCGAAGAAATTTGCCGACAGCCATGTAGCCCACGCAGGGCCAGAACGGCAGGCGCAGCCAGCCGGCCAGCGCGCACAGCGGATCGCCAACCACAGGCAGAAAGGCGAGCAGACAGGCCTTCGGCCCAAAGCGCTCGAGCCACGCGATTGCTTTCAACTCCGACGGTTTGCGGTGCTTGACTTTCTCGAATGCGCGTTCGGCGCCGTAGCCCATCCACCAGCTGATCGCGCCACCGATGGTGTTGCCGGCGGTGGCGACGAACATCGCCGGCCAGAACAGTTCGGGGTTCAGATAGAGCAGCCCGGCGACCGCCGGCTCACTGCCCAGCGGCAACAAGGTGGCTGACAGCAAGGCCACGACGAACAGCGTGACGAGACCGAATTTCGGCAGCGCCAACGCCGCCAACAGCGCTTGAACCCAGTCTTGCATTGCGTTGAATTATGGGTCGGGTCGCGTCGCTATACTTGCGCCTCATTTTTCAGCAGTCACCCCCACGCCGCCCTATGAAACTCGGAGCCTTCGAGCTGCCGAACAATCTGTTCGTCGCGCCCATGGCGGGTGTGACCGATCGGCCTTTTCGCATGCTGTGCCGGCAGCTCGGCGCCGGCCATGCCGTGAGCGAAATGGTGACGAGCCAGCGTGCGCTGTGGAGTTCGCTGAAGACCTCGCGCCGCGCCGATCACGCAGGCGAACCGGGGCCGATCGCGGTGCAGATCGCCGGCGTTGACGCACAGCAGATGGCCGACGCCGCGCTTTACAACATCGACCGCGGCGCGCAGATCATCGACATCAACATGGGCTGCCCGGCGAAGAAGGTCTGCAACGTCTTCGCCGGCTCGGCGCTGATGAGCAATCAGCCGCTGGCGATGCGCATCATCGACGCCGTGGTCGCCGCCTGCGCGCCGCGCCATGTGCCGGTGACGCTGAAGATGCGCACCGGGCGCTGTGACAGCGAGAAGAACGCGCTGGCGATCGCCCGCGCTGCAGGCTCGGCCGGCATCGCGCTGCTGACGGTGCACGGCCGCACGCGCGAGCAGGGCTTCAAGGGCCTGGCCGAGTACGACACGATCGCGGCCGTCAAAGCGGCGTTGCAGATACCGGTGGTGGCCAACGGCGACATCGACTCGCCCGAGAAAGCGCGCGCCGTGCTCGCGCACACGAACGCCGACGCCTTGATGATCGGCCGCGCCGCACAGGGCCGGCCGTGGATCTTTCGCGAGATCGCGCACTTCCTGGCCACCGGGGAACACCTCGCCGCACCGACGGTGGCCGAAGCCGCGATGTGGCTGACCGCTCACCTGCACGACCACTACGCGCTGTACGGCGAGTTCATCGGCGTGCGCAGCGCGCGCAAGCACATCGGCTGGGCGCTGCGCGAGCTGCCAGGCGGTGAGGCCTTCCGTGCCGAGATGAACCGCATCGATGATTGCACTGCCCAGCTGCGCGCGGTGGGTGACTGGTTCGCAGAACTTGGCGTGCGCCATGATCGCCTGCCGCGGATCGCGGCGGCAGCCAACGACGAGCAGATCGAGTTGAGTGCATGACAAAAAAGCAGATCGATGCCTGCGTGCGCGACAGCCTCGAGCAGTATTTCAAGGACCTGCGCGGCGCCGAGCCGCATTCATTGCACGACATGATCCTGGCCGCGGCCGAGAAGCCGCTGCTCGAAGTGGTGATGAAGCACGCCGAGGGCAACCAGAGCAAGGCCGCGGAGTGGCTGGGCGTGAACCGCAACACGCTGCGTAGAAAACTCGTTGACCACAAATTGATTAAGTAAACAGGAAACACGGTCGCTGCGCGACCGTGTCCACGAGCTTGAAAGAAATCCTTACCGCTCTGCTCTCCGTTTCCGACAAGACCGGCATCGTCGATTTCGCGCGTGCGCTGCACAAGGCCGGCGTGAAGCTGCTATCCACCGGCGGCACCGCCAAGCTGCTGGCGCAGAACGACTTGCCCGTCACCGAAGTCAGCGAAGTCACCGGCTTCCCGGAGATGCTCGATGGCCGCGTGAAGACGCTGCACCCACGCATCCACGGTGGCCTGCTCGCCCGGCGCGATCACCCGGAGCACATGGCGGCGCTGAAGGAACATGGCATCGGTACGATCGACCTGCTGGTGATCAACCTCTACCCGTTCGCGCAGGCCACGGCCAAGGCCGACTGCACGCTCGACGACGCGATCGAGAACATCGACATCGGCGGCCCGGCGATGCTGCGCGCCGCGGCGAAGAACTGGCAGGACGTGGCCGTGGTGATCGACCCCAGCGACTACGCGCAGGTGCTCACCGAATTGGGTGCGGGTGGTGTTCAGCGCGCCACCAAGTTCGCGCTCGCCAAGAAGGTCTTTGCCCACACCGCCGCGTACGACGGCATGATCACCAACTACCTGACCGCGCTCGAAGCCGGCGCCGAGAACGCGACGACGAAAGCGCCGACACGCGCTGAGTACCCCGCGGTGTTCAACCTGCAGCTGATCAAGACGCAGGACATGCGCTACGGAGAGAACCCGCACCAGAGCGCGGCCTTCTACCGCGAGAACACCGTTTCACGCGGCCTGCTCGCCGGTTGGTCGCAACTGCAGGGCAAGGAACTCTCGTACAACAACATCGCCGACGCCGACGCGGCATGGGAGTGCGTCAAGAGCTTCACCGACAGTGCCGCGTGCGTGATCGTCAAGCACGCCAATCCGTGCGGTGTGGCCATCGGCGCCAACGTCGGCGAGGCTTATGCCAAGGCCCTCAAGACCGACCCGACCTCGGCCTTCGGCGGCATCATCGCCTTCAACGCGCCGCTCGACGGCGCCACTGCCGAGCACGTCGCCAAGCAGTTCGTCGAAGTGCTGATCGCGCCCGAGATCACGCCGCAGGCGCGAGAAGTATTCGCCGCCAAGCAGAACGTGCGCCTGCTCGAAGTGCCGCTGTCGCGGGCGATGAACGTGCTCGACATGAAGCGCGTCGGCGGCGGCCTGCTGCTGCAGTCGGCCGACGCGAAGAACCTCGAAGCGGCCGACGTGAAGGTGGTGACGAAGAAGGCGCCCTCGGCGCAGCAACTTCAAGACCTGCTGTTCGCCTGGAAGGTCGCCAAGTTCGTCAAGAGCAACGCCATCGTCTTCTGCGCCGGCGGCATGACGCTCGGCGTCGGCGCGGGCCAGATGAGCCGCGTCGACAGCGCGCGCATCGCCGGCATCAAGGCGCAGAACGCCGGCCTGACGCTGCAAGGCTCGGCGGTTGCCAGCGACGCGTTCTTCCCGTTCCGCGATGGCCTGGACGTGGTTGTCGACGCCGGCGCCACCTGCGTGATTCAGCCCGGTGGCTCGATGCGCGACGGCGAAGTGATCGCGGCCGCCGACGAGCGCGGCATCGCGATGGTGCTGACGGGCGTGCGGCACTTCCGGCATTGATGTGAGCCCCCAAGCTCACTAGCGCTCGCTACCCCCCGAGGGGGCCGTCCGCCGACGGACCGGCGGAGCCGGATCCGTGGCGGGAAGCTGGACTCTGTCGCAGCGACGCGACCGGCTCAAAGATTCCCCGCGAAGAGCCGCCTCACGACCAGATCCTTGAAGCTGTGCGCCTCGGCCAGCCCGAGCCGCTCGAGGTACGCAGGCGGCGCCTCCTTGCCCTCCCACAGGCTGCGCAGCGCCTGCTCCAGCAGCTCCAGCGGGTGCTCGGTCGCATGCTTGAGTTTTTTCAGCGCACGCACGATGTGCAGCTCGTCGTCGGTCAGGTCGGTGCCGAACGGGAAGTCGGGCAGCAGGCCCGCTTCGGCCCAGGGGTGCAGCTTGGCTTCCAGCGCTTCTGGCAGGTTCTGCCGGTAGCGCTCGGGCACGCTGTAGTCGCGCGGCAGCTTGCCATGGGCGACAGCCTCGCGCACCAGATCGTCCTGAAAGCGCGAGTCGGCCACCGCGATCAGGCGCTCGATGACCTCGCGGTCGGGCTGGCCACGCAGGTCGGCGACGCCGTACTCGGTGACGACGATGTCGCGCAGGTGGCGCGGGATCGTGACGTGGCCATAACTCCAGACGATGCTGCTCTGCGGCCCGTCACGGTGTTCGTGCGTCGCGCGCAGCATCATCACCAGGCGCGCATCGGGCAGCGCATGCGCCATGGCGACGAAGTTGTACTGGCCACCGACGCCGCTGACCACCTGGCCCGACTCCAACGCGTCGCTGACGGCCGCGCCAAGTGCCGTCACCATCATCGTCGTGTTCATGAAGCGCGCCTTGCGCCGCTGCGCACGCTTCAGGTCGCCGCTGCCGGCCGCCGTGCCGTAGAGCTGGTTGATGAAATCGATGCGCGTCATGTCGATCTTGGCCAGCTCCTGCGGCGGCATCGTGCGCAGGCGTTCGTAGAAATCCTGCGGGCCGATGAAGAAGCCGCCGGTCATGAAGATGCCGCCGAGCAGGCGCGTGCCGAGCATCTGTGTCGCGACGGCGTCGAACGTGGCGGCGTCGCGCAGGTCGGCACTGCAGCGCACATCGCCCATGACCAGCGACTCACCGTCCAGCCGCACCTCGGGGCGCAGGATGCCGAAGCGCTGCAGGAAAGCCAGGTCCGGGGCGCCGAGCGGCGAATGCACACGGCCGGCCTCGAGCAGCGCGCGCAGCGTCTGCGCCGTCACCGTCTCGTCGGCAATGCGGCCGTCGTTGATCAACTGCTGCAGCACGGCATCGGCGAAGACCTCGCGGCGCACGATGCCGGCCTCGATGAGGCGCAGGAAGCCGTTGACGAACATCTCCGAGCAGCCATAAAGGCCCTGGTCGAAGCGGCCAGTTAGCCGGCCTGAAGCATCGTCCGGGCATAGCGATTCGAGGAGGCGGCGGAACTCGGCACCATGCCGGTCGCGCACGATCAGCGCCTGCGCGATCGCATCGCCGAGCGAGCCGATGCCGATCTGCAGCGTGCCGCCGTCTTCCACCAGGCTGGCAGCGTGCAGGCCGATCGCGTAGTCGGCCGGCGTGACCTTGCTGTTGGGCGCGCCGAACAGCGTGTGTGTGGCCGCGGGGTCGGTAACGACGACGTCGAACATCGACGGTGCAACCTCGGCGCCGTTGGGCATGAACGGCATCTTGCGGTTGATCACGGCCACCTTCAGCAGCGGCTGGCCGCGCTCGGCGTAGCGCTCGATGACCTCGAAGGTCACGTCCGGATTGCTCGACAGCGACAGCCTCAGCGCGTCGCCTTCTCCGCGCGCGGCCACCGCCTGCGCGATCACGTTCATGCCTTGGACCGCCATGTCGCGCGCGACAAAGGTGTAGTTGGTGGAGATGTAGCCCTGCTGCGCCGAGGCGTTGCCGAGGTAGTCGCCGGTCTTCATGAAGAACTCGCGGACCTCGATGTTCGGCGGCAGCGCGTTGGCGCGCAGATCCTGCACGTAGTCGAGATCGGGGTAGTCGGCAAACAGGCGCAGGGCCAGCGGCTCGAGAAAGTGGCGCTCGAGGTCGCTGCGGCCCACCGGCTTGCCCAGCGACAGCGCGGTGATGATGCGCAGCCGCCGCGCCGGGTTGGCCTTGATGCGGCGGTACAGCGCATTGGCAAACGGATTCGGCTTGCCGATGCCCAGCGGCAGACCGAGCACGATGTCGCCGGCAATCGTGTCGAGCACATGGTCGACGGCAGCGTCGAGGCGGTCGATGAACAGTGGTGCGTCGCTCATGGCCAGGCAGTCCTTTCAGCGGGGACTGTGGCCCACGTGGGACGCGCCGGCCTTGACCGTGCGCAAGGCCGGCGTTCAGGCGCGCAGCAGAAAGCCCAGTGCTGCCGGCAGGCGCGCGTTCCACGCCGCCTCGTTGTGCTCGGCGCCGGGCGCGGCCTTCGACACCCAGTCCTTGCCGGCGACATAGCCCTTGCCGGCGCCGATCGCATCCATGCGCGACTGGTACGGCGCGTACAGGCGATCCAGTCCCTGCGTGCCGTGGTCGAAGTAGAGGCGTTGCGCGCCGGCACGCGGCAAGTTGGCGTCGAACCAGCCGAGCACCGCGGCCGACAGCGCAATCATCGGTGGCGCGCCGGGGTTGTCGTGAATGCCGGCGATGCGCGTCACCGGCCAGTGTGTTGACAGACAGCCCGCACCGCCGAAAACCTCGGGGCGGCGGCACAGCGCATACAGCGCGGCCAGGCCACCCATGCTCGACCCCATGACGAAGGTATCGGCGCGCGAGGGCAGCGTGCGAAAGCGCTGGTCGATCTGCGGCTTGAGTTCGTCGGCGAGGAAGCGCAAGTAGGCATCGGCTGCGAGGTCGGCGCCGGGCAGCGGGAACTCGGCGTCGGCAGCGGCGCGCACGTCGGCGGGCAGCGCGCGCAATGCGGCTTCCGGCGCGTACTCGTACCAGCGCTGCGCGGTGTTCCACACGGCGACGACGATCGTCGGCGGCACCTCGCCGAGGCCGACCAGCGCCGCCAGCGCTTCGTCCACACCCCAGGGCACGCCACCGAATGCCGTGCGCGAGTCGAACAGGTTCTGGCCGTCGTGCATGTAGAGCACGCGGTAGCGTCGCGTGCGCTCGCGGTCGTAGCCCGGCGGCAGCCACACGCTCACCTGGCGCGGCAGCAGCTTGGCGCTCGCGGACGCGATCTCGCCGAGTTCGACGATGCGCCCGGCACGCGGCGGCGGCTCGGGAATTTCCTGGCGCCGGCTGGCGCAGGCGGTCAGCATCGGCAAGAGCGGCACGCCGGCCAAGGCCGCGGCCATTTGTCGCCGCTTCATGCGTAGAGGCACTTCATCATTGCGCTTGGGGTCGTGTTGACGGCTCTGCCAATTGTGCGGGATCGCGCGGCGGTGCCTGCAACGGCATGTCATGCAGCGGCGGGCCGTCACGCGACAGCCCGGCGCCGAAGACCACGCGCGCGTGCCGCTGGTAGGTCGTGTAGGCCCAGCCCCAGTTCATCAGCACGACCAGCCGGTTGCGAAAGCCGATGAGGAAGAAGACGTGTGCCGCCAGCCAGAACCACCAGGCCATCGCGCCCGAGAACTTGAGGCCACCCGGCATGTCCACCACCGCGGCCATGCGGCCGATCGTCGCCATGTTGCCCCAGTCGCGGTAGACGAAGGGCGTCACATCCTGGCGGCCGGCGACCCGTGCGCGAATCAGCGCAGCCACATGCGCACCCATCTGCTTGGCTGCGGGCGCAACGCCGGGCACCGGCCTGCCATTGGCTTGCGTGAGCGTCGCCAGGTCGCCACCCACGAACACGTTGTCCAGTCCAGGCACCGTGAGATCGGGCTGCACCTGCACGCGGCCGGCACGGTCCTGCGGTGCGCCGAGCATCGCGCCCAGCGGTGAGGCGGCGACGCCCGCGGCCCACAGCACCGTCTTCGCGTCAACGCGCTCGCCGCCGCGCACGTAGCCCTGCGCGTCGATGTGCTGCACCGCGCTGCCGGTGAGCACCTGCACGCCCAGCCGCTGCAGCTGAGCCGCAGCCTTGTCGGACAGCACGGGCGGAAAGGTCGCCAGCGCGCGCGGCCCGGCTTCGATGAGTTGCACGCGCGCCTTGGCCGGGTCGATATGGCGGAACTCGTTCTTCAGCGTGTGGCGCGCGATCTCGGCGAGCGTGCCCGCAAGTTCGACGCCGGTCGGCCCGGCGCCGACGACGGCAAACGTCAGCCAGGCATCGCGCTCGATGTCACTGCGCGCGTTTTCGGCCTGCTCGAAGGCGAGCAGGATGCGCCGCCTCAACTTCATCGCATCGTCGAGCGTCTTCAGCCCTGGCGCATGCGGTGCCCATTCGTCATGGCCGAAGTAGGCATGGGTGGCCCCGCTCGCGACCAGAAGGTAGTCGTACACCAGCGTCTGGCCATCGGCCAGCAACACGCCCCTGGCGGCGGTGTCGATGGCAGTGACCTCGCCCAGCCGCACCGTGACATTGCGCTGGCCGGACAGGATGTGGCGCAGCGGCGCCGCGATGTCGCCGGCCGACAGGCCCGCCGTCGCCACTTGGTAGAGCAGCGGCTGAAAGAGGTGGTGGTTGGCGCGATCGACGAGCGTGATCTCCAGCGGCGCCGACGCCAGCGCACGCGAGCACCACAGGCCGGCGAAGCCACCACCGATGACAACCAGATGGGGCTTGGCAGAGGCTGTGTCCATGGCCAGACCCTAGCCTATTTCTCCCGATGCGGCATCGGGTTCGCTGCGGCTACATTGCTTGTCAGATGACCCGTGCCGACCTGATGGGCCTGCTGCTCAACTTCATCGCCCGCTTGATCACGGGCGCGCAGGGCCATTGGAAGGGCTGCCCGCCGACGGCCGAGCAGCGCATCTACTTCGCCAACCACCAGAGCCACCTCGACTGGGTGCTGATCTGGGCGGCGCTGCCGAAAGACCTGCGCAGCAAGACGCGGCCGATCGCGGCCAAGGACTACTGGACGTCGAGTCCGTTCAAGCACTGGATCACGTGCGAGGTCTTCAACGCGGTCTATGTGGCCCGGCAGCGCACCGATGACCAGGACCCGCTGGAGCCGCTCGCGGAGGCGTTGAAGCAAGGTGACTCGCTGGTGATCTTTCCCGAAGGCACGCGCAGCAACAAGGGCGACCCGCAGATTTTCAAGAGCGGCCTCTATCACCTGGCCGAGCAGTTCCCCGACGTGCAGCTGGTGCCGGCGTGGATCGACAACGTGCAGCGCGTGATGCCCAAAGGCGAGGTCGTGCCGGTACCGATCCTGTGCACGGTGACGTTCGGCGCGCCGATGCGGCTGGAGAGCGGTGAAGAAAAACGCTCCTTCCTCGACCGTGCGCGCAGCGCCGTGATCGGCTTGCGGCCACGCGTCACATGACTCGCCCCCACGCTCACTTTGTTCGCTGCCCCCCGTGGGGGCGCTCATCGCCTGGTGGCTCACGAAGTGGGCCTCTTCGTGGCCCGTGGCGGCCCGGCGAGCGCTGACATGAGCGCACTCAAACGACTGACCCCCGACGAACAAGTCGGCCTGCTGTTCCTGATCCTGTTCGGTGTGCTGCTGCTGGTCACGCTGGGCGCCATGTTGTATGCCCTGCGTGCGCACGACGAGAACAGCGACAACTGGCTGCGCTTCAAACGCGATCTGCGCGCACTGTGGGTCGGCACCGTGCTGTTCTGGCTGGCCTGGCTGAGTGGGCCGATCGGCTCGACGATCTTCTTCGGCCTGTTCTCGTTTCTGGCGCTGCGCGAGTTCATCACGCTGCAGCACACGCGGCGCAGCGACCACCGCACGCTGATCCTGGCCTTCTTCATCGTGCTGCCGCTGCAGTTCCTGATCGTCGGCCTGCGCCGCTTCGACTTCTTCACCGTCTTCATCCCGGTCTATGTGTTTTTCGCAGTGCCCGTCGTCAGCGCGCTGGCCGGCGACCCGCACCGATTCCTCGAGCGCAACGCCAAGATCCAGTGGGGCATCGTCGTCTGCGTCTATGGCCTGTCGCACGCGCCGGCGCTGTTGTTGCTGGAGTTCGAAAAATACGAAGGCCGCGGCGCTTTCCTGCTGTTCTTCCTCGTTGTCGTCGTCGTGATCGCGCAACTCGTGCAGGAACTGGCCAGCCGCTGGCTGCGGCGACGGCCGCTGGCGCGGCAGATCAGCCGCAGCTTCTCGTTCCGATCGTGGTTCATCGGCGCCTTCGTGGCCGCCTGGTTCGGTGCCGCGCTGTACTGGATCACGCCGTTCAAGGCCGGGCAGGCGCTGGTGGTGGCCTTCATCGCTGCCGCGTGCGGCACGCTCGGCGAGTTCGTGATGAAGGCCTTGAAGCGCGACGCCGGCGTGCACCAGTGGGGCAACCGCGCCGGCGTGACCGGGGCGGTCGGATTGCTGGACCGCATCGCGCCGCTGTGCTTTGCGGCGCCGGTGTTCTTCCACTCCGTGCGCTGGTACTTCAAAGTCTAGATGTCAGCCCCAAGCTCACTGCGTTCGCGTCCCCCGAGGGGAGCTCAGGCCGCTTGGGGCGGCCCGGCGCTGGCCTGATATGCGCATCCTCGGCATCGACCCCGGCTTGCAGACCACCGGTTTCGGCGTCATCGACTGTGACGGCCCGCGCCTGCGCTACGTGGCCAGCGGCACGATCAAGACCGCGGCCGTCGATCGTGGCGACCTGCCGGGCCGCTTGAAGATCATCTTCGAAGGCGTCTGCGAAGTGGCGCAGCGCTACGAGGCGCAGTGCGCCGCCGTCGAGATCGTCTTCGTCAACGTCAACCCGCAAAGCACCTTGCTGCTCGGCCAGGCCCGCGGCGCGGCGCTGGCGGCGCTGGTGTCGAAGGAGTTGATCGTCTCCGAGTACACGGCACTGCAGATGAAGAAGGCCATCGTCGGCAGCGGCCACGCCAAAAAAGAGCAGGTGCAAGCCATGGTGACGCGGCTGCTGTCCTTGCGCGCGGCGCCCGGCACCGATGCCGCTGATGCGCTGGGCATCGCGATCACGCATGCGCATGCGGGCGCGTCGATGGCGGCGCTGGAACGCGTGGCGCCGCTGGCGCGGCGCCAGCATGCGCAGTTCAGAAAGGGCCGGGTCTATTGACGCGCAATCAGCGCCTCAGAAGATCATCTGCCAGATCGCCACGACGACATGGCCCCAGATGCCGACGTTGAAACCGAGCAGCCCGAACAACTTTGCAAAACGCCACAGCGTCTTGGCGCGGCGCATGCAGCCCTCTTCACCGGTGGCCGCGAAGAGCACGACAAAGAATGCAGAAGGAATGAAGGTGCTGATCGTCAGCACGGCCATCGTCCAGTAGAAGTATTTCAAGGCGGCTTCCTCCTCCTCGTCACAGCATCACGGCCAATCGTTCGAGCACCAGGATGGCTGCGGCGCCGAGCCCGGCAATGACCGTCCACTTGATGATGACCAGCCCGCGCTGACGCCACACCGGGTTGCCGGTGGCGACATAGATCGCAAAGCTGATGAGGCCCGCCGCGAGCAGAAGGCCGAAGACGAGGCGAAGGATCAGCAAGCCTGCTCACCAGGCGGGGGCCAACTCGGCAAAGCCCGCGGGTGCGTCGCGCGCATCGTCGAAGCTGACGATGTCATAAGCCTCGCGATCCGCGAGCAGCTTGCGCAGCAACTTGTTGTTCAGCGCATGACCGCTCTTGTAGGCGGTGTAGTGGGCGAGCATCGGCTTGCCGGCGACATGCAGGTCGCCGATGGCATCGAGAATCTTGTGCTTGGCAAATTCGTCGTCGTAGCGCAGACCACCTTCGTTCAAGACGCGCGTGTCGCCGAGCACGATGACGTTGTCCATGCTGCCGCCCTTGCCCAAGACCATGGGCGCGCATCGCTTCCACGTCCTTCGAGAAACCGAAGGTGCGGGCGCGCGCGATGTCTCGCTTGTAGCGGCCCGATCCCATGTCGAAGCTGACGCGCTGCCCGCTGGCGGTCACCGCCGGGTGGTCGAACTCGATCTCGAAGGTCAGCACATAACCGTGGTGCGGTTCGAGCTGGGCCCACTTCAGTGCCGCGCCCTCGCCTTCGCGGATCTCCACCTTCTTCTTGACGCGGATGAAGCGCTTGGGCGCGTTCTGCAACTCGATGCCCGCGCTTTGCAGCAGGTAGACGAAGCTGGCGGCCGAGCCGTCGAGCACCGGCACCTCTTCGCCGCTGATGTCGATGACGATGTTGTCCAAACCGAGGCCTGCGCACGCCGACAACAGGTGCTCGATGGTCTGCACCTTGGGCCCGCCGGGGTCGCCGCCGGGGCTGATGGTCGTCGCCATGCGCGTGTCGCTGACCGTCTCGGGCGCCACCGGAATGCTCACCGGCTGCGGCAGATCGACGCGGCGAAAGACGATGCCGCTGTCCACCGGCGCCGGTCTGAAGGTCAGCTCGACCTTCTGCCCGCCATGCACGCCCAGGCCGACGGCGCGGGTGATGGTCTTGAGGGTGCGCTGCTGGAGCATGGTGAATTGTCCCGCAGCCGGAGAGCGGCTGCGGGACATCGCTTCAATCACCTCGACAAGCAAGCTCAATCAGCCTGCTTGCGCAGAAACGCCGGGATCTCGATCTCGTCCATGCCGTTGCTGGCCAGCGCATCGACCTTCGCCGCGGCCTGCGTGCGCGCATTGCGCCAGACGCTCGGCGTGGCCAGTTGGCTGTAGTCCTGACCCGTGCCTTGGGGTTGCTGCTGTTGCGGCACCTGCTGCGGCTGGTGCGACATCGCGCTCATGATCGGCAGGTTGTCGGTGCCGGTGCGCTGCACGGGCGCCGAATGCACGACCTGGATCGGCGTGCTCTGCTTGCGGTGCGCCGGCGACAAGCCGGTGGCGATGACGGTGACGCGCAGCTGGTCGCCGAGCGTGTCGTCGTAGGCAGTGCCGTAGATCACGTGCGCGTCGTCGGCGGCGTAGCGGCGGATCGTGTTCATCGCGTTGCGCGACTCGGACAACTTGAAGTTGCTCTTCGCCGCCGCAATCAACACCAGCACGCCGCGCGCGCCCGACAGATCGATGCCTTCCAACAACGGGCAGGCCACGGCCATTTCGGCGGCCTTGGTGGCGCGGTCCGGGCCACCGGCCTGCGCCGTGCCCATCATCGCCTTGCCCGGCTCGCTCATCACCGTCTTCACGTCTTCGAAGTCGACGTTGACCAGGCCCGGCACGTGGATCACGTCGCTGATGCCGCCGACCGCGTTGCGCAGCACGTCGTTGGCATGCGCGAACGCGTCTTCCTGCGTCACGTCGTCGCCGAGCACTTCGAGCAGCTTCTCGTTCAACACCACGATCAACGAATCGACGTTGGCTTCCAACTCAGCCACGCCGATCTCGGCGGACTTCATGCGCCGGTTGCCTTCGAAGTCGAACGGCTTGGTGACCACACCCACCGTCAGGATGCCCATTTCCTTGGCGATGCGCGCGATCACCGGCGCCGCGCCGGTGCCCGTGCCGCCGCCCATGCCGGCCGTCAGGAACAGCATGTGCGCGCCGTCAATCGACTCGCGGATGCGGTCGATCGCTTCTTCAGCCGCCAGTTTGCCGGCTTCCGGCTTGGCACCTGCGCCCAGGCCCGAGTGACCGAGCTGGATGACGTTGTGCGCGCTGCTGCGGTTCAGCGCTTGCGCGTCGGTGTTGGCACAGATGAATTCGACGCCTTGCACAGCGCGCGAGATCATGTGCTCGACCGCATTGCCGCCGCCGCCGCCAACGCCCATCACCTTGATGCGGGTGCCTTGTTCGAATTCCTCAATCATCTCGATCGCCATGGTGTCTCTCCTAAAGTGAATGAAGCAGTTGCCGTCCAAAGAAAAAAGAAAATGCCGGGTCTCTGTTTGGACCCTCGATCAGAAACTTCCCAAGAACCAATCCTTCGCGCGGCCGACAAAGGTCTTGACCGACCCCGCCTGCGCCGCCGCCTTGTGCCCACGCAGCCGTGACAGCCGCGCCTCCTCGAGCAAACCCATCACCGTGGCCGACCGCGGGTTGGCCACCATGTCGTGCAATGCGCCGGGGTACGTCGGGTTGCCTCGACGCACCGGCTTCAAGAAGATGTCTTCGCCGAGCTCGACCATGCCCGGCATGACCGCCGAGCCGCCGGTGATGACGATGCCCGAGGACAACAACTCCTCGTAGCCGGATTCGCGGATCACCTGGTGCACGAGCGAGTAGATTTCTTCGACGCGCGGCTCGATCACGCCGGCCAACGCTTGCCGGGACAACAGGCGCGGCGCGCGGTCGCCGAGGCCCGGCACCTCGAGGTTGTCGGACGGATCGGCGAGCAACTGTTTGGCCACGCCGTAGCCGACCTTGATCTCTTCGGCGTCCTTGGTCGGCGTGCGCAGCGCCATCGCGATGTCGCTGGTGATCAGGTCGCCGGCAATCGGGATCACCGCGGTGTGGCGCACCGAGCCACCGGTGTAGATCTGCACGTCGGTCGTGCCAGCGCCGATGTCGACCAGCGCGACACCGAGCTCTTTTTCGTCAGTGGTCAGCACCGAGGCGCTCGACGCGCTCGGGTTCAGCACCAGCTGTTCCACTTCGAGCCCGCAGCGGCGCACGCACTTGACGATGTTCTCGGCCGCGCTCTGCGCACCGGTCACCAGGTGGACCTTGACCTCCAGCCGGCCGCCGCTCATGCCGACCGGCTCCTTGACTTCGTGGCCATCGATCACGAACTCCTGCGGCTCGACGAGCAGCAGGCGCTGGTCGTTCGGGATGTTGATCGCCTTGGCGGTATCGACGACGCGCGCCACATCGGTCGGCGTCACTTCCTTGTCGCGCACGATCACCATGCCGGTGCTGTTCTGGCCGCGGATGTGGCTGCCGGTGATGCCGGTGTAGACGCGCGTGATCTTGCAGTCGGCCATCATCTCGGCCTCTTTCAAGGCCTGCTGGATCGATTGCACCGTGGCGTCGATGTTCACGACGACGCCACGCTTCAGGCCATGCGCCGGCGCGGTGCCGAGGCCGGCGACGCGCAGCCCGCCTTCGGGCAAGACCTCGGCGACCACCGCCATCACCTTGGCGGTGCCGATGTCCAGGCCGACGATCAGGTCCTTGAATTCTTTGGTGGCCATCTCAAAGCCCGCCCGGCCGCCCGAAGGGCGTGAGCGCCCCCGCGGGGGGCAGCGAGTGAAAGGAGCTTGGGGGTCGTAACATGTTTCCTTCTTCTCTTGGCTCTTATCGAGATGCGTTGCTCTGCTGCGCGGCGGTCGTGATGCCCGCCAACCTCAGCGCATAACCGTCCGGGTGGCGCAGATCGGCTGCCACCAGGGCGCGAGCCTTGTCGCCGAAACGCGAGCTGACTTGCACCAGCGTGCGCGCCAGCCGGTCGACGCGGGCCACGACTTCGTCATCGGTGCCGCGGCCGAGTTCGAGCTTCGCGCCGCCGGCCAGTTCGGCGTGCCACGAGCCGCGGCTCGACAGACGCAGCGTCTGCACCTGTTGCTCGATCGGCGACAGCGATGCATTCAGGCGCTGGTGCAAGGCCAGCATCTGCGCCGAGTTGGCGTCCGCTCCGGCCAGCGTGGGCAGTTGATCTTCATCGCCGAGGGCCTTGACGCTGGCCTCGAAGACCTCGCCATGCGTGTTGACCAAGCGCTCCTTGCGCTGACCCTCGCCTTGCCACAGCGCCGCGGCCTGGTGCTCTTCGAGCGACACGGCCAGCCGGTTCGGCCAGACGCGGCGCACGACGGCGCGACGCACCCAGGGCACGGCTTCGAAGGCCGCGCGCGCAGCCTCCAGATCGATGCTGAAGAAGTTGCCGGTCAACCGCGGCAACGCTGTGGCGCGCACCGCCGCGACGCTGGTCCGTTCGAGCACCGCATCGAGCGCGATCGCGCGCACCGTGAACATCGGCGAGCGCGTGGCCCACTTCACGGCCTGCCAGGTCAGCGCGAGCAGCACGGCGCTGACGATCACCGCGGCCACGCCATTCATCAGGCGCACGTCCGCCGGCAGCACGCTGGCTGCGATCTTGACGGTGGGCTTGCGCGTCGTCGCCATCTCAGTGTTGTCCGTCCAGCCGCGCGAGAGAAAGAATCTCCACACACAACGCTTCGTAGCCGATGCCCGCGGCCGCCGCCGACTTCGGCACCAGCGAGTGACTCGTCATGCCGGGCGAGGTGTTGATCTCCAGCAGGTAGGGCTTGCGGTCGGTGGCGCGCACCATGAAGTCGGCGCGGGCCCATCCGCGGCAACCGATGGCCTGGAAGGCTTCCACTGCCAGGCGCTGGATCTCTTTTTCTTCGGCCGCCGGCAGGCCGCTCGGCACGAGGTACTTCACGTCGTCGGTGAAGTACTTGTTCTGGTAGTCGTACTTGCCTTCGGGCGCGACGATCTTCACCACCGGCAGCGCGCGTGCGCTGTCGCCGCTGCCGAGGATCGGGCAGGTCAGTTCGTCGCCACTGACGAACTCTTCGACCAGCACGACGCTGTCGTACTTCATCGCCTCGGCGACGGCACCCTGCATGTCGGAATAGCCGTTGACCTTGACGACGCCGATCGAAGAGCCCTCGTGCGGCGCCTTGACGATCAGCGGCAGGCCGAGTTCGTCGGGCACGGTGCGCAGGCGCTCCCTGGTTTGCTGCGCGGCATCCAGCGTCAAGGAGCGCGGCGTCGGCAGGCCGAGCGCCGACCAGACTCGCTTGGTCATCACCTTGTCCATGCCGATCGCGCTGGCCATGACGCCGCTGCCGGTGTAGGGGATGCCGAGCAGTTCGAGCGCGCCCTGCACCGTGCCGTCTTCGCCGTGGCGACCGTGCAGTGCGATGAAGCAGCGGGCGAAGCCCTCGCGCTTCAACTCAACGAGTTCGCGCTCGGCCGGATCGAACGCATGGGCGTCGATGCCCTGGCTCTTCAACGCCGCCAGCACGCCGCCGCCGCTCATCAGCGAGACCTCGCGCTCGGCGCTGGCGCCACCGAGGAGCACGGCCACCTTGCCAAAGGCCTGGGCGCTCACTTGTTCCTCCACAGGCGCATCGGCGCGTAGGCCATGGATTGCGGCGCTTCGACCACATCGCCCAGCACCGGCACGCGCCGCTCGTCCCAGGCCAGCCAAAGGGTTCTGCCGCTGGACTGCTTGGTGGGTACGAGCACGTCGGTGAGCACCGGCAGACCGCCGATGTCGTCGGGCTGCTTGAGGAAGAGCACCGAGGTCACGACGTTGGAGTGGTTCATGCAGCACCTCCGAGCTCAACGATGCGCGGCGCGACGTTGCCGATCGAGCCTGCGCCCATGACGATGACGACGTCTCCGGCCCTGGCGTGTTCGAGCGCGGCTTCGGAGAGGCCATCGACCTCGTCGACGAAGACCGGATCGACCTTGCCCGCCACACGCAGCGCGCGCGCCAGCGTGCGGCCATCGGCGGCGACGATCGGCGGTTCGCCCGCGGCGTAGACCTCGGTCAGCAGCACGGCATCGGCACTGCCCAGCACCTTGACGAAGTCTTCGAAGCAGTCGCGGGTGCGCGTGTAGCGGTGCGGCTGGAAGGCGAGCACGAGACGGCGACCGGGGAAGGCGCCACGCGCCGCCGCGATCACTGCGGCCATCTCGGCGGGGTGGTGGCCGTAGTCGTCGATCACCGTGAACGCGCCGTTGCCTTGGCGTGCCTTGACTTCGCCGTAGCGCTGGAAGCGGCGGCCGACACCGGCGAACTTTTCGAGCGCGGAAGCGATTGGCGCGTCGGGCAACTCCAGCTCGGTGGCCACGGCAATTGCCGCCAGCGCGTTGCGCACGTTGTGCTCGCCCGGCAGGTTCAATGTGATCGCCAGCGGCTGCATCGTCACGCCGTTGCGGCGCTCGACGACGAAGCGCATCTGCCCGCCCGGCAGTGCCTCGACCTTCGTCGCCCGCACTTCGCAACCGGCCTCGAATCCGTAGCGGATGACCCGCCGCGACACCATCGGCACGATCGACTGCACGCCCGGGTCGTCGCCACAGACGATGGCCGCGCCGTAGAACGGCATGCGGTGCAGGAAGTCGACGAAGGCCGCCTTCAGCCGCGCGTAATCGTGACCGTAGGTCTCCATGTGGTCACCGTCGATGTTGGTCACCACCGACAGCACCGGCATCAGGTTCAGGAACGAGGCATCGCTCTCGTCGGCCTCGACGACGATGTAGTCGCCCGAACCCAGGCGCGAGTTCGCACCGGCGCTGTTCAGGCGCCCGCCGATGACGAAGGTCGGGTCGAGCCCGGCTTCGGCGAGCACGCTTGCGACCAGCGACGTGGTCGTCGTCTTGCCGTGTGTGCCGGCGATCGCGATGCCGCGCTTCAGGCGCATCAGCTCGGCCAGCATCACCGCGCGCGGCACCACCGGCACGCGCGCAGCGCGGGCCGCGATCACTTCCGGGTTGCCGCCGCTGACGGCCGTCGACGTGACCACGGCACCTGCGCCGGCGATCTGCTTGGCGTGATGACCGACGTAGGTCGTGATGCCGAGCGACTTCAGTCGCTGCAGCGTTGCGCTGTCATTCTGGTCACTGCCGCTGACCTTGTAGCCGAGGTTGTGCAGGATTTCGGCAATGCCGCTCATGCCCGAGCCGCCGATGCCCACGAAATGAAGATGCTTGACGGCGTGTTTCATCGCTTGTTCACCAGGGATTCGATCTCGTCCGCGACACGCGCCGCAGCGCGGGGCCGGCTCAAGGCGCGGGCCTTGTCGGCCATCGCCAACAGCGACGCGCGGTCCAGGCCGCGCAGCACGTCGGCCAGCTTCTCGGCTGTCATCTCGGCCTGCGGCAGGTGCAAGGCAGCGCCGTGCTGCGCCATGAACATCGCGTTGTCGCGCTGGTGCGAGGTCGTGCTGACGATCAGCGGCACCAGCACCGACGGCACACCGGCCGCGCACAACTCGCTCACCGTCACCGCACCGGCGCGGCACAGGATCACATCGCAGGCGGCCAGGCGCTCGGCCATGTTGTCGATGAAGGGCAGCACTTCGACATCGCCGTCGATCGTGATGCCGGAAGCCGCATAGGCCGCCTTCACGTCGTCGCGATTGAGCGCGCCCGTCTGATGCACGACCTGCGGCCGCTGTGCCGGGTCGATCAATGCCAGCGCCTTCGGCAGCGTCTCATTCAGCACTCGCGCCCCCAGGCTGCCGCCCACGACAAGCAGGCGCAACGGTCCGCTGCGATCGGCGAAGCGTTCCTGCGGCGCGGCCATCGCCTCGATTTCGGCACGCACCGGGTTGCCCGTGACGACAGCGTTCTTGGTTTTGGCTGCTGCCGCGCCGTCGAAACCGAAGGCCACGCGGTCGGCGACCGGCAGCAGCGCACGGTTGGACAGCAGCATCGACGCATCGGCGTTGACGAGCACCAGCGGCTTGCCGAGCAAGGATGCCATCAGGCCGCCAGGGAAACAGACATAGCCGCCCATGCCCAGCACCGCGCTCGCACTGCGACGGCGCAGGATGCCGATGCACTCGAAGAACGCCTTCAGCAAACGGAAGCCGCCGGTCAGCGTGTGCATGAGGCCCTTGCCGCGCATGCCGGAGAAGCCGATGGCATCGAGCACGATGCCGGCACTGGGCACCAGACGATTCTCCATGCCCTGCTCCGTGCCGAGCCAGCTCACGCTCCAGCCGCGGTGCTGCATTTCCTGCGCGACCGCGATGCCGGGAATCACGTGTCCTCCGGTGCCCGCGGCCATGATGACGAGGTGGTTCACTTGCCACCCCTCATCAACGCGCGGTTCTCGCTGTCCACACGCAATACGATCGCCAACGCGACCATGTTCATCAGAATCGCCGAGCCGCCGTACGACATCAGCGGCAGCGTCAAGCCCTTCGTCGGCAACACGCCGAGGTTCACGCCCATGTTGATGAAGGCCTGCACGCCCATCCACAGACCGACGCCCTGCGTCATCAGACCGGCGAACACGCGGTCGAGCGCCACGGCCTGGCGGCCGATCATGAAGATGCGCCGCGTCAGCCAGAAGAACGCCGCAATGACGCCGAAGACACCGATGAAGCCGAGCTCTTCGCCGATCACGGCGAGCAGAAAATCGGTGTGCGCTTCGGGCAGGTAGTGCAGCTTCTCGACCGACGAGCCCAGACCCTGGCCGAAGATTTCTCCGCGGCCGAAGGCGATCAGCGAATGCGTCAACTGATAGGCCCGGCCCTGCGCGTACAGCGGGTTCCACGGATCGAGGTACGCAAAGATGCGCTCAGCGCGCCACGGGGACAGCGCGATCATCAGCACGAAGGCGCTGACGAGCACCAGCGCGGCCAGCAGGAACATGCGGCCGTTGACGCCACCCAGGAAGAGAATACCCAGGGCGATCGCCGCGATGACCATGAACGCGCCCATGTCGGGCTCGAGCAGCAAAAGCATGCCGATGACACCCAGGGCAATCGCCATCGGTGTGACCGCGTGGAAAAAATTCTCCCGCGTGTCCATCTTGCGCACCATGTAGTTGGCGGCATACAGCGCGATGCCGAGCTTGGCCAGCTCGCTGGGCTGGAAGTTCATCAGGCCCAGCGGGATCCAGCGCCGCGCACCGTTGACGCCCTTGCCGATGAACGGGATCAGCACGAGCACGAGCAATCCGAGCGCGGCCACGAAGATGTGCGGCGCGTACTTCTCCCAGATGCTGATCGGCACCTGCAGCACCGCCAGCGAAGCGACAAACGCAATCGCCAGCGAGATGGCGTGACGAGTCAGGAAGTGGGTGGGCGCGTAGTTCTTGAACCGTGGGTTGTCCGGCAGCGCCACCGAGGCCGAATAGACCATCACCAGGCCGAGTACGAGCAGCCCGCAGATGACCCAGAGCATCGGCTGGTCGATCTCGGACACGCGCTGCGCGCGGCCGGGGTGTGTGCCGGTCCAGTCGCGGATCGGCACCGGCGGCGCTGCCGCTTCGCCGGCGAAGCGCAGGCGGAGCTGTTCGAAGCGGGTGCGGACGGCGTCGATCATCCGACCACCTCACCGCGGCTGTGCGCGTGCTCCTGCACCGCAGCCACGAAGACATCCGCGCGGTGCGCGTAGTTGCGGAACATGTCCAGGCTGGCACAGGCCGGGCTGAGCAGCACCGCGTCGCCTTCGCGGGCGACGGCGAAGCACCAGTCGACGGCGGCTTCGAGCGTGTCGTGGCGCTGCAAGGCGATGCCGCTGTTGGCGAGCGCCGCCTCGATCGCAGCGGCATCCTTGCCGATCAGTGCAGCGGCGTGCACATGTTGCGACGCCGGCGCTGCCAACGGCGTGAAGTCCTGGCCTTTGCCGTCGCCGCCGAGAATGACGATCAGCTTGCCCGGCGACTTGTCGGCACCGAGACCGTTCAAGGCTGCGACCGTGGCGCCGACATTCGTGCCCTTGCTGTCGTCGAAGGCCTCGACACCGCCAACGTTGGCGACGAAGGCCACGCGGTGCGGCTCGCCGCGGTACTCGCGCAGGCCGTGCAGCATCGGCGCCAGCGGGCAGCCGATGGCGGTGGCCAGCGCCAGCGCAGCGAGCGCGTTCGCCGCGTTGTGGCGGCCGCGGATGCGCAGCGCATCGGCCGGCATCAAGCGCTGCAGGTGCAGTTCGTCTGGCTGTACCGGCGCGCCTCGCTTGCGTGCACCGGGCTGCTCGTCGCTGACGGCGCGCACCAGCCAGGCCATGCCGTTTTCGGTGACGAGGCCGAAGTCGCCGGCAAGCTGCGGCGCATCGAGGCCAAAGGTGACCACGTCACGCTCGATCGGCTTCGACTTGCCTTTGACGATCACCGGCTGCGGCGCCATCGCGGCCACGAGCGGATCGTCGCGATTGAGCACCATCGCGCCACGCTGTCCGAAGACGCGCGTCTTCGCACCGGCGTAGGCGTCCATCGTGCCGTGCCAGTCGAGGTGGTCCTGCGTCACGTTGAGCACGGTGCCGGCATCGGGCTCAAAGCCTTTGACGCCCTCGAGCTGGAAGCTCGACAGTTCGAGCACCCACACCTCCGGCAACGCCGTCGCCTGCCCCTCGTCGTCCTTCGCATCGAGCGCGGCTGCGAGCGTGTCGAGCATCGTCGGTCCGATGTTGCCGGCCGACGCCACGCGGCGGCCGCAGCGTTCGATCAGCAGCGCCGTCAGCGCGGTGGTCGTCGTCTTGCCGTTGGTGCCGGTGATGGCAATCACTTGCGGCGCATAGGCGCGCTCTGCCTTCAGGTCGGTCAAGGCGCGCGCGAACAAGTCGAGCTCACCGAGGATCGCCAAGCCTTGATCGCGCGCGGACTTCAACAACGTGGCGATGCGTTCGTCTCGCGGCGACAGGCCCGGGCTCTTCAGCACGAGCTGCACGCCCTGCAGCGTGTCGGTGCCCAGTTCACCGCTCGACAACGCGGCGGCCGGCACCGCCAGCGCCAACGCTTCGCGTTTCGGCGGCTGCTCGCGCGAGTCCCACACGCGCACCGTCGCACCGTGACGCGCACACCACGTGGCCATGGCCAGCCCCGACTCGCCGAGGCCGAGCACGAGAACGGTGAGGTCGCGGAGGAAGCTCATCGCAGTTTCAAGCTCGCCAAACCGACGAGGCAGAGCAGCATCGTGATGATCCAGAAGCGGATCACGACCTGCGTTTCCGGCCAGCCTTTTTTCTCGAAGTGGTGGTGCAGCGGCGCCATCAACAGAATGCGCCGACCCTCGCCGTAGCGCTTCTTCGTGTACTTGAACCACATCACCTGCAACATCACCGACAGCGCCTCGACGACGAAGATGCCGCCCATGATCGCCAGCACGATCTCCTGGCGCGTGATCACCGCGATCGTGCCGAGCGCGCCGCCGAGCGCCAGCGCGCCGACGTCGCCCATGAAGACATGCGCCGGATGCGCGTTGAACCAGAGGAACGCCAGACCCGCGCCGGCCATCGCCGCGCAGAAGATCAGCAGCTCGCCGGCGCCGGCGATGTAGGGAAAGAGCAGGTACTTCGAGAAATTGGCGTTGCCGACGACGTAGGCGAACACGCCGAGTGCCGAGCCGACCATCACCACCGGCATGATCGCCAGGCCGTCGAGGCCGTCGGTCAGGTTGACCGCATTGCTCGCGCCGACGATCACCAGGTACGTCAGGATGATGAAGCCCCAGACGCCGAGCGGGTAGCTCACGGTCTTGAAGAACGGCACGAAGAGGTCGGCCTTGGGCGGCAGGTCGGTGGAGAAGCCGCTGGTGATCCAGCGCATGAACAGTTCGAGCACGCGCAGGTTTGTGTTCTCGCTGACCGCAAAGGTCAGGTAGAACGCAGCGACGAGGCCGATCACCGACTGCCAGAAGTACTTCTCGCGCGACGGCATGCCTTCCGGGTCCTTGTTCACCACCTTGCGCCAGTCGTCGATCCAGCCGATCGTGCCGAAGCCGAAGGTGACGAGCATCACCACCCAGACAAAACGGTTGCTCCAGTCGAACCACAACACGGTCGAGACGCCGATGGCCATCAGGATCAATGCGCCACCCATCGTCGGCGTGCCGCGCTTGGCCAAGTGCGACTGCATGCCGTACTCGCGGATCGGCTGGCCGATCTTCAACTCGGCGAGGCGGCGGATCACCCACGGCCCGAACGCCAGGCCGATCAGCAGCGCCGTCATCGCGGCGAGCACGGCGCGGAAGGTCAGGAACTGGAAGACGCGCAGGAAGCCGAGTGCTTCCGGGTACATCGACTGCAACCATTGGGCGAGGCTGAGCAGCATTTCTAGTTTTTCTCCTGCAGGGCCACCACCACGCGCTCCATCTGCATGAAGCGCGAGCCTTTGACGAGCAACGACGCCACTGCGGGCAGTTCGCTGGTTGCACCCACCATCGCCGGTGCATCGTCGAAGTGCCGCGCTCCCGCACCGAATGCGCGCACCGCATGCGCGCACAAGGCGCCGGCACACCAGAACTGCTCGATGCCGCGTTCCTTGGCGTAGGCGCCGACCTCGGCGTGGAACTCGGGGCCGCGTTGTCCCACCTCGCCCATGTCGCCAAGCAACAGCGCGCGCGGCGCGCGCATGGTCGCCAGCACGTCGATCGCGGCGCGCACCGAATCCGGGTTGGCGTTGTAGCTGTCGTCGATCAGCGCCACGCGCTGGCCGCTGAGTTCGATCGTCTTCAGCTGCGAGCGACCCTTCACCGGTTCGAAACTCTCGAGACCCTTGCGGATGGCCCCGAGCGGCGCACCGGCGGCCAATGCGCAGGTCGCCGCGGCCAATGCGTTCTTCGCGTTGTGCGCGCCGGCCATGCGCAGTGCCACCGGCACCGCACCCGCGGGCGTGTGCAGCGTCAGCGCCCAGTGGTCGTCGAGCCACATCGACTCTGCCGTCACGTCGCCTTGGCCTTGCAGTGCAAAGGTCAGGTGCGGCCGCGAGCCTGCCATCGACAGCCAGAGCGAGGTGAATGCATCGTCGGCCGGGAAGACCGCCGTACCCGCGGCACCCAGCGCTTCAATGGCCGCGCCGTTCTCACGCGCGACGGCCTCGACCGTTGCCATGAATTCCTGGTGCTCGCGCTGCGCGTTGTTGACCAGCGCGATCGTCGGCTGCGCGATCTTCGCCAGCAGGCCGATCTCGCCCGGGTGGTTCATGCCGAGCTCGACCACACCGGCCCGGTGCCACAACGTGTCGTCCTGGCGCAGGCGCAACAACGTCAGCGGCACGCCGATGTGGTTGTTGAAGTTGCCGACCGTCGCGAACGCGCCGTCGCCATGCCAGGCGCGCAGGATCGACGCGATCATCTGCGTCACCGTCGTCTTGCCGTTGCTGCCGGTGACGGCAATCAGCGGCAGGTGGTGGCGGGCGCGCCAGGCGCGGGCCAGGTCCTGCAGGCCGTGCTCGGAGTCGGCCACCTGCACGCCTGGCAGACCGGCCTCGGCAAGACCGCGTTGTGCCAACGCGGCCACAGCGCCTTTCGTTTTCGCTTCAGCGAGCTTGTCGTGCGCGTCGAAGCGTTCGCCTCTGAGGGCCACGAACAGATCACCCGGTTGCAGCGTGCGCGTATCGCTGTGCACGCGCGCGATCTCCAGCGCACCGTCGCCGATCAACGTCGAACCGGGGAGCATGGCCTGTGCCTGCGCCAAGGTCATCATTTGCGAAGGCCTCTTTGCATCAGCGCCTGCGTACCTTCGGTGACGTCGGAGAACGGCTGCCGAACACCGGCAATCTCCTGGTAGTCCTCGTGGCCTTTGCCGGCCAGCACGATCACGTCGCTCGACGAAGCCTCGACGACCGCTCGTGCGATGGCGGCGCGGCGGTCTTCGATGACAGCAGTGCGCGAACGGTCATCGATGCCACCGACGATGCCGGCGATGATCGCCATCGGGTCTTCGCTGCGCGGGTTGTCGCTGGTGACGACAACACGGTCCGCGCCATGCGCGGCGATCGCGCCCATCAGCGGCCGCTTCGTTGCATCGCGGTCGCCGCCGCAGCCGAACAGGCAGACCAGTTGGCCGCCACGCGCCTTGGCCAGCGGCTTCAGGGCACCGAGTACTTTTTCCAGCGCATCGGGCGTGTGCGCGTAGTCGACGACGATCTGCGGCGCATCGACACCGTCGCCGACACGTTGCATGCGGCCGGGCACGGCCGTGAGTTGCGGCACCACCGCGGCGGCCTCGGCCAGCGGCACACCGAGCGCACGCAGCGCCGCCAGCACGCCAAGCAGGTTGTGCGCGTTGTAGTCACCGATCAACGTGCTCTTCACCGACGCGCTGTGGGAACCTTCGTGCAGCACGAAAGACAAGCCACCGTCGCTGTAGCCGATGTCGCGCGCCACCAATCGCGCCTCGCGCTCGGCCGACACAGTCCACACGTCGAGCGTGTTCGGCACCAGCGCCTGCGAGAACTCGCGCGCCAGATCGGCGCCACGCGGGTCGTCGATGTTGAGAACGGCCGCCTTCAGCCCTGGCCACGCAAAGAGCTTGCGCTTGGCGACCCAATAGCCTTCCATCGAGCCGTGATAGTCGAGATGGTCGCGCGTGAAATTGGTGAACATCGCCACCGTGATGCGCAGGCCGGCCAGGCGCTGCTCCTCGATGCCGATCGACGAAGCCTCGATCGCGCAGGCCGCAAAACCGTCGGCGACGAAGCGTTGCAACTCGCTGTGCAGCTTCACCGGGTCAGGCGTCGTCAGGCCGGTGTACTCGATGCGCGACTCGCGCCCCGCGAGCGGCGGCTCGCCAATGCCCAAGGTACCAACCACACCAGCGCGCCGGCCGAGCAGTGTCAGCGCCTGCGCGCACCACCAGGCGGTGGAGCTCTTGCCGTTGGTGCCGGTCACGGCCAGCATGTCGAGCGCCGCGCTCGGGTGGTCGAAGAACGCATCGGCGATAACGCCGGCTTCGCCCTTCAGGTTGGGCAGGGAAGCGATGCGCGCGTCGTTGAAGCCATAGGTTTCGAGCCCGTCGTGCTCGACGATGCAGGTCGTCGCACCGGCCTCCAACGCAGCCTTCACGAAGCGCCGGCCATCGACCGCTTGACCCGGCCACGCAATGAACGCGTCGCCCGGGTGCACCTTGCGGCTGTCGGTGACGAGCGTGCCCGTCACCCACGCGCGCAACCAGCGTGCCGCAGCTTCGGGGGACTTGAGGGCGGTGACGGCCATGTCAGCGAATCAGCAGCCAGCGACCTTCACCGCAGAGGCGCAGAGGGCGCGGAGGTTCGCAGAGCGAAACCCGATCTCCTCTGCGTGAACTCTGCGCCCTCTGCGCCTCTGCGGTGAATGAAACTTGCATTTAAAAGTTCTCCTGCACCGCAGGCCCAGCGACGATCTGGGGCTTCACGTCCAGGTTCGGCGACACGCCTTGCGCGCGCAGCGTCTGCGCAACCACGCGGCTGAACACCGGCGCCGCGACCGCGCCGCCGTAGTGCTTGCCGGCGCTCGGCTCATCGACCATCACTGCAACGATGATGCGCGGCTTGTCGATCGGCGACAGCCCAACGAACCAGGAGCGGTACTTGTCCTTGGCGTAGCCATCGCCTTCCTGCTTGTGCGCCGTGCCGCTCTTGCCGCCGACGGAATAGCCCATCGTCTGTGCCAGCGGCGCGGTGCCTTCGGCGCCAGCGGCGAGTTGCAGCATGCCGCGCAGCGTGCGCGCGGTTTCGGGCTTGAAGATCCGCTCGCCCTTCGGCGCTTCGCTCTGCTTGACCATCGTCACCGGGATCACTTCACCATCGTGCGAGAAGACGGTGTACGAGCGCGCCATCTGCAGCAGCGACGCCGACAGGCCGTAGCCGTAGGCGAGACGCGATTGATCGACCGGCTTCCACGCCTTGGCCGGCCGCAACTTGCCGCTGGCCACACCTGGGAACGGCAGCTCCGGTTTGGTGCCGAAACCCAAGGCGCTGTAGAGCTCCCACATTTCCTGCGCCGGCAGCTGCATCGCCAGTTTGGCTGCGCCGACGTTGCTCGACTTCTGCACGATCTGCGTCACCGACAACTGCGCGTGCGCATGGATGTCGGTGACCGCATAGCCGCTGACCGCGAACGACGCGGTGGGCAACACCGTGTCGGGCGTGACGCGGCCCGTGTCGAGCGAGATGCCGGCAATGAAGGGCTTCATCGTCGAGCCGGGCTCGAAGATGTCGATCAGCGCGCGGTTGCGCAACTGTTCGACGTTGATGTTGCGCCGCTCGGCAGGGTTGTAGCTCGGGTAGTTGGCCAGTGCCAACACCTCGCCGGTCTGCGCGTCGAGCACGACCACGCTGCCGCCCTTGGCCTTGTTGTCGAGCACCGCCTGCTTGATGTGCTGGTAGGCGAAGTACTGCACCTTGGCATCGATCGTCAGCTCGAGATCGCGGCCATCGGTGGCGGCGACCTTGACGCCGATGTCCTCGACGACGCGGCCCAGCCGGTCCTTGACCACCTTGCGCGTGCCGTCCTTGCCTTGCAGGTGATCCTGAAACGACAGTTCGACGCCTTCCTGTCCGCGATCATCGACGTCGGTGAAGCCGACCACATGGGCCGCTGCTTCGCCCTCGGGGTACTTGCGCCGGAATTCGCGCGACTCGTGAACGCCCTTGATGCCGAGCTTGCTGATCTGCTGCCAGGTCGTGTCGTCGACCTGGCGCTTCAGCCACGCGAAGCGTGCGTTGCGGTCGCCGAGTTTTTTCTCGATGTCGGCCAGCGGCAAGCCAAGCAGTTTCGCCAGTTCGCGCTTCTGCTCGCGTGTGGCCTGCACGTCTTTCGGGATCGCCCAGACCGACGGCACCGGCACGGTGGTGGCCAGCAGCGCGCCGTGGCGATCAGTGATGCGGCCGCGGCTGGCTTGCAGGTCTTGCTGGTGCAAGTAGCGCTTGTCGCCCTGAGCGAGATAGAACTTGCTGTCGATGATCTGGATCGACACGGCACGCGCGACGAGCACGCACGAGCCGAGGCCGACCAGCGCAACGATGAACTTGCTGCGCCACGGCGGCGTCTTCGAAGCCAGCAGCGGGCTCGTCCCGTAGTTGACGCTGCGGCTGACGGCGCCGGACTTCACCTTCGCTTTGACTTTCGATCGCAGGCTTGATGGCAGCCACTTCATTGGGTCACCCCCGAGGCGCTGACCCCTGAAGCACTGACATCGGGCACATAGATCGTCACCGCCGGCGTGGCGGTGCGCATCGCCAGGCGCTCGCGCGCCGTGCGCTCGACGCGCGCATTCGTTGCCGCGGCCTGGCGCTCGGCTTCGAGGCGCTTGTATTCGACGTCGAGCTTGGCGCTGTCGTTCTTCGCGCGGTCGAGCTCGGTGAACAGGCGGCGCGAGTCGTAGGCCGTGCGCACGAGGTAGAGACTGGAAAACAGCAGCGCGACGACGAGCAAGGTATTGACTCGTGTCATACCGACGTTCTCTCTGCCACGCGCAAGATCGCCGAGCGAGCGCGCGGATTGCCCGCAATCTCTTCAGCACTCGGCTTGATGCGGGCCAGCGCCGTCAAACCGCATCGCCTTCGGCGGAGCGAACGGCGCGCGGCGATCCACCTCGTCGCGGCTTTCGCGCGCGATGAATTCCTTGACGCGGCGGTCTTCGAGCGAATGGAAAGCGATCACGGCCAAACGGGCACCCGGTGCGAGCAGTTCGAGGCAAGCCTTCAGGCCTTCGTCGAGGGCCTCAAGCTCGGCGTTGACGTGAATCCGAAGAGCCTGAAACGTGCGCGTTGCAGGGTCCTGGCCCGCTTCGCGGGTGCGGACCGAACGAGCCACGAGCTGGGAAAGCTCTGCGGTCGTGCGAATGGGATGCCCGCTCTCGCGCCGAGCCACAAGCGCCTTTGCAATCTGTCGAGCAAACCGTTCTTCGCCATAGTCCTTGATGACCTCGCTGAGTTGGCGCTCGTCAGCACGCGCCAGAAAATCGGCGGCACTCTCGCCGCGGGTCGTGTCCATGCGCATGTCCAGCGGCGCATCGAATCGAAAGGAAAAACCACGCGCCGGGTTGTCGATCTGCGGCGAACTCACGCCGAGGTCCAACAAGACGCCGTTCACCTTCGACAAGCCGAGCGGTGCGAGAGCCTCGCGCAGCTCTGCGAAGTTCGCGTGAAGAATGGAAAAGCGCGGGTCGCTGGTTTGCAACTCGGCCGCGGCGGCAACCGCTTCTGGGTCGCGGTCCAGCGCAATCACGCGACCCTGCGGCGAGAGGCGCGACAGCAGCAACCGCGAGTGCCCGCCGCGCCCGAACGTGCCATCGACGTACACGCCGGCGGCATCCGTCACCAGCGCGTCGATCGCTTCGGTGAGGAGGACGGTGCGGTGTTGCCATGCGCCCGACACTCAAAGCACCATGTTGCGCAGCTCTTCGGGGGGGCGCGAAGCCATCACCGCAGCCTCGTGTGCGTCGTAGCGCGCCTTGTCCCAGAGCTCGAAGCGCCGGCCCATGCCGAACAGATACACATCGCGTTCGATGCCGGCCCACTCGCGCAGTTCGGGCGCCACCAGCACGCGCGAGGCGCTGTCGATGTCCACGTGCGAAGCGCTGGCAATGAAGATGCGACGCCAGTCGTCGTTGTCCGTCGGCCAGGCCAGGATCTTGGCGCTGAAGGTTTCCCACAGCGGCCGCGGGAAAATGGTCAGACAGCGGCTGCGGCTCTTGGTGATTGTGAGTTGGTCCTCACACATCGTCTTGAGCGCTTCACGCGAGCGCGTGGGGATCGTGACGCGGCCTTTGCTGTCCAGCAAAAGGATCGGTCCACCATCCAGAATCAGCTCAGCCACAGCCGTAGCGTCCCACAAATCTCCACCAAACTCCACTGTAGCGGCGGTGATTCAGGTCGTCAACGGCTCTTTCTAAGAAAAATCAATCAAATCAAGCACTTAGAGCCACATTATGAGGCAACTTCGCTGTCAAATCATTGTAAAAACATAGACATGCAGAAGTCATTGAAAGCGATGCATCAACTCAAAGTTTTTGTGATCGTTTGAAACGGCTGATCGGTCAGGAAAACGAAGAAAGTGCGCTCCCCAAAGCACAGGGCCGCTCAGCGAGCGGCCCTGGATGGAGTGACAGCTTTTCAGCCGGCGTTAGCGGCGCGGGCCGGCGCCGCGCGGCGCACCCTGGCCGAAGCCTGCGCCTTGCGGGCGTCGCGGCGCAAACGGCTTGCCGCCGCGCTTGCCCGGTGCCGCAACGCGCGGGGCGCTGTACTCGCGCGGCTCGGGCAGACGCGGCTCCAAGCCGACCATCGTCGCCACCGGGATGCGCTGCGTCGTGAAGCGCTGGATGCGCTGGATCATGCCGGCGTCGCGGCGCTCGGCCAGCGTCACCGCCAAGCCAGCACGCCCTGCCCGGCCGGTGCGGCCGATGCGGTGCACATAGTCCTCGGCCTTCATCGGCAAGCCGTAGTTGATGACGTGGCTGATGCTCGGCACGTCGATGCCGCGCGCCGCCACGTCGGTGGCGACGAGCACGCGCAGATCGCGCGTGCGCAGGCCATGCAGCACGCGGTTGCGGCGGCCTTGCGGCATGCCGCCGTGCAGCGACGCCACACGGTGGCCGATCTCGGCCAGGCGGTCGGCGAGCCAATCGGCGTCGCGCTGCGTGCTGGTGAAAATCAGCGCCTGATCGACAGCGCGATCGGTCAGCAACTGCTCCAGCAGGGCATGCTTGTGCTTGCCATCGTCGGCCCAGTGCAGACGCTGCTCGATGTTCTCGTGCGTGCTGGTGTGCGTGGACACGGCGATCGTCTGCGCGTCGGCCTTCAGCATGTTCTTGGCGAGCTGGCCGACTTCACCGGCAAACGTGGCGCTGAACATCACCGTCTGGCGCTGTTCCGGCAGGAATGACGCGATGTGCTTGATGTCGTCGATGAAGCCCATGTCCAGCATGCGGTCGGCCTCGTCGAGAACCAGCATCTCGACGTTGGCGAGGATGGCCTTGCCGCTGGCCATGTGGTCCATCAGGCGGCCGGGCGTGGCGATCAGCACGTCGAGCGGACCACGCAGCGCTTTCAGTTGCGCGTGGTACGGCACGCCGCCGACGATGGTCGTGACACGCAGGCCGGGGATGTGGCGGCCGTAGCTGTCGGTGGCCTTGGCGACCTGCATCGCCAGTTCACGCGTCGGCGTCAGCACGAGCACGCGCGGGCCATGCACGGTCTTGTTGTCGCGGCGCTTGCTGACGTCGGCTTGCGCCGCAGCGCGCGCTGCGAGCACGCGGCTCAACGCCGGCAGCACGAAGGCCGCGGTCTTGCCGCTGCCGGTGGACGACGACACACGAAGATCGCTGCCGGCCATGGCCGGTGGGATGGCGCGCAGTTGCACGTCGGTGGGTTGGGTGTAGCCGCTGTCGGCAACAGCGCGCGCCAGGGCCGCGGGCAGGCCCAAAGATTCGAAGCTCATCGATGACTTTCTCTGACTCGGTCGGGCGCGTCGATTCAAATGACGCGCCGCTGGGGCATCGCCGCTAACCGGGGTTCGAGAAGCGCCGCAAAAGGCCCGAGGGGGCAAGGCGCGAGAGGAGGTCAGAGGGGATGAACGAAAGCGGCTTCGGAACATTTCCGAAGCCGCGGGTCGCATTGTAGGTGATTACGATAATCTTCGCTGGAGTCGCCACTCCAACACTTCAAACATGACCGCTCTGATCCTCGGCCTCGTGCTCTTTCTCGGCATCCATTCAACGCGCATCGTTGCCGACGGCACGCGCAGCGCCTTCATCGCGCAGCGCGGCGACAAGGCCTGGAAAGGGCTGTACACCGTGCTGTCGCTGGCCGGCTTTGCACTGCTGGTCTGGGGCTACGGCATGGCGCGCCAGCAGCCGACGGTGCTCTGGGCCACGCCGCCCGTGTGGACCAAACACCTGGCTGCGCTGCTGACGTTGATCTCGTTCGTGCTGATCACCGCTGCCAACGTGCCCGGCAACGGCATCAGAGCCCGGCTGCATCACCCGATGACGCTCGGCGTCAAGGCCTGGGCCTTTGGGCATTTGATCGCCAACAACACGCTGGCCGACCTGCTGCTGTTCGGCGGCTTTCTGGTCTGGTCGATCGTGCTCTTCGCCAGCGCGCGACGGCGCGATCGTGCAGCGGGCAAGACGTACGCGCCAGGTACCGCGTCACGCACCGTGCTGACGGTGGTGATCGGCGTGGTGCTGTGGGTCGTGTTCGCGTTCTGGGCGCACGGCTGGCTGATCGGCGTGCGGCCGTTCGCTCGCTAACGCCTGTTCAACCTACCGGCAGCTGTCGGTAGGTCGGCACCGCCGCTGGCGCGGCCTGCGTACTGCCCCACAGCCAGTCGCCGATCAGGCCGGTGTCCTGCGACGACGACAGCCACGGCAGCGGCGCCGCATCGGCGATGCGTTGCGCCAGCAACTGGCCGGTTCGGCCGCCACCCAGCGCCTGGTGCGCGGCCTCGCTATCGCCCGTGAGCAGCCGCAGCGCCAGATCCTCGCCGCAGGCCGTGGCGTCGTCGACGATCAGGCGGCAGACCCAGCGCGTGACGTTGCGCAGCGCCGGGCGCATGGCGCGGCTGGCCGGCGTGGGCTCGCGCAGCAGGCGCTGATACGGCGCGCTGTCGAGCACGGCCGGCTCGCGCAGGCCGTACAGCGTCAGGTAGCGCGGCATGCCGCTGCCGCCCAACAGCCCGTAGCGCCGCCCCCAGAAGATGCCCGGCACGGTGCAGCGCTCGGGCACATGCTCGCGCGCATGCCAGTCGTTGTAGGCGGCGTCGGCCGCGGGGTCGACGTCGTTCCACAGCGCGAGCAGCGCGGCTGGCAATTCGGCCATCACGCGCCATCCGGGCGCAGCAGCACCTTGCTCGCCTGCTTGCCATGCGCCAGCGCGAAGCCTTCGAGCCCGCGCGCCAGCGGCAGCACGTGGCTGACCATCGGCGCCATCACCTCACCCAGTTCGCCCATCAGCGCCAGGGCGGCCGGCCAGTCCGACTCGGGCGGGCGGAACGAGCCGCGCACTTGCTGCTGCCTGCGCACCAGCGTCGTCAGGTCGAGCCCGAGCGGCCGTGCGTGGATGCCGGTGACGACGACGATGCCGTTGCGGCGCAGCAGCGCGAGCGACTCGGTGATCGTCTCCGGCACGCCGGTCGCTTCGAACACGATGTCGAACGGCTCCCCTCCGGTGTGCGGCCGCGTCGCGTCGGCCAGCGGCTGCCTGGACACGTCGACCAACGCCTCGAAGCCCATGCGCCGCAGCACCGCCAGCCGCGCCGCGTCGTCGAAGCCGCTGACCACCACCTTCGCCGCACCGGCGCGGCGCGCCAGCACCGCGATGCCCTGGCCGATCGTGCCCGGCCCCATCACCAGCACGCGCTGGCCGCGCACGTCGCCGGCCACGCGCAGCGCCTGCATCGAGATCGACAGCGGCTCGGCCAGCGCGGCGAGCTCGTCAGAGAGCGTGTCGGGCACCGGCACGCAGTTGCGCTGCGGCACGCTGACCCAGGGCGCGAAGGCGCCGTCGCGCGTCATGCCCAGGCCGGTGCGGCGCTCGCAGGCGTCGTGCTCGCCGACGCTGCAGGCTGCGCAGCGGCCGCAGGTCACCGACGGCCGCACGACCACACGCTGCCCGAGGTAGGGGCCGCTCTCGGCCACGCCGACGAACTCGTGTCCCAGGGTCACCGGCAGGCTTTGCGTGATGAAGGCATAGCTCGGCGTCCAGTCGTCGACGTGCAGGTCGCTGCCGCAGATGCCGGTCGCCAGCACGCGCACCAGCACGTCGTCGGGTGAGGCGGGCTCCGGCACCGGCACCTCGACCAGTTCGAGGCCGGCAGCAGCCTGGGTCTTTCGCAGGGCTTGCATCTCAGTACCGCCCGGCCGGTCCGAAGATACTGAGCGCCCCCATGGGGGGCAGCGAGCAGAGCGAGCGTGGGGGTTTCATGTTCGCCTCAGTCCAGCGTGATGTTGTTCTTCTTGATGATCGCGCCCCACTTCTTGCCTTCGGCATCGATGAAGGCGGCGAACTGAGCCGGCGTGCCGCCGCCGAGGATCAGGCCTTGCTTCACGAAGATGTCTCGCACGGCCGGGTCCTTCATCACCGCGTTGACGTCGGCATTGATCTTGTTGACCACGTCGGCTGGCGTGCCGGCGGCGGTGAACAGGCCGTTCCACGCCAGCGCCTCGAAGCCGGCGTAGCCGGACTCGGCCACCGTGGGCAGGTCCTTCATCGACTCGGTGCGTTGCGCACTGGTCGCCGCGATCAGCCTGATGCGCCCGCCCTGGATCAGCGGCAGCAGCGCCGGTGCGACGGTGAACAGCGCCTGCGTCTCGCCGGCCGCAAGCGACGTCGCCGCCGGCGGCGAGCCGTTGTACGGCACATGCACCGCGTCGACGCCGATGGTCGTGAGGAACAGCTCCATCGTCAGGTGCGACGAGCTGCCGTTGCCGACCGAGCCGTAGCTCAGCTTGCCGCCCTGCTGCTTGGCCCAGGCCACGAACTCGGGCAAGGTCTTGGCCGGGTTGCTCGCCTGCACCGCCAGCACGTTCGGCTGCGACGTGGTGAGCACCACCGGCACGAGATCCTTGGCCGGCGCGTACGGCATCTTCTTGTACATGTAGGGGCCGAAGGCGATCGGCCCGTTGAAGCCGATGCCCAGCGTGTGACCGTCGGGCGTGGCCTTGGCCACCACGTCCATGCCGAGCATGCCGCCGGCGCCAGCCTTGTTCTCCACCACCACCGGCTGGCCCCAGCGGTCCTTCAGCTTGTCGCCGAGGGTGCGGACGATGACGTCGAGCGAACTCCCGGCCGGCGCCGGCACCACCACGCGCACGGGCTTGGTGGGCCAGGAAGCAGTCTGGGCCTGGGCGGTCGCGGCGGCCAGGGCAAGGGTGACGACGGGCAACAGTTTCATCGGGCGGGTCTCCTGTGGAAGTGATCTGATTGTTGGTCGCCAGAACAGATACTTCAAAGATTGAATGCGTATGCTTGCCATACTTTGTGGATATAGGTAGGCCATGGAACTCCGACACCTGCGCTACTTCGTCGCCGTGGCCGAGAGCGGCAGCCTGAGCCGTGCGGCCGAGAAGCTGTTCATCGCGCAGCCACCGCTGTCGGTGCAGATCCGCCAGCTCGAGGAGATGCTGGGCACGGCGCTGTTCGCGCGCCACCCCAAGGGGTCCGCCTGACGGCCGCGGGCCAGGCGCTGCTGCCGGAAGCGCGCTTCCTGCTCGACCGCGCGGCACGCCTGCGCGACCTGTCGCGCGACAGCAGCGGCGGCAGCACGCTCGCGATCGGCTACGTGCCGTCGGCGGCCAGCACGGTCGTGCCCGAGCTGGTGCGGCGGCTGCGGCGCCAGCAGCCGGGCGTGCAGTTCGAGTTGCGCGAAGCCATCAGCAGCGAGCAGGTCGACGCGCTGGTGGCCGGCCACATCGACGTCGGCATCGCACGCACGCCGGCGCGCCACCCGCGCCTGACTGTCGCCCGGCAGATGCCCGACCCGTTCTGTCTGGCGCTGCCGCGTGCGCAGGCGCAGGGACTGGAGGCCAAGGTCGACCTGCGCCGCTTCGCCGCGGAGCCCTTCGTCGGCTTCACGCGCCATCGCGGTCCAGCCTACTTCGACCACTCGATCCACCTTTGCAGCCAGGCGGGGTTCAGCCCGCGCATCCGCTACGAGGGCAGCACCGTACACGGTGTGCTCGACCTCGTGGGCGCAGGGCTTGGCGTGGCGCTGGTGCCCGCGTCCACCGCCCTGCTGGCCGGCAGCGGCGTGGTGGTGCGCGCCCTGCGCCGCCCCGGTGCCGCCGAGGTGCTGGCGCTGTTGCGCCGCAAGGTCGATGCGCAGCCGCTGCTCGAAGCGGTGGAGGCCGCGGCCGAGGCCATCTTCGACAGCCTGCAACAGAAGGTGGCGCGCCTGATCGCGCCGTGAGGCCTGTGGACTTCAGTGCGCCGCGTCGCTCGTGTACGCCGGCGTCGGCTGCGTGAAGTACGCGTGCAGGATCTGATAGACCATCAGGTAGTTCTTCTGCTGGAAGCTGGCGTGCGAGATGCCGTTCAGCACCGTGAACTGCTTGTCGGCTGACGGCAGGCGGACGAAGAAGTCGATCAGGTCCTGCATCGACGCGATGCCGTCGAACTGGCCGCGCAGCACGATCGTCGGCACGCTGATCTTTTCCGGATCGACGACCGGCAGCTTGCTGCACATGTCGATGTAGGTGCCGTTGGGCATCGAGTCGTCGAGCGCGAGGATGGCGTCGGCGAAGGCTTCGACGGTGGCCTTGTCGGCGCAGTCCGGGTGGTCGCGGTTGAAGATCGAGTGCACGAAGGCGCGGTCGATCGGCCGCCGCTTCGTGGCCAGGAACTCGGGCAGCTTCTTGCGCCGCTGTTCGAGCGTCGGCGCGCCGGCGCCGGTCCAGACGAAGGCGTCGAGCGCGAGCCGTGACACGCGATCGGGATGGTGTTGGGCAAACAGTGCCGCGCGCAACGCGCCCGAGCTGATGCCATAGGTGAGGAAGCTGCGCACGCCACGCGTGGCGAAGATGTAGTCGGTGGCCGCGGCCAGATCGTCGGCGCCGTTGGCGATATCGCAATAGATGTCGCGGTGCTTGGCGCTGCGGCCGTAGCCTTCCATGTCGACGCACCAGCAGACGAAGCCGCGCTCGGCGAACCAGTCCATCACGCTCGAATGCGGCCGCCCCGGCACCGTCAGGTCGAAGGTCGGTTGCGAGGCCATCGACGAACCATGCACGAACAGCACCGCCGGTTTGTTGTCGGGCGAGCCGACGAACTTCTCCCACAGGAACAGCTTCACCTCGCCGTCAGGCGTTTTCTTCGTCGTCCAGTGCTCTTGTCCCGTGACCATGTCTGTCCTTGTTCGATTCATTCAGTCGATCTTCGCACCGGTTTCCTTGACCACACGCGCCCAGCGGTCGCGCTCGTCGCGGAAGAAGGCATCCATCTCGGCCGGTGCGGAGCCCACGCTCTCGATACCGGCTTCGCTCATGTAGCCGGTGACCTCGGGCGTGGCCAGCGTGGCCTTGAGCTCGGCCTGCAGTTTGTCGACGATGGCCTTCGGCGTGCCCTTCGGCGCGAGCAGCCCCATCCACACATACGCCGCATAGCCGGCAAAACCGGATTCAGCCAGCGTCGGCACGTCTGGCAATTGCGCCGCGCGC
Source organism: uncultured beta proteobacterium (assembly GCA_963738425.1). Lineage (GTDB taxonomy): Bacteria > Pseudomonadota > Gammaproteobacteria > Burkholderiales > Burkholderiaceae_C > CADEEN01. Next base: position 130,993 of record CAVTWT010000029.1, on the reverse strand, counting down.
TGCGTGCCGGTCGTCGCCAGTGCGCGCAGCTTGCCAGCTTTGACATGCTTGACCATCGCTGCGGCGCCCGGCACCGCCATCGGCACCGTGCCGGCCAGCAGGTCGGTGACGGCCTGGCCGCTGCCCTTGTACGGCACGTGCACCAACTGGATGCCAGCCATCGACGCAAACATCGCCATGAACAGGTGCTGCCCGCTGCCGTTGCCCGACGACGCGTAGTTGAGCTCGCCGGGCTTGGCCTTGGCCAACGCCACCAGTTCGGCCACGCTGTTCACCGGCAGCGACGGATGCACCACCAGCGCGCCGGGCTCGCGTCCGAGCAGCGAAATGCCGACGAAGTCTTCGATCGGGTTGAAGGCGAGCTTGCTGTAGAGCGAAGCGCTGATCGCGTTGGTCTGCGAGGCCAGCAGCAGCGTGTAACCGTCGGCCGCGCTCTTGGCGACCATCTCGCTGCCGATGGTCGCGCCGGCGCCGGGCTTGTTCTCGATGATCACCTGCTGCTTCAGACGCCGGCCAAGGTGCTCGGCGATCGCGCGCATCGGCCCATCGACCGCACCCCCCGGCGAGAACGGCACGATGACGCGGATCGGCCGCGAGGGGAAGTCGCTCTGCGCGCGGGCCCATGTCGGCAGTCCGAGCGTGGCGGCAATGAGGTGGCGTCGTTGCATCAGGCTGTGTCCTATCTGGTTTCGAATCCGCCGACAACGATGGACTTCATCCACGGACTCTGGGGGCGCACTGGCGTCGGGTCAATGCGGTATGCACTGAGGAGGGTTTGCGCTTCAATGCGCGTACACCCGCTCTCGGACCACTCGCCATGCATCGCTTTGCCGCCGCGCTGTTCTGCGCCCTCTCACTGACCGCTCATGCACAGAGCAGCTTGGCCCGACGCCAAGCCGATCACGATGATCGTGCCCTTCCCGCCGGGCGGCGTGGCCGACACGGTGGCGCGGCCGGTGGCCGAAGCGCTGGCGCGCGAGTTGAAGCAACAAGTGATTGTCGAGAACCGCGCCGGCGCCGGCGGCGCCACCGGCATCGGCGCCGCCTCTCGTGCTGCGCCCGATGGCTACACGATCCTGCTGTCGCTGTCGTCGATCTCGATCCTGCCCGAGGCCGACAAGCTGCTCGAACGCAAACCCGCGTTCACCCTGGACCAGTTCAAACCGATCGCGCGCTTCACCGCCGACCCGACCGTGTTCGTCGTGCGCGCCGACGCGCCGTGGAAAACACTGAGCGAGTTCGTCGCCGATCTGAAGACGCAGCCTGGCCGCTACAACTACGGCAGCTCGGGCAACTACGGCACGATGCATGTGCCAATGGAAATGTTGAAGACGAGCGCCGGCTTTCGCATGACGCACATCCCGTACACGGGCGCCGGCCCGGCGCTGCTGGCGCTGCTCGGCGGCCAGGTCGATGCAGTCGCCACCGGCCCGTCCACCGTGGCCCAGCAGATCAAGGCCGGCAAGCTGCGCGCGCTGGCGCATTGGGGCGACAAGCCGCTGTCGTCGCTGCCCGACGTGCCGAGCTTGAAGCAAGCCGGCTATCCGACCACCTTCGCGCAGTGGTCGGCGCTGTTCGTGCCCGCGGCCACCGCAGACGACATCGTCGCCAAGCTGCGCGCTGCCGCAAAGAAAGTCGCCGCGGACCCGGCGGTGGTGCAGACCATCAACCGCGCCGGCAGCCCGATCGAGTACCTCGACGCGCCCGAGTTCCAGAGCTACTGGAACGCCGACGCGGCGTTGATGACCGAGGCGGTGAAGAAGATCGGCAAGGTGGAGTGACGCCTCAAGCCGACGCGCGCAACGCGGCCTCGGTGGCCGCATCGGCCGGATAGAACAGCTCCACCGTCAGCTCGGCCAGCGTCACGTCGCGCGGCGAGCCGAAGGTGGCCAGCGTGGTGAACAGCGACAGGCGCTGGCCGGCAACGTCGAGCACGCAGGGCACGAGCAACGGGTTCGACGGCGCGGCCTGCGGCGGCGTGGCGAGCAGCGCCTGCACGTTGGGGTAGCGGCGCACCTCGTCGAGCAGCGCGGTCACCGCGGGGTCGATTGCCGCGTCAGCCAGGCGCTGCAACTCGCGCAGCATGTAGCGGCCCCACTCGTCGAAGTTGCTCGTGCAGGCCGCGATGCCGCGCGGGTGCAGGCCGAGGCGAAAGAGGTTGTGCGGCAAGGCTCGCAGGTCGGGCGGCACGATCGACACCAGGCGACGGGCCGAAGCATTGGCGATGACGATGTTCCAGTGCCTGTCCAGCGCCACGCCGGGGTACGGGTCGTGCGCGTCGAGCACGCGCGTGATGGCCTGCTGCATCGCCGCCATGCCGGGCGCGTCGAGTTGCGTTTCGCTGTAGCGCGGCGCGAAGCCCGCCGCCAGCAGCAGCGCATTGCGCTCGCGCAGCGGCATGTCGAGCACGTCGGCGAGCGCCACCAGCAATTCGGCGCTCGCCTTCGCGCGGCCGGTCTCGATGAAGCTCAGGTGCCGCGACGACACGCCGGCGGTGAGGCCGACTTCGAGTTGCGACAGGCGGCGCTTGGCGCGCCAGGCGCGCAGCAGGTCGCCGACGCTGGAGCGCGCGAGGGTGGCTTCGGCCATCCTCGCCACTCTAGCCCTTGAACGGATTGGCCGTGGCGAACCACAGGCCGATGCCGGTGGCGATGATGAAGGCGCCGTCGGTCACGCCCACGGCCAGGAAGTACTTCGTCTGCAGCTCGGGCGCCAGTTCGGGCTGGCGCGCCACGCCTTCGAGGAACTTCATCGTCGCCAGGCCGATGCCGATGCACGAGCCGAACGCGGGGATGCCGATCAACAGACTGACGGCCAGGGGGAGGAGGTCGATGTTTGCCATGGCCAGACTGTGGCGCGTGCCGGTCATCGCGTCCATTACCTCCGAGGTAGGCGGCGGTGCGATGATCACGCCGCCATGACCCGCACCGCCCTCGACCACTTCATCGCCCTGGCGGCAGAACGCAGCCGCGAGCGCGCCGAGCCGGCCGATTGCGTGCTGGCGCTGGCGCCGCTGATGCTGGAGCTGATCGATCAGGCCCACACCTTTCTCGAACCGCGGCACCGCCGCGCCGAGCACGCGCACTACACGCGCCACCTGATCCACGACGCCGGCGACGGCAGCCTGTCGCTGTACGCGATCGTCTGGCAGCCGGGGCAGTGGACGCCGGTGCACGACCACGGCAGCTGGGGCGTGGTCGGCGTGGTCGAGGGCGTGCTGGAAGAGCGCTCGTTCGTGCGCCTGTCGCCGGACCGCGGCGCCGATGCCGACATCGAGCTCGTGCGCGGCGGCGTGATCCTGCTCGCGCGCGGCGCGGTGACGAGCTTCGTGCCGAACCCGGACCACATCCACATGACCGGCGTGCCTGCGGACAGGCCGTCGGCGCTCAGCCTGCACCTGTACGGCCGCACGATGAGCGACTTCAACACCTACGACGTGGCGGCGCGCACGCGACAGCGCGTGCAGGTGGCGCACAACGAGAGTTGAGAAGACAAGTCGCCGCGTCTGCCCACGCGCACAGCTCACGGCTTTCGCGTTTGGGCGCGAGGGATCCAATACGCAAGCTGCGCCGCCGCCACGAACGAGATCACGCCCATGGCAGCGATGCCGGCGCCGAGCGACAGCGTGGCGGCCAGGAACGACAGCGCCGCCGGGCCGCACGAGGCGCCGATGTCCGACATCAGCCGCCACACGCCGAGAAAATGCGCGCGCCCGAAGCGCGGCGAATGATCGGCGCCGATCGTCATCATCATGCCCGAGCCGATGCCGTTGCCGAAGCCGATGGCGCAGGCCGCCAGTCAGCAGCGTCGTCGCACCGTGCGTGAACGGCATCAGCAGCAGCGCCACGCCCATGATGATCATCGACGGCACAGCCACCCAACGCCGGCCCTTCTGGTCCATGACCTTGCCGGCGGGATAGAACACCAGCATGTCGATGCCGCCGGCGATGCCGTAGATCAGCGACGTGACCGAGGCCTCGAGCGCGAGGTGGTCGCCCCACAGCGGGATCACCGCCGGCCGCGTGGCGCGCACGGCGCTGACCAGCATCACGCCGATGCCGAGCGTGACGAAGACATGGCGGTGATCGCGCAGCGTTGACAGCACGGTCGGTGTTGCAGCCACGGCGCCGGCCGGCGCATCGGCTGAAGAGGTGCCAGCACCCTCGCACTTTCAGATCGGGGATGCGCGCGGCGACGATGCCCGACAGCAGCAGCGCGCCGATCGCCACGCCGTAGGCGCCGGCCAAGCCGAAGCGGTGGATCGCTGCCGCCGAGGCGAACGGGCCGATGAACATGCCGATGCGCAGCACGCCGCCGAGCGTCGACAACGCGCGCGCCCGGAACTCCACCGGCACCGCCTCGGTGAGGTAGCTCTGCCGCGCGAGGTTGAACACGGCCTGCGACATGCCGACCATGAAGCCGCCGAGCGCGAACACCGCCAGATGGCGCGTCCACGCGCACAGCGCCATCGCGAGGGCGCACCACAAGGCCGCGGCGACGATGGCCGCGCGCTCGCCGCGATGCATCGTGATCAGCGACGCCGGAATGTTGCTCACCAGCGAGCCGACGCCGATCAGCGCCACGATCAGCGCCGCTTCGGGCACCGACGCGCCGAGTTCGCGCGCACTGAGCGGGATGATCGGCAGGATCGCGCCTTCGCCGAGGCCGAACAGCAGCGAGGGGCCGAAGGCGGGGACGGCGATGCGGCGCAGGCTGAAGGAATCGGGGGGCACAGACATTCGCCGTCAGCCGTCAGCAGCCGACGGCGCATCGAGCCGCTTGAACTGCGTCGGAGAATCGGAACAGCCAGCTGTTGCCGTCGTCAAGAGAGTGCCTTTTCGAAACCAAGAACGCATAGTAGGTTGCGCGTGGTGCCATGGGCCGACGTGGGGTAGCGGAGAAGCCCAATCAAAATCTCACCGGGCGGCGCACGCATAGTCGCGACTGACCTTGTTCGTGCAACGCCACCCCTGTCAGCCAACACAGAGAAGACCAGACCATGCCCGACCTGACGCCACTCCCTGACACAGCCCTCGGCGCATACCGCCACTACAAGGGCGGCGAGTACGAGGTGATCGGCGTCGCCCGACACAGCGAAACCCATGAGCCGCTCGTCGTGTACCGGCCGCTCTACAACAACACAGGCTGGTGGGTCAGGCCGCACGCGATGTTCTTCGAAGACGTGGTGATCGATGGGGCACAGCGGCCGAGGTTCGAGAAGATCGCCAGCCGGTAGCGGACGTCGATCGGATGCGATCGACCTGTCGGCAGCGGTGAGACAGCTGGAGCCGAATGTCGTCGGCTGCAGTCGGCACAGAACTGCTGCCGGATCGAAAGGGAGGCTCGAACTGGCTCCCCCTAGAAGCTTGCGACTTCAGGGTCGCTTTCAAGACACGCGACTGGACTGTGGTCTCCAGGACGCGCAACATCGCTCTTGCGGTGGCGGAGAGCAGCGCCATGGCCACTCTCGATACGCGCTCGGTGTCTGCTCACTTGACTCGCCGTCACTCGGCAAGCGCCCTCAACGGCCAAGAGGAGATCGACATGGACGGACTCTCCACGTGCATTGGAACCGGTCGACAGCCCGACCCAGCAGACTTCGCATGCACGAGAACACGTCGCCCCCGGCTGTCCACGTGGCGCGCAGAGCCAGCGACGGACCGCAATGTCACCGCCTTCGAGCGGCAGTCGGCGCGTATCGCCCTGCGCGGTGTTGCGATGGCGTTGGCTCTCGCTGGCCTGTTCGGCTCGGCCGACCTGATGGCAAGTCGCGGCGTCGAGCCCTCGGGCCGTGAGGCCTACGACCCGCTGCTGTCTGAACCTGCGGGCAATGTGTGTGCTCCGGCGGTCGCCGGACGGCCACCCTTGCTTCAGAAGCTGATCCTCGCGCAAGCCGGGACGAAGAGCGAGACCAAACCCTTTACAGGGACTTCCTTCTCTGTCAAGCGGTATTGGTTTTCGTCTTCGATGCCTCGATGCGAAGTGCGGTTGAGCGATGAGCAGGCGGCGTTGGTGAAGCGCATGAACGAGGAACAGACTGCTTCTCTACAGACGGCCTTGTTGCACGCAGCGCGTGATGCGCGAGTCGTGCGGACCCAGATGCGAACCGCTCAGCGGGGCTCCATTCCAATCACGTGGACATCGACGAGTCGAGCCACCAAGGGTTAGTCGAGCTTGCCCGCTGCCGGTCTGACCTGTTGCTGCGTCTTCTGGCTGATGCCTGCTGCGTGATGGGATCGTTGGTTGCTACGCGGTGGCCGTCGCGCGGTGTGGTGGTCGGCAGCGCACCCGGCTTGACGCTGACGTGGCGCGCATTGAAGGCATCGCCCTTGGTCATCACCGCCCACAGGATGCGCGCGTTCTTGTTGGCCAGCGCCACCACCGCCTTCTGCCAGCCGGCGCGGTCGCGCAGCGCCGCAGCCCACTTCGAGATCGGGTCCGAGCGCTTGTGCGCCGTCATCACCGCCGACTTCGCACCCTGGATCAGCAAGCTGCGCAGGTAGGTGTCGCCGCGCTTGGTGATGCTGCCTAGGCTGTTCTTGCCGCCACTGGAGTGCTGGCGCGGCACCAGGCCGATCCAGGCGCCGAACTGCGCGCCGGTGGTGAACTGATTGAACTCGCCCACCGTGGCCACCACCGCACTGGCGGTGACCGGGCCGACGCCGATCAACGTGGCTGCCTTCTTCACTGCATCGTTGTCGCGCTGCGTGCGCGGCGATGCGCTCGTCGCACCAGGCGATGTGCACATCGATCTCGCGCCACTGGTCTTGCAGGCGTTGCAGCACGAGCCGGGCCAGCGTGTTCAGCTCGTTGCCGGCGTCTTCGAGCACGTCACTCAGCACCGCTTCGAGCGCCGCCGGGCTTTGCGCGAAGACCAGGCCGAACTCGGCCAGCAGACCGCGCAGGCGGTTGATGCACGCGGTGCGATCGGCCTTCAAGCCCTCGCGCAGGCGGTGCACGCACAGGATGCTCTGCTGCTCGATGCTCTTGACGGGCACGAAGTGCATCTGCGGACGCGACGCGGCTTCGCAGATGGCTGCGGCGTCGTTGGCGTCGTTCTTGCCGCTGGCGCCCTGTTTGCGGTACGGGCTCACCAGTTGCGCGGCGATGATGCGCGCGTCCAGACCGAGCGCAATGAGCTTGCGAGCCCAGTGATGCGCGCTGGAGCTGGTCTCCATGGCCATGGTGCAGCCGGCGGGCAACTGCGCACACCAGGCGATGAACTTGTCGCGCGCCAAAGCCCGGCTCACAAGCACGTGGCCCGCGGCATCGACGGCATGCACCTGGATCACGCGCTTGGCCAGATCGACCCCGACGCGAACGGCTTCACCTCGAACGACGGCTCGTGTAATCTGTTCCATGGGACTTCCCCTTTCAATGGCTTTAGATTGATGACTTTGAACACCACCAATCTTGGCGCCTTGTCGCCGTTGCCCGAAGGTGGGAAGTCCCTTCGCATTCCAAGCCGCAGCCGATGCAGGCCGCGGGCGGCGAGGTGCCGCTGTACGACAACCTGGGCACGCTGTCCTTCAAGGTGGGAACGCGCAACCCGAAGGCGCAGGCCTACTTCGACCAGGGTATCCGCTGGGCCTTCGCGTTCAACCACGCCGAAGCGCAGCGCGCCTTCCAGTCCGCGCAGAAGGCAGACCCGAAGCTCGCGATGGCCTGGTGGGGCGAGGCGATGGTGCTCGGGCCGAACATCAACGCGCCGATGATGCCCGAGGCGGTGGCGCCGGCGCTTGCCGCGCTGGCCAAAGCTGTCGAACTGGCGCCTAGCGCGCCGGCGAAGGATCGTGCGTTGATCGCGGCTCTGCAGAAGCGCTACTCGACCGACCCGAAGGCCGAGCGCGCCGCGCTCGACGCGGCCTTTGCCGACGCGATGAAGTCCGCGGCCGAAAAGTATCCGGGCGACGACACGGTCCTCACGCTCTACGCCGAGTCGGTGATGGACACGCAAGCCTGGGATTACTGGGAGGCGGGGGGCGCGAAACCCAAGGGCCGTGCGGCCGAGCTGCTCGCGGCGCTGGAGAAGGTGCTCGCGCGCAATCCGAATCACCCGGGAGCGGCCCACCTCTACCTGCACGCGGTCGAGGCGTCTGCGAAGCCCGAGCGCGGGCTGCCGCACGCGCGTCGGCTGGCCACGTTGATGCCGGGCGCGGGCCACGTCGTGCACATGCCGGCCCACATCTACTACCGCGTCGGCCTGTACAAGGAGTCGCTGGAGATCAACAAGCGCGCGATGGCCGTCGACGAGCAGTACTTCAGGACCTCGCCTTCGGACCCGATGTACAAGTCAGCCTACTACCCGCACAACATCCACTTCGTGCTGGTCTCGGCGCAGATGGGCGGCGACGGCCCGACCGCGATCGCTGCCGCGGTCAAGCTCGACGCATCGCTCACCGACACGGCGGTCTCGCAGTTTGCGGCCCTGGAACCCATCAAGGCCGCGCCGTACCTGGCCCACGCGCTCTTCAGCGCGCCCGAGGCGATCCTCGCCTTGAAAACGCCGCCGAAGGAGCAGGTGCTGGTGTCCGCGCTGGCGCACTACGCGCGCGCGCTCGCCTTCGCGGCGAAGAAGGACACGACCGGCGCACAGCGCGAGATCGACGCCATCGCCGCGATCGAGCAGAAGGCCGACTTCAAGCCATACACCGACTTGGCCGTGCCGGGCAAGGAGATCGTGCAGACCGCGCGCTGGGTCGCGAGTGCGCGCCTTGCCGACGCGCAAGGCGACCTCCCCGCGGCGGCGAAGGCCTACGAGGAGGCGATCGCGGTCGAAGACTCGCTCGCCTACATGGAGCCGCCCTACTGGTACTACCCGATCCGCCAGTCGCTGGGCTCGGTCTACCTGCGGCAGGGCAAGCTCGACGCAGCCGAGAAGGCTTTGCGCGATTCGCTCGGCCGCGTGCGCAGCAACGGCTGGGCGCTGGCGGGCCTCGCGGAGGTCTACAAGCGCAAGGGCGACGCGAAGGCCGAGGCCTCAGCGCGCCAGGCTTACACGCGGGCCTGGCTTGGCGGCGCTGCGCCCGACATCGCGCGGCTGTAGGCGGCGAGGCGCGCCCCTGTCGGGCCTACCACCGTCGTGCGGTGCCCGGCGCAGGGCGCAGGCGATGTCGACGATGAAGTTCACGCAGCCCCCGGCGGCGCTGGTGCCGAGGCCGCGCCTTCCCTCCCGCAGTCTGGCTTCACGTCAACGGACGGCGACTTTGCGGGAACGAGTCGCGCTACTCGTTCCCTGCGCTCACATCGCAGGCTGTACGGAGCGCTGCATTGGCCAGCAATCATCGGTCGCGGGCGTTTGCTCTTCGCGCCCGCGCGAGTTGCGTTGCGGTCTTGGGATTCTCGACACCACGACCGCGCACAACGTCGCCTGGCCCGAGGGCGGTGCGGCGACGGCGCGATTTCTGGTACTCCAGCATGAGCGACGGCGCCGCGCCGTCCTCGGGCCTCGCGCGAGATCGTCGCGTCCCGAACTACTTCGCGCTGATCACCTCACCCGCCCGCGACGCCTTGCCGCGCAGCCGCCCCACCAGCCGAACAAACTTCTCGCGCCCGATCTCGATCGAGTCGTAGAAGCTCGGGATCACCAGCAGCGTCAGCAGCGTGGACGTGATCGTGCCGCCGATGATGGCCACGGCCATCGGGCGGTAGAACTCGCCGCCTTCGCCGACGCCGATGGCCACCGGCATCATGCCGGCGACGAGCGCAAAGGTGGTCATCAGGATCGGTCGGAAGCGCTTGCGGCCGGCGTGCATCAGCGCCTCTTCGCGATCGACCCCGGCGCGTTCTTCGGCGCGTGCGGCGTCGAGCAGCAGGATAGCGTTCTTGGCCACCAGGCCCATCAGCATGATGACGCCGATGAAACTCATCAGGTTGAGCGTGTTCTTCGTCAACAGCAGTGCCGTGACGACGCCGATCAGCGACAACGGCAGCGAGAACATCACCGGCAGCGGCGCGGTGAAGCTGCCGAACTGCACGACGAGGATCAGGTACATCAGCGCGATGCCGGCAAACAGCGCAACGATCATGCGGCCGAAGACTTCCTGCTGGTCCTTCGACGCGCCGGCCAACTCCAGGCCGTAGCCCGGCGGAAAGTTCATCGCCTTGGCGATCTTCAATGCGTCGGCCGTGACCTCGCCCGAGGCGCGGCCCTGCGCGTTGGCGCTGACGCTGATCTGGCGCTTGCCGTCGCTGTGCTGAATCTGGCTCGGCGCCTTGCCGATGGTGATCGTCGCGATCTGCTCCAGCGGCACGACGCGGTTGGCACCGCCCGCCGCCGTACCCACGGCAACAGGCAGCCGCTCGATGTTGCTCGCATCGACGCGGTCCTCCGGCGCCAGGCGCACCGCCACGTCGCGCGTTTCGCCAGCCGGGTCGACCCAATCGCCGACTTCGACGCCGGCAAAGGCCACACGCAAGGCCTGCGCCGCATCGGCCGCCGAGATGCCGAGCGCATTGGCCAGGCCGCGGTCGAGTTCGATCTTCAACTCGTTCTGCGGATCCTGCTCCGACAGGCCGACGTCGACCGCGCCGGGCACGTTGCGCAGCTTGGCCATGAACTCGTTGGAGATCTCGAGCAGCTTGCGCGAATCGACGCCAGTGAAGCGAATCTGCACCGGCTTCTGCGCGCCCATGTTGAAGTCTTCGAGCACCACGTACTCGGCACCGACCAGGCGCGCCGTCAGTGCGCGCAGGTCCTTGGCGATCTCGACGTTGCTGCGCTTGCGCAGATTGCTCTTGCCGATGTCCACGTAGACACGCCCGCCGCTCGGGTTGGCAAAGCTGTTGGTGTTCTTGGTTTCCGCCACCGTGCGCGCGAGCGAGGCCGCGGCCTCGACCTTCAGGCGCGCGTACTCGAGGCTCGAACTGGACGGCGTGCGCACGTCGATGGCCAGCGTGCCGACATCCGAAGACGGCAGAAAACTCGTGCCGCCGAAGCGCAGTTGCAGCGCGATGGCGGCGGCCAGCGTCGTCACGGCGATGAAGAACATCCACTTGCGGTGGTGCAGCGCCCAGGCGATGACGTTGCCGTAGCGATCGGCCTGGTGGTCGAACCAATGGTTGAACTTCTGCAGCACGAGGCTGATGCCGCGCTTGGCTGCCTTGTCATGCCCGGGAGGGTCGCCCCAATAGGCCGACAGCATCGGGTCGAGCGTGAAGCTGATGAACAGGCTGACCAGCACCGAGGCAACGACGGTGATCGCGAACGGCCGGAACCACTGGCCGGTGATGCCGTCCATGAAGGCCACCGGCACGAACACGGCAACGATCGAGAACGTGGTCGCCGCCACCGCCAGGCCGATCTCCGCCGTGCCCTTGAGCGCGGCCGTCACGCGATCCGCCCCACGCTCGAGGTGGCGCACGATGTTCTCGCGCACGACGATCGCATCGTCGATCAGCACGCCGATAGCCAGCGACAGGCCCAAGAGGCTCATGAAGTTGAGCGTGAACCCGGCCAGCCAGACGGCGATGAAACTGGCGATCACCGAGGTCGGCAGCGACAACGCGGTGATCAGCGTCGAGCGCCACGAGTTGAGGAACACATAGACCACCAGCACCGTCAGGCCGGCGCCGAAGACCAGCGCGTGGACGACGTTGTTCAAACTGCTCTGCGCGCTGTCGCCGCCGTCCTGCGTGACTTCCAGTCGGGTGCCGGCGGGCAGCGTCTTCTCGATCTCCTTGATCGTCTTGCGCACTTCGTTGGCGACGCTGACCGTGCTCGCATCGCGCGACCGCACGACCGAGAGGCCGACGTTGGGTCGGCCGTTGCGCAGCGAGTGGCCCGTCTGCTCGGCAAAACTGTCGGCCACGGTGGCCACCTGGCCCAGGCGCAGCAACTCATTGGTGCGGCGGCGGACGACGATCTGCTCGAAATCGGCCGGCGTTTCGATGCGGCCGACGAGGCGGATGCTCTGGTCTTCGAGCGTGCCGCGCACCTTGCCCACCGGCGCGGTGGTGTTCTGGGCGCGCAGCGCAGCCACGACCTCAGCGACCGAGATCGAATACTCGCGCAACTTCTCGGCATGCAGCAGCACCGTCAGTTCGCGCCGCAGCGACCCATTGACGTTGACCGTGGCCACGCCGGGCAGGCCGCGGAACTTGTCGGCCAGATCGTCTTCGGCCAGGCGCGACAGGTCGGCGTGGCTTTGCGCGGTCGACGACAGGGCGAGCTGCATCACCGGCTGCGCGCTCGGGTCGGCGCGCGTGATCACCGGCTCGCGGATCTCGGTCGGTAGCTTGTGGCGCACGCTGCCGATGGCGTTGCGCACTTCGTCGGCGCCCTCGATCAGGTTCTTCGAGAACGAGAAGAAGACCAGGAACTGCGCGCTGCCCTCCTTCGCCGTGGCCTGCAGGCGGTCGACGCCGGAGATCGACAGCAGCGTCTTGTCCAGCCGCGTCACGATCTCGCGCTCAACGGAGTCGGGCGACGCGCCGGGGTAGGTGATGGTGACGACGAGCAGCGGCGGCTCGATGTCGGGGAACTGGTTGACGCGCAGCTTGGACAGCGCGAGCAGGCCCAGGCCCATCAGGCCAATGATGATCACGACCATCGCGATCGGGCGCTTGACGCTGAAGTTGGAGAGGACCATGTCAGTGGCTCCCCGCGCCAGGTGCGGCACGTTGCAGAAACTCGAAGTCCGCCTTGTGCGTCGACCGCGCTTGGCCCGAGGGCGGCGCGACGCCCGCGCTCATGCTGGAGTACCAGAAATCGCTCGGTCGCCGCACCGCCCTCAGGCCCAACGGCCCGGCTGTTCTTCGCCACCACGAAGAAAAACAGCCGCCACCGGCAAGGCGATGGGTGGGCCGCGGGCGCAGCGCATAGGCGCCGCCGAGGAACGCAGCGTTTTGGCCGGCGCGTGTACTCACGCGCTTCGTCCACTGACTCACCGCGTCTGTTCGAGTGCAACGAACGCAGTGAGTGAAGCGAGTTACGCGGTGCGGCCAAAAGGCGAGTACCGCAGGACACCCGTAGCGCAGCGAAGGGCAAGCCTCTGCGCTGCGCCCGCGGCCCGCCCGCCGCCTTGCAAACACTGACAGTGGAGTAGGCGAATTCATCGTTGACTCCTACTTCGCGGTCGGAGAAGTAGCCGCCGATGCAGAGGACGCTGCCTTCGCCATCTCGACACGCTGGCCATCGATCAGGGCGCTGCCCGGGTTGCGCAGCAGCACATCGCCATCGGCCAGGCCGCCCTTCAGCTCGTACTCGCCGCTGCGCTCGTCACGCGCGCCAAGCTGCACGGTGACCTTGTTGATGCGGCCGTCCTTGATCCGCCAGACAAACGTGCTTTGCCCGTTGTCGCCGCTGCGCACGATCGATGCATCGGCCAACCGCGCCACCGCCGCGCCGCCGCTGGCGATGCGGCCTTCGGCATAGAGGCCGGCCACGCGCGGCGCCTTGGCGCCCTCGGCAAAGGCCACCATCACTTCAACCTGGCGCGTTGTGGCGTTGGCAGTGGCGTCGATGCGCTTGACGGTGCCGACGAACTCTTCGTCGCCGAAGCCGTTGATGCGGAAGGTCACGCGCTGGCCGGTCTTGACCTCGTCCATGCGGTCGGCGGAAATCAAACCTTCGAAGCGCATGCCGCGCGGATCGATCACCTTCACCAGCTCCTTGCCGATGGCCGCCGTGTCGCCGACCGAGGCCTTGCGCTCGCTGACCACGCCCTCGAACGGCGCGCGCACTTCGGTGCGGCGCAGTTGCTGCTGCGCGCTGACGACGCGCGAGCGCGCTGCTACGAGTTCGCTTTGCGCGCTGTTGCGCCGGCCTTCAGCGTCGTCCAGCGCCTGCGCCGAGGTCATGCCCTGGGCCTGCAGCGTCTTCAGGCGCTCGACCTGGCGCTGCGCCTGATCGAAGGCCTGCGCCGCAGCGCGCGAGCCGGCGTCGGCGGATTGCAATGACTCGCGGATCGAGGTGTCGTCGAGCCGCATCAACAGGTCGCCGCGCTTCACCGCTTCGCCGTTCTCCTTGGCCACCACGGTCACCACCGCCGCCACTTCGGCCCGCAGATCGGCGCGCTTTTCCGGCTGCACCGAGCCGGTGATCACAGGTCCGCCGGCCGCGCCGGCGAGCGAGACGGTGCGCAGGTCTTCGGGGGACAGGAGCAGCATCGGCGCGGAGGCGGCAGTGGCCGTGTTGGCAACGGCTGGCGCGCTGGCCGCAGCAGCCGGCGCACTGGCGGCACCGGCCTTGGCGGCATCACCGCCGGATTTGCCGCAGGCGGCCACCATCAACAGGGCGCCGCAGAGCGCGGCCAGGCGAAACAAAGTCATCTCGGGATCTCCGGGAACATCGGAAGCGCCGTGGGTGAGCGCATTTGTGTGACGAGAGCTTAACTGCCGTGCCGGCCAGGCCGCGCCGCGCTGCGACGAAACGACGACAGGCTGCCGCGAGTGGATGCCGGCTCGGCACGCGTGGCGTCTTTTGTCTTGCAGGGTTATTCGTCGCAGCGCATCATCCTCCGCTCATTTCCAGGAGAACCTTTGATGGCTCAACTCAACGTCAACGGCCGCGTCCTCGAACACAACGCCGAGGCCGACACGCCGCTGTTGTGGGTGCTGCGCGAGCAGTTGGGGTTGACCGGCACCAAGTACGGCTGTGGCGTTGCGGCCTGCGGCTCGTGCACGGTGCACATCGACGGCGCGCCGATCCGCAGTTGCGCCATGCCGGCCTCGGCAGTCACGCCGCAGCAGAAGATCACGACGATCGAGGGGCTGTCCTCGAAGGGCGACCACCCGCTGCAGAAAGCCTGGGTCGCGCTCGACGTGCCGCAATGCGGCTACTGCCAGAGCGGCATGATCATGGCCGCCGCCGCGCTGCTCAAGGAAAAACCCAAACCGACCGACGCCGACATCGACGCGGCGATGACCAACATCTGCCGCTGCGGCACCTACAACCGCGTGCGCGCGGCGATCCACCAGGCCGCGGGCAACCCGCAGCGCACGGCGTCGATCGAGATCGTGCATCTGCCGAGGAGCGTCGCATGAACACCTCACTCGAACTCAACCGCCGCGAGTGGCTCGGCAGCGCAGCAGCCGCCGGGGCTTTCGTTTTCGGCTTCCCGACGGGCGCCGCGGCGCAGAACGCCGCCTCGGAAGTGAATGCCTGGGTCGTCATCCACCCGGACGACCGCGTGGTCATCCGCATCGCGCGCTCCGAGATGGGCCAGGGCACGCTGACCGGCCTGGCGCAACTCGTCGCCGAAGAGCTGGCCTGCGATTGGGGCAAGGTCAGCACCGAGTACCCGACCCCCGCCACCAACCTGAAGCGCAATCGCGTCTGGGGCAACTTCTCCACCGGCGGCAGCCGCGGCATCCGCGAGTCGCAGGAGTACGTGCGCAAGGGCGGCGCGGCCGCGCGGATGATGCTGGTGCAAGCCGCGGCCGAGCAATGGAAGGTGCCGGTGGCCGAGTGCCGCGCTGACAAGGGCGTGGTCACGCACGCGACGAGCAACCGGCGCGCACGCTACGGCGAACTCGCCGACGCCGCGTCCAAGCTGACGCCGCCCACCGAGGTGACGCTCAAGGACCCGAAGGACTGGACGCTGGCCGGCAAGCCGATCGCGCGACTGGACACTGTCGACAAGACGACCGGCAAGCAGATCTACGGCGCGGACCTGAAGCTGCCCGGCATGCTCAACGCCGCAATCAAGGACTGCCCGGTGTTTGGCGGCAAGGTGGCGAGCTTCAACGCTGCGGCCATCGCGCAGCGGCCCGGCGTGAAGAAGGTGGTCAAGGTCGGCGACAGTGCGGTGGCGGTGGTCGCCGACACGTGGTGGCACGCCAAGAGCGCGCTCGATGCGCTGCCGATCGAGTGGGACCTGGGCACCAACGCCAAGGTGCAGCAAGCCGACATCGATGCCATGTTGAAGGCCGGCTTGTCGGCCGAGCAAGCGGCGGTCGGCAACAGCAACGGCGATGTCAAAGCGGCACTGGCCAGCGCGGCGCGCAAGGTCGAGGCGGTGTACAGCTACCCGTTTCAGAACCACGCGACGATGGAGCCGATGAATGCCACGGCAAAGTGGACGCCCGAGCGCTGCGAAGTCTGGACGCCGACGCAGAACGGCGAGTCCGCGCTCGCCGCCACCGCCGAAGCCGCGGGCCTGCCGCCAGCGCAATGCGATGTCTACAAGCTGCTCCTGGGCGGTGGCTTCGGCCGCCGCGGCATGACCGACTGGATTCGCCAGACGGTGGCGATCGCCAAGGAGATGCCGGGCACGCCGGTCAAGCTGCTGTGGACGCGCGAAGAAGATATGCAGCACGGCCGCTACCACCCGATCACGCAGTGCAAGTTGAGTGCGGGCATCGACGACAAGGGCCAGCTGACGGCGCTGCACATGCGAATCTCGGGCCAGTCGATCCTGGCGGCGGTGTTCCCGCAGAACGTGCGCGACGGCAAGGACCCGGTGGTCTTCCAGGGCCTGAACAACGGCGGCGGCGAAGCGATGTTCGGCTACAGCGTGCCGAACCTGCTGATCGACCACGCCATGCGCAACCCGCATGTGCCGCCAGGCTTCTGGCGCGGCGTCAACCTGAACCAGAACACGATCTACGTCGAGTGTTTCCTCGACGAGCTCGCCCACGAACTCAAGCGCGACCCGCTCGAGTTCCGGCGCTCGCTGATGGACAAGCACCCGAAGCACCGCGCCGTGCTCGACGCCGCGGCAGCCAAGGCCGGCTGGGGCAAGCCGGCGCCGGACGTCAAGGGCCAGAAGGTCTTCCGCGGCCTGGCGCAGACGCATGGCTTCGGCAGTTACGTGGCGGCCTGCGCCGAGGTCTCGGTCAGCACCGACGGCGAGCTCACGGTGCACCGCATCGTCGCTGCCACCGACTGCGGCTATGCGGTGAACACGCAGCAGATCGAAGCCCAGGTCGAGGGATCGTTCGTCTATGGCCTGTCGGCCGCGCTGTATGGCGAGTGCACGGTGAAGGACGGCCGCATCGCGCAGAGCAACTTCAACGACTACCCGGTGTTGAAGCTGGCGCAGATGCCCAAGGTCGAGACCATCGTCATGGGGTCCGGCGGTTTCTGGGGCGGTGTCGGCGAACCGACGATCGCAGTGGCCGCGCCGGCGGTGTTGAATGCCATCTTCGCCGCGACGGGCAAGCGCATCCGCGAGTTGCCGTTGTCGAAGCACAGCTTGAAGAAGGCATGAGTCGTTGAGGCGGTTGCTGGTGATGGTGTCGGCAGTGGCGTCGTTCGCGGCGCACGCCGTGGGTGACGCCGAGCGCGGACGGGCCATCGCCGAGAGCCGCACGCAAGGCCTGTGCGTGCTCTGTCATGCGTTGCCGGGCGTGCCGGCGGTGCAGGCGGGCACCATCGGCCCGAGCCTGGCCGGCGTGGGGTCACGCCTGCCGGCAGACGACTTGCGAGCACGCTTGGTCGCACCCGAGCGCTTCAACGCCGACACGGTGATGCCGTCGTATGCGCGCAGCAGCGGCTTCGAACGCGTGGCCAGCGCTCGCCGTGACAGGCCGCTGCTCGACGCGCAACAGATCGACGACGTGGTGGCCTATCTGGCGACGTTGCGATGAGCACGCGTCGCAGCGCCCTGCTCCAACTCGCGGCCGTCAGCGCGCTGCTGGTCACACTGCGCCCAGCCAGCGCCGCCGAACCGACGCTCGAAGAAGCCGTGGCCGCGTGGGCCGCCGGAACCAAACCGCGCGACGGCCGCATCGTCATCGACATCGCGCCGCTCGTCGACAACGGCAACGCGGTGCCGATCACCGTGCGCATTGACAGCCCGATGACGCCGGCCGACCACGTGCGCGAAATCGCGCTCTTCAACCAAAGCAACCCGCAGCGCGACATTGCACGCTGGCAGCTCGGCCCCGTCAACGGCCGCGCTGAAGTCTCGACGCGCATCCGCCTGTCGACCACCCAGCAGCTCGCCGCGCTGGCGCGCATGAGCGACGGCACAGTGTGGCAACAGCGTGTCGATGTGATCGTCACGCTCGCGGCCTGCGTGGAGAGCTAGGTTGAAACAACCCCCACGTCGCTTCGCTCCTGCCCCCAGGGCCCTGCTCGGGCCCCTTCGTGGCCCTTGGGGCGGTCAGGGGCTTCGGGCGGCCGGGCGCCACTGACATGGCCACCGCGCGCACGCTGATCAACGTCCCGGCGGCCAAGAGCGGCGAGGTCATCGAGATCCGCGCCACGATCGGCCACCCGATGGAAACCGGCCACCGGCCCGACAGCATGGGCAAGCTGGTGCCACGCAACGTCGTCACGCGATTCGAATGCCGGCTCGATGGCGAGCGCGTGTTCGGCATGGACCTCTTCCCCGCGGTGGCCGCCAACCCGTACATCGCCTTCACGTTGCGCGCGCAGCGCAGCGGCACGCTGACCTTCGCCTGGGAGGGCGACAACGGCTTTCGACACAGTGAGACGCGGCCCTTGGTGTTGGCGTGAGTGGATCGCGCCCCGCCACTGCCTTGCTGTGCACCGCGCTGCTGGCCTGCACCGCGCCGCCGCCAGCAGCGCCCGACACGCGCCGCAGCGGCTTCGACGACATGAGCCCCGCGCTGCAAGCCGTGCAGCGCGACGACACACGCAACCCCGGCATGCTCTGGGTGCAGGAAGGGCAAGCCCTGTGGTCGCAGCGCGCCGCCAACGGCAAGAGCTGCGCTGGCTGCCATGCCGATGGACTGCCAGGCGTGGCCGCGCGCTACCCCGCGTTCGATGCGGCGCAGGGCAAACCGCGCACGCTGGCCTCGCGCATCGACCAGTGCCGCGTGCGCACCTGGGCGAAGTCTCCACAAGGCGCCGACGGCGCCCAGGTGCTGCCGCTGTCAGCCTGGCTTGCGCACCGGTCGCGCGGTGTCGCGCGTGGCGCCACCGCGCGACGAGCGTTTGACGCCGTGGGCCGATCGCGGCGCACAGCTATGGCAACACCGCCTGGGCCAGCTCAACCTGTCCTGCGCCCAATGCCATGACCAGCGCGCCGGCGCGCGCCTGGGCGGCGCGGCGATTCCGCAGGCTCATCCGACCGGCTACCCGGCGTACCGGCTTGAGTGGCAGGGCCTTGGCCCGCTGGAGAGGCGGCTGCGCAGTTGTGTCGTCGGCGTGCGTGCCGAGCCGTTTGCGCCCGGCGCCGACGAGTGGCTGGCGCTGGAGGTGTACTTGATGCAACGCGCGGCCGGGATGCCGCTCGAAGGCGTGGCCGTGCGGCCGTGAGTCACGCGGGCTCGCGCCCGCTCGTGTGTGCCATCAGCGCCAGCACCCGCGCATGCTCGTCGCTCACCATCGGCCACTCAAAGCGCCAACTCCAGTTGTGCGGCCCGAGCGTGCCGGGCAGGTTCATGCGGTGCTCTGCGGGCAAGCCGAGCACGTCTTGCAGCGGGAACACCGCCAGGCGCGACACCGAGTTCATGCAGGCACGGATCACCGCCCAGTGAAAGTCACTCGCGCCGCAGGCGAGGTAGCTGCCGGCGAAGTGGCGCTCGCGGTCGGTAGCGCTGTCCCACCAGCCACGGATGGTGTTGGTGTCATGCGTGGTGCTGTAGACGATCGTGTTGGGCACGTGGTTGTGCGGCAGGTACTCGTGCGTGCCGTCGCCGCCGAAGGCGAAGCACAGCACCTTCATGCGCGGGAAGCCGCAGGCGTCGATCAGCTCGACCACATCGGGCGTGATCAGGCCCAGGTCCTCGGCAATGATCGGCAGCTTGCCGAGCCGCTTTTCGATCGCCTGGAACAGTGGCAGGCCCGGCCCGGTGACCCAGCGGCCGACCTTGGCCGTCGGTGAGCTCGCCGGAATCTCCCAATAGCCGGCGAAGCCGCGGAAGTGATCGATGCGCACGATGTCGCATTGCGCCAGCACGCGCTTGACGCGCTCGGCCCACCACGCGTAGTCCTCCTTGGCCATGCGATCCCAGCGGTAGAGCGGATTGCCCCAGCGCTGGCCGTCGGGGCCGAGTTCATCGGGCGGCACGCCGGCAATCACCGTCGGCAGGCCATCGACGCCGAGTTCGTACAGATCGGGCCGCGACCAGACATCGGCGCTGTTGTCGGCGACGTAGATCGGGATGTCGCCGATCAGCGAAATGCCGCGCTCATTCGCGTAGGTTTTCAGCGCGCGGCACTGCGTGTCCCAGCACCATTGCACGAAACGCCAGAAGTCGATCTCACCGGCGTGCTGCGCACGCGCCTGCGCGAGGGCTTGTCGGTCGCGTTTGCGCAGCGGCTCGGCCCACTCCCACCACGGCTTCATGCCGTGCGCGTTGAACAGCGCCATGAAGAGCGCGTATTCGTCGAGCCAGGACGCCTCTCGTTGGCACCATGCGGCGAAGGCAGCGCGTTCATCGGGCGTCGCGCGCGCGACGAAGCCTTGTGCGGCACGGCGCAGATGCTCGTCACGCCACGGGATCACGCGGGGGAAATCGACGCGTGCGTTCGAGAAACCGTCCGCAGGCAGTTCGACGCGCTCCAACCAACCCCGCTCGACCAACGGCTCCAGCGCCACCATCAACGGGCTGCCAGCAAACGCCGACGGGCTCTGGTACGGCGAATCGCCAGGCCCGACCGGCGTCGTCGGCAGCCATTGCCACAGCGTCTGCTTGCCGCTGTGCAGCCAATCGACGAAACGATAAGCATCCGGCCCGAAGTCTCCGATGCCGTGCGGGCCTGGCAGCGACGTGAGGTGCAGCAGGACGCCTGCGGCGCGTTGTTTTGGATTCATCTCAATCGCGCAAGTCGCGCAGCACGATCAACGAATGCGCCGGAACAGACAGCGGCTTGTGCGGCCGTACGGCGGTCAACTCGCCCGAACTGTCGAGCGCGATCTGCCAATCGCCTGCGGGCAGCGTGAACAGCGTCGGTATGGGCTCGGGGTTGAAGGCGATCAGCAGGTGGCGGCAGCCGACGCCATTCGCACGCACCACGTCGGACGCGGTCTTTGGCGACGCATCGATGCGGCAGGCAAACGCATGCTGCGCGCCGTCGTGCCAGTCGTGGACCTGCATGTCGTGCCCCGACGGCGCGAGCCAGACGACGCTGCGCTCGCCGGCCGGTGCGGGCACATGCGCAAACCAGCGCGCGTGGCGCAGCGCGGGCTCGGCGCGGCGCAGCAGCAGCACGCTCTGCACGAAAGCCATCAGCTCGCGGTCGGCGTTGGCCCAATCCAGCCAGCCGATCGGGTTGTCCTGGTTGTAGGCGTTGTTGTTGCCTTGCTGGCTGTTGGCGAACTCGTCGCCGGCCAGCAGCATCGGCGTGCCCTGGGCGAGCAGCAGCGTGGCCAGCAGCGCGCGGCGCACGCGGGCGCGCTCGGCTTCAGGGATCACCGCAGCCAGTTCGTCGTCGCGGCCGTCGCGGTTGTCTTCGCCGTTGGCGTGGTTGCGCTTCTTGTCGAAGGCGGTGAAGTCGGCCGTGGTGAAGCCGTCGTGCGCCGAGATGAAGTTGACGCTGGCCAGCGGCCCGCGCCGCCCGTGGTGGAAGAGATCGTTGCTGGCGGTGAAGCGTCGCGCGAACTCGCCGCGGCTGACGCTGCGGTTCAACCAGTAGCGGCGCACGGTGTCGCGAAACTTGTCGTTCCAGTCGAGCCAGCGCGAGGGGAAGCGGCCGACCTGGTAGCCGTCGGGACCCGAGTCCCACGGCTCGGAAATCATGTGCGCGCGCGCCAAGATCGGGTCTTGCGCGAGCGCCGTGAAGAACGGTGCGTTGGGATGGAAGTGCGTGTGCGTGCGGCCCAGCACCGTGGCCAGATCGAAGCGGAAGCCATCGACGCCCATCTCGTGCACCCAGTAGCGCAGCGAGTCGAGCACGAACTGCGTGACGCGCGGGTGGGCCACGTTGACGGTGTTGCCGCAGCCGCTCCAGTTCTCGCTACGACTTCTGTCGTCGTGCGGCAGGCGGTACCAGGCGGCGTTGTCGAGGCCGCGCATCGACAGCGTGGAGCCGACTTCGCTGCCTTCGGGCGTGTGGTTGTAGACGACGTCGAGCACGACTTCGAGGCCATGCTCGTGCAGCGTCGCCACCATCGCGCGGAACTCTTCTGCTCACCGCCGTCGGGTCACTGCGGTCGCAAGCGGCGTAGCGCGGGTCGGGGCAGAAGAAGCCGAGCGTGTTGTAGCCCCAGTAGTTGACGAGGCCCTTGTCGTGCAGGTGCGGCTCGTCCAAGTGGTAGTGGATCGGCAGCAGTTCGAGCGTGGTGATGCCGAGCGACTTGAAGTGCGCGATCGCGGCAGGATGCGCGAGGCCGGCGTAGGTGCCGGCCAACGCCGGCGGCAGGCCGGGCAGCAACTTGCCGAAGCCCTTGACGTGCATTTCGTAGAGGACCTGGTCACGCGCTGAAATGCGCGGCGCGTTGTGCCAGCCGGCTGCCGCTTGCGGCGGCGGCGCCACGCGGGCCTTCAATGCACTCAGTGCGTTGTCACGCGTGTCGAGCGAGCGCGGGCCGTCGGGGTGGCCGAGCTCGTAGCCATGGTGCTCGGCGCGCCAGGAGAACCGGCCGACGATCTCGCGCGCCCACGGGTCGAGCAGCAACTTGTGCGGATTGAAGCGGTGACCGTGCTCCGGCTGGTAGGGGCCGTGCGCGCGCAGGCCATAGATGAGTCCGGGGCCGACACCGTCGACAAAACCATGGAAGACGCCATCGGTGGGGCCGTGCAGCGTGTACTTCTTCAACTCTCTGGCACCGCTCGAATCGAAGATACAGAGCTCGATCTTCGTCGCGTGGTCGGAGAAGACGGCGACGTTGACGCCACCGTCTCTGGCGAGAGCGCCGAAGGGTTCGGTGCGGCCTTCTTGAATGCTTTCTGGGAGCTTCACTTTGTGCTGGTTGGGCGCGTCGTCATGGCCGGATTTTGCGTGCGTGATGTAGGGCCGGGCCGCGGGGCGGGTGACTGCCGAGGTTCAGAATGTGAATACACATATTCACCCCAGCAGTCACCCGCCCCGCGGCCTGCGTTGCGTCGTCTCATGCGGGGATCAGGAAGACTGTGGCCAGCGGCGGGATCGTGAGTTCGATCGACTGTGCGCGGCCGTGGCTGGCGGCGGCTTGCACGTGCAGCGCGGTCTGGCCATTGCCGAGGTTGCTGCCGCCGTAGAACACCGAGTCGGAGTTGAGCGCTTCGCGCCAGGCATTGGCGCCTTCGGGCACGCCGAGGCGGAAGGCCTTGCGCGGCACCGGGGTCATGTTGGCGACGACGATGACCTGCTTGCCCTGCCCGTCCTTGCGCACCCACGAGTAGATCGAGCGCTCGGCGTCGTGGGCGTCGATCCACTCGAAGCCGGCGCCGTCGCAATCGAGTTGATGCAGCGCCGGTTGTTCGCGGTAGAGCTTGTTCAGGTCGCGCACCAGGCGTTGCACGCCGGCATGGTGTTCATGTTGCAGCAGCCACCACGGCAGCTCGATGTCGTGGTTCCACTCGGTTCCTTGCGCGAACTCCTGGCCCATGAAGATCAGCTTCTTGCCGGGATGGCCCCACATGAAGCCGAAGTAGGCGCGCAGGTTGGCGAAGCGCTGCCACTCGTCGCCGGGCATGCGGCCCAGGATGCTGCCCTTGCCATGCACCACTTCGTCATGTGACAGCGGCAGCATGAAGTTTTCGCTGAAGGCATAGACGAGACCGAAACTCATCTTGTCGTGGTGCCAGCGGCGGTGCACTGGGTCTTGCTGGATGTACTCCAGCGTGTCGTGCATCCAGCCCATGTTCCATTTGAAGTGGAAGCCCAGGCCGCCGTGGTACGTCGGCGCGCTGACCCCCGGGAAAGGCCGTGCTTTCTTCGGCGACGGTGAACGCGCCCGGGCACTCGATGCCGATGACTTCGTTAGTGCGCTTGAGGAACGCGATGGCTTCGAGGTTCTCGCGGCCGCCGAACTCGTTGGGGATCCACTCTCCCGCCTTGCGCGAGTAGTCGCGGTAGAGCATCGACGCCACGGCATCGACTCGCAGGCCATCGACGCCGAACTGCTCGATCCAGTACAGCGCGCTGCCGACGAGGAAGTTCTTCACCTCGTTGCGGCCGAAGTTGTAGATCAGCGTGTTCCAGTCCTTGTGGAAGCCTTCGCGCGGGTCGGCGTATTCGTAGAGCGCGGTGCCGTCGAATTGGGCGAGGCCGTGCGCGTCGTTCGGAAAGTGCGCCGGCACCCAGTCGAGCAGCACACCGACGCCTTTGTCGTGGCAGGCGGCGACAAAACGCTCGAAGCCTTCGGGGCCGCCGTGCCTTGCAGTGGGCGCGAACAGGCCGAGCGTCTGATAGCCCCAGGAGCCATCGAACGGATGCTCGCTGATCGGCATCAGCTCGATGTGCGTGAAGCCGAGGTCGGCGACGTAGGCCGGCAGCGAGTCGATCAGCTCGTCCCACGAGTACAGGCGGCCGTCGGGATGGCGGCGCCACGACGCGGCGTGCAGTTCGTAGACTCGACAACGGCGCGTTGCGCGCGTTGGCTTCGGCGCGGCCTGCCGGCAGCGGACGTGCTTCGCACAGCGGCGGCGCGACGATGCTCGCCGTGGCAGGACGCAACTCGGCCGCACGCGCATACGGGTCGGCCTTGGCCGGCAGCACATGGCCGTCGCGAGAGCGGATCTCGAACTTGTAGCGGTCTCCCGGCGCGACATGCGGAATGAAGATCTCCCACACGCCGCCACCGCCGCGCGAGCGCATCGGGTGGCGGCGGCCGTCCCAGGCGTTGAAGTCGCCGATCACCGAGACGCGGCTGGCATTCGGCGCCCAGACGGCGAAGCGAACGCCATCGACATCGCCGACGGCCATCGGATGCGCGCCGAGAAAGGTGTAGGGCCGCAGGTGCGAGCCCTCGCCGAAGAAGTGAAGATCGGCGTCGGGGACCAGAGGACCGAAGGCGTACGCGTCGGCGTACACGCCTTCGTCGCCGTTGGCCCATTGCACGGCGAGGCGATAGTCGAAGCGGTTCTTGCGCCGCGGGATCGCGCCTTCCCACAGGCCGGCGGGGTCGCGCAAAGAGAGTTCGGCGGCGCGCTTGCCGGTGGCGCGTCGACGACGGCGACGCTTGTCGCGCCGGGCAGCATGGCGCGCAGCCACAGCTTGCTGGCGGTGTCGGCGTGCAAGCCCAGCACGGCGAACGGGTCGCCGTGGCGGGCTTCGATCAACGCGGCAACATCATTGTCAGCGAGCATGACTGGAGGCCATTACGCGCGTTGATGGCAACAGATTTACTAAGAATGCGCGCGACCTCGTCAGGTCTTGGCTCGAAGTCGCCCGAATGCATCGTGGCCGGAATCGCCTTTACGTTCCAACGCACCAGTCGCACACGGCCGCCGATGTGCCAGTCTTGTCGCCGGAGCCGCATCAAAGCCAGAAGCGCAACGAACACTGCGCCGCAAGCGCAGCGGTCACGTACCAGAAGCTCCCCGCGCCAAGTCGGCTGCGCCATTGCTGCCAGCTTGGCCGCGCCTGACCATTGCGCCAATAGACAACCGCAGTTGCCACCGCGAACAACACGAGAGCAAGGAACGCAGAGGCAACAAGCAGATAGCGATCATCCATGGGAGCGAAGCCTACCGCCTCTTCGGCGCCGTCCAAACCTTCTCCAAATACTCCCTGATCGTCCGATCCGAAGAGAACGGCCCCATCGCCGCGACGTTCCTGATCGCGCACTCGGCCCACGCCGCCTTGTCGCGCCACAGCGCATCGACCTTGCCCTGCGTGGCCACGTAGTCGGCGAAGTCGGCCATCAGCAAATACGTGTCGCGATTGAGCAGCCCGTCGATCAGGCCGCGGTAGCGCTCGGGTTCGCCGGGCGAGAACTCGCCGCTGCTGATGGCGTCGAGCACGCGCTTCAACGCCGGGTTTTCTTCGACGTACAGGCGCGGGTCGTAGCCGAGGGCTTTCGTCTTGGCCACCGCGTCGGCGCGCAGGCCGAAGACGAACATGTTGTCTTCGCCCATCGATTGCGCCATCTCGATGTTGGCGCCGTCCCAGGTGCCGATGGTGATGGCGCCGTTGAGCGCGAACTTCATGTTGCCGGTGCCCGAGGCCTCGGTGCCGGCAGTGCTGATCTGCTCGGACAGGTCGGCGGCGGGCAGAATGATTTCGGCCAGTGAGACGCTGTAGTTGGGCAGAAAGACCAGCTTCAGCTTGTCGCCGACGCGCGGGTCGCTGTTGATGACGCGCGCCACGTCATGGATCAGATTGACGATGGCCTTGGCGGTTTGATACGCACTTGCTGCCTTGCCGGCGAAGATGACCGTGCGCGGCACCCAATCTTGCTTCGGGTGATCGACGATGGCCTGGTAGCGCGAGACGACGTGCAGCAGGTTCAGCAACTGGCGCTTGTACTCGTGGATGCGCTTGATGTGCACGTCGAACAGGCTGGCGGGGTCAATGACAACGCCGAGCTCGCGGCGCACGAGTGCGGCCAGGCGTTCCTTGTTGGCGCGCTTGGCTTTGCCGAACGCGGCGTGCACCGCTTTCTTGTGCGCGTGCTTTGCGAGCACCTTCAACTCGCTCGCATCGGCGCGCCAGCCATCGCCGATGTGCGCGTCGATGACCGCGGACAGTGCCGGATTGGCCTGCGTCAGCCAGCGCCGCGGGGTCACGCCATTGGTGATGTTGGTGAAGCGGTCCGGATAGAGCTTGGCGAAATCGGCGAAGATGGTCTTGACCATCAGGTCGGAGTGCAGCGCCGAGACGCCGTTGACCTTGTGCGAGGCCAGCACCGACAGGCTCGCCATGCGCACGCGTCGATCGGCGTTTTCGTCGATCAGCGACAGGCGGCGCACGATGTCGTCGTCGCCCGGGAAGCGCGTGCGGATCTCTTGCAGGAAGCGGCCGTTGATCTCATAGACGATCTCCATGTGCCGCGGCAGCAAGCCCTCGAACAGCGGCACCGCCCAGGTCTCCAGCGCCTCGGGCATCAGCGTGTGGTTGGTGTAGCTCACCGCCTGCTGCACGATGCTCCACGCGTCGGCCCACTCCAGGCCCTGCTCGTCGATCAGCAGGCGCATCAACTCGACCGGTACGAGTGCAGGGTGCGTGTCGTTCAGATGCACCGTGTTCTGCCGGCCGAAGTCATGCAGCGCACGCCCTTCGCGCAGATGCCGCGCGAGCATGTCCTGCAATGACGCGCTGACGAGCAGGAACTCCTGCTTCAGCCGCATCTCGCGGCCGGCGTGTGTGCTGTCGTCGGGGTAGAGCACCCAGTTGAGCATGTCGGCGGACAGGCGCTCGCGGCCCGACGCCAAGTGCTCGCCGCGACAGAACGCAGGGAAGTCGATCGGCTGCTCGCTTTGCGCATGCCACTGGCGCAGCGTCGAGACACGCTCGGTGCCGTGGCCGGGCACGATGAAGTCGAACGCGGTGGCGATGATGCGCTCGGCCGGCACCCAGCGCCGGCCCACGCCGTCGGCCTGCACGCGGCCGCCGAAGCCGACGAACCAGCGCAGCTCGGGCCGGTGAATCTCCCACGGGTTGCCGCGCTTCAACCAATCGTCCGGCGTTTCGACCTGTCGGCCGCCGGCGATCTGCTGAGCAAACATGCCGTACTGGTAGCGCACGCCGTAGCCGAAGGACGGCAGGCCGAGGGTGGCGAAGCTGTCGAGGAAGCAGGCGGCGAGGCGGCCGAGGCCCCCGTTGCCGAGCGCGGCGTCGGCCTCGCGCTCCAGCACATCCGGCAGCGGTGTGCCGGCCTCCTGCGCCGCATCGCGCAGCGCATTGTCCAGGCCGAGTGCGGCCACGGCGTTGCCGAGCGCGCGCCCCATCAGGAATTCCATGCTCAGGTAGTGCACGCGGCGCGCCGTGGTGTTGGCGCGGTCCTCGGCCTGCGTGCGCACCCAGCGCTCGGCGAGCAGCGAGCGACTGGCGTGCGCGGCGGCCCACAGCAACGACTCGGGCGTGCCGGCATCGCATCGCTGAGCGAGTTCGCGCTGCACGATGGCCTGAAAGGCCGTGGCGAGTTGCGCCGGCGACGCCGCGGCTTTCTTCCGGGTCGAAACGGTCTTGGTCGGTTGGGTCATGTCGGATGTCTTCGAGGGCCGCACGGCGGCCGGGCTGCGGCGCGTGGTGGCACGCGTCGCCGATGCATTGGATTTTGGCTTTGAAACCACGTGGTAACCCTTCGCCTGATTAACTCATGGCAGCCGCCGCGCCGGACGCCTTTTCGGCCACGTCCGGTTTTGCCCAGTGCCCTTACGTCGTTTCACTTGGTGGTTGACCCGGGGATGACAGCGCGCGAGCGCCCTGCCCAGAATGCCCGATCCAACATGGGGAGACCCTGCATGCAAACACCGCACCACATTGCGCCGCTGATCGCCTGCGCCGCCGCTCTCGCGCTCTGCACCGGCGCCGTGCGCGCCCATGGTGACGGCGGAAGCGTCGGCCACTTTGGTGCGCACAACGCCAAGCCGCGCTTCATTGCAGGCGACATTGCCAGCCGCTACTACGCGGCGGGCGACTGCCCTGTTGCGGGCACGTGGTGCGGCGAGTCGGGCGATGACCTGCTGACCGGCGGCCTCGGCGCGACCGGCCTGCTGCTGGCCGCACCGGCGTTCGCCGATCCGCTCGCGCCCACCGCCGCCGAGCTGCGCCGCAACGCCATCCACGTCAACTACCGCGCCGTGCTCGACATCCTGCCGGCCGGCGGCTACGGCACGCTGTACGGCCCGAACGTCAGCAACGCCGGTGTCGTCACGGCGAGCCAGGGCAAGGTGCCGGGCTGGGAATACATCGCCTATGCCGGCGCGGGCAACGTGACGCTGATGGTGCAGGTGCCGGCGACGTTCGACCCCGGCCGGGCCTGCATCGTCACCGCCACGTCGTCGGGCTCGCGCGGCGTCTATGGCGCCATCGGCGCGTCGGGCGAGTGGGGCCTGAAACAAGGCTGTGCGGTGGCCTACACCGACAAGGGCACAGGCAACGGCCTGCACGACCTGACAACGAACCAGGTCAGCCTGATCGACGGCACACGCAGCGATGCGGCGACTGCCGGTGCGGCCTCGCACTTCACAGCAGCGCTGTCCGATGCCGAACGCGCCGCGTTCAACGCGGCAACGCCGAACCGCATTGCCTACAAACACGCCCACTCGCAGCGCAACCCCGAACAGGATTGGGGCAAGAACACATTGCAGGCGGTGCGCCTGGCGTTCTACGTCTTGAACGAACAGTTCGGCAACAACGGGCCGGAAGGACGCAAGCGCGTCGTGCTCGACCGCAAGAACACGATCGTCATCGCTTCGGGCATTTCCAACGGCGCAGCCGCCGCCCTGGCCGCCGCCGAGCAGGACGTGAACGGCCTGATCGACGGCGTCGCGGTCACCGAGCCGAACGCGCAGCCGCGCGACGTCAAGCACCTGCGCATCGTGCAAGGCGGCGTGCAACAGACCTCGATCGGCAAGCCGCTGATGGACTACTTCACCGTGGCCAACCTGCTGCAACCCTGCGCCGCGGCCACGCTGGCGCCGGCCGACAGCGCCGGCTATGCCTTCGTCGCGCTGCTCGCGCCCACCGTGCTGTCGCAAGCGGCCACGCGCTGCGCGAGCCTCGCCGCCAAGGGCGTGGTCAGCGGCGCGACGCTGGCCGAACAGTCGGCCGACGCCCGCGCCCAGCTGCGCGCCTACGGCTGGCTCGCCGACAGCGAAGCGCTGCAACTCTCGCACTACGCCTTCGCCACGCCGGCCATCGCCGTGACCTACAGCAACACCTATGCGCGGGCGAGCGTGGCCGACAACCTGTGCGGTTTCAGCTTCGCCGCCACCAGCGCGACCGGTGATCCGGTCGCCCACCTGCCGGCGCTGCAAGCAGGCAGCTTTGCCACCGGCAACGGCGTGCCGCCGTCGGCTGGCGTCAACCTCGTCTACAACGACGCCGCGAATGCCGCCACCCCCGGCGCGGGCAAGCGCGATCTGTTCGCCGCGTCACCGTCCACCGGTGCGCTCGACCTGGCGCTCGACGGGGCGCTCTGCCAGCGCGAACTGGTCACCGGCCGCGGCGCGCTCGCACACCGCGTTCGCCACAGCGTCGAAGACGTGCTGCTCGACGGCAAGCTGCGTGGCAAGCCGACGCTGATCGTGCATGGCCGCGCCGACGCGCTGATCCCGGTCAATCACGCTTCGCGCGCCTACTATGGCGCGCACAAGCTGGCGGACCGGCGCAGCGCAGCGAGCTACATCGAAGTCACCAATGCGCAGCACTTCGACAGCTTCCTCTCGTTCCCCGGCTATCCCGAGCGCTACCTGCCGCTGCACGTCTACCTGATCCGCTCGCTCAACGCGATGCACGCGCACCTGACGCAAGGCACGGCGCTGCCGCCGTCGCAGGTGGTGCGCACGGTGCCGCGCGGCACCGGTGCGCCGGCGATCACGGCGGTCCAACGTGCCGGAGTGGGCGCTGCTGCCGGCGCAGGGCGACCGCATCGGCTTCGAGCACCGCACGCTGTTCGTGCCTGATTGATCTGCCCGCTTGTCAACGCGCGCGGGCGTTACGCGGGGCCGCACAGTCCGCGTCGTGGCGATGACCTGCAATGCTCCTGCTAGAGTGAAATGCAATCGAACGACATTCACTGTGGAGCCCGCGTGGCAAACCAGCAATCAGCCTTCCCCAGGCTTTTGGGGGACGTAGGAGGTACCAACGCGCGCTGGGCCTGGCAGGCTGCGCCTGGGCAGCCGCTGTCGCACATCAGCACGCTGGCGGCGCGTGAGCACGCGTCGATAGGCGACTGCATCGGCGCCTACCTGAAGCAGCAAGCGCTGCCACCGCCGCGCGACGTCGCCTTCGGCATCGCCACGGCCGTCAGCGGCGACCGCGTGACGATGACCAATCACCCCTGGTCGTTTTCGATCGAGGCTTTGCGTGCTGGCCTCGGCGCTGCTCGGGTGCGCGTGCTCAATGACTTCGAAGCCTTGGCGCATGCCGTGCCCGTGCTGCACGCAGCCGACTTGCGTGCCGTCGGTGGCGGCGTGGCCGTGGCCGGCGCACCGCTGGCCGTGATCGGTCCCGGCACGGGGCTGGGTGTTTCGGGCTTGGTGAGCGACGGCCACGGCGGCTGGCGCGTCGTTGCCGGCGAAGGCGGCCATGTCACGCTGGCGGCGTCCAATGCCCGTGAGTCTTCACTGCTGGCCGTGCTGCGAGAGCGCTTCGGCCACGTCTCGGCCGAGCGCGCGCTCTCGGGCCCTGGCCTGGTGAATCTGTACGAAGCGGCTTGTGTTCTCGACGGCGAAACGCCGGCGGGACTCGATCCGGCGCAAGTGCTGGCGCGCAGCCAGTCCGGCACGGCAGAACATGACGCCCAGTGCGAAGAAGCGGTCACGGCCTTTGCCGCCCTGCTTGGCGTAGTGGCCGGCAACCTTGCGTTGACACTCGGCGCTCGCGGCGGCGTCTACATCGGCGGCGGCATCGTGCCTCGCCTCGGCGAGCGTTTTTCAGCGCTGCCGTTTCGTGCGCGCTTCAATGACAAGGGGCGCTTTCGGCCCTATGTGGAGGCCGTGCCGGTGTGGGTGATCACGGCGCCTGCACCCGCGTTGCTCGGCGCCGCGCGCGCGCTGGACAGCAACGCTTGATGCAGCAGCGCCACTGAATCACGGCACCCGCTTTTTCACCCACTGCCAGGCCAGCAGACCGATCACCAGAAACCCCGCTGACGTCAGCGCC
Organism: uncultured beta proteobacterium; assembly: GCA_963738425.1. GTDB lineage: Bacteria > Pseudomonadota > Gammaproteobacteria > Burkholderiales > Burkholderiaceae_C > CADEEN01. Next base: position 99,438 of record CAVTWT010000029.1, on the reverse strand, counting down.
AGCAGCAGCGTCGAATGCATCACCAGCGGCGAGATCACGCCAGCCACCAGGCCGTTGGCGACGCTGCCGACGAAGGCCTGCATCGACGATGACATGCCGCGGCGCTCGGGCATCAGGTCGAGCACCTTGATCGTCACCGCCGGCACCATCAGCGCCCAGCCGAACGAGAACAGCGCCACCGGCGGCAACGCCCAAGCCCAGTGCGCCACCGGCAGCGCCGCGTTGAGGGCCACGTTGACGACGCGTGGCCAGCACCATGATGTTCAAGCCGCGGCGGATCTGCTTGCGCGGCTCGACGCGTCCGGCCGCGCGCCCCGACAGCCAGGCACCGCCCATGATGCCGCCGATCGTCAGACAGAAGAACCAGAAGAACTCGGTCGGCGCGAGCTGGAGCAGCCCGCCGAGCCAGGCCGGCGCCGACAGCACATAGACGAACATGCCGTTGAACGGCACGCCGCTGGCCAGACAAAGAGCGAAGAACCGCGGATCGGCGCCGAGTTGCCCATAGCCGCGCATGAGGTTGCGCGCATTGAACGGCTTGCACCTGCGTGCGGTGCAGCGTTTCCGGCAGCAGGCGCGCGTTGAGCACGAGCAAGATGACGCCCACCGCGGCCAGAAACCAGAAAATGCTGTGCCAATCGGCATGCACGAACAGGAAGCCGCCGACCAGTGGCGCCACCGCCGGCGCAATGCCGAAGTAGATCGTCACCTGGCTCATCACGCGCTGCGCGTCGGCCGGGGGAAACATGTCGCGGATGATGGCGCGCGACACGATCATGCCGGCGCCCGCCGACATGCCTTGCAGCGCGCGAAACGCAATCAGCCATCCGATCGTCGGCGCGAGCGCGCAACCGACCGACGCGATCGTGAACAGCGCCAGCCCCGCGATCACCACCGGCCGGCGGCCGAAGCTGTCGGCCAGCGCGCCATGGAACAGGTTCATCGCCGCAAAGCCGAACAGGTAGGCCGACAGCGTCTGCTGCATCTGCAGCGGCGTGGCAGCGAGCGTGCGCGCGATGCCGTCGAAAGCCGGCAGGTAGGTGTCGATCGAAAACGGGCCGAGCGTACCCAGGCCGGCAAGCATCAGCGCCAGCGTCCAGCGCGGGCCGCGCCACAGCGACGGTGCTTCAGGATTCATCGGGGCGGTGGCGCACAAGCATGACCGCATTGTGTGCGGCCGGCGCGAAGTCCGACTGGCGCTCACTTGTGCCCGGCAGGCAACACGAAGCAGGCCCGCCCGAGGGCGGGCCGGCCGCGGCGGCGCCATCGTAACCACTTGCCACCCCCAGACACCGCGAATCGTGGCACAACGCTTGCGCCATCACGTTGCCAGCACAATCACTCCATGACGCACCTCCACGCCCTTCTCCTGCTCGCTCTCTTTGCCCTCGCCGGCTGCGGCGGCGGCGGCGGTGGCGGCGGTGACAGCCAGGCTTTCGGGCTCGATGCGCGGGCCACGCCCAGCAGCGTGACGATCCCCACCGGCGCGGCCAATAGCTCCCAATTGACGGCTGTGGATGCCTTCCCCAATCTGCGCTTTCCCGGCCCGACTTCGATCACGAATGCCAGCGACGGCCGCAACCGCCTGTTCGTCTCCGACCGCGCCGGCCATGTGTTTGTGTTCAACAACGATCGCAACGTCGCGCAAGCCACGACCTTCCTCGACATCTCGTCGCGTGTCGATACCCAACCTGGCGAGGCCGGCCTGCTGGGGGTCGCTTTTGACCCGGCCTTCAGGACCAACGGCTATTTCTACGTCACGTACGTGACGCCCTTGAACGCCACACCCGCCAATCGCAAGTTCCGCGTCTCGCGCTTCCGCGACAGCAGCCGCGGCGCCAATGTGGCCGACGCCAACTCCGAGAAAGTCGTGTTGGAACTCGATCATCCGAATGGCGATCACTTCGGTGGCTGGATTGGCTTCGGCCCAGACGGCATGCTCTACATCTCCCGCGGCGATGGCGGCAACGAGCCCCTCGCGCAAGACACCTCTTCCCTGTTCGGCAAGATTCTGCGCATCCAAGTCAATGCCGACGGCAACTACACGGTCCCGGCCGACAACCCCTTTGGCAATGCTGTCTGGGCCTACGGGTTCCGCAACCCGTGGCGCTGCAGCTTCGACCGTGCCAAGACCACCGCGGACGGCAACCTGTGGTGCGGCGATGTGGGTAATACGGAGCGCGAAGAAGTCAACCGGATCAAGCGGGCCGCAAACTATGGATGGCCGGTCTATGAAGGCTCACGGGCGTACGTCAACACCAACAACCGGCCGTACAGCGACTTCGAGCCGTCGACCCACGAGTACGACCACACGGTGGGCGTGGCGGTCATCGGAGGCTACGTCTATCGAGGCAGCGCGCTGCCGAGCCAGGTCGGACGCTACCTCTACACGGATCTCGCGACGTCGAATCTGTGGGCTATCGAGCTCAACAGCAACGCCGGTTTTGTCAGCAAATCGGTGGTGGCAAGCAACCTGAACGGCGTCGCTTCAATGGGTGAGGACGAGGCCGGCGAGCTGTACGGCATGTTTGGCTCCGGCATGGTCGGCCGCTTCGAAGCCGCCAACCCCTCGAGCGCCGGCGTGACGATGCCGGCCACCTTGTCGGCCACCGGCTTGTTCTCCGATCTGGCGCAGATGACGCCGTCGCCCGGCGTCATCGACTACGAGGTCAACGCACCGTTCTGGTCCGACGGCGCGCGCAAGCAGCGCTGGTTCGCGCTGCCCGGCAACGCGACGATCGGTTTTGCTGCCGACGGCGCCTGGACCTTCCCCGTGGGCACGATCACGGTCAAGCACTTCGAGCTGCCGCTGGCCGCTGGCGGCACGACGCGGGTCGAGACGCGCGTCATGGTCTACCGCGCGGACGGCTGGACCGGCTACACCTACCGCTGGCGCCCCGATCAGACCGACGCCGATCTGTTGACCAGCAGCGCCAGCGCGACCTACCAGACGATCAACCCGGCCACCAACGCACAGACCACGCTGACCTGGAACTTCCCGAGTTCAGCGCAGTGCCTGCAGTGCCACACCGAGGCCACCGGCCGCGCGCTCGGCCTGAACACGCGGCAGTTCAATGGCAACCACACCTACGCCGCCACCGGCCGCGGCGACAACCAGCTGCGCACGCTGAACCACATCGGCATCTTCAGCAGTGACATCGGCGCGGCCAGCCAGTACAGCGCGATGCCCGACCCGGCGAGCACATCGGGCTCGCTCGAGTCGCGCGCCAAGGCCTACCTCGACACCAACTGCTCGATCTGCCACCGCCCCAGTGGGCCGACGCCGGTGGCGATGGACCTGCGCTACGCCACCGCGCTGGCCGACATGCAGCTTCTGGGTGTGGCCAACCAGGGCAGCGTCAGCGGCGTGCGTGTGGTGCCCGGCAATCACACCGGCAGCCTGCTCTGGCAGCGCGCCAACTCGACTGTTGGCAACGTGCGCATGCCACCGCTGGGTGTGCAGATGGTCGACGAAGCCGGCCTGCAACTGCTGGCCAACTGGATCGATGCCCTGCACTGACGCAAAAGGCTCTCAAAAAGTGTGAAGCAAGCCGATAGGCCGGATTCTGTGCGGTGAGGTCACCCTCACCGTGACCGCCATTCATCTGGGCCGCTCATCACTGAGCGGCTCGGTGCCACCTACCCGCCGGCTCCGCGAGCCACATCAATGCCGGCCTATTTGGTGTTGCTGCGCGTAGAGATTGCCCGTTTCACCCAGGGCGGGATTTCGCCCGTCCTGACTCGTCTCTGTTGCTCTGATCCTCACGTCACCGTGGAGAGCCGTTAGCTCCTACGCTGCTCTGTGCAGTCCGGACCTTCCTCCAGTGCGGCCTTTCGGCGGTTGCACCAGCGGCGGTCTGGCTTGCTTCACCTACGCATTATCGAGCCTGCTGCTGCAACGCCGCGATGCGCTCTTCGATCGGCGGGTGGCTCGAGAACAGCTTCATCAGGCCGCTGGGCACGCCGGTGATGCCCATCGCCTGCACGGTCTGAGGCAACTGGCCGGGCGGCAGGCCACCGAGGCGCGCCAGAGCATGCTGCATCGGACGGGCATTGCCCATCATGTCGGCCGCGCCGCGGTCGGCGCGGAACTCGCGCTGGCGCGAGAACCAGGCGACGATGATCGCGGCCAGCACGCCGAGCACGATATCGAGCACGATCGTCGTCACGTAGTAGCCGATGCCCGGGCCATCGTTGTTGTTGCGCAGCACCACCTTGTCGACCACGTAGCCAACGACACGCGACAGGAAGACGACGAAGGTGTTCATCACGCCCTGGATCAGCGTCATCGTCACCATGTCGCCGTTGGCCACGTGTGCGACCTCGTGGCCGATCACGGCCTCGACTTCTTCGCGGTTCATGCCTTGCAACAGCCCGGTGGACACGGCGACGAGCGCCGAGTTCTTGAAGGCGCCGGTGGCAAAGGCATTGGCCTGGCCCTCGTAGATCGCCACCTCGGGCATCTGGATGCCGGCCTTGTCGGCAAAGCGCTTCACGGTCGTGACGAGCCACTGGTGTGTGGCGTCCGGCGAGTCGTTGATGACCTGCGCGCCGGTGCTCCACTTGGCCATCGGCTTGCTCATCAGCAGCGAGATGATCGCGCCACCGAAGCCCATCACCGCCGAGAAGGCCAGCAGGCCGGGCAGGCTCAAGCCATTGGCCGTGAGGAAGCGGTTCAGGCCAAAGAGGTTCACCACCAGGCCGAGCACGAGCATGACGGCGAGGTTGGTGACGAGGAACAGGGCGATGCGTTTCATGGCGTCGAGGGCTCAGAGCACGAAGGGCTCCGGACGGCGAGGATGTTAGGGCTTCGTGTGTGACTTCAAGGGCGCCCGGCGAAAGACCTGTTTGTCCTCATAGAACGCGGGGTCTTCGTTGGCGGGCCACCAGCCGGGAATGCCGAGCACCGGCAGCGGCAGGAAAGGCTTGTCTGCCCAGTGCGCGCTTGTCAGCGCCAGCGGGTCGGCCAGCAGCACATGCGCCGTCAGGCCCTTGCGCGGCGCGGTGGCGAGCTGTTCGAGCAGGGCGTGGCCAAAGATCTCGAAGCGGTGTTCACGCCACAGGGCGCGGTGGGTGACGAACAATCCGTGCCAGTCCCGTGCTGCGAGCGCTTGGGTCAACAGCGATGGGGCATCGGGCCAGAGCGCGCCGTTTTCATCGAACAGGGTCAGCGCATCGCGCAACGCGCCGCGTGTGGCGCCGACGCCGCGCGCCGCGATCTCCGTCGCCTGCAACTGGTTCAGGCGCTGCTTGATGGCCGGGTGGCGATGCCAGACCAGGCGGTTGAAATGGTCGTGCAGGTTGTCGCGCGTCGGCACGGCGCCGGTGCGGGCGATGAAGGCTTCGTAGGCTTCGCCTTGCGGCAACGCGTCGGCAGCGACAAAACGCACCGGTGCAGGCTGCGTGCTCGCGTCGGCCAGCGGCGCCAGCCAGGGGCAAGACCAGTCGATCGACTCGTTCAACGCGCCGGACGACGCTGCACGTGATTCGGCTGCTTCTCGGGCCGAAGCTCGAACAGCTCGGGGAACTGGCCGAACAACTTGGTCGACGATCCGCTTCTGGAAAGCAGCTGCGCCTCGCGCAGGCGCTCGGCGGCGACGCGCAGCTCGACCGTTTCACCAGCCGCCAAGGCAGGCAACGCGTCGAAGATGGCTTGTGCCTTCTCAGGAATCGCAGGCATGCGCTCTTCTTCGCCGGTGCCTTCTTCGCTGCGCGCTTCTTCGCCGGTGCCTTGGCGGGCGCTGGGGCGGGTGCTGAGATTTGTGCTGCACGCGTGCCCTTGCGATGCGACAGCACCTCGTAGTCGTCGTAGACGCCGATCGTCTCGTCGCCTGTCTTGCCCTGCTGGCCGACACCGATGACGCGGCAACCCTTCTCGCGCAGGCGCGACACCAGTGGCGCAAAGTCGGAGTCCGACGACGCGATCACCACCACCTCGGGCCTCTCGCTGGTCGCCAGGTCGATCGCATCGACGGCCAGCGCGATGTCGGTCGAGTTCTTGCCCGCGGCCAGGTTCACCATCGGCCGGATGCCCAGGCGCTTGAATGCTGCCTGGTGTTTCACCGCCGACTCGGCCGTGCAGTAGGCGCGCCGCACATGCGGACCGCCGAAGTGCTGGTGCACCCACGGCACGGCTTGCTCGATGACGTCGAGCGAAACGTTGTCGGCATCGATCAAGAGCATCACGCGGTCATGAGTCATTGAAGCTTCCAGTTCAGGGTTTCGCCGCCGCGCAGCGGCTTGAGCATGGCATCGCCAAAAGGCACGCTCTCGGGCAGTGTCCAGGCCTCGCGTTTCAACGTCACCGTGCCGCGGTTGCGCGGCAAGCCATAGAAATCTGGACCGTTGAAACTGGCGAACGCTTCCAACTTGTCGAGCGCACCCGCGGCCTCGAACGCTTCGGCATACAACTCCATCGCCGCCGGCGCCGTATAGCAACCGGCACCGCAGACCGAGTTTTCCTTCAGCACAGCGGCGTGCGGCGCACTGTCGGTGCCGAGAAAGAACTTGGCGCTGCCGCGGGTCGCCGCTTGCACAAGCGCCTGGCGATGCGCTTCGCGCTTCAACACCGGCAGGCAGTAGTAGTGCGGGCGCAGACCACCCGTGAAGATCGCATTGCGGTTGAACAGCAGGTGGTGCGCGGTGATCGTGGCCGCGGTGTACGGGTCGCTCGCGGCGACGTACTGCGCCGCCTCCTGCGTCGTGATGTGCTCGAAGACCACCTTCAGTTGCGGAAAGTCACGCCGCAGCGGCTGCATCACGCGCTCGATGAAGATCGCCTCGCGGTCGAAGATGTCGATGTCGCTGTCGGTGACCTCACCGTGCACGAGCAGCAGCAGGCCCTCGCGCTGCATCGCCTCGAGCGTGGCGTGGGTCTTGCGGATGTCGGTCACACCGGCGTCGCTGTTGGTCGTGGCGCCCGCGGGATAGAGCTTGGCGGCCACCACGCCAGCCGCTTTGGCGCGGCGGACCTCGTCGGCCGGCAAGTTGTCGGTCAGGTACAGCGTCATCAGCGGTGTGAAGTCGGCGCCTTCCGGCAACGCCGCCACGATGCGTTCGCGGTACGCCAGCGCCGAAGCCGCCGTGGTCACCGGCGGCTTCAGGTTCGGCATCACGATGGCTCGCGCGAACTGCGCCGCCGTGGCCGGCAACACCGCCGCCATCGCCGCGCCATCGCGCAGGTGCAGATGCCAGTCGTCGGGGCGGGTGATGGTCAGCGTCTGGGTCATGCGGGCATTCTCACCTCAGGGGCTTGCGCTTCTCCAATACTTCGACTATTCTGGAAATATGGAAGAGAAAGAGATTGTCGCTTCGCTGGCTGCGCTGGCACAGCCGCTGCGGCTGAAGGTGTTTCGCGCCCTCGTCGTCGCCGGCCCGCGGGGCCTGACCCCCGGCGCGATGAGCGAAGGGGCCGGCGTGCCGTCGGCCACCCTGTCCTTCCACTTGAAGGAGTTGATGGCCAGCGGCCTGGTGACACAGCAGCGCGACGGCCGCTTCCTGATCTACCGCGCCGACTTCGAGCGCATGAACGGCCTGCTGGCCTACCTCACCGAGAACTGCTGCGAAGGCAGCGCCTGCTGCACGCCCCCACTGAAAGGAACCACCCGATGAGCCACCGTTTCCATGTCCACCTGCACGTGGCCGATCTTGAGCAGAGCATTGGTTTTTACTCCAAGCTCTTTGCCGCCGAGCCGGCGCGCCACGAGAACGACTACGCGAAGTGGATGCTCGACGACCCGCCGGTCAACTTCGCGATCTCGACACGCGGCGAAGCTGGGCGCATCGATCACCTCGGCATCCAGACCGACAACGCCGGCGATCTCGCGGCCTTGCAGGCGCGTGCAAGCAGCGCCGATCTGGCGTTGGAGGTCGAAGGCGAAACCAGCTGCTGCTACGCGCGCAGCGAGAAACACTGGGTCACCGACCCGCAAGGCGTGGCCTGGGAACACTTCCACACGCTTGCCGACATCCCGACCTTTGGTGGCGAGGCGGCGGCGAAAGCCTGTTGTCCGGCACCGGCGCGTGGCAAGCCCGTGGCGATCGCCGTCAAAAGCGCAACGTCCTGCTGCTGACATGAGGCCCCTGGCTCACTTCGTTCGCGTCCCCCAAGGGGAGCGTCAGCACCTTCGGGCGGCCGGGCGGTGCTGACATGACGGCCCCTGGCTCACTTCGTTCGCGTCCCCCAAGGGGAGCGTCAGCACCTTCGGGCGGCCGGGCGGTGCTGACATGACGGCCCACATCCTCATCCTGTGCACGCACAACTCGGCGCGCAGCGTGCTTGCCGAGGGCATGCTGAGCCACTGGGCCGGAAAGCTCGGTCGCGATGTCGTCGCGCACAGTGCAGGCAGTGCGCCGAGCGGACGGGTCAATCCGTTCGCCGTCGAAGCACTCGCCGCGGCGGGCATCGAGTTGCAGGCGCCGCGCAGCAAGAGTTGGGATGAGTTCGCAGCGCCCGGCGCGGTGCCTTTGGCCGCTGTGATCACGGTCTGCGACAGCGCCGCCAAGGAGACCTGCCCCTACTTCCCCGGCGCGCCCGTGCAGGTGCATTGGGGCTACCCGGACCCGAGCAACGCCGAAGGTGGTGACGACGGCAAGCGGCGCGCGTTCGAACTGACGCGACAGGCGCTCGGCTACCGCATGCTGCAGTTGCTCGAATTGCCGCTCGAGACGATCCCGCGCGACGCACTGCGATCCGCGCTGGCGGCCATCGGCCGCAGCTAGAGACCGATCATGGGACTGTTCGAACGCTGGCTCACGCTCTGGGTGGGATTGGGCATCCTCGCCGGTGTGGGCTTGGGCCTTGTGTGGCCGGCGGCCTTCCAGCTGATCGCATCGATCGAGTTCGCGCACGTGAACCTGGTCGTCGCCGTGTTCATCTGGGTGATGATCTACCCGATGATGATCCAGGTCGACTGGTCGGCGGTGAAGGACGTCGGCAAGCGACCGGGCGGCCTGGCGTTGACGCTGGTCGTCAACTGGCTCATCAAGCCCTTCACGATGGCCGCGCTGGGGGTGCTGTTCTTCAAGGTCGTGTTTGCACCTTGGGTCGATGCGCAGACGGCCAGCGAGTACATCGCCGGCATGATCCTGCTCGGCGTCGCGCCCTGCACCGCGATGGTCTTCGTCTGGAGCCAGCTCGTGAAGGGCGACGCCAACTACACCTTGGTCCAGGTGTCGGTGAACGATCTGATCATGGTGTTCGCCTTCGCGCCCCTCGCCGCACTTCTGCTCGGCGTGACCGACATCACCGTGCCCTGGCAAACGCTGCTGCTGTCGACGCTGCTCTACGTGGTGCTGCCGCTGGCAGCCGGCATGGCCACGCGCCAGCTGCTGCTGCGCCGCTCGACGCAGGCGGTGGGCGCGTTCACGGCGCGGCTCAAGCCGTGGTCGGTGCTCGGGCTGATTGCCACCGTGGTGCTGCTGTTCGGTTTCCAGGCCGAGACCATCGTCGCCCGGCCCTTGGTGATCGCGATGATCGCGGTGCCGCTGGTGCTGCAGAGCTACGGCATCTTCGCGGTCGGCTGGGTGGGCGCGAAGCTGCTCAAGCTGCCGCACGAGATCGCCGGGCCGGCGTGCCTGATCGGCACCTCCAACTTCTTCGAGCTGGCGGTGGCGGTGGCGATCTCGCTGTTCGGCCTGAACTCGGGCGCGGCCCTGGCCACCGTGGTCGGCGTGCTGGTGGAAGTGCCGGTGATGCTGTCGCTGGTGTGGTGGGTCAATCGACGCGGTGCGGCGTGGCGGCCGGCGGCATTGGCGGGTTGAGCGACAGCGACGCGAGGCAGACCAAGCACAGGCAGCCGCTGTAGCGTTCGCGCAGCGACGCCAGCGTCTGCGAATCGAGCGCCACGGTCGTGCACGCGCAGGGCTGCGACAGGTCGGCGGCGCCGCAATGGAAATCGCCACCGCAGCGCGAACAACGAGCAGGGCTGTCGCTCACGGCGCCCGCGTCAGGACGTGCCCTGCACGTTCACATACAAGGCAGTGATCATGCGGCGCCCTGTACGTTGACGTACAGGGCATAAAGCGAATGGCTCGCCGCCATGAACAGGCGGTTGCGCTTGGCGCCGCCGAAACACAGGTTGGCGCAGCGTTCGGGCAGATGGATGTGGCCGAGCGCCTTGCCCGCGGCGTCGAACACGCGCACGCCGTCGAGCGGCTCGCTCGGCATGCGGCCGTTGCCGCCCCAGCCGCACCAGATGTGGCCTTCGGCATCGATTGCGATGCCATCGAGCGCGCCACCATCGGCCGCGTCGATGACGAGACGCTTGTTGCCGAGCGCGCCGTTCGTGCCGACGCGGTATGCCCACAGCTTGCGGTGCGGCTCGGCGCGGCTTTCAACCACGTACAGCTCGGACTCGTCGGGCGAAAACGCCAGACCGTTCGGGCCTTTGAGATCGATCAGCATCTGCTGCAACTCGCCCTGCGGTGACAGGCGGTAGACCGCGTGCGGCAGCTCCTGCGCCGCGGGCTCGCCCTCCCAGTGGCCGCTGATGCCGAAGCTCGGGTCGGTGAACCAGATGCTGCCGTCCTGGGCGCAGACGATGTCGTTGGGCGAATTCAGCCGCTTGCCGTCGAAGCGGTCGGCGAGCACGGTGATGCGGCCGTCGTACTCGGTGCGTGTGATGCGCCGGGTCAGGTGTTCGCACGAGACGAGCCGGCCGTCGCGGTCGCGCGTGTGGCCGTTGGCGTTGTCGGCCGGCGCGCGGAAGACGCTGGTCGCGCCCGAGGCATCGTCCCAGCGCAGGATGCGGTTGTTCGGGATGTCGCTGAACAGCAGGTAGCGGCCATCGCCGAACCACACCGGGCCTTCGGCCCAGCGAAACCCGGTCGCCAGTTGCTCGACGCTGGCGCTGTACAGGCGCAGCGCGAAGAAAGCGTCGTCGAGAACTTCGATCGACGGATCTGGGTAGCGGCTCGAAGGTTGGAACTGACACGCGGACTCCGCGGCTCTTGGTCGGGCTCAGTAGCGTACCGGCATGAAGGCCCAGTCGGGTTCCTTTTTCTGCATCTCGATCGCGTCGTCGCGGTCGGTCAGGCCGCAGTCGAGGTACTGCTGGTGCAGGCGCGCGAGGGCCGCAGGGTCGAGCGTGATGCCCAGGCCCGGCTCGCGCGTCACGCGCGCGCAGCCGCCTTCGATCGGCAGCTTGCCGCCGACCAGCAGCTCGTCGCTCTGCCACGGGTAGTGCGTGTCGCAGGCGTAGGTCAGCATCGGCGTGGCGGCGGCCAGGTGCGTCATCGCGGCCATCGAGATGCCGACATGGCTGTTCGAGTGCATCGACAGCCCGCGGCCGAAGGTGGCGGCGACGCGATTCAACTCCAATGTCGAGCGCAGCCCGCCCCAGAAGTGGTGATCGGTGAGGATGATGTCCTCGCTGTGCTTGGCGATGCTGCCCGGGATGTCGCCATACGACGTGGTGCACATGTTGGTGGCGAAGGGCATGTCGCCGCATCTCGCGCCGCAGCGCGGCCATGCCGTCCTGGCCGCGCACCGGGTCTTCGTAGTACTCCAGCGTGCCTTGCAGGCGCTTGCCGCAGCGCAGCGCGGTGGCATGTGTCCAGGCGCCGTTGGGGTCGATGCGCAGCGGCACGTGCGGGCCGAAGGCCTTGCGCAGCGCGAGCATCGAATCGACCTCGAGGTCGGGGTCGAGGATGCCGTTCTTGAGCTTGATCGACTCGAAGCCGTAGGCGTCGCACATCGCGCGCGCCTGCGCGACGATGCTTTCGGGATCGAGCGCCGCAGCCTGGCGCGCCGCGGCCCAGCCGCGTGGCCTTCGGGTCGGTGCCGAAGCCGAGCGCACCACCCGCGCCCTCGTACTTGAAGAACAGGTAGGCCGAGTACGGCACGCGCTCGCGCACCACGCCGCCGAGCAGGTCGACCACCGGGCGCTCGATGGCCTTGCCCATCATGTCGAAGCAGGCGACCTCGATCGCGCTCCAGACGTGGTTGATGCGCGCCGTCTCCCACGGCCGCACGTCCTTCAGCGCGCTGACGCCGCCATCGCCGAAACGGTTCACCAGCGCCTGCTTGATGCCGTTGAGTTGGAACGGGTCGTGCCCGATGACGACCTCGCGCGCATCTCGCAACTGCGCCAACGTCGCCGACGCGCCGGGAATCTCGCCGATGCCGGTGATGCGGTCGTCGCTCACCAGCTCGACGATCGTGCGCAGCGCGTACGGCGCGTGCAGGCCGGCGGCGTTGAGCAACGGTGGGTCGCCGATCGCGATCGGCGTGACGCGCATCTCGACGATCTTCACAGCCCGAACATCCTCGGCAGCCACATCGAGATCGCCGGCACGTAGGTCACCATTGCCAGCACGAACAGCATCGCGCCGAAGAACGGCAACAGCGCCTTGGTCACCTGCTCGATCGGCAGCTTGGCAATCGCCGCACCGACGAACAGCACCGCGCCGACCGGCGGCGTGATCAGGCCCATGCCGAGGTTGACCATCATGATCATGCCGAAGTGCACCGGGTCGACGCCGATGCGAGGTCGCCACCGGCAGCAGGATCGGCGTCATGATCAGGATCAGCGGCGCCATGTCCATCAGCGTGCCCAGGATCAGCAGCAGCACGTTGATCATCAGCAGGATGACCCACGGCTCCTTGCTGACACGCGGTGAACAGCGCCGGTGATCTGCTGCGGGATCTGCATCAGCGTCATGATGTAGCCGAAGGCCGCGGCGAAGCCGATCAGGATCATCACGATCGACAGCGTCTTGACCGTGCGGTGCATCAGCTTGGGCAGGTCGTGCCACTTGTAGTCGCGGTAGATGAACATCGTGACGAAGAAGGCCCAGATCACCGCGATCGACGCCGACTCGGTGGCGGTGAACACGCCCGACAGGATGCCGCCGAGGATGATGAACATCGTCATCAGGCCCCACAGCGCGTCGACGCAGATCTTCAGCGCCTGCTTGAGCGGGATGCGCTCGCCGCGCGGGAAGTTCTTCTTCTTCGCGATGCACCATGCACAGCGCGGCCAGCGTCAGCGCCGAGCAGCAGGCCGGGCAGCACGCCGGCGACGAACAGCGCGGCGATCGAGATCGAGCCGCCCGCGGCCAGCGAGTAGATGATCGCGTTGTGCGACGGCGGGATCAGGATCGCCTGCACCGAGCCGCTGACGGTGACGGCGGTGGCGAAGTCGCGCGGGTAGCCCTTGCGCGCCATCTCGGGGATCAGCACCGAGCCGATCGACGCCGTGTCGGCCATCGACGAGCCGGAGATCGCGCCGAAGAAGGTGGAGGCCAGGATGTTGACCAGCGACAGGCCGCCGCGGATGAAGCCGACCAGCACGCCGGCGAAGGCGACCAGGCGGCGCGACATGCCGCCCTCGGCCATGATCGCGCCGGCGAGCACGAAGAACGGGATCGCCAGCAGCGAGAACTTGTTGACCCCGGAGGCGATCTGGATCATCACCGCGTCGATCGGGATGTCGATCCACAGCGCACCGATCAGCGCCGACAGGCCCATCGCGTAGGCGACCGGCATGCCGATCAGCATCAGCAGCGCGAAGGAGCCGAGGAGGACAAAAGCATCCATCACGCCGCCCCTGTGTCTTCAATGATGTGGTCGAAGGTGATCACCGCACGCTGGTTCTGGTTGCCGAAGAAGATCACTTCGAGCACGAACAGCGCGGTCACCAAGCCGCCCACCGGCACCGGCATGTAGGTGATGCCGACACGCAGCCAAGGCAACTGGCCGATGACCTGGTTCCAGGTTTCCAGGCACAGACGCGTGCCCTTGATCACCGTGTAGACGGCCACGCCGAGCATGCACAGGTGCACCACGCCGCGCAGCACATGGCGCAGGCCCTCGGGCAATCGATCCGTGAGCATGGCCACCGCGATGTGCGAGTTGGCCCGGTACGCCACTGCCGCGCCGAGGAAGGTGAACAGCACCATCAGCTGGATCGCGATCGGCTCCGGCCACTGCGAGCCGGTGCCCAGCACGTAGCGCGTGAAGATGCCCCACGGGATGATGACCGACATCACCGCGATGGCGATGCCGGACAACCAGATGCACGCCAGGTACACGCGGTCGTTGAAGCGGTGAAAGGATTCAGCCATGGAGGTGCGGTGTGGTGGGCTGGATGCGAAGACGCCGCGCCGACCGTCCGGTCGACGCGGCGCTGCGGCGGGGGCTTACTTGACGTCGCCGATGCGCTTCATCAGGTCGGCAAACTGCGCGCCGTACTTCGCACGCACCGGGGCGGTGGCGTCGAAGAAGGGCTTCTGGTCCACCGCGATGAACTGGATGCCAGCGGTCTTGAGCTTGGCGGTGTAGTCCTCCACGCTCTTGTCCCACAGGCCGCGTTGGTCGAGTTGCGCCTCGCGCGAAACCTTTTTTACCAGCGCCTGGTCTTCCTTGCTCAGCTTGTCCCAGGACACCTTGGACATGACGAAGATTTCGGGAATGATCAGGTGGTTGGTCTGCGCGTAGTACTTGGCCGGCGTGTTGTAGTGGTTGGCGGTGAAGTACGAAGGCGGGTTGTTCTCGGCGCCATCGATCACGCCGGTCTGCAGCGCGGTGAAGACCTCGCCGTAGGCCATGGCAATGCCGTTGCCGCCCATCGCGTTCATCGTGTCGACGAACAGCGGGTTGCCCATCATGCGCACCTTCTGCCCGGCCAGGTCGGCCGGCGTCTTCACCGGCTTCTTGGTGTAGAGGTTGCGGGCGCCGCCGTCCATCCAGCCCAGACCGACCAGCTTGGCCGGGCTGTCAGTGACCTTCTGCAGCAGCTCGTCGCCGACCGCGCCGTCGATCACCTTGCGCATGTGCGCCACGTCGCGGAAGACGAAGGGCATGTTGAAGACGTTCACGTCCGGCACCACCGGCCCGATCACGCCCAGCGAGATGCGAGCGATCTGGATCGCGCCGAGCTGCGTCTGCTCGACGGTTTCCTTTTCCTGGCCGAGCACGGCGCCCGGGAACATCTGCATCTTGATGCGGCCGTTGGTGGCCGCTTCGAGCTTCTTGCCCATGTTCTCGACCGCGACCACCGTCGGGTAGCCCGCCGGGTGGGTGTCAGCGGCCTTGAGGACGATGTTCTGGGCGTGAGCGGCAAAGGCAGTGAGCGCGGCGGCAGCAGCGATCAGGGTTCTGCGAAGGATCATGGTGAGGTCTCCTGGGGGTGTCGCGCCGTGACTCGGCGCAGGGGGTCAACGGTTGGGAAAAGGTTTCGGTCAGTCGTAGTGACCCTGACGCACGAACGCGCCGCCCTGGTGGATCGCCACCGGATCGGTGCCATCGACGGTTTGCTGGCGCGCTTCGACCGCAGCCCGGAAAACTTCCGAGCTGTCTTGCGGCCGGTAGCCGATGTGGCGGGCGGACGTGTTGTCCCACCACACCGTCTTGTTGTCGCTCATGCCGTAGATGATGCTGTGGCCGACGATTGGCGCCGTCAGCGCGGCGACGACCAGACGCTCGGTGTCGTCGTAGCTCATCCACGTGGCGAGCATGCGGCGGTCTTTCGGTTCGGTGAACGACGAGCCGATGCGCAGGCTCACCGTCTCGAGGCCGTGGCGGTCCCAGTACAGCTGCGCCAGGTTCTCGCCGAAAGCCTTGGACAGCCCATAGAAACCGTCAGGCCGCACTGGGTCTTTCGGCGAGATCACCTGGTCCTGGCGGTAGAAGCCGGTGACGTGGTTCGAGCTCGCGAAGACGATGCGCTTGACCTTGTTCCTGCGCGCCGCTTCGTAAAGATTGACCATGCCGACGATGTTGCCGGCCAGGATCGGCTCCCAGGCCTGTTCGGTGGAGACGCCGCCCATGTGGACCACGGCGTCGACATCTTTGAGCAGCGCCACCATCTGCGCCTTGTCTTCGAGCGACGCCAGCACGATCTCCTCGCCGTCGCCGGCGGGGCCGAAGTCCTTGCGGTGTGACAGGCGCAGCACCTTGCAATAGGCCTTCAGGCGCGGACGCAGCTCCTGGCCGAGGTTGCCGGCGGCGCCGGTCAGCAGCAGGCGGCCGAAGCGGATGGTGGACGCAGGGGTGTCGAGCACGTTGTGGCAATGGAAACGTTGGAACCTTGTTCAGGAACCTCGACTGCGGCACCATCGGCGCGGGTTTGCAGCAGTTGTCGGTTGTCGTACAACTGCGATCATTCACGGAAGGAAGGGCCGCGTCAAGGCGTCGCGCCCCGGGGTTTTCACCGACACATGGCCACCAAATCAGCACGCACCGCCAGCCCCGCCGGGCGCCCGCGCAACTTGGCGCAAACCCTGGTGGCCTCACTGGGCGACCGCATCCGCGACGGCCGCCTGGCGCCGGGCGAAAAGCTGCCCACCGAAGCAGCCATCATGGCCGAGCACGGCGTCAGCCGGACCGTCGTCCGCGAGGCCTTGTCGAAGCTGCAGGCCGCAGGCCAGGTGCTGACGCGGCACGGCATCGGCACCTTCGTCGTCGGCCCGGCCGCATCAGCGCCGTTTCGCATCGCCCCCGAGCAACTGGCGACGCTGCACGACGTCATCGCCATGCTCGAACTGCGCATCGGCCTGGAGACCGAAGCGGCAGCGCTGGCCGCCCAGCGCCGCAGTGAAGACAACCTGCGCAAGATGCGGCGCGCGCTCGACGATTTCGGCGCCGCAGTACAGGCCGGACGCGACGCGGTGGCCGCCGATTTCCGCTTCCATCTCGAGATCGCGCGCGCCACCCAGAACCCGCATTTCGACGAATTGCTGGCCACCCTCGGCGCGTCGATGATCCCGCGAGCACGGCTCGATGCGCCGGTGCCGCTGACCGACGAACGGCGCGACTACCTGCGCCGCGTCAATGCGGAACACGAGAGCCTGCTCGACGCCATTTCGATGCAGGACAGCGAGGCCGCGCGGGCCGCCATGCGCACCCACCTGGCCAACAGCAAGGCGCGCCGGACGCGGGCCCAGGTCCACGACGCGGGACGCAGCGCCCGGCCCCGCGTGCGCCCGGCTTGACACGATCCAAGTAAGTTGTACGATGACCTGGTTCTGGCCGCTCGAACGGTCCGAGCCTCCCCCACTCATCGCACCTGACGCCGGCCATGAACTCCAGCCCTCACATCACGCGTTTGCAAGCCATCCCTGTCGCCGGCCGCGACGGCATGTTGATGAACCTGTCAGGCGCCCACGGACCGTTCTTCACGCGCAACCTGGTCGTCCTGACAGACAGCGCAGGCCGCACCGGCGTTGGCGAAGTGCCCGGCGGCGAAAAAATCCGGCAGACCCTCGAAGACGCGGCGCCCCTGGTGGTGGGGCAGACCGTCGGCAACGTGCAGGCCGTGCTGCGCAGCGTGCAACAGACCTTTGCCGACCGTGACGCCGGCGGCCGCGGTGCGCAGACCTTCGACCTGCGCACCACGATCCACGCCGTCACCGCCATCGAGTCGGCCCTGCTCGACCTGCTCGGCCAGCATCTGGGCGTGCCCGTGGCCGCGCTGCTCGGCGAGGGCCAGCAGCGCGAGTCGGTCGAGATGCTGGGCTACCTGTTCTACATCGGTGACAGGAAAAAGACCGGCTTGCCGTACCGCGAAGAGCCCACCGCTGACAACGCCTGGTTTCGCGTGCGCCACGACGAAGCGCTGACGCCCGAGGCCATCGTGCGCCAGGCCGAAGCGGCGCGCGAGCGCTACGGCTTCAACGACTTCAAGTTGAAAGGCGGCGTGCTGCGCGGCGAAGACGAGTGCGCAGCCATCGTCGCGCTGCACGAACGCTTCCCCGACGCGCGCATCACGCTCGACCCCAACGGCGGCTGGCTGTTGAAGGATGCGATCCGCCTGATGCGCGACATGCGCGGCGTGGTCGCCTACGCCGAAGACCCCTGCGGTGCCGAGGCCGGCTTCTCCGGCCGCGAGGTCATGGCCGAGTTCCGCCGCGCCACCGGCCTGCCGACAGCGACCAACATGATTGCCACCGACTGGCGGCAACTGACGCACGCGCTGTCACTGCAGTCGGTGGACATCCCGCTGGCCGACCCGCATTTCTGGACGATGGCCGGCAGCGTGCGCGTGGCGCAGACCTGCCGCGACTGGGGCCTGACCTGGGGCTCGCACTCGAACAACCATTTCGACGTTTCGCTGGCGATGTTCACGCAGGTCGGCGCCGCCGCGCCGGGCAAGGTGACGGCGATCGACACGCACTGGATCTGGCAGGACGGTCAGCGCCTGACGAAGGAGCCGCTGCAGATCGTTGGCGGCCACGTGCAAGTGCCGAAGCAGCCGGGACTCGGTGTCGAGCTCGACATGGTTGAGGTCGAGAAGGCGCACCAGCTCTACAAACAGCATGGCCTCGGCGCGCGCGACGACGCCACCGCGATGCAATACCTGATCCCCAACTGGACGTTCGACCCCAAACGGCCCTGCATGGTGCGCTAGAAGCACCCCACACAAAGCAAAGAGGAGACAACCTGTGCAAGAACAACCCAACCGCGCCCGCCGCCAGCTCATCCAGGCGGCGGGCTGGTCGGCACTCGGTGCCGTCGGCGCTGCCGGTGCGCAATCGTTCGAGTTCAAGCCGAACCAGCGCTACCCCGACCCGTCGGTGCTGATCCTCGACCCGAGTTTCGCCAAGTACCGCATCTACAGCAGCACCATCGAGCAGGTCGCCACCGGCATGCGTTGGGCCGAAGGGCCGGTGTACTTTCCGGACGATGGCGGCTACGTGCTGGTAAGCGACATCCCCAACAACCGCATCATGAAGTTCAGCGAGCGCGACGGCAGCTTCACCGTCTTTCGCCGCAATGCCAACTGGGCCAACGGCAATGCGCGCGACCGCCAGGGCCGCCTCGTCACCGGCGAGCACTCGGTGACACGCCGGGTAACGCGCACCGAGAAGGACGGCAAGATCACCGTGCTGGCCGACAGCTTCGAGGGCAAGCGCCTGAACGCACCGAACGACATCGCCGTCAAGAGCGACGACAGCGTCTGGTTCACCGACCCGCTGTTCGGCATCAACGGTGAATGGGAAGGCTCGCGCGCGAAGACCGAGCAGGCCACGACCAACGTCTACCGCATCGCAGCCGACGGCAAGATCACGGCCGTGATCACCGACCTCTTGAACCCCAACGGCATTGCCTTCTCGCCCGACGAGAAGAAGCTGTACGTGGTCGAGTGGCGCGGCACACCGAATCGCAGCATCTGGAGCTACGACGTCAACGCCGACGGCACGGTGGCGGGCAAGACCAAGTTGATCGACGCCGCCGACTTCGGCGCGCTCGACGGCTTCAAGGTCGATCGCGACGGCAATCTGTGGTGCGGCTACGGCAGCAACGGCGCGCTCAATGCCGAAGCCAGCGACGTCGGCGGGCGCAAGGTGTTCCAGTTGCGCGGCAAGCCCGAAGACCTCGACGGCGTGGCCGTCTTCAATCCGCAGGGCAAGGCCATCGGCTTCATCAAGCTGCCCGAGCGCTGCGCCAACCTGTGCTTCGGCGGCCCGAAGAACAACCGCCTCTACATGGCCAGTTGCCATTCGCTGTACGCGCTGTACGTGGAATCACACGGCGCCATCTGATCTCTGAAAGGACATTGCTCATGAAACTTCTCTCCACCCTCCTCTGTGCTCTGGCTTGCGCCGTGTCGCTGCCGGCGGCTGCGCAGGACAACTGGCCCAGCAAACCGCTGAAGATCGTCAGCCCCTTCCCGGCTGGCGGCACCAGTGACGTGATGGCGCGCATGATCGGCGAAGCCCTGACCAAAGAACTCGGCCAGCAGGTCATCGTCGAGAACATCGGTGGCGCCGGCGGCACCGTGGGCACCTTGCGCGCCGTCAAGCAGATGCCCGCCGACGGCTACACCATCATCCAGACCGGCGTCGGCCAGAGTGCAGTGGCGCATGGCCTGGACAGCAAACTCGCCTACGACTCGAACAAGGACTTCGTGCACTTGGCGCAAGTGCACTCGGGCCCGAACGTGCTCGTGGTCAACGCCAGCACACCGTGGAAGACCTACAAGGAGTTGGTGGACTACGTGCGCGCCAACCCGGGCAAGCTCAACTACGGCTTCACCCACGCCGCGTCGGGCCATATGGCGATGGAGCTGTTCAAGCTCGAAGGCAGCAAGTGCCCGCCCAAGGCCGCGGACTGCAAGGGCTTGTTCATGGTCGGCATTCCATACCGCGGCGGCGGCCCGATGATGCAGGACCTGTTGGGTGGCCAGATCCCGCTGATGTTCATCAACCAGGACACCGCGCTGCCGCACGTCAAGGCCGGCAAGCTGCGCGCGTTGGCCGTGTCGAGCCTGCAGCGCAATGCGCTGTACCCGGACGTGCCGACGATCCATGAGAGCGGCATCCCGAACTTCCAGGCGCTGTCGTGGTCGGGCATGTCGGTGGCCAAGGGCACGCCGCAGCCGATCGTCGACAAGCTCGAGGCCGCGTTCCGAAAAGTGATGACCTCGCCGCAGACCAAGCAGTGGCTCGAAACCAAAGGCTTCGTCGTGCCGGAACCGGGCGGCACGCCTTACGCCAAGTTCGTGGCCAGCGAGATCGACTTGTGGACCAAGGTCATCAAGACCGCGGGCATCAAGCCGGAGTGAACCCGTGAGCGATCGCATCGCCTGGCTGCGCGTCTCATCGTGCTACCTGCCGCTGGCCACGCCGATCAGCGACGCCAAGGTGCTCACCGGCCGCCAGAAGCCGATGACCGAGATCGCAATGCTGTTCGCGGAAGTCGAAACCACCGGCGGCCACAGCGGCCTGGGCTTTTCCTACGCCAAGCGCGCCGGCGGCCCCGGGCAGTTCGCGCATGCGAAGGAGATCGCCCCGGCATTGATCGGCGAAGACCCGAGCGACATCGCGCGCTTGTGGGACAAGCTGTGCTGGGCCGGCGCCTCGGTCGGCCGCAGTGGCCTGGCCACGCAGGCCATCGGCGCCTTCGACGTGGCGCTGTGGGACCTGAAGGCCAAACGCGCTGGCCTGTCGCTGGCCAAGCTGCTCGGCGCCCACCGCGACTCGGTGCGCTGCTACAACACCTCGGGCGGCTTCCTGCACACACCGCTCGATCAGCTACTCGTCAACGCAGCCGCATCGGTCGAGCGCGGCATCGGCGGCATCAAGTTGAAGGTCGGGCAACCCGACCGGGCGCTCGACATGAAGCGTGTCGCCGCGGTGCGCGAGCACCTCGGCGATGCCGTGCCGCTGATGGTCGATGCGAACCAGCAGTGGGACCGGCCGACCGCTCAGCGCATGTGCCGCGCCTTCGAGGAGTTCAACCTCGTGTGGATCGAAGAGCCGCTCGACGCCTACGACCACGAGGGCCACGCCGCGCTGGCGGCGATGTTCGACACGCCGATCGCCACCGGCGAGATGCTGACCAGCGCCGCTGAGCACGCCGACCTGATCCGGCACCGCGCCGCCGACTACCTGATGCCGGACGCGCCGCGGCTGGGCGGCATCACGCCGTTCCTCAAGGTCGCTGCGCAGGCCGACCAGGCCGGGCTGATGCTCGGCCCGCACTTCGCGATGGAGCTGCATGTGCATCTCGGCGCGGCCTACCCGCGCGAGCCCTGGGTCGAACACTTCGATTGGCTCGAACCGCTGTTCAACGAGCGCCTGGAAATCAAGGACGGGCGCATGCTCGTGCCGACGCGGTCGGGGCTGGGCGTCACACTCAGCGAACAAAGCAAGGCCTGGACGCGCGAAGTCGCCGAGATCGGCAAACGCCCATGAGCCTGGAGACGGTGATGCCGCCGCTGACGATCCGCATGCACGAGCGCGACAACGTCGCCATCGTCGCCAACGACGGCGGCTTGCCGCCCGGCGCGGTGCTGCCCTCGGGCCTGGCGCTGCGCGATCGCGTGCCCCAGGGCCACAAGGTGGCGCTGGCCGACATCGCGGCCGATGCGCCGGTGCTGCGTTACGGCATCCCGATCGGCTATGCGTTGAATGACATCGCGGCCGGCAGCTGGGTCCACGAGCGCTTGCTGAAGATGCCCGACGCTCGCGGGCTCGACGGCTTGCCGATGTCGACGGTCAAGCCGCCGCCGCTGCCCGCGCTCACCGGCCACAGCTTCGAAGGCTTTCGCAACGCCGATGGCTCGGTCGGCACGCGCAACATCCTCGCCATCACGACGACGGTGCAATGCGTGGCCGGCGTGCTCGACTTCGCGGTGCAGCGCATCAAGGCCGAGCTGCTGCCGAAGTTTCCGAATGTCGATGACGTGGTCGGCCTGGAGCACACCTACGGCTGCGGCGTCGCCATCGACGCGCCGGGCGCCGAAATCCCGATCCGCACGCTGCGCAACATCAGCCTGAACCCGAACTTCGGCGGCGAGGTGATGGTGGTGAGCCTCGGCTGCGAGAAGCTGCAGCCGGAGCGCTTGCTGCCGCCCGGCAGTTTCGCGATCGTCGATGAGCGCAACGTTGCCGACGTGGGTGCGAGCGAGGAAGCCAAGCTCGACGTGGTCTGTCTTCAGGACGACAAGCATGTCGGCTTCATGTCGATGATCGAATCGATCATGGCCACCGCCGAAGAACACCTCGAACGATTGAACGCGCGCCGCAGAGAAACCGTGCCCGCGAGCGAACTCGTCGTCGGCGTGCAGTGCGGCGGCAGCGACGCTTTCTCCGGCGTCACCGCGAATCCGGCGGTCGGCTTCTGCACCGACCTGCTGGTGCGCGCCGGCGCCAGCGTGATGTTCTCCGAAACCACCGAGGTCCGCGACGGCATCGACCAGTTGACCTCGCGCGCCACCACACCCGAAGTGGCGCAGCGCATGATCGACGAGATGGCCTGGTACGACGCCTACCTGCAGCGCGGCAGCGTCGATCGCAGCGCCAACACGACGCCGGGCAACAAGAAGGGCGGGCTGTCGAACATCGTCGAAAAGGCGATGGGCTCGATCGTCAAGTCGGGCTCGGCGCCGATCGCCAACGTGCTCTCGCCCGGCGAGAAGCTGAAAGCCAAGGGCCTGACCTATGCCGCCACGCCGGCCAGCGATTTCATTTGCGGCACGCTGCAGCTGGCGGCCGGCATGAACCTGCATGTCTTCACCACCGGCCGCGGCACGCCGTATGGGCTGGCCGCCGTGCCCGTCATCAAGGTGGCCACGCGCAGCGACCTGGCGCGCCGCTGGCACGACCTGATGGACGTCAATGCAGGCACGATCGCCGACGGCACGGCGACGATCGAAGAGGTTGGCTGGGAGCTCTTCCGACTGATGCTCGACGTGGCCAGCGGCCGGAAGAAGACCTGGGCCGAACAATGGAAGCTGCACAACGCATTGGTGCTGTTCAACCCCGCACCAGTTACATGACATGAAGGGAAACTGAAATGAGAGAGAACAAACTGCGCACGCTGTGGGCGCAAGGCAAGCCCGCCATCAACGGCTGGCTGGCGGTGCCCAACGGCTTCTCGGCCGAAGTCATGGGCCACCAGGGCTGGGACACGCTGACGATCGACATGCAGCATGGCCTGATCGACGAGGGCGCGCTGCTGACGATGCTGCAGGCGCTGCAGTCCACACCGGCGATGCCAGTGGTGCGCGCGCCATGGCTCGACCCGGCGCCGCTGATGAAGATCCTCGACGCCGGCGCGCAGGCGCTGATCTGCCCGATGGTCAACACGCGCGAGGACGCACAGCGCTTGGTGTCGTACACGCACTACGCACCGCGCGGCGGGCGCAGCTTCGGGCCGGTGCGCGCCGGACTCGTGCACGGCGCCGATTACGCTACTGCAGCGAACGACAATGTTGTCGTCTTCGCGATGATCGAGACCGCGCAGGCGCTCGACAATCTGGATGCGATCTGCTCGGTCGAGGGGCTCGACGCGGTCTATATCGGCCCGTCGGACCTGTCCTTGTCGCTGGGCTGCACGCCGGTGTTCGACGATGTCGATCCGCCGGTCGCGCAGGCCATCGACCACATCCTCGCCCGGGCCAAGGCGCATGGCATCAAGGCAGGCGTGCACAACGGCCGCACCGACGTGGCCCGAGCGCGCATCGCCAAGGGGTTCGATTTCGTCACCATCAGCTCGGACGCGCGCATCCTGATCGCCGGCTCGCAGCAAATCGTCAAGGAGATGAAGGCATCATGAAGCTCGGTTGGATCGGTCTTGGGATCATGGGCACGCCGATGGCGGGCCACTTGCGTGCTGCTGGGCACGAGCTGTTCGTCACCACGCGCAGCGCCGTGCCGCAGGCGCTGCTCGATGCCGGCGCCGTGGCGTGCAAGACACCGGCCGAGGTGGCGAAGAACGCCGAGGTGATCTTCACCATGGTGCCCGACACGCCCGACGTGCAGAAGGTGCTGTTCGGCGACAACGGCATCGCATCGGCACTGACGAAGGGCAAGACCGTCGTCGACATGAGCTCGATCTCGCCGATCGAGACCAAGGAGTTCGCCCAACAGATCGAAGCCACCGGCGCCGACTGGCTCGACGCACCGGTGTCCGGTGGCGAGGTCGGTGCCAAAGCGGCCAGCCTGACGATCATGGTCGGCGGCCGCGATGAGGTCTTCGCACGCCTGCAGCCGCTGCTCGCGCTGATGGGCAAGAACATCACGCATGTCGGCCCGGCCGGTGCCGGGCAGATCACGAAGGTGGCCAACCAGGTCATCGTTGCCTTGAATATCGCTGCCGTCGGCGAAGCGCTCGTCTTTGCGAGCAAGGCCGGCGCCGACCCGGCGCGCGTGCGGCAGGCGCTGATGGGCGGCTTCGCGTCCAGCCGCGTGCTCGAAGTGCACGGCGAGCGCATGATCAAGCGCACCTTCAACCCGGGATTCCGCATCAAGCTGCACCAGAAGGATCTGAACCTCGCGTTGCAAGGCGCCAGAGCGCTCGGCGTCGCGCTGCCGAATACAGCGATGACCGCGCAATTGATGCAGACCTGCGCCGCCAACGGCCTGGCCGAGATGGACCACTCGGCGCTCGTGCAGGCGCTGGAGCTGATGGCCAAGCACCCGGTCGCCAGCGGCGGCTGAGGCGCCGCGCGCCGGGCCGCGCCCGCCGCTGATTGATTTCGCTCAGGCGCAGCGAGGATCGTGCGCGCGGCCCGGCGCGCGACTTGCCTCTGCTCAATCGGATGCGGCACGCCCGGCTCTAGCCTGTGATGGCGTTTCAACCGCCCGAAAGCCATCATGAACAAGACCCTGAAGAAGATCCTGTTGAGCAGCGCGATCTGCGTCGCTTGCGGCGCCGCGAGCGCCCAGGTGCCGAGCGTGATTGCGCCCGGCTTCGTTGTCGATGCGTTCGAGTCCATCGGCGTCGTCCCGGACTCCGAGGGCGGCAACACGTCCGGCGCGGTGGCGCGCAAGGTCTACACCGTTCCGGCGGGCCGGGCCTTCCGGCTGACGGATCTGAGCGTCGACCCGCGCAACGCCAGCACGGCAATCAACCCCTGCTTTTTCGAACTCTGGCGCGGCAACGACACACAGCCGCTGACGCTGGCCTGGTCGCGCGTGCGGGTCTTCGGCACCGCCACCTACGACCGCAGCTGGGTCACCGGTCCGCAGTTCAATGCCGGTGAAGCGCTGTGGGTCATCGGCCGCTTCGACCCGTTCAACGCCAACCTGCGCATGTGCACCCGTTTCGATCAAAACTCGGAAGCCCAGTTGCGCTACGCGCTGCGCGGCTACCTGGTGCGCGGCGGGCAGTGAGGGCCAGGGACGATGGCGACGCCGTCAGGTGGTCGGCATCGTCCTCGCTGGGGCGCGACATGGATCGTCACCGCACGCGGCTTCCCCTTGGGCAGCGCGCGGCGCAAGCAGACGCTGGTCAGCCTGTGGCGAACAAGCCCTTGTGCTGTTCGCGCAGCAGGTTCTTCTGCACCTTGCCCATCTGGTTGCGCGGCAGCTCGGGCTCGACAAAGACGCGCTTGGGCACCTTGAAGGCAGCGATCTTGTTCTTCATCGCGGCAATCAGCGTTTGCGCGTCGAGGATTGCGCCGGGCTTGGCGATGACGACGGCGACGACGGCTTCGCCGAAGTCGGGGTGCGGCACGCCGATCACCGCGCTTTCGGCAACGCCGGCTTGTTCGTTCAAGTAGCCCTCGATCTCGGCCGGGTAGACGTTGTAGCCACCGCTGATGATCAGGTCCTTGCTGCGGCCGACGATGCTGACGACGCCTTGTTCGTCCACCTTGCCGACGTCGCCGGTCTTGAACCAGAGGTCGGTCGTGAACTCCTCGGCCGTTTTCTCCGGCATGCGCCAGTAGCCCTTGAACACGTTCGGCCCCTTGACCTCGATCAGGCCGATGTCGCCGGTGCGGCAGGACTGACCCTTGTCGTCGTGGATGCGAAGCTGCACGCCCGGCAGCGGCTTGCCGACAGTGCCGGCGCGGCGCTCGCCGTCTTTGGCGTGATACGCGTTGGATGTCAGCATCACCGTCTCGCTCATGCCGTAGCGCTCGACGATGGTGTGCCCGGTGCGCTCGCGCCAGGCATCGAAGGTTTCGGGCAGCAGCGGCGCCGAGCCGGCGATGAACAGGCGCATGTTGGACGCGGCGGCGCGCGTCAGTGACGGCTCGGCGAGCATGCGCACGTACAGCGTCGGCACGCCCATCATCACCGTGGCGCGTGCCATCTGCGCAATCGTCGCGCGCGGATCGAACTTCTCGAACCACAGCATCTTGCTGCCGCTGATCAGCGCACCGTGGATGGCGACGAAAAGCCCGTGTACATGGAAGATCGGCAGCGTGTGAATCAGCACGTCGCTGCCTGTCCAGCCCCAATAGTCCTTCAGTGTCAGCGAATTCGACGACAGGTTGCCATGCGTCAGCATTGCGCCCTTGCTGCGACCTGTCGTGCCGCTGGTGTAGAGGATGGCGGCGAGATCGTCGGCACTGCGCTCGGCAACGGCATGGTCGTCGCTCATCAACGCAGCGCGGTCGAGCAGCGTGCCGGTGCGATCACCGTCCAACGTGAAGACGTTCTTCACGCCGGCCGCGAACGAGAGTTTGCTGATCCACGGGAAGTTGCGCTTCGCGCAGACCACGACAGCGGGCTCGGCATTGCCGATGAAGTATTCGAGCTCCGCGGCCTGGTACGCGGTGTTGAGCGGCAGGTAGACATGCCCGGCGCGCAGCACCGCCAGGTAGAGCATCAGCGCCTCGACGCTCTTGTCGGCATGCACAGCCACGCGCGACGCCGCGGGAATGTCGAGGCCGTCGAGCAGGTTGGCGATGCGCGCACTGGCACGGTCGAGATCGCGCCACGTGTAGTGCAGCGGTGCCGCTGTGTCGCAGGTCTCGACCGCCGTGGCGTCGAGGTCGCTCGGGAAGCCGGCGCGCAGCGCGGCGTACAGGTTCTGGTTCGGCATCGCTTGTCTTTCCTCAGAAGCGCGGGTTTCTTTTTTGATTGAACGCCGCCAAGCCTTCGCGGTGCTCGTCGCTCGCTGCGTAGGCATAGTGCGGCGCGCGCTCGGCTGCGCTGCTGTGCGCTGCTGATGTGAACTGACGAAGCGCGCGCTTGTTCAGGCGCAGTGCCTGCGGTGACAGTGCGGCAATTCGCTCGGCGGCGGCGCGCGCCTCGGCGGCCACGTCGGCGTCGGCGACGACACGTGTGACGAGGCCACGTGCGAACGCCTCCTCGGCGTCCAACACGCGCGCTTCGATCAGCAGCTCGCGCAGCACCGTCGGGCCGATCACCGCAGCCACCATCTCCAGCTCGGCAGGCGCCATCGGAAAGCCGAGTTTGGCGATCGGCACGCCGAAGCGCGCACTCTGGCCGGCAATGCGCAGGTCGCAGCACGTGGCGATTTCCAGGCCGCCGCCGATGCACGCACCGTCGATCTGCGCCACCAGCGGCAGATCGCAGTCGAGCATGGCTTGCAGGGCCGGGCGCACGTCTTCCTCATGGAAGCGCGCCAGCGTGTTGGCGTCGAAGCGGAACTGGGGGAACTCTTCGATGTCACCGCCCGAGGCGAACTGCCCACCCTCGCCCTCCACCACGACCACCCGCACGCCATCGTGGCGGGCATTCAGACGTGCCACGTGCGTGCGCAGCTCGCGCCACATGACGACCGACAGCGCGTTCCGCTTGCCGGGGTTCGACAGCGTCAGACGCGCGATGCCCGCCGCATCGGGCAGTGTGTAGCGAACCGAGCCCGTCATCGATCGGACGTTCTCAATCGAGCTTGACGCCGGAGTTCTTGACGACTTCGGCCCAGCGCTTGATTTCCGCCGAAACGAAGCGCCCATAGTCGTCACCCCACAGGTTCGGCGTCTCGGTGCCCAGCCCCGTCCAGGTGGCTTTCAACTCGTCGCTGTTGAGCGCCTTGCGCAACTCGTTCTGCATCGCCGTGACCAACTCGCGCGGCGTGCCCTTGGGCGCCCACAGGCCGTACCAAGTGGCGACTTCGTAGTTCGGCGCGCCGCCGGTCTTGGCCAGCGGCACGTCGGCAAAACCGGGCGCTGCTTTGCTGCCCGCCACCGCAATGGCGCGAATGCGTCCGCTCTTGATGTGCGTGGCCGACGAGCCCAGGCCGTCGAACATCATGTCCACTTGCCCTGCCACCAGATCCTGCAACGCCGGCCCCGCGCCGCGGTACGGGATGTGGGTGATGAAGGTCTTGGTCTGCAGCTTGAAGAGTTCACCTGCGAGGTGATGCGAGGTGCCGTTGCCGGCCGAGCCGTAGTTGAGTTTGGCTGGGTTCTTGCGGATGAAGTCGAGCAACTCGGGCAAGGTCTTCGCCGCGACGCGCTGCGGGTTGACGACGATGACCTGCGGCACGGACGAGATCAAGCCGACCGGGACGAAATCGCTCTCGATGTTGTAGTCGAGCTTCGGGTAGACGCTCGGCGCAATGGCGTGGTGCACCGCGCCCATGAAGAAGGTGTAGCCGTCCGGCGCAGCGCGCGCAGCCAAGCCGGCACCAAGCGTGCCGCCAGCGCCGCCCTTGTTGTCGATGATGAACTGCTTGCCGGCATTCTTGGTCATGGTCGCGAACAGCGGGCGAGCAAACGCATCGGTGCCGCCGCCGGGTGGAAACGGCACGACGATCGTCACCGGCTTGGCCGGCCAGGCCCCTTGGGCGAAGGTGCTCGGCGCAGCGAGTGCGGCTGCGCCGGCCGCGATCAGCGTGCGCCGGGACATGGGGGAACAGCGATTCATCGGGTTGTCTCCTGGTTGTCGATCTTCAGAGCAATGCGGACACGGCGCGGCTGGCCACGACATCGCCATGTGCGAAGCGGTCATGATGCCTTTCGATGCGGGCCAGGTCGTATAGGTAATTCACCATCAAGCCAGCCGATTGTTTGAGGCCCTTGGGTGACAGGTTGGCCTGCGCGTTCAGGCGTTCGAGGCGCGCACCGTTGTCCATATGGAAGCGAGCCACCGGGTCGCCTTGCGGTAGAGGCGAGATGTCGACCAGGTAATGCGCGGCCAGCCGCCACAGCGCGTGGTGTGCCGAGCCCGGCAGCGCCACCAGGCGCGAGGCGTGCGTCAGCGCTGCAAAGTCGGCTCCGCAGGCGGCGTGCAGTTCGTCGTGCGCACGCTGCAACTTGGCCGGCAGCGACTCGGGCCGCGCCTTCGTCAGCCACGCCATGAAACCGGGAATCGGCGACAGCGTGCAGAAGGTCTTGATCTGCGGCAGCTCGCGCTTCAACTGCTCGGCGACGCGCTTGATCAGGAAGTTGCCGAGCGAGACACCGCGCAGGCCGGGCTGGCAGTTGCTGATCGAATAGAACACGGCCACCTTGAACTGGTCCGGTGGCAAGGGCGAAGCACGCTTGTCGATCAGCGGCGCGATCGCCCCCGCCATCTCCGGTACCAGCGCCACCTCGACAAAGATCAACGGCTCGTCCGGCAGTTGCGGATGGAAGAACGCGAAACAGCGCCGGTCGGGGCGCAGCCGGCGGCGCAGGTCGTCCCAGCCGTCGATCTCATGCACGGCCTCGTGGCGGATGATCTGCTCGAGCAGTTGCGCCGGAGAGTTCCAGTCGACGCGCCGCATCTCCAGAAAGCCCGGGTTGAACCAGGAGGACAGCAAGTGCAGCAGGTCGGACTCGACCGCGGCCAGCGCCGGGTTCTTCGGCAGCCGATCGAGCAAGGCCCGGCGCAGGCGCACGATGGCCGCCGTGCCCCCTGGCGCGCGGTTCAGGCGCCGGAACAGCTCCTGCCGCGGCGGCTCGGCGATGCGGGCCAGGCGGATGATGGCCTGGGCGTTGGGCTCGGCGGCGTAGGCCTGGGCGGCGGACAGCACCGCCTTGGGATCGGGGCTGAAGTCGCTGGCCAGGCGTTCGAAGAAGCGGCTGCGCTGACCGTCGTCGAGCCCGTCCAGGCGGGCCACGATCGAGGCCGCCAGCACGGGGCTGTTGGCCTCGCCGCGCACCGACAACAGACGGCGGCAATCGGTCAGCACCTGGCGCGGCAGCGTCATGCGACGTCCCCTTTGCGGCGCGCGGCGCGTTCGCGCTGGCGCAGCGCCTTCAGCGCCGACAGCTGGGCCATCAGGTGATCGTGCATCGCGCGCTCGGCGCGATGGGCGTCGCGCGTGCCGATGGCGTTGATCAGCACCCGGTGTTCGTTGATCGAGGCGTCGATGCGCCCCGGCAGGTTCAACTGCCGCCCGCGCAGCAGGCGCAGGAAGCGCCGCAGGTCGCCGGTGACGCGGTCCAGCCAGCGGTTGGCGGCCAGCGCCTGCACCTTGCTGTGGAAGGCGTGGTTGGCGCGGTAGTAGCCGTCGATGTCATTGAGCGCCGCATGCATCTCCAGGCGCTCATGCAACTGGTGCAGTTCGGCCAGTTCTTCGTCGCTGGCGCGCAGCGTGGCTTCGTGGGCGCAACGGCCTTCGAGCAGCGCCATCACCGGGAACAGCGCGTCGGCGTCGTCGTCGGTGAGCGTGACGACGCGGCTGCCGCGGCCGGTCACCAGCTCGACCAGGCCCTCCGCAGCCAGCACCTTGAGGGCTTCGCGCAGCGGCGTGCGGCTGATCTGCCATTGCGCCGCCAGCGTCTTTTCGTCGATGAACTCGCCCGGCGCGAGCTGTCGCTCGAAGACCATCGCACGCAAGCGCTCGGCCACGTTGTCGTGCAGCGAGGCACCCCGGATCGGCGGCGAGGGGGTCGGAAAGGGAATCGGATCGGCCATGGCGTGATGATGATGCTGTAATTACAGAATCACATCGGGTTGAACCCGTGCTTTGCGCTGTCGGATGCATCCAGCGCCAGCCTCGTCAAGCGCGCCTCGCGGGTCGGCCGCTTGGTCATCGCCGGCGGATCAGTGGAAAAGTTCCGCTGCGCCGGTCCGGCGCCAACGCAAGGGCGTCCGCTTGTAACAAGGGCACTGGCTTTGGCCGCTCTGACACACGACCTGCCGAGGCTCACCCAGGAGACTTGTTACATGCATCCGATGGCCGACCCTCAACATAGGGGGGCCCAAATACATCTCCCTTGCACTTCAGTGATGGCCACATTCCCCCTTCGCCACGCCAACCTCGCCCTGCTGAGCTTGGCGGTCGCTGTGTTGACCGCCTGCGGCGGCGGCTCCGACTCTGAGCCCACGGATTCAGCGCCCCCCGTCGGCACGCCGAATCCGTCGCCGTCGCCCAGTCCGTCGCCGGCACCGACCCCTGCCCCAGCGCCGACTCCTCGTCCGGCGCCCACGCCGCCAGCTCCCTCGCCCTCGCCAGCTCCCTCACCTGCACCGGCACCCGCTCCGGCGCCTGCGCCAGCGGTCGGCTCGGCGACGTTGCAATGGAGCGCGTCATCGGACACGCGCGTCGCTGGCTACCGCGTCTATTGGGGTACGGCCTCGCGCACTTACCAGCAGGGGCTCGGTTCTGGCGCCCGTGCGAGCGCGGGGACCAGTCATGTCGTTGCCAACCTGCCTTCAGGGCGGACCTACTACTTCGCGGTCACGGCTTACGACAGCAGCGGCACCGAGAGCGCCTTCTCGGCCGAAGCGACCAAAACCATTCCGTAGCGTCTCAGGGGCTGTCGCTGCACAGCTTTCCACCCCAGGGCTATGCTTGATGCCCCCACCGCATCAAGGAGACGCTCATGCAGCGCATCGGATTCATCGGCGCCTCCGGGCTCATGGGTCATGGCATGGCGAAGAACCTGCGTGCCAAAGGCTACCCGCTGTCGATCACGGTGCACCGCAACCGCGAGCGCGTGGCCGACCTGCTGGCAGCGGGGGCCACGCTCTCTGCCACACCGGCCGATCT
The DNA here is from genome assembly GCA_963738425.1 of uncultured beta proteobacterium. GTDB lineage: Bacteria > Pseudomonadota > Gammaproteobacteria > Burkholderiales > Burkholderiaceae_C > CADEEN01. The sequence goes on along the minus strand of CAVTWT010000029.1, from coordinate 67,367 downwards.
CGCGCGCAGCAGCGACATCGTCTTCCTGTGTGTCACCGGTTCACCGCAGGTCGAAGCTGCCGTCGGCGGCGCCGAGGGGCTGTTGACGGGCGCGGCGCGCGGGCTGGTGATCGTCGACACCTCGACCGCCGAACCCGAATCGACCAACCGCTTGCGTGCCCTGTGCGAAAGCCAGGGCGTTCACTACGTTGACGCACCGCTGGCGCGCACTCCGGTCGATGCCGAAGCGGGCCGCCTGAACGTCATGGTGGGGGCCACGCAGGCCCAGTTTGCGCAACTCGAACCGGTACTGAAGGCCTTCGCCGAGAACGTCTTCCACGTCGGCGCCCCAGGTGCCGGGCACGTCATCAAGCTGCTCAACAACTTCATCGCCCAGGCCAGTTGCACGGCGGTGGCCGAGGCCTTTGCGGTCGGGCAGAAGGCCGGGGTCGACCTGCGCAAACTCATCGAGCTGATGTCGGCCGGCTTGGTCAACTCGGGCTTGATCCAGGTGATGGCCAAGACGCTCGACGGCGATCTGGCGGGCATGAAGTTCGAACTCAACAATGCCCGCAAGGACATCCGCTACTACACGCATCTGGCCGAGAGCCTGGGCGTGCCGACCGTCGTCGGCGAAGGCGTGCACCAGTCGCTGGCGCTGGCCTGTGCCCTCGGCTTTGGCGAGAAATACGTGCCGTCGCTGGTCGAGGCGCAGGAGAAGTTGTCCGGCACGAAGATCGTTCGCCGGTAACGCGTGCCTGTCGATGCCTCCTTGTTGAGCTGGTGCCGGGCTACCAGCTCAGCAGCAAGGGAGCATCGTTCTTGCGGCAGACCTCGGCCCGCTCGATCACCAGCCATTCACCGCCCGACTTGATGCACGTCATGTAGGCCATGTTGCGGCGCTCGCGCGCGCGCTCCGGCCCGGCGTAGGTCCGAAACAGCGCTGCGCCGACTGAAATCAGCGTGACGATCAAAAAGGCGACGCGCGCACTGTGCAGGTTCAACATGGGCAGGCCTTTCCGACGATCGAGGCGTCAGTGACGCTGACGCCTCGATTTCACGCAAACTGTATGCCCGTCGAAATGCCCCTGAGTGCACCAGGCCAATGCACGAGAGGCAACGTCACGCGATCGGGCGACCCGGCTCGGTGCCCACCGACCAGCACCAGGTGAGTTCCGAGCGAACTACAGCGTGCCCGGCGGAAACAGGCGCGGCAGGAACAGCGGCAGGCTGGGCCACATGATGATTGCAGCCAGTACCGCCAGCATCGGTGCCAGCATGATCAAGGTGTCCTTCAGCACATCGACCAGGCGCACCTTGGCCACCGCGCAGGCGATCATCAGGCACAGGCCATAGGGCGGCGTCACCAGGCCGAAGGCCAGCGCGACGATGCCGACGATGGCAAAGTGCACCGGGTCCATGCCGGCGTTCATCGCCAGCGGCTGCAGGATGGTGCCGACAATGATGATGGCCGGTATCGCGTCGAGAAAGCAGCCGACGACGAGGAACACGGCGGCGATGAAGAAGCCCGTGGCCGTGACGCCCATGCCCCAGGTGGAAACGCCGGCCAGCAGCGCTTTGGGAATCTGGTAGTAGGCCAGCAGCCAGCCGAAGGCGCTGGCGGTGCCGACGCAGAACAAGGCCACCGCCGACAGCTTGCCGGTGTCGAGCAGCGCGCTGTAGAGGCCCTTCAGGTTCATCTCGCGGTACACCCACAGCGACAGCGCGCCGGCGTACAGCACGGCGATGCAGGCGGACTCGGTGGCCGTGAACCAGCCGAAGATCTTGCCGCCGATGATGATGAAGGGCGTGAACAGCGCCGGCAGCGAGACCATCGCCGAGACCGAAGACTTCCTTCAACGTGGCCCGGGTGTAGGTCGGGTAGCCGCGGCGCTTGGCATAGGTGTGCACGGTGGCCATCTGGGCCAGGCCGATCAAGAGGCCGGGGATGATGCCGGCCAGCATCAGCGCGCCGATCGACACCGTCAGCACACCGCCCCAGACGATCATCAGGATCGATGGCGGAATGATCACCGCCAGCACCGCCGAGACGGCGGTGATGGCGACCGAGAAGCTGACGTCGTAGCCTTCCTTGACCTGGGCCTCGATGAAGATCTTGCTTTGGCTCGCGGCGTCGGCCGTCGATGAGCCCGAGACGCCGGCGAAGAAGATCGACAGCACCACGTTGACCTGGGCCAGCCCGCCTGGAAAGTGGCCGACCAGCGCTCTGGAAAATCGCACCAGCCGGTCGGTGATGCCGCCCACGCCCATCAGGTTGGCGGTGAGCAGGAAGAACGGCACCGCCAGCAGGATGAAGGAGTTGTAGGCGTTGAAGGTCTCCTGGATCAGCCCCTGCGGGTCGAGTCGGTCTTCGATGATGAAGATCGGCAGGCAAGCCAGGCCGAGCGCAAAGGCAATCGGCACGCGCAGGAACATCAGGCCGAAGAAGATGCCGAACAGGATCATCGCGGCGGTCGAGGGGTCGAGCGTCGCGGCGGTCATGCCGTGACCTCGTCGCTGCCGGCAAGCACCCTGACGGCATTGATCAGATGTTCACCCTGGAACAACAACCAGGTCAGCCCCGTCAGCGGCCAGGCCATGTGAATCAGCCACAAAGGCAGATCGGCCAACTCGGAGGTGCGGTTCCAGGCAAAGCGCGTGAACTCCCAGCCCCACCAGACGAAGACCAGCGCAAAGCCGAGGATGAACAGGCTGGAGATGATCTTCAGCAGCGCCGTGGCGCGCGCGCCGAGCTGCGGCCAGACATCGACATCGAAATGCGTGCTCTCGCGGATGCCCACCATGGCGCCGATCATGATCATCCAGACGAAGAGGAAGCGCGCCATCTCCTCGGTCCAGATGTAGCTCGGGATCAGCGCGGTGTAGCGCGAGAAGATCTGCAGGCTGACCGGGATGATCAGGATTGCCACCGCAGCCACCAGCAGGCCCGACAGCAGGCGGCTGTACGCGGCCGTGACGCGCTTCAGGATTTGAAGGAAGGTGTTCATGCAAAAAGAACGGCGACGTGGTTCACGTCGCCGTTGCGCTCCGGGTTGCCGTTGTTATTCGGTTCTCAAAGGGCCTTGATCTTGGCGAAGATCGCTTCGGCGCCGACTTCCTTGGCGTAGGCGTCCATCACCGGGTCGACCAATTTCTTCATCGCATCGCGCTCGGTGAAGGGCACGCGCTTCAACTTGTTGGCCTTCTCCAGCGCTTCGAGCTTGGCTGTGTCTTCGCCCGACTCGATCTGGCGGCCGTAAGCGCCGGCTTCCTTGCCCGCCTTGACGATCGCGGCCTGCAGGTCGGGCGGCAGCTTGGCGTAGGTCTTGCCCGAAAAGCAGATCGGCCGGATCGTGATCGCGTGCTGCGTCATCGACAGGTGCGGCGCGACTTCGAAGAACTTCATCGTCTCGACGCCAGCAGCCTCGTTCTCGCCGGCCGCGATGACGTTGTTCTGGATCGCGTTGTAGACCTCGTTGTAGGCAATCACGGTCGGGCTCATGCCGGCCGCGGAAAAGGTCCGGCTCCAGATCGGCGCGCCCTGCACGCGCACCTTCAGGCCCTTCATCTCGGCCAGGTTGCGGACAGGTTTGTTGACGAAGATGTTGCGCGTGCCGCCGCCGGCGTAGCCGATCAGCATCACCTCCGCGTTCTTCGCCACTTCGTCGGCGATCGGCTTCAGCAGGTCGGCATCGAGCACTTTGTTCCAGTGCGCCAGGTCGCGGAACAGGAACGGCGCGTCGATGAAGGGCGCGGCCTTCGAGAACGTGCTCATGTGCGCCGGCGAAACGATGCCGTAGTCCACCGCCTTGCCCTGCGCCATGTACTCGAAGTACTGCTTCTCCAGCCCGAGTTCGCTGTTGCGATGCAGCACGAAATTGACCGGCTTGCCGTAGTACTTCTTGACCAGTTCCTCGAACTTCAGCAGGGCCTTGTTGAAGGCGTGGTCGTCGTTGAACTGCACGGCGCCGTGCAGCGTGATCGCCTGGGCTCGCACGTTGCCGATCAACGGCACTGCTGCGGCGGCGGCCAGAGAACGGACCAGTTGCCTGCGCTTCATGAAGGTCTCCTGTTTATGGGTAAGAGCCGTGCAGGGTAGCGTCTGGTGCGTGCCTGCCCATGGGGAATGCCCGCATGCGCGCTACAGTGAAGCGCATGAGCGCGCATGGCCGCTCCAAAGCGCTCATCCCGGAGCGCGCAGCGTGGAGGGAAGTCCAGTGAGCACCTTCGTTCTTGTTCACGGCGCCTGGGGTGGCGCCTGGATCTGGCGGCGCATCCTCGGTCCGCTGCGTGGCGCGGGGCATGAGGTGCATGCGGTGACGCTGACCGGCGACGGCGAGCGCGCTCACTTGAGGCGCGCCGACATCTCGCTGCAGGATCACATCGACGACGTGCTCGGCCTGATCGAGGCCGAAGAGCTGCAGGACATCGTGCTCGTCGGCCACAGCTATGGCGGCATGATCGTCACCGGCGTGGCCGATTCGCTGCAGGAGCGGGGCAGCGTGCGCATCAAGCAGCTCGTCTACGTGGACGCGATGGTGCCGCTGCCCGGCGAAGGCTGGGGCGCGGGCCACCCGCCGGACATCGTGCAGGCCCGCCTGGCCGCAGCGAAGGCGCACGGCAACGCGCTGCCGCCTCCAGACCCGAATGGCTTCGGTTTGAACGACGAAGACCGCGCCTGGTTGCTGCGCCGCCATGTGCCGCACCCGTTCGGCATGTACCGCGTGCCGCTGCATTTCGACGGCGCGCGCTGGGCCGCGCTGCCGCGCTGCTTCATCGATTGCACGCAGCCCGCCTACCCCACCATCAACGCGATGCGTGCACGTGTGCGCTCGCAGCCGGGCTGGCAGATCGTTGAAATCGCCACCGGCCACTTCCCGATGGTCAGCACCCCGCAAGCGCTGTTGGACGTGCTGCTGCACCTGGCGTGAAGGAGCCCTCGGCTCGATCATGCTGACCACCCCCACCTTGGGGGTCGGCTTGTTGATGCTCGCGCTCAGTGCCGGCGCCGGCACTGAGCGCGAGACCGCAACACCCGGCCCGAGGGGCACTCACTTCCAGGATCGCGCACGCCCCGACGACTGCACAGAATGCCTCTGAGACACCGCTGAGGGCGGCGTTGAAGCACAGGAGGCAGGGTGAGCATGGGAGCGGTTCGCGCAGCGCTGATCGTGGTGGCGGTGATGGCGTTTTTCCACGCCATACCGGCCGCCAGCGGTTCGCCACGTGCCTACGGCCGAGAGCTGGTGGCACAGCACCAGTTGCCCGCCGAAGCCGTCGCCCGCTATGCCGCGCTGGCCACGGGACTCCAACGCGCCGATGGCAGCCGCGAGCGCGCCGTGTGGCCGGATGAGTCGCTCTGGGTCGGACCGCCGCAGCAAGCGGGCGCGGGCCGCAACCCGTACACCCTCGTCTTCACGGTCAGCGGCGTTGCCAAAGCGGCCGGCGACATCCGCACGCAGTGGCGAACCGGCTGGGAGGTGCGCGAGTCGCCCGTGGCCACACGCGAGGTCTTGATGCCGTTGGCTGCCCTGTCGAGCACGGTCGCCGCAGCCGGTGCACCGGTGTCGCTGACGGCCATCGGCACGCCGGTGAGTTTTCGCGGCGAGCGGCAAGTGGCGCCAATGCTCAATCTCGTCACCGCGCACAACCTCGAGATCAACGACGTGCATCTGCAGGTCTGGTCGGGCTCGGCGCCGATCGTTGCCTGGGCTGCACTGTCGGCGCCACGCCCGGCGCTGATCGCACTCGGTGCACTGTGCCTGCTCGGTTGGTTCCTGCTGTACCGCCCGGCACAGCCGGTGGCGTTGCCGACACCGCCTGCGACGCGTCCGCCTGATCCCGACTTGCAGGCGCTGCTGGCGCATCGGGAGACCGACACGCGCGCGGCCCTGCCGGCCTCGGCGGCACCGGTGACCGCCGCCACCCACGCGGCGCGCGTCGTCGAGTCGCTGCGCGACGTGCTCACCGCTGGGCCGGCCGTGCCGACCGAGTTCGACGAGGCACGCGCGGGCCGGCCGCGCACACAGCGCCGTACGCTCTGAATCGACTGCGGCGAAGCCGCAGCGTGAGCACCACCGCGGCGGTGGGACTTGCCGCCAGAGCGACAATGCCGCTTCTGCCGACAACCAGACGCTGACACCATGAGCACGACCCCCGCTTACCCCTCCACCCAACTGCTGATCGACGGTCAGTGGTGCGACGCTGCCGACGGCCGCACGCTGGCCGTCGTCAACCCTGCCAGCGGCACCGAAATCGGCCGCGTTGCGCATGCCGGCAAAGCCGACCTCGACCGCGCACTCGCTGCTGCACAAAAAGGCTTTGCCACCTGGCGCGCCATGCCGGCGATCGAACGCGCCAAGCTGATGCGCGGCGCCGCCGCCCTGATCAAGGAACGCGCCGATGCGATCGCCGCGTCGATGACGCAGGAGCAGGGCAAGCCGCTGGCCGAAGCCAAGGGCGAAACGCTGAACGCGGCCGACATCATCGAATGGTTCGCCGACGAGAGCCGTCGCGTCTACGGCCGCATCGTGCCGCCGCGCAACATGGCGGTGCAGAACCACGTGCTGAAGGAGCCGGTCGGCCCGGTGGCGGCGTTCACGCCGTGGAACTTCCCGATCAACCAGGTGGTGCGCAAGGTCTGCGCGGCACTGAGCACGGGATGCTCGATCCTCGTCAAGGCGCCGGAGGAGACGCCGGCCTCGCCGGCCGCGCTCATCAAGGCCTTCGTCGACGCCGGCGTACCAGCTGGTGTGGTCGGCCTGGTCTACGGCAATCCGGCCGAGATTTCGAGCTACCTGATCCCGCACCCGATCATCCGCAAGATCACCTTCACCGGCAGCACGCCGGTGGGCAAGCAGCTCGCCGCGATGGCCGGCCAGCACATGAAGCGGGTGACGATGGAACTCGGCGGCCACGCGCCGGTGATCGTCGCTGAAGACGCCGACGTGGCACTCGCCGTCAAGGCGGCCGGCGCGGCCAAGTTCCGCAATGCAGGCCAGGTCTGCATCGCGCCGACGCGCTTTCTGGTCCACAACAGCATTCGCGCCGAGTTCGAGCGCGCGCTGGTCGCGCAGACGCAGGCACACAAGGTCGGCGATGGCTTGACGCAGGGCACGACGCTCGGCCCGCTGGCCAACCCGCGCCGCCTGACCGCGATGCAGCAGTTCACCGAAGACGCCGTGAAGCACGGGGCGAAAGTACTTGCCGGCGGCGAACGCATCGGTTCGAGCGGTAACTTCTTCGCGCCGACGGTGTTGAGCGATGTGCCGCTGACCGCCAAGGTGTTCAACGACGAACCCTTCGGCCCGATGGCCGCGGTGCGCGGCTTCGACACGCTCGATGAAGCCATCGCCGAAAGCAACCGCCTGCCCTTCGGCCTGGCCGGCTATGCGTACAGCCAGTCGGTGAAGACCATTCACGCGCTATCGCAGCGCGTCGAGGTCGGCATGCTGTGGGTCAACCAGCCGGCATTGCCGTCGCCCGAGATGCCCTTCGGCGGCGTCAAGGACTCGGGCTATGGCAGCGAAGGCGGACCGGAAGCGCTTGAGGCCTATCTCGTGACAAAAGCCGTGTCGGTGTTCTGCGGATAACGAAGCGCGCCAGACTCTCCAAGCGACCGCCGCGGATCCGGCTCTGCCGGTCTGCCGGCGTGCCTTGCAGGCCGCGCGCTCGCAGTGCTCGCACCCCTCGCCAGGCACAAACAGTCCGCTGGACTGTTTGTGTCCGGGCTCGGCCCCCTCGAGAGGGTGCGGCGAAGCCGCTACGGGGGTGGGCCTGGCAGCCACCGGTCGAGCGCCGAGCGCAGCGCGTCGATCAGGATCGGCTTGGTGAGGTAGTCGTCCATGCCGGCCGCCGTGCCGAGTTTGCGATCGGCCTCGTTGGCATGTGCGGTCAGGGCAACGATCGGGAAATACGGCAGGCGGCCCGCCGCCTGCAGGGCACGCAGGCGGCGCGTCGATTCGAGGCCATCCATCACCGGCATCTGCAAATCCATCAGCACGAGATGCGGCACCTGCCGCTCGCAGGCAGCAATGGCCATGGCGCCGTTGGCGGCGCCGGAGGGCTCATGGCCGAGCTGGCGCACGAACTCCTCGGTGATCATCAAGTTGACGGCGTTGTCTTCGACGACGAGCACGCGCGCAGCCGCCGGTGCCGCGGCCAGCGCCGGGGCCTGGGGTTGCAGCGGGCGCTCGCCGGCTGACAGCATGGCGACCAGGGCTTTGGGCGTCACCGGCAACACAACCGACATGGCGCCTTGGGCCAATGCAGCCTGCTCCTTTGCCGGCTCGTTCCAGTCGGGGTGGACCACCAATACCATGTTCACGCCCGGCAGCGCTTGGCGCAACGCTGCGAAGTCGGGTGCGGACTCCATCGCGTGCGCGGCCACGGTGACGACGGACGGCTTCCCGGCCGGCGGCTCGGTGCGAGCGCGCGCAACCGCCGCAGCCACCGTGGGCAAGACCTCGCTGCGCCAGCCGAAGCGGACCAGCTTTCGCGCAAACCATTGGCCCGCGTCGGCGTCGCCGTGAACGATCCACGCCACGCCAGGTGCCACCGGCGGCAGCCGCGGCGCAGCCGCATCGAGCTCGACGGGCCAAGTGAAGGTAAAGCTGCTGCCGGAGGCGCTGCTCGACTCGAGCTGAACGTCGCCGCCCATGGCCCGCGCCAGGCGCCGTGAGATGGCCAGGCCGAGACCGCTGCCGCCATGCTGGCGCGTCAGGCTGCCATCGGCCTGCACGAAGGCATCGAAGATGCGTTCATGGTGTTCAGGGTCGATGCCCGGGCCGGTGTCTTCAACGCGCACGACGGCGCGGGTGCGGCCCGCAGGGCCTGCCTCGAATCCTGCCGTCAGCGTCACATGCCCACGCTCGGTGAACTTGATGGCGTTGGCGACCAGGTTGGTCGCCACCTGGCGCACTCGCGCCGGATCGCCGAGCACACCGGTCACATCGCCAGCCCAGTCGAAACGTGCCGACACCTGCTTGGCCGAAGCAGCGCCGCGCGCCGCGACCGGCATCAGCGTGCGCACGACTTCGGCCAGCAGTTCGGGCAGGTCGAACGGCTGTTGCGCCAGCTCGATGCCACCGCCATCGAGTCGCGACAGGTCGAGCACCTCGTTGATCAATTGCAGCAGAGCGCGGCCGGAGCCGAGGGCGACCTCCAGGTAGCGCCGCTGCGCCGGCTGCTCGGCGGCCTTGAGGGCCAGCTCGGTCAGGCCGAGCAGGCCATTGAGCGGCGTGCGCAGCTCGTGGCTCATGTGGGCCAGGAACTCACTCTTGGCGTTGTTCGCCCGCTCGGCCTGGCCGCGCTGGCGCTGGGCCTCGGCCAAGGCCGCATGGAGCTCTTCGGTGCGCTCGGCCACCATGGCGCGAAGGCGGTGCCGGTGTTCGTGCAGCTCTTGCCGATCGAGCTCCTGCTGCTGCACGTCGCCGAGCATGCCGCTCATGCGCAGGCCGCCTTGCGCGTCGGGCTCGGTGCGGCCACGGCCGCGGAACCAGCGCCAGCCACCGTCGGCCAATCGCAAGCGGTAGGTGGCGGCCCAGGGGCCGGTCGTCACCCAGGCCCGGGCGATTTCGGCTTCGAGCTGGGGACGGTCCTCGGGGTGCACGCGGGCCATGAAGTCACGCCAGTCCGGCGACACCGACCCGGCGGGGTGGCCGAGCAGTTGCGCGAAGTTGTCGCTGACGAAAAAGTCTTCGAATGCGGTCGAGCGCTCGAAGTGGGCCTCGCTCGCAGCGTCGAGTGCGCGCTGGTAGCGCCTCGCGTGGGCGTCGGCATCGAGACGCGCCTGGCGTTCGGCGTGCACGTCGATCATGGTGCCGATCAGGCGCAGCGGACGCTGGTCGCGCTCGTCGAGCCAGACGCGTCCGAAAGCACGCGCCCAGCGGTACGCGTCCTGCACATCGAGGTAGCGCACGTCGTAGCTGAACGGGCCGCCAGTTTTCAGCGCAGCACCGTAAGCAGCTTCGAAGGGCTCGCGGTCGTCGGGATGGATGCGCGCGTTGATCAGGTTGCGGTCGTCCGTCGGCGGCAGACCGAGGATGGTGAAGAACGGCGGCGAATACCACATGTGGCCGCTGCGCAGATCCCGCTCCCAGTACGCCTGCTCGGCGCCGAGCACGATGCGCAGCGCGCGCCGCAGGTCATCGGGCGACGCCGCAGCCACCAGCGTTTCGAGCTGCTCGTTGCTCATCGGTGGCGGCGGGTGCGGAAGGGCTGACATCGGCAAGGGCTTGCTCGGTGGCCGGACTGTAGCCCCGTGACCCGCACCTAGAATCTTCGGCTCGCTTGTATTGGAGCTCTGTATGAGCGGCACGATCCGCATCCGCGGCGCGCGCCAGCACAACCTCAAGAACCTCGACCTGGATATCCGCACCGGCGAGATGACGGTGGTGACGGGGCCCAGCGGCTCGGGCAAATCGAGCCTGGTCTTCGACACGCTGTATGCCGAGGGCCAGCGGCGCTATGTCGAGACCTTCAGCTGCCTATGCGCGGCAGTTTCTCGACCGCATGGACCGGCCGGCTGTCGATCGTGTCGATGGCGTGCCGCCGGCGATTGCGATCGACCAGACGAATCCGGTGCGCAGTTCGCGCTCGACCGTCGGCACGATGACCGAGCTGAACGACCACCTGAAGCTGCTCTATGCGCGCGCCGGCGCGTTGTTCGATCGGCAGACGGCGTTGCCGGTGCGGCATGACACACCGGAGACGATCCATCTCGACTTGATGGCGCGTGCGGTGGCTTCTGGTGACCCGCGCCTGACGATCACGATGCCGGTGGAGCTGCCGGCATCGACGACGCCTGAAGAACTCGAACAGTGGCTCGCCGCCAGCGGCTTCACACGTGTGCACGCCGAACGCGTGGTCGGCGACCGCAAGGTGCTCGACGTGGTCATCGACCGCTTTCGTGCCGCGAACACAGAGAAGGTGCGCATCGTCGAAGCGATCGAGCTGGCGATCAAGCGCGGCAGCGGGCGTATCAACGTCTATGCAGGCGACGACGGCGCGCAAGAGCTCTGGCGCTGGTCCACCGGCCTGCACTGCCCCGAAAGCGACTTGCGTTACGCCGATCCGCAGCCGGCGCTGTTCTCGTTCAACTCGGCTTTCGGGGCCTGCGACACCTGCCGCGGCTTTGGCCGTGTGATCGGCGTCGATTGGGGCCTCGTCATTCCCGACGAGCGCAAGACCTTGCGCAGCGGCGTCATCAAAACGATCCAGACACCGGCCTGGAAAGAGTGCCAGGACGACTTGATGAAGTACGCCGGCGAGGCCGGCATCCCGCGTGACACGGCGTGGAGCCAGCTGAGCGCCGCGCAGCGCGACTGGGTCATCGAAGGCTCACCGAACTGGAAGGGTCACTGGAACAAGCAGTGGTACGGCATCCGCCGCTTCTTCGGCTACCTCGAGAGCAAGGCCTACAAGATGCACATCCGCGTGCTCTTGTCTAAATACCGCAGCTACACGCCGTGCACGGTCTGCGGTGGCGCGAGGTTGAAGCTCGAAGCGCTGTTGTGGCGGCTGGGGTCGAAGGACGATGCAGATGCGGTGTTGACGGCCGAGGCCTCGCCGGGCCGCTCCCAAGAGGCCGAGACCCCCTCGGGGGGCGGGTTGCCGCAAAGCGGCGACCCTGGGGGCCAACACTACGAACGCTTCATGCCAAGTGGCGTCGGTTGGTCGCGCGAGCAGCTCGAAGCGCTGCCGGGGTTGGCGCTGCATGACCTGATGAAGTTGCCAATCCTTCGATTGCGCGCCTTCTTCGAGCGCCAGACCGCGACCGATGACGCACTGAAGTTGCTCTACGAAGAGATCGGCACGCGCCTGAAGTATCTCTGCGACGTCGGCATAGGCTACCTGACGCTCGACCGCCAATCGCGCACGCTCTCCGGCGGCGAGGTGCAACGCATCAACCTGACCACCGCGCTCGGCACGTCGCTGGTCAACACGATGTTCGTGCTGGACGAACCATCGATCGGCCTGCATCCGCGCGACATGAACCGCATCGTCGAAGCGATGCACCGCTTGCGCGACGCCGGCAACACGCTGGTCGTCGTCGAGCACGACCCGGCCGTGATGCTTGCCGCCGACCGCCTGATCGACATGGGTCCCGGCCCGGGCGAGCGTGGCGGGCAGATCGTCTTCGACGGCACGCCCGACGCGGTGCGGCGCGCCGACACGCTGACCGGCGCCTATCTCGGTGGCAAGAAGCACGTGTCGAGCGGCATCAAGCGTTTCGTCACCGAGAGCACGCCGAAGCTCGTGCTCGAAGGCGCGCGCGAGCACAACCTGAAGGGCGTGAACATCGAGTTCCCGCTGCAGCGCCTGGTCGCTGTGACCGGTGTCTCCGGTTCGGGCAAGAGCACGCTGATGCAGGACGTGCTCTACCCCGCGCTGGCACGCGCCTTCGGCAAGGCGACGGAGACGCCCGGCATGCATGAGCGCCTGCTCGGCGCCGACTGGTTGTCGGACGCAGTCTTCGTCGATCAAAGCCCGATCGGCAAGACCGCGCGCTCGAACCCGGCGAGTTATGTCGGCGCCTTCGATGCCATGCGGGCACTGTTCGCCGACGCGGCGATGGCGCGCGAGCGCGGCTACGGCGCCGGCATGTTCAGCTTCAACGCCGGTGACGGACGCTGCCCGACCTGCGGCGGCTCGGGCTTCGAGCATGTCGAGATGCAGTTCCTCTCGGACGTGTACCTGCGCTGCCCCGATTGCGATGGCCGCCGCTTTCGCGCCGAAATCCTCGACGTGAAGATCGTGCGCGGCGATCGTCAGCTGTCGGTCGCCGACACCTTGGACCTCACCGTCAGCGAAGCCGTGCATCTGTTCGCCGAAGACCGAGAGGTGGTGTCGAAGCTGCAGCCGATCGTCGACGTCGGCCTTGACTACGTGCGCCTCGGCCAGCCGGTGCCGACACTGTCGGGCGGCGAGGCGCAGCGCCTGAAGCTCGCCGGGTTTCTGGCGCAAGCCGCCGAGCGGCCGGGGCAGCGTGTGGCCAGCAAAGGCACGCTGTACTTGTTCGACGAGCCGACGACGGGGCTGCATTTCGACGACATCGCCAAGCTGATGCGCGCGCTGCGCAAGCTGCTCGACGCCGGTCATTCGGTGATCACGATCGAGCACAACCTGGACGTGATCCGCGCGGCCGATTGGGTGATTGACCTGGGGCCGGAAGGTGGCGAAGCGGGCGGCGAGTTGGTGTTTGCGGGCACGCCGGAAGAGATCAAGCTGCATCCGAGTTCGCACACAGGCAAGGCGCTGACGGACTATGAAGTCGACGCTCGGCATTGCGCTGCGCGCCGAAGAAGGCAGGCCGCTGCAAAGCGTGATCCGTGCGGCACGTGCGCCAAGCGAAGAGGTCATCCGCATCGTCAACGCGCGCGAGCACAACCTGAAGTCGATGGACGTGGACATTCCGCGCGGCAAGTTCAGCGTCATCACCGGCGTGTCGGGTTCGGGCAAGAGCACGCTGGCTTTCGATATCCTGTTCAACGAAGGCCAGCGGCGGTACCTCGAATCGCTCAACGCCTATGCGCGCAGCATCGTGCAGCCTGCGGGGCGGCCGGAGGTCGATGCCGTGTATGGCATCCCGCCGACGGTGGCGATCGAGCAGCGGCTGTCGCGCGGCGGGCGCAAGAGCACGGTGGCCACGGTCACCGAGGTCTGGCACTTCCTGCGACTGCTGTGGGTCAAGCTCGGCATCCAGCATTGTGCGAAGGACGGCACCGCAGTCGTGCCTCAGAGCATCGAAAGCATCGCGGCGCAACTGCTGCGCGATCACAAGGGCCAGCATGTCGGCTTGATGGCGCCGCTGGTGGTCAATCGCAAGGGCGTCTATACCGATCTGGCGAAGTGGGCCAAGGCGCGCGGCCATTCGCACCTGCGCATCGACGGCGACTTCCTGAAAGTCGAACCATTTCCCCGCATCGACCGCTTCAAGGAGCACACGATCGAGTTGCCGGTCGGTGATCTGGTGATCGACCCGGCGAACGAGACCGAGTTGCGCACGCTGCTGGCAAAAGCGCTCGACCTCGGCAAAGGCGTGATGCACCTGCTGGCACCACTCGATGGTTTGCAGGGCGCGATGGAAGCGGCGACGTCCACCGTGGGCATCGGTAGCGTCAAGGTCTTCTCGACCAAACGCGCCTGCCCCACCTGCGGCACCAGCTACCCCGAACTCGACCCGCGCCTGTTTTCGTACAACAGCAAACACGGCTGGTGCCCGAGCTGCGTCGGCACCGGCCTGACGCTGACGCGCGAACAGCGCAAGGCGCTCGACGATTCGGTACGCGACGACAACGAGCGCGGCCGCGAGCAGAGTTTTCCGAGCGAGGAGGCCGAAGTTGAGGGCCTCGCCGGCACGCCCTGCCCGGAGTGCGACGGCACGCGATTGAACAAGGTCGCGCGAGGCGTGACCTTCGGCGGCGAGCCGATCGGCAGCGTCGCGGCCTGGGCCGTCGGCGATGCGCGGCGCTGGGTCAAGGGACTCGACCTGATCGGCCGCGAAGCCGGCATCGCGCGCGATGTGGTGACCGAAATCGAAAGCCGGCTCGAGTTTCTCGAACAGGTAGGGCTCGGCTACCTGACGCTCGACCGCGCGGCGCCGACCCTGTCCGGAGGCGAGGCGCAGCGAATCCGCCTGGCAGCGCAGCTCGGCAGCAACCTGCAAGGCGTGTGCTACGTGCTCGACGAGCCGACGATCGGACTGCACCCGCGCGACAACCGCGTGCTGCTCGACGCGTTGACGCATCTGCGCAGCCAGGGCAACACGCTGGTGGTGGTGGAGCACGACGAAGACACGATCCGCCGCGCCGATCACGTGATCGACATCGGGCCCGGCGCCGGCAAGCGCGGCGGGCGTGTCGTCGCGCAGGGCACGGTGAGTGACTTGTCGGCGAATGCAGAGTCGGTGACCGGGCGTTTTCTGGCACACCCATTGAAGCACCCGCTGCAAAAGCGCCGCGCGATCCATGCCAAGGACAAGGCGCTGACGGTCAAAGGCGCGTCGCTGCACAACCTGAAGGCGCTCGACCTGCGATTTCCGTTGCAGCGTCTGGTCGCCGTGACCGGTGTCTCGGGCTCGGGCAAGAGCACGCTGGCGCGCGACGTGCTGCTCGACAGCGTGGCCGCGCTAGTCTCGTCGCGCGGCAAGTCTGCCGTCTCGGGCTGCGAAGCCATCGACGGTTGGCAGACCGTGGACCGCGTGCTCGAAGTCGATCAGACCCCCATCGGCAAGACGCCACGCTCCTGCCCGGCCACCTACATCGGCTTCTGGGATGCGATCCGCAAACTCTTCGCCGAAACACTCGAAGCCAAGGCGCGCGGCTATGCGCCGAACCGCTTTTCGTTCAACACGGGTGAAGGCCGCTGCCCGACCTGCGAGGGCCAGGGCGTGCGCACGATCGAGATGAGCTTTCTGCCCGACGTGAAAGTGCCGTGCGAGTCCTGCCACGGCCAGCGCTTCAACCCGGAGACGCTGGCGGTGAGCTGGCGCGGCAAGTCGATCGGCGACGTGCTGCGCATGGAAGTCGATGAAGCGGTCGAGTTCTTCGCGTCGATGCCGGCGGTGTCGCACCCGCTGCAACTGCTGAAGGACGTCGGCCTCGGCTACCTGACGCTCGGCCAGCCGTCACCGACGCTCTCCGGCGGCGAAGCGCAGCGCATCAAGCTCGTCACCGAGTTGTCGAAGGTCAGAGACGACGTGACACGTCGCGGCCAGAAGCCGCCGCACACGCTCTACGTGCTCGATGAGCCGACCGTCGGCCTGCACATGGCCGATGTCGAGCGCCTGATCCGCGTGCTGCATCGCTTGGTCAATGGCGAGCACAGCGTGATCGTCATCGAACACGACCTGGACGTGATTGCAGAGGCCGATTGGGTGATCGACCTCGGCCCCGAAGGCGGCGCCGCGGGTGGCCGCGTTGTGGCGGCAGGCACGCCCGAACAGATCGTCACTGCCGGCACGCACACCGGCGCCGCGTTGGCGCCTGTGCTCCGCCGCTGAGTCAGGCGGCTTTGGCCATTTTGGACTGCGACGGCAAAACGTCGCTGCCGCCCATCAACCCCATCGCCCGACACTGCAGCGCGATCGCGTCTTCGTGGTCGCCGAGGCGGTCGAAGAGGTCGGCCACGCGCAGCAGCACGGTCACTTCCCACTGCGGGTCGGCCGTGTGGCGGGCCAGTTGCGCGGCTTCATAGCCGTGGTCGCGCACAGCGTCGCGCAAGCGGTGCGCGCCGCGGGTCTCATCCTGTTCGTCGAGGCGCTCGGCGCGCTCCAAAGCCAGCTCGGCCAGGTGGCACAGCGCATCGACGCTGGCATCGACGGCGCCGATCGTGCGTGCCACTGCCAGGCCACGCTTGGCATACCAGTCGGCTTCTGCCAGCGCGCCCACGGCCCGGTGGCAGCGGCTGACTTCGGCCAGCGCCTGGCTCAAACGCGCCGGGTCGGCTGCGGCCTCGGCCGCGTCGAGTGTCGACACGGCAGCGCGCAGATCAATGCGGGCCTGGTCGTCGGTGTTGCTGTTCTTCATCGAGTGCATGGCGGTTCCGTCTGCAAGGAGTAAGGCGGATGCTAGGCAGCCCCTCGTTCCACCGCGTCCCCCGGAAGCAGGGGCGGTCCCGCGAGCAGGTGGTCGTGCTGCACGTCCATCGTGATGCATTGCACGGCGCAAGTGGTGTCCTTACGTACGCTGTGACCCGGGCGCGACAGTGGCCCATCGAGCGCACAATCTGAGCGCGCCAAAGCTACCCGGGAGTCCCTGCCATGTTCCTCGACGGCCGCCAGACCGAACTGCTGGGCCGTGTCATGACGACACTGGCCGAGCCCCATGAAGAGCGCGACATCCGCGTCCAAGTCGGCAGCTTGATGCTCGACCTGCTGCAGGCTCAGTTCTATGCCAGCTATGTCTGGGACGCGGATCAACAGCGCTTCGACGGCGGTGTTCACCTGCACATGGACAGTGCCAATCTGGCGCGCTACGACACCTACTACCAGTTCCACGATCCGATCACGCTGAAGTTGCAGCAGCACCGCAGCGCAGTGCGGGTCAGCGATGTCATGCCACAACGCGAGCTGATGCGAACCGAGTTCTTCAATGACTTCCTGGCCCGCGACGGACTTCATTGGGGCGTCAACCTGTATGCGTGGCGTGGCGAGTGCAACATCGGCGACATGCGCATCTGGCGCGACCGGCGGCGCAGCGATTTCAGTCGCGACGACCTCGAGTTGCTCGATCTGGTGCGCCCAGCGCTGGTGGCTGCGCTGCAGCGCAGCCGCTGCAGCGCGGCGGCTGCGCCGCGCGTTGTCTTCAACGCCGGGGGCCTTGAAGCACTTCTGTCGACGCGCGAGCGCGAGGTAGCGCGTCTGGCGGCGTGCGGGCTGGGCGACAAGGAGATCGCACGCCGGCTGGGCATTTCCCCAACGACGGTGCGCACACACATCGACCATGCCTACCGCAAGCTCGGAGTCAACAACCGTGTCGCGCTGACGCGCTGCCTCGGCCGGTAGCCCCAACACCATCCTCTCTCGCAAGGATGGTGCCCCCACACAAGCCCTCCTACGCTGCATGCCTCTGCTGCCACATCGAGGAGATTTGTCATGACAACACCACGACGCGCCTTCCTGAAACGCACCGGTGCTCTCGCTGCGACCGCCTGGCTCAGCGCCGGGCTGGCCGCCTGCGGCGGCGGTGATGATGACGACTTGCTCGACACCGAGGCCCAACTCCAGCTCGACGCCACGCAAGCCGTGGCCGCCATCCGCGACGGCCGGGTTTCCGCCGAAGCCTACGTGCGTACGCTGATCTCACGCGCCAACGCCATGTCGGATTTGAACGCCCTGATCGTGCTTGACGAAGCTGGCGCACTGGCGGCCGCACGCGCCGTCGATGCCACACGCGCGGCCGGAACGGCGCTCGGACCACTGGCCGGCCTGCCGATCGTCGTCAAGGACAACATCAATACGAAAGACCTGCCGACCACCGGCGGCACGGCGGCGCTGCGCAATGTGCAGCCCACGGCCAACGCACCGAGCCTGCAAAGGCTGATCGACGCCGGTGCCATCGTGCTCGGCAAATCGAACTTGCACGAACTGGCCTTCGGCATCACCAGCACCAACCTCACGTCGTTCGCCGGTGCGGTGAAAAACCCGTACGACAAGACGCGCATCCCCGGCGGCTCGTCGGGTGGCACAGCGGCAGCCATCGCGGCGCGCATCGCACCGGCCGGCCTGGGCACGGACACGGGCGGATCAACCCGCGTACCGGCCGCGCTGTGTGGCATCGCCGGTTTGCGGCCTTCCGTCGGCAATGGCGGTGCGCAGCGGCGCTACACCAACACCAACGCCGTGGTGCCGATCAGCCACACGCGCGACACCGTCGGCCCGATGGCGCGCAGCGTCGCCGACATCGCGCTGCTCGACTCGGTGGTCACCGGCCGCGCCATGGCGGCCGCGATCGGCCTGCGCGGCTTGCGCATTGGCACGCCCGCCTCGTTCTGGGTTGGCCTGGAAGGTCAGGTGGCGACGGTGATGAACGCAGCGCGCGCCAAGCTCGCCACCGTCGGCGTGGTTTTCGTCAACGTCGATACCACCGGCCTGGCCGCACTCAACAACCTGGTCTCGTTCCAGATCGCGCTGCACGAGCCGATTGCCGACATTCCCGCTTACCTGGCCGCCACGGGCGTCACCGGCATCAGCGTCGCCGACATCGCCGCGCAGGTGGCCAGCCCCGATGTGCAAGGCGCATTCGGCGCCATCCTGGCCGACGCCTTCGGTGCGGCGTACCCGGATGCAATAGACGTCCATCGCCCGCAGATGCAGGCGCTGTATGCGAGCTACTTCGCCGACAACGCGCTCGACGCGATGCTGTTCCCGACGACGATCCTCGCCGCGGCGCCGATCGATGCCGTCAACGGCTCCTCCACTGTCTCGATCGACGGCGGCCCGCCGGCCGACACGTTCGGCACCTTCATCCGCAACACCGATCCGGGCAGCAACGCCGGCATCCCCGGCCTATCGATTCCCGCCGGGCTGACGGCCTCGGGCCTGCCGGTCGGCCTGGAGATCGACGGGCCGCTGGGCAGCGACGACCGGCTGATCGGCATCGGGCTGTCGATCGAGGCCGCCTTGGGGACGGTGGCCGCGCCGCCGTTGTAGACGCGCCGGTTCGGCTGTCAAGGAAAACCACAAGCACCCGAGGGCATGGCGACTTCGACAATCGCCTCGATGGAGGGGCGCTGGCCCCTCTGCCACTTCTTGTCATTGTTGGAGTCTCTTCATGCACCTTGCCCCGATTCACCGCGCCCTGGCCATCGCCGTCGCCTCGCTAGCCACGGCCGGTCTGGCCCAAGCCCAGACCGTCCTCACCGCGTCGAGCTGGCTGTCGCCGACGCACATCCTGTCCGAGACGCAGAAGGAGTGGTGCGGCGAACTCGAGAAGAAAACCAGCGGCAAGGTCAAGTGCAACATCCTGCCTCGCGCCGTGTCGGCGCCGCCAGGCACCTTCGACGCCGTGCGCAATGGCCTGGCCGACCTGTCGTTCACGGTGCAGGGCTACACGCCGGGCCGGTTCGTGACGACGCAGATGGCCGAGGTGTCCTTCCTCGGCAATTCGTCGGAGCCGACCTCGGTGGCCTTCCAGCGCATGTACGCCAAGTACCCCGCCATCGCCGCCGAGCACCAGGGCGTCAAGGTGCTGGCGGTGTTCACCCATGGCCCCGGCATCGTCTTCAACACCAAGCGGCCGATCGCGAAGGCCGACGATCTGTCGGGCCTCAAGTTCCGCGTCGGCGGCGGCATGGTCAACGAGATCAGCAAGTCGCTCGGCATGAACGTGACCTTGAAGCCGGCGCCTGAGAGCTACGAGCTTCTGTCCAGCGGCGTCATGGACGGCACGCTGTTCCCCGCGGAGTCGGTGGAGTCCTTCAAGCTCGACAAGACGGTCAAGTACGCCACCAGCTTCCCCGGTGGCCTGTACAACACCGCTTTCGTCTTCATGATGAACCAGGCCACCTACGACAAGCAGCCGGCCGACGTGAAGAAGGCCATCGACGAGCTCTCCGGCGAGTACGCGGCGCGCATGTTCGGCCGCGGCTGGGACAAGGTCGATCGCCGCGGCATGGCCTTCATGCAGGCTGCCGGCGTGCAGTTCACCAAGGCCGATCCGGCCTTCGTCAAGGCGGTGCAGGACAAGACCGGCGCCGTTGAGGACAAGTGGGCCGCCGCCGCGGAGGCCAAGGGCCTGAAGGACGCGAAGAAGGTGCTGGCCGAGTACCGCGCCGAAATCAAGAAGCTGGAAAAGTAGTGGCACAAGCCCGTGGGTGCGCTGCGCGCGCCGTCCCCCGCAGGGAGCGCCGGTCTTGGGGCGGCCCGGCGGCCGGCCGCCGGTGATCCCCCGCCTCAAGAAGCTCGTCGAAGTCCTGTGCAGCGCGCTCGCGGCGGGAGCGCTGTTCGCGATCATGTGGCTGACGCTGACCGACGTCAGTGGCAGAAAGCTCATCAGCACCTCGGTGCCAGGCTCGCTCGAGCTGACCGAGCTGCTGATGGTGGTCGTGATCTTCGCCGGCCTGCCGCTGGTGTCCTTGCGTGGCGAGCATGTGGTCTTCGATTCGCTGGATCCCTATCTGCCGCGGGGTTTGCGCCGCGTCCAGGAGGGCGTGGTCGATCTGCTCTGTGCGCTGGCGCTGGGCGGCGTGGCCTGGCTGATGTGGGTCAAGGCCGGCCAAATGACCGAGTACGGTGACACCACGTCGCAGTTGAAGATAACGCAAGGTCCGTTCGTCTATCTGATGAGCGCTTTGTGCAGCCTGACGGCGCTGGTGCACCTGCTGCTGTTGGCGGCGCCGACGGTGCACCACCACATCGGTGTTGAAGACGCATGACGGAGTCGCTGATCGGCTTTGCCGCCATCTTCGTGCTTGCGCTGCTGCGGATTCCCCTCGCGTTTGCGATGGGCGCAGTCGGCTTTGTCGGCCTGGGCGTGATGCGCGGCTGGCCAGCCACCGCAGCCAGCGCGTCGCAGGTGATTTACGAAACAGGTTTTGCCTACACGCTGTCTGTCGTGCCGCTGTTCATCCTGATGGGCAACTTCGTTGCCCGGGCCGGCCTGGCGCAAGAGCTGTTCCGCGGTGCCTATGCCTTCGTCGGCCATGTGCGTGGCGGCCTGGCGCACGCCACGGTACTGGCCTGCGCTGGTTTCGGCGCCATCTGCGGCAGCTCGATCGCCACCGCGGCGACGATGAGCAAGGTCGCCTACCCGGCAATGAAGAAGCTCGGCTACGCCGACTACTTGAGCACCGGCGTCATCGCCGCCGGCGGCACGCTGGGCATCATGATCCCGCCGTCGACGATCCTCGTCATCTACGGCATCGTCACCGAAACGCATATCGGCAAGCTGTTCGCCGCCGGCGTCATCCCCGGCCTGCTGTGCGCGCTGATGATGATGGGTGCGGTGGCCTGGATCACCTGGCGCGACCCCGCGGCCGGCCCGGCAGGCGAGCGCACGCCGTGGCCCGAGCGCATCCGTGCGGTGCGCGACATCTGGGGCGTGGCGCTGCTCGTCGTCGTCGTGCTCGGGGGCATCTACGGCGGCGTGTTCACGGCCACCGAAGGCGCCGGCATCGGCGCCTCGGGCGCTTTCTTCTTTGCGCTGGCGCGGCGGGCGCTCTCCTGGCGCGTGCTGTTCGAGGTGCTGGTGGAGAGTGCACGCACCACGGCGATGCTGTTCACGATCCTGATCGCGGCAATGATCTTTTCCAGCTTCGTCAACTTCACGACCATGCCCGGCGACTTGAAGGACTGGCTGCTGCACCTGGGTCTGCCGCCGCTGGCGATCGTGGCCGCGATGATGTTGATCTACGTGCTCCTGGGCACCATCATGGAAGAACTGTCGATGGTGCTGCTGACCATCCCGGTGTTCTTCCCGATCGTCACCCAGCTCGGCTTCGACCCGGTCTGGTTCGGCGTGCTGATCGTGCTCGTCGTACAGATCGGTCTGATCTCACCACCGGTCGGCATGAACCTGTTCGTGCTCAACGCCCTGCTCAAGACCGTGCCCCTGGCGCAGATCTTTCGCGGCGTCTGGATGTTTGTCGCCGCGCTGGTCGTCGCGCTGGCGGTTGTCCTCGAATTCCAGCCACTGGCGTTGTGGTTGCCGGGCTTCATGAAATGAACCCCTCACGCTGCGGGACTAAGTAGTTCCCGATGAGCGCCGCCGGGGGCGCTGGCCTACGATCCTTTTCACAATTTTTCGCTGTCAGGAGACACCTCATGTTGAAACGCACCCTCACCGCCCTGGCCGCCACGCTGGCCACCTCCGCCGCGCTGGCCCAGTACCCTGACAAGCCGGTCACCATCGTCGTGCCGTTCGCGGCCGGCGGCCCCACCGACAAGGTGGCTCGCGACTTCGCCGAAGTGCTGCGCAAGGGCCTGAACAACCAGACGGTGATCATCGAAAACGTCGGCGGCGCCGGCGGCACGCTGGGCGCCGGCAAGGTGGCCAAGGCCGCGCCGGATGGCCACACGCTGCTGCTGCACCACATCGGCATGGCGACCTCGCCGGGCCTGTACCGCAGCCTGCCCTACAAGACGCTCGACGACTTCGAGTACCTGGGCATGATCAACGAGGTGCCGATGACGCTGATCGGCCGCTCGACGCTGCCGGCCAACAACTACGCCGAGCTGGTGAAATGGCTTGAGGCGAACAAGGGCAAGATCAACCTCGCCAACGCCGGCCTGGGCGCCGCCTCGCACCTGTGCGGCCTGCTCTTCCAGCAGAGCCTGAAGATCGACATGACCACGGTGCCGTACAAAGGCACCGCGCCGGCAATGACCGACCTGCTCGGCGGCCAGGTCGACATCATGTGCGACCAGACCACCAACACCACGCAGCAGATCGAGAGCGGCAAGGTCAAGGCCTTTGCCGTGACCTCGATGAAGCCGCTGACGACACCGGCGCTGGCCAAGCTGCCGACGCTCGACGCTTCGGGCCTGAAGGGCTTCAACGTCAGCATCTGGCACGCGCTGTATGCACCCAAGGGCACGCCGAAGGCGACGCAGGACAAGATCAATGCCGCGCTGCGCACCGCGCTGAAAGACCCGGAGTTCATCAAGCGCCAGGAAGCGCTGGGTGCCGTCGTCGTCACCGACGGTCGCTTGGCGCCGGCCGAGCACAAGAAGTTTGTCGAGGCCGAAATCAACAAGTGGGGTCCGGCGATCAAGGCTGCGGGCCAATACGCGGACTAGGCGCTTCGAGAACTGAACGCTTCGCTGACTTCTGACAAGGCCGCCGCGGGCGGCCTTGTCCGCTTTGTGGTCAGGAAACGCGCAGCGGGATCGTTACCGGTCCGTCGTTGACCAGATGCACCTGCATGTCGGCGCCGAACTCGCCGCACGCGACTTGCGGGTGCATCGACCGCGCCGTGTCGATCACACGCTCGTAAAGCGCTTGGCCGAGTGCCGGCGGCGCAGCGCCAATGAAGCTCGGCCGGTTGCCGCCCGAAGTGTCGGCCGCCAGCGTGAACTGAGAGACGATCAGCAAGCCGCCCTGCACGTCCTGCACGCTGCGGTTCATCTTGCCGGCGTCATCGGAGAAGACGCGCAGCTTGAGCAGTTTGGCGACGAGCTTGTCGGCCACCGCTTCGTCGTCCTGAGGTTCGGCGCAAACGAACACCAGCAGGCCGTGGCCGATCTCGCCGACGCGCACATTGGCCACATCGACATGCGCGCCGCGCACGCGCTGCACGAGGCCGATCATGTAAGCCCCCAAGGCGCTGCGCGCCGGCCCCCAGAGGGGGCACTGAGCCAGCTTGGGACGGCCCGGCGCCGGCTCACAGCACGGTCTCCGCCTCTTCATCGAAATGCGCCTCGACGTCCATCGGCAGCAGCTGGATCGTCGCGCGCAGCCCCGGCACCGCGGCCATCAGCGCCTGCTCGACCGACGTGCGCAGTGCCGCGGCGCGCTGCAGCGACCAGCTCGGCGGCATATGCATGTGCAGATCGACGAACAGGCGCTGGCCGGCGCGGCGCGTGTTGATGTGATCGAAGCGCAGCGTCGTCGGGTGCTCGAAGCTCTTCAACACCTCGTCGATCTGCTGTTGCGCCTGCGGATCGAGCGCACGATCCATCAAGCCGTCGGCCGAGCGGCGGACGAGCGAGAAGCCCTCGCGGCCCACGTTGGCGGCTACGGCCATGGCGATCACCGGGTCGAGCCAGAGCCAGCCGGTGGCCGCGGCGGCGAGCAGGCCGAGGACGACGCCGGCCGACGTCCAGACATCGGTGAAGAGATGCCGCGCATCGGCTTCGAGCGCCATCGAGCGGTGCTCGCGCGCCTTCTTCAGCATCGCCCAGGCCAGCGCACCGTTCATCGCCGAGCTGATCACCGACAGCGACAAGCCGATGCCGAGCTGCTCCAGAGGCTGCGGCGCGAGCAGACGGTTGCCGGCCGCCCAGATGATCGCCAGCGCGGCGACAAAGATCAGCACGCCCTCGAAGCCGCTGGAGAAGTACTCGGCCTTGTGGTGGCCGAACGGGTGGTCTTCGTCGGGCGGGCGCGCCGCCACCGTCACCATCGCCAGCGCGAAGATCGCGCCGGCCAGATTGACCACCGACTCCATCGCATCCGACAGCAGGCCGACCGAGCCGGTCAGCCACCAGGCGCCGGTCTTCAGCGCGATGGTGGCGAGCGCGACGGCGACCGAGAGCTGGAGGTAGGCGGCAACGCGCATGTGTCGATTGTGGCCGCGCGGTCGGCCGCGCGGTGCTGCAGCAGACCGCGCAGCAGCAGCACCGATGGCGCGCCGAGTAACGCTGCCAGCGCCAGCGCCGCAGTGATCTTGGCCTGCGGCGACGCCAGGCCCGCGTGCCAGCTGACGCGCAGCACGCTGGTGCCGGTGACTGGCTTGTGCCAATCGAGTTCGCGCGTGCAGAAAGCGGTCATCAGCGTTGACACCATCAAGGTGCTACGCCAGTCGTCGCCGCGGCCGCGCAGGAGCCAAGCAGCGACTGCACACAGCGCGTAGCTGGCGGCGGTGACCACAACGAGCGCGTCAGCCGTGACTGCCAGCCAGACGCCATCGTCAGGTCAGGCGCACCCGCGCGAACTTGCGCTTGCCCACCTGAAGGACGAGCGTGCCGCGCTCGACCTTCAGTGATTTGTCGCTGACCACAACGCCGTCGATGCGCACGCCGCCCTGCTCGATCATGCGCATCGCTTCGCTCGTCGAAGGCACCAAGCCAGCCTGCTTGAGCAGCGTGCCGATGGCCAGCGGCGCACCGGACAGCGCGACCTCGGCAATGTCGTCGGGCACGCCGCCGCGCGAACGGTTGATGAAGTCCTGCTCGGCGGCATCCGCCGCCGCGGCGCTGTGGAAGCGCGCGGTGATTTCCTTGGCCAGCATCACTTTGGCGTCTTTCGGGTTGCGGCCCTGCTCGACATCGCGCTTCAATGCTGCAATCTCGGCTTCTGGCCGCCACGACAGCAGCAGGAACCAGCGCCACATCAGCTCGTCGGAGATCGACAGCAACTTGGCAAACATCGTGTTCGCAGGCTCGGTGATGCCGATGTAGTTGTTCTTCGACTTCGACATCTTTTCGACGCCATCGGTGCCTTCGAGCAGCGGCATCGTCAGGATGCACTGTGGCTCCTGGCCGTACTCCTGCTGCAGGTGGCGGCCCATCAGCAGGTTGAATTTCTGGTCGGTGCCGCCAAGCTCCAGGTCGCTCTTCAACGCCACCGAGTCATAGCCCTGCATCAACGGGTAGAGAAACTCGTGGACCGAGATCGGCGTGCTGGCGGCAAAGCGCTTCGAAAAGTCGTCGCGCTCCATCATCCGCGCCACGGTGTACTTCGCGGCGAGCTGGATCATTCCGCGCGCGCCCAGTGGGTCACTCCACTCGGAGTTGTAGCGAATCTCGGTCTTGGCCGGGTCGAGCACGAGGCTGGCCTGCTTGAAATAGGTCTGCGCGTTGGCCTCGATCTGCTCGCGGGTCAGCGGCGGTCGGGTGCTGTTGCGGCCGGAGGGGTCGCCGATCATCGACGTGAAGTCCCCGATCAGGAAGATCACCTGATGCCCCGAAGTCTTGCAGCTGGCGCATCTTGTTGAGCACGACCGTGTGGCCGACATGCAGATCGGGCGCCGTCGGGTCGAGGCCGAGCTTGATGCGCAACGGCACGCCGGTGGCCGCAGAGCGCGCCAGCTTGGCCAGCCATTCGCCTTCAGGCAGCAGTTCTTCGCAGCCGCGCAGGCTGTCGGCCATGGCTTGGCGCACGGCGTCTGTGACGGGATGAACGGGCTTTGCGCTTGTCACGATCGCTGACATGGTCTGAGTGGCTTGCGGGGGTTTGTCACGGGCTGGACCGCAAGGTCTAGCCGTAGAATTGAGATACTTTTGTTGCGGTGGCGATCGGGGCAAACACCGAGCCAGCCGAAGCTTCGATCTTAAGGGTGCCCGTCGGCAACCCTTACCTGCCTGCCAGCGTGGCCCGAAGCGGCCTGCATTCGAGAGTCAAGCCGTTGGGACCATTCGAACAGACCACCGTCGCCGCACAGGGCTTTCTGACCCGACATCACCGCGCCATCGTCGGCGCCGCGGCCGCGCTGATGGCCGGTGTTGGTGTCGCTGCATTTGCCGTCGCGCCCTTGGCACCAGACGCGGCAACGTTGCCACAGCGGGTGATCACCGAGACCGTGTTTGCCGAACCGGCCGAGCCGCAGCTCGAAGCGCTGGCCGCCCATCGCGTTGACTTGTCCTTCAACGACACGACCCGCGCCGGTGATTCGGTGCCGTCGGTGCTGCGCCGCCTCGGCGTGACCGATGTCGCGGCCGTCGCTTTCATGCGCAACGAGCCCGCTGTGCTGCGCCTGTTCGACGGCCGGGGTGGACGCAGCGTTCAGGTCCGCGCGCGCGCCGACGGTTCACTGCAAGAGCTGATCGGCCGCTCGCCCGCGCAGGCCACCGAGCAGCTGGCAACGCACTTCACGCGCCTTGTCGTCAGCCGCAATGCTGAAGGCAAGCTCGCCGTCAAGGAGGAAGCCGCCGCGCTGCAATCGCAGGTCAAGCTGGCCAGCGGCACCATCAAGAGCTCACTCTTCGCCGCCAGCGACGAAGCGCGCGTGCCCGACGCCGTCGCCATCCAGATGGCGGAGATCTTTTCGGCCGACATCGACATGCACCGCGAGCTGCGCCGCGGCGACACCTTCAGCGTGGTCTATGAGTCGATGACGGCCGACGGTGAAGCGATCGGCTGGGGCCAGAGCACCGGCCGCGTGCTTGCCGCCGAATTCGTCAATGCCGGCAAGACGCATCAGGCGGTCTGGTACCGCGGTGCAGACGGTCGAGGTGCGTACTTCGACTTGTCCGGGCAAAGCAAGCGACGCTCCTTTCTGGCCAGCCCGATGGAGTTCTCGCGTGTGACCTCGGGCTTTGCGATGCGCTTCCACCCGATCCACCAGACTTGGCGCAAGCACAACGGCGTCGACTACGCCGCCCCGACCGGCACGCCAGTACGCAGCGTTGGCAACGGCGTGGTCGAATTCGCCGGACGTCAGAACGGCTACGGCAACGTCGTGCAGATCAAGCACGCGAACGACCGCAGCACGCTCTACGCGCACCTGTCGCGCATCGACGTCAGAAGCGGCCAGCGCATCGAACAGGGGGCACGCATCGGCGCCGTCGGCTCCACCGGCTGGTCCACCGGCCCGCATCTGCACTTCGAGTTCCGCGTCAACGGCGCGCACCAGGATCCGCTGAAGATCGCCAAGGCCAGCGAAACACTGACGCTGCCGCCGGCATCGAAGGCCGAGTTCGCCGCGTTGGCCCGATCGCTGCAAGCCCAGCTCGACGTCGCCGACACCCTGCTCGGCGCCCGCGGCCGCGCCGAGTAAACCCGTGCTCTACATCGGCCTCATGTCGGGCACCTCGCTCGATGGTGTCGATGGCGTGCTGGTCGATATCGGTGCCGATGGCGGCCTGAAGCTGCGCGGCCATCGCCATGAAGCCTTCGTCGGCGCGCTGCGCGATGAGTTGTTGGCTCTGAACACCCCGGGCAGCGACGAATTGCACCGCGCGTCGCTCGCTGCGCAAGGCATTGCGCGCGCCTACGCGTCGGTCGTCACCGCATTGCTGTTCGACAGCGGCACGGTCGCACGTGACGTGCGGGCGATCGGAGCGCATGGGCAAACCGTGCGGCATCGACCCGAGGCTGGCTACACGGCCCAACTGCTCAACGGCGCGCTGCTGGCCGAGTTGACCGGTATCGATGTCGTCTGCGACCTGCGCAGCCGCGATGTGGCCGCAGGTGGGCAAGGCGCGCCGCTGGCGCCGGGCTTTCATGCCGCAGTGTTCGGCGACGCCCACCAAACCCGCGCCGTGCTCAACCTTGGCGGCATCTCGAACCTGACGGTGCTCGCACCCGATCGTCCGGTCATCGGCTTCGATTGCGGCCCTGCCAACGCGTTGCTCGACGGCTGGTGCGAACGCCATTTGCAGCAGCCATTCGATGCCGATGGGCAGTGGGCTGCGAGCGGCCGAGTGAACGCACCACTGCTGGCGGCGCTGCTCGCCGAGCCCTACTTCGACCTACCACCCCCGAAGAGCACCGGGCGCGACCTGTTTCACATGGCGTGGCTCGATGCCCAGGTCGCGGACGTCGCAGCAGCCGATGTGCAGGCGACGTTGGCAGCGCTCACCATCGAATCGGTGGCGCGCGATCTCGAACGGCATGCGCCGCAAACCTCGGCGCTGTTCGTTTGCGGCGGCGGCGCGCGCAACGCGCACCTGATGCGCGGCTTCGCGCAGCGCCTGCCCAAGGTGCGTGTGAGCAGAACGGATGAACTCGGCGTGCCGGTGGATCAGGTCGAAGGTGCCGCGTTCGCGTGGCTGGCGCACCGCTTCGTCGAACGGCAGCCAGGCAACCTCGCCGACGTCACCGGAGCCCGCGGACCACGGCTGCTCGGCGCGCTGTATCCCGCCTGAAAACACAAAGGCCGCCCGAGGGCGGCCTTCGATGCGCGGCGTTGACCGGCTAGGCCGAGAAACTCGACCCGCAGCCGCAGGTGCTCGTCGCATTGGGATTCTTGATCACGAACTGCGCACCCTGCAGATCTTCCTTGTAGTCGATCTCTGCACCCATCAGGTACTGCAAGCTCATCGCGTCGATCAGCAGCGTGACCCCGTTCTTGGCCATCTGGGTGTCGTCTTCGTTGACGATTTCGTCGAAGGTGAAACCGTACTGGAAGCCGGAACAGCCGCCGCCCTGCACGAAGACGCGCAACTTCAACTCCGGATTGCCTTCTTCGTCGACCAGCTGCTTGACCTTGTCGGCCGCGCTGTCGGTGAAGACCAGCGGCAGCGGCATCGCGTCAGCGGCGGGTGTCACAGTTTCGGCGATGGCGTTCATGGTGTCTGTCCTTCCTCGTCATTCTCACATTTGGCTCGAAGCCGCCAGTTTCAAGGCCGGCCGCTCTTCGCTCGGTTTGATCGTGCGCACCTCGCCGTCGATACCGGCGCCCTGGTGCATCTCGATCGTACCGTAGCGCACATCGCCTTCGATACGCGCCTTGGGCTGCAGCTCCAGCAGGCCGTCGCACTCGACCGGGCCGACCACGCTGCCGTTGATGATCACATGGCCGCCCTTGACCTTCCCATGGACGCGGGCTTTCTCGCTGATCACGAGCAGCGTGTTGCTGCCTTCGCCGATGGCCGTGACATCGCCATGGACTTCGCCGTCGATGCGCAATCCCTCTTCGAACCGCACTTCGCCGTGAACCACGGTGCCTTCGCCGATCAGACTACGGATGGGGGGCTGTTTCTTCGGAAATAGCTTCATGGCGAGCATCCTGGTTTCACAATTTGACCGTCTGGCTGGCGCGCACACCGCCGCTGCCATCGAGCACACGAACCTGGACACTTTTTACCACGGCGGTGTCCGGATGATCGAGCATGCCTTCGACGCGGGCGTACTGTTTGAGCGCTAGTGCACGCTGCGCGGGTTGCGGTGTGAAGGTCCAGGGCTTGCCGTCGAGCGTGCCGGCCAACTGAAACTCGTAGCGGCCCTTGAATTCGGGCGGCGCGCGGCCGCTTTGCATCACCAGCAACTGGTAGCGCAGTTGCCCAGGCTGCACGGGCTCTGCCTGCAAAGCACGTACAGCGAGCCCATCGCCCGCGGTTGGCAGCAGGCGTTCGAAGAAACCGAGGTCAGCTTTCAAGGCCAGGATCTCAGCCTCCGACTGGCGCAATTGCTGGCTCAGCCGCTCCTGCGTCACACGCTCGGTCTTGAGCAGGCTGTCGGCGGTGTTGGCAATCGACTGCGCGCGCTCGCGCTCAGAGCGCAGCGTGTCGAGTTCACTGCGCAACTGCGTCAGTTCCTCCTTGCTGGTGCGCTCCAGGCCGGCTATTTCCTTGCCGAACTCGAAGGCCCACAAGGCCAGCGACGCAGAAAAACCAAAGGCCACGGCCAGAACCACCCAGCGCAGCGGCCACGGCATGTGGCTGCGGATGGCCACGCGCGGGGCGCTGATCGAAAGGCGGCGGCGGAAGAGTTTCCAGCGCATGCAGCGAAGGGGTCACCAAAACGGACGAGGCCGCGATCTTGCGGCCTCGAAGCGTTCTTGTCAGCAGTAAAAAGTCAGCGCTTGCTGAACTGTTTGCGGCGGCGGGCGCCGTGCAGGCCAACTTTCTTGCGCTCGACCTCGCGCGCGTCACGCGTCACGAAGCCGGCCTGGCTCAAGCTGGGCTTCAACGCCGCGTCGTAGTCGATCAGGGCGCGGGTGATGCCGTGGCGCACCGCACCGGCTTGGCCGGACTCGCCGCCGCCATGCACATTGACCTTGATGTCGAAGGCCGCGTCGTTGTTGGTCAACATAAGCGGCTGCTTGACAACCATGATCGAAGTCTGGCGCCCGAAGTACTCCTGTACCGGCTTGCCGTTGACCAGGATCTGGCCGCTGCCCTTCTTGATGAAGACCCGCGCCACCGACGACTTGCGCCGCCCGGTGCCGTAATTCCAATTGCCGATCATCGTCGCTCCTTAAAGTGCCAGCGCCTTGGGCTGCTGGGCGCTGTGGGGGTGCGACGCGCCGGCGTACACCTTCAGCTTTTTGACCATCGCGTAGCCCAGCGGGCCCTTCGGCAACATGCCCTTGACCGCTTTTTCCAGGGCGCGCCCCGGGTGCTTGGCCTGCATGTCCTTGAACTTGGTGGCGTAGATGCCGCCCGGATAGCCGGAGTGCCGGTAGTAGATCTTGTCTTCGGCCTTGTTGCCGGTGACGCGGATCTTGTCGGCGTTGACGATGATGATGAAATCGCCGGTATCGACGTGAGGCGTGTAGATGGCTTTGTGCTTGCCGCGCAAACGGAGTGCCACTTCGCTGGCAACACGTCCGAGCACCTTGTCGGTGGCGTCAATCACAAACCATTCATGCTTCACTTCGGCCGGTTTGGCGCTGAAGGTCTTCATGAGGGTCTTTCGACTTGAGAGGGAACAATTGGCGGCATGCGATCGCGAACTGCGGTTCGGACCCGGCCGAGGCGCTGCTTGTTGGGTTGCAACCTCTCGGACGCTTCTCCCAGCCGCCGCCGGGAAAGCCCGCGAGTGTAGCTCAACATCGCCAATCGACCGAACCTGCTCACGTACGCTGGGGCAAGCTCCCCAATGGCCAAGCTGCACACAGAGTAGACTCGGGTTAACCCTAGGAAGGAGTCCCCAATGGGCTTTCCTGTAGATCAGATCGCGCCCGCCGGCGCCGAAAGCGACCGCCACGATCGCCCGGCGCCCGTGCCGCGCCCGCCCGCCAGGCGCTGGATCCCGATCCGCTCGCTCGCCGAGCGCCACAGGCCACGCATCCTGGCGCACCTTTTGGCGCTGCCAGAGCAGGACCGCTATCTGCGCTTCGGCTATGCGGCGTCCGATGCGCAGATTGCGCGCTACGCTGACTTGATCGACTTCACGCACGACGAGGTGTTCGGCGTCTTCGACCGCCGCCTCGAACTGATCGCACAAGCCCACCTGGCTGGCCTGCCGAACACGCGCGAGGCCGAGTTTGGTGTTTCTGTTTTGCCGAAGGCTCGTGGCCGCGGCTACGGGGCACGCCTCTTCGACCACGCCGTGCTGCACGCCCGCAACCGCGGCGTGGACATATTGCTGATCCATGCACTGACGCAAAACACGCCGATGCTGCGCATCGCGCGCACTGCGGGCGCCACCGTCGACAGTGAAGGCGGCGAAGCGCTGGCCCGCTTGCGCCTGCCGCCCGACAACCTGCGTTCGCATCTCGACGCGTTTCTCGAAAGCAGCGCCGCCGAGGTTGACTACCGCCTCAAGTCGCAGGGCAAGCGTGTGAACGACGTGTTGGGCAGCATCGGCGAGATCAAGCAGCAAATCGCAGACAACGCACGCCAATCGGACGACTGAAAGATGCGCGCGATCCCCCTGTAGCAAGGGGCACGCCATTCGCACCGGGGGTGTGCACCGAGGGTGCAATCGCAGCTCTGGGATTACCATGCAACGACACCAAACCATTGGTCGCCGCGGATGTGATTTCCCGCAAGCGACCACGTACTTTTGCCGCACATGGAAACCTTGCTGCCGTGGATCGTTGCGCTGGCCTCGCTGGTCATCTTGGCGGCCGTTCTCGTCGCTTGGCGGATGGCGCGCCGCCAGGCACCGCAACCGCAACCGCTGCCGGCTGAGTGGGCGCTCGCGCCGAGGCCAGTGTTTTCGACCGATGAGCGGCGCGTCTACCGGCAACTGCGCGAAGCCTTGCCGCATCACATCGTGCTGTCGAAGCTGCCGCTGGTGCGCTTCTGCCAGCCGAGCGATCCGAACGAGGTGCGCTACTGGTACGACCTGCTCGGAGCGATCCACGTCACCTTCGCCATCTGCAGCGCCAACGGCCGCGTGCTGGCGGCGATCGATCTCGACACCGACCGCGGTAACTCGCGCCGCGTGCTGCAGATCAAGCAGTCGGTACTCGGTGCCTGCCGCGTGCGTTACCTGCGCTGCCCGGTTGACAACCTGCCGTCGATCGCCGAGCTGCAACTGCTCGTGCCTCAGGGCGCTTCGGCATCGCGCGGGCCGCAGCCTGCACCGAGCCGGCCGGCCGCTCGCGAAGAGCAGGTGCCGGCATCCGTCACGCCGATGCGGCGCCGCGAACGCGCCACGCTTGTGGCAAGACTCGACCTTCTTCCAGGACTCGTTCTTTGCGCCCGACGTCCGAGCGGACAACAGCCTCACCGGCGATTGCCTCCCTACGATCCATCACGCGTCGCGTCATCGTTGGATGTGGAGCTGCCCGAGCGCGAGCCCGAGCGACTGGATGACGCCGAGGACACCCACCCCGGCGAGGGGCAGCGCTACCCGGGCACCGGCACGCACAACTGATCCGAGGCCGACAATGCGCGCATGAACTTGCGCGCTGATCACTCCAAGGATCCGTCACCGCTGGGCTATGCCGATCTCGAGCCAGCGCGCGTGCTCGACACACTCGAGGCGCTCGGCATGCGCGGCGATGGCCGCCTGCTGCAGCTCAACTCCTACGAGAACCGCGTTTTCCAGGTGCATCTCGAAGACGCCAGTGTCGTCGTCGCCAAGTTCTATCGGCCGGGCCGCTGGAGCGATGCGCAGATCCTCGAGGAGCATGCTTTTGGCCGGGAGCTGGTAAGCGACGACGTACCGGTGATCGCGCCGCGCCAGCTGCAGGCGGTGGATCCGGCGGCCGTGCTGATGGGCACACCACCGACGCTGGCCCATGTGACGCTGGACGGCGTGACCTACCGTGTCACCGTCAGCGACCGCCATGCCGGCCGCGGCCCCGAGCTGGAAGATCCGAACGTGCTCGAGTGGCTCGGCCGCTTTCTCGGCCGGCTGCATGCCGTCGGCCAACGCTCGGCGTTTGCACACCGGCGCACGATCGGTCCGGCCTGGGTCGCCGCAGCGCGCGACCGGCTGCTGCGCGGAGAACACATTCCAGAGGGCGAGCGAGACCCGTGGCTCGCGCGTTGCAACGAAGCGCTCGCCCTGATCGAGCAAGCCTTCGCCAGCGTCGGCGCGCTGCGAACGTTGCGCCTGCACGGCGACTTCCACCCCGGCAACATCATGTGGCGCGACGAAGGCCCGCACGTGGTCGATCTCGATGACGCCTGCAACGGCCCCGCCGTGCAGGACCTGTGGATGCTGCTGTCCGGCGACACCCAGGCCATGCGCCAGCAGCTCGCCATCCTGCTCGAAGGCTACCGCAGCTTCACGCGCTTCGACGAGCGTGAACTCACACTCGTCGAGCCGTTGCGCACGCTGCGCATGATCTGCCACAGCGCGTGGATCGCAGAGCGCTGGAGCGACCCCGCCTTCCCGATCGCGTTTCCGTGGTTCGGCAGCGGCAGCTACTGGGCACAGCAGGCGATGCAGATTGCCGAGCAGATCGACGCAATGCGCGATCCGCCCGCGTTGTCGGCCTTCAGCTAGACGTCAACAGACGCGTCACGCGCTGCACATGCGATGCCGGGTCTTCGAGCTGGCCGCCTTCAGCGAGCCAGGCCTGGTCGAACAGCAGATGCGCCAAGTCGTCGAAGTGCTTGTCGTCCGACTCCAGGCGTTTCACCAGCGCATGCTGCGCGTTGACTTCGAGGATCGGCTGGCTGGCCGGCGCCTTTTGCCCAGCCTGCTTCAACATGCGCGCCAGGTGCCCGCTCATGTCGCCCTCTTCGACGACCAGGCAGGCGGGCGAATCGACCAGCCGCGTCGTCACGCGCACGTCTTTCGCGCGGTCCTTCAGCGCGGCCTTGAGCTTTTCCTGCACCGGCTTGAAGGCTTCAGCCGCGGCTTCGATCGCCTTCTTCTCTTCCTCATCTTGCAGCGAACCCAGATCGACCGCGCCCTTGGCCACCGACTGCAGCGCCTTGCCTTCGTATTCGTAGAGATGGGCCAGCATCCACTCGTCGACGCGATCGGCCAACAGCAACACCTCGATGCCCTTCTTCCGGAAGACTTCCAACTGCGGGCTCGACCTGGCCGCGGCCAAAGAATCGGCGGTCACGTAGTAGATGTTCTCCTGGCCTTCCTTCATGCGGGCAGCGTAATCGGCGAACGACACGCCTTCGCTCGCATGCGTCGAGGAAAACCGCAGCAGCTTGGCCAGCCGCTCGGCGTTGCCATGGTCCTCGCCGACACCTTCCTTCATCACCTCGCCGAACTCTTTCCAGAACGCGGCGTACTTGTCCTTCTGGTTCTCGGCGAGGTCTTCGAGCATCGACAGCACGCGCTTGGTCGCGCCTTCGCGGATCGTCTTCACGTCGCGGCTCTCCTGCAGCAGCTCACGGCTGACATTGAGCGGCAGGTCGGCTGAGTCGATCACGCCCTTGACAAAGCGCAGGTAGGCCGGCATCAACGCCTGCGCGTCGTCCATGATGAAGACGCGCTTGACGTACAGCTTGACTCCCGCACGCTTGTCGCGGTTGTGCATGTCGAACGGCGCTTTCGCCGGCACGTAGAGCAGCTGCGTGTACTCGCTGCGGCCTTCGACGCGGTTGTGCGTGTAGGCCAGCGGCGGATCGCTGTCGTAGCTGATCTGCTTGTAGAACTCCTGGTACTCGGCGTCGGTGACTTCGCTCTTCGGCCGCGTCCACAGCGCGGCGGCCTTGTTGACGGTCTCCCACTCGTCTTCGAGCACCGTCTTGGCTTCCTCGGCGATCCACTTCTCCTTCTTCATCAGGATCGGCAGCGAGATGTGGTCCGAGTACTTGCTGATGATCGACTTCAGCTTCCAGGTCTTTGCAAAGTCCTCTTCGCCGTCGCGCAGGTGCAGCGTCACGTCGGTGCCACGCACGGGTTTGTCGATCGTTTCGACATCGAACTGGCCGCTGCCATCGCTCGTCCAGCGCACGCCTTCGGCCGCCGAGAGTCCCGCGCGCCGCGACTCGACGCTGATGCGGTCGGCAACGATGAAGCCCGAGTAAAAGCCGACGCCGAACTGGCCGATCAGATTGGCGTCGCCCTTCTTGTCGCCGAGCTTGGCGATGAAATCGCGCGTGCCGCTCTTGGCGATGGTGCCCAGGTGCTCGATCGCTTCGGCCTCGCTCATGCCGATGCCGTTGTCGCGGATCGTGATCGTCTTGGCGGCCTCGTCGAAGAAGACGTGGATCTTCAACTCCGGCGCATCTTCGAACAGCGCCGCGTTGTCCAGCGCCTCGAAGCGCAGCTTGTCGCAGGCATCGCTGGCGTTGGAGACCAGCTCGCGCAGGAAGATCTCCTTGTTCGAGTACAGCGAATGGGTGACGAGGTGCAGGATCTGCTGGACCTCGGCTTGGAAAGCGTGGGATGTTTTGGTGGTCATGGCGGTCGCAATCAAAGGAACAGAGACGCGCGGACAACTGCGGTCGCGCGCCGGAATTTCAAGTCAGGGCATGCCCTCAGCCGTACCGCGCTGCCGTCAACCCATTCATGTCGATCGCCGGCTTCTTGCCGCCGATCAAATCGGCCATCACGCGCGCCGTGCCTGCGGCCATCGTCCAGCCCAGCGTGCCGTGGCCGGTGGCGATGAACAGGTTGGGCATGCCGGTGCCGCCGACGACGGGCGTACCGTCGGGCGTCATCGGCCGCAGGCCGCACCAGAACTCGCTGCGGCCCAGGTCGCCGCCGTCGGGGAACAAGTCGGCGACGACATGCATCAGCGTGCGCCGCCGCGCTTCGTGCAGGCGAAGCGTGTAGCCGGCGAGCTCGGCCGTGCCACCGACGCGGATGCGGTCGCCCAGACGCGTGATGGCGATCTTGTGCGTCTCGTCCATCACCGTCGATTCCGGCGCGCCGCGCGCATCGGTGATCGGCACGGTGATCGAGTAGCCCTTGACCGGATACACCGGGATCTCGATGCCCAGCGGCGACAGCAACTTGGGTGAGTAGCTGCCCAGGGCAACAAGATACGCGTCGGCCTGCAACCGCCCCTGCTCGGTGACGACGCCGGTGATCCGTTTGCCATCGGTGAGCAGCGACTTGATCGCCTCGTTGAAGCGCAGCTTCGCACCCTTGGCCTGTGCCATCTCGGCAATGCGGTTGGTGAACTTGAAGCAGTCGCCGGTTTCGTCGCCGGGCAGGCGCAGGCCGCCGACGAACTTGTCTTTCACCCGCGCCAACGCGGGCTCGGCGCCGATGCAGCCCTCGCGGTCGAGCACCTCGTAGGGCACGTTGTAGCGGTCGAGAATCTCGGTGTCCTTGCCGGTGCCGTCGAGCTGTTGCTGCGTTCGGAACAGTTGCAGCGTGCCTTGCATGCGCTCGTCATAGGCAATGCCGGTTTCGGCGCGCAGCGTCTTCATGCAGTCGCGGCTGTACTCGGCCAGCCGCACCATGCGGCCCTTGTTCAGCTCGTAGCGTGCACTCGTGCAATTGCGCAGCATCGCCAGAATCCAGCCGATCATCGGCCAGTCGAGGTGTGGCCGCAGCACCAGCGGCCGGTGGTTCATCAGGATCCACTTCACCGCCTTGAACGGCACGCCCGGCCCCGCCCAAGGCGCCGAGTAGCCGGGCGAGACCTCGCCGGCATTGGCATAGCTCGTCTCCAGCGCCGGACCTTTCTGGCGCTCGATCAGCGTGACCTCATGGCCATCGGCCGCAAGCTCATAAGCCGCGGTCGAACCGATCACGCCACCACCCAGCACCAAGACCTTCATGAACCGCCGCCTCCTGCATGGAGTTTAAGCATGGCCGCTGCGACAATCACTTCATGATCACGCCCGACGTTGCCCCCCGCCGCGAATTCAACGACCCCGATGCCGCACTGGCCCATGTGGCCGCGATCTATGAAGCCGGCGTCGCCCACCTGCGCCACCACCTGCAGGCGTTCATCGATGGCCATGTCCCCGGTGACCGCGTGCGCGCCACCTACCCTTATGTCCGCCTGCGCGTCGACACCGTCATGCGCGCCGATTCGCGCCTGGCCTACGGCTTTGTCGCCGGGCCCGGCCGCTACGAAACGACGCTGACCCGGCCCGAACTCTTCGGCAACTACTACCGCGAGCAGTTCCGGCTGCTGCTGCGCAACCACGCGGTGGCACTGGAGATCGGCGCCAGCGACGAGCCGATCCCCGTGCACTTCTCGCTGGCCGAGGACGATCACCTCGACGGCACGCTGACGCCGCAGCGCCGCCAGTTGATGCGCGACCTCTTCGACCTGCCCGAC
Organism: uncultured beta proteobacterium; assembly: GCA_963738425.1. Classification (GTDB taxonomy): domain Bacteria; phylum Pseudomonadota; class Gammaproteobacteria; order Burkholderiales; family Burkholderiaceae_C; genus CADEEN01. The sequence continues at coordinate 29,228 of CAVTWT010000029.1, read as the reverse complement.
CTGGCAGCGATGGACGACGGCATCGCCAACGGAAGCCACGAAGCAGGCCCCCGTGAAGCCCAACCGCTGGCACTCTTCACCGCCCCGCGCGTCGACTACTCGCTGCATCGCATGCGCCACTACACCGGCACGCGGCCCGAGCATTTCCAGAACTTCGTGCTCTTCACCAACTACCAGTTCTACATCGACGAGTTCATCAAGCTCGGCCGCGACGCGATGAGCGACGCAGCCTGCGAGTACAGCGCCTTCGTCGAGCCCGGCAACGTGACCACGCACAAAGGCGGCGCCACCGACGGCACCGCGCCGCCGCGCCTGCCACAGATGCCGGCCTACCACCTGGTGCGCGAAGACGGCTCAGGCATCACGATGGTCAACATCGGCGTCGGCCCGGCCAACGCCAAGAACATGACCGACCACATTGCCGTGCTGCGCCCACACGCGTGGATCATGCTCGGCCACTGCGCCGGCCTGCGCAACACGCAGCAGCTGGGCGACTACGTGCTCGCCCACGGCTACGTGCGCGAAGACCACGTGCTCGACGAAGAGCTGCCGCTGTGGGTGCCGATTCCTGCGCTCGCCGAAATTCAAGTCGCGCTCGAACGCGCGGTCGCCGACGTGACCCAGCTCTCCGGCTACGAACTGAAGCGCGTGCTGCGCACCGGCACCGTCGCCACCACCGACAACCGCAACTGGGAGTTACTGCCGCACCCAGGCCCTGAGCGCCGCTTCAGCCAGAGCCGCGCCGTCGCGCTCGACATGGAGAGCGCGACGATCGCCGCCAACGGCTTCCGCTTCCGCGTGCCCTACGGCACCTTGCTGTGCGTCAGCGACAAGCCGCTGCACGGCGAGATCAAGCTGCCGGGCATGGCCAACGCGTTCTACCGCGAGCGCGTCGACCAGCACTTGCGCATCGGCATGCGCGCCATCGAGCTGCTGCGCGAGGACGGCATGGCGTCGCTGCACAGCCGCAAGCTGAGAAGCTTTGCCGAGGTGGCGTTCCAGTAGAAGAAGAACATGTGAGCGCGCAGCGCGAAGGTGGCCTGGTGAACGCTGCAGCTTTACATCGCTTGACCTGAGCACTGCACCACGGAAAAACCGCCGCGTCACGATCGCGGCATGGAACACAAACTCCCGCTGACCCTGTCTGTCGCGCTGGCGCTGGCAGGCTGCAGCACGCTGAAGGCGCCGGTGACACCGGCGTTCGGCGGCATTGAAGCACCGCCGACATGGACCGCAGCGGCACCCACCGCAACGCCGCGTGACGCCGCGGAGCTCGCCGCCTGGTGGCAGCGCTTCGGCGACCCCACGCTCGACACGCTGATCGCCGACGCGCTGGCCGCCAATGCCGACATCGCCCAAGCGCAGGCCAATCTGCGCCAATCGCGTGCGCTGGCCGACGTGCAGTCGGCACAGTTCCTGCCCGCGCTGGGTGGCAGCGCGTCCGCGCAGCGCAGCAAGTCCGGCTCGCAGCCGGCTGGCAACAACTTCCGCGCCGGTCTGGATGCGAGTTGGGAGGCGGACCTGTTCGGTGGCCAGCGCAGCGCCGCCAACGCAACGCAACTCGACGCGCAAGCCAGCGCCGCCAGCCTGGGCGATGTGCAGGTCTCGGTGGCGGCCGAAGTCGCGCTGGCCTACATCTCGCTGCGCAGCAACCAGGCCCGTGAAGCGATCGCACAGCGCAACCTGGCCAGCCAGCAGGAGACGTTGCAGATCACGCAGTGGCGCGTCCAGGCCGGCCTGGCCACGTCGCTCGAAGCTGAGCAGGCGCGCGCCTCGGTCGAGCAGACGCGTGCGCAACTGCCGGCGCTGCAAAAGTCCGCCGCGTTGTCGCGACACCAGCTCGCGCTGTTGACCGGTCGCACTGCGGGTGCGGTGGATCTCGGCGCAGGCACCGATGTCCCGGCCGCGCCCGCTGATCTGGCGCTGGCTTTTCCGGCCGACACGCTGCGCCAGCGCGCCGACGTGCGGGCCTCGCAAGCGCGCGTCGGCGCCGCAGCGCAACGAGTGGTGCAGGCCGACGCGGCGCGCTATCCGAGCTTGTCACTCAGCGGTTCGCTCGGCCTGAGCGCGTTGACGTTGTCGGGTCTCAGCGGCGGGGGCGCGGTGATCAACTCGCTGCTGGCCGGGCTGTCACTGCCGATCTTTGACGGCGGCGCCGGCAAGGCGCAGGTCAACGCGCAGCAAGCTGCGTTTGACGCTGCGGCCGCCGGCTACCGGGCCGCAGTGTTGACGGCGCTCAAGGACGTGGAAGACGCACTCGTCGCGCTGCAGTCCGACCGTGAGCGCCTGGCCACCTTGCAGCAGGCGGCCGACGCGGCGGCCAACGCCGCGCTGCTGGCAACGCAGCGCTACAGCAGCGGCCTGATCGATTTCCAGACGGTACTCGACACGCAGCGCTCGCAGCTCAACGCGCAGGACAGCGTGGCGAGCGCAGGCAGCGACGTCGCCGCCGACCATGTGCGCCTCTACAAGGCGCTCGGCGGTGGCTGGCAGCCCGAGCCTGTTGCGGGTTCCACGAGTCTCACGACTCTCACCACCACCACCCCACGATGAACACCACCCAACTCGACACCCAAATCGAAGTGAGCGCGCTGCTCGACGAACCGGCATCGAGACCGCTGTGGCGGCAGCCGCGCACCTGGATCGCATCCGTGCTGCTGGTAGGCGCCGTCGTCGCGCTGTGGGCGTGGCAATCGCGCCGCGATGCAGCCTCTGCCGTGCCGCAATTCGTCACCGAGCCGGTGGCGCGTGGCCAACTCAGCGTGGCCGTCAGCGCCAACGGCACCTTGCAACCCACGAACTCGGTCAACATCGGCAGCGAGCTGTCGGGCACGGTGGCGCGCGTGATGGTGGATGTCAACGACCGCGTCAAGAAAGGCCAGGTGCTGGTCGAGCTGGATACCGCCAAACTGCGCGACCAGATCACGCGCTCGCGCGCCGCGCTGGCATCGGCGCAGGCCAAAGTGGCGCAGGCCGATGCCACGGTGAAGGAGTCACAGGGCAACCTGGCGCGGCTGGAAGAGGTCTCGCGCCTGTCCGGCGGCAAGGTGCCGGCGCAAAGCGAGCTCGACACGGCGCGTGCCACGGTCGAGCGCGCGCAGGCCGATGCCGCCAGCGCGCGTGCCAGCGTCACCGACGCCCGCGCAGCGTTGTCGACCGACGAAACCAACCTGTCAAAGGCCTCGATCCGCTCGCCGCTCGACGGCGTCGTGCTCACGCGCACGGTCGATCCCGGCAACGCGGTGGCGGCGTCGCTGCAGGCGGTCACACTGTTCTCGATCGCCGGCGATCTGTCGCAGTTGCGCTTGCAGGTCAACGTCGATGAAACCGATGTCGGCATGGTGAGCAATGGTCAGCGCGCCACCTTCACCGTCGGCGCCTACCCGAATCGACGCTACCCCGCCACCGTGACACGCGTGGCCTTCGGCTCCACCACCACCGACAACGTGGTGACCTACACGACGTTGCTCGACGTGGACAACAAGGATTTGACTTTGCGCCCCGGCATGACGGCGGTGGCGACGATCCAGGCCAACGAACGCGGCGCTTCGCTGCTGGTGCCCAACAGTGCGTTGCGCTTCACGCCGACGGCAGCCGCTACGGCGCCGAAGGCCGGCGGCAGCTTCGTCTCCCAGCTGATCCCGCGGGCGCCTGGCATGGGCGCGCGCCGCACGGGTGGCAGCGCGGAGTCGAGCAGCAAACGCCTCTGGGTGCTGCGCGACGGCGTGCCGGTGGCGGTGGCCGTGAGCACTGCTGCCACTGACGGCAAGCGCACCGAGGTCAGCGGCACGGGACTCGCCGAGGGCGACGTGGTGATCGTCGATCAGCGCAGCGGCACCGCGCGATCATGAGCACTGTCGCGCAAACCCTCGGCCGCCTCTGGCGCGGCGCGCATGATGCCGCGCCGCCGCGCGCGCCGGTGCTGCCGCAGGACGCAATACCCGAGGCCGCGACCGACGCGCCGCTGGTGCGCCTGCGCAATGTCACCAAGACCTACGGCCAAGGCAACGTGGCCTTCAAGGCGCTGCGCGGCGTCAACCTCGACATCGCGCGCGGCGACTTCGTGGCCATCATGGGTCCGAGCGGCTCGGGCAAATCTACGGCGATGAACCTGCTCGGCTGCCTCGACGTGCCGACCACCGGCGACTACCTGTTCCGCGGCGTGCCGGTGCAGCGCCTGTCGCGCGACCAGCGCGCGCGCCTGCGCCGGCGCTATCTAGGCTTCGTGTTCCAGGGCTTCAATCTGCTGGCACGCACGTCGGCACAGGAGAACGTCGAGTTGCCGCTGCTCTACCGCGGCGAGACTGCGGCAGCGCGCCACGAGCAGGCGCGCAAGACGCTCGCCGCCGTCGGCCTCGACGGCTGGGAGCACCACACGCCGGCCGAGCTCTCGGGCGGCCAGCAGCAGCGCGTGGCCATCGCGCGTGCCATCGTCACCCAGCCCGAGGTGCTGCTTGCCGACGAGCCCACAGGCAACCTCGACAGCGAGCGCAGCGTCGAGATCATGGAACTGATTTCGGCATTGAACCGCGACCACGGCATCACCGTGATCATGGTCACCCACGAGCCCGACATGGCGGCGTTTGCCAAGCGCATCGTGCGCTTCGTCGATGGCCGCGTGGCCAGCGACACGCGCAACCCCGCGACGCTAGGAGCCGAGTGATGTGGGCCAACACTCTCCTGCTGGCGCTGCGCGAAATCCGCCGCAACCTGCTGCGCTCGTTCCTCACCATGCTCGGCATCGTCATCGGCGTCTCGGCGGTGATCACGATGGTGACGCTCGGCAATGGCGCGACGAGCGCGATCCAGTCGCAGATCGCCAGCCTGGGCAACAACCTGCTGATGGTGCGCCCCGGCCAGCGGCTCGGGCCCGGCGGTGGCGGCGGGCCGGCGTTCAGCGTCGCCGATGTGGAAGCGATCAGCGGCCAGATCGGCGGCGTGCGCGCAGTGGCGCCCGAGGTGCGTGCTGCTGCGACCGTCGTCGCCAATGGCCGCAACTGGGCCACCAGCATCACCGGCACGTCCAACGACTGGTTCTCGATCGGCAACTGGACGATCGCTGCCGGCCGCGGCTTCGAGCCCGAGGAAGAGAAGGTCGGCGCCGCGTCGTGCGTGATCGGCGCCACCGTCAAGCGCGAGCTGTTCGGCGCCAGTGCCTCCGCGGTGGGCGAGGCCTTGCGTGTCAAACAGTTCTCCTGCAGCGTGGTCGGCGTGCTGGCCTCCAAGGGCCAGGGCGCGATGGGCAACGACCAGGACGACATCGTCGTGCTGCCCACCGCCACCGTGCAGCGGCGCGTGGTCGGCCACACGCGCATCAACACGATGCTGGTGTCGATGCGCGACGGCAGCGACGCGTCGAGCGTGAAAGGCAGCCTGACGCAACTGCTGCGCGAGCGCCGCAAGCTGGCCGACGGCGAAGACGATAACTTCAACGTGCTCGACACGCGCCAGATTGCTGACACGATGTCGGGCACCACCCAGGTGATGACGACGCTGCTCGGCGCGGTGGCCGCGGTCAGCTTGGTGGTGGGCGGCATCGGCATCATGAACATCATGCTGGTCAGCGTCACCGAGCGCACGCGCGAGATCGGTGTGCGGCTGGCCATCGGCGCGCTCGAGCGCGAGGTGCTGCTGCAGTTCCTGATCGAAGCAGTGGCGTTGGCCGCCATCGGCGGGCTGATCGGCATCGTGCTGGCCGCTGGCGCGTCCGCGCTGCTGGCGCAGGTGATGCAGGTGCCGTTCGTGTTCGATGCCTCGATCAACCTGCTGTCGTTCGTGTTCTCGGCAGCGATCGGTGTCGTCTTCGGCTACTTCCCGGCGCGGCGCGCGGCGCGGCTCGACCCGATCGAAGCGCTGCGTCACGAATAGGGTTCGATCGCGCGCCAGAGGGCCTCGCGCTGGCGTGCATCCGGCAGCGGGCCGCGCAGAGCAGCGAGGTTTTGCTCGACATGCTCGGGATTCGTCGTCGCCGGAATCGCGACGGTGACTGCAGGATTCGCCAACGCCCACTTCAGCACCAGCGTGGCCCAATGCGCGCAACCGAGCTCGGCGGCCAACGGCGGCAAGGGCACGCGTGAAAGGCGGTTCAGCAGGTCACCGCCATCGAACGGCCGGTTGATGATGACGGCCACGCCCTTGCTCGCTGCGCGTTCGAGCAGCGGCTCGGCACTGCGATCGGCCGGGCTGTAGGTGATCTGCATGACGTCGATGCCGCGCTCGCTGTCGAGAATGCGTTGCACCAGCTCGTGATCGCGGCCGTGCGAGGTGGTGATGCCGATCAGCCGCGTCAGGCCCTGCGCTTTCCACTCACGCAGCGTCGGCAGGTGCGAGCGCCACGACAGCAGGTTGTGGATCTGCATCAGGTCCACGCGCGGCAGCTTCCACAACGACAGCGAGCGCCGCATCTGCGTCGGCCCGTAGGCGCCGATCGGCGTCCAGACTTTGGTCGCGCTGAACAGGCGCTTCTCCGCACGCGGCAACACCTCGCCGAGCAGCGCTTCGGCCTGGCCGTACATCGGCGACGAATCGATCACTCGGCCGCCGCCGGCGAAGAAGTGCTCGACCACCTCGCGCCGGCGCGACACGGCGATGGCATTGCCGAGCGGCACGTCGAAGGTGAGCCAGGTGCCGAGGCCGACGGCGGGAACTCGCTCGCCGGTCGAAGGGATCGAGCGCATGAGCAGGGGCTCGTTGCCGCGCGCGAGGCACGGCGTCACGGCCGCACCCGCCAACAGCAATTTGCGCCGATTCATTGCCATCACACGCTTGTAGCACCGCGTCGGTTATCGTGAAGCGATGTCATTGCAAACCCCCACCGCCGTCAGCTTCTCCGAGGCCTTGCGTTTCTGGCTGAAGCTCGGCTTCATCAGCTTCGGCGGGCCGGCGGGCCAGATCGCGATCATGCATTCCGAGCTGGTGGAGCGGCGGCGCTGGATCAGCGAGAAGCGTTTCCTGCACGCGCTGAACTACTGCATGGTGCTGCCCGGCCCCGAGGCGCAGCAGCTCGCGACCTACATCGGCTGGCTGATGCACCGCACCTGGGGCGGCATCGTCGCCGGCGCGCTGTTCGTGCTGCCGTCGCTGTTCATCCTGATCGCGCTGTCGTGGGTCTACGTGCGCTTCGGCGATGTGCCGCTGGTGGCGGGCCTCTTCTATGGCATCAAGCCCGCGGTCACCGCGCTCGTGCTGCAGGCCGCGCACCGCATCGGCATGCGGGCGTTGAAGAACAAGTGGATGTGGTCCATCGCGGCGGCGGCGTTCGTTGCGATCTTTGCCTTCGACGCTCCCTTCCCCGCGATCGTGGCCGCCGCCGCGCTGATCGGCCATTTCGGCGCCAAGGCCGCGCCCGCGGTGTTCGCCCTCGGCGGTGGCCACGGTGTTGCCAAAGCGGGCTATGGCCCGGCGCTGATCGACGACGACACGCCGCCGCCCGCCCACGCGCGCTTTGCCCGCGCCGCGCTGTGGCGCGTGCTGGCGATCGGCGGCTTGATGTGGGCCGGTGCGATCGGCGCCGTCGTCGCCGCGGCGGGTTGGCAAAGCACGCTGGCGCAGATGAGCTGGTTCTTCACCAAAGCGGCGCTGGTCACCTTCGGCGGCGCGTATGCCGTGCTGCCTTACGTCTATCAGGGCGCGGTGGAAACACACCAGTGGCTGACCGGACCACAGATGATCGACGGCCTGGCACTCGGCGAGACGACGCCCGGCCCGCTGATCATGGTGGTGGCCTTCGTCGGCTTCGTTGGCGGCTGGGCCAAGGCGGTGCTCGGCCCGGAGTCGCTGTTCCTCGGCGCCGCGCTGGCAGCGTCGGTCGTCACCTTCTTCACCTTCCTGCCGTCGTTCGTCTTCATCCTCGCCGGTGGCCCGCTCGTCGAGGCCACCCACGGCAAGCTGGGTTTCACCGCACCGCTGTCTGCGATCACCGCCGCCGTGGTCGGTGTGATCGTCAATCTGGCGCTGTTCTTCGCCTACCACGTGCTGTGGCCGCAGGGCTTCGGCGGGCGTTTCGACATCGCTTCTGCGTTCATCGCGCTGGCGGCGGCCGTGGCGTTGTTTCGCTTCAAGCGCGGTGTCATCGAGGTCATCGCCGGCAGTGCCGTGATCGGCCTGGCGGTTCATCTGCTGCGTTGAAAGGACGAAACCCATGAGCACGCTCACCGTCGCCGAACTCGCTCTCTGGCAGTCGGCACACTTCGCCTTCACGCTGCTCGATGTGCGGCGCGCGCAAAAGCGCCGCGCCGAGGGCGATGAGATCGCCGGCGGCCGCTGGCTCGACCCGGCGCTGTGGCTGGACTGGAAAGACGAGTTCGCGGCCTCAGCACAGCCGGTGGTGGTGTACTGCGCCCACGGCCATGAAATCAGCCAAGGCCTGACGGCGGCACTGCGGGCGCTGGGCGCCGACGCTCGGCATCTGGGCGGTGGCATCGAAGCTTGGCGCGGCGCGGGCCACGCGGTCACTCGCCTCAGCTGAGCAGTACCCGCCAGGCGCGGCCGGCGCCGCTCCGGGTGGCCCGCCTTGTGCCAGCGTGCAAATGCCCGTAAGGTCAACGCGCGCCCCACCCCCGCTGGTTTGCCTCGCGAGGGGCGTGCAGGCGCTGGAGGAGCCCCCAATGCCCAGCCCATCTTCTGCCGGCGGTGACGCCGTCGACACCCCCGGCATTCGAACCTTGGCGCTCGTCGGCCCGCAGGCCGCGGGCAAGACGAGCCTGGCCGAAGCGCTGCTGGTCAAAGCCGGCGCCATCGGCGCGGCGGGCAGCCTGGAGCGCGGCACCACGGTCAGCGACTGGGACCCGCTCGAACGCAAGATGGCGCATTCGCTGAACCCGGCGCTGATGCATCTGCACCACGCCGGCACGCGCATCCACTTGATCGACACGCCGGGCGCAGCCGACTTCATCGGCCAGTCGCTGCCGGCGCTGGAAGCGGTCGAGACCGCAGCCGTGGTCATCAACGCAGCGACGTGGAAGGTCAGCGGCATCGATGCGATGGCGGTGCGGATGATGAACTACGCCGCCGAGCGGCACCTCGACCGCCTGATCATCGTCAGCAAGATCGACGCGGCGGGCGCGGATCTGGCCGATCTGCTCGAAGACATCCAGGCCACCTTCGGCAAGGAGTGCCTGCCGCTGAACCTGCCCGATGGCAACGGCAGCAAGGTCGTCGATTGTTTCTACAACCGCGAGGGCCACAGCGATTTTGGCAGCGTCGATGCGGCACACCGGGCGCTCGTCGAGCAAGTGGTGGAAGTCGATGCGGCGTTCGTCGATCGCTACTTGAACGATGGCGACATCGATCCCGGCGAACTGCACGCGCCGCTGGAACAGGCGCTGCGCGAAGGCCATCTGATCCCGGTGTGTTTTGTGTCGGCGCGCAGCGGCGCCGGTGTCAGCGAGCTGCTAGAGATCATCGTCAAGCTGCTGCCGAACCCGAGCGAAGGCAATCCGCCGGAGTTTTTGAATGGCGAGGGCGCAGAGGCCAAGCCGATGCAGGCCACGCCCGACCCGAGGGCCCATGTGCTGGCGCATGTCTTCAAGGTCACCGTCGATCCCTTTGTCGGCCGCATGGGCCTCTTTCGCGTGCACCAGGGCACGGTGACGAAGGACTCGCAGCTCTACATCGGCGACGGCCGCAAGCCGTTCAAGGTCGGCCACCTGTTCATGCTGCAGGGCAAGGAGCATGTGGAGGTGGCGCGCGCCGTGCCGGGCGACATCGTGGCGGTGGCCAAGGTCGATGAAATCCACTACGACGCGGTGCTGCACGACGCCGCCGAAGACGACCACATCCATCTGAAACCACTGAACCTGCCGATCCCCGTGCACGGCCTGGCGATCGAGCCGAAGCGCCACGGCGACGAGCAGCGCATGTGGGAGATCCTCGGCAAGCTGATCGACGAAGACCCTTGCCTGAAGGTCGAGCATGTGGCCGCCACCAACGAGACCATCGTCTACGGCCTCGGCGACTTGCATCTGCGCGTGCTGCTCGACCGTCTGCGCGAGACCTACAAGTTCGAGGTCAGCACGCGGCCGCCGCGCATTGCCTACCGCGAGACGGTGACGGTGAATGCCGAAGGCCACCACCGCCACAAGAAGCAGTCTGGCGGCGCCGGCCAGTTCGGCGAGGTGTTCCTGAAGATCGAGCCGCTGCCGCGCGGTGGCGGCTTCGAGTTCGTCGATCAGGTCAAGGGCGGCACGATCCCGACGCAGTACATCCCGGCGGTGGAAAAAGGCGTGCGCGAGGCGCTGGCCTCGGGCGTGATCGCCGGCTACACGCTGGTCGACGTGCGCGTGATCGTCTACGACGGCAAGCACCACAGCGTCGACAGCAAGGACATCGCGTTCGCGACCGCAGGCCGCAAGGCCTTCATGGATGCGGTGCGCGCCGCGCGGCCGATCGTGTTGGAGCCGGTGGCGAGTGTCGAGATCATCGCCCCCGAGCATGCGATGGGCGACATCGCAGGCGACTTGTCGTCACGGCGCGGCCAGATCAATGGCACCGAGAACAGCGCCTCGGGCTCGGTGACGATCCGCGGCCAGGCGCCGCTGGCCGAGCTATCCGGCTATCAGTTGCGCTTGAACGCGATGACGAGTGGCCAGGGCCGTTATGCGTTGGCGCTGTCGCACTACGACCCGGTGCCGCCGACAGTGCAAGTGCAACTCACGTCACAGCACAAAGTCAGAGACGAAGAACCGTGAGCCCCTCGGGGCCGTTGTTCAATGCTGAAAACGCTTGATGTTGCCCGCGTACTCGAGCACGCGGTGCGGCTGGCCGACGATCCAGCGGCCGATCTCGTCGAGCAAGCGCGCGCGCAGCCCGGCCGCCGGGAATTCGCCATCAACGCGTTCGAGCTGATCGATGTTGATGAAGGTCAGACGCACCTTGCCGCTGTCGGGCAACGGCGTCACGCGCACGCTGGCCGAGACCACGGGCTTGAACTGAAACGCCGTGCCCTGCAGGCGGCCTGAGCTGGCGTTGCGAACGGGTGCTTCCGACGGCTGGATGCCGGCCTGCATCAGCGCGGCGCGCAGCCGGTCGATGTCGTGCGGATGCTCCTTCTCGATGCGCTGCAGCGTCTCACCCGATGCATGCCAGGCCAGCAGGACGGATTCGTAGAGCGGCTCGCCGCCCGGCAGCAGCTTCAACTGCGGCAGCACCCGGAAGTTGCCACAGACCAGGCCTTCGAGTGGCTCGCGGCCGACAATCACGTAGCGCGCGGCACTCGGCGTGCGGATCAGATTGAGGTGCTCGCAGAGCTCTTTCCAGTAGTCGTGCGCCAAACGGCAAGCGCCATTGGCCAAACGCCGGTTGCGCGCCACGGTCTCGGCGTCCGGCGCAACGGTTTCGGCCGTCTGCAACGCACGCGTTTGTTCCTTGAGTTCGTCGAGAAATCCCACGCTCGCAAGTTTGCCCGCGCGCCGGCTGCCGGCGCGCGCGGTGCCGGCAGGCCCCCACATCCGTCACGCTACTTTGTCGCAGCCGAGGCCGATGCGGCAGGTGCAGCGTCGCGCCAGCGACGCAGCTGTTCCAGCCATGGCTTCCAATCCTGCGGGCCTTGCTCGAAGCGTTTCTTCAGATTGCCGAGCACGTTGCCCCAGGCGCGGTCGAAGTACGTGTACGCCTTGTCCCACTCACCGCCCGCGCCCCAGCCGGTGTGATGCAGGGTCACGCGCGTCAGCTGGTCGCTCAAGCGCTCGAAACGCACGATGACGAAGGTGCGCTGCGCGCGCGCTTCGGGCAGTTGCGGCGGCGCGTTCCAGTCGAAGCTGAGCATCTGCTTGGGTTGCAGCGCCATGAAACGCATGTCGTCGGCGCCCTTGCCGCCGGCCGGCGCGCCCGGGTCGATGTGGATGTGGAAGGCACCGCCGACCCGCGGCTCGATCACGGCGTCGGGTGCGAAGAAGCTGACGATGCCCTCGCGCGTGGTCCATGCCGCCCAGGTTTCATCGAGTGTGGCCGGCACGTCGATGCTCTTGTCGATGGCGCGTTCGGCGGCCTGCACCAACGGTGTCACGGCCCACAACAACGCAAGGCCGAATGCGATCGATGCTCTCATGCGAGGTCTCCTTGGAATTGCAGACTCAAGTCGTGGCGAGTGGCTGCGCTCTTCGCGGCGGCGGAAACAGCGCGTCCAGCGCCGCGAGCGTGGCAGCGTCGAGCTCGATATCGCCGGCCGCCAGGTTTTCGCGCAGGTGCGGCTCGCGCACGGCCTTCGGAATGGCAATCACGTTGCCGTCGCGCAGGGTCCAGGCCAAAGCGAGCTGGGCCGCGGTCAAGCCCAACGGGGTGGCCAGCGCCGCCACGCGGCGATCACCGGCCAGGGCGTTTTGGTCGATGGGGCTGTAGGCCATCAGCGGCATCGCGCGCTGCTGTTGCCATGGCTTCAGGTCGAAGTCGATGCCGCGCTCGCCGAGCGAGTAGTACACCTGATTGGCCGCGCAGCGCTCGCCGCCGGGCAGCGCCACGAGCTGGTTCATCGCGGCTCGATCGAAATTGCTGACGCCCCATTGCGCGATCGCGCCTTGCGTCTGCAACTGTTCGAAGGCCTCGACCGTGTCGCGCAACGGGTGCGCGCCCGGCCAGTGCAGCAGGTACAGATCGATCGTGTCCACGCCCAAGCGCGCGCGGCTGCGCTCGCAAGCCGCGACCACACCGCGCCGGCTGGCATTGCTCGGCAGGACCTTGCTGACGATCGTCAGCTCGTCGCGCTTGCAGTCGCCGGCACGCAGCGCCTCGGCCACGGCTGCACCGACGACCTCTTCGGCGCCGCCGTCACCGTACATCTCGGCGGTGTCGATCAGGCGGTAGCCCATTTCGATGGCCAAGCGCACGGCCGCCACCTCGATGCTGCGTGTGCGGGCGACTTCGCCCATGCGCCAAGTGCCTAGGCCGAGGGCGGGCCAGTTGGAAACTAGCTTCATGCCGTCGGCGCTGGGCCGCCCCGAGGCGACGGCGCGGCTCCACGGGAGGCCGCGAGCGCAGAGAGCGTGGGGGTCGTCATGACACCGCATCGTAGGCCGCCTTGCCGCGGGTGCAACGAGCAAGCTGCCTTTATCATCGGGGCATGCCTGCTGCCGTGCGCGACGTCGCGCAGATCCGCCTGGACAACGCCTTGCGGCTGTTCGACGAATTCGTTCGTGCCACCGTCAAAGACCCCGATGCCGCCACCCTGCGCGGCCTGGAGCGGCGCTTTGCAGAGCGGCTGCAGATCCAACCCAGCTATTGGAGCCAGATCAAGAGCCGCTCCCGGCAGATCGGCGAGCGCTTGGCGCGGCAGTTCGAGCAACTGACCCACAAACCTGTCGGCTGGATGGACCTGGCGCACGACGGCAAGACCGTGCCCGCGATCGCCACGGCCGCCACCCCTGAAGCACCTGCCAACGACAGCCCACTGCCGCAAGACGACGACGAGCGCTTCATCGTCGGTCTCGTGCTGACCTACTACCGCCGCCATCCGCAGCGCGCGCGCACGCGGCTGCTCGACCTGCTTGGCGAGGTATTGATGCCGGGCACGCCGGCCAAGCCCGAGCCGAGCGCCCGCGCCGTCAAGCGAGACGAAGACGCGCACGCGCTGTGGCTAAAGACGCAAGCCAGCGTCGCACCGCTGAAGCCGAAGAACAAACGCTGACACCTTTTCCTTGTTCTAGGGAGAAAAATCACTTGCGCAAGATAATGACTCGTTTATCATATGCGCAAGCCGTTGGACCTTGTACCGACAGCGACGCCACCCGATCCACCTCTTCAACGAAGGAACGCATGACCGCACAGATCCGCTCCGCCAGCCGCCAGCGTGAACTGCGCTTTGGCGCTGCGTTCCACAACCTCGCCGCCCTGCCCGGGGCGCAAGCCGCCATCGCTGCCACGCCCTAGCGTTCGCAGCGACTCGGCTCCAGGCCCGGTGCAGCAATGCCCCGGGCCTTTTGTTTTTTGTCTGCCCTTCACGCCCCTCTCGCAAGGAGTCCAACGATGAAGATCACCCTGCCTCGCATCCCGCCGCGCAATCCGCTCGTGCGACCGGCCCGCCTGCGTCAAGCCGGCGCGCATGGCCCGTCCGGCGGCGCGCAGCGCCAGAAGAGCACGCGCGAGCTGCGTCGCGAGCTCGACCGAATGGCCGGCAAGGAACGGCCGCCTCACCACCGATGACCAGATGACACGCGGCCACGGCGCCGCCAGGAGATTCCCATGAGCCCCCATGTTCACTTGCATGTTCCGCCCAGCAGCTTGCGTCACGTGGCCGCGGTTGCGTTGCGCAGCGCCAGCGCCGGTCTGGAGCGGATGGCGCGCCAGCTGGCTGCGCCGCCGCCATCGCGCCTCGACGCCCGATCGCCCCAGGTCGAGTTTCACGCCGAGGCGGGCGCACTCGAAGGTGCGTTGTACGTCGATGGCCAGCTCGTGGCCCGACTGCCCGGCGTCAGCCGACTGTGATGATGCGACCCTCGCCGCGAGTTACGCTCGCAGCGAGGGTCGCCTCTCACTTCGGAGTTCGCCGCCATGACCACCGGCCACACCTTCCTCGTCCAGCGCAACGACCTGTCGCAAACGCGCATCGACAGTTTCGATACGAGCCTGCCGCCGGCCCTAGGCCAGGTGCACTTGCGGGTCGAGCACTTCGCCTTCACCGCCAACAACATCACCTACGCGGTGTTCGGCGAGACGATGCACTACTGGCAGTTTTTCCCTGCCACCGACGGTTGGGGTTGCATTCCGGTGTGGGGCTTCGCCGTGGTCGAAGCCTCGGCCTGCGACGGCATCGCAGTGGGCGAACGTTTCTACGGTTACTGGCCGATGGCCTCGCATGCCGTGGTGCAGCCGGCATCGATCAACAGCCACGGCTTCACCGATGCCAGCGCGCATCGCGCTGACCTGCCGGTTCTGTACAACCGCTACCAGCGCGCCCTGGAAAACAACACCCTACGCGAAGGCGAAGTCGCAGTGCTGCGGCCACTGTTCGCAACCGCGTGGCTGATCGCAGACTTCATGCAGGAGGCCGCCGACTTCGGCGCCAGCACGATGCTGCTGTCCAGCGCGTCAAGCAAGACGGCCTACGCGACCGCGTTCTGCCTGAAGCGAAGACACGCGCCAACCTGCATCGTCGGCGCGACATCGCCCTCACGACATGCGTTTGCGTCCAGCCTCGGCGTCTTCGACGACGTGATCGACTACGGCGCCCTCGCCTCATTGCCCACCAACGAGCCCACGCTCTACATCGACTTCGCCGGCGACGCCGCGTTCCGCCGCGCGGTGCACGAGCACTGGCGCGCACAGTTGACCTACAGCTGCTCGGTCGGCGGTACGCACCACGGTGCGCTCGGCCCCGGCGGCGGTCTGCCAGGCCCGAGACCTCAGCTGTTCTTTGCCCCCACACAAATGCACAAGCGCAGCGCACCACCACCGCAGGGCCTCGGCCGGGCGGCGATGCTGGCGCAGATCGACGAGGCGTGGAGCGCGTTCATCGCCCGTGCGACCACGAGCAACGCGCCGTGGCTGACGATCGAAGCGAGACACGGTGCCGAGGCCATGCGCGCCGCCTACCTCGAAACCCTGCAGGGCCGTGCCGACCCCAGCCGGGGCTTGATGCTGAGCTTCTGAGCGGGAACTCAAGCCTCGCAGTGGCGGGCCGATAACGACGCACGAGCTGCCGCCATGAACACCGCAACCCAGAAGCGCCTGCACGCCCCGCTGCCGAACCTGGCGGCCTGGGTCGCGCACTTTCGCGCAGCGCCGATCCCGGTGATGGCGGGCACCGCAGCCGCGATCGGCGAGCTGATCGACCACGAGGATGCGGTCGATGCACACACGATCGCCGAGTCGATCGGCACCGACCCGCTGATGACGCTCAAGCTGCTGTCCCATGTCGGCACGGTGAGCCGCCGCGAAACCGATGTGGAGACCGTCACCGCAGCACTGGTGCTGATGGGCGTGGGCCCGTTCTTTCGCACCTTCTCTTCGCTGATCACGATCGAGGAGCTGCTCGGCGACATGCCCGAAGCGCTGGCGGGCGCCCGCGCCGTCATCGAACGATCGCACCGCGCGGCGCGTTTCGCCCTCGGCTTTGCCGCGCACCGCCTCGACCCCGACGCCGCAGTGCTGCACGAAGCTGCGCTGCTGTATGACTTTGCGGAGTTGCTGCTCTGGTGCCATGCGCCGGGGCTGGCGCTGGAGATTGCCCGCCGCCAGGCCGCCGACCCAGCCTTGCGCACGGCCGAGGCACAACAGTCCGTGCTCGGCATCGAACTCGCCGATCTGCAGCAGGCCTTGATGAAGGCATGGCGCCTGCCCGAGCTGCTGATCCGGCTCGGTGACGCGCGCCACGCCGAGCAGACGCAGGTCAAGTGCGTGCTGCTGGGCGTGCGCCTGGCGCGCCACACGGCGCAGGGCTGGGACAACGCAGCAGTGCCGGACGACGTGGCCGACGTCGGCGCGCTGCTGCTGTTGGGGATAACGCCAACTCTCAGCCTCCTGCATCAGATCGACACCGATCGGCTCTAACATCGCGCCCCGGCCGCCTGGCGGCAGAACAACCGAGGATGGCGATGGACACGGCTGCGATTCAGAATTTTCTTTCGACGACGGTGACCGAACTCGCGGTCAAGGTGGTCGCCGCGCTCGCTTTCTGGATCATCGGCCGCTGGCTGATCGGCCGTGTCATCAGCGTGATCCAGGCGGCGATGAACCGCAACAACGTCGATCCGACACTGACCAAGTACCTGGGCTCGATCGTCGCCATCGCGCTGAACATTGCGCTGGTCCTCGGCATCCTGGGCTACTTCGGCATCCAGACGACGTCGTTTGCGGCCATGCTGGCCGGTGCCGGCGTGGCCATCGGCGCGGCCTGGAGCGGCCTGCTCGGCAACTTCGCCGCCGGCGCCTTCATGCTGATCCTGCGGCCGTTCAAGGTCGGCGATTTCGTCAGCGTCGGCGGTGTCACGGGCACGGTGAAGGAGCTGGGGCTGTTCGGCTGCACCCTGCTGACGCCCGACAACGTGATGACGATCGTCGGCAACGGCAAGATCTTTGGCGACACGATCCAGAACTTCTCGGTGATGCCGGTGCGCCGCGTCGAGCGCACGGCGCAACTGGCCGGCAGCGTCAGCCCGCTCGATGCCATCGCCCGCCTGAAAGCCGCGGTGGCGCAGATCCCGAACGTGGCCGCCACCCCGGCGCCCGAAGTGAGCCTGCTCGACATGAACCTGAATGGCCCGGTGATCGCGGTGCGGCCCTACTGCCACAACGACCATTACTGGCAGGTCTACTTCGACACCAACGAGATGATCGTTCGCGTCAGCGGCGAAGCCGGCTGGCCGGCGCCGACACCGACCACGCGCACGATCCAGGTCGCGGGCTGAAGGGCGTGCGCTGACCCGGGCTCAGACCGGCAGCGCCGTCGTGTTCTTGACCCGGTCGAGCACGAAGCTCGTCTTGCAGTCCTGCACGCTCGGGTGCTTGAGCAGCGTGTCCATGATGAAGCGCGAGTAGTGCGCCATGTCTTCGACCACCACCCGCAGCAGGAAGTCCATCTCGCCGGTGAGTGACGCGCACTCGATCACCTCGGGCCAGGTCTGCACCGCCGCGCGGAACAGATCCATCGGGTTGCGCTTGTGGCGCTCGGTGTGTTTTTCCAGGCGCACGTTGAGGTAGGCGGTGAGCGGCAGGCCGACACGCTCGGCCGACAGCAAGGCCACATAGCCTGCGACGGCGCCCGACTCCTCGAGCCGCTTGACGCGCCGCAGCGCCGCCGACGGCGACAGGCCGACCTCCTGCGCCAGGACGTCGTAGGTCATGCGGCCGTCGCGCTGCAGCGCGCGAAGAATGCGCCGATCGACAGCATCGAGCGGGATGGGCGTTTGCATTCTCTTGATTGTGCAGTTTTCCTGCGCAGTATGGGAATTCCAGGCCGCAACTTGCACAAAAGCTGCGCGCCGACGAACCTACAGTGCTGCATCCCCTTCTTCACCGCCACGACGCGAGGCCGACCATGCAATTCACTCCCTGGGACAACCCGATGGGCACCGACGGCTTCGAGTTCATCGAGTACGCGGCGCCGGACCCGGCCGCCATGGGCGCGCTGTTCGCGCGCATGGGCTTCAAGCCGATCGCGCGGCACCGCCACAAGAACGTGGTGCTGTACCGGCAGGGCGGCATCAACTTCATCGTCAACGCCGAGCCGGATTCGTTCGCGCAGCGCTTCGCGCGGCTGCATGGGCCGTCGATCTGCGCGATCGCGTTTCGCGTCAACGACGTCAAGACCGCCTACGAGCGCGCGCTGTCGCTCGGCGCCTGGGGCTATGCCGGCGTGGCTGGCCCCGGCGAGCTGAACATCCCGGCGATCAAGGGCATCGGCGACTCGCTGATCTACTTCGTCGACAAGTGGCGCGGCAAGAACGGCGCGCAACCGGGCGACATCGGCAACATCGGTTTCTTCGATGTCGACTTCGAGCCGCTGCCTGGCGTCGGCGCGGATGCATTGCATGCGCCGGGCCACGGCCTGACCTACATCGACCACCTCACGCACAACGTGCACCGCGGCCGCATGGCCGAGTGGGCCGGGTTCTACGAACGCCTGTTCAATTTCCGCGAGGTCCGCTACTTCGACATCGAAGGCCAGGTCACGGGCGTGAAGAGCAAGGCGATGACCAGCCCCTGCGGCAAGATCCGCATCCCGATCAACGAAGAGGGCAACGAGAAGGCCGGCCAGATCCAGGAGTACCTGGACAGGTACGCCGGCGAAGGCATCCAGCACATCGCCCTCGGCTCGACCGACTTGTTGAAGACTGTCGATGCCTTGCGCGCCGCCGGCGTGACGCTGCTCGACACGATCGACACCTACTACGAGCTGGTGGACAAGCGCATCCCCGGCCACGGCGAGAACGTCGCCGGCGCTGAAGCAGCGCAAGATCCTCATCGACGGCAAGGCGGGCGAGCTGCTGCTGCAGATCTTTTCCGAGAACCAGCTCGGGCCGATCTTCTTCGAGTTCATCCAGCGCAAGGGCGACCAGGGCTTCGGCGAAGGCAACTTCAAGGCGCTGTTCGAGAGCATCGAGCTCGATCAGATGCGGCGTGGCGTGCTCGCCAACGGCTGATCGGTCTTCACGCGGCGCAGCACCTCGGCCCAGACCTCGCGCGCGTAGGCCAGCGCGACGTGCGGCACGCCTTCGATGTGGCGGTTGTCGGCGCCGGGCAGCGCGGCGGTGGAGGCCGGCATCACGATGTTGTCGCAGTGGCTGTAGAAGCAGGTGAAGTGGCGGCTGCGCCCGTCGCGCTCGTCTTCGGCCAGTTCGCGCAGCCAGGCGCTGGCCTGGCGCATCTGACGCGCGTTCTCGCCACTGGCCAGCTTGCGCAGTGAAGGTGCCACGGTGCGGGCTGCCGATGGTGATAACGCCTTGAACGCGCGAGGCTGCGCCGGCCGCGTGGCCGCGCCACCAGGCGCGCACGGCCAGGCCGCCCATGCTGTGGCAGACCACCAGCGGCGGCAAGCCGGTGGCATGCGTGGCGCGCTCGATGGCGTCGTCGAGCGTGGCCACATTGCTGTCGATGCTCGACAAACGGCGGCTCCATCGTGACCGCGATGTGCGGCACGCCGACGGCGTGCAACGACGGAATGCAGCGGTTCCACACGCCACGGTTGCAGAAGAAACCGTGCACCAGCACGACGGCGCGCTCGCCCCGGCTGGGCCGCATCGAGCGTGTCGTTGTGGGCTCGCGAGCGGAAAGGCTGCTGCCAGCCGAAGACGTCGTGCGCAGTCAGCGACTCGCTCCACCAGGCACGCAGCAGCTGCGCGAAGGTCGGCCTGGGCGACGGGTCGTCACGGTTGAGCAGCGGCACCAGGACGAGGAACTCGACAGCCAGCAGCAGTTGCTGGAGATTGAATAGCAGCAGGGCGCCGAGGGTCGCGCCCAGCCACCGGCCTTCGTAGGCCTGCGTTCCAAACCAAAGCAGGGTGACCGACCACAGCAGGAGGGCGGTGGTGCGTTGCAGGCGCGCGACCATCAGGCGGCGCCGAGCGCCACGTTGCGGCCCGTCAATCGCTGGGCGAGCTGCGTGGCCAGCTTGTTGACGATGCCGTAGACCGACAGTTGCGGATTCGCGCCGATGCTCGTCGGGAACAGCGAGCCGTCGTGCACCGACAGGTTGTCGATCTGCCAATGCACGCCATCGGGCCGCACGACACCGCGCGCCGGATCGGCCGCCATGCCGCAGCCGCCCATCACATGCGCGCTGACCAGCTTGGTCAGCAGCGGCTGCATCGGCAACGTCGCGATGCCGGCCTTGGCCTGTGGCCCAGCTCGTGTAAGATCTTCGCCAGTTCGTGGCCGGTCATGACCTGTTTGGCGCCGGCAGCGAATTGCAGTTCGGCCATCGACAACAGCGCGCGGCGCGCACCGTCCATCACGAACGGCGTCAGCGGGTAGTCGAGTTCGGGTGAGCCGTCCTTGCGCAACTTGACGCGGCCGCCGGGCGACTCGGCATGGAAGCCGTCGCGCAGCAGTGCCAGCAGCGCATGCGTGTTCGGGAAACTGCGCGAAGTTGGCTGCCGCTTCGCGCCCGAAGCCGCCGATCGAGGTCGTGAAGATCAGCGGGTGCAGCGGCGGTGCTTCGAGCTTGTAGCCGATGGGTCCGTCGATCGGATCGCAGGTCCAGAAAGTGATCGCTGTAGATCGTTTGCGGCGCGCCTTGCCAGCCAGCCACTTCGTGGTCGAACGTGGCCGAGGACAGCGCCACCGGGTGCAGGAAGGTGCGCGCGCCGACAAGGTGGTGCGGATCGGGCAGACCCGATCGCATCAGCAACGCCGGCGAGTTGATCGCGCCACCGGCCACGACGACGTGCCTGGCGACGATGCGCGTGGTGGCGCCGAGGGCGGTGCCATTGGGCGACACCGCCCCGCATTGCAGCGCCGTGATGCGGCCTTGCTGCAGTTCGAGCCGGTTGACACGCGTTTCGACGAGCAGCGTGGCGCCGCGGTTGAGCGCCGTCGGGATCGTCGTCACCAGCATCGATTGCTTGGCATTGGTCGGGCAGCCCAGGCCGCACGCACCGAGGTTCCAGCAGCCTTTGACATTGCGCTGGATTGCAGCCGCCGCTAATGCCGAGCTTGAGCGCGCCCTTGCGCAAGAGCTCGTTGTTCTGATTGGGCGATGGCGAGCCACGGGCCGACGTTCAGCCGCTGTTCTGCGCGCAGGAACCAGGGCGACAGTGCGTCGTCGGTGAATTCGGCGAGGCCAAAGTGCTGCTGCCAGTAGGCCAGCGTTGGCGATGGGGTGCGAAACGAGCTGGTCCAGTTGACGGTGGTCGAGCCGCCGACGCACCGGCCCTGCAGGATGTTGATCGCCTTGTCGGCGGTCTTGCGGCCGGCCGACTCCTGATAGAGCGTCGGGTAGGCCTCGGATTCGAGCTGGCGAAAGTCGCGGCTCGACTTCAACGGGCCTTCTTCGATGATCACGAGCTTCAGGCCGGCGGCGCTCAGCAACTCGGCCGTGATGCCGGCGCCGGCGCCGCTGCCGACGATGGCGACATCGCATTCGAGGGTGGCAGGCAGCGCGGCATGCGCGCCGCCGAGCACGCGCCAGCCGCGCGCCAGACCTTCCGCGATTGGGTCCGCCACGGCGGTGTTGGGCACGCCTGTGTTCATCGCGAGCGCTCTCGGTCCGGGGTAGTGCAGCAGCGGCCAAGTGGACGGATCGGCGAAGTACGCCGCATGCGTCAGGTCGCGCAGCGCGCCGTAGGCCTGGCGTCGCAGCAACAGCGACGACTGGCGCATCGATTGCAGCGCCCCCTGCACGTCGGTCACGGGCGCCCGCTCCCATGCAATCGGACAGCCCTGCCAAGGTGGCGCGCAGCGGCGGCATCGCCAACAGCGCGAGCAGATCCGCAATTTCGCTCTGCGTGTGCGCTGGCATCGCGCTGACGGTGGCTTCCATGCGCGTCAGGTGGCCTGTCGATCGCCGCGGCCTGCGCAGCAGCATCGCTCGGCAAGCTGCCGTCGAGCACGGCCCGCGCAACAGCGGCGAGCACTCGGCGTCCGGCAGGCAAGAGCTAGCCGCCGCGCCACGCGCGTTCGTATATCAACGCGGCACCCCCGCCGGCCAACGCCAACAAGGCGGCGCCGGCCACGCCCAATCCAAGCAGGGTGCGTCGTTGCATGCCGCTCAGTGTTGCATCATTGCGCTGCAGGCCGTTAGGGACGGCCGACTAACGCCCGACCATGAAACAAGAGGCCAGCACGGCGATCCTGAACGACTTGGCAGCGGTCGACGCGGAGCGCCGTCTGCGCGCCGGTGAGCCATCTTGGGCCGCACGCGTCGAAACCGTGAAACGCTACCAGCAGCGTCGCTTCGAGTTGACCTATGCGGACTTGCTGACGCATCCGCGTTATGCCGGCGCATCTAATTTCTTTCTCGGCGAGTTGTATGGCCCGTCGGACTTCACGCAGCGAGACGCACAGTTCGCGCGCATCGTGCCAGCGCTGGTGGGGCTGTTCACGGCCGAAGTGATCGAGGCTGTGAAGGCGCTGGCAGCGCTGCATGCGCTATGCGAGCAGTTTGACAGCCAGATGGGGCGAGCTATCGACGACGGGCACTGTCGATGCGGCGCGGTACGCGCGCGCGTGGCAACAGTGCGGGGACGCACCGGGCCGCGAGCGGCAGATCGCGCTGCTCGTGCAAGTGGGCCACGCGCTCGATGCGCTGACGCGAAATCCCTTGCTGCGGCACAGCCTGCGCATGATGCGCGGGCCGGCTCGGCTTGCCGGCATGAGCGCCTTGCATACATTTCTCGAGTCCGGCTTCGACACCTTTCGCGGCATGCGCGGCGCGGATGAGTTTCTTGGACTCATCGGCAGCCGTGAACGGTCGCTGGCGGCGACGTTGTTTTCCGGCCTCGCCGACCCAAGCCGCGCGGCTAGGACAACTCCCGTAGCCGCGACGCCAGCCCTGCCTTCAGCATCGGTTATGGACAACACTGTTGCTGAAAGCACCGCCACGAGCCAGGCACGGCCGTGGGTAGCCGAGTACCCGGCTGGCGTGCCTGCTGACGTGCATATCGATGCGCATATGACATTGGTCGATGTGCTCGAAGGCGCGTTTCGCCAGTACGCCAAGCGCGACGCATGCGCCTGCATGGGTGAACGCCTGACATTTGCAGACCTCGACCGGCTGTCGCAGGACCTCGGCGCATGGCTGCAACAGCGCGGTCTGGAGCGAGGCGCGCGCGTGGCGCTGATGATGCCCAACCTGCCGCAGTATTCGGTGGCCATCGCCGCAGTGCTGCGCGCCGGGTATGCGGTGGTGAATGTCAATCCGCTCTATACGCCGCGCGAGCTGGAGCACCAGCTCAACGACTCGGGCGCGCAAGCGATCGTCGTGCTGGAGAACTTTGCGACGACGCTCGAGGAGGTAGTCGAGCGCACAAGCGTTCGCCATGTGGTTCTTGTCGGCATGGGCGATCTACTCGGCTTCTGGAAAGGCCGATTCGTCAACTTCGCTGTGCGGCACTTGAAGAAAATGGTGCCGGAGTTCCGACTGCCGTTGGATCAAGGGCGCACCGTGACGCGTTTTGCCGACGCTTGTGAACAGGGATCGCGGCTGTCGCTGCGGCGCGTGGATCTGAAGCCTGACGATGTCGCCTTTTCTGCAATACACCGGCGGAACGACGGGGCTATCGAAGGGCGCGACGCTGCTGCACCGCAACGTCGTCGCCAACATCATCCAGACCGAGGCCTGGTTCAAGCCAATGCTGGACAAGGTCACCGAGTCGCAGCTGACTGTCGTTTGCGCGCTGCCGATGTACCACATCTTCGCCCTGACGATCTGCTACCTGATGGGTGCGCGGCTGGGGATGATGAACCTGCTGATTCCCAATCCACGGGATATCGCGGGGCTCGTGCGCACATTGCAGGACTATCGGGTGAACATGTTCCCCGCCGTGAACACCTTGTTCAACGCGCTGGCGAACGATGCGGCATTCGGCCGACTCGACTTTTCGGGCCTGGTGGTGTCCAACGGTGGTGGCATGGCGGTGCAGGAAGCGACGGCGACGCTCTGGCTCAAGGTCACGGGCTGTCCGATCGTCGAAGGCTACGGGCTTTCTGAAACGTCGCCGGTTGCAACGTCGAATCGTGTGGACAGCCAGAGCTTCAGCGGCACGATCGGCGTTCCGATTTCATCGACTGACATCGCGATCCGTGACGACGACGGCAACAACGTGGCGATAGGACAGCCAGGCGAGATCTGCATTCGCGGCCCACAGGTGATGGCAGGCTACTGGCAGCGTCCGGACGAAACGGCCAAGGTCATGACTGACGATGGCTATTTCAAGTCCGGGGACATCGGCGTGATGGACCGTCGCGGCTACGTGAAGATCGTCGACCGCAAGAAGGACATGATTCTCGTCTCGGGGTTCAACGTTTACCCCACCGAGATTGAACAGGTGGTCAGCCTGCACCCCGGGGTGTTGGAGTGCGCAGCGATCGGCGTGCCGGATTCAAAGTCTGGCGAGGCAGTCAAGTTGTTCGTCGTGAAGAAGGACGCCGCGGTGAGCGAGGATGATCTGGTCAAGTACTGTCGCGACAATTTCACCGCCTACAAGCGACCCAAATCGATCGAGTTCCGCGACGAGCTGCCCAAGTCCAATGTCGGGAAGATTCTCCGCCGCGAACTGCGCTCGCATTGACTGTCAGGCAAGTCAGAAAAGCAAAAAGCCCGACCATTTCTGGCCGGGCTTCTCTGGGTAATAACCTGACAATGTCCTACTTTCACACGGGAACCCGCACTATCATCGGCGCTGAGGCGTTTCACTGTCCTGTTCGGGATGGGAAGGAGTGGGACCACCTCGCTATGGTCATCAGGCTTAACTTGTCGCCTGCCTGATCGAAGGATCAAACAAGCCAATTCACAGAGTCAAATCAGCGATAGATGATTGCGCACCCGGCATAACGATTGACGAATACGTCAAAGTTATAGGGTCAAGCCTCACGAGCAATTAGTACCGGTTAGCTTAACGGGTTACCCCGCTTCCACACCCGGCCTATCAACGTCCTGGTCTCGAACGACTCTTCAGGGGGCTCAAGGCCCCGGCAAGACTCATCTTGAGACGAGTTTCCCGCTTAGATGCTTTCAGCGGTTATCTCTTCCGCACTTAGCTACTCGGCAATGCCACTGGCGTGACAACCGATACACCAGAGGTGCGTCCACTCCGGTCCTCTCGTACTAGGAGCAGGCTCTCTCAATCTTGCAGCGCCCACGGAAGATAGGGACCAAACTGTCTCACGACGTTTTAAACCCAGCTCACGTACCTCTTTAAATGGCGAACAGCCATACCCTTGGGACCGGCTACAGCCCCAGGATGAGATGAGCCGACATCGAGGTGCCAAACACCGCCGTCGATATGAACTCTTGGGCGGTATCAGCCTGTTATCCCCAGAGTACCTTTTATCCGTTGAGCGATGGCCCTTCCATACAGAACCACCGGATCACTTTGTCCTACTTTCGTACCTGCTCGACTTGTCAGTCTCGCAGTCAAGCACGCTTATGCCAATGCACTATCAGCACGATTTCCGACCGTGCCTAGCGTACCTTCGAACTCCTCCGTTACACTTTGGGAGGAGACCGCCCCAGTCAAACTGCCTACCATACACTGTCCCCATCCCGGATAACGGGACAAGGTTAGAACCTCAAACACACCAGGGTGGTATTTCAACGTTGGCTCCATCAGATCTAGCGACCCGACTTCAAAGCCTCCCACCTATCCTACACAGATCTGTTCAAAGTCCAATGTAAAGCTACAGTAAAGGTTCATGGGGTCTTTCCGTCTTTCCGCGGGGAGATTGCATCATCACAAACATTTCAACTTCGCTGAGTCTCTGGAGGAGACAGTGTGGCCATCGTTACGCCATTCGTGCAGGTCGGAACTTACCCGACAAGGAATTTCGCTACCTTAGGACCGTTATAGTTACGGCCGCCGTTTACTGGGACTTCAATCAAGAGCTTGCACCCCATCATTTAATCTTCCAGCACCGGGCAGGCGTCACACCCTATACGTCGACTTTCGTCTTAGCAGAGTGCTGTGTTTTTAATAAACAGTCGCAGCCACCGATTCTCTGCGACCCGTTCATGCTCCGCTGTTCGCTTCACATTACTAGGGCACACCTTCTTCCGAAGTTACGGTGTCAATTTGCCGAGTTCCTTCTCCAGAGTTCTCTCAAGCGCCTTAGAATACTCATCACGCGCACCAGTGTCGGTTTGCGGTACGGTCGTGTATAGCTGAAGCTTAGTGGCTTTTCCTGGAACCTCATTGAGTTACTTCGCGAGCAAGCTCGCTCGATCGACGACCTCGGTATGTGACGGGCGGATTTGCCTACCCATCGCCTACATCGCCTAAACCGGGACATCCAACACCCGGATAACCTGCAAAGATCCGTCCCCACATCGCACTATACATCGGTACAGGAATATTGACCTGTTTCCCATCAGCTACGCATCTCTGCCTCGCCTTAGGGGCCGACTCACTCTACGCCGATGAACGTTGCGTAGAAAACCTTGCGCTTTCGGCGAGGGGGCTTTTCACCCCCTTTAACGCTACTCATGTCAGCATTCGCACTTCCGATACCTCCAGCAGGCTTCACAACCCACCTTCACAGGCTTACGGAACGCTCTCCTACCATCGTGTTGCCACGATCCGCAGCTTCGGTTACTGGCTTAGCCCCGTTACATCTTCCGCGCAGGACGACTCGATCAGTGAGCTATTACGCTTTCTTTAAATGATGGCTGCTTCTAAGCCAACATCCTGACTGTTTTAGCCTTCCCACTTCGTTTCCCACTTAGCCAATATTAGGGACCTTAGCTGGCGGTCTGGGTTGTTTCCCTCTTGTGTCCGGACGTTAGCACCCGGTGCACTGTCTCCCAAGCTGTACTCATCGGTATTCGGAGTTTGCAATGGTTTGGTAAGTCGCCATGACCCCCTAGCCATAACAGTGCTCTACCCCCGATGGTAATACTTGAGGCACTACCTAAATAGTTTTCGGAGAGAACCAGCTATCTCCAGGTTTGTTTAGCCTTTCACCCCTATCCACAGCTCATCCGCTAGTTTTGCAACACTAGTCGGTTCGGACCTCCAGCACCTGTTACGGTACCTTCATCCTGGCCATGGATAGATCACCTGGTTTCGGGTCTACACCCAGCGACTGGACGCCCTATTCGGACTCGGTTTCCCTACGCCTCCCCTATTCGGTTAAGCTTGCCACTGAATGTAAGTCGCTGACCCATTATACAAAAGGTACGCCGTCACCCTTGCGGGCTCCGACTTTTTGTATGCATGCGGTTTCAGGATCTATTTCACTCCCCTCCCGGGGTTCTTTTCGCCTTTCCCTCACGGTACTAGTTCGCTATCGGTCGATTACGAGTATTTAGCCTTGGAGGATGGTCCCCCCATCTTCAGACAGGATTTCACGTGTCCCGCCCTACTTGTCGCACGCTTAGTTCCACAATCGTCTTTTTTCATACGGGGCTATCACCCGCTATGGCCGGACTTTCCATTCCGTTCTGATAAGTCGACTGCTAAAACGTGCAGGCTGATCCGATTTCGCTCGCCACTACTTTCGGAATCTCGGTTGATGTCTGTTCCTCGAGCTACTGAGATGTTTCAGTTCACCCGGTTCGCCTCGCATGCCTATGTATTCAGCATGCGATACCCTTGCGGGTGGGTTTCCCCATTCGGAAATCTGCGGATCAAAGCTTGTTTGCCAGCTCCCCGCAGCTTATCGCAGGCTATCACGTCCTTCTTCGCCTGTAATCGCCAAGGCATCCACCACATGCACTTAGTCACTTGACCCTATAACTTTGACGCCTCGCTGCAGAAGCATCGTCAAGGACTGTCCGATCTGGCATGACTAAACGCCAGATCGCTTTGAGTATTCGCGTTATGCCGTTCTTTGACTTCTGATGAAGTCTTAGTCTGGTGACGCAATCATCTAGTTGCCGACGGCACGGTAACCCCATGACGGGTTTCCGCCGACAACGCTGATTTCGACTCTATGAATTGTTAAAGAACGACAGCCGACCAACGGTCGGACAGGCAAGCCATCATACGAAAGCTTGCCTGTCCGAAGAAAGGAATGGTGGAGGTGAACGGGATCGAACCGATGACCCCCTGCTTGCAAAGCAGGTGCTCTCCCAGCTGAGCTACACCCCCGAATTGATTGTCACTCAGGAGGCGGATGGTGGGTCTGGTTGGATTCGAACCAACGACCCCCGCCTTATCAAGACGGTGCTCTAACCGACTGAGCTACAGACCCTCACGCCTTGTGATCTGTCGTCAACTACAGCCGATAAGTGTGGGCGCTTGAATTTGAGTGCTTTTCTCTAGAAAGGAGGTGATCCAGCCGCACCTTCCGATACGGCTACCTTGTTACGACTTCACCCCAGTCACGAACCCTGCCGTGGTAATCGCCCTCCTTGCGGTTAGGCTAACTACTTCTGGCAGAACCCGCTCCCATGGTGTGACGGGCGGTGTGTACAAGACCCGGGAACGTATTCACCGCGGCAAGCTGATCCGCGATTACTAGCGATTCCGACTTCACGCAGTCGAGTTGCAGACTGCGATCCGGACTACGACCGGTTTTCTGGGATTAGCTCCCCCTCGCGGGTTGGCAGCCCTCTGTACCGGCCATTGTATGACGTGTGTAGCCCTACCCATAAGGGCCATGAGGACCTGACGTCATCCCCACCTTCCTCCGGTTTGTCACCGGCAGTCTCATTAGAGTGCCCTTTCGTAGCAACTAATGACAAGGGTTGCGCTCGTTGCGGGACTTAACCCAACATCTCACGACACGAGCTGACGACGGCCATGCAGCACCTGTGTTCAAGTTCTCTTTCGAGCACTCTCACATCTCTGCAAGATTCTTGACATGTCAAGGGTAGGTAAGGTTTTTCGCGTTGCATCGAATTAAACCACATCATCCACCGCTTGTGCGGGTCCCCGTCAATTCCTTTGAGTTTCAACCTTGCGGCCGTACTCCCCAGGCGGTCAACTTCACGCGTTAGCTTCGTTACTGAACAGCAAGCCGTCCAACAACCAGTTGACATCGTTTAGGGCGTGGACTACCAGGGTATCTAATCCTGTTTGCTCCCCACGCTTTCGTGCATGAGCGTCAGTGCAGGCCCAGGGGATTGCCTTCGCCATCGGTGTTCCTCCGCATATCTACGCATTTCACTGCTACACGCGGAATTCCATCCCCCTCTGCCGCAC
>CAVTWT010000028.1:0-172348 GCA_963738425.1 uncultured beta proteobacterium | reverse complement strand
TCGACGACGAGGCCGATGGCCAGCACCAGCGCCAGCAGCGTCAGTGTGTTGATGGTGAAGCCGGCGGCCAGGCCATCAGCGCGAAGGCGCCGATCAGGCTCACCGGAATCGTCACCAGCGGAATGATCGACGCCCGCAGCGTGCGCAGGAAAACGAAGACCACCAGCGCCACCAGCGCCACCGCTTCGGCCACGGTCGTATAGACGGACCGGATCGAGCGGTCGATGAAGACCGAGTTGTCGTTGGCCTGGATCACCTTCAACTGCGACGGGATGTCGCGCTGGATCTGCGGCATCAGGTCGCGCACGCCTTGCGAGACTTCGAGTGGGTTGGCGGTGGCGTTGCGGATGATGCCGGTGGAGATCGACGGCACGCCGTTCAGGCGCACATAGCTGCGCTCGCTGGCGGCGGACTCCTCGACCCGCGCCACGTCGCGCAGGCGCACGGTGTAGTTGCCGGCCTGTTTG
Source organism: uncultured beta proteobacterium (assembly GCA_963738425.1). Classification (GTDB taxonomy): domain Bacteria; phylum Pseudomonadota; class Gammaproteobacteria; order Burkholderiales; family Burkholderiaceae_C; genus CADEEN01. The sequence continues at coordinate 171,881 of CAVTWT010000028.1, read as the reverse complement.
ACCGCGATCTCGGCGAACTGCGGCACCGTGTTCAGATCGGTGCGCGAGGTGACACTGAACTCCCGCTGCTGACTCTCGATGCGGCCGGCCGGCACCTCGAGGTTCTGTTTGCGCAACGCGTCTTCGACATCGGCCACCGTGATGCGGTAGGCCGCCAGGCGGTCCGGGTCGAGCCAGATGCGCATCGCGTACTTGCGGTCGCCGCCGACCTGCACATCGGCCACGCCGGGAATGGTTTGCAAACGCGGCTTGACGACGCGGTTGATGATGTCGGTGACCTCGAGCGGGCTCATCGTCTCGCTCGTGAAGGCCAGCCAGATCACCGGCGAGGCATCGGCTTCGACTTTCGAGACTTGCGGCTCATCGGCCGCTTCAGGCAGGCGGTTGCGCACGCGCGCCACACGGTCACGCACATCGGCCGCCGCGGCTTCCGGCGGTTTGGTGAGCTTGAAGCGCACCGTGATCTGGCTCTGCTCGGAGCGCGAGATCGAAGTCAGGATGTTAACGCCGTCGATGCCGGCAATCGAGTCTTCGAGCGGCTTGGTCACCTGCGACTCGATGACCTCGGAAGACGCGCCGACCAGCCGGGTGCTCACCGTGACCACCGGCTCGTCGATGCGCGGGTACTCGCGCACGCTCAACTGGTTGAACGAGACCAGGCCCATCAGCACGATCAGCAGCGACATCACGCTGGCCAGCACGGGGCGGCGGATGGAAAGTTCCGACAGGCGCATGACAGCGTGTTCCTAAGCAGGGGCGCCGGTGCGCGCGGTGGTGCTCCCCGCAGGCGAACTGGCGCCAGCCGGCGAACTGCGGCCTGGTGGCGGCTTGCCGATATCGATCACCTTCAGTGGCAGGGCATCGCCACGCATCACGCGCGCCTGACCCGCGGTGACGATCAGATCGCCTGGCGACAAGCCTTCGAGGATCTCCACCTTGCCTGCTTGGCGCACGCCCAGCTTGGCCTCCAGGCGTTGTGAGACGAGTGCCGGACCGGCACCGTTGCCTGAGACCGCCGGTGCCGCACCTGAGGATGCCGGCACCGCCTTGATCAGGTACTGCTTGCCGCCCTGCGGTACAAGCGCCTCCTCAGGCACCATCAGCGCCCGCTCGCGCACCGCAAAGACGATGCGCGCTTTGGCGAACATGCCCGACTTCAGCTCCGCGCCAGGCTGATCGACACGCGCCCGCACCAGCAGCGAGCGGCCGTTCGCATCGACCAGCGCATCGAGTGCTTCGACCTTGCCGGCAAACGGTTTGCCCGGCATCGCATCGAGCGCAACTTCCACGGCTTGGCCGACCTTGGTCTGGCCGACGAAACGCTCGGGCAGGCGGAAATCGACCCACATGCGCGAACGGTCTTCGAGGCTCACCAGGTCAGCGCCATCCTTGACGTAATCGCCAAGCGCGACGCTGCGGATGCCGACGACACCGTCGAACGGCGCCATGATGGCCAGCCGCGACAGTTGCGCGCGCGCCAGCGAGACCTGCGCTTCCGCCACTTCGAGCGCCGCCGCGTTCTGATCGACTGCACTCTGGCTGACGAAGTTCTGGGCCTGCAATTCCCGGCTGCGTTGCAGGTTGGTGCGCGCGATGCTCGACTGGGCCAGCGCCTGCTTCAACTGCGCGTCCTGCAGCGTGTTGTCGAGTTGCACCAGCAACTGACCCTTGCGTACGCGGCCACCATCGGTGAAGCCGAGCTTGGTGATGCGCCCGCTGACCTCCGGCCGCACGATCACGGTCTGTACCGCGCGCAAACTGCCGACAGCTTGGGCGTCGTCTTCGATGCGCAGCACTTCGACCTTGCCGACCTCGACGGCCGCCGGACCACCACCCGTCCCGGCGGCTGCTCCGGGGCCTGCGGCACCGCCCGCGCCGCGGCCCGCCGCACTCGCACTGCCTTGCGCCATCACGCCTGCGGCCGCACCGGCTTCCTTGCGTTCGACCGTGCCGCCGCGCTGGTACCACCATGCCGCAGTACCCACCGCGACGATGCCAACCACCGCCACCACGGTGTGCAGTTTTTTCATTGCCATGAAGCGACTGTAGCCATTGCTTGCAAACCGCGAATCAGGTCGGCTACTGCCGCCGAATCACTTCTGCTCGGCCGCGCCGCGGTTGGCCAGCGCATCAGCGCGTTCGTTGCCGGGGTCACCGGCGTGGCCCTTGACCCAGCGCCAATCGATCCGGTGCAACGCGGCCAGCGCGTCCAGGCGCTGCCAGAGGTCGATGTTCTTCACCGGCTGCTTGTCCGCTGTCTTCCAGCCGCGCTGCTTCCAGTTGTGGATCCACGTCGTGATGCCTTGGCGTACGTACTGGCTGTCGGTGTAGAGCTGCACGTCGCTGTTGCGCTTGAGCGCGGCCAGTGCTTCGATCACCGCCGTCAACTCCATGCGGTTGTTGGTAGTGACTGCCTCACCGCCCCAGAGTTCCTTTTCGTGGGCGCCGGTCTTCAGCCAGGCACCCCAGCCGCCCGGTCCGGGGTTGCCCTTGCAGGCACCGTCGGTGTAGATCGTGATCGTCATCCGTCTTTACTTCGCTTTTCTTTACGTTGAATGTTCGTCACCACCGCCGGTGCGGCCACGGCTTTCGTGCGCTCGCGCTTGACGAGCCCGACCAGCCGCATGCCGCGCACACGCTTCACCGCCACGACCATGTAGACCGCACCGAAGACGGGCCACCAGCGGTCGCCGACGCGGTCCATCCACGCAAAGCGATCGAGCCAGCCCGGCGAGTCGAGCGCGGGCCGGTAGGCGCCGAAGCGCCCACCTTCGACTTCGAAGCTGAGCAGGCGCAGCCAGTCGCGCAGCCGCCAATAGCCGATGAACTCGCCCGGCCGCGGCAAGAACGAGGGGCCTTTGCCCCCGAGCAGGCGGCGCACGCGGCCCAGGCGCTGACGCAAACCCCAGAGGCTGGCGGCATTGAAGCCGAGGATCACCAGGCGCCCTTCGGGCATGAGCACACGCTCGACTTCGGCCAGCGTGCGGTGCGGGTCGCGCGCCAGCTCGAGCGTGTGCGGCAACACGACGAGATCGAGACTGCGTTCGGCGAACGGCAGCGCGTCGCCATGGGCGAACACGGCCGCAGTGCGTGGCGCGTGGCCGGTATCGAGCGCCACCCAGCGGTGCGGCATGCGGTTGGCACGCAAGCCATCGAGTTCCGGCAAGCCGATCTGCAAAGCGTGAAAACCAAAGACATCGCTGACCACGCGATCGAGCTGCGCCTGCTCCCAGGCCAGCAGGTACTGCCCCGGCGGCGTTTCGAGCCAGGCGGTCAGCGCTTCGATGCCAGGCTGGGTGTCAGACATTCGCTTGCAAAAGAGGGGTTGCGAACAGGGAAATGGCTTCCGAGGTGCGTTTCTATAATCCGGCCGCCGATGGAATTGATTGCCCTGCCTGCCTTCTCGGACAACTACATCTGGATGTTGCACGACGGCGCACGCGCGCTGGTGGTCGACCCGGGCGACGCGGTGGTCGTGCAGCAGGCGCTCGACGCTCGGCAACTCGAACTCGGCGCGATTCTAGTGACGCATCACCATGCCGACCATGTGGGCGGTGTGGATGCGCTTCGCACGAGTTTGCGTGGCCCCATCTTCGGCCCGGCACGCGAGAACATTCCGAAGCCGTACACGGCGATCAACGGCGGCGACACCGTCGAAGCGCTGGGCATGCGCTTCGAAGTCTTTGATGTGCCCGGCCACACCGCGGGCCACATCGCCTATCTGCATCGGCCGGAGGCGCAGGCGCTGGGCCGCCCTGAGGCGGCGCACTCCCCCTTGGGGGAACGGTGGTCGCCTAGCGACCGCCTTGGGGGCCAAATTGAGGCGCCGCTGCTGTTCTGCGGCGACACGCTGTTCTCCGCGGGCTGCGGCCGCCTGTTCGAAGGCACCCCCGCGCAGATGCACGCCTCGCTGTCGCTGCTGGCCGCCCTGCCCGGCCCGACGCGGGTGTGCTGTACGCACGAATACACGCTGTCGAACCTGCGCTTTGCGCACGCCGTCGAGCCGGAAAACAGCACCATAGCGGCTCACACGGCATGGTGCGAGGACGAGCGCGCACAAGGCCGGCCGACGCTGCCTTCGACGATCGAGCGCGAAAGACAGATCAACCCGTTTCTGCGCTGCCAAGAAGATGCGGTTGCAGCCACCGCCGAGGCGCATGGCGCCAGCAGCAACGATCCCGTGGCCGTGTTTGCCGCCTTGCGTGAATGGAAGAACCAATTCCGATGACTTCTCTTCTGACAACACGCCGAAGCCATGCGCTGCGCAGTGCGCTGGCGTTGTTGGTCGCGGTGTTGACGTTGCCGGCGTGTGCACAAGCGCCGGTGGTCACGCTCACGCCCAAGGTGGTGCGCACCGACGATGGCACCCCTGTGGCCGACGCGGCAACCGGCGCCACAGCAGCCACGGACAGTGATGACCCAGCGACCGCCGTCGCGCCGCCGATCGACCCGGTGCGCCCCGACGCGCGCATCGACCTCGACGACCGCAGCGCGCGCATCGACCTCTGGCAGCGCATCCGCAACGGCTTTGCGATCCCCGACATCGACGACCGCTACGTCAGGCAGCGCGAAAAGTACTTCGGTGGCCAGCCCGAGTACATGGCGCGCATGACCGACCGCGGCTCGCGCTACCTGTTCCACATCGTCGAAGAAGTGCAGCGCCGCGGCCTGCCCACCGAACTGGCGTTGCTGCCCTTCATCGAGAGTGCATTCAACCCGGAGGCCATGTCGCGCGCACGCGCCGCCGGCATGTGGCAGTTCATGCCGGCCACCGGCCGCCATTTCGATTTGAAGCAGAACGTCTTCCGCGACGACCGCCGTGACGTGCTGGCCTCGACCAATGCCGCGCTCGACTACCTGACCCAACTGCACAAGATGTTCGGCGACTGGCATCTCGCACTGGCAGCCTACAACTGGGGTGAAGGCAATGTGCAGCGCGCGGTGCGCTCCAACCGCGCGGCCGGACGCCCGGCCGCCTACGCCAACCTGAAGATGCCGCACGAGACGCGCGACTACGTGCCCAAGCTGCAAGCGATGAAGAACATCGTGCTGCGTCCGGCCGACTACGCGCTGACGCTGCCAGTGCTCGAAAACCATCCTTACTTCCTGGCGGTGCCGATCTCGCGTGACATCGATGTGGAAGTGGTAACGCGGCTCTCGGGCCTGCCGATCGACCAGTTCCGGGCGCTGAACCCACAGATGAACAAGCCGGTGATCGTGGCCGCAGGCACGCCGCAGCTGCTGCTGCCGTACGACAACGCGAACGCGTTCGTCAAGGCACTGCCGCTGCACAAAGGGCCGCTGTCGAGCTGGACCGCGTGGACGGTGCCCAAGACGATGAAGGCGGCCGACGCAGCGCAGGCCGTCGGCATGGAAGAAGACGAGCTGCGGGATGTCAACTCGATCCCGCCGCGCATGCTGGTGCAGGCCGGCTCGACGCTGCTCGTCGCGCGGAGCCGCAATCGCGACGGTGACGTCTCCGAGCGCCTGGCCGACAGCGCGATGATTTCGTTCTCGCCAGACGGCCCGGCGTTGAAGCGCGTGTCGCTGAAGGTCGGCAAGAGCGGCGATAGCGTGGCAGCACTGGCCAAGCGCTACGCCGTCAGCGCGCATCAAGTGGCGCAGTGGAACAGGCTCGCCACCAGTGCGAAGCTGGCGCCGGGCAGCACGGTGATCATGTACGTGCCCAACACCCGTGGCGCACCGACTGCCAAGACCTCAACGCGCGCCGCCAAGGCCACGCCATCGTCGCGCGCCAAGGCCAGTGCCAAGAAGAGCGGCCGGCCAGTCAAGGTCGCAGCCGGCAGCGGCCAGACTCGCAAGCGCTGACGCGCCGACGTCAGCGCCGGTCGCTCATCGCATGGGCGATCGTCGACAGATCGACGTACTCCAACTCGCTGCCCACCGGCACACCACGCGCAAGACGCGTGACTGTCTTGCCGCGGGCACGCAGCGCTTGTGCCAACGCGTGCGCGGTGGCCTCGCCCTCGGCCGAGAAGCCGAGCGCCAGGATCACTTCCTGAACGGCACTGTCGGCTGCGCGCTCGAGCAGCTCGGCAACGCCGATGTCGCGCACGCCCACGCCCTCGATCGGCGACAGACGCCCCATCAGCACGAAGTAGTAGCCACGGTAGCTGCCGGTGCGCTCGAGGGCAGCCTGATCGGCTGGCGTCTCGACGACGGCGAGCTTGCTCGGGTCACGCTGCGTGTCGGCGCAGACGCTGCACAGCGCCTGTTCGCTGAAGGTGTGGCAACGCTCGCAGTGATGCACATGCGCCACCGCGCCGCTGAGTGCCGCGGCCAGCTTCAACGCGCCGTCGCGGTCGTGTTGCAGCAAGTGGAACGCCATGCGCTGCGCCGACTTGATGCCGACGCCGGGCAAGCGCCGCAGCGCGTCGATCAGCGCAGAAAGGCTCGGCTCCGACACGTGATGATCAGAACGGGAACTTCATCCCCGGCGGCAAGGGCATGCCCGCGGTCAGCTTGCCCATCTTCTCGGTGCTCACCTCTTCGGCGCGCCGCACGCCGTCGTTGAAAGCCGCAGCCACCAGGTCTTCGAGCATGTCCTTGTCGTCGGCGAGCAGGCTCGGGTCGATGGTGATGCGCTTGACATCGTGCTTGCAGGTCATAACGACCTTGACCAAGCCGGCGCCGGAAACGCCTTCGACTTCCATCAGCGCCAGTTCGTCCTGCGCGCGCTTCATGTTGTCCTGCATTTGCTGGGCCTGCTTCATCAGGCCAGCGAGCTGTTGCTTCATCATGGGGTGGGGCTCCTGGGTTTGATCGATCCGGGGACGATGCGCGCCGACGAGAACTGGGCGAGCATCTCCTTGACCAATGGGTCGTTCTGAATGATGGCCTCGGCCTCCCGCTGGCGGTGCTCGCGCTCGGCGGTCTCGCGCTTGGCCGGGCTGTCAGTGACCGAGCCGGCCTCGACCTCGAGTTGCAGCGGCGCCATGCCGAGCGCGTCGGCGAGCGCAGCCCGCAACTTCTCGACATGCGCCGGTGCGCGCAGCGATTCGCGTTCGACGCGCAAACGCCACAGCGGTTGTGCGCCGTCGCGCTGCTCGATCAGTTGGGCCTGCATCGCCAGCTCGCGGGCCAGCGCGCTGATCGACTGACGCTGAGTGAGCATCGCGACGAGCGTGACCCAAAGGTCGCCGAGCGGCGTCGGCTCCAGCGGTGCGGCCGCCGGCGTAGGCGCAGGTCTCGCGACGGGCGGCGAGTCGAAGCTCCCCTCGAGCGGCGCTTCGTCGAGCCAGGCGGGCGGCTCCGGCTCTCGCGCCGACATCGCTGACGTCGGCGCGGCGGGCGCATAACTCGTTCGCGATGCAGGTTTGGCGAGCGCAGCGCTGGCCGGGGCGGGCTTTGGCGCCGGCGCAGCAACCGTCGGCGGCGACACCTTGGAAGGTGCACCACCGCCGCCCGCTGGCGCAAAGGCGAGCAGCCGCAGCAGCACCATCGACAAGCCGGCGTACGCGTCTGGCGCCAGCGTCAGCTCCTGACGGCCATGCAGCGCAAAGCTGTAGAGCAACTGGGTCTCGTCGGCCGGCAGCAGTGCCGACAGTTCGCGCGTGATCGGCGTGTCGGGATCGGTCTCGGGCAGCGCGCCGGGAACCGCTTGCTCGATCGCCATCTGCTGCAGCAATGCTGTCAGCTCTTCGAGCGTGCCGGCAGCCGACAGGCCATGCTCACGCAATGCATCGACGCCGGCCAGCACGCTACGCCCGTCGCGCGCCGCCAGCGCGCGCACGAAACGTTCGGCATGGCTGCGATCGACGCTGCCGAGCATCGCCCGCACAGCGTCGGCGTTGAGCGAGCCGCCGGCGTAGGCGATGGCCTGGTCGGTGAGCGACAGCGCATCGCGCATCGAGCCGCGGGCCGCGCGCGCCAGCAGGCGGATCGACGCCTCGTCGTAGACCACGCTCTCCGCCTTCAACACATGCTGCAAGTGTTCGGCCACGGTGTCGGGCGCCATCGGCCGCAGGTTGAACTGCAGGCAGCGCGAGAGCACGGTCGGCAGCATCTTCTCCGGATCCGTCGTCGCCAGCACGAACTTCAGGTAGTCGGGCGGCTCTTCGAGCGTCTTCAGCAGCGCATTGAACGAATCCTTGGTCAGCTGGTGCGCTTCGTCGATCATGAAGATCTTGAAGCGGCCGACGCTCGGCTTGTAGGCCGCGCGTTCGAGCAGGTCACGGATCTCGTCGATGCCGCGGTTGGATGCGGCATCGAGCTCGATGTAGTCGATGTAGCGGTCGGCGTCGATCTCGGTGCACGCGCTGCAGACACCGCATGGCGACGCGGTGATGCCACCCTGGCCGTCGGCGCCTGTGCAGTTCAGGCTCTTGGCGAGGATGCGCGACACCGTCGTCTTGCCGATGCCGCGCGTGCCGGTGAACAGATAGGCGTGGTGCAGGCGGTTTTGTTCCAGCGCGTGCGTCAGCGCGGTGACGACCGCACCCTGTCCGACCATCTCCGAGAATCGCCGCGGGCGGTATTTGCGTGCGAGCACGACGTAGCTCATGCGGTCCATTCTAGAGGTCCGATAATCCGCAGCCATGACCCCGTTGACCTACGAACAAGCCGGCGTTGACTACGACAAGATCGACCCGCTGAAAGTGGCCGCGCAGCGCGCCGCCGCGTCGACCGCATCGCAACTGTCGCAGCACGGTTTTGCCGAAGTGCAAGCCTCGCGCGGTGAATCCGCCTATGTGGTTGACGTCGGCCCTTTCTATCTCGCCAGCATCGTCGAGTGCCTCGGCAGCAAGGCGCTGGTCGCCGACGAGATGGCGCGGCTGACCGGCAAGAGCTATTACGCCAGCATCGCGCAGGACACGATCGCGATGGCGGTCAACGACCTCATCACCGTCGGCGCAACGCCGCTTGTGGTCCAGGCGTATTGGGCGGCCGGGGGCAGCGATTGGTTCGGCGACGCCGAACGCTCGCTGGCGCTGGTCGAAGGCTGGAAGCGCGCCTGCGAGGTCTGCGGCGTGGCCTGGGGTGGCGGAGAGACACCGGCGCTGGCCGGCATCGTCGAGGCCGGGCGCATCGACCTGGCAGCCAGTTGCACCGGCATCGTCAACCCGAAGCAGCGCCTGTCGGTGGGCGATGCGTTGGGTGACGGCGATGCGATCGTCATGCTCGCATCGTCCGGCATCCATGCCAACGGGGTCAGCCTGGCGCGCAAGGTCGCCGAACGACTGCCGCACGGTTGGCTGACGCCGATCGACGACCAAGGTACCCGCTACGGGGATGCGCTGCTCGCACCGACGACGTTGTACTCGCCGGTGACCGAGGCGCTGTGGCGGGCCGGCATCGTGCCGCACTACAGCGCCAACATCACCGGCCACGGCTGGCGCAAGCTGCTGCGCCACCCCAAGGCGCTGACCTACCGCATCACGCAGGTGCCGCCGGTGCCCAAGGTGCTCGACTTCATTGCCCAACACGCCGGCCACGATGCGCAGGAGGCCTACTCGACCTTCAACATGGGCGCCGGATTTGCGCTTTTTGTCGCCAGCGGCGATGCGCAACGCTGTGTCGACATCGCGGGCACGCAAGGCGTCGATGCCTGGATCGCCGGTCGCGTCGAAGCCGGCCCCAAGCAACTGCTGATCGAGCCGCTCGGGCTGCGCTTTGGCGATGACGCGCTGAATCTGCGCTGAGACGGCGCGGCGACTACAATCGCGCCCGACGGGCCTTCCCGCATGGAAGTACGCCCAACCGGGTCAGGTGGGGAACCAAGCAGCCCTTAGCGTTGCAACCAGTGCCGGGGTAAAGGCTCGTCACCCTCATTTCGATCTTGGGGATGGGCCGCACGGCCTTCCCGCAGCACATTCGCGCTCCATGTCCCGCCCACTCCGCACCCGCGTCGTCGAGTCCATGCAAGAGCTGATCATCAGCTTGGCGCGGCCGTACATCCTGCGCGAGCTGCCGGGCTGGGGCTATGTCTACCGCTGGGCCGTCGGCAACGAACAGCAGCGCGAGTGGTTCTGGGCCGAAGCGCCCCAGCGCACCGTGCGCGGCAAGCTGCACGGCTTCGAAATGAGCCTGGATCTGTCGCACTGGTCGGACCGCTCGACCTACTTCCTCGGCCGCTGGATCGACCTGCACAACCAGCTGTTCATGCTCGACCTGCTCGAGCCCGGCGACACCGTGATCGACGTCAGCGCGCACCGCGGCAGCTTTGCGCTCGTGGCCTCGAAGCTGGTCGGCCGCCGCGGCAAGGTGGTCTGCTTCGACGCCAACCCGATCAACACCGCACATGTCGAGCGCGACATTGCCGCCAACGGCATTGCCAACATCGTCGTTGAGCACGAGGACCTGACCGACGACGTGCTCGAGCAGGAGCACCCGGCGCTGATCAAGATCGGCGGCGACGACAACAACTTTCACGTCATCGCCAACCTGTCGCAGACCATCGAGCGCGACCGCCCGGTGCTGTTGACCGAGGTGCCGTCGGCGCAGCGCGCCGAGCGTGACGCGTCGATGCTGGCCCTGATGGCGGTGATGGACCAGCGCGGCTACAGCGGCTTCACGCTGACGCTGCGCCGCCACGGCCTGCTGCAGCATCGCTGGGGCCTGGCGCCGTTGCAGGGCGCGCGCCGCGCACTCAACGCGGTCTGGTTCCACGCCGACTTTCTGCAGCAGCATGCGGCGTCGCTGCAGCGCTACGGGCTGCCGGCGACGGTTCACTGACGGCTCTGGTCAGGCTGGCTGTTCAGCTGCAGGCGTGGTGGTCTTGGCGCTGGCGTTCAGTGCGGCAGTCAGGTCGCGGGCGTTGACGTCGAGCACCCGCGCATAGCGCTTGGCCACGCGCTCGATCGCTGCAGCCTGACGTGCCGCGGGCAATGCCAGGGCATCGATCGTCTCATTGGCCGCACTGGCCAGCGCGCGCAGCACATCGTCGTCGCTGTCGGCATTGCGCACCGGCTTGTCGAGCGGCAGGCGGCGCATCAGGTGCAGCACGGCGTCGTCCGCAGCGCTGCCCAGGCCCATCCAGCGCGCCACCGCCTGCGCCATGCTGTCGATGTCGGCGCCAAGAACGGCAAACCCGGCTGCCTGCTCCGACATGCCGGGCTGATCGGCTTGCCCCGGCTCAGTGGCCGGCGCCGGCTGCATCAGCCGCCGCACCTGGCGCATCTCTTCGGGCTGGTGGTACTGCAGGACGAGGCGGCCGAGGTTCTGCAGCAGGGTCACCAGCGCGGCCATTTCGGCGTCGTAGCCGGCCGGTCGCAAGGCCTGCGCCAGCCTTGCGGCGCGTTGCGCGGTCGACAGCGTCACTTCGAGTTCAGTAGCGCCGGCAGCGTCGAGCGGCCCCGGCCAGTGGCGCATGGCCAGCGCGCTGCGGCGCACGCCTTCGAGGCCGATCATCGCGATCGCGCGGCGAACCGTCAGCACCGGGCCGTTGCCTGAAACCTGCGTGCCGCGCACCTGCGCGCTGTTGACGGCGCGCAGCAATTCGAGCGTCAGCGCGGCGTCGCGCATGACGATCTCGGCCAGCTCTTCGGTGTGCTGGCGCTCCATCATGGCCAGCCGCGCTGCGCGTGCCGCCGCGCCGGGCAAGGCCGGCAGCACGCCGAGCTGGCGCACGCGCTCGATCAGCTGGGCGTGGGCGTCGCCCTGTTCGGATTCCTGTTCGAGCCAACCTTCGAGCGCGCGGGCCAGCGTGCGCGCATTGCGGAAACGTTGCCGGACCTGACGGTCGGTGGCGCGGTTGGCAATGGCGCGCAGTGCGTCGGGAATCGGCCGCGGCACGTCCCACGGCAGGCGGATCGGCTCGCGGCCGACCGGCGCCAGGCGCAGCAGCGCCGCGCCGATGTCGGGTTCACCGAGGGCTGGTGCACCGGCCAACAGGCCGTGCAGCAACACGGCCAGCGCAAGCACATCGTTTTCGGCAGCCTCACGGGCGCCGCGGCGCAGGCGCTGCTCGGCCGTTTCGGCGCCGCCCTCGGCCGCGCGCGGCAGCAGCGCCGGCACCAGGCCCAGGCCCATCAGGCGTGCGGTGCCGCTGTCGCTCGTCGTCACCAACCAGGGTTGCACGTCGTTGTGCGCATGCCCGCCGTCGTGGGCAAAGGCCAGCGCCGTGGCGCAGTGCGACATCCAGCGCGCCACCTGCTCCGGCGCTTCGCCATTGCGCGGGGGCTTGCGCTCGGCCAGCGTCTCGCCGGCGGCCGCGTCGTAGGCGATGAACGGCCAGCGTTCCTGCTCGCCGACCTCGACGGCATGGGCCAGGTTCGGGTGCTGCAGGCGGGCCGCGCGGCGCGCCTCGTCGAGCGCCTCGGCCAGCGCGGCAGCACCGGCTGGCTGACGGCGTGGCAGCACCAGCACCAGATCCTGCGCGCTGCGCGGGTCGTGCGCGCGCCAGGCCATGCAGCGCGCGCTGCGGCCGAGCAAGGCACGCAGCTCGAAACGGCCAAAGCGTCGCGTGGCTGCAGCAGTGGGGTCGAAGGTGGGACCCATATCGATCGCATTGGAGCGCGATACGAACGCTGTCGATGCCGCGAACAACGCTGCTTTCGAGCCGCAAATGGCGACCGGACTCAGACCGGTGGTTCGATCAGCTCGCCGGCCGCCGTGATGAATGCCGCACGCACCGGCTCGCCGGGCACCAGCGCGGCGACAGCCGCACGGTAGTCGGCCAGCTGAGCGAGCAGGATCGGGTCTTTTTGCGGCGCTGAACTCAGCTTGTAGTCGAGCACCCACCAGCAGCGCTCCGGCGCGGCCAACAACACCAAGCGGTCGATGCGTCGCGGCAGGCCGCCTGGCGAGGCCACGGCGACCTCGCTGCCAGCCCACTCGATAGACCGCGGATCGAAGAAGCGGCGACACGCCGGGCTGGCCAGCACGCGTTGTGCAATCGCCTGCACGGCGCGTGCATCGGGAACGGCAAAAGCCGCCGCAGCGGCCTGCGCAAGTGTGGCCAGATCGTGCTCGCCCTCGCCCGACGCCCACTCCAAGGCGCGATGCACCGCCTGCCCCAGCGCTGCGGCTGCAGCGTCCGCAGGCGCTACCGCGCTGCCTGCGTCGACGAAGTCGCGCCGGTGCAGTGGCAATGACACCACCTCCGCCCCATCGTTTTCTTCAACGGCACCCGGGGCGCTGGGTTCGGCCCAGTCCACGGCCAGAGGCTGCAGCCGCGTCCACCACGACGGGGTGGTTTCGTTCGCGCTGCGCGGCGGCGTGCGGCTGACGATCAAGCGCTCTTCGGCGCGCGTCAGCGCCACGTACAAGGCGTTGGCTTCTTCGCGCGCCCGTGCCGCCATCTCTTCGGCCAGCAGCGGCTGCAACGACGGCGGGCATTGCGCATGCGAGGCCACGAAGGCCACTTGGGCTGGCTGGGCCGCCTCGACCGGCCAGTCGATCAGCAGCGTCGCCGTCTCTGTCCTGGGTCGGTTCGGGCTGCGCGTCCATCAGGAACACGGCGCGCGCTTCGAGGCCCTTGGCGCCGTGGATCGTCAGCAGGCGCACAGCGCCCTCCTGTTGAGAGGATGGCGCCTTGACCTTGCGCGAGCGCAGCGCGCGCACGAAGCCGTAAGGCGAGCTGTAGCGGCCGCCATCGAGTTCGAGCGCGGCAGCGAGCAGCGCACGCACAGCATCGAGCGCGCGCGCGCGGCGCTCCGGCGGCACCGCCGCGGCCAGGCGCGGCATCAGCTCGCCTTCGTGCACGATGCGGTCGAGCAGGTCGTGTGGCGGCAGCGTCGGCGCAACGCTGGCCCAGGCTGCGCACAGCGTGGCCGCGCGGTGCAGGGCAGCGCCGGCCTCACCCGCGTCACGGCCGCATGCCAGCAACGCCGGCCACCAGCCACCACCGGCGCGCGCGCGCAGCGACAGATCGAGCAGCTCCGCGTCGCTGACGCCGAACAGCGGGCTCTTCAGCGCTCGCGCCAGCGACAGTGACTGCGACGGCGACGCCAACACATCGAGCATGGCCAGCAGATCCTGCACTTCCGGCAGCTGCGACAGCAGCAAGTCTTCCGGCGCGACATGCGGCACGTGGTGCAGCGCCAGCGCGTCTGCCGCATGCACCAGCACCGATCGCTTGCGGGCCAGCACCAGGATGTCTTGCGCCGCCACGCCTTGCACATGGATCAGATGGTCGATGGCCTGCGCCACCTGCGCCGCTTCGGCCTCGCGCAGCACGGCCTTGGCTTCGACGCGCGGCGTCGTCAGCGATGGCCGCCAGATGCGCTCATCGGAGGGTCGATTGACCGCGTTCGCAGGCCGCTCCACGCTCGGCAAGATCGTCAGCGGCGGCGGCGCGTTGCCGTCATGCGCCACCTCGGTCGTGTGATCGCGCCACCGCAGCAGACCGCCCTCACCTGACCACCCACCAAAGACGCTGTTGATCGTCGCGACGACGCCGGGTGCACAGCGGCGGGTGTGATCGCACGCGGCCACCGTTCCGCCCAGGGCCTCGACAACAAAGTCCTGCGCGGCCTGGAACACGCGCGGCTCGGCGCGACGAAACCGGTAGATGCTCTGCTTCGGATCGCCGACGACGAAGACACGCGGCGCTTCCATGCCGCCACCCACACCGGCATAGGCCGCCAGCCACGATTGCAGTGCATGCCATTGCAACGGACTGGTGTCCTGGAACTCGTCGATCAGCAGGTGGCGAATGCGCGCATCGAGCCGCTGCTGCACCCAGCCCGACAGCGTGTGCTCGGACAGCAGAGCCACCGCAACCCGCTCGAGGTCGTTCATGTCGACCAGGCCGCGGTAGCGCTTGAGGGCCGCATACTCCACGAACAGCCGCAGCGACAAGCGCGACATGGCAGCGTGGTCTTCGTGCGCGTCCTGCTGTTCGACCTGCTCGCGGATGTGGTCGAGCGCCTTGCATAGCGCAGCCTGCTCGGGCAGATCGCCGAGACGCTTGAACGGCGTGCCATGGCCATTTTCGGTGAACAGGGCCGAGCGGAACCGCTCGTAGGCCACTCGCTCATCGGCCTGCGCGAGCGCCTCGCGCAAACCGGTGGCAGCTTTCAGCGCATCGGGCTTGTACTTGTCGCGCTTATCGAGTGCGCTGGCCAGCTTTTGCGCACTGGCGATGAAAGCCGCCTCGCGCACACGCGACGCGGCCCGCGGATCGGCGGCGGGCGCCACACTGTGGCCGAGCACGCCGGCCTGCGCCGCCAATTCGATCTCCGAGCGCCGCTGCAACGCCTCGCCGAACCACTCACCGAGCTTGAAGCGGCCGTGTCGCAGTGCAAGGCGGCGGTAGTCGGCGAGCAGCACGGTCTCATCGAGCACCGTGGCGTGAAAACGCTGCATCAGGGCTGGCTTCAGGTCGTCGATGTCTTCGACCGGTGTCAGGCCCGGCGCCAGGCCGAGATCGGCCAGCAGGTCGAGCGGCGCTGCGGCCAACAGTTGCGCATACCAAGCGTGCATCGTGCGCACCTCCACACTGCGGCCACTGTCGAGAACACGCTCATGCAAGCCGATCAACTCCGCACAACGCCGTTGCGCTTCGCGCTCGTTCATGCCGAACGAGACCAGCCGCGCTGCCGCCTGCGGCTGCGTCAGCGTAGAACATTCACGCAACCACAACGACAAGCGCGCTCGCATCTCGCCCGCCGCCTTGCGCGTGAAGGTGATGGCCAGGATCTCCTGCGGCTGCGCACCATCGAGCAACGCGCGCACGATTCGCGCAACCAGCATCCACGTCTTGCCGGCGCCGGCACAGGCTTCGACGGCGACATGGCGCCGCGGGTCGCAGGCCACTTCGTAGAACGCTTCGCGCGGCGCGGCGCGACCGTCGAGTTGGTAGGCCGCGTTCATGCCCGGCGACGGGCCGCCCCTAGCCGGGCGCTCCCCCTCGGGGGACGACGCGAAGCGTCTTGGGGGCTCATGTGTCGTCCTGCCAATGGTCGCGCCGGCACAGGCCGCGCATTTCACAGGTCCGACAAACCTCACCTTCACCTGACGCCGGTGCGCCCTCGCCGGCGCGCAGCGCGGCGAGATCGGCCGACAAGCCGTCGATCAGCAGCGCAGCGCTGAGCGCGACGTCTTCATGCTCGAAGGGCTCAGGCGTCTTTCGCTCAACGAGCGACAGGTAGACCGCACGCGGCGGCGCCTCGTGGCCCTCGTCGGTCAGCAGCGCTGCGTAGAACGCAAGCTGCGTGTCTTCGAGCGGCTCGGCGACGCGCTTCTTGACCTTGTCGCGGCTGCCGGTCTTGTAGTCGATCAGCATCGCTGCGCCATCGGCGTGTACATCGACGCGATCCAGCCGCCCGTCGAGCACGAGCCCATCGAGATCGGGCGGCGCGCAGCGGCGATCGATTTCGCCACTTTGAAAGCGCCAGCCGCCGGCTTCGTGCTTGCCGAGCCACGCCAGGTAGTCGGCGGCGAAGGTCTCGAACGCCGCGCGGTAAGGCAGCAGCGCGGCGGTGTCGAGTTCGAGCGCGGCTTGTTCGGCGTCGGCCGAGGCGAGCAGCTCGGCATGATCATTGCCGCCGCTGCGCTGCGTGTGAAAGCGGAACAGCAAGCCATGCATCCAGCGCCCGTAGTCGCTTTGGTCGATCTGCGCATCGAGCTCATCGCCCTCGGCCAGACCCAGTGCCACGCGCGCGAAGAAGCGGTACGGGCAGTCGCGCAGTGCCTGCACGGTGGTGGCCGACAAGCGCTGCGGCATCGCGCGGTCCATCGCCGGCGCTGGGCGCGTGACCGGTCGGCGCAGCACGCGCTGCACCGGCAATGCCAGGTCCTGCTCGTCTTCGACGATTGCACCGACGCGCCGGCGCGCCAGCATCGCGCGCTCGACCAGCGGGCTCGGCGCCAGCGGCTCGCCACCCTCATGCGTGCGGCGCAGCAACGTGAGCCTGGGTGCGCGAAGCAACTGCGCGAATGCCTGCGTCTCCTGCAAGCGCCGTTGCTCGGCGCCGGCGACGCCGAATTCGCGGGTGACGGACGCCGGCAACAGACCGGGCGTCACATCGGCGCCGCCCAAGTGCTGCGCGTCGCAACCCGGGAACACGATCGCATCGAACGGCCGCAGCACCGCGCGCGACAGCGGCACGATGGCCACGCGCGCCGAGGCCGCTTGCGGTGGGCGCCAGGCGCTGCCTTCCAGCGTCTCGTCGACCCAAGCGACGAAATCTGCAAGATCCATTCGCGTGGCTTGCGCGGCGCTAGCCCACGCCGCCGTGGGCAAGCCGAGCAATTGCAGCGAGGCCAGCACCTGCCGGCCGGCGGCATCGGCACCGAGCGTGGCCATCAAAGCTGGCGCCACGTCGCGCCATGACAGCAGCCATTCGCTGAGGGTCCGCGGTGCGCTGGGCTGCCAGGCGCCGATGCGCTGCGTCAAGTCGTTCAGCACCGCAAGCGCGGACGCATCGAGTTCTCGCTCGCGCCGCCAAGCATTCTCAAGCGCACTGACGGCGGGTTCGTCCTGCGCTTCAGCGCGCAGGGCCTCGATCGCGGCATCGCGGCCGGCACCCGGCGTTGCCGCGCGCAGCCAGGCCATCAGATGCGCTGCGGCGCGTGTGGTCGACAAAGTCCAGCCTGTTTCGTCGTTGGTCGCGACGCCGGCGCGCTCGAGCAAGGCGCGGATGCGGCGCACGACGAGGCGGTCTTGCGCAATCAGTGCGACGCTGGCCGCACCGCTGTCCAGGGCTTCGAGCACCGCAAGCGTGGCAGCGCTGGCCTCTTCTTCGAGGCCGGCGGCGCGCAGTCGCCGTGGCGCTGGCAATGCCGCCACGTCGTCGAAAGGCCTTGCCGCTTCGCCGTCGGCAAGCAGGTGCAACACAGGTGCCGCCGTGGCCAATGGCATGCAAGGCAGACCGCCGCCGAGCACGACCCAGGCCGAAACTGACAGAGAGTGCAGCGAGTCGGTTGCTGGCGCGTCGGCTGCCGCGGCCCATTCGATCGCCATGCGCGCCAGCACACGCTCACTGGCGCCGGGCCCGCTCGCGCTGGGCACGGCTTGCCGCAACCGGTCCCACCAGGCGTCGCGCGCTGCAGGCAACTGCAACGCGCTCGCCTCGTGCAGCGCCTGTTCGGTCGCGACAAAGGCTTCGACCGCGGCGCGGAACGCCCGTGGGTCGCGCTCTGCCCAGTCCGCACCCAAGGGCTGACGGCGCAGCAAAGTCGCGGCGACGAGCCGGTCGGTCACACGATCATCGCTGGGCAGGCCCGGCACGGCCGGCGCTGGCGGGGCCAGCGCAGCCGCCAGCGTCGCCGCAGTTTCGATGCGCGGTTGCCAGCCACCGCGCAGTGCAAACGCCGCACGCGCCGGCGCCAGCAAAGCGCCGTGCGGCAACAGCACGACCGCGTCGCGCGGCTCGGCCGGCACAGACGCCAGCCAGTCGGCCACCACGCCCGCCACGCGCGGCCAAAAGCTGCCATCGACGGGGAGGCATTCAAGGCGCTGCCGGGCTATGGCTGTCATAGTGAACACGGCGACCTTGCGGGCGACCTTACGGGCAATGGGCACAGGGGGCTTGTGTCAGAATCATTGTGCCTGTTGACACAGCCCCAGCAGGCCCTACAAGGAACTCAGATGAGCAGCGACCTTATCAAGCATGTCACCGACGCCAGCTTCGAAGCCGATGTCCTGAAGTCGGGCAAGCCGGTGCTGGTGGACTATTGGGCGGAGTGGTGCGGGCCTTGCAAGGCCATTGCACCGATCCTCGACGAGCTGTCCACGCACTATGGCGAGAAGCTGCAGATCGCGAAGATGAATGTCGATGAGAACCAGGAAGTGCCGGGCAAGTTCGGCATCCGCGGCATCCCGACGCTGATGCTGTTCAAGGATGGCCAGCTTGCCGGCACGCTCGTCGGCGCCCATCCGAAGGCCAAGTTCACCGCCTTCCTCGACTCTCACCTATAATCTGCGCTAACGCCGGGCTTCGGTCCGGGCGCAGACAGCCACCGCGGTGTTGGACGACCGCCTCAGATGTGAGGCACCCGGCCCGCGGTTTCGGCCCCTCTCCCCTGAAGCCTTGATCTGAGCGCCCTGTGTGTGTGCTCGGTTTGAACTCAGGGCCAGAACCTCCCCAGTCTTACTTCCTCTGGGGCCGAACCTTGGCGGCAATGCTTGGCTAAGCATGCCGTCGCACAGAGGGTTCATCCTTCCTATGCATCTTTCCGAACTCAAAGCCCTGCACGTCTCGGCGCTCATCAAGATGGGCGAAGAGCTGGAAATCGAGAACGTCGCCCGCCTGCGCAAGCAGGAGCTGATGTTCGCGATCATGAAAAAACGCGCCAAGGCCGGCGAGCAGGTCTTTGGCGACGGCGTGCTCGAAGTGCTGCCCGACGGCTTCGGCTTCCTGCGCTCGATCGAGGCCAGCTACATGGCCAGCACCGACGACATCTACCTGTCGCCGAGCCAGGTGCGCCGCTTCAACCTGCACACCGGCGACATGATCGAAGGCGAGGTGCGGGTGCCGAAGGACGGCGAACGCTACTTCGCGCTGGTCAAGGTCGATCGCGTCAACGGCGTGACGCCCGAGGAGAACAAGAACAAGATCATGTTCGAGAACTTGACGCCGCTCTTCCCGAAAGAGCAGTTCAAGCTGGAACGTGACGGCCTGAAGGCCGAAGAGAACATCACCAGCCGCATCATCGACCTGGTGGCGCCGATCGGCAAAGGCCAGCGCGCGTTGCTCGTCGCCCAGCCCAAGACCGGTAAGACGGTGATGATGCAGCAGCTCGCGCACGCGCTGGTGGCCAATCACCCCGAGGTGCACCTGATCGTGTTGCTGGTCGACGAGCGGCCCGAGGAAGTGACCGAGATGGTGCGTACGGTGCGCGGCGAAGTCATCAGCTCGACCTTCGACGAGCCGGCCGCACGCCACGTGCAGGTTGCCGAGATGGTGATCGAGCGTGCCAAGCGCCTGGTCGAGCTCGGCAAGGACGTGATCATCCTGCTCGACTCGATCACGCGTCTGGCCCGGGCCTACAACAACGTGCTGCCCAGCTCCGGCAAGGTGCTGACGGGCGGCGTCGATGCGAATGCACTGCAACGCCCGAAGCGCTTTTTCGGCGCCGCGCGCAATGTCGAAGAAGGCGGCTCGCTGACCATCATCGGCACCGCGCTGATCGACACCGGCTCGAAGATGGACGAAGTCATCTACGAAGAGTTCAAGGGCACCGGCAACTGCGAGATCCACCTCGATCGCCGCATGGCCGAAAAGCGGGTCTACCCCTCGATCCTGATCAACAAGAGCGGCACGCGGCGCGAAGAGTTGCTGCTCAAGCCGGAGATCCTGCAGAAGACCTGGATTCTTCGGAAGTTGCTGTACCCGATGGACGAGATCGAGGCGATGGAGTTCATCCTCGACAAGATGAAGGCGTCGAAGAACAACCTCGACTTCTTCGACATGATGCGACGCGGCGGCTGAGCCCTGCCTCGCCTATAATTTTCGTTTTGCTGACCCCGGCAAGTTCGCTGTAAGAACCGTGGCTCACCTACGGCTCGGCAGCGTGGCTACCGCAACCCCTGAAGAGGTTTCCCCATGAAAGACGGCATCCACCCCGGCTACCGCGACGTTTGTTTCCAGGACCTGTCCAATGGCTTCCAGTTCGTGACGCGTTCGACAGTCCAGACCAAGGACAACATCACCATCGAGGGCAAGGAAATGCCGCTGTTCAAGATGGAAACGTCCAGCGAGTCGCATCCGTTCTACACCGGCACGCAGAAGAGCGTCGACAACCTCGGCGGCCGCGTCGAGAAGTTCCGCAACAAGTTCAAGGTCGGCATCAAGAAGTGATCTTGGGCTTGAAGCCAGATCAGGGCAGCTTCGGCTGCCCTTTTTGTTTTCGCCGGGCGATGATGGCGGCGTGAATTCCGTCACGCCCAACCCGGCCCTGGTGACGCAGCAAGCGGTGCAGCGGCTGCCGCGTGTGCTGCTGCTGCTGTTCTGCGCGGCCTATGTGCTGCCGGGCGTGTTCGGCCGCGACCCATGGCGCGGTGCCGATCAAGCGTCGTTCGGCTACATGCTCGCCATCGCCGAGGGCCGCACATCCTGGACGGCGCCGACCATTGGCGGCCTGCCCCTGGAAACCGCCCTGCTCCCGCATTGGCTCGGTGCCGGCGCCATCGCGCTGTTGTCGCCGCTGATCGATGCGCCGCTCGCAGCACGCTTGCCGTTCGGCGCCCTGCTCGCCCTCGTCCTGGTGCTGACCTGGTACGCCGCATTTCAGCTGGCGAGAACCGAGGCTGCACAGCCGCTGCCGTTTGCCTTCGGCGGCGAGGCCGACACGGTAGGCTACGCACGCGCGATGGCCGATGGCGCGCTGCTGGCACTGATCGCCACCCTCGGCTTGCTGCAGCTCGGCCATGAGACGACGCCGGAGCTGGTGCAGTTGTTTGCCGCCGCGCTGGCGCTGTGGTCACTGGCTGCGGCGCCGTTTCGCCGCTACCGCGCACGCCTGGCAGCCTTTCTCGCGCTGCCGTTGTTGGCCGCCAGCGGTGCGCCGATGATTGCCATGCTGTTCGGCGTTGCCGGCACCGTCATCGCCGCGCGTTCCACCTACGCACAGGGCCGTGCCTACGCGCCTTGGATCGCTGCCGCCACCGTGATCTCTGCGCTCCTCGCGTGGTGGCTGCACACCTGGGCCTGGCGCATCGGCTTCCAGGCCAACGCCGAGCAGTTGCTACAACTTGGCCGCCTTTTCCTCTGGTTCCTGTGGCCGGCCTGGTTGCTCGCACTTTGGACCCTCTGGCGCTGGAGACGCCATCTGACCAAGCGCCACATCACGGCTCCACTGGCGTTGGCTGTCGTCTCGCTCGTCGCCTGCGTGGCCGGCGGTGGCTTCGACCGTGCGTTGATGATCGGCCTGCCGGCTTTTGCCGTGCTGGCGGCTTTTGCGTTGCCGACATTGAAACGAAGCACGACGTCGGCAATCGATTGGTTCTCGGTGTTCGCCTTCAGCATCGCTGCGCTGGCGGTTTGGGTGATCTACGCGGCCTTTGTCACCGGCACACCCGCCAAGCCGGCGGCCAACATCGCTCGCCTGGCGCCGGGTTTTGAAGGCACGTTCTCCGCATTGCCGTTCTCGGTTGCCGTTGCCGGCACACTGGCCTGGATCGCCCTCGTGCGCTGGCGCACCGGCCGCCACCGCGCGGCACTGTGGAAAAGCCTGGTGCTGCCGGCCGGCGGCGTGGCGCTGGCCTGGCTGCTGCTGATGACGCTGTGGCTGCCCTTGCTCGACTATGCGCGCAGCAACCGGCCGTGGGTGGCGCGCATCGCGCCGCATGTGCCCGCAGGCGCTTGCGTCGATGCACCCGGCTATGCGCGCGCAGCGGTGGCCTCGCTCGAACAGTACGGCCGCTGGCGCGTCGAGGCGCGGGCCGACCATGCCGGGGCCTGCCCGGTGCGGTTGCGCCAGGAGCGACGCGGCCAACGTGTCGAAATCCCGCAAGGCTGGGACATTGCCGCGCGGGTGCGCCGCCCTACCGATCGCGATGAAGTGACGCTGGTGCTGCGGCGCTCGCCCTGACCTCGGCAACGGCGCGCAAGCGCACGCGCGCCGCCGGTAGCACGAGCCTGAACACCGAGCCCTTGCCGGGTTCGCTCTGCATCTCTATCTCGCCGCCATGGCGTTGCACGACGTGCTTGACGATGGCCAAGCCAAGCCCCGTGCCGCCGGTCTCGCGCGAGCGACTGCCGTCGACGCGGTAGAAGCGCTCGGTCAATCGCGGCAGGTGTTCACGCGCAATGCCGATGCCGTTGTCGCGGACTTCGAATACGGCGCAACCGTCTACCGCGCGCACCTGCCACTTCACGGCGATGCGTCCACCATCCGGTGTGTAGCGCACGGCGTTGCCGAGCAGATTGGCCATCGCACTCGTCAGCTCGCTTTCAATGCCGGCGATCTCCAGGCCCGGCTGCGCATCGAGGCTGAGTTCGTGATGCCCCGCGGAGAGCAGTTCCGCTTCGCCGAACACCCGCGCCACCAGCGCGTCGCCCGGCACCCACTGATCCGACGACGGACGCGGGCTGCCTTCGAGCTGCGCCAGAGTGAGCAAGTCATCGACCAGCGACTGGATGCGCGTCGTCTGCTGGCGCATCAGCGCCAGCACCCGCGGCTGCTCGGTCGCCGACAGCGGCACGCTGGCCAGCGTATC
Organism: uncultured beta proteobacterium; assembly: GCA_963738425.1. Taxonomy (GTDB): domain Bacteria; phylum Pseudomonadota; class Gammaproteobacteria; order Burkholderiales; family Burkholderiaceae_C; genus CADEEN01. Next base: position 148,813 of record CAVTWT010000028.1, on the reverse strand, counting down.
GACGAAACCTGCCAGCACCGTCAGCGGTGTTCGAATCTCGTGCGAGACGTTGGCCACGAAGTCGCGTCGCATCGATTCCATGCGCTCGCGATCGGTCACATCCTGCGACAGCAGCAGCTTCTGGCCGGCGCCGTAAGGCCGCACGACGACCTGGATCGTGGCGTGGCCGCGTGGGCTCGTGAACTCGATCGGCGCCTCGTAATCACCGCTTTGCAGGTAGCTCACGAAGGCCGGTGTGCGCAGCAGATTGGTGACGAGCTGGCGCTGATCGCGCGCAGGGTCCAGTCCGAAGTGATCGGCTGCGCGTGCATTGCACCACTCGATGCGCTCCTCGGCGTCCAGCAACACGACACCGTTCGGGGACGCATCGATCGCAGCCAGGAACTGGCGCAGGCGCTCGCGCTCGGAAGTGATCTCTTTCTCGCGCCCGCGCAGGGCTTTCTCGACGCGATAGCCGGTTTCGCCCCAGAAGCCGGTGTCCCGCGGCGCCGGCTGTGCCTGCGCGCTGCGCAGCCACTTCATAAGACGCTCTGCGCGCAGCGCATCGATCGACGCCGTCACGGCCACACCTGAAGCCGCGCCCAAAGCCACACCGAGCCCGGCGAAGCCGATCAAGCGGCCCGCGATCCAACCGATGAGCGCGCCCACCGCCAAGCCCAGCAGCAGGGCGAACACGCGGCCAAAGGAATCGTTCATTGCCCCGGTGAAGCCACCAGCCGGTAGCCCGCACCGCGCACCGTCTCGACCAGCGGCGCCGACTGCACCGGCTCGAGCGCCTCGCGCAAGCGCTTGATGTGCACATCGACCGTGCGCTCTTCGATGAACACATGGTCACCCCAGACCCGGTCGAGCAGCTGCGCGCGGCTGTGCACGCGCTCAGGATGTGTCATCAGGAAGTGCAGCAGGCGGAACTCGGTGGGTCCGACTTTCGCTTCGCGAGGTGCCCCATCGACCAGCCGTGTCACGCGGTGCGTCGCCGGATCGAGCACCAGGCCCGCGACCTCTACCGCTTCATCGAGTGCCTGTGGCGCACGGCGGCGCAGCAGTGCACGCGTTCGCGCCAACAGCTCCTTGACGGAGAACGGCTTGGTCAGGTAATCGTCTGCGCCGCCATCCAGGCCGGCGAGCTTGTCGTTCTCATGGGCACGCGCCGTCAGCATGATGATCGGCAACGCCTTGGTGCGCGTCTGCGCTCGCCACGACCGGGACAACTGGAGGCCGGATTGACCGGGCAGCATCCAGTCGAGGATCACGAGGTCGGGCAGACGCTCATCGACCTGTGCCACAGCCGCGGTCGCATCACCGGCGATGCTGACTTCGAAGCCTTCGTGCCGCAGGTTGATCGCCACCAGCTCAGCGATCGCCGGTTCGTCTTCGACGATCAGGACTCTCGTCATCGGACCGCGTCCTCGACATCCGACATCGAGGTGTGCCGGACATCGGCGCCCTTGACGATGTAGATCACCGCCTCGGAGATGTTCTTCGCATGGTCACCGACGCGCTCGATCGCCTTGGCAACGAAGATCAGATCGATCGATGACGAGATCGTGCGCGGGTCTTCCATCATGTAGGTGATGAGCTTGCGCATCAGCCCGTCGAACTCCTGGTCGATCTGGTCATCGCCCTTCAACACTTGCAGGGCCTGCGACGTGTCCAGGCGCGCGAATGCATCGAGCGCCTTGCGCAACTGCGCAATGGCCAGTTCACACTCGAAGCCGAGATCGGCCACCGGCAGGCGCAGGCGGCTCGACACGCCGGTGTTGATCAGGCGCTGCACGGTGCGTGCAATGCGCGCAGCCTCGTCACCGACGCGTTCGAGGTTGGCAATCGTCTTGCTGATGGCAATCAGCAGGCGCAGATCACGCGCTGTGGGCTGGCGCCGCGCGATGATGGCCGACAGGTCGGCGTCGATCTCGACTTCCATCGAATTCACGCGCTCTTCCTGCCTCAGCACCTGGCTGGCGGTCTCACCACTGAACTGTGAGAGCGCATACACCGCCTGCGAAACCTGAGACTCGACGAGCCCGCCCATTTCCAGGACGCGATTGGAAATGGAACTCAGCTCGGCATCGAACTGCGTAGACAGGTGCTTGTCGCTCATTGGGGCCCCTCGGTCGATGAGTACATTGCCCGATCCCCCGAGGGGATGCGGGCCGGCTTCGGAGCGGCCGTGCGCTCGGTCCGCCAACGCTTCGCGTTCATCCAAATCTCCCGGTGATGTAGTCCTCGGTCTCTTTGCGCTTGGGCTTCATGAAGAGATCCCGGGTGGCCCCGTATTCGATCAGCTCGCCAAGGTACATGTAGGCCACGTGGTCCGAGACGCGTGCCGCCTGCTGCATGTTATGCGTGACGATCAGGATCGACACCTTGTTCTTGAGCTCGCCGATCAACTCCTCGATCGAGCCCGTGGCGATCGGATCGAGCGCCGACGTTGGCTCGTCGAACAGGATCATCTCCGGATCGGTGGCCAGTGCGCGTGCAATGCACAGGCGCTGCTGCTGACCGCCAGACAGATTGGCGCCCGACTCATTGAGACGATCGCGCACCTCAACCCACAAGGCCGCTCCTTTCAGCGCGGACTCGACCTTGTCTTCGACATAGCTGCGAGACTTTTCATTGCGCACCCGCAGACCATAGGCGACGTTCTCGAAGATCGACTTCGGAAACGGGTTGGGCTTCTGGAACACCATCGAGATGCGCATGCGCACCTCGATCGGGTCAACCTCCCGTGCCAACACGTTGACTGCATCGGGCAAGAGCTGGATCTCGCCGTCGTAGCGATGCCCCGGGTAGAGGTCGTGCATGCGGTTGAAGCAGCGCAGGAAGGTCGACTTGCCGCAGCCCGAGGGGCCGATCAGCGCAGTGACCTTGTTCTCGTACACCGGCATCGACACGCCCTTGAGCGCCTTGAAGCTGCCGTAGTAGAAGTCCAGGTTGTTCGACTGCGCCTTGATCGGCGGCGGGTTGTCGGGCAGCGTGATGGTCGAGATGCTCATTGGGAATTCACCATTTGATGTTCTTGCGCAGTCGGTAGCGCAGCCAGATCGCCAAGCCATTCATGCCCAGAGTCATGAGCACGAGCACGAAGCTGGCCGCGGCAGCGTTCTGGTGGAAAGCAGGGTCCGGACGTGAAGTCCAGTTGAAGATCTGGATCGGCATCACCGTGAACGGCGAGAACAGCCAGTCGAACAGACCCGCCGCCGGCTCGCCGGTGCCGGGCACCGGTGGCAGGAAGGCGATGAAAGTCAGCGCGCCGATGGTGATGATCGGCGCCGTCTCGCCGATGGCGCGAGCCATGCCGATGATGACGCCGGTCAGGATGCCCGGCATGCCATACGGCACCAGGTGATGGCTGACCACCTGCCACTGCGACGCGCCGCAGGCGTAGGCGCCTTCGCGGATGTGCTTTGGAATCGCGCGCAGCGCTTCGCGCGTGGCGACGATCACGATCGGCAGGATCAGCAGCGCCAGCGTCAGGCCGGCCGACAGAATGCTCTGCCCGAAGCCGAACATGTAGACGAAGATGCCCAGGGCCAGCAGGCCGTAGACGATCGACGGCACACCCGCGAGGTTGCTGATGTTGATCTCGATGACGTCGGTGAACCAGTTCTTCTTCGCGTACTCCTCGAGGTAGATCGCACCGGCGATGCCCACCGGCACGGCGAACAAGGCGGTCACGAACATGACCAGGATGGAGCCGACCCACGCCGACAAGATGCCGGCCTGCCCGGCACGCCGCGACGGAAAGTTGGTGAAGAAGTCGCCCGTCAGGCGCGGGATGCCGTCGATGGCCATGCCGGCGAACAGCGCGGCCAGGGTCAGGATGCCGACCATCAAAGACAGCACGCCGACCACGCCGAACAGAAAGTCCCAGCGCTTGTGCTTGCGGATCAGCGTGCGCAGGTTCGCCGTGCGCTGGGCCGCCGCGGTCTTGTCCAACAGCGTGTCCATCAATAGGCCTCCCGGTATTTGCGCCGCAGCCAGTAGCCGAGCAGGTTGAAGGCCAACGTGATCAGCATCAACATCAGACCGGCGGCAAAAATCGTCTGGTAGCCCACCGAGCCATGCGGCAGGTCACCCAGCGCCACCTGCACGATGTACGAGGTGATCGTGGCCGCAGGTTCGAGCGGGTTGAAGGTCAGGTTGGGCTGCATGCCGGCAGCCACGGCCAGGATCATCGTCTCGCCGACCGCACGCGAGATGCCCAGGATGTACGCCGCGGCGATGCCGGACAACGCCGCAGGAAACACCACATTGACGGCCGTCTGGAAACGCGTGGCGCCCATCGCATAAGAGCCTTCGCGCAGGCTCATCGGCACGGCGCGCATCGCGTCCTCCGACAACGACGACACGTACGGGATGATCATGATCCCCATCACCAGGCCAGCCGACAGGACATTGAACCCAGGCAGCCCGGGGATGACCTTCTGCAGCAGCGGCGTGATGAACAGCAGCGCGAAGTAGCCGTAGATGATCGTCGGCACGCCCGACAGCAGCTCCAGCAGCGGCTTCAACGTTTCACGTGTCTTGTGGCCCGCAAACTCAGACAGGTAGATCGCGATGATCGTGCCCAGCGGGATGGCGATCGCCAGCGCCACCGCCGAACTCGTCAACGTGCCCGACAGCAGCACCATGATGCCGAAGTGCGCGTCGGAGAACAGCGGCGTCCACTGGCGGTCGGTCAGAAAATCCCACAGCGGCACGTTGCTGAAGAAGCTCAGCGACTCCTTGAGCAGGATGTACACGATCCCCAGCGTCGTGAAGACCGAGACGCAGGCTGCTGCCAGCAGCACCGTCTCGATGGCTTTCTCGCGGCGTTGGCGCGACTTCTTCGAGCGCGCCATCTGCGCCAGGCGCTGCTCTCCAGTCAGTGCGGCGGCTTGGACCACGGCGGCTCCTCGTTCTTCTGGGGTCGTAGTGACACTCATTCTAGGGAGCCCTCCGTGGCCGCTGCCGCGGCTCTCGTTTCAAACGCCGCTGGCAGAAAACAATCAGAGCTTGGCTTCGCGGGCCAGCAGATCTTCGACGCGCACGCCGACTTCGTTCTTGCCGCCCATCACGGTGCCCTTCTTCATCTTCGCGATGTGGTCGAGGCCGATCGTGTAGGCCTGGGCCGGCAGCGGCACGTACTTCACTTCCTTGGCGATCTTGGCCGCGTTCTTCATGTAGTACTCGGCGAACTCCTTGACCTCCGGCTTGGCCAGGGCCTTGGCGCTGACGTAGATGAAGATCGGACGCGACAGCGGCTGGTAGGTGCCGTTCAACACCGACGCTTCGCTCGGCGCCACAGCAGGCTTGCCTGCCTTCTCGACGATAGCCACCGCCTTGAGGCGTTGCTGGTTCTCCGCGTAGTACGCGTAGCCGAAGTAGCCAATGGCGTTCACGTCTTGCGACACGCCCTGCACCAGCACGTTGTCGTCTTCGCTGGCGGTGTAGTCGCCGCGGCTGGCCTTGCTCTTGCCGTTGATGGCTTCGGTGAAGTAGTCGAACGTGCCTGAGTCAGAACCGGCACCGAACAATTTGATCGGCGCGTCGGGCCAGGCCGGGTTGACCTGGTTCCAGCGTGTGACCTTGCCCTGGGCGCCCGGCTCCCAGACCTTCTTCAGCTCTTCGACGGTGATCGAGGCGAGGAAGGTGTTTTTCGGATTGGTGACGACGGTCAGCGCATCGAAAGCCACCGGCAGTTCGATGTACTCGATGCCCGCCGCCTTGCAGTCGGCCATTTCGGCCGCGAGGATCGGACGCGAAGCGTTCTGAATGTCAGTCTCGCCACGGCAGAATTTCTTGAAGCCGCCGCCCGTGCCGCTGATGCCCACGGTGACCTTGATGGCGTTCTTCTTCGACTTCTGAAAGTCCTCGGCGACGCCCTCGGTCACCGGATAGACGGTGGACGAGCCGTCGACCTTGACGACCTGGGCCAGAACGGCCGGGACCGCGAAAACCGCCGCGGCGGTGATGGACAGTGAACGGAGAGCGTTTTGCATGAACGTCCTTTCAGACAGGGGTATGTAGGCAATGACAGGACTGTAGGCAAAGCCCATGACGGTTCTGTGACATCAAGGCAGCAGTTCGATGACAGGCTTTGCGCCGGTCCACGGAGATCACCCGGCCTGTACCTTGCACTGATCCGCTTCGACCTTGCCTTTGTGCCAGAGCGTGGCGCCGGATGCGGCCGGCATGGCGAGCTTGTATTCGTCGCCGGCATAGGCGCCGTCGGTTTGCAGGCTCAGCTCGGCAGCGCCGTGCATCGCGCGAACGCGCGCCGTTTTGCCGTCTTCGGCGATGCGCACTGCAAATGTGCGCCCGCCTCCGCAGGCCAGGCGCGCGAACTCACCGGCCTTGACACCCGCCGGCAGTTGCGGGCTGGATGCACAGGCCGCAGCCACCAGAGCAACGGCGAAGGGCGCGACGGCAAGAAGAAAGCGAGAAGTCATGTCACCTCCATTGAAGTAGGAGCATCAGTCTGCTGAGCTTGCGTGACAGCCACGTGACACAGCCGCGACGCGCTGTACCGGCGGCACTGTCACGCCGCTGCCATGCCGGGCCGGCACCATCACGCCATGCGAACTGCCGGTCCGTGCAACGTTGCGGCGCTGATGCTGGCCTCGGGCGTCACGGCAGCCCACGCGCAAGACGCCGGGCGTGGCAACGCGCTCTATCGCACGCTGCCCAACAGCCCGGCCGCCGGCTCGTGCATCAGTTGCCACGGCGAGCCGGTCAACAACCGCAACAGCGTGCTGCGCGGTGCCGCGGGCAATGCGGTGATCGCCCGCACGATCACGGCTGTGGGGGCGATGGGCTACCTGCGCCAGTACCTCGGCGATGCCGACCTGGCCGACATCGCGGCCTACCTCGCGACCGTGGTGCCGGCCGGGCCGATCGATGCCCTGCCCGACCTGTCGCCCACGGCAGATCATTTCGGCGCCCAGGCGGTGGGCACGCAATCCGGCGAGCGTACGCTGCTGCTGCGCAACCGACAGCCGCGCGGCGACCTCGCCATCGGCGCCGTGATCAGCGCCGACATCGAACAGTTCCCGCTGCGCCACGATTGCCCGCTGGCTTTGCCGCCGCTCGGGCAATGCAGCATCCATGTCGGCTTTCGTCCTGCGGCATCTGGCATCGTGAGCGCGACCTTCAGCGTCTTCGACAGCGGCGGGCAGGTGCTGCGCAGCGGCGCCGTGTCTGGGCTCGGCGTTGCCGAGCCGCCGGCCGTGCTGGTTTGGCGAGAGCCTCCCGAACTGCAGTTCGGCAACGTCGCGCTCGGGCAGACCGTGCTGCGCACGGCGCTGCTGGTCAATGCATCGGCGCGGCCGACGCAAGTCGCGCGGCTGCGAGTGACCGGGCCGAACGCGTCGCGCTTCGTCCTGGAATCGGATTGCCCCTCCGGCAGCCGCATCGAGGCCGGCGCGGGTTGCGAGTTGCGGCTGCGCTTCGCACCGCAGGTCGCGGGCCTGGTCGAGGGCTGGATCGAGATCGAGTCCGATGCCAGCAATGCGCCGCTGGCGCGGGTGTCGGCCAGCGGCGTGCGCGGCATCTGCCATCGCCGACCCCGCAGTAGAAGCGCCGCCACCCGAGAGCGGCGGCGGCGCGGTGCAGCGTGTGTGGACTGCGTTGCTCGCCGCCGCAGCGCTGGCGCTGCAGCGGCATCCCACCCGCGTCAGGTGCCGACCCGGCCGCCGTCGTTCTTCGTGATCATCACCGTCGCCGAGCGCGGGCGTGCGGTGGCACCGCCCGCACCGTAGCCGGCTATTGCCCGGCCAGTGGCTGGTGTACTTGGTCGGGTCGGCGATATCGGCGAACGCCGTCTCTTCGCCCGGGTGCTGCACGTTGACGAACACCACCTTGCCGTCCGGCGTTTCGCACAGGCCGGTGATCTCCTGATCGACCGGGCCGACGAGAAAGCGCTTGAGCGTGCTGGCCGTGGGCTTCTTGCCGATGCGCGTGGTGACGCTGCCGTTGCTCCGTAGTCCAGCGTCAGCGCTTCGCCGTCGCCGACCGTGCCCGGCACAGCAGCGAGCATCATGCAGTTGGTGATGTCGGTGTAGGCGCCGTCGTCGGTCTGCACCCAGCACAGCCCCGTGCTCGGCGTGAAGACCAGGCCGTCCGGGCTCGACAGGTCCTGCTCGTCGGTCAGGCCCGACAGGTTGATGATGCCGCTGGGCGCGCCGGCCTCGGCGCCGAACAGGTAGATGTCCCAGGTGAAGGCCGTGGCGCCGGGCTCGTCGCCGTTCTCCTTCATGCGCACGATGTGGCCGTTCGGGTTGCCCGACTGCGCCGTGGCGGCGCCGCGGATGTCGGTGTAGACGCGCGGGTTGGCGGCATCGGGGTTGAGCTGCGAGCCGGTCACCGCGCCCAGGCGGCGGTTGCTGTTGTTGGTCAGCGTGAAGTAGACCTCGCCGCGTGGTCGGGTTGACGCCGCACCACTCGGGCCGGTCCATCTTGGTCGCGCCCACGGCGTCGCCGGCGATGCGCGAGTGCAGCGCCACGTCGCCCTCGTCGGCGAACGCGTAGTTCGCGTAGCCGGCCACTGTGGCATTGGCCAGGCTCAGCTCCAGCCACTGGCCGGTGCCGTCGGCGTTGAACTTCGCGGCGTAGAGCTTGCCGGCGTCGAGGTACTTGTCGCCGGTGGCCACGCGGTCGCTCGCGGTGGCATCGGCCGCCACCCAGTTCTGCGTCGAGACGAACTTGTAGATGTACTCGTTGCGCGCATCGTCGCCCATGTAGACCGCCAGCGGCTTGCCGGCCACGGGCTTGCCGAAGGCCGCGCTCTCGTGCGCCATGCGTCCCAACGACGTGCGCTTCTTGACCACCGAGGCCGGGTTGTAGGGATCGATCTCGGTCATGTAGCCCTGGCCGTTGACCTCGTGGCGGTAGTCGTCGCTGCCGTCGGTCGACACGCCGATGACGCTGGTGTTCCAGCGCGCGTACTTGTCGTCGGCGCCGGCGGTCTCCCAGCCGTAGCGGCTGGCGGCCGCGGCCGTGGCGGTGACGCTGCGGCCATAGCGCGCCAGCGCGGTGTTGGCCTTGGCGCTGCGCGCAGCGATGTCGTTGGCGGCGCGGAAGTAGTAGCCGACCCAGTTCTCCTCGCCGGTCAGCAGCGTGCCCCAGGGCGTCTTGCCGGTGCCGCAGTTGTTGACGGTGCCGCGGGTCTTCGTGCCGTCGGGGGAGAACGTCGTCACCAACAGCGCATTGCCGCGCGCAGAGCCCGAGATTCGATCTCGGTCGCCGCGGTGATGCGGCGGTTGAAGGTCGAGCCCTGCACGTAGGCGAAGTCGCCGCCGGTCTTGGCGAACTCGACGATCGACGACGCCGTGCGCATCGACCTCGATGTCGGTCTCCGATGCCGGACGCGGGTTCGGCGACGGGCCGTTGGCGTGCAGGAAAAGCGCGTTGATGTACTCGTGGTTGATGCCCAGCAGCGCGCGGTCGCTGTTGGTCGGGTCGGGCGCGCCGCTCGCCGACAGGCCGAAGTACTCCATGCCGTCGTGGTTGTCGCCGCTGCGCTGGTCGTAGCCGGCTGTCGCTGCCGTTGTTCGCGGCAGCGGCCAGGCCCGCCGCCAGTGGATCGCCGACGGCGAAGACCGCGGCGGCGGTGTAGCCGGCAGGCACCAGCATCGTGTCCGCGGTGGACTTGGCGACGGCCGTGAACCCCAGCAACGTCTCGGTCGGCGCGGGTGCGACCGGATCGTCGTCATCGTCCCCGCCACCGCAGGCCGCCAGGCCGACGCCACCGAACAGCGCCGTCGCCATCGCGCCGACGCCGCCGCGCAGCATGCTGCGGCGATTCAGGCGCGCCTGGACGATGGCATCGAATGTGGGATTGGGAGAATGGTTCGAGTCTTCTTCGTCGTCGTGCTTGCTGGAGAAAACGAGGTCGCGCGGATGATTCATGCCTGGGGACTCCTTGGTTGAAAGCGCAAGGAGTTTGGAAGGCGTGTGTGACCGTGCGATGAAGAACAGATGTCAGTTCATCGCGCTGCCGCGGCGCGACGTTCATCGCAACGTCATACCCCGGCGGCACAGTGTCTGCACTGCAGCTCAAGGATGCCCAGCGATGCAACACCTCCTGACGTCAACCGCCGCCCGGCGCTGGCTTGCGCCGCAGCCCAAGGACACGCACGCCGGACTTCGCGTCGAGTGGGCCCAGTCGCTCGCGGACGTTCGCGCTGCACAGCGCTTGCGCTACCGTGTCTTCGTCGAAGAGTGTGGCGCTCAATTGGCGAACACGGTGCTGAACCACGAGCTCGATGACTTCGATCCGTGGTGCGAGCACCTGTTGGTCCGGCGTCGAGCTGACGGCGAAGTGGTCGGCACCTACCGCGTGCTGACGCCGCAAAAGGCGCAGCTCAATGGCGGCCTGTATGCCGATGCCGCATTCGACCTGGCGCCGTTGTGGGCCTTGCGGCCACGCCTGATGGAACTCGGCCGGGCCTGCGTGCACCCCGCGCACCGCACCGGTGGCGTGATCCTGGCGCTCTGGCGCGCCCTTGCGCAGCTGATGCAGCAGCGCGGCCTGGAGACGATGATCGGCTGCGCCAGTGTGCCGATGCGTGACGGCGGACATGCTGCTGCCAGCTTGTGGCAGCGCTTGAGTGCGACGCACCTCGCATCGCCCGATTTGCAGGTGCGCCCGCGACTGCCGCTACCGATCGAGCGTCTCGACCGCACGCTTGACGTGAAGCCGCCACCGCTCATCAAAGGCTATCTGCGTCTGGGCGCCAAGCTGCTCGGTCCACCGGCGTGGGATCCAGATTTTCAAACAGCGGACTTGCCGATGATGGTCTGCTTGAGCGACCTGCCCGCCCGCTACCGGCGGCACTTTCTCAGCGAGCGCTAAACACGACCCCAAGCTCGCTTCGCTCGCGTCCCCGAGGGGAGTGCCGGCCGCTTGGGAGCGGCCCTGCGCTGGCCGGAGCTACACGCAGGCCGCAGCAATGCGTTCTGCCGCGCTCTTGGCCTGCACGGCGTCGCGCGCTTCGACCATCACGCGCAGCAGAGGCTCCGTACCCGAGGCACGGATCAGCACCCGGCCGGTGTCACCGAGTTCGCGCTCGACCGCCGCTTGCGCGTCCTTGAGACGCGGGTTGGCCTGCCAGTTGCTGCCCGCCGCAATGCGCACGTTGATCAGCGTCTGCGGGAACAGCGACACGCCTTCGAGCAACGCGGCCAGCGGCTTGCCGCCGCGCTTGACCGCTTCCAACACCAGCAAGGCGCTGACGATGCCGTCACCGGTGGTGTGCTTGTCAAGTGCGAGCAGGTGGCCTGAGCCCTCGCCGCCGAGCTGCCAGCGGCGGGCGCCGAGTTCTTCGAGCACGTAGCGATCGCCGACCCTGGCGCGCACGAAGGGCACGCCCATCGCCTTGAAGGCGACTTCGACCGACATGTTGGTCATCAGTGTGCCGACCGCGCCCGCGACCTTTTCGCCGCGGCTCATCCGATCAGCCACCATCAGGTAGAGCAACTCGTCGCCATTGAACAGGCGGCCTGCGGCATCGACCATCTGCAAGCGGTCGGCGTCGCCGTCGAGCGCGATGCCGTAGTCAGCCTTGTGCTCGGCCACCGCGGCCACGAGCGCCTTCGGGGCCGTGGCGCCGAACCCCGCGTTGATGTTGATGCCATCGGGCGCACAGCCGATCTTCACGACCTCGGCGCCGAGTTCGTGAAAGACGTTCGGCGCCACTTGGTAGGCCGCGCCATGCGCCGCATCGATGACGAGCTTCATGCCCTTCAACGACAGCTCGTTGGCGAACGTGCTCTTGCAGAACTCGACATAGCGCCCGCCGGCATCGTCCAGGCGCCGCGCACGGCCAAGGCCCGCCGAATCGACCCAGGCCGGCGTTTCGTCGAGCGCCGCTTCGACAGCCAGCTCCCACGCGTCGGAAAGTTTGGCGCCCGCTGCTGAGAAGAACTTGATGCCGTTGTCGGGGAAGGCGTTGTGCGAAGCACTGATGACGACACCCAGATCGAGCCGCAGCGCACGTGTCAGGTAGGCCACGCCGGGGGTGGGCAGCGGCCCCGACAGCAGCACGTCGACGCCGGCCGAAGCAAAACCAGCTTCGAGCGCCGACTCGATCATGTAGCCCGAGATGCGCGTGTCCTTGCCGATCAGCACCGTCGGTCGCTGCGTCTCACGCTTCAACACCCGGCCCACGGCGTGACCCAGGCGCAGCATGAAATCAGGCGTGATGGGGCTCTGGCCGACAGTGCCGCGGATGCCGTCGGTGCCGAAGAAGCGTCTCGTCATGTCGTTTTTTCCTCTGGCGCGATCGTCGCACACCAGACTTTCAACGCGTCCACGGTGGCTGCGACATCGTGCACGCGCACGATGCGCGCGCCGCGTTCCAGCGCAATCACCGCCGCGGCGACACTGGCGCAAAGGCGCTGATCGACGCTGCGGCCGGTGATGGCGCCCAGCGTCGATTTTCGCGACCACCCGATCAAGAGCGGCGAGCCGAGCGACACCAGCTCGCGCTGGCGCGCCAGCAGCGCCAGGTTGTGCTGGACGCTCTTGCCGAAACCGATTCCGGGGTCCAGGGCGATGCGATCGAAACCGATGCCGGCCACGAGCGCCGCATCACGCCGCGCGGCCAGGAACGCAGCAACTTCGAGGACGGGATCGTCGTAGCGCGGCGCGGCCTGCATCGTGTCCGGCTCGCCTTGCATGTGCATCAGGCACACACCGGCCGTGGCGTGCGCGGCTACGGCCTCGAGCGCGCCGGGCCGCTGCAGCGCGCGGATGTCGTTGATGATGTCGGCGCCGAGGTCGAGCGCGGCACGCATCACCAGGGGCTGGCTCGTGTCCACCGACACCGGCACGCCCAGTGTCAACGCGTGACGCAACACCGGCAGCACACGCGCCAGCTCTTCCTCGGCGCTCGGCGTGCGCGCCCCCGGACGCGTCGATTCGCCGCCAATGTCGAGGATGTCGGCGCCCTCGCCCACCAGCTGTTCGCAATGGGCGATCGCGTCACGCTCGCTGGCGAACTGCCCACCGTCGGAAAACGAGTCGGGCGTGACGTTGACGATGCCCATGATCTGCGGCACCGACAGATCGATCGTGAATCTCGAGCTGCGCCAGATGGAGTTCATCAACGAAGAACGGGGCCGAAGCCCCGTCTGCTGTTCTTTCGGTCCGCGAGCCTCAAGCCGTGTGCGTGGCCGCTTCGCCACCGACAGCCGGCGCCGTGCCGCTGCCACCACCTGATGGCGGCGAGCTGCCAGACCAATCCTTCGGCGCACGCGGCGGACGGCCCTGCATGATGTCCTCGATCTGCTCGCCATCGATGGTTTCCCACTCGAGCAGCGCCTTGGCCATGGTGTGCATCTTGTCCGAGTGGTCCTCGATCAGCTTGCGCGCAATGCCGTACTGCTCGTCGATGATGCGTCGCACTTCCATGTCGACTTTGCGCATCGTTTCTTCCGAGATGTTGGTCGTCTTCGTCACCGAGCGGCCGAGGAAGACTTCGCCTTCGTTCTCGGCATAGACCATCGGGCCCAACGCATCGCTCATGCCGTAGCGCATGACCATGTCGCGCGCCATGTGTGTCGCGCGTTCGAAGTCGTTCGAAGCGCCAGTGGTCATCTGGCCCATGAAGACTTCTTCCGCGATCCGGCCGCCGAACAGCATCGAGATCATGTTGAGCATGCGGATGCGATCGGTGCTGTAGCGATCCTTCTCGGGCAGCGAGACGGTGACACCCAAAGCGCCGCCTCGCGGGATGATCGTCACTTTGTGCACCGGGTCGAGCTTGGGCAGCAATTTGCCGATCAGCGCGTGGCCGGACTCGTGGTACGCCGTGTTCTTGCGCTCGTCCTCGTCCATGACCATCGACTTGCGCTCGGCGCCCATCATGATCTTGTCCTTGGCCTTCTCGAAGTCCTGCATCTCGACGACGCGGCCGTTGCGGCGCGCGGCGAACAAGGCAGCTTCGTTGACCAGGTTGGCGAGGTCTGCACCTGAGAAGCCGGGCGTGCCGCGCGCCAGGATGTCGGCACGGATGTCCTGACCAACCGGCACCTTGCGCATGTGCACGTTCAAGATCTGCTCGCGGCCGCGGATGTCGGGCAGCGTCACATAGACCTGGCGGTCGAAGCGGCCCGGACGCAACAGCGCCGGGTCGAGGATGTCGGGCCGGTTGGTGGCCGCCATCACGATCACGCCCAGGTTGGTGTCGAAGCCATCCATCTCGACCAGCATCTGGTTCAGCGTCTGCTCACGCTCGTCGTTGCCGCCGCCCAGGCCCGCGCCGCGGTGGCGACCGACGGCGTCGATCTCGTCGATGAAGATGATGCATGGCGCGCTCTTCTTCGCCTGCTCGAACATGTCGCGCACGCGCGCCGCGCCGACGCCGACGAACATCTCGACGAAGTCGGAGCCTGAAATGGTGAAGAACGGCACCTTGGCTTCACCGGCGATGGCCTTGGCGAGCAAGGTCTTGCCGGTGCCCGGGGGGCCGACCAGCAACACGCCGCGCGGGATGCGGCCGCCGAGTTTCTGGAACTTCTGCGGGTCTTTGAGGAAGTCGACCAGTTCCTTGACTTCCTCCTTCGCTTCGTCGCAACCGGCGACGTCGGCGAAGGTCGTCGTGTTGTTGGCCTCGTCGAGCATGCGCGCCTTGCTCTTGCCGAAGGAAAACGCGCCACCCTTGCCGCCGCCCTGCATCTGGCGCATGAAGTAGACCCAGACGCCGATCAACAACAGGAACGGGCCCCAGCTGATCAGGATCGTCATCAACAGCGACTGCTCTTCGCGCGCCTTGACTTCGAACTTGACGTTGTTCTTGATCAGGTCGCCGGTCAGGCCGCGGTCGAGGATGGAACCCAAGGTGCGCACGGTGCCACCATCGGTGCGCTTGGCAATGATTTCGATGTTGCCCGGCCCTTCCTGGATCTGCACGCTGGCAATGCGGCCTCCATTGACTTCACCGAGGAACTCGGAGTAGCCGATGGCATCGGCCCGGGCAACGCCCTTGTCGAGCTGCTTGAAGACCGTGAACAGGACCAGTGCAATCACCAGCCAGACAGCGATCTTCGAAAACCATTGATTGTTCACCGAGGCTCCTTGTGCCTTTGCCCAGACCAAAACAGGTTGAACTCAGATGCGGCTGATTTTAGTCCGATCAAGAGGACCGCGTTTGGGCAAGATTGGACGCTAAATCCTTGTCAGCGCACGGAATTCTTCAGACCCTCTTTCAGACCAATACCGACGATGAAAGTTTCAGATGAACGGTCACGAGAGGCTTTGGGCTTGATCGGCTTGACGACGCGGAAGGTTTTCTTGAACACCTCGACCAGCTGGCTGTAGCCGCTGCCATGGAACATCTTGGCCACCAGTGCGCCGCCCGGCTTCAAGTGCCGGGTCGAAAAATCGATCGCCAACTCGACCAGATGGGCCATGCGGGCGGCATCCGCACTGTCGATGCCCGACAGATTCGGTGCCATGTCCGAGACGACCACGTCCACCGGCCGGCCGGCCAGGGCCGCGACCAGCTCGGCCATGACCTCGTCTTCGCGGATGTCACCCTGGATGAATTGCACGCCCTCGATCGGCTCGAAGGGCAGGATGTCCAGGGCAATGATCGTGCCGTCGAGCTCACCCACCGCCGCGCCGCCGACGCCCGCGGCCCTCGGCGCGAACTTCCGGCGCAGGTATTGGCTCCAGGCGCCCGGCACCGCGCCCAGATCGACGACCACCTGCCCGGGCTTGATCAGACCCAGCACTTCGTCGATTTCCTTCAGCTTGTAGGCTGCTCGCGCCCGATAGCCCTCGCGCTGCGCCTGCTTCACATAGGGGTCGTTGATATGGTCGTTCAACCATGCCTTGTTGACCTTCTTGCTTTTGGTGTTGACTTTCATGGTGACCGGATAATGCGCGAATGCCTGCCCTCATTCTGACTGCCGCTCAGCGCCGCGAGCACCGCGCCGCTTCTCACCACCTCGACCCGGTGGTCGCGATCGGCGGGGAGGGTCTGACCGCTGCCGTGCGCAAGGAAATCAACGCCGCGCTCAACGCCCACGGATTGATCAAGGTGCGCGTCTTCAGCGACGACCGCGCCGCGCGCGAAGCGATGCTTGCCGAGCTGACTGACACGCTCGGTGCCGCGCCGGTGCAGCACATCGGCAAGCTGTTGGTGCTCTGGCGCCCGATCCCGGCCAAGGACAAGGCCGAGCGTGAAGATCGCGAGAGCGGACACGGGGGGCCGCGCGTTGTCAAGGTGCTGAAGTTCAGCAAGAGCGGCAATCACCGTCCGCAGGTCAAGAAGCTCACCGTGCGCGGCAACGAGCGGCTCACCGCGGGCGGCACGGTCAAACGTGCCAAGAAGCGACCGGCTCAAACCAGCGTCAAAAAGCGCGCCTTGGCTCAGACGTAGGCCAGCGCCGCGCCGCTCCCAAGCGGCCGCTGGCCTTGCAGGCCGCGGCGTTGCGAGACGCAACGCCTCCTCGTGCCGTCCAAACCCGCGCAGGCGGGCTTGGAGCCGCGGCCCTCGGCCCCTCGGGGGATGCGAGCGCAGCGAGCTTGGGGCTCACACGTAACGGACTTCGATGATCTCGTAGCTCTTGGTGCCGCCCGGCGCCTGGAACTCGGCACTGTCGCCAGCTTCCTTGCCGATCAGCGAACGCGCGATCGGCGACGAGATCGAGATCAGGCCCTGCTTCAGGTCGGCCTCGTCGTCGCCGACGATCTGGTAGGTGACCTTGGCACCGCTGTCTTCGTCTTCGAGATCGACCGTGGCGCCGAAGACCACGCGGCCATCGGCTTCGAGCTTGGCCGGATCGATGATCTGCGCTGCAGCCAGCGTCGACTCGAGCTCGAGGATGCGGCCTTCGATGAAGCCTTGCTTGTCCTTGGCCGCTTCGTACTCGGCGTTCTCCGACAGATCGCCCTGGGCGCGCGCCTCGGCAATGGCTTGAATGACGGCGTGACGCTCGACCGATTTCAGCCGCTGCAATTCGGCCCTGAGTTTTTCGGCGCCGCGCACGGTGACAGGAACAGTGGCCATGGTGAAAGGATTCGTCAGTCTGAAATGAAGCCGCCGCCGGGGCCATGCCCCGGCGGCGGAGGAATGCGCAGATTCTAGTGAAGCTGGGAGTGCAGTTCTTGCAATGACATCACGCCGAAGTCGGCCTGGTGCTTCAAGGCTTCGGTCGCAGCTTCGCAGCCGGCCATCGTCGTGTAGTACGTGATGCGATGCGCCAGTGCCGCGGTACGGATGTAGCGCGAGTCGGCTATCGCCGTGCGCGTTTCATCGACCGTCGTGAAGACGAGCTGGATCTCGCCGGCCTTCACCATGTCGGCAATGTGCGGCCGGCCGTCCTTGACCTTGTTGACCAGGCGAACCGGCACGCCCGCCGCTTCGATGGCCGCTGCCGTGCCCTTGGTGGCGACGACGTTGAAGCCAAGATCGTGCAAGTCGGACGCCACCTTGACGGCGCGGTCCTTGTCGCTGTTCTTGACGGTGATGACGACGGTGCCCTTGTCCGGCAGACGCGATCCCGCCCCAAGCTGGCTTTTCAGCATCGCCTCGCCGAACGTCGTGCCAACACCCATGACCTCGCCCGTGGAGCGCATCTCGGGGCCGAGGATCGGATCGACGCCGGGGAACTTGTTGAACGGGAAGACGGCTTCCTTGATGCTGAAGTAAGGCGGGATGACTTCGCCTTTCACGCCGTGGCGTGTCTTTTGGTCCTTCAGCGTCATGCCGGCCATGCAACGCGCCGCGATCTTGGCCAATGGCTGGCCGGTGGCTTTGCTGACATAAGGCACCGTGCGCGACGCGCGTGGGTTGACTTCGAGGACATAAACCACGGCCTCGTCGCCCTCGCCCTGGATCGCGAACTGCACGTTCATCAGGCCGACGACCTTGAGCGCCTTGGCCATCAGCGTTGTCTGGCGCCGCATCTCGTCCTGCAACTCGGCCGACAGCGAGTACGGCGGCAGCGAACAGGCCGAGTCGCCGCTGTGGATGCCGGCCGCTTCGACGTGTTCCATGATGCCGCCGATCATCACTTCCGTGCCGTCGCTGATGCAATCGACATCGACCTCGATCGCGTCGTCGAGGAAGCGGTCGAGCAGCACCGGCGACTTCTCCGACACCTGCACGGCCACGCGCATGTAGCGCTCCAGGTCCTTGTCGCCGTGCACGATTTCCATCGCCCGGCCGCCGAGCACATAACTCGGCCGCACGACGAGCGGGTAGCCGATCTCCTGCGCCAGCAGCATCGCCTGCTCTTCGGTGCGCGCGGTGCGATTCGGCGGCTGGCGCAGCTTCAGCTCGTGCAAGAGCTTCTGAAAACGCTCGCGGTCTTCGGCGATGTCGATGCTGTCGGGCGAGGTGCCGATGATCGGCACGCCGGCACGCTCCAGATCCAGCGCCAACTTCAACGGCGTCTGGCCGCCGTATTGCACGATCACGCCGGCCGGCTTTTCCTTGTCGACGATCTCGAGCACGTCTTCGAGCGTCACCGGTTCGAAGTACAGGCGGTCGCTGGTGTCGTAGTCGGTGGAGACGGTCTCCGGGTTGCAATTGACCATGATGGTCTCGTAGCCGTCTTCGCGCATCGCCAGCGCGGCGTGCACGCAGCAGTAGTCGAACTCGATGCCCTGGCCGATGCGGTTCGGCCCGCCGCCGAGCACCATGATCTTCTTGTTGTTCGTCGGCTCGGCCTCGCACTCTTCGTCGTAGGTCGAGTACATGTAGGCCGTCTGCGTGGCGAACTCTGCCGCACAGGTGTCGACGCGCTTGTACACCGGGCGCACGCCGAGCGCATGGCGCTTCTCGCGCACGGCATGCTGGTGCGTCTTGATGAGGCCGGCAATGCGCTTGTCCGAGAAGCCTTTCCGCTTCAGGAAGCGCAGTTCGTCCTTGCCGAGGCTGTCCAACGTACGCGCCGCCAGCGTCTTCTCGATGCTGATCAGTTCTTCGATCTGCGCCAGAAACCACGGGTCGATGTTCGTCTCTTCGAACACCTCTTCGAGCGACATGCCCAAGCGGAACGCGTCACCGAGAAAGAGAATGCGTTCTGGCCCGGCATTGCCGATCTCTTCGATGATTTCATCGCGGTCGGTGCTGCGCGAGGTCAGGCCGTCGATGCCCGTCTCCAAACCGCGCAGCGCCTTCTGAAAACTTTCCTGGAAGGTGCGCCCCATCGCCATCACCTCGCCGACCGATTTCATCTGCGTCGTCAGGTGCGGGTCGGCAGCAGGGAACTTCTCGAAGGCGAAGCGCGGGATCTTCGTCACCACATAGTCGATGCTCGGCTCGAAGCTCGCCGGTGTCGCGCCGCCGGTGATGTCGTTGCGCAACTCGTCGAGCGTGTAGCCGATGGCCAGCTTGGCGGCCACCTTGGCGATCGGAAAGCCCGTGGCCTTCGACGCCAGCGCGGAAGAACGCGAGACGCGCGGGTTCATCTCGATCACCGTCATGCGGCCGTTCTTCGGGTTGATCGAGAACTGCACGTTCGAGCCGCCGGTGTCGACGCCGATCTCGCGCAGGATCGCGATCGAGGCGTTGCGCATCAGCTGGTATTCCTTGTCGGTCAGCGTCTGCGCAGGGGCGACGGTGATCGAGTCGCCGGTGTGGATGCCCATCGGGTCGAGGTTCTCGATCGCGCAGACGATGATGCAGTTGTCGGCGCGGTCGCGCACGACCTCCATCTCGAACTCTTTCCAGCCGATCAGCGACTCTTCGATCAGCAGCTCGTTGGTCGGCGACAGGTCGATGCCGCGCTTGCAGATCTCCTCGAACTCTTCCGGGTGGTAGGCGATGCCGCCGCCGGTGCCGCCGAGCGTGAAGCTGGGCCGGATGACCATCGGGAACCCGGAGCCGCCGGTCTCGGCGGTGATGCGCTTCTGCACCGCCCAGGCTTCTTCGAGCGTGTGCGCGATGCCGCTCTTGGCCGAGTCGAGGCCGATCGACGTCATCGCGTCCTTGAACTTGAGCCGGTCCTCGGCCTTTTCGATCGCCTTTTCGTTGGCGCCGATCATCTCGACGCCGTACTTGGCGAGCACGCCATGCTTGTGCAGATCGAGCGCGCAGTTCAGCGCCGTCTGGCCGCCCATCGTCGGCAGCACCGCATCCGGGCGCTCCTTGGCGATGATCTTCTCGACCACCTGCCAGGTGATCGGCTCGATGTAGGTCGCATCGGCCATGCCCGGGTCGGTCATGATCGTTGCCGGGTTGCTGTTGACGAGGATGACGCGGTAGCCCTCCTCGCGCAGGGCTTTGCAGGCTTGCGCGCCGGAGTAGTCGAACTCACAGGCCTGGCCGATGACGATCGGGCCGGCGCCGATGATGAGGATGCTTTTCAGGTCGGTGCGCTTGGGCATGTCAGTTCTTTTCCATCAGCGCCACGAAGCGGTCGAAGAGGTAGGCAATGTCGTGCGGGCCGGGCGAGGCTTCGGGGTGGCCCTGAAAGCAGAACGCCGGCCTGTCGGTGCGCGCCAGACCTTGCAGCGTGCCGTCGAACAGGCTGACGTGTGTTGGCCGCAACGTCGAAGGCAGCGACTTTTCATCGACTGCGAAGCCGTGGTTCTGGCTCGTGATGCTGACGCGGCCCGTATCGAGATCCTTCACCGGATGGTTCGCGCCGTGGTGGCCGAACTTCATCTTGAAGGTCTTCGCACCCGAGGCCAGCGCCAGGATCTGGTGACCAAGGCAGATGCCGAAGGTCGGCAGGCCGCGCTCGATGATGGTGCGCGTGGCTGCAATCGCGTAGTCGCAAGGCTCGGGATCGCCGGGGCCGTTGCTGAGGAACACACCGTCGGGTTGGCGCGCCAGCACATCGGCCGCGCCGGTCTGCGCCGGCACGACGGTGATGCGGCAGCCGCGGCTGGCGAGCATGCGCAGGATGTTGTGCTTGACGCCGAAGTCGTAGGCCACGACGTGAAAGCGTGGCTCGTTCTGAACACCGTAACCGCTGCCGAGTTGCCACTCGGTTTCAGTCCACGGGTAAGGCTCGCGCGCCGAAACGACCTTGGCCAGATCGAGGCCGGCCATGCTCGGCGCGCCGCGCGCGGCGGCGACCGCAGCAGCGATCTCGTCGGGGCCGACCTTCGTGCCGACCGGAAAGGCGACGATGCAGCCGTTTTGCGCGCCGTGCGTGCGCAGCCGCCGTGTGAGCTGGCGGGTGTCGATATCGGCAATCGCCACCGTGCCCTCGCGTTGCAAGTACTGCGAGAGCGTCAACCCGGCGCGAAAGTTCGAGACGCGAACCGGCAGGTCCTTGATCACCAGGCCGGCGGCGAAGACCTTCCTCGACTCGACGTCTTCGGCATTCACGCCGTAGTTGCCGATGTGCGGGTACGTCAGCGTGACGATCTGCTGCGCGTAGCTCGGGTCGGTGAGGATTTCCTGGTAGCCGGTGAGCGCGGTGTTGAACACCACCTCACCGACGGTGCGACCGGCGGCGCCGATCGAGGTGCCTTGAAAGACCGTGCCGTCGGCGAGAGCGAGCACGGCGGGGGGCAGAACAGGCAACAAATCGAGGCTCCGGGGCACTGGCGGTCGCGGCCCACGGTTTCTTTATTCACCCGCCTTGAGGCGCGCGCGTTGCTGCGTTCTTGACGCGCAGGAGAACCGAGGGCTTTGACGGTTGAAAAAGCCCTGAATTATAGGCGGGCGGCCTCAGGCCAGCCCCGGGCCGCTCCCAAGCGTGGGCCTGAGCCTCCCCTCGGGGGGAATGCCCGCGCGGCGGGCGAGGGGGCTGTCAATTCAAGCGCCGAGCGCCGCGATGCCGGCGCGCGCGATCTGCGCGTCTTCCGCCGACTTCACACCGCTGACGCCGACCGCGCCGACGCAGTGGCCGCCGATCATCGCCGGCACCCCGCCTTCGAGCATGCCGTCGAGCGTCGGCGCACTCAGGAACGCGCTACGGCCGCCATTGATCATCTCCTCGTAGACCTTCGACTCGCGCCGCCCCAGCGCACTCGTGCGCGCCTTGGCGGGCGCGATCAGTGCCGAAATCGGCGCCGCGCCGTCCAGACGCTGCAGCCACAGCAGATGGCCGCCGTCGTCGACCACAGCGATCGTTACAGCCCAGCCGTTGGCTTGGGCCTCCGACACCGCAGCCGCGCCGATGCGGCCGACATCGGCGTGGGTCAGGAATGGTTTTTGTTGCATGGCAAGTCTGGCAATGGTGTCGAGGCCCCCAATGTACGGGCCTTGGACGATTCAATTCCGCCTCAGTGGAAAGGGTCATACCTGACTGCGCGGGTGGGGAACTAGAATCGTTTTGTGGGCTCTGACCCGCATCTCTTCATCAACGGAGGCTTGTCATATGGACGATCGTCTGCAACCCGCTTACGCCAACGCTGCTGGCTCCAGCGCGCTGAGTGGCGAGCGCAACCGCGTACTGCGCAACACCTACTGGCTGCTTGCCCTGTCGATGGTGCCTACCGTCCTGGGCGCCTGGGTCGGCATGGCTCTGGGCATCAACCAGATCCTGACGCCCGGCATCGGCCTGGTTGTCTTCCTGGTCGGCGCCTTCGGCTTCATGTTCGCGATCGAGAAGAACAAGAACTCGGCCGCCGGCGTGCCGATCCTGTTGGCATTCACCTTCTTCATGGGTGTGATGCTGTCGCGCATGCTGGCCGTCGTGATCGGCATGGGCAACGGCGCCAGCCTGATCATGATGGCCTTTGCCGGCACCGGCGCGATCTTCCTCGGCATGGCGACGCTGTCGACCATCGTCAAGCGCGATCTGTCGAGCATGGCGAAGTTCATGACCATCGGTGCGATCCTGGTGCTGGTGGCGGGCATCGCCAACTTCTTCATCCAGAGCGGCGCTCTGATGATCACGCTGGCCATGCTGATCATCGGCATCTTCTCGTTCTTCATCCTGTACGACCTGAAGCGCGTGCGTGATGGCGAGGAGACGAACTACATCACCGCGACGCTGGGCGTCTACCTGAGCATCTACAACATCTTCCAGTCGTTGCTGGCGTTGTTCGGCATCGGCGGCAGCAGTGACTAGTTCAGTGCTTCGCTGAATCAACAAGGCCCCTTCGGGGCCTTGTTCGTTTTATGGGTGGTCGAAGACTGCGATGCTTTCGACGTGCGCGGTGTGCGGAAACATGTTGACCGCACCGGCGGCGGTGCAGCGGTAGCCGGCCTGATGAACCAACAGCCCCGCGTCCCGCGCCAGCGTTGCCGGGTTGCAGCTCACATAGACGATGCGTGACGGCGGCGTCCAGGCTGCGTGCGACTGCACCAGATCGGCCGTTGCCTTGGCCAGTGCGAAGGCACCCTCGCGCGGCGGATCGACGAGCCACTTTTGCGCCACACCATCGGCGGCCAGCATGTCCGGGGTCAGCTCGAACAGGTTGCGCGCCGCGAAGTCCGCCTTGATGCCGTTGCGCAGAGCGTTGTCGCGCGCGCGCTGCACCAGCGTCTCGCTGCCCTCGATGCCAAGCACCTCGCGCGCCAACGTCGCCAGCGGCAATGTGAAGTTGCCGAGGCCGCAGAACCAGTCGATCACGCGCTCGTCGCGCCGCACGTCGAGCAGGCTGACCGCTCGGTGCACGAGCACGCGGTTGATGTGTGGATTGACCTGCGTGAAGTCGGTCGGCTTGAACGGCATCGTCACGCCGAACTCGGGCAAGGCGTAGGCCAGCTCAGGGCCATCGTCGTCGAGAAGGTGCACCGTGTCCGGGCCTTTGGGCTGCAGCCACCATTGCACGCCATGCGCGACGCCAAAATCGCGCAGGCGCTGCTGGTCGTCGGCACTCAACGGCTCGAGGTGACGCAGCACCAACGCGACCACCGCATCGCCCATCGCCAGCTCGATCTGCGGCAGCGTCTCGCGAGCCTGCATCGACATGATCAGTTCGCGCAGCGGCATCAGCATTGCGCTGACTTGGGGCGGCAGCACGGCGCAGGTCTGCATGTCGGCGATGTAGCGCGACTTGCGCTCGTGAAAGCCGACCAGCACCGTGCCCTTCTTCGCCACATGCCGCACCGACAGCCGCGCGCGGTAGCGGTAGCCCCAGGCCGGGCCTTCGATCGGCCGCAGGATGCGCTCGGGCTTGACCTTGCCCAGATGCCACAGGTTGTCCTCGAGCGTGCGCTGCTTCACCGCCACCTGCGCGGCGGGGTGCAGGTGCTGCATCTTGCAGCCGCCGCAGGCGCCGGCATGCAGGCCGAAATGCGGACACGCCGGCCGCACGCGCTGCGAGCTCTCGCGCGCGGATTGCGTCAGGCTGGCCTGTTCCCAGTTGTTCTTGCGCCGGTGCACCTGCACCTGCACACGCTCGGTGGGCAGCGCGCCTTCGATGAAGACCACCTTGCCCTCGGCGTTGTGCGCCACACCCTGCGCTTCGAGGTCGAGCGATTCGACCTCGAGCCATTCATCCGTTGCTGTCATGGGCCGGATTATCCCGGCGTGGATCAGGTCCAGGCGGCGAGGTACTCCGCCCAATGCGGCTCGTCGATCGCCTTCAGCGACTCGCGCGCCAGCGCGACTTCGCGCTCATGCTCGGCCTCGGTGAAGCCGCCGCGCATCTTCTGGAAGCGGCAGTACAGCAGCCAGGTGTTCATCACATCCGTCTCGCAGTAGCGGCGAACGTCTTCGAGCTTGCCATCGAGATACGCCGGATAGACCTGCGAGCCGTCCATGCCGAGCTTGCCGGGCAGGCCGCACAGCTTGGCCATCGCGTCGAGCGGCGCGTTGGCACGCGGCTGGTACATCGCCAGCAGATCCATCATGTCGAGATGGCGCATGTGGTAGCGCGAGATGTAGTTGTTCCACTTGTACTCGCGGTCGTCTTCGCCCATGTCCCAGTACTTGTCGGCCACCACGCCGTGTTTCAGGCCGCGGTAGTGCAGCACCGGCAAATCGAAGCCGCCGCCGTTCCAGCTGACGAGCTGCGGCTGGTGCTTCTCGATCTTGTCGAAGAAGGTCTGGATGATGGCGCCCTCGCCCTGACCATCGCGGTCGGCAAAGGACTGCACCGTCAGGCCTTTGGCACTGCGGAAGACGCAGGAGATGACGAGCACGCGCTGCAGGTACAGCGGCAGCATCTCGCTCTTGCCGCCGCTCTTGCGATCGGCCTGCTCTGCGGCATAGACCTCGGCATCGGCGAGCGCGGCGTCGGCGCCACGCATCGCACGCAATCCCGCGATGTCGGGAATGGTCTCGATGTCGAAGACGAGAACGGACGCGCTCAAAATACCGAGTCGCGATCGATGCCGCGTCGCTGCATGTGGCGCTTCAGCTTGGCGAGCGCCTCCTGCTGGATCTGGCGCACGCGTTCGCGCGTCAACGTCAGCCGTTCGGCCAGCGCTTCCAGCGTTTCCGGCTCGCGGTTGTACAGGCCGAAGCGGCCGGTCAGCACCTCGCGTTCGCGCTTGCTCAGTTCGAGCAGTTCGCTCTCCACCAGCGACTCGAGTTCGTGGTGCAGCAACTGGTCTTCCGGGTCGTCGTGACCGTCGCCGGCCACGCCGTCGAGCAGCGACTCGCCCGACGCGTCGCCATCGCGCGCAAAGTCGCGCGGCGCGTCGAGCGAGGCCGGCTGCTCCGCGTAGCGCAGCAGATCGGCCACCTCCTGCACCGGGCGGCCGAGCTTGTCGGCGATGCGCTCGGCACGCACAGGCCTGTCGTCAGTCTCGCCGGCCAGCGCCCGTTCGCCTTCGAGCACTCGGCGAGCGCGCAGCACCTGATTGAGCTCGCGCACCACGTGCACCGGCAGCCTCACCAAGCGCGCCTGATGCATGATCGCGCGCTCGATGGCCTGGCGAATCCACCACGACGCATAGGTGGAGAAACGGAAGCCGCGCTCGGGCTCGAACTTGCCGGTGGCGTGCATCAAGCCGAGGTTGCCTTCTTCGATCAGGTCGGTCAGCGGCAGGCCGCGGCCGAGATAGTTCTTGGCGATGCTGACCACCAGGCGCAGGTTGCGCTCGATCATCAACTGCCGCGCCGCAAAGTCGCCAGCGCTCGCACGCACGGCCATGGCGTACTCTTCTTCTGGCGTGAACAGCGGCGCGCGGCGGATTTCGCGCAAATAGGTTTGCAGCGTGTCGGCCGCGTTGCCGTCCTCCGCAGCGATCTCCACCGGCGGCAACTCCGCCAGCACTTCGATCGGCAGCACCGCCGCCGCTCGACCCAGTCAGCGCCGCAAGCGCAGCACCGTCGTTGGGATCGTGCGGCCGCACGGTCATGGCAGGCTGCTAGCGAGGCGGCAGCAAACGCGCCGGGTCGATCGGTTTGCCCAGGCGACGGATCTCGAAGTGCAGTTGCACTCTCTCGGCGTCGCTCGAACCCATCTCTGCAATCCTCTGTCCGCGACGCACGGCCTGGTCTTCCTTGACCAGCAGCGTCTGGTTGTGCGCGTACGCGGTCAGGTAGCTGTTGTTGTGCTTGACGATGACAAGGTTGCCGAAGCCGCGCAGGCCCGAGCCCGCATAGACCACGCGCCCATCGGCGGCGGCCAGCACCGGGTCGCCCGCCTTGCCGGTGAAGACCAGGCCCTTGTTGCGCCCCTCGTCGAAGGGTGCGGCCACGGCGGCTGTGGAGGGCCAGGCCCAGGCCACGTCGTCGTCGGCGTCTCGAGGTGCAGCCGGTGCTGCCGGCGGCGCGGCGGCAGGGGCAGGCGCTGGTGCCGCGGCCGGCGCTGGCACGACCGCCGGCGATGTCGGCGGTGCGGTAGCAGGCGCTGATGCCGCACCAGCGATCGGCTTGGCATCCAGTGGCCGGGTATCGACCTTGGCCACCGTGACGCCACGCGCCGCCGCGGCCGACGCATCGACACCGGGCGGCACCACACGCAACACCTGGCCCACTTCGAGCTGATTGGGGTTGTCGATGTTGTTCCAGCGCGCGATGTCGCGCCACGCCTGACCGTTCTCCAGCGCGACACGCATCAAGGTGTCGCCAGGCTTGACGGCGTAGTACCCCGGCTTGCCGAGATTTTCGACACCCGGCAATGGTTTGCTCGGCGTCTCAACCGAGGCTGCGGATGCCGCCGCCGGTGTTGGCGCTGCCGTGCGAGCCGCTGAGCGGTCTTCCACCGGCGCACGATTGAGCGACGTGCCACAACCCGCCGTCAACACGCCAGCCAGCAGCACGATGCACCCATCCAAGCGCGCACTCGACACGCGCCAACGTGACAAACAAGCCAACCAATCGCTCTTTGTGTTCATGCTGTTCCCGATCTTAACGGCACGAAGCGCACCGCATCGCGATCGTGTCGTGACCAGCCGTTCTCATGCCGATCCACTGTCACCAGCACCTGCTCGCCGCGCCCATCGGCCTGCGTCGGCGCGACGAGCCGCCCCCCCACGGCGAGCTGATCGAGCCAGGCTTGCGGCAGGTCTTCGCCACCGGCAGCACAGACGATCGCATCGTAAGGCGCATTGGGCGCGTGGCCGAGGCGGCCATCACCATAGACCAGGCGCAGGTTGGAGCGGCGCATCGACGCCAGGTTGTGGCGCGCCTTGTCGTGCAAGGGCCGCAGACGTTCGATCGAGATGACCAGCGTGGCCATCTGCGCCAACAGCGCGGCCTGGTAACCGCAGCCGGTGCCGATCTCGAGCACGCGCCCGAGGTGCGGCGCGCCGGCGCGTGCGTCGAACAACAGCGACAGCATGCGCGCCACCACCGACGGTTTGGAAATCGTCTGGCCGTGGCCGATCGGCAGGCTGGTGTCCTCGTACGCCTGCGCCACGAGCGCCGCATCAACGAAGACATGGCGTGGCACCAGTGCCAGCGCATCGATCACCGGCTGGCAGCTCAAGCCCTGCGCTCGCAGACGTTCGACCATGCGCGAGCGCACCTGCTGTGAGTCCAGGCCGAAGCCACTCGGTGTCGGAGCCGCTGGAGCCGATGCAGGCGCGCGCGCCGGCTTGTTCTTGTGGCCCACACGATCCAGCGCCAGCGGAAAGCGTGGCGGGCGCTGGCTCATCCGGAGCGCAACACGTCGGTCCATTCGCCGATCGTCGCGTGGTCCGTCAGATCGACCTGCAGCGGCGTGATCGACACGCAGCCGACGGCCGTGGCGTGAAAGTCGGTGCCTTCACCCGCTTCGCGCGCGTCGCCGGCCGGGCCGATCCAGTAGATCGGCTCGCCGCGCGGGCTCTTCTGCTGGATCACTGGCTCACTGGCGTGGCGCCGGCCCAGGCGCGTGACGCGGCGCGGCAGTTGCATGGCATCGGCGCGGTTCGGAATGTTGACGTTGAGCAGAAACGGGCGCGCAGGTCGTGCAGACTGCGATGACGCCAGCACCGTCTCGACCACCGAGCGCGCCACCGCGGCCGCTTCGTCGAGACAGGCCCAACCCTTCTCGACTTGCGAGAACGCGATCGACGGAATGCCGAACAGGAAGCCTTCCATCGCCGCGGCCACCGTGCCAGAGTACAGCGTGTCGTCGCCCATGTTGGCGCCGTTGTTGATGCCCGACAGCACCAGATCCGGCCGTTGCGGCAGCAATCCGGTCAATGCCACGTGCACACAATCCGACGGCGTGCCGTTGACATAGCGAAAGCCATTGACACCGCGGTACAGCGACAGCGGCCGGTGCAACGACAGCGAGTTCGAGGTGCCGCTGGCGTTCTGCTCCGGCGCGATGACATCGATCTCGCCGAGGCCTTCCATGGCTTTGACCAGCGCCGCAAGGCCGGGCGCCAGGTAGCCGTCGTCGTTGGCAATCAGTATTCGCATGCCGTCATTGTAGAGAGCAGGTGCCTATCATTCGTACACAGACCCACACGAGGAGAGAGCGATGTACGCATGGCTTTGCGAGGACCCGACCGGCGTCGATTCTCTGCGCTGGTGCGAGCGCCCGACGCCGCAACCCGCGGCGGGGGAAGTGCGCATCGAAGTGCATGCAGCGAGCCTGAACTTCCCCGATCTGCTGACGGTGCAGAACAAGTACCAGATCAAGCCGCCGCTGCCCTTCGTGCCGGGCAGCGAGTTCTCCGGCACGGTGCAGGCCGTCGGCGACGGCGTGCGCCATGTCAAACCCGGCGACGCGGTGGTGTCGATCGGCGCGTCGGGCGGCTTTGCCACTCACGCCTGCGTGCCGGCAGCCCAAGTGATCCCGCTGCCGCCAGACTTCGACCTCGATGACGGCGCAGCCTTCGCGTTCACCTACGGCACCTCGCACCACGCACTGATCGACCGCGGCGCGCTGCGCAGCGGAGAAACCGTGCTCGTGCTCGGTGCGGCCGGCGGCGTCGGCAGCGCGGCGGTGCAGATTGCCAAGGCTGCCGGGGCGCGTGTCATTGCAGCCGTGTCCTCCGCCGACAAGGCCGCCTTCTGCACCGAGCTCGGCGCCGACATGAGCATCGACCTGTCTCACCAGGACCTGCGCAGCGCGCTCAAGGCGGCGCAGGTCAGCCCCGATGTGGTGCTCGACCCAGTGGGCGGCGAGCTGGCCGAGGCCGCGTTTCGCTCGATCGCCTGGCGTGGCCGCTACCTGGTGATCGGCTTTGCCGCCGGGCCGATCCCGGCGCTGCCGCTGAACCTGGCGTTGCTCAAGGGTGCTTCGATCGTCGGCGTGTTCTGGGGCGACTTCGCGCGCCGCGAGCCCAAAGCCTTCCAGCAGGGACTGGCGCAACTGTTCGCCTGGTACGCACAAGGCGCCGTCAAGCCAGCCATCGATGCCAAGCTGCCGATGACCTCGTTGCCCGAGGCCTACGAGCGCATGGCATCGCGCCGTTTACACGGCAAGGTGCTGGTCGTCAACCACCCGGTTTGACCGTCGCCATTGCGCTAGGATGGGACTGGCTCATGAAGGGGTGGCGACGATGACGGTCAAAGTGTTGATCCTCGAAGACAACCCGGTGGCGCGCGCATTCCTCTGCCGCGTCGTGCGAGACAGCTTCAGCGATGTGATCGCCATCACCGAAGCCGGTGACCTCGAAGGTGCACGCAAGCAGATCGCGCTGGCCGGCGGCGGCAGCGGCATGCACGGCGCCGATCCATTCAAGCTGATCCTGGTCGATCTGGAGTTGCCCGACGGCAACGGCATGGACCTGCTCGCCGAGCTGGTCCACTACCCGGCCACCAAGATCGTCACCACGCTGTACTCCGACGACGACCACCTGTTCCCGGCCCTGCAGCGCGGCGCGGATGGCTACCTGCTCAAGGAAGACCGCTTCGAGGTCCTGGTCGAAGAGCTGCAGAAGATCGTGCGCGGCCAGCCACCGCTGTCGCCGGCGATCGCGCGGCGCCTGCTGACACACTTTCGCAGCGGCAACGACCATGACGCTTCGGCCTCGGGTTATGGGCTGTCATCGTCCGGGCTGACTTCCAACAAACCGGTGCCGCTGGTCGAGAAGCCGCTCGACCACGAACGCCTGACGCCGCGCGAGAGCGAGGTCCTGACCTATCTCAGCAAAGGCTTCACGATCAAAGAGATCGCCAACCTGATGGGCATCAAGTGGTTCACCGTCAACGACCACATCAAGTCGATCTACAAGAAGCTCAACGTCTCCAGCCGCGCCGAAGCGGCCGTGCTGGCGAGCAAGCAAGGCCTCGTATAGGGCCTGGCAACGCCACCGGCGGACCCGCCTCATGGCTGCGCTGCCTCCGCAACCTTCGTTGATGACCGCCGGCGACACGTCCGGCCGCAACAAGCCTTTGCCTGCCGGCAAGGCGGTGGATCTCGACGGCGGCGATTGGGAGCGGCGCGCCCGCAATCGCTCGCCGTCGGCGCGCTGGATCGGCTGGCGGCTGCGCGGGCTGGTGCTGGCGGCACTGCTCGGTTGCCTTGCGATGTTCGCGCTCATCAGGGCGCTGGCGCAACAACCGGTGCTCGAACAACGGCTGGCCGTGGACGACCGCGGTGTGCTGCGCCTGGCCGGTCCGGCGCCGCAACCTGCACTGCAATACCTGGTCGATGCCCAAGGCCGCGCGCAGCCGATCGATCGCCTGCTGATGACACGCTCGGCGCGCTGGCTGGTCAGTGACGCCGAGCGCCAACACCACCTGCAGCAGCACGAGGCGCTGGCCGCGGCGCTGGCGCGCGGCCGGGTGCAATTCATCGACAGCGACGGCCAGCACCACCTCATTGCCGCCGCGCCGCGCGGCGCTGTTGGCCTGGGCTGGGTGTTCTGGCTGCTGTCCACCCTGGCGCTGCTGCTCTACCTGGTGGCGATGGTCGTGGTGATGGCGCGCCCCGGGCGGCGCAACAACCTGTACATGGTGATGGCCTTGTCGCAGGCGGGAAACCTGATGTTCCTGGCCGTGCTGTCGGCGCCGGCCATCGGCTGGAGCGAAGGCTTCATGCGCTGGGAACACGACGCGCGCACGCTGTTCGACCTGCTCACGGCCGGCGCGCTGGTGCATGTGACGAACCTGCATCCACGTCCCCTGCCCTTCGCCCTGCGGAGGGCGGCGCTGGCGTGGGCGCTGCTGGCCGCCGTGTTTGCCGTCGCGGTCGGCGCGCGCGAGCCGTCGTCCTGGTGGTGGACGCAAGGCGCGCTGATCGCAGCCAGCCTGGTCGCCGTGGGGCAGTTGCTGTGGATGCAAAAGCGTGAGCCGCACCCGTTGGCGGTGCAACTGCAGCGCTTTGGGCTGCTGGCCATCGGCGGCTTGCTGCTGTTGACGATCAGCGTGGCCGGGCTTGGTCCGGCGATCGACCCGCGCGGCCAGGCCCCTGTCATCGGCTCGACGATGTGGGTGGTCTTCCTGTCGGTGATGCTGCTGTCGCTGCCCTTCCTGTCGCGCACACAGCAGTTGATGCGCGAGTTTTCGCTTGTAGCTGGCGTCAGCACCGTGGCCACCGCACTCGACCTGCTGTTCGTGGCCGTGTTCTCGCTGGGCAGTTTTGCCTCGCTGACGCTGGCGCTGTTCATCTCACTGGCGGTCTATGCCGCAGCGCGGCAGTGGCTGCTGACGCAGCTGATCTCGCGCAAGCGCATCTCCACCGAGCGCATGTTCGAACATGTCTACCGCATGGCGCGCGAGGTCCAGCTGCAACCGCAAAGTGCCGCAGAACAACTGCGCCGCCTGATGCGCGAGCTGTTCGACCCGATCGAAGCGCGCATCGCCGCGCGGCGCACGCAACGTTCGCAGGTGCTCAGCGACGGCACGCAGCTCGTGGTGCCGGTGCCCGAGCTGCGGGCGTCCGATGGCGCCGTGCCGGGCGCCATCGTGCTCGGCTTCGCCGACCGCGGCCGCCGCATGTTCACCGAAGAAGACGCGCGCCTGACCGACCGCGTGGTCGATCTGATCTCACGCGCGGTCGCCTTCGACCAGGCGGTCGA
Organism: uncultured beta proteobacterium; assembly: GCA_963738425.1. Lineage (GTDB taxonomy): Bacteria > Pseudomonadota > Gammaproteobacteria > Burkholderiales > Burkholderiaceae_C > CADEEN01. Next base: position 116,609 of record CAVTWT010000028.1, on the reverse strand, counting down.
GCATGGCCGCATCGAGGAGCGGGCGCGCATCGCCCAGGACCTGCACGATGACATCGGCGCGCGCCTGCTGACGCTGATGTACAAGGCGCCGAATGCGGAGATGGAAGACTACGTGCGCCACACGCTGAAGGACCTGAAGACCCTGACGCGCGGCCTGGCGGCGCCCAATCACCCGCTGACACACGCCGTGGCCGAGTGGAAGGCCGACATCACGCAGCGCGCATCGGACGCCGGCTGCGAGATTGCCTGGTCCTTCAATTGCGACCGCGACTTCGATCTCAGCGTCGTGCAATGGTCTGCGTTGACACGCGTGCTGCGCGAGCTGGTCAGCAACGTGCTGGCCCACGCGCAGGCTTCGCAGTTGCAGGTCGAGATCCATTTCGACCGCGGCACCCTGACGCTCGCCGTCAGCGACGACGGTGTCGGCCGGCAGCCACAAGGCTGGTCGCACGGCCTGGGCCTGGGCGGCGTGCGCAAGCGCGTCAAGCAGCTCGGTGGCGACGTCGCCTGGCGCGAACGAGATCCCCAGGGCATCGTCTGCCGTGTCAGCGTGCCCGGACTTGCCGGCACCGCGTACATGACCCACCCCCGGAGCAGCTGACGCCGCTCCCCTCGAGGGGGCCGAGATCCGCGTCTCCAAGCCGACCTGCGTCGGCTTGGACGGGTCGAGGAGTGGCTGCGTCTCGCGGCCACGCGGCCTGCAAGGCCCGCTGGCGAACCGGCAAAGCCGGCTCCGCGGCGGCTGCTTCGAAAGACACGACCAAGGTCGCGCAGTCCGCTACTCCGTTCTGGCGGCCGGCACCGGCCCGGCACCGAAGTGCAGCACCCTCGCCTCGTCCTCGCTGAGCAGGCACTCGAACAGGCTCTCGCCGTCATAGCCGCCGTAGCGGTTGCGTGGGTTGATGCGCAGGCCGTAGCTGCGCGCAGCGATCAGCTCGCTGTGCACGCGCCAGGCCTTGGCGCCGAGAAAGCGCACCGACGCGATGCGCACATCCTGCGGATCGGGGAAAACCGTCGCGCTGCGTGCATGCGACTCACACAAGGCGGCGCCGCGCAAGGGCGCAACACTCGCCGGCTCGGCAGCGACGCCGCCAGTGCCACGGCACGCGCTTGCCGTCGGTGCACGGCTGCTGCTGGAACGTGGTCCGGCCGTTGACTTCGCAACGGTAGGTTTGCGCCAGGGCCGGCAAGGTCCACGACACGAGAGCCAGCGCGACCATGACGGCAGGCTCACGCGAGGTCATAGGATCAGCAGTGCCCGGAAGTCGTTGACGTTGGTGAAGGTCGGCCCGGTCACTACCAAGTCGCCCAGCGGCGCAAAGAAGTTGTAGGCATCGTTGGCATCGAGCCGTGCGCGTGCCGAAACACCGAGCGCCGCGGCACGGGCCAGCGTGTCGGGCGTGACGATGCCACCGGCGTTGTCCTCGATGCCGTCGATGCCGTCGGTATCGGCCGCCAGCACATGCACACCGGCTTCGCCTTGCAAGGCCAGCGCACAGCCGAGCAGGAACTCCGTGGCGCGGCCGCCGCGCCCGCCCTTGCGTTTGACGGTGACCGTGGTCTCGCCGCCGGACAAGATCACACAAGGCTTCTTGAAGGGCGCATTGCGGCGCGCGACCGATCGCGCCAGCGCCGCATGCACCTGGCCGACGACGCGCGACTCGCCTTCGATCTCGTCGGACAGGATGTAGGCCTCGACGCCGGCCTGCCGCGCCAGCGACGCCGCAGCTTCGAGGCTCATCTGTGGCGTCGCCATCATCTGCAGCGTGTTCTGCGCGAAGCACGCATCGCCCGGCTTCGGCGACTCGTAGGCGCGGCCGACAAGGCCCGCGCGCGCCGCCGCAGGCAGCTCGATCTGGTAGCGGTCGAGGATCGCCTGCGCGTCGGCGCAGGTCGTCGGGTCGGGCAACGTCGGGCCGCTGGCGATGACGTCGGGCACGTCGCCGGGCACGTCGGAAATGAGCAGCGTGTGCACGCGCGCCGGCGCACAGGCGGCGGCCAACCGTCCACCCTTGATCGCCGACAGATGCTTGCGCACGCAGTTCATCTCGTCGATCGACGCACCGCTGGCCAGCAGCTCGCGGTTGACCTGCTGCTTGTCTTCGAACGACAGGCCCGGCGCCGGCACCGACAGCAGCGCCGAGCCACCGCCGGAGATCAGCGCGATCACCAGATCGTCTTCGGTCAGACCGTGCACCGCCGCCATCATGTCGATCGCACCGCGGCGGCCGGCCTCGTCGGGCACCGGGTGCGCGGCTTCGCGCAAGTCGATACGGCCGGGCCGCTCCCGGTAGGCCGCCGGGACATGGTCGTAGCGCGTCAGCACCACGCCACTCAATGGCGCGCCAGCCGGCCACAGCGCATCGAGCGCCGCGGCCATCGCACCGCTGGCCTTGCCACCGCCGATGGCGATGGTTCGTCCCTTCGGGGGCGTCGGCAGGAAGTCGCGCATCACCATCGCCGGTTGTGCGCGGGCGACGGCAGCGTCATAGAGCGAACGCAGGAAGGCGCGCGGATCGGTGTGAGGCGAAGGCATGGTCAATCCGTTCACTTGGGGCTGGCAGCACCTCGCCCCGGTTGCAACGAGGTTTCGAGAAACTTTTCCAGACGCTTGTAGTAGTCAGCCTGATTGGCCGCGATGAAAAAACCATGGCCTTCCGACGCGTACTCCTGATACTCGATCGAAACACCCGCAGCGCGCGCCGCGTTCAGGAAGCTCTGCGCATGTTCGATGGGCACCCGGCGGTCTTCTCCGCCATGCGCCAGCAGCACCGGAATCTTCAACTCGGCCACACGCTTCAACGGCGATGCCGCCGCCAGCAGCGCCTCGTCCTTGCGTGGGTCGCCGATCAGTGTCGGCATGCCGTAGCGCTTGTGGTCCTCGCTGAAGTCGCTCCAAATGATGTCGTACATCAGGTTGATGTCTGTCACACCGGCAAAGCTGGCCGCACAGCGGAACACGCCTGGGTGAATGATCGGTGCCATCAGCGACGCGTAGCCTCCGTAGCTGGCCCCGACGATGCAAACACGCGCCGGATCCACCAGACCTTGCTTGGCCGCCCACTGCACGGCATCGACGAGGTCGTCCTGCATCGCCGTGCCCCATTGCTTCCACCCGGCTCTGAAATGTCGAAACCCGTAGCCTTCGCTGCCTCTGAACTCAGGTTGGATCACGCGGTAGCCGCGCGTTGCCAGAAACTGCGCGTCAGCGCTCCAGCTCAGGCTGGCCCCGCGCAGCCACGGCCCGCCGTGCACCAGTACCACCGCCGGCAACGCCTGCTGTGCGTCGCTGCCGGGCGGGTGGGTCACGTACACCGGCAGCGACAGGCCGTCGCGCGCGGCAACGCGGTGCAACGTCTGCTTGCCCTGCGAGGCCTCGTCGATCCGCGGCCGCGTGACTCCCAGACGCTCCAGCGTGGCTTTGTTGCGGTCGAATAGAAAGTACTCGCCGGGTTGCTGGGCCGATGCCGAAAGGATGACGAAGAAGCGCGACGACTCGCAGCGTCCGCAATAGATCCTGTTCGTTCGGCCCTTGGGCAGCACGGCGTCGATCGACTGTTGCAGTGCTTGCAGCTTCGCGTCGAACCAGACGCTGATCGGTTGGTCGGCAACGATGTGCAGGCCGAGCAGCCGCTTCGTCTTGCTGTCGCTCTCGAGCACCGGAAAGAGGTCGAAGCCCTTGATCTGCACCAGCGCTTGCGGCTCGATGCGCTTGCTCTTCGGGTCGAGCCGGTAGAGCCCTTGGGTGTCGCTGCCTTGACGCGCGGTGACGATGATGCTGCCATCCTCATCGATCCATCTCGGCGTGAACCCCGGCTCCGCCAGCGGGTCGAAGTCCGCAAGCTCAACCCACTCGCCGTCTTGCGTCGCGCGCCAAAACACCTTGTTGCGTCCCGCGCGCCGCGCCGTGACCACACGCGCCTGTCCATCGTGGTCCGTCAGCCATGACTGTGTGCCCTTTGGAATGCCCAAATTCAACGAGCGCCGTTCGCGAGTTTCCGTGTTCAGGCGCGAAAGCTGGATTTCAGTCAACTCGCCGCGGTTGTCGCGCACTTCGCGCATGACCAGAATGTCGTCGCTGACTTCGTCTATCGTTGAGCGGTAGAACCAGCCGTACGGCAGCAGCCGCGGATCGGGCGGGGCCGCCATAAGCTTGTTGTAGTTCCAGGCGATCAACTGCGTCTGTCCGGTGGCGTCGTGGTTGATGGCAAAGGTGCCAGCGCCTCCTGACCTGATCACGGGGCCGTCCTGGAATGTCTCGAACACCAGGCGGTCGTCGTTGACCCAGTGCACGCTCGTGACGTCGGCATCGCTGAACGCAGCTACCACGCGTGGCTGACTGACCGGATCGAGATCCATGACACCCAGTCGAACGCGACCGTCGGCTCCAGGCATGCGAATCGCCATGCGTCGCCCTGACGGCGACATCACGACGCTCTCGATGGACGGCCAACTGGCGAAGTCTTCTGCTGTCGGCGGCGCAGCGCCAGCCGGCGATGCAAACCAGACAATCAACATCGCCGCAGCGCAACGCAACAGCCTGTCGAACGCACGCAAGACCATATTCCGCCTTTCTCCGGCGCAGATTGTCGCCGATGCCCTGCGCGAACAGCACCATCGGCGGCAGCACCAACGCTGCGAGTCACCGGCCGGCTGCGGCTCCCGCCCACAGCGACTCAAGCTGCGGAAAATTCCAATCCGTGCGCGATTCGCGGCCGATGATGCGGTCGTTGCTCTTGGCCAGGTCGAGGCGCCGGGCCTCGATCGGCAAGTTCGATTTCGTGGAGAAGAAAACCTTGACCACCGGTGTCGTCAGGGACTGCGCGTTTTGCTCCACCACCACCGCCAGGCGCCCGGAATCAAGGCGCACCAGCGAGCCGGTCGGGTAGATGCCCAGGCTCTTGACGAAGGCCGAGAACACCGCTGTGTCGAAGTGGCCCTGCCAACTCGCCATGCGCGCGATCGACTCGGCCGGATCCCAGCCGGCCTTGTACGGACGGTCGGAGGTGATCGCGTCGTAGACGTCGCACACCGCGCCCATGCGTGCAAACAGCGAAATCGCCTCGCCGGCCAGCCGGTGCGGGTAGCCGCTGCCATCGAATTTTTCATGGTGGTGCAGGCAGACGTCGAGCACCGCATCGCTGGCGCCACCGCCTTCGACCAGCATGGCGTGTCCGCGCTCCGGGTGGCTGCGCATGACCGCAAACTCTTCGTCGCTCAGCTTGCCCGGCTTGTTGAGGATCTCAGCCGGCATCAAGGCCTTGCCCATGTCGTGCAGCAGGCCCGCCAGGCCGGCCTCCTTGCACTCTTTCTCGGACAGCCCCAGCGTGCGGCCGAGCGACACCATCAGCGCGCACACCGCCACTGAATGCATGTAGCTGTAGTCGTCGGCGGTTTTCAGGCGCGCCAGGCTGACCAGCGCGCCGGGGTTGCGGTAGACCGACTCTGCGATGTCGTTGACCAACGGCCGGCAATGCTCGGCGTCGATGGCCTTGCCCAGCCGCGCTTCGTTGAACATCGAGGCCACGGCTTCCTTGGAACGCCGGCACAGCGCGGCGGCGCGGTCGAGTTCGTTGCCGAGATCGGTCGGCTCCAGCGCGTTGCGGCTGGCGGCGCCAGAAGCGGCGCGCGGCGCCGTCGTGCCGCGCGTGCGCTTGGGTGCGACGGCAGGACCCGTGGGGATCGCGGCCACGTCGTCGCCCAGGCTGACATCGATCCAGCACTCGCGCACGCAGCTCGCGGCAATCGCGGCCAGATCGGCCCGATCGGTCAAGGTGAAGCGGGTGCGCCAGAACGGGTGGTCGATCCACGCCGCTTCGAAGCGGTGCAGGTGCATGCCCAGCCGAAGCTCGCTGACCGGAATCTTCTTGAGCATGTGGCCATTGTTGGTTGTGGCGCCGACGCGGAACGCGCAAGAAAGGCGGTGCTTACCGCGCTGTTCAAGTCTTGCGCGCGAGCCCGAGGCTGCGCCAGCAGCACGCCAGCGCGCCCACGGAGACCACCGCCGAGGCCGCAAAAACGGCCGGGAAGCCAAAGCGCTCGCTGATCGCACCACCGACCAGGCCGCCGATGACGCCCGAAGCGCCGTAGCCGAGCGTCGTGTACAGCGCCTGGCCACGACCGCGCAGCGCACCCACAAAGTGTTTGTCGATCAGCGTGATGCAGGCCGCATGCTGTGCGGCGAAAGTCACGGCGTGCAGCGTCTGCGCCAGCACAAGGACGATGGCGTTGGCACCGTAGGCCGCGATGGCGGCGAAGCGCAGCACCGATGCGGCGGCAGCAACAACGAGCCAGATTTGCGCGTCCCAACGGGCGAACCAGCGGCCCTGCGTCCAGAAAAAGACAACCTCGACGGCCACAGCCACCGCCCACAACAGCCCGATCGCCGTCTTGCCATACCCCAGTTCGACCAGGTACAGCGAAAAGAAAACATAGAGCGCGGTGTGAGCGAGCACGGTGAGGAACACGCCGGCAAAAAACCAGGCCACCACCGGACGCCGCAACACCGCCAGCACGCCGTGCGCAGCTTGCACGGCCGCGGCGTGAGAGCTCGTGCCGCGCGGCAGGCGCCACGCCGCCACGGCCAGCGCAGCGATGGTCGCGACGCAGAAGGCCGGCAGCGCCGCGATGCCGGTGGCTTGCAGGATCGGGCCGAAGGCCGTCACCGACACGATGAAGCCGATCGAGCCCCAGACCCGCACGCGGCCGTAGCGCGCCACATCCAGGCCCTGCGCGGTCGCCAGGCGCTGCGACAACGCGGCTTCGGCCAGCGGCACGATGCCGCCGTTGGCCAGGAACAGCAGCAGCACGACGATCGACACCACGCCATAGCCGCGCGCCCACAGCAGCGCCGCCGCAAAGAGCAACGCCAACGACGTGGCGATGCGCAGCAGTGTCGTCCGGCGTGAACCCTGCTCCCAATGGTCTCCCGTCCAGCTCCACGCATACGGCGCGACGACGCGCGTCCAGGCTTGCAGCGAGCCGATCGCGCCGATGGCCAGCACCGAATAGCCCAGCGACTGGAACCACAGCGGCGCGTAGACGTTGAACAGGCCGATCGAGGCGAAGTAGGTGAAGCTGAGCGCGCCGAACGGTGCCAGCGAAGCGTGGCGTTCGGTCATCGCGCAGCGGATCAGCGCGCGGCCGGGATCGCAGGGACGTCGATGCGAACGTCGCCGCATTGCGCGCGCTGGCGCAACGCGTGGTCCATCACCACCAGCGCCAGCATCGCTTCGGCGATCGGCGCCGCGCGGATGCCGACGCACGGGTCATGGCGGCCGTGCGTTTCGACGGTGGTCGGCTGGTTGTGGCGGTCGATCGAAGGCTTGGGCAGACGGATCGAACTCGTCGGCTTGATGGCCAGCGTGACGATCAGGTCCTGTCCGGTCGAGATGCCACCCAGCACGCCGCCGGCATGGTTGCTGGCGAAGCCCTGCGCCGACAGCTCATCGCCATGCTCGCTGCCGCGTTGCGCCACGACCTTGAAGCCGTCGCCGATCTCGACGCCCTTGACGGCGTTGATGCCCATCATCACGTGCGCGATATCGGCGTCGAGCTTGTCGTACAGCGGCTCGCCGAGGCCTGGCGGCACGTTGCGCGCGCGGCAGACGATCTTGGCGCCGACCGAATCGCCCGACTTGCGCAACGCGTCCATCGTTGCTTCGAGCAAGGGCACGATGCTCGCGTTCGGCGCGAAGAACGGGTTGTGCGCGATGTGCTCGGCCGACTCGAAAGGAATCTCGATGTCGCCGAGCTGCGCCATCCAGGCGTCGAACACCATGCCGTGTTGTTCGCGCAACCACTTCTTGGCCACCGCCCCGGCAGCGACCATCGGCGCCGTCAGCCGCGCCGACGCACGCCCGCCGCCACGCGGATCGCGCAGGCCGTACTTGCGCCAGTAGGTGTAGTCGGCGTGACCCGGGCGAAAAGTGTCGAGCAGATTCGCGTAGTCCTTGCTGCGCTGGTCGGTGTTCGGGATCAGCAGCGCAATCGGCGTGCCGGTGGTCAGGCCCTCGAATACACCCGACAGGATCTGCACCTGATCGGTCTCCTGGCGCTGCGTGACATGGCGGCTGGTGCCGGGCCGGCGCCGGTCGAGATCGGGCTGGATGTCGGCTTCACTGAGCGCCATCCCCGGCGGACAGCCGTCGATCACGCAACCGATCGCCGGGCCATGGCTTTCGCCGAAATTGGTCACGCAAAAGAGGTGGCCGAGGGTGCTTCCTGACATGAGGCCATTCTAGAAGCGGCGCTCGATGCGCCTCAGCCTCGCAGCGCCGCGTCACGGCGGCGGCAAAATTCCTGAGCGCGCGGCTACTGCGGCGGCGAAAACTCGTGAACGCGCCGCTACTGCGGCGGCGCGGTGGCCGTCGCCGGTTCGTCGCCTTCGCCCACCGGCCAATCGCGGATGTAGGCTTTCAGCATCCGGTTCTCGAAGTCCTGCGAGTCGACAACAGCCTTGGCCACGTCGTAGAACGAGATCACGCCCATCAGCGTCTTCTGGCTCATCACCGGCAGGTAGCGCGCGTGGCGCGCCAGCATCATGCGGCGCACCTCGTCGAGTTCGGTGTCGGGCGTGCAGGTCAGCGGGAAGTCATCCATCACAGTGCGAATCAGCGAAGTGCCGACCGTGCCGCCGTTGCGCACCACGGCCTGGATGACCTCGCGAAACGTCAGCATGCCGGCCAGCTCGCCATGGCTCATCACGCAGAGCGATCCGATGTCCAGCTCGGCCATCGTGCGCAATGCGCCGGCAAGCGTGTCTTCAGGCGTCACCGTGTAGAGCGTGCCGCCCTTGACGCGCAGGATGTCGCTGACTTTCATCGTTCGCTCCGCTGGCTGGCCATGCTTTCAACATAGCACACAATGCCCCGCAAACCCACCGCGGACATCACCATGGCTGGCCCCTCCGACCCCGGTTTCGACACCCTCGCGCTGCACGCCGGCGCTTCGCCTGACCCCGCCACCGGTGCGCGGGCGCTGCCGATCCACCTCTCCACGTCCTTCGTTTTCGAATCGAGCGAGCATGCGGCGTCGCTGTTCAACCTCGAGCGCTCGGGGCATGTCTACAGCCGCATCAGCAACCCGACCAACGCGGTGTTCGAGGAGCGCATGGGCGCATTGGAAGGCGGTTCGGGGTCGATCGCCACCGCCAGCGGCCAGGCGGCGCTGCACCTGGCGATCACCACGCTGGCCGGATCGGGCTCGCACATCGTGGCCAGCTCGGCGCTGTACGGCGGCTCGCACAACCTGCTGTCGTACACGCTGTCGCGCTTCGGTGTCAGCACGACCTTCGTCAAGCCGGGCGACATCGACGGCTGGCGCGCCGCCATCCGGCCGGAGACCAAGCTGCTGTTCGGCGAAACGCTCGGCAACCCAGGCCTCGATGTGCTCGACATCCCGACCGTGAGCGCGATCGCACATGACGCCGGCCTGCCGCTGCTCGTCGATTCGACCTTCACCACGCCCTGGCTGATGCGCCCGTTCGACCACGGTGCCGACCTGATCTTCCACTCGGCGACCAAATTCCTCTGCGGCCACGGCACGGTCGTCGGCGGCGTATTGATCGACAGCGGTCGTTTCGACTGGAGCCGCGCCGCACGTTTTCCTGAGCTGAATCAACCTTATGCCGGATTCCACGGCATGGTGTTCTCGGAAGAGTCCACCGACGGCGCCTTTCTCTTGCGGGCGCGCCGCGAAGGCCTGCGCGACTTCGGCGCGTGCATGAGCCCGCACACCGCGTGGCTGATGCTGCAAGGCATCGAGACGCTGCCGCTGCGCATGGCCCGGCATGTCGACAACACGCGCAAGGTGGTGGCGTTTCTGGCAGCCCACGCGATGGTGTCGGGCGTCGGCTACCCCGAGCTCGAAGGCCACCCGAGCCACGCCCTGGCCAAGCAGCTCTTGCCCAAGGGCTGCGGCGCCGTGTTCAGCTTCGACTTGAAGGGCTCACGCAAACAGGGTGTGGCCTTCATCGAGGCGTTGAAGATCTTCTCGCACCTGGCCAACGTCGGCGACTGCCGCTCGCTGGTCATCCATCCGGCTTCGACGACGCATTTCCGCATGGACGATGCGGCGCTCGCGGCAGCGGGCATCGGACCCGGGACGATCCGCCTGTCGATCGGTCTCGAAGACCCGGACGACCTCATCGACGACTTGAAGCGCGCGCTGCGCGTGGCCGAGAAGACCGCGCCATGAAGCTCGTCGTCCACGGCCAGGAAACCTACGCCTACACCGGCGGCAAGCCATTCGACCCTTCGCTGCCGACGATCGCCTTTGTGCACGGTGCCCTCAACGACCACAGCGTCTGGACGCTGCTCGCGCGCTGGGCTGCACACCACGGCTTCGGCGTGCTGGCGGTCGATCTGCCCGGGCACATGCGCAGCGCAGGCACCGCATTGAGAAGTGTCGAAGCAATGGCTGACTGGCTGCTCGCACTGCTCGACGCAGCCGGCGTGAAGCAAGCGGCGCTCGCCGGCCACAGCCTCGGCTCGCTCGTCGCGCTCGAGGCCGCGGCGCGCGCGCCCGAGCGCGCCACGCGCTTGCTGATGTTTGGCACGGCGGTGCCGATGCCGGTGTCCGACGTGCTGCTCACGGCTTCGCGCGACGCGCCGCACAAGGCCATCGACATGGTCGTCACCTACTCGTTCTCCACGCTGGCCGCCAAGCCTTCGTACCCCGGCCCCGGCGTCTGGCTGCGCGGCAGCGCGCGGGGCCTGATGCGCCAGGTGTTGGCGCACGGCGGCGACCCGCTGCTCTTTCACACCGACTTCGTCGCCTGCAACGACTACAAAGGCGGCCTGGCTTCCGCCGAGCACGTGCGTTGTCCCGCGCACTTGATCCTCGGCGCCGCGGACCAGATGACGCCGCCGCGCAGCGCGCGCGAGATCGCAGCAGCGCTCAAGGCCACCGTGCACACCGTGCCCGGCGGGCATTTCCTGATGCAGGAGTGCCCAGACCCCGTGTTGAATGCGATGCGAAAGGCCCTCGCATGAACACCGCTGCCACCGTCGATCCCAAGTCGTTCAAGACCTTCGCCGAGTTCTACCCGTTCTACCTTGGCGAGCACAGCAACCGCACCTGCCGCCGCCTGCATTTCGCCGGCTCGACGCTGGCGCTCGTTTGCTTGGTGATGCTCGTCGCCACCGGCCGCCCGCAGTACCTGCTCTACGGCCTGCTCTGCGGCTACGGTTTCGCCTGGATCGGGCACTTCGGCTTCGAGAAGAACAAGCCGGCGAGCTTCAAGCGGCCGCTCTACAGCTTCATCGGCGATTGGGCGATGTACCGCGACATCTGGGCCGGCAGGATCAAGTTCTGACCTGATCCGGCGACAGCACATTGACGAGCACGACCTGACCTTCGCCCTCGCGCTCACGGCTGCGCAGCCACCACACCGCGCCTTTCTTCACCGCCCACGGCTGCTCTGAGCCCGACAGCAGATGCGCTGCGACCAGACCCAGCGTCGGCTGGTGGCCGATCACCAGCACCGGCTCCTTGGCGTCGGGCCAGCGCGCGGCTTCCAGCACCGCCGTCACCGACGCATCGGGCGCCAGCGCCGGCAGCGTGCGGAACTTGCGCTCCAGCGCGAGCGCGGTCTGCTGTGTGCGCCGCGCTGGGCTGGCGAGTACGCGTGTCGTTGCCGGCAACTGCTGGTTCAGCCACGCCGCCATGCGCGCCGCCTGGCGCTCGCCGCGCGAGGTCAGCGGGCGCTCGAGGTCGTCGAGGTCCGCGCCCGACTCCACTGCTTCGGCGTGGCGCCACAGGATCAGGTCCATCAGTGGTACCTCGTCATCAGCGCCTGCTGGGCACTGATGCCACCACCGGGGCCGTTCCCGGACACACGGCGGTACTGGCCATCGCTGTGCAGTTCCCAGGCGTCGCGCGTGTCGTGCAGATAAGGCACCAGACACTCGTCGATCACCCGCTGCTTCAAACGCGCATCTCGAACCGGCCAGGCCAGCTCGATGCGGCGGAACATGTTGCGGCCCATCCAGTCGGCTGACGAGAGCAAGAGTACTTCGTCGTCGTCGCTCTCGCCCCAGCGAAAGTACATGATCCGCGAGTGCTCGAGAAAGCGGCCGACAACCGAGCGCACGCGGATGTTGTCGGACACCCCGGGCACGCCCGGCCGCAGCAGACACGCGCCGCGCACGATCAGATCGATCTTCGCGCCGGCCCGCCCCGCTGCCTGCAAGGCCTCGATCAAACCGGCATCGGTGAGCGCGTTGAACTTGGCCGCGATGCGGGCCGGCTTGCCCGCGCGCGCCGCCTCGGCCACCTGTTCGATGTGCTGCACCAGACGCCGGTGCAGGCCAAACGGCGCGCTCACCAGCCGCTGCGGCCGGCGCGCGCGCGCCTGACTGGCCAGTTGATGGAACACGGCCAGCGCATCGTCACCGAGCGCGGGATCGGCGCTCAGCACGCCGACATCGGTGTACAGGCGCGCCGTGCGCGGGTTGTAGTTGCCGGTCGACAGGTGCACATAGCGCCGCAGCGCCGCGCCCTCCTGGCGCGTCACCAGCAGCAGCTTGGCGTGCGTCTTCAGGCCGACGATGCCGTACACCACCTGCGCGCCGACCGCCTCCAGGCGCTCGGCCCAGTTGATGTTGGCCTCTTCGTCGAAGCGCGCCTGCAGCTCGACGACCACCGTCACCTCCTTGCCGCGCCGCGCCGCCTCGAGCAGCAGCTCCATCAGCACACTGTCGGCGCCGGTGCGGTAGATGGTCTGCGCAATCGCCAGCACCTGCGGGTCCTGCACGGCTTCGCGCAGGAACGCCACCACCGGATCGAAGCTCTCGAACGGGTGGTGCAGCAGCACGTCGCCTTCGCGCACCGCCTCGAAAATCGAACGCTCGCGCACCAGTCGCTTGACCGGCCACGCCGGCTCGAAAGAGGGGAAGCGCAGCGCCGGCGCCGCCTTGTTGTCATCCGCCTGATCGATCAACTGCGCCAGGCGCACCAGATTCACCGGCCCGTTGACGCGGTACAGCGCCGCCTCCGGCAGCGCGAACTGTTCCAGCAAGAACTGCGACAACTCGGCCGGGCAGGTGTTGACCACCTCCAACCGCACTGCCTCGCCGAAGTGGCGCGTCGACAGGCCAGTGCGCAGCGCCTGGCGCAGGTTCGTGACCTCGCGTTCATCGACAGCCAGCTCCGAGTCGCGCGTCACGCGGAACTGCGAAAACGCCTCGACGCGACGGCCGGGGAACAGGCTTTCAAGATGCGCGCGGATCACCGACGAGAGCAGCACGAACCCCTGCTGCCCCTTCTTGCACAGCGCGTCGGGCAAACGGATCACGCGCGGCAGGACGCGCGGCACCTTGACGATGGCGATGCCGTTCTCGCGCCCGAACGCATCGCGCCCGGACAGGCGGGCGATGAAGTTCAAGCTCTTGTTGGCAACCTGCGGAAACGGATGCGACGGGTCGAGCCCCACCGGCACCAGCAGCGGACGCACCTGCTGCTCGAAGAACTGCGCCACCCAGCGCCGCTGCGCCACCGTGCGCTCGGCGTGATTGACGATGACGATGCCGGCTTGCGCCAACGCCGGCATGACCTGCGCGTTGAACAGTGTGTACTGCTCGTCGATCAACGCGTGCGCGCTGGCGGCGAGCGCCTCGAGTTCACGCCGTGCCGCATCCGTGCCGCGCTCGCGCACCGCCTCCATGTAGTCGGCAAAACGCACTTCGAAGAATTCATCGAGATTCGACGAGACGATGGTGACGTAGCGCAGCCGCTCGAGCAGCGGCACATCGGCGCGCTCGGCCTGCGCGAGCACGCGGCGGTTGAAGTCGAGGATGGCTTGTTCGCGGTCGAGCGGCGCGTGCACAGGCGCTGCCGACGCCTGTTTTTCGCCGGCGACCGGCACGACGCTATGCGCAGTTTTCTCGATCATCCATTCAGTTTATGAACCTTTTGCGACAGAACCGTGACAGGGCAACTCAGTTCGCCGCGAAGCAGCGCTGCGCGTGCACGCCCAGGCCCTGCGCCACGCTTGCAAAGCGGTCACCGCGGACGACGAGCGCCGCAGGGCACACGGCCGCCAGACGCTGCACCAGCGGCGCGAGGCCGGTCGAGCCGCCGGTAAGGTAGAGCACGTCCACGTCGTCGCTGGCCAGGCCGGCCTGACGCAGCGTTTCATGTGCCGCCGCGACGACACGTTCGAGATCGATCGCCACCGCGTTCATCGCCTGATCATGCGCGACCGAAACCGCCAGACCGGCTTCGACGGCGTCGAGCGCGATCCGCGTCTGGCCGCCATCAGCCACCTCGATCTTGGCTTGCTCGGCCTGCGCCGCCAGCGCATGGCCCAGGCGCTGTTCGGCCACGGTCATCAGGCGGTCGTGCAGCCGCGTGTCGCCGTAGAAGCCACGCATGCCGGCCAGCTCGGCCAGGCGCTGCGGCAGGTAGACGGTGTTGATCAGGTGCCACGTGGCGAGGTCGAAGTAGACGGCACTCGGCACCTCGCGCGCGCGCCGTCCCCGCTCATCAGGCAACCTCCGCGCTGCGCGCTCCGGGGCGTGAGCGCTTCGGAGCGGCCGGGCGCGCTCACTGGGCCCCAGGCTCTTGTAGCCGCAGGCAGGCAGGATGCAGGCCAGCTCGATGTGGCGATCGAAATCGGTGCCGGCGGCGTGCACGCCGTGGTTGGCCAGGATGTCGTCGCGGCGCTCGGCGCGCACTGCGCCGTTCGGGGCCGACACGCACCAACGAAAAATCCGACGTGCCCCCGCCGATGTCGGCAACGAGCACGATCTGCTCTGCCGTCGCTCGTTGTTCGTAGTCGAGCGCCGCGGCGATCGGCTCGTATTGAAACTGAACTTCGGCAAAGCCGATGGCGCGTGCGGCGGATTCGAGCGCCGCCTGGGCCTTGGCATCGCGCACCGGGTCGTCATCGACGAAGAACACCGGCCGGCCGAGCACCACCTGCTCGATCGGCGTGCCCACGCGCGCCTCGGCCTGCTGCTTCAACTGCCGCAGGTAGCCGGCAACCACGTCGAGGTAGGCCACCGAATGGCCGCCGCCGAGATCGGTGCGACGCTCGACCAGCGTCGAGCCGAGGATGCTCTTCATCGAGCGCATCAGGCGCCCCTCGGTGCCCTCGACGTACGCCGCGATCCCCGCGCTGCCGTACAGGCGTCGCGGCTCCTCGTGCCGGGCCAGCCCTTCGACGGCATAGAACACCGCCGTCGGCATCGTCGGCCGTCCGGGTTCGAGTTCGAGCAACTGCACAGCGCCGCCCGCTGCGTTCGGCGCCGGCACGGCGATGCCGGAATTCGACGTGCCGAAGTCGATCGCGCAGTACACAGGCCGTCCGTGCACAGAAGATCAGTGCGCCTTGTCCCAGTTCGGCCCGACACCGACTTCCGCCAGCAACGGCACGCTGAACTGCGCCACACCGGCCATCAGCTGGGGCACCTCGGCGCGCACCCAATCGACCTCGCCGTCGGGCACTTCGAACACCAGTTCATCGTGGACCTGCATGATGACCTTCGTCGCCTTGCGCTCGCGGTCGATCGCACCCTGCACCGCGATCATCGCCAGCTTGATCAGATCGGCCGCCGTGCCCTGCATCGGCGCGTTGATCGCCTGGCGCTCGGCGCCGGCGCGGCGCGGGCCGCTACCGCCCTTGATCTCGGGCAGAGTGATGCGACGGCCGAACCAGGTCTCGACGTAGCCCTTCTGCGCCGCACTCGCCTTGGTTTCGTCCATGTAGCGCTTCACGCCCGCAAAGCGCGCGAAGTAGCGCTCGATGTAGTCCTTGGCCGCCTTCTGCTCGATGCCCAGGGCCTGCGACAAACCGAATGCACCCATGCCGTAGATCAAACCGAAGTTGATCGTCTTGGCGTAGCGGCGCTGCTCCGAGCTCACCGCATCGAGCGGCGTGTTGAAGACTTCGCTCGCCGTCGCGCGGTGCACGTCGAGGCCTTGCGTGAACGCGTTCGTCAGACCTTCATCGCCACTGATGTGGGCCATGATGCGCAGCTCGATCTGCGAATAGTCGGCGCTGGCAATCACGTGGCCCGACGGGGCAATGAAAGCCTCGCGGATGCGCCGGCCCTCGGGCGTGCGGATCGGGATGTTCTGCAGGTTCGGGTCGTTGCTCGACAAGCGTCCGGTCACCGCCACTGCCTGCGCATAGCTCGTGTGCACGCGCCCGGTGTCGGCGTTGACCATCAGCGGCAGCTTGTCGGTGTAGGTGCCCTTCAACTTCGAGAAGCTGCGGTGCTCGAGGATCTTGGCGGGCAACGGGTAGTCGGCGGCCAGTTCGGCCAGCACCTCTTCATCGGTTGACGGCGCGCCAGTGGCGGTCTTCTTCTTCACCGGCAGGCCGAGCTTGGTGAACAGGATCTCGCCGATCTGCTTCGGGCTGCCCATGTTGAAGGGCTGGCCGGCAATCGCATAGGCCTCCTGCTCCAGCGCCACCATGCGCTCGGCCAAGGTGCGGCTTTGCGCAGCCAGCAGCGCGCTGTCGATCAGCACGCCGTGGCGCTCGATGCGCAGCAGCAGGTCGCTCACCGGCATCTCGATCGACTCATACACAAAGCGCTGCTTGGCATCGGCTTCGAGCTGCGGCCACAGCACGTGATGCACCGCCAACGTCATCTCGCTGTCTTCACCGGAATACTCGGCAGCCTTTGTGACATCGACCTGCGAAAACGGAATCTGGTGCGCGCCTTTGCCGCACAGGTCTTCGTAGGAGAGGCCCTTGCGTCCGAGGTGCCGCTCCGCGAGCTTTTCCAAACTGTGGTTCAAGTGCGCTTCGAGCACGTAGCTTTGCAGCAGCGTGTCGTGCACGAAGCCGCGCGCGTCGATGCCGTGGTTGGCCAGCACATGGCGGTCGTACTTGATGTGCTGGCCGACCTTGTGCGCGTGCTCGTCTTCCAGCCAGGGCTTCAACTGCGCGAGCACCTCGTCGATGGACAGCTGCTGCGGCGCATCCGGGTAGTTGTGCATCAACGGCACGTAGGCTGCTTCGCCCGGCTTGATGGCGAACGACACGCCGACGATGCGCGCCTGCATTTCGTCGAGCGACGTGGTTTCGGTGTCGAAGGCAACCAGCGGCGCCGCCTTGATCTTCGCCAGCCAATGGTCGAGGCGGTCCTGGGTGAGGATGGTCTCGTAGCTGCGCGCAAGGTCTTCACGTGCGGCAATCGGCGCAGGCGCCTCGGCGGTCTGCGGGTCGGCGGGCTCGGTCTCCAACTCCTTCTTGAATGTCTTGAAGCCGAAGCGTGTGTAGAAGTCGAGCAGCGCGTTGCGATCGACGTCGGCCAACGCCAGCGCATCGAGCGACGGCCAGCCCTCGACATGCCCACTCAGATCGCAGTCCGTCGCCACCGTGACGAGCTTCCTGCCCATCGGCAACCAATCGAGCGCCTTCTTCAGGTTCTGGCCGACCGCGCCGCCGATCTTGTCGGCCGCGGCGATCACACCGTCGAGCGAATCATGTTCGGCCAGCCACTTCACGGCTGTCTTCGGTCCCACCTTGTCGACGCCCGGCACGTTGTCCACCGTGTCGCCCACCAGGGTCAGGTAGTCGACGATGCGCTCCGGCGGCACGCCGAACTTGGTCTTCACGCCATCGATGTCGAGTGCTTCGTTGCTCATCGTGTTGATCAGGCTCACGCGCTCGTTGACAAGCTGCGCCAGATCCTTGTCACCGGTGGAGACGATCACACGGTGGCCGCTCTCGGCAGCGCGCCTGGCCAGCGTGCCGATGGCGTCGTCGGCCTCGATGCCCGGCACTTCGAGCACCGGCCAGCCGAGCAACTTCACCGCTTCGTGGATCGGCTCGATCTGGGTTCGCAGGTCATCCGGCATCGGCGAGCGGTTTGCCTTGTACTCGGGGTACCAGTCGTCACGGAATGTCTTGCCTTTGGCATCGAAGACGCAGGCCGCATGCTCGGCGTGGTGGTCGGCGCGCAGCTTCTTCAACATGGCGATGAAGCCGTGGATCGCGCCGGTAGGCACGCCGCCGGGGCCGGTCAGGTTGGGCATGGCGTGATACGCGCGGTAGAGATAGCTCGAGCCATCGACCAGCAAAAGCACGGGAAGCGTGGTCAGTTCTTTGTCCATGTGGGGATTGTGCGACGGCGAAACGGACCCACCCCGGAGCGGCTTCGCCGCCGCCCCTCAAGGGGCACCGCTGGCGGCCCGGCAGAGCCGGATCCGCGGCGGTCGCTTGAATGGGACAGCGCCTGCCTTGGCACCTAGAATGCACCCATGCGCCCCATCGTCACTCTTCTGCTCCTCGCTAGCGCGGGCGTGTTCGCGCAGGTCAAGGACGCACCGGAGCCGAACGTGCAGCGCACGGTCGTCGAAGACGACGGTGCCCGCATCGAAGAACTGCGGGTGCGCGGCCAAGTGCAGCGCATCGTCGTCAAGCCGAAGAACGCCGCAGAGTACGAGGTGGTCGCGCCCGCCGGTGGCCGTGACCCGTCTCAGAACCGCGCCAACCAGCAAGCCGGCGCCGGCGGCCAGCGGGTCTGGAACCTGCTCCGCTTCTAGAGTGGCTGTCTTCACCGAAGTCTCGCGCAGCGAGGCCGGCGCGTTCGTTGACCGCCTCTCCGTGGGCCGCCTCACCGGCCTGCGCGGCATCCAGGCCGGCATCGAGAACAGCAACTTCTTCGTCGACACGCTGGACGACAAGGGCACGACGCGGCATTGGGTGCTGACGCTGTTCGAGCGTCTGACTTTCGAGCAGTTGCCGTTCTATCTGGAGCTGATGCGCCACCTGGCGCAGCGTGGCATCCCGGTGCCGATGCCGCAGGCCGATGTGAATGGCGCGCTGCTGCACACGCTCAAAGGCAAACCCGCCGCGCTGGTCGATCGCCTGCCCGGCGGCCACCAGCTGGCGCCCGACGTCGATCACTGCGCGCAGGTTGGCGCCATGCTGGCGCGCATGCACGATGCCGGACGCGACTTCGCCCGCACGCAGCCCAACCTGCGCGGTCTGCCGTGGTGGGACGAGACCGTGCCGCAGGTGCTGCCGCACGTGAACCCGGCGCAGAGCGAACTGCTGCAAGTCGAGCTGGCGTTCCAGCACCAGGTCAGCGCTTCGGCGGCCTACCGCGCGCTGCCGCGCGGACCGATCCACGCCGACCTGTTCCGCGACAACGTCATGTTCGAGCCCGGCGGAGATCTGAACGACAGGGGCCACGAGCGCCTGTGCGGTTTTTTCGACTTTTACTTTGCCGGCGTCGATACCTTTCTGTTCGACATCGCTGTCTGCCTCAACGACTGGTGCATCGACCTCGCCAGCGGTGAGCTCGCGGAAGACCGCGCCCAGGCCTTTGTCGCCGCGTATGGCGAAGTGCGGGCCCTCGATGGCAACGAGCGCCGCCTGTTGCCGGCGCTGATGCGCGCGGCGGCGTTTCGCTTCTGGCTGTCACGGCTGTGGGACTTTCACCTGCCGCGCGAAGCGACGATCCTGAAGCCGCACGATCCATCGCACTTCGAGCGTGTCTTGTGCGCGCGCATCGCGTCACCTTGGCATGGCTGACGGCACGTCGATGCCTTTGCGCATTGCGCGAGTGCCGGCACAGCGTGGCGTGGCCTGGGTGAGCGAAAGCTTTGCGCTGTTTCTCAAGAACCCGTTCGGCTTCTCCTTGCTGTTCATGCTCTTCCTCGTCGGCGCGCTGGTGCTGATGGCGCTGCCCTTCGTCGGCGCGCTGCTGCTGTTGGCCGCGATGCCGCTGTTGACGCTGGGTTTCGCCGCGGCCACGCGCGCGGCTCAGCGCGGCGAAGCGGTGCACGCGGGGCTGCTGTTCGAACCTTTCAGGGGCGCGGGCGACCGGCAACGCCGCAGCGCCTTGCTGCGACTGTGCCTTTTGTACGCCGCCGCCACCGCCGTCGTCATGCTGCTGGCACAGGCGATCGACGGCGGCAGCTTCGAGCGCTTGCAGATCCTGTTCGCAGCCGAACGCACCGACGCCAACAAGGCCCAGATCGACGCCCTGCTCGATGACCCGCGCCTGTCGAGCGGCATGTTCTTGCGCGTGGCGCTGATCGCGGCGCTCTCGGTGCTCTTCTGGCATGCGCCGATGCTGGTCTGGTGGAACGGACAGGGCCTCGCTCAATCGCTGTTCTCGAGCACGCTGGCCTGCTGGCGCAACAAAGGCGCCTTCGCCGTCAACACGCTGGTCTGGGTCGGCGTCAGCGTGGGCATCGGCGTCGTTGCCAGCCTCGTCGTCATGTTGCTCGGAGCGCCGCAGCTGTTGACGCTGCTCGTCGCGCCCATCGTGCTGATGTTGTCGGTGGTCTTCTACATCTCGCTGTATTTGATGTACGCCGACTGCTTTGCGGCCGGTGTGCAGCCGGTCACGGAAGTCCACTGACTGGGGTTCACGCCTGCCGCGCGCAGGCCAGGCCGGGGCGGCGCCTCCACTACCATCGCGGCGCGTGATTTCGCATGCAGGAGGAACCGCATGGACAACAGCACACCGCCGCCATCGCAACGTTATGCACCGCCTTCCGCCGAGGTGGCTGATGTGTCAGCGCGCGGCGAAGGCCAGCTCGCCGGCCGCGGCGCGCGCCTGGGCGGCGCCATCATCGACGGATTGATCCTGCTCGGCCTGTGGTGGCTGGTCAGCGTGACGACGCCGTGGAACATCTTCTCGCCCAAGATGGCCGAGGCCGGCTTCCTCGCGCTGATCGGCATGCAGTTGCTGGGCCTGCTGCTGTTTGCCATCGTCAACGGCTACCTGCTGATGTCGCGCGGCCAGACCGTGGGCAAGAAGCTGCTGGGCATGCGCATCGTGCGCCCGGACGGCTCGGCGGCCACCCCCGGCCGCATCATCGGGCTGCGCTACGCCGTCGGCTGGCTGCTCAGCGCGCTGCCCGTCGTCGGCATGGTCTATGCGCTCGTCGATTGCCTGATGATCTTCCGCGCCGACCGCCGCTGCCTGCACGACCTGATCGCCGACACGATCGTGGTGAAAACCTGACCTCTTCGTTTGCGCCTCGACACCCTCACCAGCGCCGAAACCCCGGAAGGCATCGCGCTGGCGCTGCGGCCGGCGGGCGTGGTGGCGCGTGCCGGCGCGTTTGCCGTCGATCTGCTGATCCGCGGCGCGTTGATGCTGGCGGTGTCGGTGGCGCTGACGCCGCTCGGCCGTTTCGGCTCCGGCATGGCGTTGATCCTGTGGTTCGCTCTCGAATGGTTCTATCCGGTGCTGTTCGAGTTGCTGCCCGGCGGCGCCACGCCGGGCAAGCGCGCCTTCGGCCTGCGTGTGGCGATGGACAGCGGCCTGCCGATCACGCCGGCCGCATCGCTGCTGCGCAACCTGCTGCGCACCGCCGACTTCCTGCCCTTCGCCTACGGCCTGGGCCTGGCCACCGTGCTGGTGCGCAGCGACTTCAAACGCCTCGGCGACATCGCCGCCGGCACCATCGTCACCCACGTCCAGCGCGCGACGCTGCACGGCGCATTGCCCGAAGCCGCGCCGATGGCCCCAGCGCAGGCGCTGTCGCCGCGCACACAAGCGGCGGTGATTGCCTGGGCCGGACGTTCAACGCGCATCACTGAAGCGCGGCTGGCCGAGTTGGCGCAGCTCGCTGCCCCGGCCACGGGCGTGAACGCGGCGTCGCGCGACGCCGTCCTGCGCTTGCTGTCGGTGGCGAACTGGCTGATGGGCAAGCGGTGATGGGCAAACGATGACGGGCCAGCCATGACCCCCCTCCAATTCGAAGCGCTCTACAGCGCACGCTGGGACGAACTCGAAACGGCGCTCGACCAGCTCGACCGGCAGAAAGCGAAGAAGAATCCGTTCGACGCCGTGCCCGTCGGCGGCATCAAGCCCAAACCCACAGACGCAGCGCGTGTGGCCGCCCTCTACCGCAGCGCCTGCGAACACCTCGCCCTGGCGCGCGCACGCGACTATCCGGTGCACCTGGTCGAGCGGCTCGAGCACCTGACGCACCGCGCGCACCAGCGCATCTACCACCGCGCCGCCCCGGCCACCGGACGCGTGGCGCGCATGTTCCTGGTCGACATCCCTCAGGCTGTGCGCGCACACGGCTGGTATGTGCTCGTGGCCACGCTGGCCTTCGCGCTGCCGCTCGTCGGCACGGCCATCGGCGCTGCCTTCGATCCTGGCTTTGCGCTGATGCTTCACGACGCGCCCTCGCTGCGCAACTACGAACAGATGTACGGCAAGGACGTCGAAGCCTACGGCCGCCAGCGCGGAGCCGACAGCGACTTCCAGATGCTCGGCCACTACATCATGAACAACATCGGCATCGCTTTCCGCACCTTCGCCGGCGGCCTGTTCGCAGGCATCGGCGCGCTGTTCGTGCTGGTCTTCAACGGTCTGTATGCCGGCACGATCGCCGGCCACCTCACCTCACGCGGCCTCGGCGACAACTTCTATTCCTTCGTCATCACGCACGGTGCGTTCGAGCTCACGGCGATCGTGCTCTCCGGCGCCGCCGGCCTGGCCATCGGCCATGCGCTGCTCGCGCCGGGCCGCAACACGCGATCCGGTGCGCTGCGCGAGGCCGCGACGCGGGTCGTGCCGGTGCTCTACGGCGTGTTCGCGCTGCTCGTCGTCGCTGCCGTCGTCGAAGCGTTCTGGTCGTCGGCGCGCTGGGTGCCGCATGAAGTGAAGTACGGCGTCGGCGGGCTGTGCTGGCTGCTCGTCATCGGCTGGCTGGCCTGGCAAGGCCGTGCGGAGACACGCAGTGCGCATTGAGGCCCTGGCGATCACCCTGCGCCCGCGGCCGATGAGCGAGGCCGCCGATCTCGGCCAGCGCCTGGTGCAGGCGCACGCGCGTTCGGTGTGGCGCTGCTACTGGCCGGTGTGGGCGGCCGTGGTCTTGCTCGCGCTGGCCACGGTCGAGATCGCCGGCTGGTTGCCGGGCCTGTTGATCTTCTGGCTCAAACCCTGGCTCGACCGCAGCCTGCTCTTCGTGCTCTCGCGCGCCGTGTTCGGCGAAACCACACGCTGGTCCGATCTGTGGGCCGCACGGCGCGAGGTCTTCACGCGCCACCTGCTGCGCACGCTGACCATCGCGCGCCTGTCGCCGTGGCGCGCCTTCACGCAGGCCATCGACCAGCTCGAAGACCAGCGCGGCACGGCGCGCAGCAAGCGCCGTGGCGTGATGTTGAGCAGCCAGCGCGGTGCGGCGGGTGGCGTGCAGTTCGTCTACGCCAACCTGGAGATGATCTTCGTCGTCGCCTTGATCGCGCTGATTGCCTGGTTCCTGCCCGAGGGTCTGCAGAGCGAGTTGTGGGCGCTGTACCGCGATGGCGAGTCGGCGCCGATGCAGGCGGCGATGTCATTGGGCTACGGCCTCGTGGTGCTCGCACTCGAGCCGTTCTACGTCGCAGCCGGGTTTGCGATGTACCTGAACCGCCGCGTCGAGCTCGAGGCCTGGGACATCGAGCAGGAGTTTCGCCATGCCTTTGCGTGATGTGGCCCACCCCCGGAGCGGCCTGCGGCCGCACCCCCTCAAGGGGGCACCGCCACCGGCCCGGCAAAGCCGGATCCGCGGCGGTTGCTTGGAAGTGCTCTCGCTGTCGCTCGCGCTCCTGGTCTTTGATGCGCGCGCTGCCGAGCCGCCCGCGCCGCAGCAAGTCCGCGACGCTACCGAAGCCGTCTACAACGACCCCGACCTGCATGGCCTGAAGGCCGACCGCGAGCTGCGCTTCAAGAACCGCGACCAGCCCGAGGAGCAGGACAAGGCGGTCGATCCCCGTTGGCTGCGCGACTTCACGCGCTGGTTCTCCGAAGCCGGCCGCTGGCTGGTCTGGCTCGGCATGGCCGTGCTCGCCGCGCTGCTGATCGTCACCCTGCGGCGCTGGATCGCCGTGCGCGGCGACGCCGCAGCCGGCCGCGCGTTGACGCTGCCCAGTCATGTGCACGATCTCGACATCCGCCCGGAAAGCCTGCCCGACGATCTGCCGGCCGCCGTGCGCGCGCTGTGGCAGCGCGGCGAGTCACGCGCGGCCCTGTCGCTTCTTTACCGCGGCGCGCTGTCGCGCCTGGTGCACGACCACGCGGTGCCGGTGCGCGCCGCCAGCACCGAGGGGGAATGCGCGGCCCTGGCCTCCCGCCACCTCGACGCCGAACGAGGCGCCTTCGTGTCGCGGCTGATCGGCCTGTGGCAGTTGGCGGTGTACGGCGCGCGCCTGCCCGACGGCAGCGACGTGCTTGCCGTCTGCGATGAGTTCAACACGCGCTTGCCACGGCGCGTGGTCGCACCCGCCGGCACACCATGAAACGGCTGTCGACAGAAACCTGGGTCAACCTGCTTGCGCTGGCCGCCATCGCCGCGCTCGGCCTCTGGCTGCTGTTCGCCACCGAATGGGTCGACGTCTGGCGGCCGATGCCACCGCGCGGCGAGGCAGCGCGCGACGATCACTATGCGATCAAGCAGATCGTCAGCAAGCTCGGCGGCAAAGTGACATCGCCCGACAACCTCGACCGGCTGCCGCCGCCCGGTGCGACGCTGGTGCTCGAGTCGAATCAATGGGACTTCCTGCCCGGCCGCAGCCAGCAGTTGCGTGAATGGGTCGAAGTCCACGGCGGTCACCTCGTGCTGCCGAGTTTCTTCACCACAGGCGCCACCATCGACTGGCTGCCGCTGCGGCAGAAGAAGCGCGCCAAGGGGGCCGCCTTGAGCTGCCCTGCGCCAGGAAGTGAGCACGACGACGAGGAGCGCGATGAAGAGGATGAAGAAGACGAGCGCGAAGCGGTCGAGCCCGCGCCGCCGGCTCTCGCGTCCGCGCCGACCCGACCCTCTGTTCGTCGGCCCGCAAGACAACCCACGCGACCAGTGCCCGACATTCGCCGAGCGCGTCGGCGGCAACGCCGACGCAGAGCCGCTGCGGCGCTACCGCCTCTGCCAAGGCGAGTGGCTGACAGCCCTCGAAGCCAGGCCCACAGCCGCCGAGGCCTGGTCGATCGCCGGCACCCGAGGCACGCCGGTGCTGCGCGCGGCGCTGGGCCGCGGCCGCGTCACGGCCATGGGCGCCTGGGGCTTCCTGAACAACCACAGCGTGTTCACCGGCGACCACGCGCAAGTCGCCGTCGCGATGCTCGACCTGCGCCCTGGCGACGAGGTCTGGTTCGTCATCGACGAAAAGCGCGAGGCCCTGGCGATGTGGCTCTGGCACCGAGCCGGTCCTGCGATCGGACTGGCACTGTTGGCGATGGCGTTGGCGTTGTGGCGCGGCGCGCGGCGCTTCGGCCCGCTGCTGCCGCAAGCCCCGTTGGCGCGGCGCTCGGTGGCCGAGCAGATCCGCGGCACGGCAGCGTTCGTGCTGAGCGGCGGCGGCGCGCCGTTGCTGGCCGCGGCGCGGCGCGCGCTCGACGAAGCAGCGCGCCAGCGCATCGCCGGCTATGACCGCATGACGATGGGGCAGCGCATCGAAGCGCTGCGCCAGCCGACCGGCCTGCCTGACGACATATTGACACGCGCCCTCGATCCGCAACTGCCGCCGGGCCGTGGCCGCGCGCTCACCGACAAGCTGGCTGTCATCGAACAGACGCGACGCCGCCTCGCATTCAATTCATGAGAAAGGACACACCATGTCTCTCAACCCCGCGGAAGTGACGCGTGCCCAGGAAGTGTTGCGCGTGCTGCGCGACGAAATCGGCAAGGCCGTCGTCGGCCAGCGCGAGGCGGTCGATCAAGTGCTCGTCGCGCTGCTGGCTGCCGGGCATGTGCTGATCGAAGGCGTGCCGGGCCTGGGCAAGACGCTGCTGGCGCGTGCGCTCGGCAAGTCGCTGTCGCTGCAGGTCGCACGCGTCCAGTTCACGCCGGACCTGATGCCGTCGGACATCACCGGCCACGCCATCCTCGACACCAACACCCGCGGCGAAGGCAATGCGCTCGGCACGCTTGCGCGTGCTGCGCGGCCCGGTGTTCACCAACCTGCTGGTCGCCGACGAGATCAACCGCGCGCCGGCGAAAACGCAGGCCGCACTGCTCGAAGTGATGCAGGAGGCCCAGGTCACGCTCGAAGGGCAGACGCTGCCGCTGTCCAAACCCTTCATGGTGATGGCCACACAGAACCCGCTCGAAACCGAAGGCACCTACCCGCTGCCCGAGGCGCAGCTCGACCGCTTCCTGCTGAAGATCGAGATCGGCTACCCGCCGCACGACGAAGAAACCGCGATCGTCGTCCGCAGCACCGAGGGCCAGGCCGGCGACCAGTTGCCGCTCGACGGCGTGACGCAGCGCGTCGAGGAGCGCCACGTGATCACGCTGCAGAACATGGCCGCGGCCGTGCGCGTCGACGACAAGGTGATCGACTACGCCGTGCGCATCACCCGCGCGACGCGCGGCGCGCCGGGTTTGTCCAATGGCGCCGGGCCCCGCGGCGCGATCGCGCTGATCCGCGCCGCACGCGCCGCCGCGCTGATGGCCGGCCGCGACTTCGCGACGCCCGATGACGTCAAGCACCTCGCCATCGCCGCGCTGCGGCATCGCGTGCTGCTGGCGCCGGATGCGCAGCTCGAAGGGCGGCGGGTCGATGAACTGCTGTCCACGCTGATCGAAGGCGTCGATGCACCGCGGATGTAGTCGCCGGTGAAGCTGCTGCCCTCGCGCACCACCATCTACGCGCTGCTGGCCGTTGCGGCCGCGGCGCTGGTGGCGCTGCTGTTGCGCGTGCCGGCGGCTGACGTGGGCTCGAGCCGTGCTCGGCGCGCTCGCGCTCGGCCTGGCGTGGGTGGCGCTCGACTTCTGGCTGACCCGCCGCGCCTGGCGCGCAGCCCCCCTGCAATGGACGCGCCGCCTGCCCGACGCCTTCGCGCTCGGCGTCCAGCGCACGATCGACGGCACGCTCGCCAACACCGGCCCACGGCGCTGGCGGATCGCCTTCTTCGACCACGCCGACCCCGACCTCGATCCGCAGGGCCTGCCCGTCACCGCCGACCTGCGCGCGAATGCCCAGGCGCAGTTGCACTACACCGTGCAGCCGCGCCGCCGCGGCCGCGTCGACTTCGAACCGGCCGACGTGCGCGTGCAGAGCCTCGGCCGCAGCCTCGAGTTGCAGTGGCGCATCGGTGCGAACGAAGCGCGGCCGGTGTTTCCGAACTTCGCCTCCGTGTCGCGCTACGCCTGGCTGGCCACCGATCGGCGGCTGGCCGACATCGGCATCAAGACGCAGGTCCAGCGCGGTGAAGGCACCGACTTCAAGCAGCTCGCCGAATACCGGCCCGGCGACTCGATCCGCCACATCGACTGGAAGGCGACGCTCAAACAATCGCGGCCGATCGTGCGCCAGTTCCAGGACGAGCGCGATCAGTGCGTGATCTTCCTGATCGACTGCGGGCGGCGCATGCGTGCCGATGAAGGCGCGGCGGAACGCCGGGCCGCCCAGTTCCGCGCTCCCCCTCGGGGGCGGGCCGGGCATGGCCCGGTCCTGGGGCTCCCGAATCGGAAGCCACTTCGACGAGGCACTGAACGCGACGATGCTGCTCGCCCACGTCGCGCTGAAAGACGGCGACGAGGTCGGCGCCATCACCTTCGGCACGTCGCCCGAGACAAGCGCCCGCCTTCGCGCCGCGCAAGGGCCTGGCCACGCTGTCGGCGCTGACCGCCGTGCTGCACGACATCCAGCCCGAGGCCACGCACTCCGACTACCTGATCGCCGCGCGCGACCTGATGCGCGTGCATTCGAAGCGCGCCCTGATCGTGATGCTGACCAACTTCCGCGACGAGGACGCACCCGAACTCGACGCCGCGCTGAAGCTGCTGCGCAGCCGCCACCTCGTGCTGCTGGCCTCTTTGCGCGAGCGTGTGCTGCGCGAGATGACCGAACAGCCGCTGAAGGAGTCGCGCCACGCCGTCGAAGTGGCCGGTGCACATCTGTTCGCCCAGGCCCGCCGCGACGCCTTCCGCCGCCTGGCCGAACGCGATGCGCTGATGGTCGATGCCGAACCCGAGCGACTCGCGGTCGAGCTTGTCAACCGCTACCGCACCGTCAAACGAGCGGGTTTGCTTTAGGGCGGCGCTGGCTTAAGCTGCCAGCCCATGAACCTGATCTCGATCGCCGCGGCCGCCCTGCTCAGCCTGGGCAGCCTGGCCGCAGCAGCGCAGACCGTCACCTTCAACGGCCACATCGGCACGCAGAAGGCATTGCTCGTCATCGACGGCGAGCCGCACACGGTCACGCTCGGCACCACCGTGCGCGGCGTGCGCCTTCAGTCGCTGACCGACACGCAGGCCGAGGTCACCATTGGCGAGTTGCGCCGCACGCTGACGCTGGGCGCCGGCCCGGTGCGCGCCAGTGCGCCCACGCCCGGCGGCGGCCGCGAGATCGTGCTCACGGCCGGCACGAACGGCCACTTCCGCACCAACGGCCAGATCAACGGCAAGGCCATCGAGTTCATGGTCGACACCGGCGCCAGCTCGGTGGTCATCAGCCAGGCCGACGCCGACCGGCTGGGGCTGGACTACAAGAATGCGCCGCAGGGCCTGGCCAGCACCGCCAACGGCACCGCGCCGTTCAGGCTGATCACTCTGCGCGCCGTGCGCGTCGGCGATGTCGAAATCGCCAACGTCGAAGCCGCCGTCATCCCCGCGCCGATGCGCGGGGCGCTGCTGGGCAACAGCTTTCTGATGCGCTTTCAGATGAAGCGCGAGAACGACGTGATGCGGCTCGAAAAGCGCAACTGACTACGTCGGCGTCAACTTCGCGATCGACAACTGCAGCCACTTCATGCCATGACGGCCGAAGTTGACTTGCGCTCGCGCATCGTCACCGACGCCCTCGAGCGTGACGATCACGCCTTCGCCGAACTTGTTGTGGAACACGCCCTGCCCTGAGCGGAAGCCGTGCGACGGCGGTGTCTTCGACACATACGGCGGCGGTGACGGCGACTCGACGCGGCCGGCGCCGATCATGCTGCCCAGCCCCGAGCCTCGCGACCAGGCGTTCTGGTACTCGCGCACATAGCCCGAGCCGAAGCCCTGGTTCTTCGGCGTCAGCCACTTCAGATGCTCTTCGGGCAGCTCGTCGAAGAAGCGGCTCTTGATGTGATAGCGCGTCTGGCCGTGCAGCATGCGCGTCTGCGAGAAGCTCAGGTACAGGCGCTTCCTCGCGCGCGTGATGGCCACGTACATCAGGCGCCGCTCTTCTTCGAGGCCGTCGTGGTCGCTCATCGAGTTCTCGTGCGGGAACAGCCCCTCCTCCATGCCGGTGATGAAGACGGCGTCGAACTCCAGGCCCTTGGCCGCATGCACCGTCATCAGCTGAATCGCGTCCTGCCCGGCCTGCGCCTGGTTGTCGCCAGCTTCGAGCGCGGCGTGCGTCAGGAAGGCGGCGAGCGGGCTGACGATCTCGCCGGTGTCGGCGTCGGGCGCCAGCGCTTCCGGCGGTAGCGGCGCAGCATCGACGATGGCGCCGGGAGAGAGTTCGTCGACCGGCATCGCCACCGCATCCTTGCCGAAGCCCTCTTGCGTGACGAAGGCTTCGGCGGCGTTGACCAGCTCGTCGAGGTTCTCGATGCGGTCCTGGCCCTCCTTGTCGTGGCGGTAGAACTCGGTCAGGCCGGAGCGCTGCAGCATCTTCTCGATGATCTGACGCAGCGTGTCGCCGCGCGTGTCGTCGCGCAGCGTGTCGATCAACGCGTTGAAGCCGATCAGGTTCGAGCCGCCCTTGCCGCTCACGCTGCCGACGCTCTGGTACAGGCTGCGCCCGCTCGCACGGCCCGCGTCCTGCAGCAACTCCAGCGTGCGCGCGCCGATGCCGCGCGTCGGGAAGTTGACGACGCGCAGGTAGCTCGTGTCGTCGTTCGGGTTCTCGATCAGGCGCAGGTAGGCCAGCGCATGCTTGACCTCGGCGCGCTCGAAGAAGCGCAAGCCCCCATAGACGCGATAGGGGATGCCGGCATTGAACAGCGCGCTTTCCAGCACGCGGCTTTGCGCGTTGCTGCGGTACAGGATGGCGACCTGTGATCGCGCCGTGCCGCCGCGGTGCAGTTGCTGCGCTTCGTCGAGCAGCCACTGCGCTTCGCCGTAGTCGCTCGTCGCCTCGAACACACGCACCGGCTCGCCCGACCCGGCGTCAGTGCGCAGGTTCTTGCCCAGGCGCTTGGTGTTGTGCGCGATCAACGCGTTGGCGGCGTCGAGGATGTGCGCATACGAGCGGTAGTTCTGCTCCAGCTTGATGACCTGAGGCACGCGGTACTCGCGCTCGAAGTCGGCCATGTTGCCGACCTGCGCACCGCGAAAGGCGTAGATGCTCTGGTCGTCGTCGCCGACGGCGAACACGCCCTTCTGCGGTTCGGGCGGCGCGAACATCTGCAGCCATTTGTACTGCAGCTTGTTGGTGTCCTGGAACTCGTCGACCAGCACATGCGCGAAGCGGCGGCGGTAGTGCTCTCGGACAGCGTCGTTGTCGCGCATCAGTTCGTAGCAGCGCAGCATCAGCTCGCCGAAATCGACCACGCCTTCGCGCTGGCATTGCGCCTCGTAGGCGGCATAAACCTCGATCAGCTTGGCGGTGTGCGGGTCGGGCGCGACGATGTCATGCGGACGCAGCCCTTCCTCCTTGCTGCCGGAGATGAAGTACGCCGCCTGCTTCGGCGGATAGCGCTCTTCGTCGAGGGCCATCGCCTTGACGACACGCTTGACGGCGGCCACCGAATCCGACGCATCGAGGATCTGAAAGCCCTGGGGCAAGCCGGCGAGCTTCCAGTGCGCGCGCAGGAAGCGGTTGCACAGGCCGTGGAAGGTACCGATCCACATGCCGCGCACGTTGACCGGCAGCATGCTGGTCAGCCGCGTCAGCATTTCTTTCGCGGCCTTGTTGGTGAAGGTCACCGCGAGCACACCGCCCGGCGAGACCTGGCCGGTGGACAGCAGCCAGGCGATGCGCGTCGTCAGCACCCGGGTCTTGCCGGAACCGGCGCCAGCGAGGATCAGCGCCGGTACGGGCGGCAGCGTCACCGCGGCGAGTTGTTCCGGGTTCAGCCCTCTGAGCAGGCCGGCGGCGGGTTCATCGTTCATCGAACGATTCTAGAGAGCGCGTTTTCTGCCCCTGCAAATTAGGGGGCCACCCCGCGCTTGCGAGGGCTGGCACGCAGGCGATGCCGCCCGATCGTAGATACATTCAGTTGCGCCAGGGAGCAAGAACAACCAAGGGCCTGCGCGCCACGCGCGGCCTCGGGACCACTCGGAGGGGCGCCATGTTTTTCACCATTCGACGGCTGTGCATCGTCGGTTCAGCGATCGTGCTCGCAGCTTGCGGCGGCGGCAACGATGCGGCGCCGGACGCCTCGTCGCAGCGCGAGCAGCCATTGGCCATCGCGGCGCCTTCGCAGTCGGTCTGGTCGCCACCGGTCGCGTTGCCGCTCGTGCCCACCACGGCGGCGGTCCTGCCCGACGGCAAAGTGCTGCTCTGGTCGGCCGAAGAGCGCTTCTCCTTCGGCGCCAACGTCGGCCGCACCTACACGGTGACCTTCGACCCGGCCACGAACACCAGCAGCGAGCGCACCGTCACCGAGAGCGGGCACAACATGTTCTGCCCGGGCACGACCAACCTGGCCGATGGACGCCTGCTCGTCAACGGCGGCATCAGCAGCGCGCGCACCAGCATCTTCAACCCGGCCACCGGCGTCTGGACCACCGGGGCGGCGATGAACATCGCTCGCGGCTACAACGCCAACACCATCCTCGCCGACGGTTCCGTGCTCACGCTCGGCGGCTCGTGGAGCGGCGGCGTCGGCAACAAGCACGGCGAGGTCTGGACCGAAGCCACTGGCTGGCGGCGCATGAGCGGCATCCCGATCGATCCGATGCTGTCGGTCGATGCCAGCCGCAACTTCGGCGGCGACAGCCACTTCTGGATGATCCCCACCGGCCACGGCCGCGTGCTCCACGCCGGCCCCGGCGTCAACATGCATTTGCTCGACACGCGCGGCGACGGCGGCGTGGAGCCGATGGGCCGACGCGGCGACGACCTGTTCAGCGTCAGCGGCACGGCGGTGATGTACGACATCGGCAAGGTGCTCAAGGCCGGCGGCTCGTCGATGTACGAAGGCGCCGATGCGAACGCCAACGCCTACGTCATCGACACCAGTGCCGGCGGCGCCGCGGTGCGCAAGCTGGCGCCGATGAACTACGCCCGCGTCTTCCACAACAGCGTCGTCCTGCCCAACGGCCAGGTGGTGCTGATCGGCGGCCAGACGCGCGCCGCGGCGTTCACCGACGACCGCTCGGTGCTTGCTGCCGAACTCTTCGACCCGGTGACCGAGACCTTCACCGTGCTGCCGGCGATGAGCGTGCCGCGCAACTACCACGGCGTGTCGCTGCTCTTGCCCGATGCGCGTGTCATCACGTCCGGCGGCGGCCTGTGCGGCGCCGGCTGCGCGGCCAACCACCCGACGTGCAGATCCTCTCGCCGTACTACCTGTTCAACCCGGATGGCACGCCGGCCACGCGGCCGGTGATCACCGCTGCGCCGACGCAGGCCGGCCATGGCACGGCGATGGCCGTGCTGACGAACGCGCCGGTGGCGTCGTTCTCGCTGGTGCGCATGGGCTCGACGACGCACACCGTCAACAACGACCAGCGCCGCATCCCGCTCGCGTTCAACAGCACCGGCGCCAACAGCTACAGCGTGCAGGTGCCGAGCAACACCGGCATCGCGCTGCCGGGTCTGTACATGCTGTTCGCGATGAACACCGATGGCGTGCCGTCGGTCGCACGCATCGTGCGCGTCGGCGGCACCGCCACGCCGCAGCTCACCTGGCCCGGGTGACCAGAGCCACGCCACCGGGGCAGCCGTCAGCCTGGCGCTGAGCGCCAGCGGTGCCGCCAGTTACGGCGCCACCGGCCTGCCGCCCGGCGTGGTCTTGAACACCGGCACGGGCGCCATCAGCGGCGCACCGAGCACGCCGGGCACGTTCAACGTCAGTGTCTCGGCAAGCAATGCCAACGGCACGGTGAGCACGCAATTCATCTGGCGCGTGCTCACGCCCGGCAACATGCGCTACGTGCGCCTGGAATCTCTGTCGGAGGTCAACGGCAATCCGTGGGCGTCGATGGCCGAGTTCAACCTGCTCGACGACAACGGCAACCCGCTGCCGCGCGCCGGTTGGGTGGCCAGCGCCGACAGCGTCGAGCTCGCCGGCGAGAACGGTGCAGCCGCCAACGCCCTCGACGGCAATGTGGCAACGATCTGGCACACGCAGTGGCAGACTGCGAACCCGACGCACCCGCATTGGTTCTCGGTGGACATGGGCACGACGGCGCGGCTCGGCGGCTTCCGCTACCTGCCACGCTCGGGTGGCGGCAACGGCACGATCGCGCTCTACCGGTTCTATGTCTCCGCCGATGGCGTCAACTGGGGCAGCCCGGTGGCCACCGGCGATCTGCGCACGCTCGGCGCCAACGCCGACGAGAAGACGGTGCGCTTCACGATCGCGGTACCCAACCGCGCGCCGGTGATCACGACGCCTGCGGCGCAGTCGAGCACGCAAGGCCAGGCGACGTCGCTGACGCTGCAGGCCAGCGACGCCGACGGGGACGCGTTGACGTACAGCGCCACAGGACTGCCGCCGGGCCTGGCCATCGGCAGCGGCAACGGCGTCATCAGCGGCACGCCCAGCACCGCCGGCAACTACACCATCGACGCGACGGTGCAGGACAGCCGCGGCGCCAGCGCGAACACGACGTTCGCGTGGACCGTGCTCACGGCACCGACCGTCATCAGCCCCGTCCTGGCGCCACCAGCAGCTGCGGGCAGCGACGTCAACTACAACGCCAGCGCGACCGGTAGCGGCCTCGAATACGCCTGGGACTTCGGCGACGGCACGCCGCAGACGGCGTTCTCCACCGCATCGACAGCCTCGCACCGCTACACCAACCCGGGTCTCTACACGGTGACCTTGTCGGTGCGTGCTTCCGATGGCCGCGTGACGAGCACGAGCTTCGTCCAAGCAATCACCGGTGCCGTGACGGCGGCCCGACCCGTCGCATCGTCGAACATCGTGCTGGAACCCCGCAGCGGCGCCAATGCACGGCTGTGGGTGATCAACCAGGACAACGACAGCGTCAGCGTGTTCGATGCGGTGACGAATGCAAAGCAGGCAGAAATTGCCGTCGGCGCGGGGCCGCGCACATTGGCGCTGTCCGGCGGCAGCGTCTGGGTCGCCAACCGCGACGCGGCAAGTCTGAGCGTCATCAGCGCCTCGACGCTCGCGGTCACGCAGACCATCGCGCTGCCGCGCGCGTCGATGCCCTACGGCATCGCGTTCTCACCGGCCGACGGTTCGGCGTGGGTGGCGCTCGAAGGCACCGGCCAGGTGCTGCGACTGAATGGGAGCGGCGCCGTCACCGGCACGGTGGCCATCGGCCCGAACCCGCGGCAAGTCTCGATCAGCGGCGACGGCGCACGTGTGCTCGTCTCGCGCTTCATCACGCCGGCGCTGCCCGGCGAAGGCACGGCCAGCGTGCAGACGAGCATCGGCGGCGTGCCGCGCGGCGGCGAGGTGGTGGCGATCAATGCGAGCACGCTCGCGCTTCAAAACACCGTCGTCTTGCAGCACAGCGAGAAGGCCGACAACACGCTGCAAGGCCGCGGTGTGCCCAACTACCTCGGCGCCGCGGTGATCGCGCCCGACGGCGCATCAGCCTGGGTGCCGTCGAAGCAGGACAACATCAAGCGCGGCACGCTGCGCGACGGCAGCAACCTCGACTTCCAGAACACCGTGCGCGCGATCAGCTCGCGCATCGATCTCGCGACGCTGGCCGAAGACCACGCCGCCCGCGTCGATCACGACAACTCGAGCATCGCCAGCGCGGCGGCCTTCCACCCGAGCGGCGCCTACCTCTTCGTCGCGCTGGAGACGAGCCGCCAGGTGGCCGTGCTCGACCCGGTCGACAAACGCGAGGTGATGCGTTTCGACGCCGGCCGCGCGCCGCAAGGCCTGGCCGTCTCGGCGGATGGTTTGCGCCTGTACGTCAGCAACTTCATGGACCGCAGCGTGACCGTGCACGACCTGACGCGCCTGGTGCGCTTCGGTGAGTTCACCGTGCCTGCACCGACGACGCTGGCGTCCGTGGCCAGTGAACGCCTGACCGCGCAGGTGCTGCAAGGCAAGCGCCTGTTCTACGACGCTCGCGACCCGCGTCTGGCGCGCGACAGTT
This sequence comes from uncultured beta proteobacterium, assembly GCA_963738425.1. GTDB lineage: Bacteria > Pseudomonadota > Gammaproteobacteria > Burkholderiales > Burkholderiaceae_C > CADEEN01. The sequence goes on along the minus strand of CAVTWT010000028.1, from coordinate 81,506 downwards.
ACATGAGCTGCGCCACCTGCCACCGCGACGGCGGCAGTGACGGCCGCACGTGGGACCTGACCGGCATGGGCGAAGGCCTGCGCAACACCATCGCGCTGCGCGGCCGCGCGGCGATGGGCCAGGGCCCGCTGCACTGGAGTGGCAACTTCGACGAACTGCAGGACTTCGAAGGCCAGATCCGCGCGCTGGCGCAGGGCACCGGCCTCATGACAGACGCCCAGTTCAACACCGGCACACGCAGCCAGCCGCTGGGCAATGCGAAGGCTGGCGTCAGCGCCGATCTCGATGCGCTGGCGGCCTACGTGTCGTCGCTATCCGTCTTCGAGCCGAGCCCGCGCCGCAATGCCGATGGCACGTTGACAGCCGACGCGCTGGCGGGCCGTAGCGTCTTCGCAGCGCAATGCGCCACCTGCCACGGCGGCAGCGCCTACACCGACAGCGTCGCTCGGCAGCCTGCGCAACATCGGCACGATCAAGCCGTCGAGCGGCACGCGCCTGGGCGCGGCGCTGACCGGCATCGACACGCCGACGCTGCGCGATGCGTGGCAGACCGCGCCGTACCTGCACGACGGCTCCGCAGCGACGCTCGCCGACGCGATCTCGGTGCACAACAACGTGACGCTGAATGCGACACAGCTGGCCCAGGTGGCCGCCTTCGTCGCCCAGATCGGCAGCGAAGAACCTGCGGTGGCCTCGACGGCCAACGGTGGCTTGGTCGGCAACTACTTCAACAACATCACCCTCACAGGAACGTCGACGCTCGTGCGCACCGAGGCCGTCAACTTCGACTGGGGCACCGGTTCGCCAGGCACGGGCGTCAACGCCAACAACTTCTCGGCGCGCTGGACCGGCAGCGTCTTGGCGGCGACGAGCGGCAGCTACCGCTTCCGCACCCGCAGCGATGACGGCGTGCGGCTGTGGGTCAACAATGTGCAGGTGATCAACAACTGGACCGACCACTCGCCGACCAACAACACCTCGGGCACGATCAATCTGGTCGCCGGGCAGCGCTACAGCATCCGCCTCGAGTACTACGAGCGCGGTGGCGGTGCGGTGATGCAGATGCTGTGGCTGCGTCCGGGCACCACCACGTACGTCGCAGTGCCCGCGGCGTCGCTGTACGCGGCGCCGCCGTGATCGCATGAAGGTGCGCTGGAGTCTGCTGGTGGCCTTGGCCCTTGCTCAGGGCGCGTCTGCAAGTGATGGCGCGAGCGCGGCGCGGGGCCGGCAGCTGTTCGAGGGCGAGGTGGCGCTCGCCGCCCGCATCGTCGGCCAGGATTTTTCGTTGCCCGCCGAGGCCAGCCGCTGCGTCAATTGCCACGGCGGCCCCATCGCATCGTCATCGCCGGCCGTGTCGCAGCGCGTCGGACCGGCACTGACCCGCGCCGCCCTCACCGAGGCCGTGCGCCGCCGCGGCGGCCCGCCGTCACGCTACGACGACGCCTCGCTGTGCAAGTTGCTGCGCAGCGGCGTCGATCCGGCGCATGTCATCATCCTGCGCACGATGCCCCGCTACGAGATCTCCGATGCCGATTGCCGCTCGCTGTGGCAGCACCTGACCGACCCGGTGGCCCGCTGATGACCCTGCAACGACGCGACACCCTGGCGTTGCTGACAGCGCTCGCCGCACCGCTCGTGATGGCGCAGACCGCAAAATCCACTGCGCCCGCGCATGAGCCCTTTGGTCCGCTGCGTCCGCCACTGCCTGCGCCCAAACTGGCGCTGACCGGAGGCGATGGCAAACGCTTCGAGTTGACGGACCGGCTGCGCGGCCGCATCACGGCGCTGCAACTGATGTTCACCGGCTGCAGCGCGACCTGTCCGATTCAGGGTGCGCTGTTTGGCGCTGTGGCTCCCTTGATCAATGCGCAGCGCGAGATGCAGTTGCTGTCGCTCAGCATCGACCCGTTGGGCGACAGCCCGCAGGCGGTGCGTGCCTGGCTCGCCCGATTTGGCACGCACGCCCACTGGCATGCCGCCGTGCCGCGCGTCGACGACGTCGACCGACTGCTCGATTTCGTGCGCGGCCGTGCTGCCGGTGCCGACCGACACACCGCGCAGGTCTATCTGTTCGACCGTCAGGCACGCTTGGCCTACCGCACGGCCGACATGCCACCGGCACGCTTCGTGGCCGAAACGATGAGCCAACTCTCGCGACTGAACTGACGGATCTCGCATTCGACAGCGATCCCAGCAAACGCCGCGGATCGGGCTCTGCCTGGCCGCTGGCGTTGCCCCCTTGAGGGGGAGCGGCGCAGCCGCTTCGGGGGTGGACCACGACCTGTGGCATGGTCGGTGCATCGATGCACCTCATGCCCTGGTCCTTTCGCACCCATCGCTCACCCGCCCTTTCCCTCGCGCTGCAAGGTGGAGGGGCGCACGGCGCGTTCACCTGGGGCGTGATCGATGCGCTGCTCGAACGCGGCCTCGCGATCGCAGCGGCCAGCGGTGCAAGCGCGGGCGCGATGAATGCCATCGTGCTGGCTCACGGCTTGAACCAGGGCGGCGCAGACGGTGCACGCGCCGCGCTGCACACGTTCTGGCAGGCCATCGCCGACCGCGTGCCACCGCTGTGGCATCTGCCGGGCGATCCACCCCAGCTTGCGCCAATGGGTCACGCCATGCTCGCCTGGTCGCGCTGGTTCGCGCCGTCACAGTTGAACCCACTGAACCTCAATCCGCTGCGCGACGTCCTCGCTGCCCAAGTTGATTTCGAGCGCCTGCGCAGCACGCAGGGCATGGCACTGTTCATCGCCGCCACCGAAGCTGCGCGTGGGCGACTGCGCCTGGTTCGTCGCCACGAGGTCACGATCGATGCCGTGCTGGCATCGGCCTGCCTGCCCTCGCTGGCGCACCCGGTGCTGATCGACGGCCAGCCGCATTGGGACGGCGCCTTCAGCGCCAACCCGGCCTTGTGGCCGCTGGTGCGAGAAGTTCAGGCCGATGACCTGATGCTGATCACACTGAGCCCTCTGGGCAACGCGCCGCAACCTTCGACTGCCGAAGACATCGTCGAGCGTGTACGCGAGATCGCATTCACCGCGCCGTTTCTGCGTGAAGCGCGCTGGCTCGCCGAACTGCATGCCGATGCAGTGCAGCGGCCGTGGCCGCGGTTCGGCATCGACCGACGCCTAGCGCGCCTGCGCTGGCATCTGATCGACGCCGACAGCACGCTCGCCGCGCTGCCGAGCAACACGCGACTGGTTCCTGAGTGGGCCTTCCTGCAGCGCCTGCGCGATGCCGGCCGCGAACGCGTGGCGCAATGGGCAGAGGACGGTGCTTCAGCGTTGGGCCAGCGGTCGAGCATCGATCCGCTGCGTGTCTTTGGCGAGTGAGCTCAGGTGCCGTCGAGAAGCGAAAACAGCGTGATCGGGCTCGTGTCGCTGTAGCGGCTGCGCGAGCGCTTGCGCGCGGTGCGGGCACGGTTGTAGTTGACGAACCAGCCGGCAAAGTCGGCGCCAGGCATCGGCCGGCTGATCCAGTAGCCCTGCACTTCGTCGCAGCCGAGTTCGCGCAGCACCTGTGCCTGTTCCGCGGTCTCGACACCTTCGGCGACGACGCACATCTTCATGTTGCGGCCGAGCGCAATCACGGCGCTGCAGATCGCCGTGTCTTCGTCGTTGTCGGGCAGCGACTGCACGAACGAGCGGTCGATCTTCAGCGTGTCGATCGCAAAACGGCGGATGTAGGACAGCGATGAATGGCCGGTGCCAAAGTCGTCGATCGCCATGCGCACGCCCAACCGCCGGAAGCTCTCCAGCATCGAGCGTGTGGCGTCGTTGTCTTCCATCAGCAGCGACTCGGTGAGCTCGATCTCCAGGCGCTGCGGCTCGATTCCGTTCTGGCGCAGCGAGTCTTCGATCATCGAGGCCAGGTAGAGGTGGCGGAACTGCCGCGCCGACAGGTTCACCGCCAGCCGCAGCGGAGGCAGGCCGAGGCGGTCCCAGGCTGCGATCTGCTCGCAAGCCGCGCGGATCACCCAGGCACCGACCGGCAGGATCAGCCCGGTGTCCTCGAGCACGCTGACAAAGCGATCCGGCGGCACCAGGCCATGACCCGGCCGGTGCCAGCGCACGAGCGCCTCGACACCGGTGATCTTTCCGGAGCGCAAATCGCTCTTCGGCTGGAAGTGCAGCACGAACTCTTCACGCTCGATGGCGCGGCGCAGGCTGCCTTCAAGCGAGACGCGTGCCGTGACCGCAGCCGAGAGGTCTTCGCTGAAGAAGCTGTAGGTGGCGCGGCCGTGCGACTTGCTGCGGTACATCGCCATGTCGGTGTGGCGGATCAGCGTGTCGAGATCGACGTCGTCGATCGGGTACATCGAGATGCCGATGCTGGCCGTGACGACGAGCTCTTCCTCGCCGATCTGGACCGGCTCGCCAAGCGCTTCGAGCACGCGGCTGGCCACATGGGCAGCGTCTTCAGCGCCGTTGATGTTCTCGACGATCAGCGTGAACTCGTCGCCACCCAGGCGCGACAGCGTGTGCGGCATGCCGCCGTCGCGCGTCACCGAATCGACGGCGCGCAAACAGTCGGTCAGCGTCGTGCCGACATGCTGCAGCAGGCGGTCACCGGCCTCATGCCCGAGTTCGTCGTTGACCTGCTTGAAGCGGTCGAGATCGAGGAACATCAAGGCCATCGGCTTGCCGCGTCGCTTGGCGCGCGCCATCGCCTGGCCCAGGCGGTCGCGGAACAGTGACCGGTTGGGCAGGCCGGTCAAGCTGTCGTAGTTGGCGAGCTGCTTCAAACGCTCCTGGGTGTCGGCGCGTTCAGAAGCGTCGCGCACGCGCACCAGCACATGCGCGCCGTCGCTGCCCGCGTACTCGGTCAGGTGCAAGTCGACGGGGCGCCCCGGCGCGCTGCGGCTGCGTGTCATCGCGCCGCCGGTATGCAGCGAAAATCGGTCGCTCTGCCCTTGCTCGAAAAGCTCCGAAACATGGCGGCCCTCGACGGTTGTCGGCTCGTCGCCGAGCAACTGAGCCGCGGCCGGGTTGCACGACAGCACCTTGCCGTCGGCGCCGCAGACCAGGAAACCGTCGCTGGCGCGCTCGAACAGGGCTTCGAGCAGAGGATCAGGCTTGGACTCGAACCAGCGGCCGAACATCCAGCGCGACCGCGATCGGGCGCCTTTGGAATCGACGAACGCTGAACGGTCTGACACGCCTGGAGCCACGTGGGCTGTATTCGGAGATTCAGATTATCGAGAGCGCGTTACGCGCTCGCGACAGCAGCCGCCTGCCGAATGCGCACTGCGACACGAATGCTCACGCTTCGTGGCCGCGTAGAATCTGCCACCGGGCCCAAATTCTGGCGCCCGGTTTGTCTTTGCGGCACCGGGACACCAGGTCAAGCGCTCTCCATCAACGATCGAGCCTGACGAGCCTGCAAATGGAAATATTCGACTACGACAACATCCTGCTGCTGCCGCGCAAGTGCCGCGTCGAGAGCCGCAGCGAGTGCGACACCAGCACGCAGTTCGGCCCGCAGCGCTTCGTGATGCCGGTGGTGCCGTCGAACATGAAGACGGTGGTCGACGAGCCGATTGTCGAGTCACTGGCCGCCAGCCGCCATTTCTACGTGATGCATCGCTTCGATCTGGACAACGTGGCCTTTGCGCGCCGCATGCGCAGCAAGAAGCTGTTCGTCTCGATCAGCCTCGGTGTCAAGCCGGCTGACACGGCGACCGTCGACCAGCTCGCCGCCGACGGCACCGGCGCCGACTACATCACGATCGACATCGCACACGGCCACGCCGACAGCGTGCGGCGCATGATCGAGCACATCAAGGCGAAGTTGCCGAAGGCCTTCGTCATCGCCGGCAATGTGGCCACGCCGGAGGCGGTGATCGACCTCGAGAACTGGGGCGCCGACGCCACCAAGGTCGGCGTCGGCCCGGGCAAGGTCTGCATCACCAAGTTGAAGACGGGTTTCGGCACCGGCGGCTGGCAGCTGTCGGCGCTGAAGTGGTGTGCGCGCGTGGCCACGAAACCGATCGTCGCCGACGGCGGCATCCGCCACCACGGCGACATCGCGAAGAGCGTGCGCTTCGGCGCGACGATGGTGATGATCGGCTCGCTTTTTGCCGGCCACGAAGAGAGCCCCGGCCAGACAGTGGAAGTCGATGGCAAGCGCTACAAGGAGTACTACGGCAGCGCGTCGGACTTCAACAAGGGCGAGTACAAACACGTCGAAGGCAAGCGCATCCTCGAGCCGATCAAGGGCCAGCTTGCTGACACGCTGCGCGAGATGCGTGAAGACGTGCAGAGCTCGATCAGCTACGCCGGCGGCACGCAGTTGCTGGACCTGAAGAAGGTCAACTACGTCGTGCTCGGCGGCGAGAACGCGGGCGAGCACCTCTTCATGTGAGGCGCCCGCCGGGCGAGCTCTAGCGCGCCGACATGCCGCTGCGCTCGCCGCCATCGGCGCCGCTGTATCGCTTGCGCGCAGCACCGGCGCGGGACGCAGGCGTTTCCCGGGTCAGCGAGACCGGGCATGCCCCGTTGTCGGCATGGTGCGCCGCGGCAACGAGCAGCGGATCCGACAAGTCGCCGATCGGCAAGCGAGAGGTCTTCGGCCACTGGGCAAGTTGGCGCCAGGCCATCGAAGTAGCGCCCCTGGTTCTGCGCATTGACGCCTTCGAAGTTGACGATGCTGTAGGTCGTGCCCCAGCCATCGTCGTCCGGCAGGAAGCCCACCGGTTTGCCGCAGGAGATGTCGCCGATGGCCACCACCTCGACACCGACGCCGCGCAGGCCGTTGATGACCTGCTCGCTTGCCGAACAGGTGCGCTCGCCCATCAGCACATAGACCCTCGGGAAGCCGGCCCAGGCGTTGGGGTTGCTGAAACCGAAGATCCGGTTGCTGCCGCTTTGTCTGTCGTTGTAGAGCAGCTGCGTGTAGACCTTGCCGTTGTGCGGACTGCCCGAGGCGTACGAGGCCACCGTGCCGCCCATCGACACCAGGCCGCCGCCGTTGTAGCGCAGGTCGAGCACGAGATCGTCGATGCCCTGGTTCTTGAAGCTGGTCATGGTCATGCCCAGTGGCGAGCCGACCTGGCTGATCATGTCCTTGACGAACACATATCCGATGCGGCGGCCGTTCTGGCTGAACACCCGCTGGCCCGACTGCACCGGCGTCAGCGCGAACTCAGCCGCGCTGAGCACGACCACGACGGTCGGGCCGGCGCCGCGACGCACGTCAAGGCGCAAGGCATCGCCAGCGGCATTGGCCGACAGTGCGCTGAAGTCATCGGCCGCAATCAAGGTCGCCACCGGCGTGTTGTTGATCGCCAGGATCTCGTCGCCGCGTTGCAGCCCACCGGCGAGCACACCCGACTGTGCCGCCGGCGACAGCGGTTCGATGTAGCGTACGAACAGCCGCGTCGCGCCTTGCGCCACCGCCTCCAGGCCGTTGACAGCGACGCCGTAGCCCAGCGTCCGCCCATCGCCGAAGAAGCGGTTGAAGCTCTCGGTGCTCTGATAGCCGCTGTAGCGATCGGCCGGCCACAACGCGCCGCCGCCACCAGGGATCGCATCGCCACCGCCGTACAGCAGAGCGTCGAAGTAGCCATCGACCGTGTTGAAGCCAGCAGGTGATGGGTCGGGACTGAGCTGATACCAGAGGTAGTTCTGATTGAAGTAGCACCGCAGCCAATCCTGGCGGTCGGCGACGCCGCCGCTGGCCGCGGACGGCGGGCAGCCACCGCTGTTGCCGGCGTCGTCGCCGCCGCCGCCGCAGGCTGACAGGAGCACAGGCACGGCGCACGCCACGGCACGCAGGAATCGGGGCATCGGCATCGATCGTCTCCTTGGTGTTGCGAGTGGCGGCCTCAGGGTCGCCACCTACAATGAACGCAACCCCTTGGACCCGTGTTGCGTTGACAGGAGTATCTGTTGGCGCGGCCAGCGCATCGCCTTTTCGCACCGCCAACATGTCAACAGAACTTGCCAAGTCCTTCGAGCCTGCAGCCATCGAAGCCAAGTGGGCTCCGAGGTGGGAAGCCAGTGGCGCCGCGGTGCCAACGCTCGACACAGCCAAGCCCTCGTTCTCGATCCAGTTGCCGCCGCCCAACGTCACCGGCACGCTGCACATGGGCCACGGCTTCAACCACACGATCATGGACGCCTTGACGCGCATGCATCGCATGAGCGGCTTCAACACGCTCTGGTTGCCGGGCACGGACCACGCCGGCATTGCCACGCAGATCGTGGTCGAGCGGCAGTTGCAGGAGCAGGGCCTGTCGCGCCATGACATCGGCCGCGAGGAGTTCATGAAGCGCGTCTGGGCGTGGAAAGAGACGTCGGGCAATGTCATCACCGGCCAGATGCGTCGCATTGGCGACACCGTGGACTGGAGTCGCGAGTACTTCACGATGGACGCGACCCAGTCGGCCGTCGTCAACGAGACCTTCGTTCGGCTCTACGAAGAGGGCCTGATCTACCGCGGCAAGCGTCTGGTGAGCTGGGACCCGGTGCTGATGTCGGCGGTGTCGGACCTCGAGGTGGAAAGCGAAGAGGAAGATGGATTCCTCTGGCACATCCGTTACCCGCTCGAAGACGGTTCGGGCTCGCTGGTCGTGGCAACGACGCGGCCGGAGACAATGCTCGGCGACACCGCGGTCATGGTGCACCCGGAGGACGAGCGCTACGCATCGTTGATCGGCAAGCGCGTCAAGCTGCCACTCACCGAGCGAACGATTCCCGTCATTGCCGATGACTACGTCGATCGAGAGTTCGGCACCGGTGTCGTCAAGGTCACGCCGGCGCACGACCCCAACGACTACGCCGTCGGCCAGCGCCACGGCCTGGCGATGATCGGCGTGCTGACGCTCGACGCCAAGATCAATGACAACGCCCCGGCGGCGTATCGCGGTCTCGACCGTTTTGCGGCGCGCAAGAAAGTGGTTGCCGATCTCGACGCGCTGGGCCTGCTGGTCGAAACCAAGAAGCACAAGCTGATGGTCCCGCGCTGCGCGCGCACCGGCCAGGTCGTTGAGCCGATGCTCACCGACCAGTGGTTCATGGCGATGACCAAGCCGGGCCACGATGGCGAATCGATCGCTGGCCGTGCGATGAAGCTGGTGGACCGAGGCGAGGTGCGCTTCGTGCCCGACAACTGGGTCAACACCTGGAACCAGTGGATGAAGAACATCCAGGACTGGTGCATCTCGCGCCAGTTGTGGTGGGGCCACCAGATCCCGGCGTGGTACGACGAAGCCGGCAACGTCATCGTTGCGCGCACCGAGGCCGAAGCGCAAGCGAAGGCACCTGGCAAGAACCTGACGCGCGATCCCGACGTGCTCGACACGTGGTACTCGGCGGCGCAGTTTCCGTTCTCGACCGTCGGCTGGCCGAACAAGAGCGTCGAGCAGGACCTGTTCCTGCCAAGCACGGTGCTCGTCACCGGCTTCGACATCATCTTCTTCTGGGTCGCGCGCATGATCATGATGACGGCGCACTTCACCGGCAAAGCGGCGTTCAGGCATGTCTACATCCACGGACTGATCCGCGACTCGCACGGCCAGAAGATGAGCAAGAGCGAAGGCAACGTGCTCGATCCGGTAGATCTGATCCAGGGCGTCGATCTGGACACGCTGATCGCCAAGAGCACCACCGGCCTGCGCCGACCGGAGACCGCGCCGAAGGTCGCCGCGCGCGTGAAGAAGGAATTTCCGGAAGGCATCCCGGCCTACGGTGCCGACGCGCTGCGCCTGACGATGGCGTCATATGCCAGCCTGGGCCGCGACATCAACTTCGACACCAAGCGCTGCGAGGGCTACCGCAACTTCTGCAACAAGCTCTGGAACGCGACGCGCTTCGTCTTGATGAATTGCGAGGGTCAGGACTGCGGGCTCAAGGAACACACCAAAGCCGAGTGCGAACCGGGCGGAGCGTTTCACGGCTACATGAGCTTCTCGCAGGCCGACCGCTGGCTCAGCGGCGAGTTGCAGCGCGTAGAGGCCGCAGTGGCACAAGGCTTCGCTGACTACCGGCTCGACCTCGTCAACGCCGCTGCCTATGACTTCGTCTGGAACGAGTACTGCGACTGGTACCTCGAGATCGCCAAGGTGCAGATTGCCAATGGTTCCGACGCGCAGCAGCGCGCGACTCGGCGCACGCTGATCCGCACTCTGGAGACCGTGCTGCGGCTGCTGCACCCGCTGGCACCCTTCATCACCGCCGAGCTGTGGGACCAGGTGGCGCCGGTGGCCGGGCGGGCTTCGTCGAACGCGGCCGGTGTGATGGTCGCGCCCTACCCGGTGGCTCGCAGCCCGAGCGCATCGACGCCAAGGCCGATGCCTGGATGGCGCAGCTCAAAGCCGTCGTCAGTGCCTGCCGCAACCTGCGCAGCGAGATGGGGCTGTCACCGGCGGACAAGGTGCCGCTGCTGGCGTTCGGGGACGAGGCCTTCATCGACGCTGCCTCGCCATTGCTCAAGACGCTGGCCAAGGTCAATGAGGTGCAGCGTTTCGAAGACGAGTCGGCGTTCGCCGCGGCGACAAGCGCGTTACCGGTGGCCGTCGTCGGCAACGTCCGGGTGGCGCTGCGGGTGCAGATTGACCTGGCCGCGGAGCGAGCGCGACTGACCAAGGAAATTTCGCGCCTCGAAGGCGAAGTCGCCAAAGCCGAGGGCAAGCTGGGAAACGAGAGCTTTGTCGCGCGCGCCCGCCCCGAGGTCGTGGCACTGGAGCGGACTCGCCTGGCTGATTTCACTCAGGCTTTGCGTCGCCTTCAAGATCAAGCGGCACGTCTGGGGCCGTCGACCTGAAGTCGCCGCGCTGCGGCGTGCTTTCTGCCGACAGCAGTTCGTCAATGCGCCGCGCCACCGCCCAGGCGGCGCGCACGCGCGACTCGCGCGTCGTTGCCGCCACGCGCGGCGTGATCTGCAGCGTGTCGATTTCCGCCAGCGGCCTACCAGGGTCGAGCGCGCCGGGCTCGAGGCTGTCGAACCAGGCCGCAGCCATGCGCCCTGTCCCCAGCACCTCGGCCAGCGCCGCCTGATCGAACAGGCTCGAATGGGCGACGTTGATCAGCACCTGGTTGGGTTTGCAATACGGCAGGAAGCGCTCGCCGATCAGGCCCTGGTAGCGCGAGAAGTACGTCAGTTGCACACAGACGCCATCGCTCTGTTCCATCAGCTCGCGCAGCGCCACAGGTTCGACTCGCCAGCGAGTCCAGACGTTGTCCGACGCATGCACTGCCGGGTCGTAGCCGACGACGCGCGAACCAAAGGCTGACAGCAACTGAGCCAGCGAGCGTGCTGCTGGCACCATGCCGATCAGGCCGATCGTCGCGCCGCCAAGCTCGCGCCCAACCAGCAGGCCGTCGGGGCTCAGTACCGGCACGCGGCGCAGCATCTGCAATAGCCCGCCGACCATGAATTCGGCCTCGGCCACCGCGCTGGCCGTGACGCTGCGCACCACTTCAACCCCAGCGCGACCACAGGCCTCGATGTCGATGTTCTCGGATCCTGATGACAGGCGGCCCACGGCGCGCAGCATCGGCGCGTAGTGCAGCGCTTGCGCATCGAGCGCCACCGACGGCGGAATCACCAGCGCACGCACGTTGAACAGGGCCTGGCGCAGTGCACGTGCGTCGCGCGCCAGCTCCGGTGCGTAGCGCACGGCGTGGCGCTCGCCGAGCCACTGCATCACCTCCGGCTCGAGGGGTTCAACGATCAGTACATCCATCCATTCACCGGGCAATCTGCACACCGAACCTGCTTGGTTCGCGTGCCAGAATCCGCCGGACTCCCCGTGTTGATTGTAAGTAAATGCACATCCGCAAAGCGATTTTCCCCGTGGCAGGTCTCGGTACCCGATTCCTGCCGGCCACCAAGGCCCAGCCAAAAGAGATGCTGCCCGTTGTCGACAAACCGCTGATTCAGTACGCGGTTGAAGAGGCGTATGCCGCCGGCGTCAGAGAGATGATCTTCGTCACGGGCCGCCACAAGCGACCCATTGAGGATCACTTTGACATGACCTTCGAGCTCGAAGTAGCCCTTGAACAAGCGGGTAAGGACGAACTACTTCACGTTGTGCGGACCGTCAAGCCCGATGACATGGACTGCATTTACGTTCGCCAGGCGCAAGCGCTTGGGCTGGGCCATGCAGTGCTGTGCGGTCAGAAGTTGGTCGGCAACGAACCCTTCGCGGTCTTGCTCGCCGATGACCTGATGGTGGGTACGCCGCCCGTGCTGGCGCAGATGGTCGAGCAGTTCAAGGAGTGGCGCGCATCGATCCTGGCAGTGCAGGAAGTGCCGGCAGAACACACGCAGCGCTATGGCATCGTCGCCGGCACGCAGGTCAACGACCGGCTGGTCAATGTGGAGCGCATCGTCGAAAAACCGAAGCCGGCCGATGCCCCCTCACGTCTGGGGGTGGCAGGACGCTACATCCTGACGCCGGGCGTGTTCCACGAGATCGCCAACCAGAAGCGCGGCGTCGGTGGCGAAATCCAGCTCACGGACGGGATTGCGGGCCTGTTGCGCCGCGAGAAAGTGTTTGCCTACCGGTATGACGGGCGGCGCTACGACTGCGGCAGCAAGGAAGGTTTCCTGCAGGCCAACGTCGAACTGGCGCTCACGCACCCGCAGTTGGGGGCCGGCTTCCGCGAATACCTAAAGGCGCTTGACCTGTAATCGTCGGGTGTGTGGGCCGAGCGCCGGGACGCTCCCAAGCCGGCCAGATTCCCTCAGGGGATCGTCTGACGTACTCGTCAAACGACGGGCTCCAACTACCGACGTCTGAGGTAGTGCACGAACTCTTTTTCGCCCGTGACCTGATCGACCAGCTCATTGCCGGTCTGACGCGCAAACGCCTGGAAATCGCGCACCGAGCCGGGGTCCGTGGCGACGATCTTCAGCACCTCGCCCGACAGCATCTCCGTCAACGCCTTCTTGGCCTTGAGGATCGGCAGCGGACAATTCAGGCCGCGGGCGTCGAGTTCTTTCTGCGCGAGTGTCATGGAGCGATTCTAGGCGCGTTGGGCCCAGTCGATGAACTGGGGTTCATGCCCCCGTGAGCGCAGCCAGTCGGCCAGCGCATAGCCGGTGCCAGCCGGCCAGCAGCGCACGTCGGGTGGCGCGAAGAGCTTGTATTCGGCCAGCTCGGGTGACAGCACGATCTCGCCGCGTGCCTGGGCGTGATAAGCAATGATCACCTGGTTCATGCGCTGAAAGTCGTAGACACCGATCAGCGAGACGGCGTCGACCGAGAGCCCGGTTTCTTCGGTGACCTCGCGCGCGACGCCCTCCTGCGGTGTCTCACCGGCTTCCATGAAGCCGGTGATCAGCGCGAACATGCGGTGCGTCCAGGCCGCGTTGCGAGCCAGCAGCACCTGCCCGCCCCGGTCGACGCACTCGACCACCGCGGCCAGCACCGGCGTCGGATTGTTCCAGTGCGTGAAGTCACAGCCCGTGCAACGCAAGCGAGTCTTCGGCCCGCCGTCTTCGATCTGCTCGATCAGCGCCAACGCCGTCGTGCATTGCGGACAGAACTTGAAGCTCATCGTGCCCCCTACGGCGCTACGCGCCGGTCCCCCCAAGGGGGAGCGAGCGCCTTGGGAGCGGCCCGGCGGCGCTCATGCCGGAAACACGCCCGTGGACAGATAACGGTCCCCGCGGTCGCAGACGATGAAGACGATCGTCGCCTTCTCCAACTGTTCTGCCAGCTTCAACGCCACGCAGCACGCACCCGCCGCCGAGATGCCGCAGAACAGCCCTTCCTCGCGCGCCAGTCGCCGCGCCATGTCTTCGGCCTCGGCCTGGCTGACGAGCACGATCTCATCGACATGCGTCGCGTCGTAGATTTTCGGCAGATAAGCCTCGGGCCATTTGCGGATGCCCGGGAATGCGCGAGCCTTCGGCCGGTTGCGCGCCGACGATGCGCACCGCCGCGTTCTGCTCCTTCATGTAGCGCGAGACGCCGGTGATGGTGCCGGTGGTCCCCATCGCGCTGACGAAGTGCGTGATCTGGCCCTCGGTGTCGCGCCAGATTTCAGGGCCGGTGGTGTCGTAGTGCGATTGCGGGTTGTCGGCGTTGGCGAACTGATCGAGGACACGGCCCTTGCCGTCGGACTGCATCTGCAGCGCCAGATCGCGCGCGTATTCCATGCCGCCGGACTTGGGCGTCAGCACCAGCTCGGCGCCGAAGGCTTTCATCGTCTGCGCACGCTCGATCGACAGGTCCTCCGGCATGATCAGCACCATCTTGTAGCCGCGGATCGCCGCGGCCATCGCCAGCGCAATGCCCGTGTTACCCGAGGTGGCTTCGATCAATACGTCGCCCGGCTTGATGTCGCCGCGCTTTTCGGCGCGCACGATCATGCTGATCGCCGGCCGGTCCTTCACCGACCCGGCCGGGTTGTTGCCTTCGAGCTTGCCGAGAAAGACGTTGCCGCGCTGTTCGTTCGCGGAACCCGGCAGGCGTTGCAAGCGCACGAGCGGCGTGCCGCCAATCGCGTCTTCGAGGGTCTTGTACGTGGGCATGGCGCGATTGTCTCAGCAGCGCCGAGCCGTTGCTGAGTGCGTGTGATAATCGCGCCCCGTTGCGCTCAGCGCACCGCACCCAACTTGCCCCGGTGGCGGAATCGGTAGACGCAGTGGATTCAAAATCCACCGCCTAAACAGCGTGCCGGTTCGAGTCCGGCCCGGGGCACCAACCCACATCCAACATGCCGCCGCTGCCACCGGTCACCAAAGCGTTCATGCTGATCTGCACGGCGGTGTTCTGTGCGCAGTTGCTGTTCGGGCGCTGGCTTGAAGACGATGTTCGCGCTGTGGCCGATCGCCAGCGGCAACTTCATGCCCTGGCAGGTGCTCTCCTACGCCTTCCTGCACGGCGACATGGGGCATCTGTTCTTCAACATGCTCGGCCTGTGGATGTTCGGCGGCGAGCTCGAACGCTTGTGGGGCCAGAAGCGCTTCATCCACTTCCTGCTTGCCGGTGCGCTCGCCGCTGCGGCCGTGCAGATCGTCTGGACGATGGCCGATCGGCTCGCGCGTGCCGACCGTCGGCGCCTCGGGTGCGCTGTTCGCCCTGCTGCTGGCCTTCGGCATGCTGTTCCCGAACCGCATCATCATGCCGCTGTTCCCGCCGATCCCGATGAAGGCCAAGTTCTTCGTCGCCGTTTTCGGGGCGACTCGAACTTGTGCTCGGCTATCTCATTTGGGCGGCGGCGGCGTGGCCCACTTCGCGCACCTGGGCGGCATGCTCGGCGGCTTCCTGATGATCCGCTTCTGGCGCGGCCAATCGCCCTTCGGCAAACGCTGACCCTCGCACCACCCGTTGCAGCGCGCGCCCGATTGGCGCATCCTGCGGCTTCAAGGGGGTGTGCCATGAAATCCTGGTTGTTGTCGGTGCTGGCAGGGTTGGCTTCGGGCGCCGCGCTGGCCGCAGCGCCGGGTGAACTCGAGGCGCAATCCAAAGCGCTCGAGCGCGCTACCAACGCGGTTGTCGGTGTGCAGACGCTGGCAGTGCCGGACGCCCGCTCCAACAGCACGCTCGGCCGCGTACGCCAGGGGTCGGGTGTGGTCATCGCGCCTGATGGTCTTGTGCTGACCATCGGCTACCTGATCCTCGAGGCCGACCAGGTGCAACTGCTGCTCGACAGCGGCCGCCACCTGCCGGCCCGCGTCGTCGGCTACGACCTCGCCACCGGCTTCGGCCTGCTGCAGCCGCTGGCACCGCTGAACATCGCACCGGCGCCGCTCGGCACCTCACGCGGCGTCACGCCCGAAGACAGCCTGCTCGTCGTCAGTGGCGAGCCCTCGGGCCAGCTCAGCGCGGCACGCATGGTTTCGCGCCGTGTCTTTGCGGGCTACTGGGAGTACCGCATCGACGACGCGCTGTTCACGTCACCGCCGCGCACCGACCACAGCGGCGCGGCGCTGTTCAACCCGCGCGGCGAACTCGTGGGCATCGGCTCGCTGGTGGTCAACAACGCCCTCGGCAGCGAGGGGCCAATGCTGCCGGGCAACATGTTCGTGCCGATTGACCTGCTGCAGCCGATCCTCGGCGAGCTGCGCAGCAAGGGCGCGTCGGCCGCCAGCCAGCGCGCGTGGCTGGGCATCAATGGCATCGAGCAAGGCGGGCTGGTGCGCGTGGCCCGTGTCAGCGAAGACAGCCCGGCCGAAGCGGCAGGCGTGCGCGCCGGTGACCGCATCATTGCGATCGACAACGCACCGGTGGCGACGCTCGATGCCTTGTGGACGAAGCTGTGGAGCGGTGCCGCGGAGCGCGACGTCAGCCTCGAGATCGAACGCGGCGAGGCGCGCCAGACGCTGACCGCGCGCACGGTCGATCGCAATCGCCAACTCAAGCGCGCGAGCGGGATCTGAACTCCTCCCACGCCGACGATGGCGTGGGATAGGCAAGCTGCACGCGCAACTCGCGGTGCAATCGCGTGTTGTCGAGCTGCCGCGATTCACTCATGAAGCTCCACTGCATTTCCGACACGGCAGCGCGCAACGCTTCGCGCGACACTCTCGGTGCACGCGGCAGGCCAAAGGCATCGGCCACGGCGTCGAAGTGCTCGCCCATCTTCAGCGCGCTGTCGTCGCTGGCGTGATAGAGGCGCTGAGGCGCGGCGCGGAACAGCGCGGCCACGCAGGCCCGTGCCAGATCGTCGGCGTGGATGTGGTTCGTGTACACGTCGTCGGCGTCGGCCAGCAGCGGCGCGCCACGCTGCACGCGCTCGCGCGGGTCACCGCCTTGCCTGTCGAGCGCGTAGATGCCCGGGATGCGCAACACGCTCGCGTTGACACCGAAGACGCGGCCGTGGTGGCGCACCCTCGCTTCGGCATCGACGCGCCGCCTCGCGCGCGGCGTGGCCGGCCGCGTTGTGCGGGATTCATCGAAGCGTGCGCCGCCTGCATCTCCGTACACACCGCTGGTGCTGCCATAGACGATGCGGCGCACGCGCGTGCTGCGCGCCAGTGCCTGCAGCAACACAGCCGTGCGCGGATCGGTGGTGCCTTGCGTCGGCGGTGGTGCCAGATGCAGCACCCAATCAGCCAACGCCG
Source organism: uncultured beta proteobacterium (assembly GCA_963738425.1). Lineage (GTDB taxonomy): Bacteria > Pseudomonadota > Gammaproteobacteria > Burkholderiales > Burkholderiaceae_C > CADEEN01. The sequence goes on along the minus strand of CAVTWT010000028.1, from coordinate 64,484 downwards.
CCAGCCGCCCGAGCGTGGCGGCATCGTCGAGATTGCCCCACAGCGGCAGCGCGCCGGCGGCGCGAAGTTCATCGACGCGGTACGTGCTCGACGTGAGTGCAATCACGCGCACACGCCCGCGCAGCAACCGCAGAACCCGCAAGCCCACGTCACCGCAGCCGACGATCAACAGCGTCGGACGGCGCAGAGCAGAGCAAGGCAGGGTCATCGCGGACAATTGAGACTGATTCGAGCAGTGTAGAGAGCACCATGACCTTCAAAGTCACCGTCCAGCCCGCCGGCCTTTCCTTCGACGTCGCGCGCGACGAGCCGATCCTCGCCGCCGCCATCCGCGCCGGCATCGGCCTGCCCTATGGCTGCCGCGACGGCGCCTGCGGTTCGTGCAAGAGCCGTCTCGTCGAAGGGCGCGTCATCCACGGTGCGCACCAGCTGCGAACACTGTCGGTCGCCGATGAAGAACAGGGCTGGATCCTGCCCTGCTGCGCGACGCCGCAAACCGATTGCGTGATCCAGGCGCGCACCGTGGCCGGCGCCGGCGAGTACCCGGTGCAGAAGATGCCGGCACGTGTCGCCAGCCTGACTCGCCCGGCGCCGGACGTGGCGATCATGAAGCTGCAATTGCCAGCCAACGTGGCGCTTAAGTACCGCGCCGGCCAGTACGTCGAATTCATCCTGCGCGACGGGTCGCGGCGCAGCTACTCGATGGCCAATGCGCCCGAACATCTCGGCGAGCCCCCTGTGGTCGAACTGCACCTGCGCCACATGCCCGGCGGCAAGTTCACCGACCATGTCTTCGGTGCGATGAAGGAAAAGGAAATCCTGCGCGTCGAAGGGCCGCTCGGCAGCTTCTTCCTGCGCGAAGACAGCGACAAGCCGATCGTGCTGCTGGCGTCGGGCACCGGCTTTGCGCCGATCAAGGCCATCATCGAGCACATGCGCGCCAAGGGCATCACGCGCGATGCGGTGCTGTACTGGGGCTGCCGCAGCAAGGCCGACCTGTATCTGCACGACTGGGCCATCGAGACCGCCGCCGAGATGCCGACCCTGCGCTACGTGCCGGTGCTCTCAGAAGCCAAGCCCGAAGATGCGTGGAGCGGCCGCAGCGGCCTGGTTCACCAGGCGGTGATGGCCGACCTGCCCGACTTGTCGGGCCACGAGGTCTATGCCTGCGGCGCGCCGATCATGGTCGAGTCGGCGCACCGCGAATTTGTCGCCACCTGCGGCTTGCCCGACGATGCGTTCTTCGCCGACAGCTTCACGTCCGAAAAGGACAAGCACGCGGCCTAGCGGCAGCCCCGCCAGCGCTGCGCCACCCCCCGAGTTTCACGCATGACACGGCCGGTGCCCGGCACCAGAATCGTGGGCGAATCAGCAATCCCACCTGGAGGCCCGTCATGAATACAAAACTCACCCTCAGCACCCTGGTCATGGCCGTCTGCGCCACCACCGCGTCGGCGCAGACCCTGGGTGAAGGCGGCTCGGCCGCGCAAGGCAGCGCCGGCCCGAGCGGCGCGCAGAACGCCAACACCCAGCTCGAGAAGTGCGATGCGCCCAAGGGCACGATCGCGGTCGTCGAGCCGCAGAGCCACATCCTGGCCGGCCTGTCCCGCTACGGCCTGAACTCGCCGGTGGGCCTCATCCGCATGATGATCCAGCAGTCGAACTGCTTCCAGGTCGTCGAGCGCGGCGTCGGCATGCAGAACATGATGCAGGAGCGCGCGCTGGCCGCTGGCGGGCAGATGCAGTCCGACCAGAACATCGGCAAGGGCCAGATGGTCGCGGCCGACTTCATCGTCACGCCGAGCGTAGTCTTCAGCGAGAACAATGCCGGCGGCATGGGCGGCGCGGTCGGCGGCCTGCTCGGCCGCTTCGGCGGTGCAGGCGCGGTGGTCGGCGCTGTCGCCGGGGGCCTGAAGTTCAAGGAAGCCCAGACGAGCATGCTGCTCGCCGACACCCGTTCTGGCATCCAGGTCGCCGCAGCCGAAGGCAGCGCCAAGCAGACTGACTGGGGCCTCGGTGGCACCATCTTCGGTGGCGGCGGCGGTGCGGCGTTCGGTGCCTACACCAACACCAACGAGGGCAAGGTCATTACCGCGTCGTTCCTCGACAACTGGAACAACATCGTGCGCGCGGTGCGCAACAGCGCCAGCCTGATCCAGGCCAAGGCCGGCGTCGCCTCGCAGGCCAACGCCGCCGGCAGCGTCGTCGCCAACGCGGCCAACGCGGGCGACGTGATGGTGGCCAAGATCGCCGGCGCCAAGGTGCTCAGGGGGCCGGCCGACAGCGCCGGCGTGCTGATGAGCCTGGCCAAGACCGACGAGGTGCTCTACCTCGGCGAAGAGAAGAACGGCTTTGCCAAGGTCACGTCGCCCAAGGGCGACGGCTGGATCAAGACGGTGCTGCTGAAGAAGCCGTAGGCTTCGCGTGCGCCTTACTTGTGCTTAAAGGCAGGCTTGCGCTTGGCGACAAACGCCGCCATGCCTTCCTTCTGATCCTCGGTGGCGAACAGCGAATGGAAGATCTGGCGCTCATATGTGACGCCGTCGGCCAGGCCTGACTCGAAGGCGCGGTTGACGCACTGTTTGGCCAGCATCACGGCCGGCAAGCCCATGCCGCAGATCGTCGCCGCCGCAGCCAGCGCTTCGTCGATCAGCTTGTCGGCCGCGACGATGCGGCTGACCAGGCCGGCGCGCTCGGCTTCGGCCGCGTCCATCATGCGCGCCGTCAGCACCATGTCCATGGCTTTGGATTTGCCGATGGCGCGCGGGAGGCGCTGCGTGCCGCCGGCGCCGGGGATGATGCCGAGCTTGATCTCGGGCTGACCGAACTTCGCCGTGTCGGCGGCGATGATGAAGTCGCACATCATCGCCAGCTCGCAGCCGCCGCCGAGCGCGAAGCCGGCCACCGCGGCGATCACCGGCTTCCTCACCTGGCGCATTTGTTCCCAGTTGCGCGTGATGTAGTTGCCCAGGTAGACGTCCATGTAGCTGTAGGTCGCCATGGCGCCGATGTCCGCCCCTGCGGCGAACGCCTTTTCGCTGCCGGTGATGACGATGCAGCCGACCGCGGCGTCGGCATCGGCTTCGGTCATCGCCTGGCCGAGTTCATCCATCAAGGCGTCGTTGAGAGCGTTGAGCTGCTTGGGCCGATTGAACGTGATCAGCACCGTGGCCAGCGAGCCGTCGGCGCCGTCGTGGCGAGTGATAACGATGTTTTGTGGATTCATCGGTCCAGTATTCCGCGTTGCCGTCAGCATTGAGAAAGGTGCAAACTATACGGGTAAGCGAGCGGTGCCTAAAGTACGCGCACGTTGTACGCCTCGCGCCAACCGCGTGGCAGGCCATCCTGAAGGTGACCTACCGGTCGCCGTTGCAAAACTGATCGAGCGATGACAACCATCTACCGGAAAACTGCCAAGGGTCAGGCCGAAATCGAAACCCGGGCCCACCGCTTGCCACCGCGCCTTCGTGGTGCATTGATCATGGTCGATGGCCAGCGAAGCATCGACGATCTGACCAAGCTGGTTCCGGGCGACGCCGAGGCGACGCTGCAGCAGTTGCTGGTTGACGGCTTCATCGATGTCTTCGCGGTGCTCGCCGACCGCCCTCCTGCCCCCGCCCCGGCGCCAACCCCAGCGCCTGCGCCCGCCAAGTCCGGCGGGTCCATCGAGACCACCAAACGCGACGCGGTGCGCTACCTCAACGACAAGTTGGGACCTGCCGGGGAAGGTGTGGCCATCAAGATCGAGCGTGCCAAGAGCATGGCCGAGCTGCAGCCGCTGCTCGCGCAGGCTGCCCAGGTGCTGCACAGCTTCGGCGGCTCAAGCACCTCCGAGCCCTTCATCACCCGCTTCATCAACAGCCCGACCTCGGGCTGAACGACGGCGTTTTTAGCGAAACCCGCCCTCCGGCGCGGCCTGCAACGGCGCCGCGTCCATCATCAGATCGATGAACGTGTCCGCGTCCTGCTGGATGCGGATGCGCACCGGCAGGTATTGCAGCGACGGAGCGAACCAGACCTCAGCGCTCAACTCGCCGCGCGGCCGGTCGCCGGCACGCCGCGGCTTCAGATGGAAGGTGTCGAGCTCGCCCACCGGGGTGACCAGGCGCTGCTCGGCAAGCACGTCGTACGTCCAGCGGTCCATGCGCCGCGGCAAGGCCAGCGGCAGGTTGATGCTGTTGCCCACGCGCAGCAGGTCCGGCCGTGTCGTGAACAACCACGTCATCTGCACGAACTGGCTGGCGGTGTCCTGCACACCGGCCATCGCCTCGCGCGTGCTGCCGTTGGCGAGCGTCACCGTCTCGGGCGTGAACAGCACAGTGACGCGGCGCGCCGACTGGAACGGCAGCTTGGTCGCTTCGTCGTAGCGGCGCGGTGTCAGGCCGGCTTCACCCAACTCGCCATCGCTCGTCATGTTGCGCGCGATCAGCGGCGCGAACGATGGCCCCACCGCGACATCCATGTGCACCTGGTAGCGCGGACCGATGCGCACCCACTGCACGCGCGCGCTGCCATGCACTTCGCCACGGTAGTTGCCGAGCAGCGTGTAGGTCAGGCGCGTCGAGGGCGGCCACTCGAAGGGAGCTGCGGCCACGGGTGCAGACGCGATTGGCGCCACCGGTGCAGCCACCTCGGCGGCCACAGTGACGGGCTCGCTCGCCGCGGCTTCCTGCACCGGCGGCACCGGCTCCGCCTCAACCACCGGCTCGCTCGGTGCCACTTCGACGACGGCGACAGGCTTGCGCTCTTCGGGCGCCGACGCCGCCGAGGCCGCCGGCGCCGCAACGCGTGCCCGTCGAGGACGCGCTGGAGCCACCGGTGCCGGCACTGCAGCCGCCACCGGTGTGGGCGCGGCCGGTTCGAGCGTGCGCACGAAGGCCACCTCCATGCGCGGCGGCATCGGCTGGTTGCCGGAACCCCAGCCGACGAGCGCATCTTCGAGCCACGACACGAGCCAGCCGTGCAGCAACAGCACCGCCGCCAGCAGCACCGCCCAACGAACTCGCCGCGAGTCCAGGGGCAGCATGCAACGCGCGGCCGCCGCCATCAGGCTCCGATCCAGGCCCGGCGCAACGCTGACACGCGGGCGGAGGCCTTGCTCATCAACGCCAGCACCACCTGCGGCGCGGCCGTCGCGCTGCCCGGCTGCAGCGTGACGTGCATCAAGCGCTGATCGCGCACCAGCAGCAGCTCGAAATCGCGCCCCGGCACGAGCCACTGCTGCGCTTCATCGAGGCGGCGGATGCGCCAGCCATCGACGGCCAGCAACTCGTCGCCGGCCGAGACCCCGGCACGCATCGCGGCGCTGCCGGCCAGCACCTGCTTGACCTGCACGCCCGTCGTCCCTTCGGCGAGTCGCAGGCCGAGCGCAGCGGCGTAGCCGGCCTTCTCGGTGCTCAGCGCCACGCCAGCCGCTTCGAGCAACGCCGTCAGCGGCAGCTCGGCGGTGCCATGCACCCAGGCAGCGATCTCCTTGGCATACGAACGCGCGCCGACACGCTTCAGCGCATCGGCGATGTCATCCTCGCCGATCGGCCCGCCGCGGCTGCGTTGCCACAACAAGCGCATCACGTCGTCGAGCGTGGCCTTGCCTTCCTTGCGCAAGGTCAGATCGAACGCCAACGCCACCAGCGATCCCTTGGCGTAGTAGCTCACCGTGGCGTTGGGCGTGTTCTCGTCGCTGCGGTAGTACTTGGTCCAGGCGTCGAAGCTGGCCTGGGCCACGCTCTGCACTTCGCGCCCAGGCGTGGTGGCCACAGTGTTGACCGTCTTGGCGACGAGCCGCAGATAGCGCGGCGCATCGATCAGGCCGGCGCGCAGCAGCAGCAGGTCGTCGTAGTACGACGTGAAGCCTTCGAAGAACCACAGCAGTGCTGTGGGGTTCTCACGCGTGTAGTCGATGCGCGCCAGCTCGATGGGCTTCAGGCGCTTGACGTTCCAGGCATGGAAATACTCGTGCGAGATCAGGCCAAGCAGCGTCGTGTAGCCCTCGGTCATCGCTGTCACGCCCTCCTGCGGCAGGTCACGCCGCTTGGCGATCAGCGCCGTGCTGGCGCGATGTTCGAGGCCGCCATAGCCGTCATCGACAGCGTTGAGCATGAAGACGTAGCGCTCGAACGGCGGCTTCGGTTTCTTGGCGCCGTGCCAGAAGGCGATCTGCGTTTCGCAGATCTTCTTCGCGTCGGCGATCAGGCGCTCGCCATCGAAGCCCGGCCATGCACCGGCGACGATGAACTCGTGGGCCACGCCATGAGCCTTGAACGTGCCGCGCCAGAAGCTGCCGAGCTCGAACGGGTGATCGACCAGCTCGTCGTAGTCGGCAGCCACGAAGCCGCCTTTGGGCTGCGAGGGCATCGACGTCGCCACCTGCCAGCCGCGCGGCAGATCACCGAGCGTGATCGCGTGCGGCTCGGCCTCGCGGCGCTCGACGCGCAGGCACAGGCTGGTGCCGTTGAAGAAGCCGCGCGACGCATCGAGAAACGCCGTGCGCACGGAAGTGTCGAAGGCATAGACGAAGTAGCTCACCGTCAACGCCGCGCGCCCCTTGCAAGCCGCCTGCCAGGTCGTCTTGTCGAGCTGCGTTAGCGCCACCGCCTTGTCGCCCTGCCGCGCTTCGAGCCGCGACAGATGGCGCCCGAACTCGCGCACCATGTAGCTGCCGGGAATCCACACCGGCAGCGACAGGCGTTGCGTTGCCAACGGCGCGGGCACGGTCAGCGTGACACGGAACTGATGCGCATGCAGATCGTGCAGCTCGATGCGGTAGGAGATCATTCGGTCGAGGATCGTGGATGCGCGTGATTGTCACCGGTCACTTGGCGTCCACGGCGTGGCGTGTTGCGCTCGGCCCGAGGGTGGCGTGGCGCCCGCGCTCATGCTGGAGTACCAGAAATCGCACGGTCGCCACGCCGCCCTCGGGCCTGGGAACAGTGAAGCTTCTCGTTGGCCAAAACACGAACAGCCGTCCGCTCCGCCCGGCGCTGTGAGTGCGCTGCAAGCGCCTGGACGGGGTGTTGGTACAGCACTCAAAACGTGGCTCCGAGCCAGTAGCGCGAATCATTGGCGTCTTGGAGGCTCAGACTTGAGACCCCACCGCCCGTTCGTGCGTTGATCCGATTGGAGCGCGCTACGTGGTTGCCGTGCGTGAATCGCTTGGCGGCACATCGCGACGAGTCACTAGAATTCGAAGCCGTGATTGACTTCGACATGAGTTCCGTTCGTTGGGAACTGCTGGCATGGACTGGATGCGTCATGGTTGCAGCTCTGGTCATTCACTTCGCGCTGTTGAAGCCGTTCGAAAGGCGCGCGAAGGCGGAACTGAAACGAAGTCAAGCCCAGAGGGAAAAGGTAGGCTTCCTCGGTGAGGTTTCATCCGCTTCTACCAGTTGTCTTGCCATGGCAAGGCTGCGCGATATCCCCCTCGTCACCTCAGTCGCCACAGAACGGATCGGTGGTCTCATGACAAGAGCCGAAGGACATCCGATCCTTGAACGCGCGATTCGTGAGCTAGGTGGAGCCATGTCGAATCTCGATGCTGCGGTGGATGGCGGAGATAGGAATGAAGTGCAAGCGGCTAAGCTTGGTGTGGTAACCGCATGCTTGGTCGTTGAACGGGAAGTCGGGAACATGCTCAGGGAAACCTGATACCGAATCGGTCGCTCGAGCCCCGGTCCGCTCGCAGGCCTGCAGCCTCGGCTCACGTCGAACGTCAATCGCCCCCGCCACAACCACCACCGCCGCAGCCCGAGTCGCCGCTGCTGCCACCACCACAACCATCGCCACGGCTGCCACCGCCGGTATCGCGACGTGACCTAGCCGCTGTCGCAAAGTCCCCACCGCAATAGATCACTGGCGTAGCCGAGCCGCTCGCCGAGGTTCGGATCACCTGTGCCGTCGTGCAATCGAGCGCGTAGCTGAACCCATCCGCCACACCGAGCTTCGCGTCGAGCGCGAACAACAACGGCAGCCGCGTTGGCGCTCGCGGGTTGATGTGGTCTTCCTTGCAGGCATGCCACCACGTCGTGTGCAAGCCGTCGTCGGCGCGCTCACCCGAGCCCACCGCCACCGCAGGCGTGTGGTGCAGAAATCCGCCGAAAGCGCCTTTGCAGAAGGCGTCGTAGTTGCGCGTGAACAGGATGAACTCGTGCCACAGGTCGTCGGCCACCTGCGACGGCATCGAGACGTACTTGCGGCCGCTCTTCAGGTAAGCGAGGAAGAACTGGCGCAGCGCATTGGCGGTGAGCTGGCAGTCCTTGACCTGAAGTTCGGGGCGGCGCTTGCGCAGGTTGTCGAACAGGCCGCGTGGCAGTTCGTAGTTGCGAATGAAGGTCTCGCGCCGGGCGATGCGGCGCTGCTGCCACAGCGCCAGCGAGATGCCGAGCAGGACGACGGTGATGAAGGTGAGCACGCTGCTGCTGCTGATCTTCAGAACGTGCCGGGGTACGCACCGCCATCGAGCAGGATGTTCTGCCCCGTCAGATAGCTGGCCTGCGCGCTGCACAGGAATGCGCAGACGTCGCCGAACTCGCCCGCGATGCCCAGCCGCTGAGCGGGAATCGCCTTGGCCCGCGTGGCCGTCAGCTCCTGCACGCTCTTGCCGGTCTTCTCGGACGTCGCTTGCATCGTCTTGCGGATGCGGTCGGTGTCGAAGAAGCCGGGCAGCAAATTGTTGATCGTCACGTTGCGCGAGGCCAGCCGGCTCTGCCGCGCCAGGCCGGCGACAAAACCGGTCAGCCCGCTGCGCGCGCCGTTGGACAGTCCCAGGTTCTCCAGCGGCGCCTTGACCGCGCCCGAGGTGATGTTGACGATGCGGCCGAAGCCGCGCTCGGCCATCTTGTCCACGGTGGCCTTCATCAGCTCGATCGGCGTCAGCATGTTGGCGTCGATCGCTGCGATCCATGCCGCGCGATCCCAGTCGCGAAAGTCTCCCGGCGGTGGACCACCGGCGTTGTTGACGAGGATGTCCACCTGGGGGCACGCTGCGAGCGCCGCGGCCCGACCCTCGGCCGTCGAGATGTCGCCTGCCACCGCAATCACCTTCACGGCGGGGTTCAACGTTCGCAGTTCACGTGCCGTCGTTTCAAGTGCTTCGGCACCGCGCGCCGTGATGACGACGTTGACGCCCTCGCCCACCAGCGCCTGCGCACAGCCTTTGCCCAAGCCCTTGCTCGCCGCACAGACGAGCGCCCATTTGCCTGCAATGCCGAGATCCATTCAATGCCTCCACTTGGCCAACAACCAAACACCTGACAACACCAACACCGTACCCGCCACCACCCAGCCCGTGAACGGCTCGCCCAACAACACCACGCCGAGCAGGATTGTGCTCATCGGCCCGACCATGCCGCATTGCGCGGCCAGCGGCGCGCCGATGCGCTCGATGGCCATCATCACCATCACCACCGGCGCAAAGGTCGTCAGCACCGCATTGATCAGCGACAGCCAGATGACAGATTCAGGCACCAGCGCCGCCGACGGCGAGCGCAGCACGAACAGTTGTGCGATCGCGAACACGCAGGCCACGCTCGTCGCCGCGCCCGTCAGCCGCAACGCGCCGATGCGCTGCACCACTTCGCCGCTGGCCACCAGGTACACCGCATAGGACAAGGCGCTGCCGAACACCAGTGCAGCACCGAGCGCCACATTGGCGCCCTCGAACTTCAACTCGTGGCTGAAGACGATCAGCACACCCGCATAGCTCAACACCAGGGCGATGATCTGCCGTGTCGACACGCGCACGCGCAGCCACAGCACCGACACGAGCAGCACGAGGGTCGGGTTCAGGTACAGGATCAGCCGCTCGAGGCTCGCGGTGATGTACTGCAAGCCCATGAAGTCGAGCATGCTGGCCAGGTAGTAGCCGCAAAATCCGAGGCCGATGATGGTCATCCAGTCGTGCCGCGTGAACGCCGGCTTGCCGCGGCCGGCCCACCAGGCCAGCGCGAGGAACAGCGGCAGCGCCAGCAGCATGCGCCAGAACAACACCTGCACCGCATCGACGCCGTGACGGTACATCAGCTTGGCCAGGATGGCCTTGCCGGAGAACGCGATCGCGCCTGCCGTTGCCAGCGCAATGCCGGACCACAGCGGCCTGGCCGCAGCCGCGGTGTTCGTCTTCGTGCTCAATAGGCCCCGGCCACGTGCTTGTTGCCATTGGCCTTGAAGCGTTCGATCGAGCGCTTCAAGTCGGCCTGTTCTTCGCACGGGCCGCCGCAGACGCGCACGAGGTCGGCCAGACGCTGCTCGGCGCGCGGCAACTCGCCCTTCATCAGGTACAGCTCACCCGAGTATTCGAGTGCGCCGCGATGAGCGGGGGCGAGCTTGAGTGCAGCATCGTAGTAGCGCTCGGCGGCGGCGAGGTCGGGCGGCGTGAGTTTGCGGTGCGCGAAGCCCATCAGGTTGTTCCAGTCGGCGCTGCGGGTGTCGTTGACCTTCTTCAGCTCGGCCACCGCATCGGCCCAGCGCGCGGCCTTGATACTGGCGCGCGCCGCGCCGAGCTTGTCGGGCGCTGCCGGGGTGACGGCGGGTGTCATGTCGGTGGTGTCGGCGGCAAGGGCGGGCGTGCAGGCCAGCACGACAAGCAAAGGCAGAAGCAGACGCGTGTTCATGGCGTGACTCCGAACGGACAGGCCGCCATCATCCCCGATCGCGCGGCGGTCTGCGTTGCAGGCACCAATGCGACTCGACCTGGGTGAAGCCGACCGAGCGGTAGATGCCGATGGCCACGTCGTGCGGGTCGGCGCACATGACCAAGCGCTGCAAGCCGAGCGTGTCGAAAGCGTGGCGGCAAACGTGATGCACCAGCGCTCGGCACAGGCCGCGCCGGCGCCACTCGCTCTGCGTCTCGACGTACTGAAAGCGGCCCAGGACACCGTCGTGGATCAGACCGCAGTCAGCGGCGAGTACGTCGCCCACGATCGCACCGAACCACTGTGCGATGCCAGCAGCCTGCATCTCTGCCACGCGCTTCATGGCGCTATGGCGGAAGACGCGGTAGCCCGCTTCTTCGAATGAGCGGTCACGCGCCGCCACCTGGGCGTCGACAGCGAGGTCGAGCTCGCGTGGCAGGTCGAGCGTGCGCAGCACGAGAGTTGGCGTGTCGCGCACCGTCGACGCCGCGGCCAGACCGGCTCGTTCGAGCGTCAGCACCGCCGTGGCGTCGAACTCGTCGATGCCGGCGACACGCCACGAAGGCAAAGGCCCCGGCAACTCCTCGGCGTCGATGCCGAAGGCCAGGTGCGTCGACTCAGGCTGCCGGCTCGTGATCTCCTCGTCGAAGCGCCGCAGCCACCGCGTCAGGTCACCGTCGTGTGGCGGCGCGGGCAGGATCAGGCAGTTGCCCCAGTAGTAGCTTGGATTCGACGGCGAGCGCACCACGATGCAATCGTCCCGCTCGACGATCTCGCCGCCGAAGGCGCAGGCCAGCAAATGCGAGCGCCAGCCGAGGCCGAGATCGGCCCGTTTCATGTTCAGAAGCCCGCCGCCTGCCCGTCGCGCCGCGGATCGCTCGCAGCGACATAACCTTCCACGGCCGGATCACCCAGACGCCAGATGAACTGCCCGGCGCCGAAGTCCATGTAGCTGTCGTCGAGGCCGACGAGCTGATGGCCGAGGGCGCGCAAACCGTCGACGGTGGCCGCGGGCATGTGGCGCTCGACGTTGATGTTCAGCGCTTCGTTGAAGCGCCAGCGCGGCGCATCGCAAGCGGCCTGCGGGTTCTGGCCGTGGCAGAGCATGCGCACGAGCGTTTGCAGATGCCCCTGCGGCTGCATGTTGCCGCCCATGACGCCGAAGCTCATCACCGGCGCGCCGTCCTGGGTGAGGAATGCCGGGATGATGGTGTGGAACGGCCGCTTGCCGGGCGCGACGGCGTTCGGGTGCTTGGCATCGAGCGAGAACCCGGCGCCGCGGTTTTGCAGGCTGATGCCGAACGTCGGCTCGACGACACCCGAGCCGAAGCCCATGTAGTTGCTCTGGATGTAGCTGACCATCATGCCGCGCTCATCGGCGGCGGTGAGGTAGATCGTTCCGCCCTTGACGCCGTAGCCGGGACCGAAATGCTGTGCGCGCTGCGGATCGATCAGCTTGGCACGCGACGCGAGGTAGCCCGCGTCGAGCAGCATCGACACCGGCCCTTCCATGTGGCGCGGATCGGCGACGAAGCGGTAGACATCGGCAAAGGCGAGCTTCATCGCTTCGATCTGCAGATGTTGGCAGTCTGCACCGTCGATCGCCATCGACGGCAGGTCGAAGTGTTCGAGCATGCCCAGCGCCATCTGCGCCGCCACGCCCTGCCCGTTGGGCGGAATCTCGTGCAGCGTGTGGCCGCGAAAGTTCTGCGCCAGCGGCTCCACCCACTCCGGCCGGTAACCCGCCAGGTCGGCCTCGGTCATTGCGCCGCCGTGCGCGCGTGCATACGAGGCGAGCGCCGCCGCGATCTCACCGCGATAGAAGGCTTCGCCCTTCGTCGCGCCGATGAGTCGCAGCGCCTTGGCGGCATGCGGCATCGCGAAACGCTCGCCGACCTGCGGCACGCGCCCGCGCGGCAGGAAAGTCTGCGCGAAGCCAGGCTGCGAAACGAGCTCGCCCACCTGTGAGGCCAACGTCCATTTCTGCTGCACGACCACCGGCACCGCGTAGCCGCGCTCGGCAACCTCCGCGGCAGGCACCATCAACTGCTCGAACGGCAGCTTGCCGAAACGCTGCGACAGCGCCGCCCATGCCGAGACTGCGCCGGGCACGGTGACGCTGTCCCAGCCGCGCAGCGGCATGGCGCTGCGATCGCCGAAACGCTCGCGCGTCCACGCCGCTGGCGCAGTGCCCGACGCATTGAGGCCGTGCAGACGCTCGCCGTCCCACAGGATGCAGAAGGCGTCGGAGCCCAGGCCATTGCTGCACGGCTCGACGATCGTCATGCAGGCCGCCGTGGCGATGGCTGCATCGACGGCATTGCCGCCCTGCTGCAGCATGCGCAAGCCGGCCTGCGCGGCGAGCGGGTGCGACGTGGAAACGACGTTGCGCGCAAACACCGGCGTGCGTGCGCTGGCGTAGCCGTTGTCCCAGGAGAAAGGGGTGGTGGGCTTCATGGCTCCCATCATCGCCGAGTTCAGTCGTGTCAGTGCGGCAGGTCGCTCACGTCGTCGAGCGATTGCGCGATGTAGCGCTTGACCTTCAGCGGCACCTCGCCGAGATGAAAGGCCATGCGCTCTTCGCGCAGGCCGGCGTCGAAGGCCGAAAAACGTTCGAGCCGGCGCTGGTGCTCGATGAAGTTCTCATCGACGAAGTACTCAATGAAGCGGCCCGGTTGCGCGGCGTCGCGGAACAGGCCCCACGACAGCGCGCCCTGGCGCAGCCGGGCGCGCCGCGTGCGCTGCATCACTGCGGTGAAGGCAGCGGCGCGCGCCGGATCGATCAGGTACTCCACCGTCACCATCACGGGGCCGGCGTCGTTGGCCACGTCGATCGCGGGTTCGGGTTGGTTGAGGATCGGCGCCGGAGAGAAATCCGGCTCGGCATGCGACTCGAGCGAGCGCTTGCGCAGCACGACCAGCGTCACCACGCCGAATGCCGCCGCCGCCGCCACCGACGCCGGCACGCTGAACCAGCTCGCCACCTGGCCCCACAGCAGCGAACTCGCGGAGGCGCCGGCCATCAGCGCCATCTGGTAGATCGACATGCCGCGGGCGCGCACCCAATCGGGCAAGGCCGCCTGCGCCGACACCGTCAGCGAGTTGGCCACCGAGATCCAGGCCATGCCGACCAGGGCCATCGCCGGCAGCGCGACCCACAGCGTGTGAACGTAGACGACCAGCACCGACAGCAGCGCATGCGCCAGCGTGCCCGCCGAGACGAACTGGTCGCGGCTCCAGCGTGCACGCCATCTCGGAAAGTACAGGGCGGCAAAGATCGCGCCACCGCCCAAGCTGGCGAGCATCACGGTGAAAGTGCCTGGGCCACCGCCGTGCATGTCCTTGGCCACCAGGGGCAATAGCGCCATCAGCGCGGTCGATTGCAGGAAGAACAGGAAGATGCGCAACAGCACGAGGCGCAGCCGCGGCGATTGCCGCGCGTAGTTGAAGCCGACGCGCATCGCGCCGACAAACCGCTCGCCGGGCAGCGTGCTCGTCTTCGGCTGCGTGCGCCAGGTCAGGATCAGCGCAAAGGCCACACCGGCCAGCAACGCGTTGAGGACAAAGACGAAGGCTTCGTTGACCGCGGCCAGCATGGCGCCGGCGAGCACAGGGCCGATGACGCGCGACAGGTTCATCGCGATGCCGTTCAACGCAATCGCCGGCGAGAGCTGCTCGCGCTTGACGATCTCGGGCACGATGGCCGCGAACACCGGCCAGCGCATCGCCAGACCGACGCCGTTGACGAAGGTCAGCACGAGCAGCAGGTTGGCCGAGAGCGCGTCGGCCAGCGACAGCGCGGCGAGCACGAGCGCGTTGATGCTGACCCAGAGTTGCGTCGCCGCGAAGTAGCGGCGGCGGTCGACGATGTCGGCCAGCGCGCCGCTGGGCAGGCCGAGCAGGAAGACCGGCAGCGTCGAAGCCGTCTGCACCAGCGCCACCATGACCGGGCTGGTGGTGAGCTGCGTCATCAGCCAGGCCGCGGCCACGTCGTTCATCCACATCGTCAGGTTCGCCGCCAGCCAGGCGAACCAAAGCATGCGAAAGGTGCGGCCGTGCAGCGGCGCGAGCGCGGGGGCGGCGGCAATGGCTGCTAGTGGACGAGGCAAGGGCATGACGTGCGGCAGCACTGTATCGCGGCGCCTGCGAGCTTGTCAGTTGTGCCGAGGTTCAATCGCCGCTTCTTGCGTCGATCGCGCTTGGCCCGAGGGCGGCGCGGCGCCCGCGCGCATGCTGGAGTACCAGAAATCGCTCGGTCGCCGCACCAACCTCGGGCCTATCGAACCGGTTGTTCTTCGCCTGTCGCACGGCCAACCACCGCCTCAGCAAGACAGCGGGTCACCAAGCTGCGCCGAAAGAACGGCGCAAGTCGTCGATCTGCGCTTCAGTCAACGACGCCGGCTTGGTTGAACACGCCAGCCACAACCGCGCGGTCTCTTCGAGCTCTTCGAGCACGGCCATCGCCTCCGCCGGGCTCTGGTGCCAGACGTTGGGACCGAGGCGGTCGAGCATGACGGCGCGGATCGGCGTGCCCTGCGATGCGAAGTGCGAGATTCGAGCGGCGACGAGTTCGGCCGCCGCCGGATCGCCCGGCCGGTGGTACGGAATCAGCGGCACGTGGCCGACCTTCATCACGAAGTACGGCGTGATCGGCGGCACGATGTCGTCGGCGCTCCACACGCCTTGCAGTGACAGTGCCACCAGGTGCGTGCTGTGGCTGTGGATCACGCACCGTGCTTCAGGCGCCGCCGCGTAGATGCGCCGATGCAGGGCGAGCGTCTTGCTGGCGCGGTCGCCGCTGGTCTGCACGCCATCGGAGCCCACCCGCGCCAGGCGCGCCGGCTCGAGAAAGCCGAGGCAGGCGTCGGTCGGCGTGATCAGGAAGCCGTCGTCCAGACGCGCGCTGATATTGCCCGCAGTGGCGTGCACATGACCGCGCTCGAACAGCGACTTGCCGACCCGGCAGATTTCTTCACGCAGAAACGACTCGCCGCTGCTCACGCGTCAAACGGCAAACCGACGTAGTTCTCCGCCATCGCCGTCGTCGCCGCGCGCGACGACACCAGGTAGTCGAGTTCGGCCCGCTGCAAGCGCTGGCCAATGGCACCGGTCTCGGGCAGCTTGTGCATGAGTGACGTGAACCACCACGAGAAGCGCTCGGCCTTCCAGACGCGGGCCAGGCAGCGCTCGGAATAGCGGTCGATACCGTCGCTGCTCTTGTCGCGGTAGAACTCGATCAACGCACGCGACAGAAAACGCACGTCGGACGCGGCGAGGTTCAGGCCCTTGGCGCCGGTGGGCGGCACGATGTGAGCGGCATCGCCGGCCAGGAACATCGTGCCAAAACGCATCGGCTCGGCAACGAAACTGCGCAGCGGCGCGATGCTTTTCTCGATCGACGGCCCGGTGACCAGCGCCGCGGCGGCCGCCGGGTCGAGCCGGCGGCGCAGCTCGTCCCAGAAGGCGTCGTCGCTCCAGTCTTCGACCTTGTCGTGCAGCGAACATTGCACGTAGTAGCGCGTGCGCGTCGGCGAACGCATCGAGCACAGCGCGAAGCCGCGCTCGTGATTCGAGTAGATCAACTCGTGCGACACCGGCGGCGTGTCGGCCAGGATGCCGAGCCAGCCGAAGGGATAGACCTTCTCGAAGATCGACAGCGCCGCCGGCGGCACCGCGGCCCGACAGGGGCCGTGGTAGCCGTCGCAGCCGGCGATGAAGTCGCAGCGCAACTCCTGTGTCTGGCCATTGTGGGTGTAGGTGATCGACGGTGTGGCCGTGTCGAAGCCATGCGGCGCCACATCCTTGGCGTCGTAGACCGTGGGCAAGCCGGCGGCAGCGCGCGCCGCCATCAGGTCGCGCGTGACCTCGGTCTGGCCATAGACGATGACGCGCTTGCCGCCCGTGTGGCCGGCGAGATCGATGCGGTGCCGCGCGCCACCGAAGCAGAGTTCGAAGCCGTCGTGCACCAGCCCTTCGACGTGCATGCGCGTTCCAACACCGGCCTCGTCGAGCAGATCGGCCGTGGTCTGCTCTAGCACGCCGGCGCGGATGCGGCTGAGAACGTAGTCGCCGTTCTGTCGTTCTAGAACGACGTTGTCGACACCGGCGCGGTGCAGCAACTGGCCGAGAAGCAGACCCGACGGGCCGGCGCCAATGATGGCAACCTGCGTGCGCTGCACCGTGCTCACTCTTCTTCTTCCTTGAACGCCTCCGCGCGCTTGTTCTTGATCGACGGCAGCATCACGACGACGATCATCGCCAGCGCCGCCAGCAACAAGCTGGCCGACAGGCCGCGCGTCATGAAGGTCGTCCAGTCACCGCGCGACAACAGCAGCGCGCGGCGCAGGTTCTCCTCCATCATCGGCCCCAGGATGAAGCCGAGCAGCAGCGGCGCCGGTTCACAGTGCAGCTTGTAGAAGATGTAGCCGACGAGGCCGAAGAGCACGGCCATGTAGACGTCGAAATTGTTGTTGTTGAGCGTGTAAAGGCCGATGCAGCAGAAGGACAGGATCGCCGGGTAGAGCACGCGGTAGGGCACGGTCAGCAGCTTGATCCAGATGCCGATCAGCGGCAGGTTCAGGATGATCAGCATCGCGTTGCCGACCCACATTGACGCGATCAGGCCCCAGAACAGCTCGGGGTTGCTCGTCATCACCTGCGGCCCGGGCTGGATGCCCTTGATCGTCATGGCACCCACCATCAGCGCCATCACCGCGTTGGGCGGGATGCCCAGCGTCAGCATCGGGATGAAGGACGTCTGCGCGCCGGCGTTGTTGGCGCTTTCGGGGCCGGCGACGCCGCGGATGTTGCCCTGGCCGAACGGCACTTCACCGGGACGGCCGCGTGACTTCTTCTCCACCGTGTAGGCCGCAAACGCGGCCAGCAGCGCACCGCCACCGGGCAGCACGCCGAGGATCGAGCCGAGCGCCGTGCCGCGCAGCACTGCCGGCCACGCATCCTGGAAATCCTGCTTCGTCGGCCACAGGCCCTTCACGTCCTTGGTGAAGACCTCGCGGTGTTCTGCCGGGCGGCCGAGGTTGGCGATGATCTCGCCGAAGCCGAACACGCCCATGGCGATCGTGACGAAGCCGATGCCGTCGGTGAGCTCCGGGATGTCGAAGCTGTAGCGCGGCACGCCGGAGATGACGTCGGTGTTGATCTGACCGAGCAGCAGGCCGAGCAGGATCATCGCGATCGCCTTGATCAGCGAGCCCGACGCCAGCACGACCGCGCCGATCAGGCCCAGCACCATCAGCGAGAAGTACTCGGCCGGGCCGAACTTGAAGGCCAGCTCGGTCAGCGGCGGCGCGAACGCGGCGATGACGATGGTGCCGACGCAACCGGCAAAGAACGAGCCCAGGCCCGCGGCCGCAAGCGCCGCGCCGGCGCGGCCCTTGCGCGCCATCGCATAGCCGTCGATCGCGGTCACCACCGAACTCGACTCGCCGGGCACGTTGATCAGGATCGCAGTTGTGCTGCCACCGTACTGCGCGCCGTAGTAGATGCCGGCCAGCATGATCAGCGCCGGCGTGGCGTCCAGCGCGTAGATGCTGGGCAGCAGCATCGCAATCGTCGCCACCGGCCCAAGGCCCGGCAGCACGCCGATCAGCGTGCCGAGCAGCGCACCACCGAAGGCATAGAGCAGGTTGATCCAGGTGAAGGCGACGCCAAAACCGAGGGCGAGGTTGTTGAGCAGATCCATGATGTGGCCCTCAGCCGCCGAAGCCGGCAATGGTCGGCAAGACTGGAATCGTCAGGGACAGGCCCTTGACGAAGATCACCCACGACATCGCGGTCAGCACCACCGCGTTGATCACCGTGGCCTTCCAGCTGAACTCGTCGCTCGCCCAGCTCGATATCAGCACCAGCAGCGGCAGCGATATCAGCAGCCCAAGGCGCGGCAGGATGGCGCCGAACAGCGCCACCGACCCCAGGATCACGAACAAAGGCTTCCACGCGAAGTGGCCGATCTTTTCGCCGTCTTCGGTTTCGACGGTCAACGCCTTGAACAGCACCATCGCACCGAGCACCGCCAGCAGGATGCCCAAGCCGAACGGAAAGTAGCCGGGGCCTGGCCGCGCCGAGCTGCCGAAGCTATAGATCGTCGCGCCCCACGCAAATGCGATGCCGACCACGAGAAACATCAGGCCCGACCAGAAGTCGCGCTCGCTCTTGATTTTCATGATGTCGCCTGTCTCCTGCCCCGGTGCAGCCCGGATGTGCGATGCATTCTAGGCACCGTGCTGCGCCTCGACCCTGTGGGTTACACGTAAGCGCAGACAGCGCCGCGTTTGCGCCACACGCGTCGGTCAGCGTCGGCTCGCAGGCGCTTTGCGCGGCGCCGCCAACGCCGCCGCGTCGCGCAACGCCGCGTCGAGCAGCGCATCGGCCATCCACAACGCGATGCGCTCGACCTCGCGGTTGGGCAAGCCCCAGATGTCCTTGAGGATGGTGTAGGGCTCGATGCCGTAGACGACCGACAACGCGTGCAGCAGGCGCTGCATCACGGCTGAAGGCAAGCGCTTGGCCACGGGTGCCAGCGTGTCTTCGAGGATGCGCACACGATGCCCGCGCCGGTAAGGCACTTCTTCGAGCAGGCCCGCGCGCTCCAGCGCCCATTGCTCGAGCGACAACTGTGCGGCGGCGCGCAATTGCGGCTCGAACTCGGAGAAGCGCGGGAAGGTCTCCTTGAACAGCTCGTGAAGGCGCTCGCGGCCATCGACCTTGCGCGACGAGAAGCTGCGCACACTGCCCAGCGAGGTGTGCACCACCGCGGTGACCAGGGCGCTGCGCGACGGGAAGTAGCGGTAGGCGGTAGCGCGCGAGACGCGCGAGCGCACGGCCACCTCGGCCACCGAGGGGATGTGCCCCGCCTCCTGGATGATGGCCATGGCCGTGTCGAGCAGGAGCTGCGATGTGGCGGCCTTGACGCCGCGCTCGGGCGCCTCGGGTGGTGGCGTGGGCCGGGGTTTGCCACGCACGCCGCGGCGGGCATTGAGGGTTTTCACGGGCGAAGGACGTTCGAATAGTTCTTGAAGGCTAGACGGAACCGCACCTATCATCCGTCCACACTGAATTGAGACACAAGTCTCAAATTTGGGCAAGCATCTCGCCGCAGCGGCATTGCCACCAGCAGAGCGGGCCACAGGAGACAAGTCGCATGCGCATTGCCAGTTGGAGCTGGGGTGGGCGGCCCCATGTGGGCGTGATCTCGCCCGACGGCCAGGAGGCCACACCGCTGGCCGTGGCCGACGCCGAACACGGCGCGCTGGCATTGATTCGCTCGCTCGTGTCGGGCCAGGCGCTGCCGGCCGAAGCGGGGCCGCGTCTGCCGGTGTCGGCGATCACGCTGCGCGCACCTCTGCCGCGCCCGCAGCGCAACCTGTTCTGTATCGGACGCAACTACCGTGCGCATGCCGAGGAGCTGGCCACCTCGGTCTTTCGCGACCAGATGGCCGAAGAGCCGAAGTGGCCGATGGTGTTTTCCAAAGTACCCGAAACCGTGGTCGGTCCGTTCGACACGGTGCGCCTGCCGGGCAAGGCCGTCAGCGAACAGATCGACTACGAGTGCGAGCTGGCAGTGGTCATCGGCCGCGGTGGACGCGACATCCCCAGATCGCGCGCGATGGAGCATGTCTTCGGCTACACGGTGGTCAACGACGTCTCGGCGCGCGACGTGCAGGTGCGCCATGGCCAGTGGCACCTGGGCAAGAGCTTCGACACCTTCTGTCCGATGGGGCCGTGGATCGCCACCGCCGACGAACTCGATGGCCGGGCGACGCGCGTGCGCGGCTGGATCAACGGTGAGCTGCGCCAGGACGGCAAGACGCAGGACATGATCTTCGACATCCCGACGCTGATCGAGACCTGCTCGCGCGGCATCACGCTGGTGCCGGGCGATGTGATCGCGACCGGCACACCGAGCGGCGTCGGCATGGGCTTCAAGCCGCCGAAGTGGTTGAAGCAAGGCGATGTGGTGCGCGTCGAGATCGACGGCATCGGTGTGATCGAAAACCGCTTCGAGGCCGGCTGAGTGAGCGCCGCGCCGGGCCGCCCCAAGCAAGCGAACATCCCCTCGGGGGATCGACAGCCGTATTCGGCTGTCGAGGGGCCCACATGAGCCTGGTGTGGATCGACAGGATGGCCGTCGACGTTCGCGGCGAAGGCGACGCCATCGTCTTCATCCACGGCCTGGGCGGCAGCTTGAACGCGTGGACGCCGCTGCTGCCCGCCCTGCCCCGCTCGCGCCTGGTGCGCATGGACTTGCCCGGCGCAGGACGCTCGAGCAAGGCCTACGCACTCGGCGAGTCCACCCCGCACGGCGGCAAGATCAGCGTGGCCACGCATGCCGATGCAGTGCGCCGGGTCTGCGAATCACAGGGCATCACGCACGCGCATCTCATCGGCCATTCGTTCGGCACGATCATTGCGCAGCATGTGGCGGCGCAGACGCCCGCGCTCGTGCGCAGCCTCACGCTCTTCGGCGCGCTGGCCGAGCCGCTGCAAGGTATGCGCGAAACCATGAAGGCGCGTGCGCCGGTGGCGCGCGAGCAAGGGCTGTTCGGCATTGCCGAAGGCACGTCCGACTTTTCACTCAGCGCCAGCAGCAAGCAAACGCAGCCGGTGACGGTGGCCTACGTGCGCGAGGCCATCGGCGCACAAGACCCCGAAGGCTATGCGCGCAACTGCGAGGCTCTGGCAACCGCCACCAGCGCGCGGCTGGAGCTGATCCGCTGCCCGACGCTGATCGTCAACGGCGACGAAGACCAGGTGACGCCGCTGTCCGGCGCACGCCACCTGGCCGAACGTCTGGTCAACGCGCGCGTCGAGGTCTTCAGCCGCTGTGGTCATTGGCCGATGTTCGAGCGCGCGGCGGAGTCGCAGCGCGCGCTGCGCGACTTCATCCAGTCCGTGAGGTAAGGCGATGAGCGACGTGCTGTTCACCAACGTGCGGATCTTCGACGGCGGCGGCGAGCAGCCGTTCACCGGCGACGTGCTGGTCAGCGGCAACAGGATTTCGCGTGTCGTGAAGACCGCCTACGGCCAGCGCACGCCGCCGATCGCGGGAGCGACCGTGATCGACGGCGCCGGCGCCTTCCTGATGCCGGGCATGGTCGAAGCGCACACGCATTTTTCGTGGAATGACCAGCCGTCCCTCGACAGCATCCAGCGCATGCCGCCGGAAGAGCACATCCTGTGGTGTGCCGGCATCGCCGAACGCTATCTCGACATGGGCTGGACCAGCTGCGTCGGCGCGGCGGCGGCCAAGCCGCGCCTGGACGTGGTGATCCGCAACGCCATCAACGACGGGACGATCGTCGGCCCACGCTATCTGGCCGCCAGCCAGGAAATCACGGTGCCCGGCGGCCTCGGCGACTCGACGCTGCCTCACCTGCCGCAACACGAGTTCGCCTTCGGTGCCATCGTCACCGGCGCCGACGAAATGCGGCGCTGCGTGCGCATGTTCTGCAAATACGGCGTCGATTCGCTGAAGATCAATCTCTCCGGCGAGTCGATCACCGGCATGCCTTCGTCGCAGAGCCAGTTCACTGAGGAAGAAGTCGCCGCCTGCGTCGATGAAGCCAAGCGCTGGGGCAAGCGCGTGGCGGCGCACGCGCGCAGCACCTGGAGCATCAAGGAATGCGTGCGCCAGGGCATCGAAGTCATCTACCACTGCAGCTACACCGACAGCGAAGCGCTCGACATGCTCGAGGCGCACAAGATGGAGCACTTCATCGCGCCCGGCCTGGCATGGCTGATCAACACCTCGCACCACGCGAGCGAATGGGGCATCACGCCCGCGGCGGCGAAGAAGATGGGCTACCACGAAGAGCTCGAATGCGCAATCGAGAGCATGCGCGCGATGAGGAAGCGCGGCATCCGCATCCTGCCCGGCGGCGACTACGGCTTTGCGTGGACACCACACGGCACGAATGCGAAGGACCTCGAGTACTTCGTCAAGCACGTCGGCATGAGCACGATGGAGGCGCTGCTCTCGGCCACCGCCTGGGGCGGGCCGATGATGAAGATGGGCAAACAGCTCGGCTACATCCGCGAAGGGTGCCTCGCCGACATCCTGCTGATTGACGGGGACCCGCTGGCCGACATCACGGTGCTGCAGGACAAGAAGCGCATCCTTGCGGTGATGAAGGATGGCGCGTTCCATCGCGCACCGCCGATGAGGCAGCAGCAGCATGCGACGAGGTGGGCGGCATGAGCAGTGTCTTGTTCACCAACGTGCGCATCCTCGACGGCAGCGGCTCGGTGGCGCCTTATGCCGGCAGCGTGCTCGTCAGCGGCAACCGCATCAAGCAAGTCGGGCGCACGACGGCGCCGATCGCACCCGGTGAAGCCACTGTCATCGACGGCGCCGGCGCCACGCTCATGCCGGGCATGACAGAGGCTCATACGCATTTCAGCTGGAACGACGCCGCCACGCTGGGCGCGATCCAGGCGATGCCGCTCGAAGAACATGTGCTGTGGTGCGCCAAGGTCGCCAAGCGCTACTTGCAAGCGGGTTTCACGTCGTGCCTCGGCGCCGCGTGCGCAAAGCCGCGCTTGGACGTGGTGACGCGCAACGCCATCAACAGCGGCCAGATCCCCGGTCCGCGTTACCTCGCGGCAAGCCAGGAGATCACCGTGCCGGGTGGTCTGGGCGACGAGACGTTGCCACACCTGCCCTTCCCCGAGTTCAGCTTCGGCGTCAACGTCAACGGGGCCGACCACATGCGACAGGTGGTGCGCATGTTCCTGAAGTACGGCGTCGACTCGATCAAGCTCAATTTGTCGGGCGACAACTTCACGCCCGCTTCAGACGCGCACACAACGTGGATGACCGACGCCGAAGTCGCCGCCGCCGCCGAGGAAGTGAAGATGCGCGGCAAGCGCATCATCGTGCATGCCCGCAGCAAGGCCAGCGTGCAACAGGCGCTGCGCCACGGCATCCGGTTGATTTACCACGCCAGCTTCACCGACGAAGAAACGCTCGATCAACTCGAAGCGGTGAAACACGAAGTCTTCGTCGTGCCGGGCATCGCGATCCTCTACGCCATGCTGCACGAAGCGTCGGCCTTCGGCATCTCGCACGAGCAGGCAGTGCAGATGGGCTACCAGGAAGAGTGGGACGCAGCGCTGGAATCGCTGTCGCGCATGCACAAGCGCGGCATCCGCGTGCTGCCCGGAGGCGACTACGGTTTTGCGTTCACGCCGCACACGCAAAACGCGCGCGATCTGGAGTTCTTCGTCAAGTACCTCGGCATGACGCCGATGGAAGCCATCCGCTCCTGCACGCTCTACGGCGGGCAGATCATGATGAAGCCGAACGAACTCGGCGTCGTCAAGGAAGGCTATCTGGCCGACCTGCTGCTGGTGGATGGCGACCCGCTGGCGAACCTCTCCATCCTGCGCGACCCGAAACGCATCCTCGCGGTGATGAAGGACGGCGTGTTTGCGAAAGCGCCCGCCATTGCCTCGCAACGGTCTTGGGAGCGCGCTGCTTGAAACTGACGCGCACGCAATGGGCCGTCTGGCTGCTCGTCGGCGGTCCGATCCTCGTTTTTTCGCTTTGGGCGATGTTTGACAACACGCGCCTGTACTTCGTGACGCTGCTCAACAGCCTGACGCTGGCCTCGCTGTACTTCATCGTCGCCAGCGGCTTCACGCTGGTCTTCGGGCTGATGCGCAACGTCAATCTCGCGCACGGCTCGCTCTACCTGCTCGGCGGCTATGTGGCCTACACGGTGGCCGGCGCCACGGGCTGGTGGGTGCTGGCGGCCGCAGCGGGCTTTCTCGCGGCCGCGCTCGGCGGCGTGTTGATGCAGGTGCTGATCCTGCGCCACATGCAGGGCCAGGATCTGCGGCAGACGATGGTCACCATCGGCCTGTCAATCGTCATCGCCGACATCCTGCTGTGGATCTTCACCGGGCAGGTCCATCAAATGGAAGCACCCGAGTGGCTGCAAGGGCCGATCCGGGGCATCCCGTTGATCAACGCCTATTCGGCGTACCGCCTGTCGCTGCTCGGCTTCGGCATTGCCATCGGCCTGGGACTGTGGTGGCTGCTGTCACGCACGCGAGTCGGCGCAATGATCCGTGCCGGCGTTGATGACCGCGGCATGCTCGCCGCCTCGGGCGTCAACGTGAACCTCGTCTTCGCGATCACGTTCGCGCTCGGCGCGGGCCTCGCCGGCTTCGGTGGCGTGATCGGCGCGGTCGAGCTGTCGATGGTGCCGGGCGAGGACACGCGGCTCTTGCTGGCGTCGTTGATCGTCGTCATCGTGGGCGGCATGGGCAGCGTCGTCGGTGCGGCGATCGGTGCGGCGATCCTCGGGCTCGCCGAGACCTATGGGTTGGCCTACGCGCCGACCTACAGCGTCGTCTTCACCTTCGTCATCCTGATTCTGGTGCTCGCATTCCGGCCGCGCGGGATCATGGGGAAGAGCGGCATGAGCACGCTTCGCGCGCTCATGCCGCTTCGCGGCCGTCCATGGGCTCCCCCCTGCCCCCCTCCGAGCGGGGGGTTCTGTCCAGATGGCCGCCCGGGCCGCTGCGCGGCCCTCGAATGCGCAATGCCCAGGCGTGCTCCATGAGCGCAGCGTACTGGCGTCGCGCGATGAATACGGGCCTCGCGTCCGCGGCAAGGCCGCTGCCGTTGCCGAAGGCGTCGGCGCCGATGCGCGCGCCCGAAGCAATCGATCCCTACGCCGACAGCGACGCCCCACGCTGGCTCAAATACCTCTGGCGCCATGTCGAAGCGCGCCACGCCTTCGTCCTGGCACTCGTGCTCGTCTTCCCCTTCGTCGCCACGCCGTTCTTCACCTTCCAGGTCGCATCCCAATCGCTGCTGCTCGGCGTCATCGCGCTGTCGCTGACTTTCATGGCGGGTTACGGCGGCATCGTTTCGCTGGCGCAAATGACGGTGGCCGGCATCGCGGGCTATGCGCTGGCCGTGCTCGGCCACAGCAGCAGCCCGGAGATCAGTCTCGACTGGCCCTGGTGGGTTGCGGTGCCATTTGCGCTGTTGATCGCCGTGATCTGCGCCACCTTCATCGGCTGGCTGTCGGTGCGCACCGATGGCATCTACACGATCATGATCACGCTGGCCATCGGCGTGGCCTTCTACTACCTGGTGCTGCAGAACTACAGCGTCTTCAACGGCTTCCAGGGCCTGCGCGAGTTGAAACCGCCAACGGTCTTCGGCGTCAACTGGCGCGATCCGATGCCGTTCTACTTCCTGTGCCTGTTCTGGGCGCTGGCGGCGTACTTTGTCGTCAAGTACGTGGTGCGCGCGCCGTTCGGCATCGCGCTGCAAGGCCTGCGCGACAACCCGCGCCGCATGGCTGCGCTCGGCTACAACGTGGTCGCGCACCGCGTCGCGGCCTACGCGCTGTCGGGCCTGATCGCTGCAATCGGCGGCATCTTGCTGGCTTGGTACAACGCGCTGATGACGCCGGGCTCGGTGGGCACCGGCTGGCTGATCAACATCCTCGTCATGGCCGTGCTCGGCGGCATGAAGCACCCGATCGGTGCTTTTCTCGGTGCGCTGGTCTTCGTGCTGTTGCAAACCTTCGCCATCGACGTCATCGACCGCGAGCGCTTCAACCTCGTCATCGGTGTCGTCTTCCTCGCCATCGTCTTGTTTTCCCCCGACGGCCTGCTTGGACTGTGGGCGAAGCTTCGCTCTCGCTTCGGTCCGAACCAGACCCTTTCTGCAAACCAAAGGAGACCGAAGTGAAAGTAGTGAACAAACGGATCTGGGTGCGTTCGCTGTTGGGCGCTGCGGCGGCCACGGCACTCGTCAGTGCGGCCTGGGCGCAGGGCCAGCCGGTGAAGATCGGCCTGCTGGCCACGCTCGAAGGGCCGTTTGCTGCCGGCGGTGCCGACGGCATGCGCGGTGCCGAACTCGCAGTCAAGCAGCGCGGCGGCGTGGTCGCCGGCCGCAAGATCGAAATCATCAAGGCGTCATCGGATGCCAAGCCCGACGTCGCCGTCAACGCCACGCGCAAGCTGGTCGAGCAGGACAAGGTCGAGATCATGGTCGGCCCGCTGTCCGGCGGCGAAGGCATCGCGGTCAAGGATTATTCGAAGACGCAGCCGCAGGTGACCTTCATCAACGGCGGCTCCGGCGCGCAGGCAACGACGCTGGTCAATCCGAGCCCGAATTTCTTTCGCTTCAACACCGAAGGCGGGCAGTGGATGGTCGGCCTGGGCAAGGCCGCGCTCGACAAGGGCTACAAGCGCGTGATGGTGATCGCCGAGGACTATGCGTTCCCGTACTCGCAGGTGCAGGGCTTCATGTCGGAGTACTGCAAGCTCGGCGGCAAGGTGCCCGAGAAGGCCTGGGTGCCGCTCGGCGGCAAGGACTACTCGTCAGTCATCGCCAAGATCCCGAAAGACGTCGACGCACTGCTGGTGGTGCTGGGCGGCGCCGACGCCGTCAACTTCCTGACGCAGTACGAAAACGCCGGCGGCGACAAGCCGATGCTCGGCGGCTCCATCACCGTCAGCCAGGACGTGCTGAACTACAAGGGCAAGCGGCGCGATTCGCTGGTCGGCACCTTGTCGGCCGGCCCGCTGGCCGACGCCTTCGACGGCGCCGACTGGAAGGCCTTCGTCGATGACTACAGAAAGACCTACCCCGTCTCGGCCGGCGGCTTCCCAAGCCCGAGCCTTTTCGCTTACGTCTACTACGTCAACATGAAGGCGGCGCTTGACGGGCTCGACGCGGTCAAGGGCGACCTCTCCGGCGGCCAGGCCAAGTACCGCGAGGCGCTGTCGAAGATGGTGCTGAAGACGCCCAACGGCGACGTCAAGCTCGACGCCAACCGCCAGGCCATCGGCACCACCTTCGTCACCGAAGTGGTGAAGGACGCGCAGGGCAACCTGTTCAACAAGGTCAACCGCAAGGTCGACAACGTCGAGCAGACCTTGGGCATGAGCGCAGCCGAGTTCAAGATCGGCTCGCGCGACGTCCCTGCATGTCCCTGAAGCTTCGCAAGCGCTGATGGCTTCGATCACGCAGTTCAGAACGGCAGGAGCTGCTCCTCGCGGGGCGGCGCCTGCCGTGCACTCGGCGCTCGCCACGAGCGATGCGCTGACGCTGACGAATGTGACGCGGGCCTTCGGCGCACTGCGTGCTGTCGATGACGTGTCGTTGTCGGTCGCCGCCGGGCAGAAGTACGCTGTGCTCGGCTCCAACGGCGCCGGCAAGACAACGCTGTTCAACGCCATCACCGGCGACTTCCCGCCCACCGCTGGGCGGATTCAATTCTTCGGCGAAGACATCACCGAACTGCCGCCGCACGAGCGCATCCGCAAGGGCTTGCGGCGCACGTATCAGTCTTCGCTCTTGTTCCGCGACCTCACCGTTCGCGACAACCTGTTCCTGGCCGTGCGTGGCGTGGCCAATGGCCGCTACAGCTTCTGGCGCGCCCGCGAAAGCCATGCGTCGATGGTGGCGACGCAAGAGCTGCTCGAACGCGCACGGCTGACGCCCATTGCCGATGAGTTCGTGGCCAACCTCGCGCACGGCCAGCAGCGGCAGCTCGAGATCGGCATGGCGCTGGCCGGTGCGCCCCGCCTGATCCTGTTCGACGAGCCCGCCGCCGGCCTGTCGCCCGTCGAGCGGCGCGAGTTGGTGCTGTTGCTGCGCTCGCTGCCCTCGCACATGAGCTTCGTGCTGATCGAACATGACCTCGACATCGCGCTGCGCGTGGTCGAGAAGGTGACGGTGATGCACAACGGCAAGGTGCTCAAGACCGGCACGCCGGAACAGATCGAGAACGATGCGCAAGTTCAAGCCATCTATATGGGCGGGAAACACTGATGGCGTTCTGGTCGAGCAAGTCGGAAGGCAAGACGAATGGCCCGGTGCTCGTCGTCGAAGCACTCGACGTGTACTACGGCCGCGCGCACGCGCTGCAAGCGGTGAGCTTGACGATCGACCACGGCGTGCTCGGCATCGTCGGCCGCAACGGCATGGGCAAGACAACGCTGTGCAACGCGATCACGGGCCTCGTGCCGGACTCCTGTTCCACATCCGGCAGCGTCAAGCTGCTGGGTGAAGAGATCCTCGGCCGCACGCCGAACCAGATCACCAAGCGCGGCATCGCCTATGTGCCACAGGGCCGGCGTGTCTGGCCGTCGCTGTCTGTGGACGAAACCTTGAAGCTCGTCGCCGTGAACAAGCGCGAGGTCGATCGTGTCTATTCAATGTTCCCGCGCTTGGCCGAGCGCAAGGGCAACGGCGGTGCGCAGCTGTCGGGCGGCGAGCAGCAGATGCTGGCTATCGGACGCGCGCTGCTGCTCGAGCCCAAGCTGCTCGTCATGGACGAGCCGACAGAAGGCCTGGCGCCGGTGATCGTCGAACAGGTGGCACAGGCCTTGCGATCGCTGGCCAGCGAAGGCCAGATCGCAGTGCTGCTGATCGAGCAGAACCTGGGTGTGGCGCTCGAAGTGGCAGACCGCATCGGCGTGATGGTCAACGGCCGCATCGCGCAGGAGATGCCTGCCGCTGCGCTGGCCGCCGATCGTGCTCTTCAGGAGCGGTTGCTCGGTGTGAAGAGCGGTGGCCATGATGTGACCGAAGTGCAAGCGGATCCAGCGCCACCTGCCAGCGAATCGACGCAGGTCTTCACCGTGCGCCGCGCGCATGGCGACGGTGCACCTTCGCTGGATGACATCGCGCCGCGCACCGTGCGCGGCTTCAACCGCTGGAACGCGGGTGGCACGGCGGCACCGCTGGCCGACATCTCGCGCGGCGCGCCCGCCGTCACCACCCCGAAGCCCGCAGCCACCGCCGCCGTACTGCCGTTTCCCGTGGCCTCGAGCAGCGGCCGCGCTGCGTATGTGGCCGGCACGTTCGACACCAAGGGACGCGAACTCTTCTACTTGCGCCAGTGCCTGGAGAAACTCGGCCTGCGCGTGGTCACCGTTGACCTCGCCACCAGTGGCAAGCCCTCACCCGCCAGCGTGCACCCGCGCGAGGTGGCGCGTCATCACCCGCAGGGCGAGAGTGCCGTCTTCAGCGGCGACCGCGGCAGCGCCGTGACCGCGATGGCGGTTGCGTTCGAGCAGTATCTGCTCGCCCGACGCGATGTCGGCGGCATCGTCTCCGCGGGTGGTTCCGGCGGTACTTCGCTTGCCACCACGGCCATGCGCGCGCTGCCGATCGGCGTGCCCAAGGTCATGGTCAGCACGATGGCCAGCGGCGACACGCGGCCCTATGTCGGTCCGAGCGACATCTGCATGATGTATTCGGTGACCGATGTGCAGGGCATCAACCGCATCAGCGAGAAGGTCCTGGCCAACGCTGCACATGCGCTCGCCGGGATGATCATGCACCCCCCGTCCGAGGCAACGATCACCAAGCCCGCCCTCGGACTGACCATGTTCGGCGTCACCACACCCTGTGTGCAGGCTGTGGCCAAGCAGCTCGAAGCCGAGTACGACTGCCTGGTCTTCCACGCCACCGGCGTCGGCGGCCAGAGCATGGAGAAGCTGGCCGATTCGGGTCTGCTCGACGGCGTCATCGACGTCTCGACCACCGAAATCGCGGACGAGATTGGCGGTGGTGTGCTGTCGGCTGGGCCGCACCGGCTCGATGTCTTTGCGCGGCACACCCTGCCCTACGTCGGCAGTTGCGGCGCGCTCGACATGATCAACTTCGGCACCTGGGAATCGGTGCCCGACCGCTTCAAGACCCGCAAGCTCTACCGCCACAACCCGACGGTGACGCTGATGCGCACGACGGCGGACGAGTGCCGTGCCATCGGCGAATTCATCGCCAGGAAGCTCAATGCCATGCGAGGCCCCGTGCGCTTCCTGATTCCCGAAGGAGGCATCTCGGCGATCGACAAGCCTGGCGCGGCCTTCCACGACGCCGACGCCGACCGCGTGCTGTTCGACGCCATCACCGCAAACTTCCGCGCCGGCAATGACAAGAAGTTGATCCGCCTGCCGCTGCACATCAACGACGAAGCGTTCGCCGATGCGCTCGTCGCTGCGTGGCGCGAGGTCGCAGCCAGCCAGTCGAAACAACAGAGAGCTTGAAATGAAACCCCACGCTCACTCCGTTCGCTGCCCCCCGAGGGGCGCGTCAGCGCCTTCGGACGGCCGGGCGTCGCTGACCATGGCCCGCATCGCCCGACACACCATCCTCGACCGGTTGCGCGCCAAGGTTGCCGCCGGCACACCGATCATCGGCGGCGGCGCCGGCACCGGCCTCTCGGCCAAGTGCGAAGAAGCCGGCGGCATCGACCTGATCGTGATCTACAACTCGGGCCGCTACCGCATGGCCGGCCGCGGCTCGCTCGCCGGCCTGCTGGCCTACGGCAACGCCAACGAGATCGTCTGCGAGATGGCGCACGAGGTGCTGCCGGTGGTGAAGAACACGCCGGTGCTCGCCGGCGTCAACGGCACCGACCCGTTCATGATTGCCGAGGAATTCTTCAAGCGCCTGATCGACCTCGGCTTTTCAGGCGTGCAGAACTTTCCGACCGTCGGCCTGATCGATGGCACCTTCCGCGCCAACCTCGAAGAAACCGGCATGGGCTATGGCGTCGAAGTCGAGATGATCGCGCGGGCCCGTGCGCTCGACCTGCTGACGACGCCCTACGTCTTCAGCGAAAGCAATGCGCAGGCGATGGCGCGCGCCGGTGCCGACATCATCGTCTGCCATCTGGGGCTGACGACGGGCGGCAACATTGGCGCTGAAACGGCAATGCAGCTCGCCGACTGCGTCGAGCCGATCAACGCCTGGGCGGCCGCCGCCAAGAAGATCAAGCCCGATGTGCTCGTGCTCTGCCACGGCGGGCCCATCGCCACGCCCGACGACGCGCAGTTCATCCTGAAGCACTGCGCCGGCTGCCACGGTTTTTACGGCGCGAGTTCGATGGAGCGGCTGCCGACCGAGGTGGCGCTGACCGAAACCACGAAACGTTTCACCCAGATCACGAGATAGTCAACGGAGACCCACCATGACCGGATCCCAATTCGGCAGTTTCATCCTCGGCCTGATCGTCGTCGCGATCATCGTCGCGATCGCCGTCTGGCTGCTGCACTGGCTGTACCTGCGCAGCAGCAAGGAGCGTTCGTTCGTGCGCACCGGGCTCGGCGGCCAGAAGGTGGTGGTCGATGGCGGTGCCTTCGTGCTGCCGATCGTGCACGACGTGATCCCCGTCAACATGAACACCCTGCGCCTGGAAGTCTCGCGCGGCAAAGACAAGGCGCTGATCACCAAGGACCGCATGCGCGTCGATGTGATCGCGGAGTTCTACGTGCGTGTGGCGGCGCGGCCCGAAGCGGTGGCGGCGGCGGCACAAACGCTCGGCCTGCGCACGATGGAGCCCGAGCAGTTGAAGGAACTGGTCGAAGGCAAGTTCATCGACGCGCTGCGCACGGCCGCCGCCGAGATGACGATGGAAGAACTGCACGAAAAGCGCGGCAGCTATGTCAAGCGGGTGCGCGACGCCGTGGCCGAGGATCTGACGAAGAACGGCCTGGAGTTGGAAAGCGCGTCGCTGACTCAGCTCGATCAGACCGGCATGGAGTACTTCAACCCGAGCAACGCTTTCGACGCCGAAGGCTTGACGCGCCTCACGGAGCAGATCGAGCACCGCAAGAAGCAGCGCAACGACGTCGAGCAGGACACGCTGATCGCGATCCGCAACAAGAACCTCGAAGCGGAAAAGCTGTCGCTCAACATCGATCGCGACGCCGAGCAGGCGCGGCTGGCGCAGCAGCGCGAAGTCGAGTTCGCACGCGCCCGCCAGCGCGCCGACCTGGCGACGGAGCGCGCGCAGCGCGAGCAGGATGCCGAGGGCGCACAGATCGCAGCCAAGCAGGCCATCGACACGGCACGCATCCGCAGCGAGCAAAGCATGGAGCAGGAGCGCATCGGCAAGGAGCGTGCGGTGCAGACGGCCGAGATCGAGCGCCGCAAGGCGATGGAGCTGGCCGAGCAGCAGCGCGCGATCGCCGTGGCCAAAGAGAGCGAAGCACTGTCGGTGGCCCAGGCCGACGCGGAAGTGGCGCGCGCCCATGCCGTCAGCGCCGAAGAAAAGGTCTTCACCGCGCGCGAGATCGAAGCGGCCGAACGCAAGAAGGCGATCGACCTGATCGGGGCGCGCCAGGCCGCCGAGCGCGAAGGCTTGCGGCTGACGCTGGCCGCCTCGGCCGAGAAGAACGCCAGCGCCGACCGCGGCGCCGCCATCCGCGCGCAGGCCGAGGCCGATGCCGACGCCGACAAGATCCGCACCATCGCCTCGCGCATCCGCGCCGAAGCCGAAGCCGATGCAATGCGCATGATGAACGAGGCCCACAACACGCTCTCGCCCGAAGCGCGCGCCTCGGCGCTGCGCATGCGCCTGGTCGAGAAGGCCGAAGCCATCATCCGCGAATCCGTGCGGCCGATGGAGCGCATCGAGGGCATCAAGATCCTGCATGTCGACGGCCTCGGTGGCGGCGGCAGTAGCCACAACAACGGCGACGGCGGCAACGTCGGCTTTGCCGATGGTGTCGTCAACTCGGCGCTGCGCTTCCGCGCGCAGGCGCCGCTGGTCGATCAACTGCTGCGCGAGATCGGTCTTGAAGCCGGCGACATCCAGCGGCTGACGGCGGTGCGACAGGTGGCGCTGCGGCATTGCCGCCGGCTGCGCCGCAAGACAAAAAGTAGACCCATGATCCGCGTCTACGTCTCGTCGGTCATCGACGCCGCGGCCGACACCGTCTGGTCGCGCATCCGCGACTTCAACGCCTTGCCGCTCTGGCATCCGGCCATCGCCGACAGCCGCATCGAGAACAACGAGCCGAGCGACCGCGTCGGCTGCATCCGCCACTTCCACACCCGGGACGGCGGCATGATCCGCGAGCGCTTGCTGGCGCTGTCCGACTACGACTACAGCTGCACCTACGAGATCCTCGAGAGCCCGATGGGCGTGGCCAACTACGTGGCGACGCTGAAGCTGACGCCGATCACCGACGGCAACCGCAGCTTCGCCGAGTGGAGCGCCGAGTTCGATTGCGATGAAGGCCGCGAGCGCGAGTTGAGTGAGTTGATCGGCCAGGGCGTCTTTCAGGCTGGCTTCGACGCGCTCAAAAGGCGGGCCGTGCGCTGATGCTGCAGAAGGTCGTTCGCTCGACCGTGATCGACGCGCCGATCGAGCGCGTCTGGGCGGTGCTGCGCGACTTCAACGGCCACGACCAGTGGCACGACGTGGTCGACACGAGCCGCATCGAAGCCAACGAGCGCAGCGACCAGGTCGGCTGCATCCGCAGCTTCACGTTGAAAGACGGCAACCGCATCCGCGAGCAGTTGCTGACGCTCGACGACAAGCAGTGGAAGAGCACCTACTGCATCGTCGATGCCACCGTGCCGCTGCAACGCTACGTGGCCACGGTGACCTTGAAGCCGGTGACCGACGGCCAGCGCACGTTCTGGCATTGGGAGTCGAGCTTCTCCACACCGCCGGGGCGCGAGCGTGAGCTGCGCGAGATGGTGGCGCAAGGCGTGTACGAAGCCGGCTTCGCCAACCTGCGCCGCCATCTGTTGCATGGCGGCGACTTGCGCGCGCCGGGTGCGGCGCCCTTGCCCACGGCGTTGCCGCTGCCGACGCGTCGCGTCGCCGTGCGCCGCTACGGCAGCGCGGACGAGTTGCAGGCCGAAGACGCACAGTGCCCCGCGCCCGCACCGGGCGAAGTCCGCATCCGCCAACGCGCGATCGGCGTCAACTACATCGACGTCTACCTGCGCAAAGGCTGGATCCCACCGATGCTTTCCGAAGGTGGCACGCCCGGCATGGAGGCCGCCGGCAGCGTGGTCGACGTCGGCGCGGATGTCAGTGGCCTGATGCCCGGTGACCGCGTGGCCTACCTCGGCCCGGTGCCCGGTGCGTATTGCGGCCTGCGCTGCGTGCCGGCCGATTGGGTGGTGCGCCTGCCGCCGGCCGTGGAAGATCAAACCGCGGCAGCGTTGCTGCTCAAGGGTCTGACCGCCGACTACCTGCTGCACGACCTCGGCCACGTCAGCGCCGGCATGCGCGTGCTGGTGCACGCGGCCGCCGGCGGCGTCGGCCTGCTCGTATGCTCGTGGGCGCGCGGACTCGGCGCCACCGTCATCGGCACCGTGTCGAGCGAAGACAAGGCGCGGCTGGCGCGCGAACATGGCTGCGAACACGTCATCGTGACGCGCGACTACCGGTTCGCCGATGCCGTGCAGCGCCTCGCCGGCGGTGCCGACGTGCTGATCGACGGCCTGGGCGCCCAGGCGCGCGATGAAAACTTCGCCGCCCTCGCCCGCCGCGGCCACTGGATCAGCCTCGGCCAGGCCACCGGCGCGCTTGACGCGGTCGATGCCAACGCACTGGTCGCCAAGTCGATCACCTTCTCGCGCCCCGTCGTCTTCGACTACGTGGCCACGCGCGCCGCATTGCAGCAGCGTGCATCGAGGCTGTGGACGGCGCTCGCCGATGGCCGCATCAAGCTGCCGCCGATCGAGCGGCATTCACTCGAATCTGCCGCTGCCGCACATGCACGGTTGGAGTCACGCGCCACCAGCGGCGCATTGATCTTGATCGCCTGAGGAGATGCCCGTGATCCATGGCATGAACCACTTCACCATCACTGCCGAAGACCGCGACAAGACGCTCGACTTCTACTGCGGCCTGCTCGGCCTGGTCGAAGGCCATCGCCCCGACCTCGGTTTCCCCGGCGCGTGGCTCTACCCGCCCGGCGGCCAGCAGGCCGTGCTGCACATCTACTGGGACCGTCCGATGCCGAGCCTGCGCACGGGGGTCATCGACCACATGGCCTTCACGTCGAGCGACTTGAAGGCGGTGAAGGCGCGATTCGACGCACGCGGCCTGCAGTACAAGTTGCAGCAGCAAGCCGGGGCCGGCACGTGGCAGCTGTTCTCGCTCGACCCGAACGGCGCCAAGGTCGAGCTCGACTTCGATCCGAGCGAGAGGCCTTAGGGCGGATCGCGCTGCGAACGCTAGGCGTCAGCGATGCGAAGGTCCGGCCGCCTGCGGCCCTGAACGGCCGGCCAATGGATTCTTCGAAAGCCGACGCTCGCGGCAGCTGGCGCTCATCAGTCGCGGTGGTCACGCTCCGGTTTTTTCCGGTAGAACGAGAGGGCGTTCCTGAACATCACCTTGTCGCGCACGCCGGTGCCGAACGGAGCGAGATATTCCTCAGCGACGGCGATCTGGGCCTCGAACGTCCCATGCAAGCCGATCACCGGCCAGTTGCTGCCCCAGATCAGGCGGTCCGCGCCGAACGCGGTCATCAGCACATCGAAGTGCGCCTTGTAAGGGGCGAGGTCCGTCGGAGACGGGAAGACGACGTCGCCAGGGGCGTACATGTCGTAGAACGACGAGAACTTCATGTGCAGATTCGGGCAGACGTCGGCGAGACGGCGAACCTCGAGCTCCCACGTGGGGTCGACCGGCGGCGGGCCTTTGGCGCCACCCAGGTGGTCGATGATGATGCGCAGCTTTGGCACCGCAGTACACAGCGCCTGCACTTGGTCCTTCGGGTTCTTCGTCCCCCGGCTGATGATGTCGAGCGTCATGCCGCGCCGTGCCAGGTCGCGCAGGCTGGCGAGTTGTGCTGGGCTGAGCGTGATGCCTTCGGCCGGACCGGTGAGATAGCCGCGGATTCCTACGAAGCGCGGGTCGCGCGCAAAACGCGCCAGGTCGCGGGCGAAGTTCGACGCACCGATCTCGAGGTTGCCGACGAAGAACGAATAGAACCGGTCGTGTCTGACCAGATCGAGGATCCACTGGTTGTCTTCGACAATGCCGCTGGCTTCTACGATCCCGGCTGTCACGACGCCGTTGGCGCGGGCGACGGCGGTGTACTCGGGCGGCAGCACGTCGCGGAAGATCGGACCTTCTGCTGGCGTTGGCCACGGCACGCCGCCAGGTCGCGTGACCTGCCAGAAGTGGATATGGGTCTCGACGATGGGCCGTTTGCCAGGCGGGGCGTGGCGTTCGGCGTGCTCGATGGCGGCGCGTAGCGCCCGGTCATCCGCATCGTCGTGCGCGCGCGCCGTGGGTGCCCAAGTCATGCTCAGCAATGCCGCCGCCGCCGCGGCCCAGCACACAAAGCCCTTCATCACAATGCCCATCATGTGCGTCTCCTTGTCGGGTTGATCGGGTCGCTGCCCGCGACCGCACATTCCGGCAGCGAATCATTGGGGTGGTACGTGCGGCCTCAAACTGGTCAGGCCAGATTGGTCAGGCCAATATAGGAGAGAAGTTGTTTTGGCCTGACCAGTGGAAACCCTCGCTGCACCGTAGGTTCGAGCAGCGCTAGGCCGAGCGCGACGTGTGCTGATGTAAGCTCTGAGCACGCCGAAAGAGTGGCCTGACCAATTGTCGAACCTGCCATGCCGGCACCCAAAGCACCAACAGATTCGCGCCGGCTGTACCAGCAGGTTGCAGACCAGATCCGCTCGGTCATCGAGGCATCGCGCTTTGCGCCGGGTACTCGCCTGCCGCCGGAACGCGAGCTTGCGCTGCAGCTCGGCGTCTCTCGACCTTCGCTGCGCGAGGCGCTGATCGCGCTGGAGATCGAGGGCATTGTCGAGCCACGCATGGGCTCGGGCGTCTATGTCTGTGCGGCGCCCTCCGCGGCCGCAGCGCTCGAGTCGCCGATGCTCGGGGAAAGCCCTTCAGAGCTGATGCAGGCGCGCTCGGTGCTCGAAAGCGCCGTCATCGCACTGGCAGCCGCGCGAGTGACTCGCCAAGGCCTTGATCGCGTCCGGGCCTGCCTCGACGCGATGCGCAATGACATCCAGCGCGGCAGCCCACCCATTGAGGAGGACCGCCGCTTCCACGTGGCGATCGCGGAACTGACCGGCAATACGCTGCTTGTGCGTCTGGTGGGCGATTTGTTCGATGGCCGCCATGGCGCGATCACCTCGCGCATGAGCCGCCGCGCCGAGAACGCGCGCTCTTGGCAGACGGCATTCGAAGAGCACGCAGCGATTTTTCATGCGCTCGAACTGCGCGATCCGCAGGAAGCAGCGGCAGCCATGTGCGGCCACCTCAAGGCTTCGCGTGAACGTTGGATCGAGCAATCCGGCAGCACGCCTGAGTCTTGAACGGCTATGGTCGACTGGCCGCTGCAGGTACTCCTGGACGTCCACCGCCCTTGAAGGCAATTGACCGCTACCGGGCCGAAAGCCGCCGACCAGCGCCTTCACCTCACCCCGCGTGATGCCCTTCCCAGGCCGGCGTCGTCCGCAGCACTTCTTCCAGCGTCGTCACGCCCTCAGCAACTTTCATCACACCCGCCGCGCGCAGCGGATGCATACCGTCGGCCAGGGCCTGGCGGCGCAGCGCGTCGGCGTCGAGCGTCGGATGGATGTGCAGGCGCGCCGCTTCGCTCATGTGCAGCAGTTCGTAGAAGCCGACGCGGCCGCGGAAGCCGGTCATGCGGCATTCGAGACAGCCCACCGGTTTGTAGGCGCGCGGGCTGCCTTTCAACTTCCACGGCGCGATCGCGGCATCGAGCAAGGCGCGGTCGGTGTGTTCTTCCGGCTGCTTGCAGGCATTGCACAGCGTGCGCGCGAGGCGCTGCGCGAGCACGCCGATCACCGTGGCCGAGATCAGGTACGGCGGCACGCCCAAGTCGACCAAGCGCGTGATGGCACTTGCCGAATCGTTGGTGTGCAGCGTGCTGAAAACGAGGTGACCGGTCAGCGCGGCCTGGATCGCCATCTCGGCGGTTTCCAGGTCGCGGATTTCGCCGACCATGATGATGTCCGGGTCCTGCCGCATCAGGGCGCGCACGCCTTCAGCAAAGCCGAGGTCGAGGGCCGGCTGCACCTGGGTCTGGTTCAGCGCCGGCTCGATCATTTCGATTGGGTCTTCGACGGTGCAGACATTGACCTCGTCGGTGGCGAGCTGCTTCAACGTCGCGTAGAGCGTGGTCGTCTTGCCGCTGCCGGTCGGCCCGGTGACGAGGATGATGCCGTGCGGCTTGGCCACCAGCGTGTTCCAGCGCAGCGCATCAGCCGGCGAAAAACCCAGCGCATCGACACCCTTGCCGACGGTCTGCGGATCGAAGATGCGCATCACCAGCTTTTCGCCGAACGCGGTCGGCAGCGTCGCCAGGCGCATTTCGATTTCGCCTCCGGGCTGGCCGTGCAGTTCGGGGCGGATGGTCTTGATGCGGCCGTCCTGCGGCCGGCGGCGCTCGACCACGTCCATGCGGCCGAGCAGCTTGATGCGCGCCGTCATCGCATTCATCACCGTGATCGGCGCCTGATACACCGTGTGCAGCACGCCGTCGATGCGGAAGCGGATCGCGCCCATCTCGCGCCGCGGCTCGAGGTGGATGTCGCTGGCACGCTGGTCGAAGGCGTATTGCCAGAGCCAGTCGACGACCTGTACGACGCCCTGGTCGTTGGCGTCGAGGGTCTTGTTGTTCTTGCCCAGCTCGACCAGCTGCTCGAAGCTGGCCAGCGCGTTGATCTCGCCGGCCTTCGACGCGTTCTTGACCGAGCGCGCGAGCATGAAGAACTCGGTCGTGTACTTGGCAATCTCGGTCGGGTGCGACACCACCAGGCGCAGCTTCTTCTTGGTGTGGCCCTCGATCTCCTTGACCCAGGCGTTGTCGAGCGGCTCGCAAGTCGCCACCGTGACTTCGGTCAACGCCACCGACACCGGCAATGAGCGCTTCGACTCGGCATAGGCCACCGACATCACATCGGCAACGCGGCCGACGTCCACCTTCAGCGGGTCGATGCGCAGATACGGCAGGCCGAGGTGCGCGGCCAGCCACTCGGTCAGCGCTTCGGAGTCGAGCGCGCGGCCATTGCGGGCGTCAATGAGGCTCGCATTGCCCAGACGCAGCAGCGGGTGCTGGCTCGAATCGCCGGCGCCGAATCGCGCGCGCACACGGTTGGCGTCGGCAGCGCTGATCAGGCCGTCTTCTTGCAGACCCTGGACGAGGAATCGCCAGTCGAGCCGGCCTTGGGGATAGGACTTTTTCATGGGGCTTTGTAGGGGCGCACCATCTTCAGCCACTTGCGCGCCGGCAAGCCGTACTCGCGCTCGATGACCGCAGCCCGAGCGAGCAGTTCCTCACGGCCCGGCACTTCAACGCCACGGCCGGCGATGACGACCGTGTTGCCCTCGCGCGTGGGCGTCAGGCTCCACACCTGGTCGCTGCCGAAGGCCGAAGCGATGCGCGCCGCACTGGCAGCAAAACTCGATGCACGGCCGAACAGGTTCACGCTCATCACGCCGCCGGCCGCCAGCACGTCGCGGCACTGGACGTAGAAGCCGTCGCTGTCGAGCACCGGCGCGGCCGCATCGTGGTCGTACAGA
The DNA here is from genome assembly GCA_963738425.1 of uncultured beta proteobacterium. Classification (GTDB taxonomy): domain Bacteria; phylum Pseudomonadota; class Gammaproteobacteria; order Burkholderiales; family Burkholderiaceae_C; genus CADEEN01. The sequence goes on along the minus strand of CAVTWT010000028.1, from coordinate 24,520 downwards.
TCGACGTTGAGCACCTGCGCCGTGCCGGCATTCGCAGCGTCGGCCACCCAGACGCCGGCATCGGCTTCGATCACGTTCAAGCGTGCGCTGTTGGCAGGCAGCTTGAAGCCGTGACGGCACGCCGCGATCACGGCCGGGTTCAGCTCGACAACGGTCACGCGCGGCATGCGCAGCACCGAATGGCAGAAGCGAGTGATCGAGGCCGCGCCGAGACCGAGCTGCACCGCGTGCCCGCTGGCCACCTCGGCACTCGGCCGCCACAGCATCCAGGCCATCATGCGCTGCACGTACTCGAGCACGATCACGCGCGGCTCGCGGATCAGCATCGCGCCCTGCACCCACGGCGTGTCGAGGTGCAGGAAGCGCACGCCGCCGTGCTCGGAAATCGTGGCGAAGGGAAGTTCGGCGGTGTCGTCGCGCATGGTGCGACGATATCAGCCACCCACCAGCCCGGCCCCCGCAAAGACCTCGCGCCACGCCGCCAGCTTGCGCTCGAACGGCCAACTCGCGTTGGCCGGGCTGGTCGACGGCAGCCGGTGCACCGGCAGGCCGAGCGCGCGCGTGACGCGCATCGAGCGCGCCGACTCGCCGCCGTTGTGCGCGATGGCCGCCAGCTTCGGCAAGCGTGCGGCCAGTCCGGCCAGGTCGTTCGGCTGTGCGTCTTCGATCGCACTGTCGAGGCTGCCCTCGCGGCGGCAGGCGGCGTAGACGTCCCAGATCGCCAGACCGTGTCGCTGTGCCTGCGCGATGCGCTGCGCATACGGCAGCGCCACCAGATCGACGCCCCACAGCGTCGACAGGATGGGCCAGAACAGATTGCGCGAGTGCGCGTAGTACTGCTGCGATTGCAGCGACGCCACGCCGGGAAAGCTGCCGAGCACGAGCAGGCGTGCGTCGCGGCGGGCGATCGGGGCCAGCCCCTGCAGCGTCTCGGTCACAGCAATCCGCCAAGCCGCGGCAATGCAGCGCGCACGTTGGCGCTGGTGCGCAACGCCGTCTCGTCCAGAGTCCAGCCGCGCAACGCCGCCAGCGTCGTCGCAATGCGTGGCAACTGTGACGGCTCGTTGCGTGACGGCGGTTGCGCGGAGCGATCCTCGGCCTTCACATACAACCATTGCGGCGGGATGTCCGGTGCGTCGGTTTCGAGCACGGGCACATTGTCGGCGAGCGTGGCGGCGAGCTGGCGAATCTGCAAGGCGCGCTCGAAGGTCATCGCGCCGCCGAAGCCGAGCTTGAAGCCGCGCGCCGCGAACTGCTGCGCCTGCACGTCGCTGCCGTTGAAGGCGTGTGCGATGCCGCCCGGCACCTCGATGCGGCGCAGGTGCTTGAGCAAGCTGTCGGCCGAGCGCCGCACATGCAGGATCACCGGCAGGCCGTGCGCGCGGGCCAGCGTCAACTGCGCGGCGTAGAAGCGATCCTGGCGGTCGCGGTCACGCGCCAGCGCTAGCTGGCGCTCCGGTCCATTCGCGGGCACGAAATGATCGAGCCCGATCTCGCCGACGGCAACCAGCCGCGGGTCGTCCTTGCAGGCCTGCAGCGCGGCCGAGAGTTTGTCCAGATCATCGTCCGCCGCGCGATCGACACACAGCGGGTGAATGCCGAGCGCATAACTGAGCTGCGCGGCGTGCGCCAACTGGCGAACGCGCTCGAACGAGGCCACATCGACCGCGGGAACAACCTGCATCGCCACGCCAGCGGCACGGGCGCGGGCCAGCACGGCGTCGCGGTCGCCATCGAATTCGGCAGCGTCGAGGTGGCAATGGCTGTCGATCCACATTTGCGGGGGATTGTCGTCATGCAGGGGCATCCATGCCGTGCTACTGTCCATCTGCGTGCCAGGAGTTCCTGCACGCAGCAGGAGCCCACCGCATGAAGCGAACCCCGCTCTACAGCGCCCCCCGGCGGCCCGTCGCAGCGCCGACTGCCGGCGCTGCCGCCACGAGCCCGCCGGCCGCGGACTCTTCGGCACCGGCAACTGCACCGGCCCTGCCCTCGCGGCGGCGCTGGCGCACAGCGATGCTGGCCACGCTGGCCCTGCTGGCGGCCCTCGCCGCGCTGTGGCAGTTCGGTCCGAAGCTGCCGAAGCCGCTGACGCAGAAGGACATCGACCGTGCAGTCCTGCACACACTGACCAAGACGCCGCTGCCGGCCCCCGCTGCCAAGGCCTATGCGGCGGTGCGCGGCTCGGTGGTCCGCGTGGTGGGCTACTCGCGGCCCGAAGCCAAGGCGGGGGAGGCGGCCAAGCCCGACGACAAGGCCAAGGCCTTCATGGGTCCGCCGCACGAGGAGCCGGACGAGCGCGGCGTCGGCACAGGCGTTGTCATCGTCGACAACGGCACCATCCTGACCAACCTGCACGTGGTTTATGGATCGCGGCGGATCAAGGTGATCTTTGCCGACGGCCTCGAGACCGACGCCGACATCGTCGGCCTGCAGCCCGAGAATGATCTGGCCGTGCTCAAGGCGCGCAAGATCCCGGATGACCTGATCGCCGCAACGATGCGCAGCACCGCCGACCTCTCGCCGGGCGACCGTGTCACCGCCATCGGCTTCCCGTTCGGCATCGGCCCTTCCGTTTCGCACGGCGTCGTCTCGGGCCTGAAGCGCGAGTTCCGCTCGCCCGAGGGCAAACGCATCCTGACCAACCTGATTCAGTTCGATGCCGCCGCCAACCCAGGGAACTCCGGCGGCCCGTTGGTGACTGACGATGGTGAAGTGGTCGGCATCGTGACCGCGATCTACAACCCGACCGCCGAACGCTTTTTTGTTGGCATCGGTTTTGCTGTGCCCATCGAGAACGCCGCGCAAGCTGCCGGCATGCCCCCGTTCTAACAGGAGTGATGAATGTCTGAGCGCATGAGTGCAAGTGAGTCTGGCACCTTGATGGAGCAACTGCTCTACGAAGTCAAACGCATCGTCGTCGGCCAGGACAAGTTCCTCGAACGCGTGCTGGTGGCGATGCTCGCCCAGGGCCACCTGCTGGTCGAAGGCGTGCCGGGCCTGGCCAAGACGCTGACGGTGAAGACGCTGGCGCGCTCGTTCTCCGGCCAGTTCAAGCGCATCCAGTTCACGCCCGACCTGGTGCCGGCCGACCTGATCGGCACGCGCATCTTCAACCAGAAAAGCGGTGAGTTCAGCACCACGCTGGGACCGGTGTTCACCAACCTGCTGCTGGCCGACGAGATCAACCGTGCGCCGGCCAAGGTGCAGAGTGCGCTGCTCGAAGTGATGCAGGAGCGCCAGGTGACGATCGCCGGCGAGACGCACCGCGTGCCCGAGCCCTTCCTCGTCATGGCAACGCAGAACCCGATCGAGACCGAAGGCACCTACCCGCTGCCCGAGGCGCAGGTCGACCGCTTCATGATGAAGGTGCTGGTCGGCTACCCGAGCGAAGACGAAGAGTTCGTCATCGTCGAGCGCGTCATCGGCCCGGCGATCGACATCGGTGCCGTGATCACCACCGAGCAGCTCGCGCAGCTGCAGAAGGAGTGCCGCGCGGCCTATGTCGATCCGTCGCTGATCACCTACGCCGTCAAGCTGGTCGCGGCGACGCGCGAGCCGGCCAAGGTCGGCCAGGTCGACCTGGCCAAGTACGTCGCCTTCGGCGCCAGCCCGCGCGCCACCATCTGGCTGATCGAAGGCGCACGCGCACTCGCCTTCCTGCGCGGGCGCAACTACGCGCTGCCGGAGGATGTGATCGATCTCGTGCCCGACGTGCTGCGCCACCGCATCACGCTGACCTACGAAGCGATGGCCGACGGCATCACCGCCGACAGCTTCATCGAGCGCATCGTCAAAGCGGTGCCCGCCCCTGCCAAACCCCTGCGCGCCGCCAATGGCTGAGGACAAGTCGCTCACACCACAAGCCCTCCTGCAAAAACTGGAGTGGAAGGTGTTGAAGCGCCTGGATGGCGCTCTGCAGGGCGACTATCGCACCCTCTTTCGGGGCCACGGTGTGGACCTCGCCGACCTGCGCGAGTACCAGTTTCACGACGACGTGCGCCACATCGACTGGAACGTGACCGCGCGCCTGACGATTCCGCATGTGCGCCAGTTCATCGAGGACCGCGACCTCACCGCGTGGTTCCTCCTCGACCTGTCGCCGTCCATCGACTTCGGCTCGCAGCGCCGCAAGCGCGAGGTCAGCGAAGCCTTCGTCGCCGTGATGGCCAGCCTGGTGCTGCGCCACGGCAACCGCGCCGGCGCGGTGCTCTACGGCAGCTCGCTCGACACCGTGCTGCCGGCCAAGAGCGGACGCATGCACGTGCTGCACCTGATGCAGCGCATGCGCGCGCGGCCGTCGGCGGCCGCCACCGGCACGACGCGGCTGGCCGACCTGATCGAGCGCGCGCGGCCATCGATCAAGCGCCGCTCGGCCGTCTTCATCGTCTCCGACTTCATCAGCGAGTCGGGCTGGGAAGCGTCGATGGCGCGGCTGGCGCAAAAGCATGACGTGGTGGCGGTGCGCCTGTACGACCCGCTGGAGATGACATTGCCCGAACTCGGCATGGTGCTGATGCAGGACGCTGAAACTGGCGAGCAAATCTGGGTCGACACCGGCGCGCGCGGCTTCCGCGAGCGCTTCGAGGCCGCGGCCGAACGCCGCGAGCAGGAACTGCGCACGTCGCTGGCGCGAGCCGGCGTCGACACGCTCGAACTGCCGACCGACGCCGACCTCGGCGACTCGATCCTTTCGTTCGTCGATGCCCGCCGCCAGCGCAGCCGTCTGGCGGCCGGCGCGATGCCGCTGCACAATCGCGCAAGGAGCGTGGCATGAATTTCCTTTGGCAAGAAGCTCTTTGGCTGCTGCTGCTGTTGCCGCTGCTGGTACTGGCGTATCAATGGCTGATGAAGCGGCGCAAGAAAACCGGCGGTGGCGTGGTCGAGCCTCGCCGTCGTCAAGGAAGCGATGGGCAAGCAGCGGCTGTGGCGCCGCCATGTGCCGCCGCTGTTGCTGCTGCTGGCGCTGGCCTCGTTGATCGTGGCCGGCTCGCGGCCGACCGCGGTGCTGACGCTGCCGCTGGTCGAGCAGACCGTGATCCTGGCGATGGATGTTTCTGGCTCGATGCGGGCGACGGACGTGGAGCCGAACCGGCTCGTGGCCTCACAGAATGCCGCCAAGGCTTTCATCGCCGAGCTGCCGAGATCGGTGCGCGTCGGCGTGGTGTCGTTTGCAGGCACGGCCGCGATCGTGCAGCCGCCGACGCTGAGCCGCGAAGACGTCACCGCCGCGATCGATCGCTTCCAGCTGCAGCGCGCCACCGCCATCGGCAGCGGCCTGATCCTCAGCCTGGCGGCGATCTTCCCCGACGCCGGCATCGACCTGTCGCAGGTCACCGGCGCGCGGACGATGCCCAAGGCACTCGGCGAGACCAAGCCGGAAAAAGAGTTCACGCCGGTCGAGCCCGGCAGCTACGCCTCGGCGGCGATCATCCTGCTCACTGACGGCCAGCGCACCACCGGCCCCGACTCGATGGACGCCGCGCGCATGGCAGCGGACCGCGGCGTCAAGGTCTACACCGTCGGCGTCGGCACCAAGGAAGGCGACACGATCGGCTTCGAAGGCTGGAGCATGCGCGTGCGTCTCGATGAGGAGACGCTGAAGCAGGTCGCCAGTGCGACGCGCGCCGAGTACTTTTATGCCGGCAATGCGCTCGACCTGAAGAAGGTCTACCAGTCGCTCGGCACGCGCCTGTCGGCGCACCGCAAGGAGACCGAGATCAGCGCGCTGTTTGCCGGCTTGGGGGCTTTGCTCACCTTGCTGGCAGCGGGCCTGTCGGTTTGGTGGTTCGGGCGCGTGGCCTGATCCGTTTCGCGTGCTTGCCTGGCTCGGTGACGACGACACCATCCCGTTTCCGCCCACGACGCAGGCCCTCGGCCCCGACAGCGATGCGCCTGGCCTGCTGGCCGCCGGCGGCGCACTGACGATCCGGCGGCTCGACGCTGCCTACCGCCGCGGCATCTTCCCCTGGTACAGCCCGGGCCAGCCGGTGCTGTGGTGGTCACCCGACCCGCGCATGGTGCTGCCTGTGGCCGAGTTCAGGCTACACCGCTCGCTGAGGAAAACGCTGCGCGCCTTCCTGGCCACACCCGGCTGCGAGATCCGCTTCGACAGCGCGTTCGAACAGGTCATCGCCCATTGCGCTGCGACGCCGCGCCACGGCCAGCATGGCACCTGGATCGTGGCGGCGCTGCGCGACGTCTATGTCGAGTGGCACCGCGCGGGAACGGCGCACAGCGTCGAGACCTGGGCCGGTGGCCAGTTGGTCGGTGGCCTGTACGGTGTCGGCATCGGCCGCATGTTCTTCGGCGAGTCGATGTTCGCGCATGCCACCGACGCCTCGAAGATCGCGCTGGCCGCGCTGGTGGCCTTCTGCCGCGGCCACGGCATCGAGCTGATCGACTGCCAGCAGGCCACCGCGCACCTGGCGAGTTTCGGCGCGCGCGAAATCCCCCGCGCTGACTTCGAAAGACACCTGGCCCGCACCTTGGGTGCAGCGCCGCCATCGGCTTGGACCTATGATCCGGCGCACTGGGTTCAGCTTCTAGCCACGTGACCGCGCTCAAGGAACTCCCACTCGCCTCGTTGCAGTTCTATGCCACGGCGCCGTACCCGTGCAGCTACCTGCCGGCGCGCATGGCACGCTCGCAAGTGGCGACGCCGAGCCACCTGATCAACGCCGATGCGTATTCAGGCCTCGTCGCCGCGGGCTTTCGCCGCAGCGGCATGTTCACCTACCGCCCGCACTGCGACGGCTGCCGCGCCTGCGTGCCGCTGCGGGTGCCGGTGAAAACCTTCGAGCCCACGCGCAGCCAGCGACGCGCCTGGAAAGCGCACCAGCACCTGCAGGCGCGTGTGCTGCGCCTGGGCTTCCTGCCCGAGCATTACCAGCTCTACCTGCGCTACCAGAGCGGGCGCCACGCCGGCGGCGGCATGGACCACGACAGCGTCGACCAGTACACGCAGTTCCTGCTGCAAAGCCGTGTCAACTCGCGCCTGGTCGAGTTCCGCGAGCCAGCGGGCGAGGGTCAATCGCTCGGTGCGCTGAAGATGGTCTCGATCCTCGACGTGCTCGAAGATGGCCTGTCGGCCGTCTACACCTTCTATGAACCCGACGCCGGCGCCAGCTACGGCACCTACAGCGTGCTCTGGCAGATCGAGCAGACGCGTGTGCTGCAACTGCCGCATGTCTACCTTGGCTACTGGATCGAACAGAGCCCGAAGATGGCCTACAAGGCGCAGTTCGGGCCGAACGAGAAGCTGATCGACGGCAAGTGGGTGCAAGCCACGGGCGACTGACAAACTAGGGAGTTCATCCCATGGTCAGCAGGGTGTTGGTGTAGCGCCGGGACCGACTTCCGACCTTTGGGGGATATCGCGCGCGGGCCTCGGCTTCGCATCATGCGCGCCATGAATCCCGCCGGGTCCGACACCACTCGCAGCACCGCCACCGCGCAGCCCGCGGCCAAGCCGGCACCCAGCGGCTGGCCGCAGGCTGTGCTGTCCGGCATCGAACGCGAACTGGCACGCTTTATCGGCCCGCTGGCCGCCACACTGGTGCGGCGCGCAGCGCAACGGCACAAGACCGTCGACACGCTGGTTGCCGCGCTGCTGCCGTCGATCGAGAGCCAGCAAGACCGCGACGCCTTCGCGCGCACCTGCGCCCGGCGCGCCGTGATGCGCAGCGCGCCGGCCATCGTCGCGCCTGCGCCCACGCCCGCAGCGCCGGCGCTGCCAGTGCTTGCACGCGCGCCCTCGCCGCAAGATGCCGCTGCGCCCGCAGGCAGCCTGATGCTGCGTGCTGCCGAGCCGCTGCTCAGTGTCCTGCCGCGCCTGCGCGACATCAGCGCCCTGGCCGACCCGGCTGCGCTGCAAGCGCAATTGCTGCAGCGGCTGGCGGCCTTCGAGGCCGAGGCCACGGCCGGCGGCGTGTCGCCGATGCACATCGCCGCGGCGCGCTGCCTGCTGTGCAGCTTTGTCGACGAGGTCATGACCGCCACGCCGTGGGGTGCGCAGGGGCTGTGGACCGCCCATGCGTTGGCACCAACGCAGGCGCCGGGCCATGACCCGCTCGACCTGCTGCAACGCGTGCTCGCCGACCCGGTGGCACACGCTTCGCTGCTCGAACTGTTCTACGTCAGCATCGCGCTCGGCTTCGAGGGCCGCTTGCGCCACACGCCGCAGGCCCGGGCGCAGCTCGACATCGTGGCCGCCCGCCTGCACGCGCTGCTGCCGGCACGACGCGGCCGCGCCGGTGCACCCCGCACCTTGTCGCCGCGCTGGCGCGGTCTGGCCACGCGCGGCCACCGCGACCTGGCACATCTGCCACTGTGGGCCGTTGCCGCGTTCTGCGGCGCGCTGCTGCTGGCGCTGTGGCTGGCGGCGAACGCGCGGCTCGATGCGCGTGCCAGCCCGGTGTTCGCGCGCCTGGCCGCCGTGCCTGCCGCGCTGCAAGGTGACCGCGTCGTGGCCGCGGCCCGGCCGCGGCTGGCCGCGGTGTTGCCAGACGACGCGCAGATCGACGTCCGCGACGAAGCACAACGCTCCCTGATCACGTTGCCCGCCGACAGCCTGTTCCTCTCGGGCAGTGCGCGCCTCGACCCGCGTGCGGACGAGCTGCTGGCCCGTTTGGCGCAGGCGCTGCGTGGCCAGATCGCGCTCGGCGGCGAGGTCTCGGTGATCGGCCACGGCGACAACGCACCGCCGGCCTCGCTGCAATTTTCGACCGGCTGGCATCTGACGCGGGCGCAGGCGCAAGCGGTGGCCGATGCATTGGTGGCTCATCGCGTGGCGCCGGCCCGCGCCGAAGGCCGCGCCGAGTTCGAGCCTCGCGCGCCCAACACCACGCCGGCCGGCCGTGCGCAGAACCGCCGCATCGAGATCGAACTGCGGCTGCCGCGACCTGACGAGGTGGCGCCATGAAACCTCACCGCACGTTCGCGCTGCAGCGCACCGACTGGCGCGTGCTCGCCAGCGCGCTGGGCATTGCCGCGGCAGCGGTGCTGGCCTGGTTCCTGACGCCGCTGATCGACGTCGGTGGCCACGCGCCGCTGACGACGCCGCCTGCGCGGCTGCTCGCCGTTGCTGCCGTGCTCGGCCTGGCCGGCACGATCCTGCTCGCACAGCGCGCGTTCGCGCTGCGCCGCAACCGCGCCTTTCTGGCGCAGCTCGCACCCAGCGAGTCGGGCCAGCGCGAAGTCGCCTTCCTCGGCAAATCCTTTGCGCAAGCTCTGACCCAGCTGCGCAGCCTTCGTCTGGCCCGTGGCGGCAGCGCGCGCTGGCTCGCCGGCCTGCTCGGCCGGCCGCTCGTCCATGAGCTGCCGTGGTACGTGATCATCGGCGCGCCGGGGGCCGGCAAGACCACCGTGCTGCTCAACTCGGGGCTGCACTTTCCGCTCGCTGAAGAATCAGGCAAAGAGTCTGTTCGAGGTGTGGGCGGCACGCGCAACTGCGATTGGTGGTTCGCCTCGGAGGCGGTGCTGATCGACACCGCGGGCCGCTACACGACGCAGGACAGCGACCGCGACGCCGACCGCACGGCCTGGTTCGGCTTCCTCGATCTGTTGCGCCGCCACCGGCCACGGCGGCCGATCAACGGCGTGCTGCTCACCCTCAGTGCCAGCGACCTGCTGCAAGCCACGCCCGAGCGCATGGCCGCGCACGCTGCCGAGTTGCGGCAGCGTCTCGACGAGATCAGCCTGCGCCTGGCCATCGAGGTGCCGGTGTACGTGCTCGTCACCAAGACCGATCTGCTGCCGGGCTTCGCCGAGTTCTTCGCCGACTTCGACCAGCACGTGCGCTCGCAGGTCTGGGGCGCGACCCTGCCGCCAGGCGCCGGAGCCGCCCAGTGGCGTGGCGAGATGGACGCGCTCGAGGCCCGGTTGCACGAGCAGATGCTCGAACGCCTGGGCAGTGAACGCGGCAGCCCACACGGCGCTGCGATCCACGCCTTCCCCATGCAGTGGCGCGGGCTCAACCATTCGGCGCTGGACCTTCTGCAGGCCGTGGTCACCGCGGGACGCGGCGCAGGGCACAGCACCCGGCCGATGCTGCGCGGCCTGTACTTCACGAGCGCCACGCAGGACACCTCTCCAGGCCACCGCGCAGGCGGCACGTCGTACTTCGTCACGCGGCTGCTGCGCGACGTGGTTTTCGCCGAAAGCGGCCTGGCCGGCAGCACGGCGCGCGGCAGCCGGCAGCGTCGGCTGATCGAACGCGCCGTGCTCGCCGCGAGCGCCGTGGCGACGGTGCTGGCGCTCAGCTTCACTTGGCGCGGCTACGAGCGACAGTCGCGCGCCGTCGACGCGTTCGCGGCACGCATGCCTTCGATCGACGACGCGCTGGCGCAAGCACAACGCGGCAGCGATCTGACCGCGCTGCTGCCGGCGCTCGACGCGCTGGCCGGCAGCCGCCTCGTGGCGGTGGATGACGGCGCGAACTTCGGCAACGTGGCCGAGCGGCTGCTCGACCGCAACGGCATGCTCGCCGCGGCCGCCGACGACAGCTACCAGCGTCTGCTCAAGGACGCCTTCCTGTCGCGCATCGCGGCGCGTCTGGAAGAGCGGCTGCGCAAGAGCGCGGGCGAGCCCGCAGCCCGCACCTACGAAACGCTGCGCGCCTACCTGATGCTGTTCGGCGGCAAGCACTTCGACGCCGCAGCGCTGCGCGCCTATTTCGCCAACGACTGGAACCTCACCCTGCCCGGCAGCGTGAGCACAGCCGAGCGCGCGGCGCTGCTGCACCACCTCGACCAACTGCTCGCGGGCAGCGAGGTCGGCGCACCGTCACGTGCCGACGCGCAGCTCATCGCCGAAGCCCGCGCCCGCGTGCAAAGCGTGCCGCTGGCCCAACGCGCGGCCACACGCCTGCAGCAGCAGGATGCCAACACGCCGCGCGTGACGCTGAATGCGGCGGGTGTGCTCGTGCGCGCCAGCGGCAGCGCGCTGACCGACATGCCCGCGCCGCGGAGCGCCACCGGCCTGCCCCGCGAACGCACGCTGCAGGTGCTGACGCAACTGGCGCAAGAACAGAGCTGGGTGCTCGGTGCCCCGCGCGCCACCGCCGTCGCGCCAGGACTGGCCGATGAAGTCGAGCGCCTGTTCGCACTCGACAACGCGCTGCACTGGCAGTCCGTGCTCGACGATCTGCGTCTGGCGCCGACGCAGCAGCTCGGTCAGAGTGCGCAGCTGGCGCGTGCACTGGCGCAAGCCAACTCGCCCTTGCTGGTGCTGCTGCGCGCCGCGACACGCGAAACCGCCAGCGGCTCCCCGGCTGCATGGTTTGCGGCGCTGCGGACCTACGTGGATGCCGGATCGCCGTCAGTGGCCAAGATGCGGGCGCTGTTCGCCAAGCTCGCGACGCATTTCGCGGCCGCCGACGCGGCGGCCCAGCGCCACGCCCTGCCGGCAGCAAGCGATGTCATGCGCGAGCTGGCGCAAGCGGCACGCGAGGCGCCTGCCCCGTTGAATGGCTTGCTGATGCAGTTGCACACCGCGGGTTCGAACCAGTTGCTGGCTGCTTTGCGCGAGCCGCTGTCACGCGAGATCGCGCGTGAGCTCGCACCGGCCTGCGCGCGCGCGGTCGCGCAACGCTACCCGTTCGTTCGCAACGCGCCGGAGGACATGACACGCGACGAGTTCGTGCGCACCTTCGGCGCCGGTGGCCTCATCGACAACTTCTACCAGCGCCATCTCGCGCCCCACGCCGAGGCTGCGCGCAGCGACGGCGCGGCGCCGTTTCGCCGCGCGCAATCCATCCGCGAGGCCTTCTTCCGCGACGGCGGCCGTGCGCTCGGCACCCGGCTCGAGTTCCGCCTGCTCGAGCTCGATGCCGGCGCGTCCGAGTTCACGCTCGATGTCGATGGTCAGGTGCTGCGCTGGAAGCGTGGGGCGCCGCAAACGCAAAGCATCGACTGGCTGACGCTCGGTGGCGCGATCGGCAAACGAGGCTCCGCAGGCCAAAGCAGTCAAGGCGGCCCTGGCGGCCGCGTTCATGTGCTGCTCGCACCGAGCGCCGGCAGCGGCTACACCTTCAACGGCCCGTGGGCGCTGCTGCGCCTGCTGGATCGCGCCCGCGTCGAGCGCGGCGCCACGCCCGATCGCGCCATGGTCAGCTTCGACATCGAAGGCCGCAAGGCGCGCTTCGAAGTGCGCAGTGCCAGTGCGCACAACCCGCTGCTGCGCCAGGACCTGGAGCCGTTTGCATGTCCGAGCAAGTTGTGATGCCCGCGCCCAACGCAGCCGCCGCAGCGGGTTGGTACGGCAAGCTGCCGGGCCTCGGTGACTTTGCGATGCGTCGCCTGCCGCCGGAGTTCGTCAGCCACTGGGATGCGTGGCTGCAATCCGGGCTGCACACCATGAGCGACTCTGCGGCGCATGACGGCAGCGCCCTGGCACCGGTGTGCCGCTTCTGGCTCGCCCCTGGCGTCGTCGACACGCTTGCCTGGGGCGGCCTGCTGATGCCGAGCAGCGACCGGACAGGCCGCCGCTTTCCGCTGACGGTGGCACAGCCGATGGCCACGCTGGCCCAGGCGATCGCAGCGCGGCGCTGGTTCTCGAGCGTCGTTGCGGCGATGCGCTTCGCACTCGACACAGAACACACGCTCGACGACTTCGAAGAGTGTCTGAGTGCCCTGCCGCCACCGCTTCAACAGGCCGCGCCGCACGCCGACGAACGGCTCGCCGCGGAAGTGGAACGCAACGCCCCCGCAGGCAGCATCTGGTGGCGCCACGACGCGGCCAACGCCGAAGACTTCCGGCTGTGGCGTGGCCTGCCCAAGCCTGCAGCGCTGGCGTCGTTGCTGGATGGCCCGCGATGAGGCGCATCGCGCTCCTGCTCGCGCTGTGGCTGGCCTGCGCAACGGCGTTGGCGAGCGAGCACCGCCTGGCGCTGGTCATCGGCAACGCCGGCTACCGCGTCGATCCGCTCGACAACCCGGTCAATGACGCGCGTCTGGTGGCATCGTCGCTGAAGCAGGCCGGATTCGACGTCACGCTGGCCGAGAACCTCGACCGGCGCAGCCTGCTCGGCGCACTGCGCGCCTTCGGCGAACGTTTGAACGACAACTCGGTGGCGGTGCTGTACTACGCCGGCCACGGCCTGCAACTGCGCGACCGCAACTACCTGATCCCGGTCGATGCCGAGATCCGCAGCGAGGATGAAATCGCGCTGGCCGGCATCGACGTGGCGTTCATCCTCGGGCGCATGTCGGCGGCCAGGAGCCGCATCAACATCGTCGTCATCGATGCCTGCCGCAACAATCCCTTTGCGCCGTCCACCGGCAAGAGCGCGCACACCGCGCAAGGCCTGGCGCAGATGGATGCGCCGGTGGGCACGCTGCTGGCGTACGCCACCGCGCCGGGCAAGCTCGCCGCCGACGGGCTGGGCAGCGTCAACGACAAGAACGGCCTGTACGCACAACAACTCGCACGCCACGTGCTGACGCCCGGCTTGCCGGTGGAGCATGTCTTCAAGCGCGTGCGCGAAGCCGTGGTGCGCGCCTCGCGCGAAGCCCAGGTGCCGTGGGAGAGCTCGTCCCTGCAAGGCGAGTTTTCGTTTCGTGCCGGCCGTGGCCACGGCACGCGACGGCGCTGTCGATGCCGAAGCGGCGGCCGAACTCGCTTTCTGGAACAGCGTGCACGGCGCGAGCCGCGCCGACGACCTGCGTGCCTACCTGCACCAGTACCCGCGCGGGCGCTTCGCCACGCTCGCGCAATCCCGGCTCGAACGACTCGATGCGCCCGCGCCCGCGGTGGCAGCGGCGCTGGTCGCTGCCAGCCCCCAAATGCCCCACGTCGGCGACAGCTGGCGTTATCGCGTGCAGGACCAGTTCCGCCTCGGCGATCTGTTCGTCACTGCAAAGGTCGAGCAGGTCAGCGACAACAGCATCGCCGAAAGCCGAACGACGAGCACCGACGCCACACCCCGCAACAGCCGCGTCGCGCTCGCCCCGGCCTTCAGCCTCTCAGCACGACGCCACCGTGGCGCCCGCGGAGTTCGCGCCCTACCTGCAAGCCGCGGGGTTGATCGGCCCGGCGCTGCGCCACACCGAGCTGTCGCAGCAGGTCGAGCAGGCCACCGTGCCGCTGCGCGTGAGTCTCGAAGGAGACGAAGACGTGCAGGTCGCCGCCGGCAAGTTCCGCGCGCAAAAGGTCGTGCTGCGCGGCCAGGCGCAGACGCGCGGCGCGGCGCGCTCAGGCGCGGTCGTCACCGAGCACCGCCTCTGGTACGCCAGCGAGGCCAAGCGCGTGATCAAGCACGAGACCACGACGACGGTCGGCGGCGCGTTGCGGCAATCGACCAGCGTCGAGCTGGTGGAGTTCAGCGTGCGTTGAGGTGCGCGCGCGCCGTATCAAGCGCCTTCGGCCACCAGCGTTGCGATCGCAGCGCCGAGCGCCAGATCGTCTTCGGCACCAAACGTATGGCGGCGCAGACTGCCCTGGCGGTCGATCAATACCAGGCTCGGCGTTCCCTGCATGCCGTAGGCCCACATCGTGGCGGGGATGGGGTCACGCGCATCGGCCCTCGGCGCATCGACGCCGACCGGAAATGTGATCCGGTACTCGTGAAGAAAAGCCTGCAACGAGACCGGTGTCATGGCCGCGTGATGTTCGAACACGGTGTGCAGGCCAATCACCGCCACATCGCGCTCATCGAACGTGGCCTGGATGCGCTGCGCCTGCGGCAGCCCGTGACGCACGCAGGCCGGGCACAGCATCTGAAACGCGTGCAGCACCACCACCTTGCCGCGCAGATCGGCCAGCTGCAAGGCGCGCTCGCTGCTGTTGAACCAGCGGGCCGTCGTCCACTCGGACGCTGCCCGGCCGGCAGGTTCGAGGCCAAATGGTCGGCTTGTCATCGGCACGGCCACGGCGATGCGCTCACTTGCGCAAGCTGGAAAAGACGAAACCGTTGTCCTTCTTTGCCGTGTGGCACTGAAAGCAGGCCGACGCCGCGTTCTTGCCGACCGCACGGTCGGTCTTCGAGTCGCCTTTGAAGCCTTCGAACCCCCAGCCGCCGGTGTCTCTGTACTTCCTCGCGTCCTTGTGCATCACGCCGAGTACTTTGCGAGGGCCTTCCTGCACCACGTTGTCGGCGGCGTTGGCTTCCAGCAGGTCGAAGACGATGACCGAACCTTTGGCAAACCGGCCGCTCTTGTAGCCTTGCTCGGCGCGGCTGTTGGCATAGAGGTGATGCATGCCACCGAAGGCGTCGTAGAGCGCGTGCCCCGGGTTGATCGTCATGCTCTTGACATGCGTCCACTGACGATAGCCCTGTGGGTAGGGAACGGGCGCGACATCGGCCGCGAGCGCCGCTGGCGCGACCAACACGATCGCATGGAAGACAGCGAGAGAAAACAGCTTGCGCATGGGCACTCCTACAATTTGCACGTTGAAGGCGTGCATTGCAGCACCGGGCTTCGCGCTTGAACAGCGGGCACAAAACGGTGACCCGGGCACCTGGCGGTGCCGATCGACCGACCTTTGAGGACCCACGATGTCAACGCCGCCGAACGTATCGCGAATGGTCGAAGACATCGTCGGCTGCAAGTGGTCGTTGGCGGTGCTCGGCGCCGTGCGCGGCGGCGTGTGCCGCCCCGGCGCGTTGGAACACTCGATCGAAGGTCTGTCGAAGAAGGTGCTCAGCGAGCGCCTCGCCAAGCTGGTGCGTTTCGGCATCCTCGAGAAGCAGGCTTATCCCGAGTTGCCGCCGCGTGTCGAGTACCGGCTGACGCCTTTCGGCGCCAGGTTCTGCGGTGTGCTCGACGGCATCGAAGCGCTGCAGCGCGAGATCGATCGCTGACGAGGCCGCAGCGCCGGGTGGCCGCTGCACACAGGCAAGTCAGCCACGTTGCGCCAGGTGCGCGCGCTGCGCGTCGTAGGCCGCGGCGAAGGCGCCGGCGAAGATCACGTCGAAGTGTTCCTCGATCTCGCGCGCGATCGCCGCATGTTGCTCGCTGTAGCGCTCCCACAAGCGGGCTCGGCGATTGACCGGCAGCAGCGAATCCCACAAACCCTGGTCCTCCAGCCGCGCCTCGAGCGCCGCGGGATCGAAGCGGTCCAGCACGGCGGTCAAGGCGGCGCGCATGCCGGCCAGCAGCGCCACGTCATGCGCGCGCAGGTCATCGAAGGCGTCGCGCACTGCGGCCAGCGGCGGCACGAAGCCGCGCCGCGGCGGCGCGAGCAGCATCGCCAGCGCCACGTCGGCATCGGGCGCGAACTTCAGCGGATTGTTCTCACGCGTCTGAATCTGGGTCGCGCTGGCGCCCAGTTCGCGCTTGGCAATGGCCCGCGCCGCGAGCAGGCCGAGCGCTCCGGTCACGCAGGCCCGCAGCAGCGCACCCACCAGCTCGGCCTGGGCAGCGGTCGGCCTCCCGGTCGCGGCGGTGATGCCCAGGCCGGCCTGGATGGCAGCAATCAGCTCATCGGCACTCGCCGCGCCGGCGGCCAACGACGCGGCCGGTGGGCGCGCGCCGGCCCCGGTCGGATCGCCGACCAGCAGATCGACCTCCTGCACGCGGGGCGCCTGCGCCGCGCCCTGCAACAGGTCGCGAAACACGCTCGGTCCGCTCGCCGGCGCCCTCAGCAGGGACATCGAATCGTCGGCCGCGCTCCCAGCCGTGCTGTCGGGCGCGCCGACGGCCTCGACGGCGAGTCCGAACGGCCCGACGCGGATGTGTGCACCCGGCTCGAGCAGACTCTCGGCGCCCGGCACCAGAGGCACGCCATTGAGTTCGACGACGAGGTTGGTGCTGATCAGACGCAGCCAGGTGCGCCCGTCGCGGCAAGCCACCTGGAGGTGCTTGCGCGAGATGCGCCGCTCGGGGTCCGGCAGCACCAGCGTGCAGTCGGCGCTGCGCCCGATGTCGCCGCCCTTCTCACCGAACACCGCCTCCAGTTTCACCGCCGACGCCTCGCCGGCCAGCGACACGAGACGAATCGCGATCGTTTGCACCGCTGCGCACTCCTGGGCTAGGGCCGCCGACCGATGGTACCGCTGCTGCCGCAGCAACCCCAAGGTTGTAGGCAGCGATCCCCCAAGAGTCACGGGTCGCTGCCGTTGTGCACTTCGTTGGCGCGGGTTATAGATTGGTCCGGGCCGTGGGCCCGACTGCGAGGACTGCGAGAACATCATGCGAGCGTTGCTGCTGGTTGCCGCGTTGATGGCGCCCACCTGGGCGATCGGCGCCGAGATCCTGGGCACGGTCACGATCCTCGAAGGACAGGCGCTCATCCTGCGCGGCAACGGCCGAGTGCACGCGGCCGAAGGCGTGCGGCTGGAGCCGGGCGACATCGTCGAGACCGCGCCGGCCACCTTCGCCCAGATCGAACTCGCCGATCGCGCGGTGGCCCAGCTCGGCCCCGAGACACGCCTGCTGATCAATGCGACCACCGTGCGCGAGAAGACGGAGCGCTGGCTGTACCTGCTGGACGGCTGGATCAAGCTGGCCAGCCCCAAGCGCGACAGCGCGGCCGGGCCTGGCTTCGATCTGCGATCGCCGACCTTCGAGCTGCCGGCCGCCTCTGCCGTGCTGGTGCTGCACAGCACGCCGACGGAGATCAAACTCTTTGTCGAAGCCGGTGAGATGCGCATCGCCGAGCGCCAGCAGGGCGCGCCGGTGGTGGTCAACCTGCGTTCAGGCGACTACTACCAGCGCAAGCCGCCAGCGCGCGGCAGCGTGGCAACGAGCGTGGCGTCGGCCTTCGTCGACGCCATGCCGCGCGGGTTTCGCGACCCGATACCGTCGCGCCTGGAGCGTTTTCGCGCGCGCCAGGTCCAGCCGAAGGACGCACCCGCCTTCGCCTACGCCGACGTGCAGGCCTGGCTCAAGGCCGAGCCGGCAGTGCGGCGCCCGCTGATGCAGCGCTGGCGCCGCAACGCTCGCGACCCGGCTTTCCGGGCCGCCCTGGTGGCCAACCTGGCGTCCCATCCCGAGTGGGATCCGATCCTGTTTCCGGAGAAGTACAAGCCCAAGGACCCGCCGCCGCGCCCCGATCCGTCGGCCCGCCCGGCCAGTGCCGTCACGAGATAGCGCCGTGGTTGCCAGCGCAATCCAGGGCGTGCACCTGCCCCAAACGTCGATACGGAGGTCGTTATGAAACTGCTGCTCAAGTTCAATCTGGTATTCATTCTGGTCTTCGCCCTCGGGCTGGCGGCCACCGGCTACGTGTCGTGGCGGCTTCTCGAACGCAATGCGCGCGACGAGATCGCGCAGAGCGCGAGGCTGTTGATGGACACCGCGCTGGCCACGCGCAGCTACACCTTGACCCAGGTCAACCCGTTGCTGCAGACGCAGATGAAGTACACCTTCATGCCCCAGGCGATTTCCGCCTACGCCGCGGCAGAGGTCTTCAGCGACGTGCGCAAGAAGCACGCCGAATACGGCTACAAGGAGGCGGTGCTCAACCCGACCAATCCGCGCAACCGCGCGGTCGACTGGGAAACCGACATCGTCACGCGGTTCCGCAACGACGCGGAAAGCACCGAGATGATCGGCGACCGGGACACGCCGAACGGGCGCTCCTTCTACGTGGCGCGCCCGCTGCGCATCACCAACCCGAATTGCCTGCAATGCCACAGCACCGTGGAAGCCGCGCCCAAGACCATGATCGACCGCTATGGGACCGCCAACGGCTTCGGCTGGCAGCTCAACGAGGTGGTCGGCGCGCAGATCATCTCGGTGCCCACCGAGATCCCGCTGAACCGCGCCAAGCAGGCCTTCACCGTGTTCATGACCTCGATCGCCGGCGTCTTCATCGCCATCGGCGTCGTCCTCAACCTGATGCTGTGGGCGCTGGTGATCCGGCCGATCGGCCGTCTGTCGCAGTTCGCCGACCGCGTCAGCCTGGGTGAACTCGAGATCCCGGAATACACGCGCACGTCGAGCGACGAGATCGGTGTGCTCTCGCGCTCCATCGCGCGCATGCGCACGAGCATGGTCCAGGCCATGAAGATGCTGGAGGGCTGATGGCGGCGATCCCCGAACGCCTCGGCAAGTACCCGATCACCGGCATGCTCGGCCGCGGCGCCATGGGGGTCGTCTATCGTGGCTACGACCCGGTCATCAAGCGCCCGGTGGCCATCAAGACGATCCGCAAGGAACTGATCGACCACGAGGAGGGCACCGAGGCGATGTCGGGGCGCTTTCGGCGCGAGGCCCAGGCCGCCGGCGCGCTCAGCCACCCGGGCATCGTCTCGGTCTACGAGTACGGCGAGGACGCGCAGCACGCTTTCATCGCGATGGAGTTCGTCGAAGGCAACAGCCTGCGCGACTACATGTCGCGCGGCGTCATCTTCGACGAGCACGACAGCGTCAGCATCATGGCCCAACTGCTCGACGCGCTGCAGTTCGCGCATCAGCATGCGGTCTGGCACCGCGACATCAAGCCGGCCAACATCATGGTCATGAGCAATGGCCGCATCAAGCTCACCGACTTCGGCATCGCGCGCATCGAGTCGACCGACTTCACCAAGACCAACGTGATCATGGGCACGCCGGGCTTCATCGCGCCGGAGCTCTACCTGGGCAGCGACGTCGACCACCGGATCGATGTCTTCTCGGCCGGCGTGTTGTTCTACCACCTGCTCGCCGGGCGCCCGCCTTTCGGCGGCCGGCCCGAGGCGGTGATGCACGACATCTGCTACCACGACCCTCCGGCGCCGTCGACGATCGACGCCAAGCGGTGCTGGCCGCAGTACGACGCGGTGATCAAGCGCTCGCTCGAGAAGCAGCCGGCAGCGCGATTTCCGAGCGCGGCGGCCTTCCGCGCGGCGATCCTGACCGAGTACGCGCAGCCGCTGAACAGCACGCTGTCGGACGCGACCATCATTCCGGCGCCGCGGCGCGCGATCGCCCCCGAGGGCGGGCCGGGCTCGCAGCCGCGCAGCTCTGCGACGCCCGCCGGCGCCACGCAGGCCGGTAGCCGCGCGACGGCCGGCACCAGCACGCCACCGCCCACCGGCTGGAGCGCGCCGGTGCTGTCGGGCATCGAGGTCGCGCTGGCCCGCTTCGTCGGCCCGGTGGCACGCGTGCTGGTGCGGCGCGCGGCCCAAACGAACAAGGACATTCACGCGCTGACCCTGGCCCTGCTCGACGCGATCGAGCGGCCGCAGGACAAGGAGGCCTTCGCGCGGGCCGTCACCGGCGCCGGGCTCACGGCGCTGCGCGATCGCAGCGGCAGCGGCAGCGGCAGTGGCAGCAGCACGCCCGCAACGCCGTGGCCCGCGACGGCCGCTGGCGGGCCGGCGCTCGCGGCCGCCGAACTCGAGCACACCACACGCGTGCTCGCGAACTACATCGGCCCGCTCGCCCGTGTGGTGGTCAAGCGTGCGGCGGCCGCGTGCGCCAGCCGCAGCGACTTCCTCAACCAGGTGGTGCAAAGCCTGGACACCGACGCCAAGCGCGAACGTTTCCTGCGCGAAGTGGCGGTTCGGGGCGGCTGAGGCCACACACCGCGCCGCAGGGACAGCCCATGCACGGCGACCCACGCAGCCTGATCCAGGATCCCGAGCCGACGATCCTGATGCCGGCCCCCGGCGGTCAAGCCACGGTCGTGACGAAGCGGCCGCCGCCGGCCGCCGCGCCGCTGGCCGGCCTCGAGTTGCAGCGCCTGGTCGCCGGCATCCACCCGCTGCCCGGCGCCGCGGCCACCCTGCTGGCGCTGGCCGAGCAGTTGCGGCACACGCCCGCGCACGACGACCCGGCCGGGCTGCGCCGCCAGCTGCTGGAGCAGGTCGCCGCATTCGAGGAGAGTGCCGCCGCCAGCGGCGTGCCACGGCCCAAGGTCACGGCGGCGCGCTACCTGCTGTGCAGCTTCATCGACGAGGTGATCGGATTGACCCCCTGGGGTGCCGACCTCGGCGGACCGACGCTGCTGCAGGAGTTCCACGAGGAGCGCTCGGGCGCCGACAAGGCCTTCCAGCTGCTCGAACGCCTGGGCCAGGAGCCTGAAGCCAACGCCGATCTGCTCGAGCTGTTCTACGTCTGCCTGCGCCTGGGCTTCGAGGGCCGCTACCGCGGCCAGCCCGACGGCCGCGCCCAGCTCGACGCGATCGCGACGCGCGTGCTCAGCGTGATCCGCCCCGCCGACCTGGGCACCCAGGCGCGCAGCCTGTCCGAGCCGAGCCAGACCGTCGTTCGCCAGGGCCACCGCGACGTGAAGCTGCTGCCGCTCGGCCTGCTGGCGGTGCTGACCGGCGGCGCGCTGCTGGGCTTGCTGCTGTTCGTCGGCATGCGCCTGGACGCGCAGGTGCAGCCGGTGTTCCGCGCCCTGCACGCGCTGCCGCAGGCGCTGCGCATCGAGCGCCACGACGCGGCCGCGCGGCCGCGCCTGGCGGCGCCGCTGCAAGCCGACGTGGCGAGCGCCGCGCTCACGGTGCGCGACGAGGCGCTGCGCTCGGTGGTCACGCTCAGCGCCGATGCGCTGTTCGTGCCCGGCAGCGCGCGCCTCGCCGCCGGCCAGGACGGATTGCTCGCACGCGTGGCCGCAGCGCTGAAGGACGCGCCGGGGCAGGTCGCGGTGATCGGCCACACCGACGACGCGCCGGTCGCGTCGCTGCAGTTCCCGTCGAGCTGGCACCTGTCGCTCGAACGGGCGCGCGCGGTGCAGGCCGCGCTGGTCGCGCAGGGCGTGCCCGCCGCGCGGATGCGCGCCGAGGGCCGGGCCGACGTCGAGCCGCTGGCGCCGAACCAGGACGCGGCAGCGCGCGCGCGCAACCGCCGCGTCGAGGTCGAGCTGCGCCTGCCGCGGCCGGAGGCCTGAGGCACACGATGAAACGGCCCGACCGCTCCGCCTGGCGTGCCCTGCTGGCGCTGCTCGGCCTCGCCGCGGCCGCGGCGCTGGTCTGGTACGTCGGACCGCTCGTGGTGGTGGCCGGTGTCGCGCCGCTGGCCGGCGAACCCGCGCGCTGGGCCGCGATCGCGGCGCTGCTCGTGCTGGCGCTGGGCCGTCGCTTCGTGCGCGCGCTCGCGGCCGCACGGCGCAACCGGCGCCTGCTCGCCGGCCTGCTCGCGGGCGCCACCCCCACCAAGCCGGACGCACCCGGCGCGGCCGAAGTCGCGCTGCTGTCGCAGCGCTTCGAGCAGGCGGTGGCGACGCTGCGCCGCACGCGGATCGGCGGACGCCGACGCGCCTGGCTCGGCGCGCTCTCGGGCCGGCCCTACGTCGACCAGTTGCCCTGGTACATCCTGATCGGCGCGCCAGGGGCCGGCAAGACGACGGCGCTGGTCAACTCCGGGCTCGAATTCCCGCTCGCCAAGACGGTCGGCGCGCCGGTGGTCCAGGGCGTCGGCGGCACGCGCAACTGCGACTGGTGGTTCACCAGCGAGGCGGTGCTGATCGACACCGCCGGGCGCTACACCACGCACGACAGCGACCGCGCCGCCGACCGCAGCGCCTGGTTCGGCTTCCTGTCGCTGCTGCAGCGCTACCGGCCGCGGCGCCCGATCAACGGCGTGCTGCTGACGTTGAGCGTCAGCGACCTGCTCGGCGGCAGCCCGGCGCGCCGCCGCGCCCACGCGATCGAGCTGCGCGACCGCATCGAGGAGCTGCACGCCAAGCTCGGCATCAGCTTCCCGATCTACGTGCTGGTGACCAAGCTCGACCTGCTGGCCGGCTTCATGGACTTCTTCGCCGACTTCGACAAGGACGAGCGCGCGCAGGTCTGGGGCGTGACCTTCCCCTACCAGGCCGAGGCCGGTGCGGACGGGCCGATGGCGCGCATGGCCAGCGAGTTCGCCACGCTCGAGAAGCGGCTCGACGACAGCCTGCTCGACCAACTGCGGCGCGAGAACGACCGCCGGCGCCGCGCCGCGATCTACACCTTCCCGCAGCAGTGGAGCCTGCTGCGCCACGCGCTGTTCGGCTTCCTGCAGGCGATGATGGCCGAGCTGCGCAGCGAGCTGCGGCCCTGCGTGCGCGGCGTCTACTTCACCAGCGCGACGCAGGAGGGCACGCCGATGGACCGCGCGCTCGGCGGCCTGGTGCGCGCGATGGGGTTGTCCAGCCGCAACCTGCCTGCAGCGCGGCCGAGCGGCAAGACCTTCTTCGTCACGGGACTGCTGCGCGACGTGGTGTTCGCCGAGTCGGGCCTGGCCGGCACCAACCAGCGCTGGCGCCAGCGCCGCGCCTTGCTCGAAGGCGGCCTGCTGGTGACGGCCGCAGCCGGCATCGCCGCGGCGGGCTTGCTGTCGTGGCAGGCCTGGGCCGCCACGCAGCAACGCGTCGAGACGCTGGCGCAGCGCCTGCCGGCGCTCGAACGCGACGTCGCGACCGCCAAGGCCACCGCGCCGACCGACCTGCCGGCGCTGCTGCCGGCGCTCGACGCGCTGGCGCAGGTCGGCACCGACGCCACAGAACCCGAAGGCAGCGGCGTGCTGCAGCACGGTCTGCGCTCGGTGGGCCTGGACCGCAGCGACATGCTCTCGGCCGCCGCGCACGACACCTACGGGCGCACGCTGCGCGAGGCCTTCCTGCCGCGCATCGCCGCGCGCCTGGAGGAGCGCCTGCGCGCCGGCGAGCGCGACCATGTCGAGCTGATCTACGACACGCTCAAGGCCTACCTGATGCTCTTCAGCGGCCGCGAGTTCGACCGCGACGCGCTGCGCGCCTACCTGCGCGCCGACTGGGAGGCCACGCTGCCGGCCGCCACGAGCGCGGCGCAGCACGAGGCGCTGCGGCGCCACCTCGACCGCCTGCTCGACAGCGGCGAGGTCGGCGCGCCGTCCGCCGCCGACCCGCAGCTGATCGCGCAGGCGCGCGCACTGGTGGCCAGCGTCGCGCCGTCGCAGCGCGCGTTCCAGCGCCTGAAGCAGATGGACTTCGGCGGCGCGCCGTTCAGCGTCGAGTCGGCGGGCGGCGCAACGGCGGCACGGATCTTCACGCGCGCCAGCGGCCGGCCGCTGAACCAGGGCATCCCGGCGCTGTACACGCGCGCCGCGTTCGAACAGGGGCTGCCCGGGCGCACGCAGGAGGTGCTGCGCCAGTTCGCGCGCGAACAGCCCTGGGTGCTCGGCACCGAGGCCCCCGCCGCCGACGCGGCGGCCCAGACCGCCCTGGCTGCCGAGGTGCAGCGCCTCGTCGCGGCCGAATCCCGCCAGCGCTGGCAGGAGCTGTTCGCCGACCTGCGCCTCGCGCCGGCGCCGACGCTGGCGGCCAGCGCCGAACAGGCCTCGCTGCTCGCGCGCACCGATTCGCCGCTGGCCGCGCTGCTGCGCGCCGCGGCGCGCGAACTGTCGGTCGTGCCGCTGGCCGACGACGCACTGCCACGCTACGTGGCCGGCCCTCCCGGACTCGACGCCCTGCAGTCCCAGCTCGGCACCCTGGCCGCGCACCTGACGGCGGCGGACGACGCGGCGCGGCGCCAGGCCACGCCGCCGGCCAGCGACGTGCTCAAGGAGCTGGCGGCGACGGCGCAGCGTGCGCCCGAGCCGCTGCGCACGCTGCTGTCGCAGCTCGTCGCGACCGCGGGGCCGCAGCTCTTCGGCGCGCTGCGCGAACCGCTGTCGCGCCAGATCGCGAG
>CAVTWT010000027.1:0-73026 GCA_963738425.1 uncultured beta proteobacterium | reverse complement strand
ATAGGCCTCGTCGGTATGCACGGGGGTGTGGTCGCCCGACAGATCGGCGTAGGCCATCACGCGCGCCTCGGTCACTTCGTACTCGGGGCTGATGCAGGTTTCGCCGACGACGGCGTCGTCGAAATACTTGTCCAGGGTCATTCGTCTCTCCATTTGAGATCCAGTGCCTTGGTTACGGTCGCCGCCGGTCGGGCCTGGATGAATTCGACCGCCAGCCCATCGGGCAGGCGTAGCCAGTTGGGGCCTTGCGGCATCTCGGTGACGCCGAACTTTTTCGCAGCAGCGAGCGTGGACTCGACGTCCTCGCACATCACCCCCAGGTGGGCGAGTCGCCCCTCGGGGCCAGCGAACTCGGGCGAAGCGATGAACTGCAGGCCGCCCAGCGTCCAGTACTGCATCGGGTCTTCGGCGCTGCCTTGCACTTCGCGCATCGTCATGCCGCACACGTCGTGGAAGAACTGGATGTGCCAGTGGATGTCCTTCACCCACATCGCCACATGCTCGAGATAGGCCTTCTTGGCTGTCATTGCTTCAAACCTCTTTCGATGCCCTTGATGCACGCCACCAGCGTGCGGTTGACCGGTGTGGGCACACCCAGCCGCTCGCCTTCGCGCACCACGGCGCCATTGATGAAATCGATCTCGGTGACCGAACCTTTGTCGAGGCTTTGCAGCATCGAGGCCTTGAAGTCGGCGCCCAGCCCGGCGCCGGCCATGCGCCATGCATCGACCGGCTCCTTGATCGAAAGCGTCACACCCTTGGCGCGCGCTACCGCCATCGCCTCGGCGACAGCCGCCACGGCGGTGGCTTCGAGTTCGGCCACCGAGTACAGCGGGCCATACGACAGCCCGGTGATGCCCGACAGCGCGCCGGTGGCGGTGTTGACGAGCAGCTTGTCCCATATGGTGCCGGTGATGTTGTTGCTGACGGTGGTCTGCAAGCCCGCGCGCTCGAACTCGGCAGCGACACGTTGCACGCGTTGGCTGATGCCGCCGTCCGGTTCGCCAATCAATGTGAGCTTGTCCTGCACTCCAGCGCGCACGACGCCAGGCGCGAGAAACACACCGCCGACATAGGTCTTGCCAGCGAGCAGCCTGGCGCGGCCGACGGCCTTCTCGAGCACCTCTTCGTGGCCGAGGCCGTTTTGCAGCGACATCACGATCGTGTTGTCGCCGACCACCTGTTTGTAGCCTTCGATCGCCGCATCGGTGTGAAACGACTTCACCAGCACGATCACCAGATCGGCGGGCGACAAGCCGCGTGCATCGGTCACCGCGGCGACCTTGACGATCCGATCATGGCCATCGGCGTCTCGCAGCACCAGGCCTTTGGCGTTGATCGCGTCAACATGTTCGCGTGAACGCGCGATCAGCGTCACCTGCGAACCGGCGGCGGCCAGCGTGCCGCCGATCGCGCATCCGAGGGCGCCGGCGCCCAGCACATGAATGTTCATGGGCTCAACGATAGGCGGCGCTGCCCATGCGCGCAACGACATGCGGAACATACCCCGTATTGCGATTCACAATACGGGCATGAACCCCGCTGACGCCGTTCTGTCCGAACCCAAGCTGCTGCGCCTGCTCGACGTGCTGCACCGCACGCGCAGCGTCACGCAGGCCGCTGAACTGCTGGGCCAGAGCCAGCCGACGGTGAGCATCTGGCTGGCGCGGCTGCGCAAAGGCCTAGGCGATCCGCTGTTCGTGCGCACGCCCACGGGCATGCAGCCGACCCCGCGCGCCGACGCGCTGATCGGCCCGGTGCGCGAGGCGCTGGCCAGCCTGCAGCGCCTGGCAGCGAGCGAGGAATCGTTCGATCCGGCGCGCGCCACGCGTTCGTTTCGCATCTGCATGACCGACGCCAGCCACATCACCTTGCTGCCCAAGTTGCTGGCCCACCTGCGCGCGCTGGCGCCGGGCGTGCAAGTTGCGGCGGCGCGTATCGACGAGCGCACGGCCGAAGCGCTGCAGTCGGGTGAGGCCGATCTCGCGCTCGGCCTGGTGCCGTGGCTTGAGGCGGGCTTCTATCAGCAGACGCTGTTTCCACAGGATTGGGTGTGTCTCGTCAATCCGCGCCATCCGCGGATCAAGAAGATGCTGACACGCCGCGCGTACGAGGCCGAAGGCCATGTTGTGATCATCGGCGGCACCGGCGCCGAACTGCTGGCCAGCACGCTCAAGCGCGCCAAGGTGACGCGGCGTGTGGTGTTGGAGTTGCCCGGCTTTCTCGGGCTCGGTGCGATCGTGGCGTCGACCGACCTGGTGGCGACGCTGCCGCGCCAGATCGGCGAGGCGCTCGCGGCCAGCGCAGGGCTGGCCGTGCATGCCTGTCCCATTGCCGTGCCGCCGTTCACCGTCAAGCAGCACTGGCACGCACGCGCCCATCAGGACGGCGCCAACCGCTGGTTGCGCAGCGTTGTCGCCACGCTGTTCCTGCAGCCGCGCGCGCGCAGTCGCTAAGCCTTCGGCTTGTACGCGATGACGTCGATCTCGACCTTGGCGTCGACCATCAGTCGCGCCTCGGTGGTCGAGCGCGCGGGCTTGCCATTGGGGAAGTAGCTCATGTAGACGCGGTTGAAGGCACCGAAGTCGCGCGCATCCTGCAGCCAGCAGGTGCACTTGCACACGTCGTCGAAGGTTGCGCCGGCCAGCGCGAGCGCGGCCTGCAGGTTGGCCATCACTTGGCGCGTCTGCGCCTCGATGCCGCCCGTCACGATTTCGCCTTCGGCGTTGGCGGGCACCTGGCCCGAGACGTAGACGAAGTCGCCCGCGCGCACGGCGGGTGAGAACGGGCGCGCCTGCCGGTCGGAGGCCAGCGGCGGATTGCCGAGGTATTGCAGAGGCATGACGGGGTTCCTATTGAAGCGTTTGAGTGGCTCGGACTGAAATCTATTTTCAGAATCTGACGTTGGCGTTCGGGTTTGACCTGAAAACACGAAGCAAGAAGCCGTTTAGTCTTTCCGTTCTGAAAATTTACTTCACTGAGGAGTCTGCCATGACCAGCGACATTCGCCCCGACCGCCGCACTGTTCTGTCCTCGATGCTGGCGCTCGGTGCCGGTGCCGGCTTCGGCACCGCCTCGGCGCAGTCCGGTGGATCGGCGCTGAACCTGGCCATGGTCGCCGAGCCGCCGACGCTGGACATCCAGTCGACGCCGGCCGACCTCGTGTGCATCATCATGCAGCACGTCTACGAGCCGCTGTTCACCTTCGACGCCAAAGCGGCGCTGGTGCCGATGCTGGCCGAGTCGATGCCGAAGATCTCCGCCGAGGGCAAGAGCTACGCCATCACGCTGCGCAAGGGCGTCAAGCTGCACAGCGGACGCGACCTCAACGCCGACGACGTGGTGGCCAGCCTGAAGCGCTGGATGGAGGTGTCGCCGCGCGGCAAGGCGGTGTCGGCGCAGGTGGCCGACATCGTGGCCAAGGGCCCGCTGAACGTCGAGATCAGCCTGAAGAACGCCTACGCGCCGCTGCTGTCGCAACTGGCGATGGCCTCGGGCATGGCCGCCATCATGGCCAAGGAGACGCTGGCGCAGCCGCTGCGCGAGTTCGTCGGCACGGGCCCCTACAAGTTCAAGGAGCGCAAGCCCGACCAGTACGTGCTGCTGACGCGTTTCGACGGCTATGCGGCGCGCACCGAACCGTCCAGCGGCTACGGCGGCAAGCGCGTGGCGGTGGTCGACGAACTGCGTTTCGTGCCGGTGCCCAACGCCAACACGCGTGTCGAAGGCGCGCTGGCCGGCCAGTTCCACTACGCTGACCTGCTGCCGATCGAGGCGCTGGCCCGGCTCGAGAAGGCCAGCGGCAAGGTGGTGCCGATCATGACGCCGTCGTTCGGCTTCCCCTACCTCGTGTTCAACACCAAGGAAGGCTCGATGGCGCAGGCCGCCGTGCGCAAGGCGGCGCAGACGGCGATCGGCGAGGGCGAGATGCTGGCCGCCGGCTTCGGCGACACGCGCTTCTTCATCGTCGAGGGCAACCATTTCCCGAAGGGCACGCCGTTTTACAGCGACGCCGGCACCGCGGCCTACAACGAGCGCGACCCGAAGAAGGCCAAGGGCCAGGCCGATCAGGCCGGCTACAAGGGCGAGCCGGTGCGCATCCTGACCAGCCGCCAGTACGACTTCCACTACAACATGGCGCTGATCATGGCCGAGCAGTTGAAGCGCGCCGGCTTCAAGGCCGAGCTCAACGTGGTCGAGTGGGCCACGCTGCTGCAGCGCCGCGCCGACCCGAAGCTGTGGGACATCTACATCACGCATTCGGGCCTGTTCCCGGAGCCGATGCTGTCGCCGCCGCAGCTCGGCGACGGTGCGCCGGGCTGGTGGAGCTCGCCGGCCAAGGCGGCCGCGCTGTCGGCGCTCAACCAGGAGCCGAACCCGGCCAAGCGCGGCCCGCTGTGGGCCAAGGTGCAGCAGGTGGTGTACGACGAGGTGCCCTACATCCAGGTCGGCAAGTTCGCCAGCCTGTCGGCGCGCGCGCCGGCGCTGCAGGGCTACACGCCGTTCACCTACCCGTTCTTCTGGAACACCAGCCTGAAGAGCTGAACGTCCGAGTCCCGGCGCGATGGCGCGTTACCTGCTGGCCCGCCTGGGCGGCATGCTGCTGGTCATGTCGATCGTGGCGGTGCTGGTGTTCGTGCTCACGCGCGCCGCGCCGGGCGACCCGATCGCGGTGCTGCTCGGCGACCAGGCCACCGCCGAGGACATCGCGCGCGTGCAGAAGGTCTACGGCCTGGACCGGCCGCTGCCGGTGCAGTTCGGCTTCTGGCTGCGCGAGCTGGCGCACGGCAACCTGGGCGAGTCGATCTTCCTGCAGCGGCCGGTGACGCAGGCGCTGTGGGAGCGCGCCGAGCCGACCGCGTTGCTGTCGCTGATGGCGATCGCGATCGCCGCGCTGATCGGCATTCCCTGCGGCATCGTCTCGGCGGTGTACCGCGGCCGCTTCGTCGACCAGGCCTTCACCGGCTTCGCGATGCTCGGCGCCAGCGTGCCCAGCTTCTGGTTCGGCCTCGTGCTGATGCAGATCTTCGCCGTCGGGCTGGGCTGGTTCCCGGTCTCGGGCTACGGCGAGCCCGGCGCGTCGCTGGCCGCGCGGCTGCACACGCTGGTACTGCCGGCCACCGTGCTGGGCGTGCTCAACTCGGCGCTGATCATCCGCTTCACGCGCGCCTCGATGCTCGACGTGCTGGGCGAAGACTATGTGCGCACGGCGCGCGCGAAAGGGCTGGGCGAGCCGACGATCGTGCTCAAGCACGCGCTGCGCAATGCGCTGGTGCCGATCGTCACGGTGCTCGGCCTGACGGTCGCGCTGATGATCGGCGGCGCGGTGGTCACCGAAACCGTGTTCGGCCTGCCCGGCGTCGGCAACCTGGTGGTCAGCGCGGTGATCCGGCGCGACTACCCGGTGATCCAGGGTGCGCTGCTGGTGGTGGCGGCGATCTACGTGCTGATCAATTTCGGCATCGACCTGCTCTACACCGTGGTCGATCCGCGCGTGAAGGTCTGAGCGATGCGCCTGCCGCCCGTGCCGCTCATCCTGCGCAAGCTGTTCCGCCGGCGCATCGTGCTCGGTGCGGCGATCGCGCTGTCGATCGTCGTGCTGGTGTCGCTGCTGGCCGGGCCGCTGAGCGGCCTCGATCCGAACGAGACCGCCGTGTCGCAGCGCCTGAACGGACCGTCGGCAGCGCACCTGCTGGGCACCGACGAACTCGGGCGCGACCTGTTCGCGCGCATCGCGTTCGGCGGCCGCTACTCGCTGACGATCGCACTGCTTACTGCTTGCGGCTCGGTGCTGGCCGGCACGCTGCTCGGCCTGGTGGCGGGCTTCTTCCGCCGGCTGGACGCGCCGGTGATGCGCGTGGTTGACGCGATGATGTCGTTCCCCGACATCCTGCTGGCGATCGCGCTGGTCGGCATCCTCGGGCCGTCGATGCTCAACGTGGTGCTGGCGCTGGTGCTGGTGTACACGCCGCGCGTCGCGCGCGTGGTGCGCGCTTCCACGCTGGTGGTGCGCGAGCTGCTGTTCGTCGAGGCGGCACGCGCTGTCGGCGTGTCCACTGCACTCATCCTGTGGCGCCACGTGCTGCCCAACCTGATGTCGCCGATCCTCGTGCAGGCCTCGTTCATCTTCGCCTACGCCATCCTGGCCGAGGCCGCACTGTCCTTCCTCGGCGTGGGCGTGCCGCCGGAGATCCCGACCTGGGGCACGATGGTGGCCGGCAGCCAGCAGTACGCGCACCAGGCGCTGTGGATCGTGCTGTTCCCGGGCCTGGCGATCATCCTCACCGCGCTGTCGCTGCAACTGCTGGGCGACGGTATCCGCGACCTGCTGGACCCGCGCTTGCGGAAGTCGATGTGAACCGCCTCGACGTTCGCCACCTCAGCACGTCGTTTGACACCGACGACGGACGCGTCGACGCCGTCGCCGACGTCAGCTTCACGATCCGCGCCGGCAAGACGACGGCGATCGTCGGCGAGTCGGGCTCGGGCAAGTCGGTGACCAGCCTGACGCTGATGCGACTGCTGCCGCGCACGACGCGCACGCAGGTCAGCGGCCAGGCCATGTTCGTCGACCGCGCCGGCCAGACGGTCGACCTGCTCACGCTGCCCGAGCCGCGCATGCGCGCGCTGCGCGGCAACGAGGTGGCGATGATCTTCCAGGAGCCGATGACGAGCCTGAACCCGGTGTTCACCGTCGGCGAGCAGATAGCGGAGTCGCTGCGCCTGCATAAGCGCCTGGACCGCGCCGCGGCGCGCACGCAGGCGCTGCGCATGTTGGAACTCGTGGAGATTCCCGCCGCGCGGCAACGCCAGGACGAGTACCCGCACCAGTTGTCGGGCGGCATGCGCCAGCGCGTGATGATTGCGCTGGCGATGGCCTGCGAGCCGACGCTGCTGATCGCCGACGAACCGACGACCGCGCTCGACGTGACGATCCAGGCCCAGATCCTGGTGCTGATGCGCCGGCTGCAGGCCGAGACCGGCATGAGCATCTTGTTCATCACGCACAACCTGGGCGTCGTCGCGCACCACGCCGACGACGTGGCGGTGATGTACGCCGGCCGCATCGTCGAGGCCGCGCCCGTGCGGCCGCTGTTCGCCGCGCCGCAGCACCCGTACACGCAGGGCCTGCTGGCCTGCCTGCCGGGCAAGGCGCACGCGGCCGGGCAGCCGCGGCCGAAGCGCCTGTTTGCGATCCGCGGCCAGGTGTCGAGCCCGCTCGCGCCGCCGCCGGGATGCGCCTTCGAGCCGCGCTGCGATCAGGCCGAGGCGCGCTGTACGCAGGCGATGCCGGCGCTCGTCGACTGCGGCGGCGGGCGACAGGCGCGCTGCGTGCTCTTGCCCGATGCCAGCGTGACGAAGGCGGCCTGACATGCAAGACGCTGCCAACGAAGTGCCGCTGATCGAAGTGCGCGACGTCAAGCGCTACTTCGGGTCCAAGGACAAGCCGGTGCGCGCGGTCGATGGGGTGTCGTTCGCGATCCGGCGCGGCGAGACGCTTGGCCTGGTCGGCGAATCGGGCTCGGGCAAGAGCACGATCGGCCGCACCGTGCTGCGCCTGCTCGACTGCAGCGGCGGCCAGGTGCTGTACCGCGGCGACGACATCGGCACGCTGTCGAACGAGCGCATGCGCAAGCTGCGCAGCAAGCTGCAGATCATCTTCCAGGACCCGTACGCGAGCCTGAACCCGAAGATGCGCATCGGCGCCGTGCTCGGCGAGGCGCTGTCAACCCATGGCCTGCACCAAGGCCCTGGCGCGCAGGCCCAGCGCATCGCCGAACTGCTCGAGCTGGTCGGCCTGCGCCCGGAGCACGCCAGCCGCTTCCCGCACGAGTTCTCCGGCGGCCAGCGCCAGCGCATCGGCATCGCGCGCGCGCTGGCGGTCGAGCCCGAGTTCATCGTCGCCGACGAGCCGCTGTCGGCGCTCGACGTGTCGATCCAGGCGCAGGTGATCAATCTGCTGGCCGAGCTGCGCGAGCGCCTGTCGCTGACGATGCTGTTCATCTCGCACGACCTCGACGTCGTCGAGTACCTGTGCGACCGCGTCGTCGTGCTCTACCTCGGCCACGTGATGGAGATCGCGCCCACCGCCGAGCTGTTCGCGCGCCCGCTGCACCCGTACACGCGCGCGCTGCTGGCTGCCAGCCCGAAACCCGACCCGACGATCGACAGCACCACCGTGCCGCTGCAGGGCGACATCCCGAGCCCCGTGAATCCGCCGTCGGGCTGCGTCTTCCGCACGCGCTGCCCCCTCGCCGTGGAAGCCTGTGCGCTATCGTTGCCGCCGCTGGACGAGATGCAGCCGGGCCGCTTCTCGGCCTGCATCCGCAAGGACCTCATGCTTACCCCATCGCCATGAACGCCGACGACCTGCTCGACCCCCTGATCGGCCCTGCCTTCAAGGGCTTTCCGCACGGCCATCCCGGCCTGCGCCGCAGTGCCATCGCGCAGGCCGGCTGGAACGTGCTGGCGGGTGACCTGCCGTTTCCGATCGCCGTGCTCAAGCGCGATGCGGTGGCGCACAACGTCGAGTGGCTGCAGCGCCAGGCGCGGCACTGGGGCATCGATCTCGCGCCGCACGGCAAGACGACGATGTCGCCGCAGCTCTTCCAGCGCCAGCTCGCCGCCGGCGCCTGGGGCATTACCTTCGCCACCGTCACGCAACTCGCCGTCGGCGTGGCGGCCGGCGTGCGCCGTGCACTGATCGCCAACCAGGTGCTCGGCGAAGCCGACCTGGGCGCCATCCAGCATCTGCTGCGCGAGCACGACGGACTGCGCGTCGTCTTCCTCGTCGACTCGGCAGCGCAACTGGACTTGATCGAGGGCTGGGCTGCGCGCCACACGGGCAGCGTGCCGTTCGAGGTGATGCTCGAACTCGGCCTGCCCGGAGGACGCACCGGCGTGCGCACGCATGACGAGGCGCTCGCACTTGCGCAGGGCTTGCATGCGAGCAGCGCGGTCGCTTTCGTCGGCATCGAGTGCTACGAAGGCCTGGGTGCCAAGGGCAACACCGAGGCCGACGTGCCCTTTGCCGATGCGCTGATGGACCGCGTCGAGGCCATCGCCCGCGAGTGCGACGCACGCGGCCTGTTCGATGGCCACGAGGTGCTGCTGTCGGCCGGCGGCTCGGCGATCTTCGACCTGGTGGCCACGCGATTGACGCCCGCGCTTGGTCGCCCGGTGCGCGGCCTGCTGCGTTCGGGCTGCTACGTCACGCACGACCACGGCAACTACAAGCGCTTCGTCAGCGTGGTCGAAGCGCGACTGGGCTGCGCGCCCGGCGACGCGCTGCGTCCGGCGCTCGAGGTGTGGACGCACGTGCAGTCGTGCCCCGAGCCCGGCCTGGCGTTCCTGGCCGCCGGCCGCCGCGATCTGTCGTTCGACATCGAGATGCCGATTCCGCTGCTGCGCGCGGCGCGCGGCGCGACGGCGCCGCACGCCGTGCCCTCTAGCTGGAAGATCACCGGCCTGAACGACCAGCACGCCCACCTGCGCTGGGACGCGGCCGACGCGGCCGCCGCGCCGCAGGTCGGCGAGCGCATCGCGCTCGGCATCTCGCACCCCTGCACCACGTTCGACAAGTGGCACTGGATGCCGATGGTCGACGAGCACTACCGCGTCGTCGACGCGGTGGTGATGCACTTCTAGGCGGCATCGATGGGCAGCAACGGCTTGCTCCGCAAGGTGGCGCAGATCCGCGACAAGGCGCCGGCCGCGCGGCGCGCCATCCTCGACCTGATCCTCGAGGACCCCGACCGCGTGCTGGCCGAGAGTTTCGATCTGCTGGCGCGGCGCGCGCGCAGTTCGGTGCCGACGGTGATGCGCACCTGCCGCGACCTCGGCTTTGCCGGCCTGCGCGAGTTCAAACTCGCGCTGGCGCACGAGCTCGCGCTCGGCGGCTCGCCGTTGCACCGCCGCGTCAACATCTCCGACAGCGCTGAGGACATCGTCGCCAAGGTCACGCGCAGCGCAGCGGCCACTGTGGCCGGCGTGCGCTCGCAGCTCGACATGGCCACGCTGGAGCAGGCGGTGAGCGCGATCGCCGCGGCGCGCCACATCGATCTGTTCGCTACGGGCATCACCTCGTGGTTCATGGCGCAGGATCTGCAGGCGAGGCTGTTCCGGCTCGGCCTGTCAGCCAATGCCTGGGTCGACTACCACTTGCAGCGCGTCGCCGCCGCGGCGCAGGATCCGCGCGGCGTCGTGCTCGTGGTGTCGCACGTCGGCGGGCTGCCGTCGATGCTGGAGGCGGTGGACATCGCGCGCCGGCAGGGCGCCCGCGTGGTGTCGCTGACGCAGCCGGGCACGCCGCTGGCCGACCGCACCGACGTGCTGCTCGCGCTGAGCGTGCCCGACGACGCCGTGATGCACGTCGGCATCGACGTCTACATGACGCACCTGACTGCGATCGAGATCCTCACCGTGCTGGTGGCGCAGCGCTGTGGCGAGCCCGCCGTGCAGCGACTGCGGGGTGTGCGCGCCGCGCTGCACGAGCATGGTGTCGACGTGCGCGGCCATCCGCTGCAAAGCTGGGTCGGGAGCGCGTCCGGCGCGCCACCCGCCCCTGGAGGTCCCGTCCCATGAGTTCGATCCCCATCCTCCTCGAAGGAGGGCTCGTGGTTGACGGCAGCGGCGGTCCGTCGTGGCACGGCGATGTGCTGCTGGTGGGAGAGCGCATTCAGCGCCTCGGCGACGGGCTGCGCCAACGACTGCCCGACGGCATGGCGATCGAGGACGTCGACGTCGTCGACTGCCGCGACCGCGTCATCGCCCCCGGCTTCATCGATGCCCATACGCACGACGACGCCATCGTGCTGTCCGATCCGGCTTACCTGCCCAAGGTGTCGCAGGGCATCACCACGCTGGTCACCGGCAACTGCGGCATCTCGCTGGCGCCGTACGTGACCGCAGCCGCGAAGCCGCCGCTGAACCTGCTCGGCGCCCAGTCGTTCCGATACCCGTCGTACGCCGACTACGTGCGGGCGGTGGCCGCGGCGCGGCCGGCCGTCAACGTGGCGCCGCTGATCGGCCACACGACGCTGCGGTTCGCCGCGATGGACGACCTCACGCGTGCGGCCAGCGCCGACGAGCGTGCACGCATGGCCGCACTGCTCGACGACTGCATGGCCGCCGGCGCACTGGGCCTGTCGTCGGGCCTGTTCTACGAAGAAGCACATGCCGCGCCGGCCGACGAGGTGACGGATCTGGCCCGCGTGGTGGCGCGCCACGGCGGCGTCTACGCGACGCACCTGCGCAGCGAGATGGCGCGGATCATCGAGGCGCTGCACGAGGCCGGCGACTGTGCCTTCGACGCTGGCGTGCCGCTGGTGATCTCGCACCACAAGTGCGCCGGCCCGTCCAACTGGGGCCGCACGCGCGAGACGCTGCCGCTGATCGACGCGCTCGGCGCCCGCCAGCCGATCGCGATGGACGTCTACCCATACGTCGCCGGCTCGACGGTGCTGCGCGAGGACCTGGTGGACGGCGTGATCGACGTGATGCTGACGTGGAGCGACGCCTTCCCCGACGTGACCGGCCGCATGCTGGCCGACGTCGCCGCCGAGTGGGGCGTCGACCAGAAGACCGCCTGCTGCCGCCTGATGCCCGGCGGCGCCTGCTATTTCCAGATCGACGAGGCCGACGTCGAGCGCGTGATCGCGCACCCGCGCACGATGATCGGCAGCGACGGCCTGCCGCACGACCGCCATCCGCATCCGCGACTGTGGGGCGCCTTCCCGCGCGTGTTGGCGCGCTACTGGCGCGAGCGGCAGCTGTTCCCGCTCGAGATGGCCGTGCACAAGATGACGGGCATGACGGCGCGCAACTTCCGGCTCGAAGGGCGCGGTCTGCTGCGCGTTGGCGCGCACGCCGACGTCGTCGTGTTCGACCCGGCGCGCATCGCCGACACCGCCACGTACGACAACCCCGTCAGCGCCAGCGTCGGTGTCAGCGCGGTCTACGTCAACGGCATGCGAGCCTATGCCGAAGGCGGACCGGTGCTGTCGCGTGCCGGCCGCATGTTGGCGCGGGGCGGGGCATGAGCGACTCGAGGTGACTTCCTTGGCGCGGCCCCTACTGACTTGTGCCTTAAGCGCTGAGTGATACTGCACCAAGTTGTTGCGGGACTTGGCTCCATGAAGACTCTGCTGTTGCGCGTTGCGTCCGCGATGCTGCTGATGCTGTGCGTTTGCGCACCGGTGCGCGCCGCTGGCATCGATCCCTCCACGGTCCCACCGCGCGAGGCCGCACCCAACGACGCGTCGGCGTACCGCCGCTTCGTGCTGCCCAATGGCATGAAGGTGCTGCTGCTGTCCGATCCGAAGCTCAACGTGGCGTCGGCCTCGATGGCGGTGGGCGTGGGCAACCTCGCCGATCCGCCGCAGCGCCAGGGCCTGGCGCACTACCTTGAGCACATGCTGTTCCTCGGCACGGAGAAGTACCCGTCGGTCGAAGAGTTCGGCGAGTACCTGGAACGCAACGGCGGCAGCAACAACGCCTACACCGCGCGCGATCGCACGAACTACCACCTGGAAGTCAGGCCGGACGCCTTCGAAGGCGCCCTGGACCGCTTTGCACAGTTCTTCATCGCGCCCAAATTCACACCCGAGTTCAATGCGCGCGAAGTCAATGCGGTCAACTCCGAGTTCCAGAAGAACCTCGAGAACGACGGCTGGCGCGAGTTCACGCTGCGCTCCACCGCCTACCGCGAGGGTCATCCGGCGCGCAATTTCGGTACCGGCAGCGTCGAGACCTTGACCGGAACCACGCGCGAAGAGTTGCTGGCGTTCCATCGCCGCTACTACAGCGCCAACCGCATGGCCTTGTCGCTCACCGGGCCGATGGGCCTGGATCGGCTCGAGGCCTGGGCCCGGACCTTGTTCTCAGCCGTGCCCGACACCCAGCGGGCCGAGCTGAGCTATCCCGCGGACTATCTGCCACCCAAGGCCGCGTTGCGCATCCTGCGCATGGAGCCGGTCAAGGACCTGCGCCGCATGACGCTGAGTTTTGCGTTGCCGGACCTGCGCCCGCTGGCCGGCAGCAAGCCCGCGGAGTTGATCGCCTTCGTCCTCGGCCACGAAGGCACGGGCAGCCTGCTCAGTGCCCTCAAGGCCGAAGGCCTGGCGACGGGATTGAGTGCGGGGGCCGAAGCCGAGACGCATGACTACGGCTCGTTCGAGATCTCGGTGAGCTTGACGCCGCAAGGCCTGGCCCAGTACGAGCGCGTGCTGTCGATGGTCTTCGCCGGCATCGACTTGCTGCAGCGCCGCGGTGTTCCGCAGCACGTGTTCACCGAGCGGCGAACGATGTCGATGCTCGAAGAGCGTTTTCGCGACAAAGGGGAGGGCATGTCGCTGGCGCTGGCGCTGGCCAATCAGGTGATGGACTACCCGCTCGAGATCGCCGAGCGCGTGCCGTACCTGTGGCTGCGCGAGGATCCCGAGGCCGTGCGCCAGGTGCTGTCCTTCCTGCGGCGCGACAACCTTCTCGTCACGCTGGTGGCCAAGGGCGTACCGGTCGACAAGACCGAGCGCTGGTTCGGCACGCGCTACAGCTACGTCGAAGACGCCGGGCCGGCCTGGGCAGCGCTGGGCAAGCCGGCGGCGCTGGCAGCGCTCAGCCTGCCGCGCCCGAACGTGTTCATTCCGGCGAGCACGCGCGTGCGCCCGGTCGAGCCGGCGCGGCTGATCGACGAACCGACTTTGAGCCTGTACTACGCGCAGGACGCAGAGTTCCTGCGGCCGTACGTGTCGCATCAGATGCGCGTGCGGCTGCCGCGCGACCGCGCTTCGTTGCGACAGGCCACGCTGTTGCGCTTCTACGAGGCCTGCGTCAAGGAGTCGCTCGTCGAAGCGATCTACCCGGCCGCCGAAGCCGGCTTGGGCTTCGAGTTCGAGGCTTCGCTCGAAGGTGTGCGCATCGGCATCGACGGCTACGACGTATCGACCGGCCGCTTGCTCGACGAGGTGATCAAGCGCTTGCGCGACTGCTCGCTGTCCACCGAGCGTTACGCCGCCTTGAAGGACCGGCTGTTGCGCGAGCTGTCGGCGTTCGAGCGTGTCGATGCCTACCAGACTCTGGCCGAATCGCGGCGGCGCGTAGTGCGTGAGTTCCACTACCGCCCCGACGAGATGCTGCCGGTGGCACGCGAACTGACTTTGCCGCAGGTGCAGGCCTTCGCCCGTTCGCTGTACCAGCGTGGCAAGCTCGAGGCATTGAGTTACGGCAACATCGGTGCGGCCGACGCCGTGGCCGCTGCGCGGCGGGTGAGTTCAGCGCTGCGGCTGACGGCTGTGCCCGACAAGAGCCTGCTGCACCGACGGCTGCTGGTGCAGCGTGCGGGCCAGACCGTGCGCACGAGCGAGTCTCTGCTGGTCAACAACTCGGCGTTCCGTCGCGAAGTGATGCTGGGCGGCGACAGCCCGCAGCTGCGCGCGGCCACGCTGGCGCTGGCGTCGTTTGTCGGGCCGTTGGTTTACAACGAACTGCGCACGCAGCAGCAACTCGGCTACATCGTCTTCGGCGGTGCGGGCAGCGAGGGCCGTTCGCAGTTCGCCTACTTCATCATCCAGTCCGGTGACTATCCGGCTGACGAGTTGGAGACGCGTGCCGACAAGGTGATTGGCGAGCTTCCGGTGCGTCTGCAAGCGCTGGACGACGCCCAGTGGCAGACGATCGTTGCCGGGGTGCGGGACAAACTCGAGGAAAAGGACAAGTCGATCGGCGAGCGAGCGCGTCGGCTGTTCGAGTTGGCGTATGAATTCGACGCCGACTGGGCGCGCAAGGAAACGACGGTCGATGCACTCTCCGGCCTTACGCAGCAGACGACCGCAGCCTTGCTCACCTCGGCACTGAGCAAGGACACGGCGCGCAACCGCGTCTTCCTCGGCTTTGCCCGAGACCTGCGGCCGCGCACGCCGCCAGTGGTGAGCTTCAGCGACGCTGGCGCGTGGAAGGCGGGCCAGCGCTACGAGTGAGGGCTGGGCTCAGCGCTTCTTGTATTGCGTCGCGCCGAACAGGATGTCGCGCGACTTGTCGTCGGTGAGTGCCTTGCGTGCCGAGGCCAGCACCTCGACGCCGCGCTTGACCGCCGGTCGTGCAGCGACTTCGTCGAACCACCCTTTGAGGTGCGGGTGGTCGGCCCAGTCGATGCCCTGGTTCTTCCAGGAACGCAGCCACGGAAAGACGGCGATATCAGCGATTGAATAGGCCTTGCCGCCAAGGTACTTGCTCTTCGCCAGCCGCGTGTTCATCACGCCGTACAGACGTTTGGCTTCGTTCGTGTAGCGGTCGACCGCGTACTCGATCTTCTCCGGCGCGTAGATGCGGAAGTGGTGCGCCTGGCCGAGCATTGGTCCGACGCCGCCCATCTGGAACATCAGCCACTGCAGCACTTCGTATTTGCCGCGCGTGTCGCTGGGCATGAACTGGCCGGTCTTGGCCGCCAGGTAGAGCAGGATGGCGCCCGATTCGAACAGCGAAATCGGTTTGCCGTCCGGGCCGTCGGTGTCGACGATCGCCGGGATTTTGTTGTTCGGGCTGATGGCGAGAAATTCAGGCGTGAATTGTTCGCCGCTTCCGATGTTGACGGCGTGCACGCGGTACGGCAACGCGCACTCTTCGAGCATGATGTGGACCTTGTGGCCGTTGGGTGTGGCCCATGAATGAACATCGATCATTGGCGTTGTCTCCCGCGCGGCCCGGCGCAGGGTCCGGAACGCTTTCACTCTAGCAGCAGCACGAGTTCACGTAAGACAGATGTCCGCACTTTTCAAGCGTTTGTTCAGCGGCGAGGAACAGGAGGCCGCGGCCGCCGGCTGGCCCGAGGCGCGCCGCTGGGCCGAGAACGCAGGCCATCGCTATGCCGTTGGCCGCGGCGGTGAAGGATTCGTCGTCGAGTCGCAGACGGCCGGCAATGGCTTTCGCATCGAGTGGGGCCCGTCGCAGCGCACATACATCGCGGGCCAGGAGTTGCGGGTGCGCGCCGACGTCGGGCCGGCCTCCGATGTGCAGATGCTGGTGGCAACGCGGCAGTTGATGGAGCGTCTGGAGCGCGACGTTTTCGAGCAATACACCGAGGGCACCGAAACGCGCATCGACGACCAGACGCCAGAAGAGATGCGCTGGGTGGTCTTGTACCCGCAAGTGCCTGGCAAGGTGCTTGGCGCCTTGCGCGAGCGCTTCGGCCTGCTCAGCAACCGGCCGCGCGCATCGACCTTGTGGCTCGAAGAAGGATTGGCCGGTCCGCTGGCCAAGAGCATCGCCTGGCACGACCCTTTGGTGCCGATGGTGCTGGTCGTGCAGCGCGGCCGCTTCGTGCTGCGTCTGGCGTTGCCCGAGCCGCGCATCGCCGTGCTCGACGGGGCGTTGTCGCTGGGCCTGGCGGCAGCGGTCGCTGCGCGCAGCGTTGCCACTGAAGTTTCGCGCGGCGGGGTCAACAGCACGCGCCCGAGCACCTGGGGCGCGATGCCGGTGCCGTCCAAGGAAACCTTCGAGGGCTGACGTCATGGAGTCCCCCAGCTCGCTTCGCTCGCGTCCCCCGAGGGGATCTCAGGCCGCTTGGGAGCGGCCCGGCGCTGGCCTGAGGTTGGCGGCGTCAGGCCGCGGCGTGTCTGCCGAGCTCCATCTTCGCCAGCGAGTTGCGGTGCACCTCGTCGGGGCCGTCAGCAAAGCGCAGCGTGCGCGCGATCGTGTAGAAATAGGCCAGCGGAAAGTCCTGGCTCATGCCGCCACCGCCGTGGGCCTGCATCGCCCAGTCGATGACGCGGCAGGCCATGTTCGGCGCCACCACCTTGATCATCGCGATCTCGGCTTGTGCGGCCTTGTTGCCGGCCTTGTCCATCATCCAGGCCGCCTTGAGCGTGAGCAAGCGCGCCTGTTCGATCTGGCAGCGCGCTTCGGCGATGCGTTCCTGCGTCACCGTCTGCTGGGCCACGGTCTTGCCGAAAGCCACGCGCGAGGTGGCACGCTTGCACATCAGTTCCAGCGAACGCTCGGCCAGGCCGATCAGGCGCATGCAGTGATGGATGCGGCCCGGGCCAAGGCGGCCCTGTGCGATCTCGAAGCCGCGGCCTTCGCCGAGCAGCATGTTCGACGCCGGCACGCGCACGTCGGTGAAATCGACTTCCATGTGGCCGTGCGGCGCATCGTCGTAGCCGAACACCGACAGCGGGCGCATCACCTTGACGCCGGGTGTGGCCATCGGCACCAGGATCATCGATTGCTGCGAATGCCGGGCCGCCGTCGGGTCGGTCTTGCCCATGAAGATCATCACCGCGCAGCGCGGGTCGCCGGCGCCGGAGGTCCACCACTTGCGGCCATTGATGACGTACTCGTCGCCGCGGCGTTCGATGCGCGCTTCGATGTTCGTCGCGTCGCTCGACGCCACGTTGGGTTCCGTCATCGCGAACGCACTGCGGATCTCACCGGCCAGCAGCGGCTTCAACCAGCGCTCCTTGTGCTCGGCCGTGCCGTAGCGCGTCAGCACTTCCATGTTGCCGGTGTCCGGCGCCGAGCAGTTGAAGACCTCGCTGGCCCAGGGCACGCGTCCCATGATTTCGGCCAGCGGCGCGTACTCGGTGTTCGTCAGGCCGGCGCCCATCGCGGTGGCTTCACGGCCAGCCCCTTCGGCACTGGGGGGAAGGAAC
Source organism: uncultured beta proteobacterium (assembly GCA_963738425.1). Taxonomy (GTDB): domain Bacteria; phylum Pseudomonadota; class Gammaproteobacteria; order Burkholderiales; family Burkholderiaceae_C; genus CADEEN01. The sequence continues at coordinate 55,381 of CAVTWT010000027.1, read as the reverse complement.
AGGTTCCACAAGCCAGCGGCGCGAGCCTTGGGCTTGAGCTGTTCGATGACCTTCAGCGGCGTCCAGCGCTTGCCGGCCTGCGTGTTGGCTTCGAGCTCGGCCCAGAACGCAGGCTCGGCCGGATAGACATGCTCGGCCATGAAGGCGCTGACGCGCTCGCGCAGGGCATTGGTGCTGTCGGAGTAGGAGAAGTCCATGGTGTGCTCTTTCAAGAACGTGACTGTTGAGACGTGCCCTCAGGTGCGTCGGGCGAACGACCAGCCGAGCTCGGCGAGCGGCCGTGCGCCAGCGGCGGCCTGTTTGGCTTGCGCGCTGGAGGCCGTGCCGTCTTCGACCCGCTTGGCAATGCCTTGCAGGATCGCGGCCATGCGGAACAGGTTGTAGGCGAGGTAGAAATTCCAGTCGCGCGCGAGTTCGTTGGGCGTCGTGAAGCCCGTGCGTTCACAGTAGCGGGCGACGTAGTCGGATTCGACCGGGATGCCCAGCGCCGCGTGGTCGAGCCCACCGATGCCGCGAAACGAGCCCTGGCGGGATGTGCCAGGCCATGCAGTGGTAGCTGAAGTCGGCCAGCGGATGGCCGAGCGTCGACAGCTCCCAGTCGAGCACGGCGAGAACGCGCGGCTCGGTCGGATGAAAGACGAGGTTGTCGAGGCGGTAGTCGCCGTGCACGACCGACACCTTGGACTCGTCACGAGCGCTGGCCGGCATGTGCGCCGGCAGCCACTGCATCAGGTGGTCCATGGCGTCGATCGGCTGCGTGATCGAGGCGATGTACTGCTTGCCCCAGCGGCCGATCTGCCGATCGAAGTAGTTGCCCGGCTTGCCGTAGTCGGACAGGCCCGCGGCCGGCACATCGACCTTGTGCAGCGCGGCGATGACGCGATTCATCTCGTCGTAGATCGCGCCGCGCTCGGCGATGCTGGCCTCGGGCATGGCCTGGTTCCACAGCACACGGCCGTCGACGAAGCTCATCACGAAGAAGGCACGGCCGATCACCGACTCGTCTTCGCACAGCGCCAGCATCTCGGGCACCGGCACGCCATGCGGCCGCAGCGCTGACATGACGCGGTACTCGCGCTCGATCGCATGCGCTGACGGCAACAGTTTGGCCACCGGGCCGGGCTTGGCGCGCATGACGTAGGTCGCTTGCGGTGTGGTCAGCTTGAAAGTCGGATTGCTCTGGCCCCCTTTGAACTGCTCGACGGCCAACGGCCCAGCGAAACCAGGAACCGTGGACTCGAGCCAGGCCGTCAGCGCGGCAACGTCGAACGCCTGGGCGTCGGAAACGGGGCGGGTGCCGGTGTACTGTTCCATCTCAGTGCCGCCCGGCCGTTCCGAAGGTACTGGACGCCCCCTCGGGGGGCAGCGAACGAAGTGAGCGTGGGGGATTCATTTCAGGCTTAGGCGGGATCAGACAGCGCGAGCAGTTTGTCCCGCGACAGCACGATCAGCCGCGACGGTTCGACGCGCAGCACGCCTTCGCGCTCCAGCGCCTTGAGTTCCTGGTTGACGCGCTGGCGCGACGCGCCGAGCAACTGCGCCAGGTCTTCCTGCGCCAGCGCCAGGCCGATGCGAATGTGTCCAGCCTCCTCTTCGACGCCGTAGCGGCGCGCCAACTGCAGCAACTGCCGCGCCAGCCGCGCCGCCAGCGGTTTGGTGTTGAGGTCTTCCAGCGCGTCGAACATCAAGCGCAAGCGCCTGCAGTTCAGGCGCAGCAAAGCGTCGTAGAGCTCGACGTGCGCGGCGAGCAGCGCCTTGAAATCGGACTTGCGCACCGCCAGCAATGTCGTCGGCCCATGGGCATGGCCGTCGTGCGTGCGCGGCAAGCCGTCGAACAACGCGATGTCGCCGAACCACGTGCCGGGTTCGACGTAGGTCAGGGCCACCTGCTTGCCGGCCAAGGAAACGGAACTCACACGCACCGCGCCGAGCGCCACGCCGCACCACTCCGTGGCTGGCGCGCCGCGTGTGCCAGCGAGTTCGCCATCGGCCAGCCGGCGCACGGAGGCGCGGGCGAGGATGTCGCGCTGCAGGGCGGGCGAGAGCTTGGAGAACCACGGTCCGTTGTCGATGTTCTGGCGCTCGACGATCGTAAGTGGAGGCATCGGCATGGTTTGTCCCGGGTGCGACAGTATGGTCCGTTGGCCGCTCGATCAGACCGCGGGTCTGCGCGTCCGCGGATGTGGCCGCATCCAGCCAGGGGCGAACGACTCCGTGATGCTTATGGCGCGGGCGCCGGTTTGTTGGGGCGACGCGTGTCGCGGCGCCACGAGGGCGCATGCTAGAGTCTGGCCGTCACAGATGGTCACCAATCGGCGTTGTGTCGGTGCGCGATTTGGCACGGCAAGCGGCGTCTCACGGCATGTTCATCGGCAAGCTCCGACTCTTCATTACCTTCATCGCGCTCGGCGTGGCAGGCCCCGCCCTGGCGTTGGGCTTTGGCGAATTCCGCTCCACGGCCTTGCTCGGTCAGTCGCTGAACCTGGCTTTGCCGGTATCGCTGGGCGAAGGCGAGACGCTGACCAGCGAATGCGCGTCTGCCGAGGTGCAGTCCGGCGAGTCGCGTCTGCCACCTGGGACGGTGCGCGTGCGCGTCACGCAAGGCCGCGACAGCAGCGAAGCGATCATCCGCGTCAGCACCACCGTCGCCATCGACGAGCCGGTGGTCAACATCACCGTGTCCGCAGGCTGCCCGACCCGCATCACACGCACCCTCGTCTTGCTGGCGGACCCGCCGCTGGTCAGCGTCGCCGCGGCACCAGGCGCAGCGCCCGAAGGAGCGCCTCCTACCGCTGCTTCGACTCAAGGCGCAGCTCAGGCCGGAACGAGCACCTCGACGCCATTGCCGCCGACGCGCGCGGCACGGCCCTCGACGCCGACGCGGGCCACCCGTACGGCAGCGCCTCGCAACGTGGCGGCTGCCAACGATGGCGCCACACCACAGCAGGCCGCCACAGCGACGCCGCGACCCCGCGCGCGGCCGAGCGCCAGAGCGGCCGCCACGCCCCCCAAAGCGGCCGCGGCGGAGGAGCGTCCACGCCTGCAGCTCGACGCCGGCCAAGTGGCTGCAACGGCGCCAGCCGTGCTGGCCGCGGAGGAACAGGCCTCTGCCGCTCGGGCCGCCGCACTCGTGGCCGAAGCGGCGGCCTCGGCTGCGCAACAGCGCATGAAGGACATGGAGGCGGAAGTGGCGCGTTTGCGCACTGACGCCAAAGCGCAGACCGATGCCCTGATCGAGTTGCGCAAGCAGATCGCCCAGGATCGCAACCGTCCGGCGGAAGCCGGTTGGCTGATGCCGGCGCTGCTGGCCTTGCTCGGCTTGCTTGGCGCCACGGCGCTGTGGCTGTGGTGGCGGCTGCGCCAGCAGCAGCAGGTGCGAGTGGCCCAGCGCGATGCCTGGTACGAGCGCGCCGCGCCGGCCTCTGTCGCACACTCGATGGCCGGCCGCGACGAGGGCGAAGAATCTGACTCCGACTACCAGGCGGCGGTGCCATCGCGCATTCCGTCGACGCTGCCACCGCCGCTGCCGCCGAAGCCCCGGCCGTCGATGAACCCGCCGTCGATGTTCGACACGCGTGCCGGCGGTTTGGACTCGATGATCTCGCCGCCGACGATGCCGGCGCACACCACCGTGACCTTGCCCACCTCGGGCCAGCGCATGGACGACGAATCGTCGCGGGCGATGAGCGTCGATGAGCAGATCGACCTCGAGCAGCAGGCTGACTTCTTCATCGCTCTCGGTCATGACGAATCGGCGATCGACCTGCTGATGGCCCACCTGCGCAGCACCGGCGGCGGTACGCCGCTGCCGTTCCTGAAGCTGCTCGAGATCCATGGCCGCCGTGGCGACCGCGAAGCCTACGAGCGCACGCGCGTGCGCTTCAACCAGCGCTTCAACAGTGTCGCGCCCGAATGGCAGGCCGATCCGAAAGTGGGCCGCTCGCTCGAAGACTATCCGCTCGTGGTCGGCCGCATCCAGACCGCGTGGCCGACGCCGCTCGATGCGATGGCCGAGTTGGAAGCGTTGCTGTTCCGTCGCGGCGCCGGCTCGGAGATGTTCGAGCTGCCGGCCTACCAGGAAGTGCTGTTCCTGTACCAGCTGGCGCGCGACCTGCACCAGGCTTCGCAGCCCGACAACTCGAACGACGTCGACGTGCTGTTGCCGATCATGACCGAACCGGCACCGCTGGCCGATGGCGCGATCAGCCTCAAGCCGGAATTCAACGGCGGGCAGCCGATGACGCTCGACTTCGAACTCGATCCGGCGCAAGCCGACAAACCGATGCTCGAACTCGATCTGGGTGCAGACGACGACGCGTCGCCCGACGGCGACAAGCGTGATCCCGACAAGAGGCTGAGCTAGATCTTCGCCAGCCGGTCGAGCGCCATGCGCAAGGTGTCGTCGCGCTTGGCGAAGCACAGCCGCGCAATCTGCTGGTCGCGTCCATCGGCATAGAACGCCGACAGCGGGATCGCGGCCACGCCCACCTGCGTCGTCAGCCAGCGGCAGAAGGCTTCTTCGCCAAGATCACTGACCGACGAGTAGTCGACGCACTGAAAGTAGGCTGCCTTCGCTCGGCAGCAAACGCAGCCGCGTGGTCGCCAGCCCGGCACGGAACAGGTCGCGCTTGGCCTGGTAGAAGGCCGGCAGCGTGCGGTATGGCGCGGCGTCGGCAAGGTAGGCCGCCAGCGCATGCTGCATCGGCGTGTTGACGGTGAAGACGTTGAACTGGTGCACCTTGCGGAACTCGGCCATCAGCGCCGCCGGCGCGGCCACCGTGCCGACTTTCCAGCCGGTGACGTGAAAGGTCTTGCCGAAGCTCGAGACGACAAAGGCGCGCGCGGCCAATGACGGCAGCGACGAGGCGCTGACATGTTGTCGCCCCCCAGCTTGCTGCGCTCGCGGCCCCCCAAGGGGGAGTGCGCCGCCTTCGGGCGGCCGTGCGGCGGCTGGCGCGCCATCGAACACCATGTGCTCATAGACCTCGTCGCTGATCAGCAGCGTGTCGGTAGGTTCGAGCAGCGCAGCCAAGCGCTCCATCTCGGCACGTGTCCACACCGTCGCACTCGGGTTGTGCGGGCTGTTGACGATGATGGCGCGCGTCTTCGCATTCAGCGCCGCGCCGATGGCTGCGAAGTCGGGGCGGAACGTGCCCGACGTCAGCGCCACGCGGACGACGCGACCACCCGCGAGTTCGATGTTCGGCGCGTAGCTGTCGTAGCAGGGCTCGAGCACGATCACCTCGTCGCCGGGGTGCACGACGGCGAGCACCGCGGTGATGATGGCCTGCGTGGCGCCGGCGGTGACGGTGATCTCGCTGCCGGCGTCGTAGCGCGCGCCGTAGAGCGCTTCGATCTTCGATGCGACCGCTTCACGCAGCGCGGCGATGCCGGGCATCGGCGGGTACTGGTTGTGACCGGCGCGCATGGCCGCGTTGACCGCATCGAGCAGTTTCGGATCGCACTCGAAGTCAGGGAAACCCTGGCCGAGGTTGACGGCGTTGTGAGTCGCCGCCAGCGCCGACATCACGGTGAAGATCGTCGTGCCGACGCTGGGCAGGCGGCTTTGCAGGGTGGGGGTGCGAATGTTCATCGTGGGTTGACAGGTCAAAGGGCAGGGTCGCTGCTGGCGTCGCTGGTGCCGGACATGGCCTTGACGATCAAGGCGCGCGTCAATCTCTCGGACAACAGTTCGGCAAAGGTGTAGACAAAACTGCGCAAATACGCGCCGCGCTTGAAGGCCACGCGCGACACGTTGTCACCGAACAGATGGCCGACCGGTCGCGACACCAGGTCGCCGCCCGCCGTATCGTCGCGCGTCGCCATCTCGGCGACGATGCCGACGCCCAGGCCCGAGCGCACATAGGTCTTGATGACGTCGGAGTCGATGGCTTCGAGCACGATCTCGGGCACAAGGTGCGCGCGCGCAAAGGCGGCGTCGATGCGCGTGCGGCCGGTGAACGATGGGTGGTAGCTCACCAGCGGCTGCGCGGCGAGTTGCTCGAGCGTTGGCCGCTCCACGCTGGCCAGCGGGTGCGAGGCAGGCACCACCATGACGTGCTGCCACGTGTAGCAGGGCAGCGTCACCAGCTCGTCGAAGTTGGCCAGCGATTCGGTGGCCAGGCCGATGTCGGCGCGCTCCTCGATCAGCATCTGCGCCACCTGCTCCGGGTTGCCCTGGTGCAGCGCCACCTTGACCTTCGGAAAGCGCCGCATCAGCAGCGCCACCGGTTCGGGCAGCACGTACCGCGCCTGCGTGTGCGTGGTTGCGATCGACAGATGCCCGGCATCCTGCTTGCTGAACTCCTCGCCGATGCGCTTCAGATTGCCGACTTCGCGCAGGATGATCTCGATGGCCTTCAACACCTGCTCGCCCGGTTCGGTGACACGGCGCAGGCGCTTGCCGTGGCGGGCGAAGACATCGATGCCGAGTTCTTCTTCGAGTTCGAGGATGGCCTTGCTGACGCCGGGCTGCGAGGTGTGCAGTGCCTTGGCGGTTTCGGTGAGGTTCAGGCCGCGGCGCACGGCTTCCTGCACGAAGCGGAACTGGTGCAGGTTCATGCTTGATGGAGCGACAAGGCATGGTCGGCCATGGCCGCGATCAGCGCCGGAGCTTCGCCTGCTGCGGGATGCAGCGCTATGCGCACCGAGCCGTGACGCGCCTTGATCGCGTCGACCAGCGGCGGCAGGTCGCGCCGCAAGTGCCCGCCCGTGCCGAGGAACAGCGGCAGGATGTCGATGTGGGTGAGGCCGGCCGCCACCATCGCATCGGCTGCCGTCGGCAAGTCGGGCGCCATCAGCTCCAAAAAAGCCAATCGCACGTCGAGTTCGGGCGCGCGCGAACGCACTGCCGTCGCGATGGCTTCGAAGGGCTCGGCCCAGCGGGGATCGCGCGCGCCGTGCGCAAACAGGATCAAGCCGCGCTTCACCTGTACCTCACCAGCCACGTGAACGCCGCCATCGACAACAGCAAATACAACAGGCTGGGCGCAGCCGCGGCGATCCACGGCGTCCACTCGCGCAGCACTCCGAGGTGCCCGGCGACGTTGTTCAGCAGGACAAAGCTGATGCCGAGCATGATGCCGCCGAAGACCTTGAAGCTGATGCCGCCGCGCCGTGCCGACAGGTAGGCAAACGGCAGCGCCAGCGCCACCATCACCAGGCATGCAAAGGGGTAGAGCGCCTTCTTCCAGAATTGGATCGAGTGGCGCTGCGAGGCCTGCTCCTGGCTCGTCAGGTGGCGGCTGTAGCGCCAGAGTTCGACGGTGGACATGGTCGACACCGGCAACACGGCCGCGGCCACGACGCCGGCGTCGAGCGCGCTCGGCCATTGCGTGCGGGACTCGTGCTTCTCGACCACGGCGATCACCGGCGCGGTGCTCGAAGCGCCCTTGCGTGCTGGCCATTCGGTGATCTGCGCGTCGTCGAGCGTCCACTGGCCGTCACCGATGCGTGCGCTCTTGGCGGCGACGCGAGTGATCAGCTGGCTGTCGGCGTTGAACTCGAAGATGCGCACGCCTTCGAGCACGCCCTCCGGTGTCGTGCGCTTGACGTTGACCGAGACGTTGATGTCGCGGCCGTCGGCCGTCTTGCGCGTGTCCTTCAGCCAGGCGCCGGTGCGCCCGAGTTCACGGCCGCCGCGAAAGCTCGCCTTGAGCGCCACCGCTTCGCGCTCGCTGACCGGTGCCACGTAGTCGCCGACGACAAAATTGAGCAACGCAAAAGAGGCCGCCAGCAGCGTCAGCAACCCCAGCGCCCGGCCCGGCCCGAGGCCACCCGTGCGCAGGATCGTGAATTCCGAGCTTTGGGCCATGCGGGCCAGCGCAAAGATGGTGCCGATCAGCACGCTGATCGGGAACAGCTCGTAGAAGTGGCCCGGCAATTCGAGCGCACATGACAACAGCGCGTGCTGGACGCCGTAGCCGTTCTTGCCCACGTCCTGCAGCTCGTCGACGAAGTCGATGAAGAAGAACAGCGACAGGAAGGCGAGCGTGACGAAGCCCACCGCACCGGCGATGTCGCGGTAGAGCAGGCGGCGCACGGTTTTCATGCGGCCGTCGTCCTGGCCCGACCGCGGGTCCAGAGTTGCATCACCTGCGCATGGTCGCGCCACCAGAGCAGCGCCAGCGACAGCACGAGCACACCGCCATGCAGCAGCAGCAGCGCCGCACCCAGGCCGAGCTTGCCGCCGGCCACCCACGCCGTGCTCAGGTTGATCAGGTTGTAGTAGACGACGAAGCCCAGCAGTGCCAGCAGCAGGTTCCAGTTGCTGGCGCGGCGTGGGTTGGTGGCGGACAAGCCCACGCCGAGCAGCACCAGGTTGGTCGCGCCGAACAGCAGGCCCAGGCGCCAGGCCAGCTCACCCTGGTTGCGCAGCGCCGGCTGACGCAGCAGGTCGATCGTGCGCATCGCTCGCGGTGGCTTGGCGTCGGCGCTCTTGAGCGCTCGCTCTCCGGCAAGCACACGGTAGCTCTCGAAGTTCGACAGCGTCTTGTCGCCGGTTCCGCTGTCGATCTCGTTGCGCTGGCCGCGCTCGAGCACGAGCCAGCGCTCGCCATCGACGTTGTCCAGTCGTCCACTCTTGGCCGAGGTCACCGACTCGTGGTCGCCATCGGTGGACAGGATGAAGACGTTGCGCGCATTGATCGAATCGGGGCTTTCGCGCTCGACGAAGAAGACGCGCTTGCCGTCACGCGACGACTGGAACACGCCAGGGGCAACGCGCGACAGATCGGAGCGCTGTTCGTAGCGCTCGCGCAGTTCGGTGCTCTGCCGGTTGCCCCAGGGCCAGACGAAGAGCACCAGCAGGCCGACGACGAGCAGCACCGGCCAGCTCATGCGCAGGACAGGGCGCACGAAGCGGTTGAGCGAGACGCCGCTGGCGAACCAGATCGCCATTTCGCTGTCGCGGTACATGCGGCCCAGGCTGACCACGACGGCGATGAACAGCGACAGCGCCAGCATCGTCGGCAAGTGGCCGAGCGCGGTGTAGCCGAGCAGCAGCACCACGTCCTGAGGCGCCACGACACCGCCCGCGGCCTGGCCGAGCGTGCGGATCAGCATCATCGTCAGCACGATGGTGAGGATCACCACCAGCGTGCCGCCGAACGAGCGCGCGAGGTCTTTTCTCAGCGTGGTATCGAATAACATTGGGCACCGAAAGAACGGTAGGAATTATGGACTTCGAATTCAAGGCCCTGACGACGGGCGGGCTCGCTGCGGTGTCGACCAATGCGTTGTTGCTGGTGGTCGGTGGCACGGCGGTACCGCGTGCGCTCGACAAGCCTTTGGCAACGCTGCTGGACGACGCGGTAAAGCAGGGCGACTTCGAGTTCAAGGCCAACCGCTGCCTGTACATCCATCGCCCCGTGGGCATCGCCGCCCAGCGGCTGCTGTTCGTGGCCGCGGGCGACGCGTCGGCCAAGGCCTTCAAGGCCGCGGTCGTGGCGGGTCTGGCTGCGCTCAAGGCGGTCGGCGTGGTTGATTTATCGGTGGCGCGGATTGGCTTCGATGCCGCGCTCGACGAGTCGCATGCCCGCGCCTTGGTCCAGGCCGCCGGCGATGCCTTGTATGTGTACCGGCACACCAAGCCGAGCGCGCCGGCCGCGCTGCGCTTGAACAAGTTTGCGCTGTGGGCCCCCGCAGCAGCTCGCGCGGCGCTGACGAAGGGACTGCAGCGTGGCCAGGCCGTGGCCTCAGGCGTGCGGCTGGCGCGCGAGTGCGCCAACCGCCCGGGCAACCACGCCACGCCGAGCCATCTGGCGTCGGAGGCGAAAAAGATCGGCAAGGAGTTCGGCTTCAAGGTCGAAGTCTTCGACCGCAAGGACATCGAGAAGATCGGCATGGGCTCGTTCCTCGCGGTGGCGCAGGGCTCCGACGAGCCGCCGCGCTTCATCGTCATGCGCTACGAGGGCGCGGCGGCGAGCAAGGCGCCGATCGTGCTCGTCGGCAAGGGCATCACCTTCGACTCCGGCGGCATCTCGCTCAAACCCGGCGGCGAGATGGACGAGATGAAGTTCGACATGGGCGGCGCGGCCAGCGTGCTTGGCACGATGCGCGCCATCGGCGAGCTGAAGCCGAAGATCAACGTCATCGGCTTGATCGTGTCGTGCGAGAACATGCCCAGCGGCCGCGCGGTCAAGCCGGGCGACGTGGTCAAGAGCCTGTCGGGGCAGACGATCGAGATCCTCAATACCGACGCCGAAGGCCGCCTGATCCTGTGCGATGCGCTGACCTACGCCGAGCGCTTCAAGCCGGCGGCGGTGATCGACATCGCCACGCTCACCGGCGCCTGCGTGGTCGCACTTGGCCACCACCATTCGGGCTTGTTCACGGCCAACGACAAACTCGCCGAGCAGCTTCTCGCGGCCAGCCGCGACGCGCAGGACCCGATCTGGCGCATGCCACTCGACGACGAGTATGACGAAGGCCTGAAGAGCAACTTCGCCGACATGGCCAACATCGGCGGCCGCGCCGGTGGTGCGATCACCGCGGCCATGTTCCTGAAGCGCTTCACTGCCAAGTACCCGTGGGCGCATCTGGACATCGCCGGCACCGCGTGGAAGAGCGGCGCGGCCAAAGGCGCGACCGGCAGGCCCGTGCCGCTGCTGACGCAATTCATCCTCTCGCGGGCCTGACCGCAAGGCTGGTTGGTTTCGTGAAGGTCGAGTTCCATTCCGGCGTGACCGAGCCACTGGCCCACACCTGCCGCCTCTTGCGCAAGGCCCATGCGGCCGGCGCGCGCGTCGTCGTTCACGGCCCGGGCGCGCTGCTCAACCAGCTCGACCAGGCGCTTTGGACCTTCGACGCGCTGTCGTTCGTGCCGCATGTGCGGCTGCGCCCCGGAGCACGCCCGAGTGCACAGCAGGCACGCACGCCGACCTGGCTGGTGGAAGACGTGAGCGCCGTGCCCGACCGCGATGTGCTGGTCAACCTCGGCAGCACGATGGTCGAAGGCTGGGAGGCTTTTGCGCGCGTGATCGAGGTTGTGTCTGCCGAAGAACCGGCCATTCAGGCCGGGCGCCAGCGCTGGCGCAGCTACAAGGCGCGCGACGGTGTCGAGCTGGTCAACCACAGCGCCGCAGGGGCGGGTTGATGGCTGCGCGCTCCGATCTGCCGACGCTGACCGAGGTCATCGACCTGCAGGACAGCGCTCCCGGTGCCTACGATCCGACGGCACCGATGCCGATCCAGGACGAGTCGGTGGCGCTTGAAGAGGGTGCTCTCAGCGCGCTGCGGCTGCGCGCCCCCGGCCCCACACACGCCCTGGCGCAAGACGAGGAACTGGTGGCGCAGGTGCTGGCGCGCTTGCAGCCGCGGCTCGAAGCCTGGGTCGAGGCCAAGGTGCGCCGTGCCCTGATCGAGCTGCTGCCGGTGTGGACCGAATCGGCGGCCCTGTCGATCGCGCGCGACCTGCACGCCGAGATGCCCGAGCTGCTCAGCCTGGCGTTGGACGAGGTCCATCGCCAGCGCAAGGACAAGGGCCGCAGCTGACTCAGCTGCCGCGCAGCAGGCAGCGCTTGTAGCGTTCATCGACACGCCGTGCGAACCACTCCGTGGTCAGGCGGCGCGTGATCTTGGGGCTTTGCAGAACGATGCGTGGGATCACGGCCCGCGGCTGCGTTCGCCCGCTGCGCTGCTCGGCCAGCGCGAACACCTTTGCCAGCAGCGGGCTGCGCTCGAAGTCGGCGCCGCTGCTGCGTTCCAACTCACGCCGGATCGCGCGCTCGTCCATGCCCAGCGGTCCGGCCAGGCTGCGCACGGCCAACTCTGTTTGTCCGGGCTGCGCGGCGCCGGCCGCCCCGGCAATGAACAAGTCGCCGTCGAGGTCGATCTTGCGGCCGCTGGCCACCGCGAGTGCCTGCTGGAAACCGGCGTTGCGGCTGGAAAAACGGCCGGCATTGAAGTCGGCGAAGCGATAGACCATGTCCTGCCCGTACGGTGCGGCGTAGTCGAGCAGGTGAGCGGTGCCGAAATACAGCCCGCCGCGGCGCGTGAAGACCTCGTGCCTAACAGTGTCTTGCGCCGGAAAGGGGTAGGGCTGTGATTGCACATGGGCTTCGGCAAAGGCGATGCTGACCTGCATCGGCCCGCCCGTGCGCACCGGGTTCAGGCGCGCAAACAGGCGCTGGCCCAGTGGCACTTCCTCGATGAACTGCTCGTAGATCAGGCTCAGCTCACGCTCGGTCTTCACCGCGTCCAGGCGTTCGTCATAGCTGCGTCCGTCCGGGGAGCGCAGCCGCAGGGCCAGGTTCACCGCCAGTTCCGGCACGCCCATGCTCTCGGCGCGGCGCACGATCTCCTCGCGCGCCACTTTCGCCAGGTTGGGCACCGGCGGGTCGGCACTGAAGGTCGACTCCTGCTCGGTGACGGCGAGCACGGCGCAGACGTTGGATCGCGATGGATCGAGCTTCAGGGCTGCGAAAACGAGCTGCAGATCCACCGCCCAGGCCGCGCGCTGGGCCACGGTGGACGGGATCAGCGCCTGGATGTCGGCCTGGATGCTCTCCGGCGATCTCGCCGGCGCACGTGTCGTTGCATCTCCGGCGCATCCGGCCAGCACGGCGATGGCCGCGCTGAACATGACGATGCCGAAGCGCCGGTGCATCGGGGGCAGGTGCATGCACCAGACTGTAGCCGTGGGCCTGTCTGGCGGGCGAGGGCGCGATTCGAGCGAAAGCACCTAGGGCAGCGCGGTCATCCGCTGGGGCGAGGGCGGCGTTAGCTCGCCGTCGGTCAGGCAAAGCCCATGGCACCCAACGTGCTTAGGCACATACCCGATGCGGGCTGCGCTGCCTTTTGCAGTATCGTCTTGCCCGCTGAGTTGACTCAGGATTTCCTTTTACGTCTTCAACATCCTCACTGGAGGTTTTTCCTCATGCAAATCAAAATGCTCCCGATCGTCGCTGCCGCCGTCCTCGTGGCCGGCACGGCCAGCGCGCAAGACATGGTCGTCAAGATCGGCCACGTCGGCCCGACCAGTGGTGCCATCGCGCACCTGGGCAAGGACAATGAAAACGGCGCCCGCATGGCCATCGAAGCGCTCAACGCCAAGGGCTTGATGATCGGTGGCAAGAAGGCCAAGTTCGAGTTGCTGGCCGAAGACGACGGCGGTGACCCGAAGCAAGGCACCTCGGCCGCGCAGAAGCTCGTTGACAGCAAGGTCAACGGCGTCATCGGCCACCTGAACTCGGGCACGTCGATTCCGGCGTCGAAGATCTACAGCGATGCCGGCATCCCGCAGATCAGCCCCTCGGCGACCAACCCGAAGTTCACCCGCAACGGCTACAAGACCACGTTCCGCGTTGTCGCTGACGACGTGCACCTCGGCGGCACGCTCGGCAAGTACGCCGTGACGCAGTTGAAGGGCAAGTCGATCGCCGTCATCGATGACCGCACGGCCTACGGCCAAGGCGTCGCCGACGAGTTCGAAAAGGGCGTCAAGGGCGCCGGCGGCAAGACCGTTGCACGTGAATTCACCAACGACAAGGCCACGGACTTCACCGCCATCCTGACCTCCATCAAGGCCAAGAACCCCGACGTGGTGTTCTTCGGCGGCATGGACGCAGTGGCTGGCCCGATGCTGCGTCAGATGAAGCAGCTCGGCATCAACGCCAAGTTCGTCGGCGGCGACGGCATCTGCTCGTCAGAGCTGCCGAAGCTGGCTGCAGGCACGATGGCCGACGGCCAAGTGGTCTGCGCTGAAGCTGGTGGCGTCGAAGGCGAAGCCAAGAAGTCGATGGACGAGTTCTACGCTGCCTACAAGAAGAAGTACAACGACGACGTCAAGGTCTACGCGCCGTACGTCTACGACGCGACGATGGTGATGGCCGACGCGATGGTCAAGGCCGGCTCGGCCGATCCGAAGGTCTACCTGCCGGTGCTGGCCAAGACCAGCGGCTACAAGGGCGTGACCGGCACCATCGCCTTCGACGAGAAGGGCGACATCAAGAACGGCGCCCTGACGCTGTACACCTTCAAGGGTGACAAGCGCAGTCAGCTCGCCGTTGTTCGTTGATCCTGAGCTGAACGACGTCAACCCGCGGCTTCGGCCGTGAACCCGAAAACGCCCGCAGCCGCGGGCGTTTTCTTTGGTGCGAATCAGAAGTCAGCACCGCGCGGGTGCGGCTGAAACACCGTAACGATACAAACGCCCGCGTCTGCGGGCGTTTGCCTTTGGGGAATCGACGCGGCTGGGCAACGAACCCACCGAAGTGCGGCAGTGCGGTTACGAATCGCCCAGCGCACGATGACGGCACATGATTGTTGGGAGCAGACCATGAAGAGTTTCGAAAGCATCGTCTTGAACCGCGAAGCGCTGCCGATCGAAGTGCCTTCGGGCTACACCGGCCCGCTGACCTTCCCGGGCAACGGCAAGACCGTCTGGTGGACAGGCCGCGTCGCCATCGGGCTGCGCCACGAGCAGCCGCGCCACGACCTGATGACGCAGTCGGGTGTGTGGATTCAGGATCTGATGCTGGAGCAGCGCCTGGCCGCTTGAGCGAGCGGTCAACGTGTTGGCGGAGGGAGCGGGATTCGAACCCGCGGGGGGCTATTAACCCCCACACGCTTTCCAGGCGTGCGACTTAAACCGCTCATCCATCCCTCCGGAAGAGACGGGCGAGATTTTAGCGTCCGCTGTTGACGCCGCCCTGTTTCATGACCGCCATTGCGCTGGCGATCAACGCCGAGACTTCGGTCATGTTGCCGGGCACGATCATCGTGTTGTTCTTTTGCGCGAGTTGCGAATAGGCCTCGACGGCCTTCTCGGCGACCTTGAGTTGCACTGCCTGCTCGCCGCCCGGCGACTGGATGGCGGCTGCGATTTTGCGGATGGCTTCGGCGCTGGCTTCGGCCACGGCGAGGATGGCTGACGCTTCGCCCTGCGCGTTGTTGATCTCGGCCTGCTTCTCGCCTTCGGAGCGCGCGATGAAGGCCTCGCGCTCGCCGGTAGCGATGTTGATTTGCTCCTGGCGCCGGCCTTCCGAGGCCGCGATCAGCGCGCGCTTCTCGCGCTCGGCAGTGATTTGGGCCTGCATCGCGTGCAGGATCGCGGCCGGCGGCGTCAGGTCCTTGATCTCGTAGCGCAGCACCTTGACGCCCCAGTTCGACGCTGCTTCGTCGAGCGCGTTGACGACCTGCGCGTTGATCGCGTCGCGCTCTTCAAAGGTCTTGTCGAGCTCCATCTTGCCGACCATGCTGCGCAGCGTCGTCTGCGCGAGCTGCGTGATGGCCATCATGAAATCGGAGGAGCCGTAGCTGGCGCGCATCGGGTCGGTGATCTGGAAGAACAGGATGCCGTCAACCTGCAACTGCGTGTTGTCCTTGGTGATGCAAACCTGGCTCGGCACGTCCAGCGGCACTTCCTTGAGCGAATGTTTGTAGGCCACGCGATCGACGAAGGGCACGACGATGGACAGTCCTGGCGTCAGCGTGCGGTCGAAACGGCCGAGCCGTTCCACCACCCAGGCGTGCTGCTGCGGCACGATCTTGATGGCGCGGGTGACGAAGATGATGGCGATAACGGCGATGACGATGTAAACGATCTGGTCCACGGATTTCTTTCTGTTGTTCAGTTCAACGCGAGAGAGGTTCGACGAACAGGCGGTTGGCCTCGACACGCCGGATGACGAAGCTGCCGCTCGGCGGCAAGCCGGTGCCCATGAAGCGCACCTGCCAGCGCGAACCGCGGTACTGCGTGCTGCCGCCGCCTTGCGCATCCCAGTCGTTGACCTGCACGGTCTCGCCGATGTCGAGGTTGACATCGCGGTTCTCGGCGGCAACGGCACTCACCGGCATGCTGCGGCGCTTGAAGTGCCAGGCGGTGACGGCGCCCGCGCCGATCAGCGCACCGACGACGAGTTGGGTGTTGATGCCGAAGCCCAGATGCGAAGCGATCGCCGCCGCTGCGGCACCGAGCGCCAGCATCAGCAGATAGAAGCTGCCGGTGGCCAGCTCCACGGCCACCAGCACGCCGGCGGCGACCCACCAAATGGTGGCAAGGCTCCAACCCATGTCATCGGCTCCTTGAAAGTGCATTCAGTGTAGCCAGCCCCTGAGTGCACGCGTGGCCCTAAACTGCGCGCACTTTTCGAGGACCGACCACGATGCAGCGCTTCCACTTCCCGATCGTCATCATCGACGAGGATTACCGCAGTGAGAACAGCTCGGGCCTGGGCGTGCGTGCGTTGGCCGCCGCGATCGAGAAAGAGGGCGTCGAGGTCGTCGGCACCACCAGCTACGGCGATCTGGCCTCGTTTGCGCAGCAGCAAAGCCGGGCTTCGGCGTTCATCTTGTCGATCGACGACGAGGAGGTCTCCCATGGCCCCGAAGTCGGCCCGGCGGTGTTGAAACTGCGCGAGTTCATCCGCGAGATCCGCCTGCGCAACGCCGACATTCCGATCTACCTGTACGGCGAAACGCGCACCAGCCAGCACATCCCGAACGACATCCTGCGCGAGTTGCACGGCTTCATCCACATGTTCGAGGACACGCCGGAGTTCGTGGCGCGCCACATCATCCGCGAGGCCAAGAGCTATCTCGACGGTCTGGCGCCGCCGTTCTTCAAGGCCTTGATGGAATACGCGCGCGACGGCTCGTACTCCTGGCACTGCCCTGGGCACAGCGGCGGCGTGGCGTTCTTGAAGAGTCCCGTCGGCCACATGTTCCACCAGTTCTTCGGCGAGAACATGCTGCGCGCCGACGTCTGCAACTCGGTCGAAGAGCTAGGCCAGTTGCTTGACCACACGGGGCCGGTGGCGCAGAGCGAGCGCAACTCGGCACGCATCTTCAACGCCGACCATTGTTTCTTCGTCACCAACGGCACCAGCACCAGCAACAAGATGGTCTGGCACCACACTGTCGCGCCGGGCGATGTGGTGGTGGTCGATCGCAACTGCCACAAGAGCATCCTGCACTCGATCATCATGACCGGCGCGGTGCCGGTGTTCATGACGCCGACGCGCAACCACCTGGGCATCATCGGCCCGATCCCCGAGAGCGAGTTCGAGCCGGAAACCATCCGACGAAAGATCGCCGCCAATCCGCTGCTGGCCGGCATCGATGCGAGCAAGGTGCGCCCGCGCATCCTGACGATGACGCAGAGCACCTACGACGGCGTGCTCTACAACACCGAAACCGTCAAGGCCAAGCTGGACGGCTGGATCGACAACCTGCACTTCGACGAAGCATGGCTGCCGCACGCGGCCTTCCATCCGTTCTACCAGCAGTTCCACGCGATGGGCAAACACACCACGAGGCCGAAGGACGCAGTCGTGTACGCCACGCAGAGCACGCACAAGCTACTGGCCGGCATCAGCCAGGCCTCGCAAGTGCTGGTGCAGGATTCGCAGCATGTAAAGCTCGACCGCCACCTCTTCAACGAGGCCTACCTGATGCACACCAGCACGTCGCCGCAGTACGCGATCATCGCGTCGTGCGACGTCGCCGCGGCGATGATGGAGCCTCCCGGCGGCACGGCGCTGGTGGAGGAAAGCATCAAGGAGGCGCTCGACTTCCGGCGCGCGATGCGCAAGGTCGACAAGGATTTCGGCCGCGACTGGTGGTTCAAGGTCTGGGGTCCGGACAAGCTGGTCGCCGATGGCATCGGCACGCGCGAGCAATGGATGCTCGGCGCCAATGAAAAGTGGCACGGCTTCGGCGATCTTGCCGCCGGCTTCAACCTGCTCGACCCGATCAAGAGCACGATCGTCACGCCGGGCCTGGACGTGGCCGGCAAGTTCGCCAAGACCGGCATCCCGGCGTCGATCGTCACCAAGTTCCTCGCCGAGCATGGCGTGGTGGTCGAGAAGACCGGCCTGTATTCCCTGTTCGTGATGTTCACGATCGGCATCACCAAGGGTCGCTGGAACACGCTGGTGACGGCGTTGCAGCAGTTCAAGGACGACTACGACCGCAACCAGCCGATGTGGCGCATCCTGCCCGAGTTCTGCGCCGCGCACCCGACCTACGAGCGCATGGGCCTGCGCGACCTCTGCCAGTCGATCCACGAGACCTACGTCAAGCACGACGTGGCGCGCCTGGTCACCGAGATGTATTTGAGCGACCTGCACCCTGCCATGAAGCCGAGCGACGCGTTCGCCCGTATCGCCCACCGCGACACCGAGCGCGTGGCCATCGAGGAGTTGGAAGGCCGCATCACGACCTCGCTGCTGACGCCGTACCCACCGGGCATTCCGCTGCTGATCCCGGGCGAGCGCTTCAACAAGAAGATCGTCGACTACCTGCGCTTCGCCCGCACCTTCAACGCCAAGTACCCCGGCTTCGACACCGACGTGCACGGCCTGGTCGAGAACGAAGACGGCACGTACTACGTCGATTGCGTGCGAGCCTGACGGGCTGTGGCCTAATTCAGCCTTCGAACCGTTTTCACGATCCAGAGAATCATCATGGCGAACAAGATCAGAACCGAAGCCGACCGCAAAGCCACACCCGCGCCAACGGCGCCGGCCGGCACGACCTTCACCACTGGCCGCGGCCAGAAGGTGAGCCTCGAACGCGGCTCGCACACGCGCACGAAGAAGAACCCCGGCAAGCGGCCCAAGAAGGGCGGCTGATGTCGGCCCCCAGCTCGCTGCGTCTGCGCGGCCCGGCGTCGGCTGAACGCCGACTGAATCGCAGCGCATGCTGCGAATCACCGAACTTCGACTGCCGCTGACGCACCCCGAAGCGGCGCTTCGTGCTGCCGTTGTCTCTCGGCTCGGCGTGCAAGACGCCGATCTGCACGCCTTCATGCTCTTCAAGCGCGCCTATGACGCGCGCAAAAAGACGGCCATCCAGCTGATCTACACCGTCGACTGCGAGGTCGAGGACGAGGCACGCGTGCTTGCGCGCTTTGCGGGCGATCCGCATGTGCGGCCGGCGCCCGACATGCGCTACCGCTTCGTCGCCCAGGCGCCGGCGGACTTCTACGCTACACAACGTCCGCGTCCGCTGGTGGTCGGCTTCGGCCCTTGTGGCCTGTTCGCCGCGCTGATACTGGCGCAGATGGGCTTGCGGCCGATCGTGCTCGAGCGTGGCAAGGCGGTGCGAGAGCGCACGCAGGACACCTGGGGGCTGTGGCGCCGCGGCGTGCTCGATCCGGAGTCGAATGTGCAGTTCGGCGAGGGCGGGGCGGGCACGTTTTCCGATGGCAAGCTGTGGAGCCAGATCAGCGACCCACGGCACTTGACGCGCAAGGTGCTCGACGAATTCGTCAAGGCCGGTGCGCCCGACGAGATTCTCTACGTCAGCAAGCCGCACATCGGCACCTTCCGCCTGGTCAGCATGGTCGAGAAGATGCGCGCCGACATCGTGGCGCTGGGCGGCGAGATCCGGTTTCAGCAGCGCGTCACCGATGTGCTGATCGACGGCGGCGCGGTGCGCGGCGTGACGCTCGCCTCGGGCGAGCAGCTGCGCGCCGACCATGTCGTGCTCGCCCTCGGCCACAGCGCACGCGACACCTTCGAGATGCTGCACCGGCGCGGCGTCTTCATGGAAGCCAAGCCGTTTTCGATCGGCTTTCGCGTCGAGCATCCGCAAGGCGTGATCGATCGTGCCCGATTCGGCGCCAGCGCCGGCCATCCGATCCTCGGCGCGGCCGACTACAAGCTGGTCCACCATGCCAGCAACGGCCGTTCGGTCTACAGCTTCTGCATGTGCCCGGGCGGCACGGTGGTGGCTGCCACGTCGGAGGCCGAGCGGGTCGTCACCAACGGCATGAGCCAGTACTCGCGCAACGAGCGCAACGCCAATGCCGGCATCGTCGTTGGCATCTCGCCACAGGACTACCGGCAGGATGGCAGGCACGACGGCACGGTGAGCCCGCTCGACGGCATGGCCTTCCAGCGCCAGTGGGAGTCGCGCGCCTACGCGCTCGGCGGCGGTGGCTATGTCGCGCCGGGCCAGTTGGTGGGCGATTTCGTCAAGTCGCAGCCGAGCAGTGCGCTCGGCAACGTTCTGCCGTCGTACAAGCCGGGCGTGCTGATGACCGACTTGCGCGCGAGCCTGCCGGACTACGCCATCGCCGCCATTCGCGAGGCCCTGCCGACGTTTGAGCGCCAGATCAAGGGTTTTGCGATGGCCGACGCGGTGCTGACGGGTGTCGAGACGCGCACCTCGTCACCGCTGCGCATCACCCGCGGCAAGGATCGGCAGAGTCTGAACGTCAAAGGCCTGTACCCGGCGGGCGAGGGCGCGGGTTATGCCGGCGGCATCATGTCGGCCGCCGTCGATGGCATCGAGGTCGCCGAGGCGCTGGCCTCGCACTTGCTGGGAATTCAGGCTGCTGCGCCGGCGACCTGACTGAAACCGCCATCGACGTACATCACCTCGGCACTGACACCAGCGGCCAGGTCGGAGAGCAGGAAGGCCGCCGCGTTGCCGACATCGTCGATCGTCACGTTGCGCCGGATCGGCGCCACCGAGGCGAAGTCGGCGAGCAGCTTGCCCAGGTCCTTGATGCCCGACGAGGCCAGCGTCTTGATCGGCCCGGCCGAGATGGCATTGACGCGCACGCCCTTGGCGCCGACGCTCTGCGCCAGGAAGCGCACGCTGGCCTCGAGCGAGGCCTTGGCCAGACCCATGGTGTTGTAGTTGGGCACGTAGCGCACGGCGCCGAGGTAGGACAGCGTCAGCAGCGCCGCGCCGGGGCGCAGCCGCGGCAGCGCCGCCTTGGCCATGGCCGGAAAGCTGTAGGCCGAGATTTCGTGCGCGGTGCGAAAGCCTTCGCGGGTCAGGCCTTCGAGAAAGTCGCCGGCAATGGCCTCGCGCGGCGCGAAGGCGATGGCGTGAACAAAGCCGTCGAACTGGTCCCAGTGCTCGCCCAGCTGGGCAAACAGGCGCTCGATCTGGGCGTCTTCGGAGACGTCGCAATCGAAGGTCAGCTTCGAACCGAATTCGGCAGCCGTTTCGGCCATGCGCTCCTTGAAGCGCTCACCCTGGTAGCTGAAGGCCAGCTCAGCCCCCTCGCGGTGGCAGGCCCGGGCGATGCCGTAGGCCAGCGAGCGGTTGTTCAGAACGCCGGTGATCAGCAGGCGTTTGCCAGCCAGAAATCCCATGGAAAGCTCCGTGCAGGGGGTGGACGACTTCATTCTGTCATGGGTGTTGCGGGATATTGAGGGCACGTCTCTTGCAGAGTACAATCCCGCCTTCGCTGAAAACCCCAGTACGAACAG
This sequence comes from uncultured beta proteobacterium, assembly GCA_963738425.1. Classification (GTDB taxonomy): domain Bacteria; phylum Pseudomonadota; class Gammaproteobacteria; order Burkholderiales; family Burkholderiaceae_C; genus CADEEN01. The sequence goes on along the minus strand of CAVTWT010000027.1, from coordinate 34,208 downwards.
TGGGCGGATTTCAACAATCCCGCCCATTTTTTATGGTCGATCGCCTTTTGAACGTCACGAACGCAATCCGCACGCATGAGCTGGCAGCAAGCCACTGACACGACTGTCACCGGACTCGGCTACGAGTTGGTTGATCTCGAACGCACGGGAGGCGGGCTGCTGCGCGTGACGATCGATCGCGTGCCGGGCAAAACCTACCCGACCGGTGAGTCGGAGTTTGTGCTGGTCGAAGATTGCGAAGCGGTGACGCGGCAACTGCAATACGTGCTCGAAGTGGAGAACTGCAACTACGCGCGGCTTGAAGTCTCGTCGCCCGGACTGGACCGGCCGTTGAAGCGCGAGGCGGACTACACGCGCTTTGCGGGCATGGCCATCGAGCTGACGTTGAAGCTGCCGTTTGCGGGCCGCAAGAAATTCAAGGGCGTGCTGGCCGCGCGCGAAGGCGGCTGGCGCCTGGCGATCGAGCCCGCCGAGGGTTCGAAAAAGGGCGAGCCCGAGCAAGCACTCGATTTTGTTTTCGACGAAGTGCGTGAAGCGCGCCTCGTGCCGGTGATTGATTTCAAAGGTCGTAAGGCTCGGCAGGTGGAAACCGCCGCGAGCGGAGAGTGAGAAAAAGATGAACCGCGAAATGCTGATGTTGGTCGACGCCATCTCTCGCGAGAAGAGCGTGCCGCGTGAAACCGTGTTCGGTGCTGTCGAAGCCGCGCTGGCGCAGGCGACGAAGAAGCTGCAGGGCGGCGAGGTTGACATTCGGGTGTCGATCGATCGCGAGACCGGCAACTACGACACCTTCCGCCGCTGGCACGTGGTCGCCAACGAGGCTGGCCTGCAGATTCCCGATGCCGAGATCCTGCTCTTCGAAGCGCAGGAGCAGATCGCCGACATCGAGGTCGATGACCACATCGAAGAGCCGATCGAGTCGCTGACCATCGGCCGCATCGGCGCCATGGCGGCCAAGCAGGTCATCCTGCAGAAGATCCGCGACGCCGAGCGCGAGCAGCTGTTGAACGACTTCCTCTCGCGCGGCGAGAAGGTCATGGTCGGCAGCATCAAGCGCTTGGACAAGGGCGACCTGATCGTCGAGTCGGGCCGCGTCGAGGGGCGCCTGAAGCGCACCGAGCTGATCCCGAAGGAAAACCTGCGTTCGGGCGACCGCGTGCGCGCGTTCATCCTCGGCGTCGACGACACGATCCGCGGGCCGCAGATCATGCTGTCGCGCAGCTCGCCCGAGTTCATGAAGGAACTCTTCGCTCAGGAAGTGCCGGAGATGGAGCAGGGCCTGCTCGAGATCAAGAGCTGCGCCCGCGACCCCGGTTCGCGCGCCAAGATCGCCGTCGTTTCGCATGACAAGCGCGTTGATCCGATCGGCACCTGCGTTGGCGTGCGCGGCTCGCGCGTCACCGCGGTCACCAACGAGCTCGCCGGCGAGCGTGTCGACATCGTGCTGTGGTCGGAAGACCCGGCGCAATTCGTCATCGGCGCATTGGCCCCGGCCAATGTGGTTTCGATCGTTGTCGACGAAGAGCGTCACGCGATGGACGTCGTCGTCGACGAAGAGAACCTGGCCATCGCCATCGGGCGCGGCGGGCAGAACGTTCGCCTGGCCTCCGAGCTGACCGGCTGGCGCATCAACATCATGACGGCCGAGGAGTCGCAGGCCAAGCAGGCCAAGGAAAGCGAGTCGGTGCGCAAGCTGTTCGTCGACAAGCTCGACGTCGATGTCGAAGTGGCAGACCTGCTGATCGCCGAGGGCTTCAACAGCCTCGAGGAAGTGGCCTACGTGCCGATGCAGGAGATGCTCGAGATCGAAGGCTTCGACGAAGACACGGTCAACGAGCTGCGCACCCGCGCCAAGGACGCGCTGCTGACGATGGAGATCGCCAACGAAGAAGCGGTCGAAGAAGTCTCGCAAGACCTGCGCGACCTTGATTTCCATGGCCGCGGCCTGCAACCTGAGCTGATTGCCAAGCTCGCCGAAGGCGGCGTGCACAAGCGTGACGACCTGGCTGACCTCGCCGTCGATGAGTTGACCGAGATGACCGCGATGGACGAAGAAGATGCCAAGGCGCTCATCATGAAGGCACGCGAACACTGGTTCACCACTTGACCCATAGCTGCACAAAACACCGAAATCTCCAGGAACGATCCCTATGGCAGTGACCACCGTCGCCCAACTTGCCGCCGAGCTCAATCGCCCGGCCGCCACGCTGCTCGAACAGCTCAGTGCTGCCGGTGCCGCCAAAGGTTCGGCCGACGACAGCGTGACCGAGAGCGACAAGGCCAAGCTGCTCGACCACCTGCGCAGCGCGCATGGCAGCATCGCGCCGGCCGAGCGCAAGAAGATCAGCATCACGCGCAAGAGCAACACCGAGATCAAGCAGGCCGATGCCACCGGCAAGGCACGCACGATCCAGGTTCAGGTGGTCAAGAAGCGCACGTTCGTCAAACGCGACGACGCGCCCGCGGGCAGTGAAGAGGCATTCCTTAACGCTCCCCTTAGCTGAACTACTGCCCTCGCTGCACGGCGATGCCATAGCCAGCAGCGGTGTTCCGCCGGTGTCGCAGCGTTTCCACAGTCCCATGGAGTCCGTCAGGGTGGACGACTTCATTCTGTCATGGGTGTTGCGGGATATTGAGGGCACGTCTCTGCAGAGTCATGCCGCCTTCGCTGAACCCCAGTAAACAGTGGGCGGATTTCACAACCCGCCCATTTTTTATGGTCGATCGCCTTTTGCCCCCGTTACACGCACGCATGAGCTGGCAGCAAGCCACTGACAAACCGTCACCGGACTCGGCTACGAGCTGGTTGATCTCGAACGCACGGGAGGCGGGCTGCTGCGCGTGACGATCGATCGCGTGCCGGGCAAAGCCTACCCGACCGGCGAGTCCGAGTTCGTGCTGGTCGAAGATGCGAAGCGGTGACGCGGCAATTGCAGTACGTGCTCGAAGTCGAGAACTGCAACTACACGCGGCTCGAAGTCTCGTCGCCCGGGCTGGACCGGCCGCTCAAGCGCGAGGCCGACTACATCGCGCTTTGCGGGCATGGCCATCGAGCTGACGTTGAAGCTGCCGTTCGCGGGCCGCAAAAAATTCAAGGGCGTGCTCTCGGCGCGCGAGGGCGGCTGGCGTCTGGCGATCGAGCCCGCCGAGGGGCGACAAAGACGAGCCCGAGCAGGCGCTCGATTTTGTTTTCGACGAGGTGCGCGAAGCGCGTCTCGTGCCGGTGATTGGTTTCAAAGGTCGTAAGGCCCGGCAGGTGGAGACCACAGCGGAGAGTGAGAAAAGATGAATCGCGAAATGCTGATGTTGGTGGACGCCATCTCTCGCGAGAAGAGCGTGCCGCGTGAAACCGTGTTCGGTGCCGTCGAGGCCGCGCTGGCGCAAGCGACGAAGAAGCTGCAGGGCGGCGAGGTCGATATCCGCGTGCGATCGACCGCGAGACCGGCAACTACGACACCTTCCGCCGCTGGCACGTCGTCGCCAACGAGGCTGGCCTGCAGATCCCCGATGCCGAGATCCTGCTCTTCGAAGCGCAGGAGCAGATCGCCGACATCGAGGTCGATGACCACATCGAAGAGCCGATCGAGTCGCTGACCATCGGCCGCATCGGCGCCATGGCGGCCAAGCAGGTCATCCTGCAGAAGATCCGCGACGCCGAGCGCGAGCAGCTGCTGAACGACTTCCTCTCGCGCGGCGAGAAGGTCATGGTCGGCAGCATCAAGCGCCTCGACAAGGGCGACCTGATCGTCGATCGGGCCGCGTCGAAGGGCGTCTGAAGCGCACCGAGCTGATCCCGAAGGAAAACCTGCGCTCGGGCGACCGCGTGCGCGCCTTCATCCTCGGCGTCGACGACACGATCCGCGGGCCGCAGATCATGCTGTCGCGTTCCAGCCCGGAGTTCATGAAGGAACTCTTCGCGCAGGAAGTGCCGGAGATGGAGCAGGGCCTGCTCGAGATCAAGAGCTGCGCGCGCGACCCCGGTTCGCGCGCCAAGATCGCCGTCGTCTCGCACGACAAGCGGGTCGATCCGATCGGCACCTGCGTCGGCGTGCGCGGCTCGCGCGTCACCGCCGTCACCAACGAGCTCGCCGGCGAGCGTGTCGACATCGTGCTGTGGTCGGAAGACCCGGCGCAGTTCGTCATCGGCGCGCTGGCGCCGGCCAACGTGGTCTCGATCGTCGTCGATGAAGAGCGCCACGCGATGGACGTCGTCGTCGATGAAGAGAACCTCGCCATCGCCATCGGCCGCGGCGGCCAGAACGTGCGCCTGGCCTCCGAGCTGACCGGCTGGCGCATCAACATCATGACGGCCGAAGAGTCGCAGGCCAAGCAGGCCAAGGAAAGCGAGTCGGTGCGCAAGCTGTTCGTCGACAAGCTCGACGTCGATGTCGAAGTCGCCGACCTGCTGATCGCCGAAGGCTTCAACAGCCTCGAAGAAGTGGCCTACGTGCCGATGCAGGAGATGCTCGAGATCGAAGGCTTCGACGAAGACACGGTCAACGAGCTGCGCACCCGCGCCAAGGATGCGCTGCTGACGATGGAGATCGCCAACGAAGAGGCGGTCGAAGAAGTCTCGCAAGACCTGCGCGACCTCGACTTCCATGGCCGCGGCCTGTCGGCCGAGTTGATCGGCAAGCTCGCCGAAGGCGGCGTGCACAAGCGCGACGATCTGGCGGACCTCGCCGTCGATGAGCTGACCGAGATGACCGCGATGGACGAGGAAGACGCGAAAGCCTTGATCATGAAAGCGCGCGAACATTGGTTCACCACTTGACCCACAGCGCACAAAACACCGAAATCTCCAGGAACGATCCCTATGGCAGTGACCACCGTCGCCCAACTTGCCGCCGAGCTCAATCGCCCGGCCGCCACGCTGCTCGAACAGCTCAGTGCTGCCGGCGTGGCCAAAGGCTCGGTCGACGACAGCGTGACCGAAGCCGACAAGGCCAAGCTGCTCGACCACCTGCGCACCGCGCACGGCAGCACCGCGCCGGCCGAGCGCAAGAAGATCAGCATCACGCGCAAGAGCAACACCGAGATCAAGCAGGCCGATGCCACCGGCAAGGCACGCACGATCCAGGTTCAGGTGGTCAAGAAGCGCACCTTCGTCAAGCGCGACGACGCGCCCGCGGGCAGCGAAGAGGCACCGCCGCCAGCCGCGCCGGTGATCGACGACGCCGAACTCGAGCGTCGTGCCGATGAAGCGCGCCGCCAGGCCGAGCTGCTGCGCCGCCAGGAAGAAGAGATAGCCGAGAAGCGTCGCGTGCGCGAAGAACAGGAGCAGCGTGAGCGCGAGGCCGCCGAGGCCCGCGCGCAGGCTGCTGCCGACAAGGCGGCCGAGGAGATCGCTGCCGGCGCGAAGTCGGTCACAGCGCCGCCACCGCCAGCGCCTGCTGCCGAGGCACCCAAGCCAGCGCCAGTGCGCGTGGTCAAGGCCACCGACGATGCCGCCAATGAGAAGGCGCGTCTGGCCGATCTGGGCAAGCGTCGCGCCGCCGCGGAGAACGAAGCCGCAGCGATCCGCGCGATGATGAGCGCGCCGAAGAAGGTGCTCATTGCGAAGAAGGAAGAGCCCAAGCCCGAAGTCAAGGCAGAAGCCATCAAGGGCACGATCCACAAGGCCGCTGCGCGCCCTGGAGCGCCCGCAGCGCCGGGCGCGGCCAAGCCTGGCGAAAAGAAGTCGGTCAAGAGCGAGAAGTTGTCTTCGAGCTGGGCCGATGATGCTGCCAAGAAGCGCGCGCTCAAGACCCGTGGCGACAGCGGTGGTGGTTCACGCCCCGGCTGGCGTGCCCCGCGCGGCCGTGGCCGTGGTGACCGCGACGGCAACGGCGCCGATCATGTGACTGCACCCGCCGAAGCGGTGATCCAGGAAGTGCACGTGCCGGAGACGATCACCGTCGCCGACCTCGCGCACAAGATGAGCGTCAAGGCCGCCGAGGTCGTCAAGCAATTGATGAAGCTCGGCCAGATGGTCACGATCAACCAGTCGCTGGATCAAGAGACGGCGATGATCCTGGTCGAAGAGATGGGCCACAAGGCCTTCCCGGCCAAGCTCGACGATCCGGACGCGTTCACCGAGGAAGAAGAAGCCGCGCAGACCGGCGAGCTGCTGGCGCGTGCGCCGGTGGTCACCGTGATGGGCCACGTCGATCACGGCAAGACCTCGCTGCTCGACTACATCCGCACCTCGCGTGTGGCGGCAGGCGAAGCCGGCGGCATCACGCAGCACATCGGCGCGTACCACGTGCAGACGCCGCGCGGCATGATCACCTTCCTCGACACCCCAGGCCACGCTGCGTTCACGGCGATGCGCGCACGCGGCGCCAAGGCCACCGACATCGTCATCCTGGTCGTTGCGGCCGACGACGGCGTGATGCCGCAGACCAAGGAAGCGATCCATCACGCCAAGGCGGCCGGCGTGCCGATCGTCGTGGCGATGAACAAGATCGACAAGCCCGAGGCCAATGCCGAGCGCGTGAAGAACGAACTCGTCGCTGAACAAGTGGTGCCGGAAGAGTTTGGCGGCGACGCGCCGTTCGTGCCGGTGTCGGCCAAGACCGGGCAGGGCATCGACGCGCTGCTCGAGCAGGTGCTGCTGCAGGCCGAAGTGCTCGAACTGAAAGCACCCACGGCGGCCATGGCCAAGGGCCTGGTCGTCGAAGCGCAGTTGGACAAGGGCCGCGGCCCAGTGGCCACGGTGCTCATTCAATCAGGCACGCTGAGAAAAGGCGACGTGGTGATCGCCGGTTCGAGCTACGGCCGCGTGCGCGCCATGCTCGACGAGAACGGCAAGTCGATCGACGAAGCGGGCCCGTCGATTCCCGTGGAGATCCAGGGCCTGACCGAAGTGCCGCAAGCCGGCGACGAGTTCATGGTCATGGCCGACGAACGCCGCGCGCGCGAGATCGCCACCTTCCGCTCGGGCAAGTACCGCGACGTGAAGCTGAGCAAGCAGCAAGCCGCCAAGCTGGAGAACATGTTCGACCAGGTGGGGGCCAGCACGCAAACGCTGTCGCTGATCGTCAAGGCCGACGTGCAGGGCTCGCAGGAAGCGCTGTCGCAGTCGCTGGTCAAGCTGTCCACGGCCGAAGTCAAGGTGCAGATCGTGCACGGCGCGGTCGGCGGCATCAGCGAGAGCGACATCAACCTCGCCATCGCATCGAAGGCCGTGGTGGTCGGCTTCAACGTGCGTGCTGACGCCAACGCCCGCAAACTGGCTGAAGGCAACGGCGTGGACATCCGCTACTACAACATCATCTACGACGCCGTCGATGAGATCAAAGCGGCGATGACCGGCATGCTGGCGCCGGAGCAGAAGGAAGAAGTCATTGGCACCGCCGAGATCCGCACGGTGTTCATCGCCAGCAAGATCGGCACGGTGGCAGGCTCGATGGTCACGGCCGGCCGCGTGACCCGCAACGCGCGCTTCCGCCTGCTGCGCGACAACGTGGTGATCTTCACCGGCGAAGTCGATTCGTTGAAGCGCATGAAAGACGATGTGCGCGAGGTGGCCGAGGGCTTCGAGTGCGGTATCAAGTTGAAGAACATCACCGACATCAAAGAGGGCGACCACTTGGAATTCTTCGAAGTCAAGGAAGTCGCCCGAACCCTCTAGGACGGGACCTTCGCCACTGTGCAAAAGCCCCGTCCGAAAAGACGGGGCTTTTTGCTTGAGGGCTGTTCATCATGACCAAACATAAACGCTCGATCCCAAACCGCAGCTTCCGCGTCGCCGATCAGATCCAACGCGATCTGGCCGAGCTGATCCGCGACCTGAAGGACCCTCGCATCGGCATGGTCACGATCACCGGCGTCGATGTCACGCCGGACTACGCCCACGCCACGGTGCGCTTCTCGCTGCTGGTCGGCGACACCGACCGAATGCGAGAGGGCGTTGAACGAGGCCGCCGGTTTTGTTCGCAACGGACTGTTCAAGCGGCTGTCGATCCACACCGTGCCGACGCTGCACTTCCAGTTCGATCGCACGACCGAACGTGCGGCGGAGTTGAGCGCATTGATCCGCGACGCCAACGCGACACGGGCCAAGGAAGACTGATGGCCCGCCGCGCCGTGCACGGAGTGCTGCTGCTCGACAAGCCGGTCGGCCTGTCAAGCAACGACGCCTTGCAGAAGGCCAAGCGCCTGTTCAATGCCGAGAAGGCAGGACACACCGGCACGCTCGACCCATTGGCTTCAGGACTATTGCCGCTGTGCTTCGGCGCGGCCACCAAGTTCTCGCAGGTCAGCCTCGACGCCGACAAGCGCTACACGGCGACGCTGCATCTAGGCGTGACGACCACCACCGGCGATCTCGAAGGCGATGTGGTCGAGCGGCGTGAGGTGACGGTCGATCGCGCCGCGATCGACGCTGCGCTCACCCGCTTCACCGGCGCCATCGACCAGATGCCGCCGATGCACTCGGCGCTGAAGCACCAGGGCCGCGCGCTCTACGAATACGCACGCGAAGGCATCGAGGTCGAGCGCGCCGCGCGGCACATCACGATCCACGGGATCGACGTGCTGGTCCGTTCAAAGTGAATGTGGCCGCAGGCGATACCGGCCACGTCTATCCGATTCGATGAGGCTCTTCCAGTTTCTCTGTCTCTTGAACAGCATGCCAATATTCGCCGATTCCGATCCGATTTCATGCAGAACGGCCTTGCCGAAGAGCCAGGGCTCGCTGGATCGGGCAGCCTCACGCAACCTACGCACCACTTGGGCCTGCAGATCGCCGAAGACGAACTCAAGGTCTCCCAACCTAACTCGCCGGTAGTCCGTTGCGTGAACAAAGGCCGGCGGGCCCTTACGCGTCTTTTTCTGGAGAAACTCCGCCAGCCACTTCGGATGTTCCTCGACATTGTGGGGAATCGCGGACCAGGGGAAATACTCGGGCGCTGCGAAAGTCCGACCGCCGCCAAGGAGATCGTCGAACTCGTCCGAGAATTCCAGGACGTTCCACATGCTCGGCTTGATGACACTGCGGCCATCGCTGCCCTTGCCGATGCCGCTGGCCAGCACTTCACCTTCAATCAGCAGGGCGCGCAGCTGTGCCTGCAGTGCTGTGACAGCCTTGGCATAGGTTTGGTGGCGCAGCACCCGCTCGTTTGGCGGATAGCCCTCTGCCATGGAAACGTGCTGCCAGGCATCCTGATGCTCGTGCCAGAGACTGTAGGTGGCCGGATCACCCCAGCGCTTGAAGGCTTCCTCAAGCGATAATCCCAGCCGTGGCGGTTCGTTGTCTGCGGTCATGTCGGGCTCTCCGGGAAAGAATGACGCTTGTGACGCTTGTTTCCAACTATGAGCCTGACGCGCGCGCGCACATGAATGTCAACCGATGCCGAAAAGAAGCGTCACAAGCGTCATATCTGTCATCGAGGACCGTGGTTGGGCATGGCTCATCCACCCCGACCGGCTGCGTGTGGCGGTGTTTAGGCCTGCGAATCACTGACCCGTTCGAGAGCCTCGCGCATCGTCGATCATCCGGATTCTTTCGCTGTTTAGCGGCGCCTGGCATCCCATGGCGGTAAATGTCGTTTAATGTCATGATTACAATGAGTTGAGATATATGCTATTGTGCTCGGCATGGAGATGAATGAACCACACCGTCAAGCTGCCGGCGAACACCGGGGGGGGGGACGTCCGTCTTCAATGCATTTTTCTACAGGGCCGGTGCGTGGAGCTTCAGACGAAATACCGCGAATTTCCCGGCCGGGTATCCCCCAGCCTCAAACCCCCGCAATATCGAGACTTTCCTGCCGATGCATGATGACTAACACCCCCAAATACTCGACAAACTCTGGAGTTGACCGGATGCGGCACGAACAAAACCGCCGGACCCAGCGGCCCGGCGGCGGCATTGCCGTGATGAACGCTTCAGCCGAGGCGGTAGACGCGCCCACGCCGGTCGTCCGTTTCAGAGATGATGGTAAGGCCGAGCTTCTTCTTCAGCGCGCCTGCGATGGCGCCCCGCACGGTATGGGCCTGCCAGCCGAGGGCCTCGGCGATTTCGGCGATCGTGGCGCCCTTTGGCCGCTTCAACAGCGCGATGAGTCTTGCCTGCTTGGTGCCGGGGCGAACGGCGGCGGGATCACCTGTTGTCTGGCTGGTCCTGTCCCGTACCCGGGCCTGTCGCGGAGCGGGTGCAGACTTCTTCGTGTTACGGACCTTCCTGGCCGGGGCTTCGGCATCGGCCGCAGCTGGCGCCGTTCCGCCGTCGAGTGCCGCAAGTCCGGCCTCGGTGATGACGAGGCTCACGGCACGACCATCACCGGTTTCCCGCCAGACCGGATCGCCGCGCCGCAGATCGGCATCGGCTTCTGCGGCGAGGCCCTTGGCAATGAGAGCTTGGATCACCTTGTGGGCTGCCCCGCCCTTGAGGTTCCTGGGGAGGGGAAGAACGAGGTGGTTCTCGCGCTGGCTGGCAGCCGAGAGAATGACGAGCTTGGTGTCGGAGAGACGGGTCATGGGGATGGGTCCTTTCACTTGCGGAACTCGCGACCATCGCAGGCCCGCTACGGCTCCAGACCCCGCAGACAGGGTGGCGCGGGGCTACGAAAGGATGTGGGAAACCGGCCTGCCGTCAGCTGGCGTGTTCGCCTTCCTGGAAGGCACTGTCGGTGATGCGCTTGAGCAATTCGGCGTAGTGGGCGAGTGTCCCGACATGGCCCCAGTGGATGTCGTCGGCGCTGACGTTGAAATGATCGTCGCTGAGTGCCGCGAGACGCCCCAGCATCGCGTCGATCTCGGCCTTGCGGGCCATGAAGGCATTGAGGGCGGTGCGGGTGTCAGTGGACTTTTGGGGGCGGCGGGGCATGGCGATCTCCGTGTTTCGTGGTCCCATACATGCTCTGAACCGGCGCGATTGCAAGTTTATAAACCCATGTTCCGATTATCTCTTTTGCCCTTCTGGGGAGGGTGGTCACATTGCCCCCACAGGCCGGCGGGAACGGCGGTCCAGGCATGAGCCCGCGCAGTACCGCCGCGCTTGCGGGAGCAGGATCACAGGCCCAGGAAGGGCCCGATCTTGCCGCCCTCATGTCCGGGCTTGGCCTTCGCATCGAGCACCGGGCGCTGGACGCCCTCATTCCCTTCGCCCGCAATGCCCGGACCCATTCGGACGAACAGGTGGCGCTGATTGCCGGTTCGATCCGGGCCTTCGGCTTCACCAACCCGGTCCTGGTCGACGGCGCCAGCGGCATCATCGCCGGCCATGGCCGGGTCATGGCCGCCCGCAAGCTTGGCCTTGCCAGCGTGCCGGTGATCGAGCTCGGGCATCTGAGCGAGCGCGACAAGCGGGCGCTGGTCATTGCCGACAACAAGCTGGCGGAACGGGCAGGCTGGGACCAGAACCTGCTGGCGCTCGAAGCCGGTGAGCTTTCGGATATGGGCGTCGATCCTGCGAACTCTCGGCTTTACGGCTGGCGACATCGACGAGCTCATGGCCCAGGGCGGGATCGATCCGCGCGAGGAAGAGACCCCCGATGTTCCGGCCGAGCCCGGTCGCCCGCCCCGGCGATCTCTGGCGCCTCGGCTCCCACCGGCGTGCTCTGCGGCGATGCCACCGATGCGGCCGGCCGTCGCGCGGCTGCTGGATGGTGTCACTCCGCATCTGATGGTCACCGATCCGCCCTATGGCGTGGACTACGATCCGGCCTGGCGCAACGGGGCAGGGGCCTCGCAGACGGCCAGAACCGGCAAGGTGCTGAATGACGACCGCGCCGACTGGCGCGAGGCCTGGGCGCTGTTTCCCGGTGATGTCGCCTATGTCTGGCATGGCGCGCTGCATGCCGCCGACGGTGGCCGAAAGCCTGACGGCCTACGGGCTTTGCCATCCGCTCGCAGATCATCTGGGCCAAGGACCGGCTGGTCCTCAGCCGCGGCGACTACCACTGGCAGCACGAGCCCTGCTGGTATGCGGTGCGCGACAGAGGCAACAGGCCACTGGTCGGGCGACCGCAAGCAGACGACGCTGTGGACCATCGCCAACCGCGACCAGGACGCCAGCACGGTGCATGGCACCCAGAAGCCGGTCGGAGTGCATGCGGCGGCCGATGCTCAACAATGCCTCCCGGGGCCAGGCGGTCTATGATCCGTTCCTGGGCTCCGGCACCAGCCTCATTGCCGCCGAGACCACGGGCCGCATCTGCCTCGGTCTCGAGCTCAGCCCGGCCTATGTCGATGTGATCGTCGACCGCTGGCAGGCGTTCACGGGCAAGGAGGCCATCCTCGAGGGTGAGGACAGGAGCTTTCGCTGCGATCAAGGCCGATCGCCAATCATCCAAAGACCATGCCAATCCGCAAGTCGCGGGCAGGGAACCACTGATGCAGTCCCGCCTTGCATCCATGCTCGAAGCCGCTGCAAATGTCGTGGCGGGTCTGGTCTTGTCGTTCCTGCGTGCAGCTTGTCCTGTTCATCATGGGCTTTGCCGTCGCGAACGGCTAGTCTCGCCGCTGCAGCAGGCTCCGACGTCTGGTGAGGCTCGATCCGCATGAGGGGCAGGAGACCGAAGCCCACCCACCTGAAGGTCATCACCGGCAATCCCGGCAAGCGGCCGCTCAACACGCGCGAGCCGAAGCCGGCCGTCGCTATGCCGACCTGTCCGGCTCACCTAAACCCCTCCGCCAAGGCCGAGTGGAAACGCCTGGCCCACGAACTTCATCGCCTCGGGATTCTCAGCAACCTCGACCGCGCCGCGCTCGCCGCCTACTGCCAGGCCTATGGCCGCTGGGTCGAGGCGGAGAAGAAGCTGAAGGAGACACCGGCCATCCTGAAGATGCCATCCGGCTACCTGCAGCAAAACCCCTGGCTCACCATCGCCAACAAGCAGCTCGAACTCCTGCAAAAGTTCGCATCCGAGCTGGGCCTCAGCCCATCTTCCCGATCCCGGGTTGCGAGTGTTCAGCCCTTCCAGCCAAAGCCGTGGGAATTTGGCAGATACCAAAATGGATCATTGGAAGCGGAGAGGGTTGAGAGATACTTCGACTAGTGCCTGAGTTCACAGACATGCCGCGAGGCGGTTTACCAGAGTCCGCTTATCAACCGCAGGCGGCCGTCAAACGCGGCGGGTGGTACTTCCGGGATGGGCCACACTTGCGGACAAAATGGCCCCAGTAAACCACACCGCTTACCCATGCTGCCTGGTCAAATCGTTTGCCGAGGCTGTCCAAGGCATCGGTCGCCTTCGGCTGCTTCTACTAGAGCAGGACGAACGCCGCAGGCGCGCCTATTTCTCCCGCTTTCCGGAGACGATGAGCCCCAGAACCTCGTGCTCCGTGGTGCGCTTGATTTCACGCTCGCCGACATTCTCGCCGCGCTTCAAGACCATCACCCGGTCGCCGACGGCAAAGATGTCCTGAAGCCTGTGGGAAATGATGATCTGGGCGACGCGGTGCTTCTTGAGCTCGAGCATGGTTTCGAGCAACCGTTCGGTCGCCACAACCGAGAGATTGGCGGTCGGCTCGTCGAGAACGACCACGCGCGGCTCGAATGAAATCGCGCGCGCAATGGCGACCGATTGCTGCCGTCCGCCCGACAGGCTCTCGACCCGCTGATAGACCGAATTGACATCGACCTTGAGCCGCTTCAGCACCTTGTCGGCTTCCGCGTACATGGTCTTGCGGTCGACGAACGGGCCCTTGCGCGGCCAGCGGCCGAGGAAGATGTTCTGGCCGACATCCATATTCCCGCACAAAGCGAAATCCTGATAGATCATCTCGATCCCTGCATCGCGGCTTTCATGCGGGCTCTTGAAGTTGACGGCCTTTCCCGCCACCAGGACCTCGCCCGCGTCGCGGTGATAGGCGCCGGTCAGGATTTTCATCAGGGTTGACTTGCCGGCCGAATTGTCGCCGACGAGACCGAGGACTTCTCCGGGAAATAGGCGCAGATCGACATCGGCGAGCGCGCGCACCGGGCCGAAGGCCTTGCTGATACTGCGCATCTCGATGATGGGCTGTTTCGGGGAGCTTGTTTCCTCAAACACCAGAGCGCCCCTCCAGAACAGATCGCTTGGCGAACAGTCGCCTCAAGATGGTTCCCAAGGCAGCGGTCTGGCGCAGCCAGATGTCGCCAACCACGGCGAGGATCAGGATGAGGCCGATGAAGACATTTACCCAATGCTGAGACAGCACGAAGGATGACCCGTCGGCGCGAATGACCTGAAGCGAAAGCAGGGCGCGCAGGAGAGTGATCACGGCGGCACCGGCAAGCGAGCCGATGATGGTGCCGAATCCGCCGAAGATCGACCCCCCGCCGATGATGACCGATGCGATGGCGTCGAGCTCGCGGAACTGGCCCGCGGTCGGGATGAAGCTGCGGTAGAATGCGATATAGATGACCCCGGCAAATGACCCGCACAAGGCGGAAAAGACGAGGCTCAGCGCCCGTACGCGGTCGGTGTTGACGCCGGCATAGGCTGCGGCGCGGATATTGCCGCCGGTCGCATAGAACTGCTGGCCCCAGATCGTATAGCCGAGAATGACCCCGGTGATGATCGCCAGCACAGTCATGAAGATGCTTTGCACGCTGAGCGCTGCGCTCAGATTGAAGAGGACCGAGCCGGGTTGGGGCGCGATATCGAAATACCTCAATGCTTCGATCAGTTTGCGGCCGATCAGATTGAAACTTTCCGGAAAGCCGAAAAGTTCGCGGCCGGACACGATCCATGCGGCGATGCCCCGGGCGGTATAGAACATGCCGAGAGTGGCGACGAATGCGGGGAGCCCGAAACGGACCGTGACAAGCGCGTTGACCGCGCCCGCCAGCATGCCGCCGCACAGGGCCAGAAGGACGGATGTCCACGGATCGAAACCCATCGTCTTCATCGAGAACGCCGCGATCGCCCCGCTCATGGCGAGCACCGAGCCGACCGACAGGTCGATATCGCCATTGGCGATCACGAATGTGAGGCCGATTGCCAATAGCGCCACCTCGGTAAAGGCCAGGATGAGGTTGAAGGAATTGTCCAGGCCGCCCCAGAAATCGGGGCGGAGATAGAGCCCGGCAAACCACAGTACCACCGCAATGATGATCGCAGCCGCGTCGCGTCTTGCGAGGAATTTGCCCAGGCCGCGCGCGTTGATGGCACGATCGGAGACCACACTGCCCCTGGTCTGGGCACCGACGCCCGCGACACCGCCGATATCGGGGGCCGGCGGTATCGGCAGGCCTCGAATCCGCGCCCACAATCTCCCCATCGCGTTGCGCCGGATGAGCCACGGCTCGATCAGAACCGCGAGTATCAAGATGAGGCCGAAAAAAGCGGGTGCCGCGCCGGGGGGCAGCTGGGCGACGGCCTGCACCGTCATTTCGACGTTATCGACCAGTACAACGCGGGTAATCGGGTAGCCTTCGCGGAGGACCTTGTCGATCAGCACGATGAGGATAACGCCGAGCATGCTGCCGAGCACGCGCCCGCGGCCGCCGAGAATCGATGCGCCCCCGACGATCACCGAGGCGATCACGATCAATTCAAGGCCTTGGCCCGATTGGGCAATCAACGCACGATCCTGGGCAACCTGCATCATGCCGGCGACGGTGGCGCAGAATGCCGAAAGCAGGATAGGCGCGCATGCGCACCCAGTGGGTCGGAATTCCGGCATAGGCCGAAGCGAGCTCATTGCCGCCGGTTGCGAAAGTCTGGTAGCCAATTCTGGTCTTCGCGAGCAGGACCATTCCGATGGCGGCAAAGACGGCGAAGACGAAGACCTGGTTGTTGAAGCCCCAGGCGTTGTTCTCGCCGATGAAAAAGAACCCGGGATATTCCTTGGCCTTGGCCAGGAAGGAAATGGTCTTGCCGCCGGACAGACCGGTTACAATGCCGCGGCCGATGAAAAGTATGGTCAGCGTCGCGATGAACGCCGGAACGCGCAGGATCGTTACGAGAACGCCGTTGACGAGCCCGACCAGGAGGCCGACCGCCAGGGTCCAGGCGATCGCCGGAAACAGGCCTGTGTTGAAATAGGACGGCGCGAAGGATACCGCGAAGACCGCCGCGGTCAGCCCGTAGAGCGAGCCGACCGACAGGTCGAGATCCTTGTTGACGATGACGAAGGTCATGCCGACCGCCATCACGCCGTAGCGAGCGGCATCGCGCATGACCGAAGAGAAAGCGGCAGTCGACCCGAAAAACTTAGGATTGATGTAGACGCCGGCGAGGTAGAGCAAGATCAGGAAAATTATCAAGCCCACTTCCCATCCGCCGATAATCTCAAGCGGCAGCCGGCGGCGACTCGATGGCGAAGGTGCGGTGACAGCGGCGGACATGCGACCCAGATGCTAGCGGGAAGGGCTATTGAGTCTATGTAGCGGAAGAGGCCGAAGCCTCTCCCGCGGGATTGCCTGAGATGTATCAGTTCTCGAAGCGCTTGCCGACCGTCTCGACATTTGCCTTGGTCACGAGCTGGGCGCGGGTGTCGAGATTGGCCGCCGCGATGCCGCGGTCGATCTGGAGATAGAGCTGCATGACCGGCCAGAAGCCTTGCAGGAACGGCTGCTGACCAAGTGAGCCGGTGAGCGCCTCGGATTTGAGGCCCTCGAGAATGCTGCGGGCCGAGATCGTAGCCGAAGGCGCAGATCTGTCCTTCCTTTTTGGTCTGAGTGATTGCCGTGACGATCGCCGGCGTGACGGCGCCGTTTGGACCGAAAATGCCGACGACGTCGCCACGCGATTCGAGGAGGGTGACGACCGAGCCGGGGATGTCCTGATCGTTGACCGCGATGCCGATCTTCTCCGGTCCCGCGTCGACGGTGAAGTTGGCGAGCTTGCCGGCGGCATTGAGGTCCTTGACCACCTGGTCGAAGGCGGCGGTGACGCGGTTGTTGACCTCGACATTGCCCGCCGTCGTCTGCGACGGGAACAGGATCGAGCCCTTGTCGAGGCCCTTGTCGAGCACGCATTTGGCGAGGGCGGCGCCGCCGATCGCCGCGGCCGCGGCGCTCTGGCCGGTATGGCTGATGCCATCGCGCATATAGATCGTCGGGTCGAAGGAATTCGTCGTCGCGACCGGAATGCCCTGGTCGAGCAGTTTCTTGACGATGTCATTATAGGCGCCGACCTGCGGCGTCGTCAGGATCAGTCCGTCGATGGTCGGATCCTGGATGATCTGGTTCAGGATCTCGATCTCGCGCAGGATGTCGTCGGTCGGCGATTCCGAGCCGAGCAGCAGGATCTTGGCGCCGATCATATTGCCGGCGACCTGTCGCGCCGACATAGACTGGGTCGAAGAAGCCGTTGCCGGCGGTATGGGTGACGATGGCGAAGGTCAGCTGGCCGTCGGCCGAATGGAAATTCTTGGTGGCGTCGGCCTCCTTGGCCGCGTCCTCGAATGTATAGCCGCCGACCGCCTTGGTGATGGTCCCGGTGTCCTGGGCCTGCGCCCCGGCCGAAATCAAGGCAGCGAGCGCGCACAGGCTCACCGAAGCAAGAGCATTACGCATTGATATCCTCCCATTTTTTGCCTTCATCGCGTTTCTCGGACAAAAGCGTTGGCAAGACTAGTCTAGCGCAAAGGCAACCGCAATCGGATTGATGGCTACTAAGCACGACGAAAACGCCATGCACCACCTCCCGGCCAGCGATTCGCTTGCGTTCGCCATCGCGAATGACCAGCGCGCGAGGGCTGGTAAGGTCGCATAGCGCTTCCAGAATGCGCTCGGTGCGGGTCTTTTGCACTACTGAGCATCTGCCTCGCTGAGGCCTCGGATCGAGACGAATAATGGGGGTTCGCTGGGCATTTTAAGCCTTAGGGCAGCTGGACGCACGGACTCTACTTCAGAGTGGAAGCGCCCTGGTACGTTTCAGCGACCATGCCAAGACCACGCGAGTGACTTGATGCATAAAAATATCTTGTGACACCGATAAAGCCTGTTCTCCAGCAGGTGCGACTTCCGGATTGGGTCATCCACGTCGGTTGGGCCATGTCCGCACAAGGTCGGCTTACCCCCTGATAGCAGGCCAGTTACGAAACCATGCAATCAGACGCTCCGGTCCAGAAGCCGTCTTCAACATCCTTAGACGGGCATGTTAGGGTCAAGGACAGAGCAGGGTTGGCCAAGAGGACTTAATAGTCGTGATCGATTCAAAGACGAACAGCTCGCCCATTCCCGAAAATATTGACACGGCCGTAATAGGCGGCAGCCAAGCGGGCTTGTCAGTGAGTTATTGGCTGAATCAAGCTGTCAATGGCGGAGACAAAATATGCAGTGTGGCGGCGTGATAGTGTACCAGTCGGGTTGAGAGAAAAGGGCTGAGAGGCCCCGGTTTGCATGCTGCGTTGTTGCGCGAACTGCTCAGGCCTTGCGGCGGCGGGACTTGGCGAAGGTATCGAAGGCCACGGCCAGCACGATGATGACGCCGATGATGATCTGCTGGATGTAGG
The DNA here is from genome assembly GCA_963738425.1 of uncultured beta proteobacterium. Classification (GTDB taxonomy): domain Bacteria; phylum Pseudomonadota; class Gammaproteobacteria; order Burkholderiales; family Burkholderiaceae_C; genus CADEEN01. Next base: position 15,830 of record CAVTWT010000027.1, on the reverse strand, counting down.
AGTTGACGTTCATCAGCACGAGGCCGTTGAGCAGCACGCCGATCAGGATGGTGCCGATGACGGTGCCGAAGATCGAGCCCGCGCCGCCGAACAGGCTGGTGCCGCCGATCACCACCGAGGCGATGACGGTGAGCTCATAGCCCGTACCCGCCACGGCTTCCGCCGAATTGAGCCGCGCCGCCAGCACGAAGGCGCCAAGCCCGGCGAAGAAGCCCATGATGACGTAGACGCTGCAGATGATGCCGCTGACGTTGAGGCCGGCAAGCCGTGCGGCTTCCGGATTGCCGCCCACCGCATAGACCCGGCGGCCATAGCGGGTGTAGCGCAGCACGATATGGGCGATCAGCGCGCAGAACAGGAAGATGATGACCGGCACCGGCACCGGGAAGATCTTGCCCTGCCCCCACCAGGTGAAATCCGGCTGGAAGCCGGAGATCGGCCCGCCCGCGGCAAACAGCAAGGCCGCGCCGCGGAACACCGACATGCCGCCCAGCGTCACCACGAAGGCCGGAACCTTGAGCCTGGTGATGGCGATGCCCTGCAGATAGCCGCCGATGAGCCCGACGGCGATGGCCGCCAGCGCCGCCAGCGGCCAGCCATAGCCGATGGTTGCATCGCCCACGGTGAAGCGGTCCTGCATGCCGCCCTTGGCGACGGCGGCGGCGACGAGGCCGGCGAAGGCCAGCAGCGAGCCGATGGACAGATCGATGCCGGCGGTCAGGATGACGAAGGTCATGCCGATGGCCAGGAGGCCGACGATCGACACCTGGCGCATGACGTTGAACAGATTGAGCGGCGTGAAGAAGCGCGGCTCGATGATGGCGAAGGCCAGCCATCAGCAGCAGCAGGAAGATCAGCGGCGCAAACCGCGCCAGGAACGAAAAGGCGTCAAAGCCCCTGGTCGGTCTGCCGTGCCTCAGCGTCAGTCATGTCCGTTCCCCGTCAAGCCGCGCGCTCCGACCCCGATGGTCATCAGCGTCATGAGTTTTTCCTGTGTCGCATCGCCGCGCATCACTTCGCCCGTCACCCGGCCCTCGCGCATGGTGACGATGCGGTCGGCCAGCGCCAGCACCTCCGGCAATTCGGATGAGATCACGATGATGGCGATGCCGGCTTCCGCCATCTGGAACAGCAGATTGTGCACTTCCACCTTGGCGCCGACATCGATGCCGCGTGTCGGCTCGTCGACGATCAGCACCTTGGGGCGAAGCGCCAGCCAGCGCGCCAGCACCACCTTCTGCTGGTTGCCGCCCGACAGATTGCCGACAAGCTGGTCGGCGCGAGGCCATGCGGATGTTGAGAAGCTTGCGGTATTCCTCGACCAGCGCATCTTCTTTGGAGCCGCCGATGAAGACGTTCATCGCCGCGATGCGGTCATGGGCGGCAATCGACATGTTGGTGCGGATGGCGAGGCCAGGAACAGCGCCTGCTGCTTGCGGTCCTCCGGCACCAGGCCGATGCCGTGGGAGATCGCATCGCGCGGCGAAGTGATCGCCACGGGTTGGCCAGTCGACGAGCACGCGGCCCGAATCGAATTTGTCGGCGCCGAAGATGGCGCGCGCCGTCTCGGTGCGGCCGGCGCCCACCAGTCCGGCGATCCCCAGAATCTCGCCCTTGTTCACCTTGAACGACACGCCATGCAGTTCGATGGCGCTTGAATCGGTGCTCTTGCGGCGGCGCGACAGCTGCTCGACCGCAAGTGCCACCACCGACGGTGGCGAAGGATGTTCCGCGCGGCGCCAGCAGACCCAGTTCGCGGCCCACCATCAGGCGGATGATGCCGTCCAGGCTGGTCTCGGCAACCGTACCTGCCCCGACATGGCGGCCATCGCGCAGCACGGTATAGCGGTCGCAGATTTCGAAGACTTCTTCCAGCCGGTGGGTGACGAAGATGGTCGAGATGCCCTCGCGCTTGAGGCCGCGGATGATCGAGAAGAGCTTCTCGACTTCGGCGCGGCTCAAGGCGCTGGTCGGCTCGTCCATGACGATGAGCCGGGATTTCATCGACAGGGCGCGGGCGATCTCCACCATCTGCTGTTCGGCCACCGAAAGATCGCGCACCAGGGCGCGGGGGCTGCGGTCGAGGCCGATGCGTTGTGCACAGCACCGCGGTCTGATCCTCAAGCTGCTTGCGGCTGATGAAGAAGCGCGATCCGGGCTCGCGGCCGATGAAGACATTCTCGGCCACCGTCATGTCGGGGGCCAGGGTGAACTCCTGGTAGATGGTGACGATGCCGGCGGCTTGGGCGGCTTGCGGACTGGCAAAGCTCACGGGCTTGCCGCCGAACACGATGTTGCCGGCATCTGGTGCCTGGGCGCCGGAGAGGATTTTCAGCAGCGTCGATTTGCCCGCCCCATTCTCGCCGAGGAAGGCATGAATTTCCGCCTCGCCCACTTCGAAATCGACGTTCTCAAGCGCCTTCACGCCGGGAAAAGACTTGGAAATCCCCGTCATGCGCAGCAGAACTGGCGCGTTTGATGAATTGGTCATAGCAAATACGTTCCGGCCGGGTTGTTCACCCGGCCGGAGGCTTGCTGCAAGAAGCTTACTTCACTTCGCCGAGGCGTTCGGCAATGTTCAGGTTGTCCTTGGTGACAGCGACCGGCGTCAGCAGCAGAACCTTTTCGGCCGGCTTGGTGCCGTCCTTGAGGAAGTCGACGAGCGTCTGCACGCCAAGCGCGCTCTGCTGGCCAGGGAACTGCTCGATGGTGGCGGTGAGGCCGCCGTCGCGCACCTGGGCCAGGGCTTCCGGCAGGGCGTCAAAGCCGATGATGGCGATGCCGGTGAGGCCACGGGCCTTGACGGCTTCCATGGCGCCCAGCGCCATGTCGTCATTGGCGGCAACGATCACCTTCGGTGCTTCGGCAAGCCCTGAGAGGGCGGCTTCGGTGACGGCCAGGCCCTTGTCGCGGGCAAAGCCGGCGGTCTGTTCGAAGACGATCTTGTACTTGTCGGCCATGCCGTCGAGCACGTTGTGCAGGCCCTTGTTGCGGTCAATGGCCGGCGAGGCGCCGGATTGGCCCTGCAGGTTGATGATGGTGGCGCCATCGGGGAACATGGAGACGATGAGGTTGCCCTGGGCTTCGCCGCCCTTGACGTTGTCAGCACCGACATGGGCGAGAATGCCTTCGACCGAGGGCACGCGGCGGTCGACGGTGACCACTGGAATGCCTGCCTCGACGGCCTGCTGCAGCGCCGGGGCCATGGCGTCCACTTCATTCGGGCTGATGACGATGCCCTTCACGCCCTGGGTGATGGCGGCCTCGACGTCGGCTGTCTGCTTGGGCGACGACACCTGGCCGTCGCTTTCGATGGCCTCATAGCCCTGCTTGACGATCTCCGCCTTGAAGGCGTTCATCATGTGGACGAAGAAGGGGAAGCTGAGGCCCGGCACCGAAGCAAGAATCTTGTCGGCCGCAAAGGCAGACGTTGACATAAGCGAAAGTGCCAGCGCACTGCCGATGACCATTCTTCTCGTGAATTTCTGCATTGGTAGTCCTCCCATATGTGTTTGCCCGTGATGTGTCAGGAATAAACCGAATGGACCGGCCCGATGTCACAAGTTTTGCTGAACCGTTTCCGTTGCGAACCGTAAGTCGGTTTCCACAACTTGTCTAGTCAATATCGGCTTTGGATGTGAATGGGCAAGATCCAGTGACCCCTCTCAGTACTGCAGTATCAAGGACATAGGATGCCGGTCGCTACCGGGACCCCGCGCCGAAACACAGACTGGCCCCGCATGCGAAGCCAGCTGACCGAAAACCGCTCCGAGTCCATCAGGCAGGCGGCTTGATTTATTCTATCCATTAAAGATCATTTCTGCCGCGGAGCACCCTCGAACAGAGATTCGTGCACTTGAGACAACAAGCTCTAGAACCAAGGTTATAAATCTGCACGCGCTTCGGTCTCTCGCTGGCCCGGACGCTTGACGTGAGCTACGGCACCGCGGCCGCGAATGGTCATCTGAAGATTGCCTGGCCAGTGAAAGTGTTGAAGGGCGACACCGATCCCGGTTTCACGATCGATCTTGCGCATAACGTACCGCTCCGTGCAGACAGCTGCCCTCATGGTTTTCATTGGTTTCATTCATGTCCACACTCAGCGCACGCCACAGCATCCGCGCCTCGACGAGAAGGTCCAGATCGTCTTCACCGTCATGCTGGGCTCGAAGCCTGCCGAGTTCGAGAAGGGCAAGGCGGGCATCCTCGTGGGGCCGAGGGAGAAGCTGCCCGAGGTCATCGACGTGCTGATCGCGGCCGCCCGCTCGCGGCGAGCTCGACGGGCTCCTCGAGCAGTCGAGGGGCGTCCGGCCGCTGCCCCGGAAGAAGGCGGCCTGAGAGGGCTGTGGGTTCGGTCGGGCCGCTGGAGCAGCTGGTGCGACCGATCCCAAATTGCGGACAGAGAGAAACGGCCAGCGCCGCAGCGCAGTCGCGGCCACGCGGGATATCGGCCGGTGAACTTCACCAAATTCCGTGAGCTGGCTGCCTCAAGTAGCAACACAGGGACACGCGGACCGACCTTGGCCATCGGCGAAACGGAAAATGACACTTCCGTCATTCTAAATCCCGGACCTGTGTTCAATGCCCGCCGCAGCCGCTGAGCCTGAATGTCAGAAGTCTTACGATCCTTTGTAATCTGGAATCGAGAGAGCTGGTGTTTCCACAAACAACGCCTGCTTTCACATCGAAAGCAGGCGAGCCGCATGAAATCCCGGTCGGCAGCTCAGGGCCAATTGCCGGGTTCGATGTGGCGGATGGCAATGCCTCTTGTTTCGGCCCAGTTGAGCAGCGTTGAACTGATCAGTTCCGGCCCGTTGTCCACCCTGATCGCCAGAGGCTTGCCACGCCATTCGATGATCTGGTCGAGGGTGCGGATGACCCGTTCAGCAGGCAGCGAGAAGTCCGCCTCGATGCCCAGCCCTTCGCGGTTAAAGTCGTCGAGCACATTGAGCAGCCGGAAGGCGCGCGTGTCGTCGAGCCTGTCGGCCATGGAGTCCATCGACCACATGACGTTCGGTTGCTCCGGATCCGGCCAGATGTTTGCGCACCGTCGTACCAGTCGCTATGTTGGGTTCGGTCGAGCCAAATAGGACTGGAGTTAGTCCGGGACTTTCGCCGGAGATGGCAGAGGAATCGAGGCTTCACCGGTTCCCTGGAGCCGCAGCGTTAGAACCGAGTGCAAACACGTCGGCAAGCGAGAACAAATGAAACCCGATCCAACTGAAAAGATAGTGCTTGGCCGCACCGGTCTTGCCGTCAGCAGACTTTGTTTTGGACTGGCTCCAATTGGGGACATGCCGGATACTTATGGCCACAGCGTCGCGGCGGAGCAGGCGCGGGAAACTGTGCGGGCCGTTTTCGACAGCCCAATTAATTTCTTGGACACGTCGCGGAACTACGGCTTCGGCCGCAGTGAGGAGCGGATCGGCGACGTGATCCGCGAGCGTGGCGGGCTTCCGCAAGGCTTCGTCATCTCCACCAAGCTCGACCGCGACATGGAAACCAACCGTTTCGATGGCGCGCTGGCTCGCCGTTCACTCGAGGAGAGCCTGAAGACGCTGAACATCGACCGCATTCAACTTCTCCATGTGCACGATCCCGAATACGCATCTTCCTTTTCGGACGTAACGGGCCCGAAGGGCGCACTCGCCGAGCTCTTCCGTATGAAAGAGGAAGGCCTTGCCGAGGGTGTCGGACTGGCGGCCGGTCGCGTGGACATCATGATGACCCTCCTCCAGAATTGGGATTTTGACGCCCTCATCACCCACAACCGCTTCACCCTCGTTAATCGCAATGCGGAAGAGATGATGGACTATGCGCGAGAGCGGGGCATCGCGGTCCTCAATGCCGCGCCCTATAGTGGCGGCGTCCTGGCCAAGGGTACGGCATCGCACAAGCGCTATGTCTATCAGGAAGCATCGCCCGAAATGCTGGAGCCAATCGTCAGGATTGAGCAGGTTTGCGCCAGGCACGGCATTCCACCCGGTGCCGCGGCTCTGCAGTTCTCGATACGCGATGAGCGGGTTACGTCGACCGTTTGCGGCATCAGCAGGCCGGAGCGGATCACGCAGACGCTCGAGTGGGCACGGTGCCCCATTCCGCAAGCGGCCTGGGATGAGCTAACGGCACTTCCCTTCGAGAAGGGCGATCCGGAGGCCACGCGGGTCTATCGGCCAGGTTGAAATCTGCAGCCCACACGCCGTTATGTATCTCTATATTGGTGACCATGTCGAAGAGAGCCAGAATCTGTCAACGCCGGATAAGAACCGTACCAATCATCGGCTTTAAATTGTACCAGTCAGGTTGAAGAAAAGTCTCGCAGCGAGGCCGGGTTTCAGCATGTCCGGCGAAGTGGCTGGAGCGTAGCGCAAGCGATTTGACACTCCTCGCCGCAGAACAACTGGAAATAAGGGTTCTCGATCCAGCGGGCGCACAGCTCCTCATCCGAGAGATCGAAGGTGAACTTGAGGATCGCCAATCCCGCCATCAACCGGGTGGGTAGCGGCGGCATGCCCGGACCGTCCGCATAGACCTCGCCGCACTTCGTCTCGATGGCGGCCCACGAGATCGCATTGGCAAGCTTTACCAGCTCATGCTTCAGGTTGACGATCTGGTCGAGGCGCGAGCGGAACAGGTTCTCAGCTCCCGTCTCGCGGCGTTCCCTCGGCTTCATGGCGAATCTCCCCAGCTGATCCCTCAGCCGCAGTGCATCACGCTTCGAGCCACTCGTGAATCCCAAATCCGATTTGCAAGGAAATCCCCCTCCAAGCGTTACTTTCCTGCAATATCAAAACCGGCAATCGCCGATGTCGGTAAATCCGATCAATGGGTTGAGAATAGTTCACGGGCGACAACGGAGTTCTACGAATTCACGCGTGTGGTCCGCTTCGGGCCAGTGGACTAAACCGCTCGCGCGGTAGGGCGCTGCGGTCAGGGTGATGGCGAGATGGGTGGGTTCGGTCTGAGGATGGGGGTGTTGAACCTCACCTCGGCACAGGAGCACCACCATGACCGACACACTCATCAGTCCGTTACGCCGCCGCATGATCGAAGATATGGCGATCCGCAAGTTCGCATCGCGTACGCAGGAAGGCTATATCCGTGCCGTCAAGAACTTCAGCGCTTTTCTCGGCGCTCCGCCGGAGCAAGCGAGCTTTGAGGACGTGCGCCGCTATCAGCTGCATCTGGTGTCGAGCGGCGCGGGCGTGCCGACCATCAACCACAGCCTGACGGCGCTGCGGTTTCTGTTCATGGTGACACTTCGCAACCCCGGCGCCGTGATCTGTCAATGGTGGAGACAAAATGTGCAGTGTGGCGGCGCGATAGTGTACCAGTCGGGTTGAGAGAAAGGGGCTGAGAGGCCCCGGTTTGCTTGGTGTGTTGTTGCGCGCTGTAAGCCGCGCGTAACCGATGGCGCCTATGGCAAGCCCTGGGTGTTCCGCTACAAGGACATTCGCGCGCTGGTGGTCGAACGCCCACTATGACCGCCCGGGCGGCGTCGAAAGTGGCTCGGCCACCGCCTGGGTGCCGAAGTCGAAGCCCATCCGCTTCACCGAGGCCGGATGCCCGGCCGTCGACAAGGGCGCCAACCAGCCCAATGTCTTCGTCGATCCCAAGTCGTCGCGAAAGCCTGCTGCCCTATTACTCGCTGGGCAACCGCGACGACGCCATCCAGCGCCGCTACATCGAGGCGCTCTATCACTACTGGAACAACAACAACCCCACGGGCGGCACCTATGGCGGGCCGATGCTCGACATGGGCGAGCTTGCGATCTGGTGCTGGGATGCGCAGGCCCTATCCGGCCTTTCCGGGCCGCTCCGACATCTGGGGCGACTACGCAGAACTGGCAGTTCGGCCACTGGCTGAATCGGGCAGGCTCGGGGATTCCGGTCTCGCCGCACTTGGTGCGCGAGCTTTGCCAGCGCGGCGGGCTTGCCGAAACCGACATCGATGTCAGCCAGCTTGCGGCAACAGTGCCAGGCTACACGATCGAGGCGATCGAAAGTGCCCGCTCGTCCATCGAGCCGCTCGCCCGCTTCTATGGCTTCGATGCAGACCGAAAGCGACGGGGTAATCCGCTTCGTGCCGCGTGGGCAGGCGCCCATTGCCACCATCACGCCCGATGATCTTGTCGCCGCCCGGCGCGAGGACGAGGACATCGAGCTGGTGCGCGGCCAGGAAACCGAATTGCCGCTCGCCATCAAGTGGCGGCTGACCCGGCCCGACAAGAAATATGAAGCCCTCACGGTCGAAGCCCGCCGCATCAGCGTCGATACGGCGCGCATTCATTCGGAGGCCTTCCCGATTGTCGCCTCGGGTGCCGAGGCCGACATGCGCTGCCGCAGGGCGCTCATGGAAGCCTGGGTGCAGCGCGAGACGGCCAAGTTCCAGTTGCCGCCGTCGCGCCTGGCGCTCGATCCCGCCGACGTGGTGCTGATCGAGCATGATGGGCGGCAGCTTGAGTTCCGGCTGGCTTCCGATCGCCGATCAGGACGCGCGGATCATCGACGCGCTGCGAACCGACGCCGTGATCTATGGCGCGAGGCCCGGCCCCGAGCGGGATGTGACCCTGCCGCCGCCCACGGTCTATGGCCCGCCCGTCCTGGCGATGATGGATCTGCCGATCCTCGACGAGGAGGTGCCCGACTATCGCCCCTTCATCGGCCTCTATGCCTCGCCGTGGTATGGGCAGGCGGCGGTCTATCGAGCCCGACGCTCGATGGGTTCGCGCTGCTTGATGTGATCGGCCGCCCGGCGCGCATGGGCTCGCTCGCCTTCGACTTTCTACGGCGGGCCGACCTCGACGCTTCGACTACGGCAACGCGCTCTATGTGGACATGCTGTCGGGCACGCTCACCAGCGTCACCGACCTTGAGCTTTTCGCCGGCGCCAACACGCTGGCCATCGAGTCTTCGCGCGGGCGTCTGGGAAATCGTCCAGTTCGCCAATGCCGAGCTTGTCTCGGCGGGCCGCTACAAGCTGACACGGCTGCTGCGCGGCCAGCGCGGCACCGAAGGCGCCATTGGCAATCCGGCGCCTGCCGGCGCGCGCGTCGTCATGCTCGACGCCGACATCGCGCCCTTGAGCATCGCTTCGACCGATGTCGGCATCGCCTACAATTGGATGATCGGCCCGGCGTCCGAAGACCTGACGGACATTTCCTATGCGCAGGTGGCGTTCACGCCGAGAGGCATTGGGCGCCGGCCCTATGCGGTGGCCCATGTCAGCCAGCCATGGAAGTTCGCCAGGACGCCCGGCGATCTGACGATCTCCTGGAAGCGCCGCACCCGCGCGCCTGGTGGGCGACAGCTGGGATGCAATCGAGGTTCCGCTGTTCGAGGACAGCGAAGTCCTACGAGGTCGATATTCTCGACGGCGCGACGGTCAAGCGCACGCTCGCCATCGAACACCACCAGCGTCCTCTACACCGGCGCCCAGCAGACCGCCGATTGGGGCGCGCCGCTGGGGCCGGGCGACAGCCTGCAAGTCGCCATCTACCAAGCTCTCGGCCGCAATTCGGCCGCGGCGCGCCCAAACTCGAAACCCTCTACTTCTGAGCATTCCGAGGTTCATCGTCCATGGCGGATAGCACCCATCTGCATCTGCCCTATATCGCCGCCAATCAGGCGCAGAAGCATGTGACGCACAATGAGGCCGTTCGGCTGCTCGATGCGCTGGTGCAGATGGCGGTGATCTCGCGCACCGTCACTGCGCCACCTGCAAGCCCCGCCGATGGCGACCGCTACATCGTGGCCGCTGGTGCCACCGGCGCCTGGGCGACATGGGACCTGAACATCGCCTATTACGTCGATGGCGCCTGGATGAAGCTCGTGCCGCAGACCGGGCTGGCTTGCCTGGATCGAGGCGGAGGCCGGCCATGTGCGCTGGGATGGCACGGCCTGGGGCGGGTTGACGAGCAGCGGCTCCGTCGCCTGGGGATCGATCACCGGCACGCTTTCGAGCCAGACCGATCTGCAATCGGCGCTCAACGGCAAGGCGGCGGCGAGCCACACGCATCCGGCAGCGGAGATTTCGGATTCGACCGCTGCGGGGCGGTCGATGCTGACGGCCGCCGATGCCGCCGCACAGACCGCTCTGCTCAATGCTTTCTCGTCCACGCTCAAGGGTCTGGCACCGGCGTCCGGTGGCGGCACCTCCGCCTTTCTGAGGGCGGACGGAAGCTGGACCACGATCACCACCGCCAACATCAACAACAATGCCATCACCAACGCCAAGCTCGCGACGGTCGCATCCGCAATCTTCAAGGGCCGCCTGACGGCGGGGACCGGCAATGTCGAGGACCTGACCGGAAGCCAGGCGACGACGCTGCTCAACATCTTCACGTCGGGATTGAAGGGCCTGGTCCCCGCGTCCGGCGGCGGAACCAGCAATTTCCTGCGGGCCGATGGGACGTGGGCAGCGCCTCCCGGCAGGCGGCGGTGCTACATGGGGATCGATCACCGGCACGCTCTCGGCCCAGACCGATCTGCAATCCGCCCTCGATGCCAGGCAGCCGCTCGACAGCGACCTCACCACCATCGCCGGGCTCACCGCGACGACCGACAGCTTCATGCAGGCCAAGGCCGGGGCATGGGCGGCGCGAACCATCGCCCAGGTCAAGACCGACCTCGGACTGACCGGCACCAACAGCGGCGATCAGACCATCACGCTCACCGGTGACGTGACCGGTTCCGGCACCGGGTCCTTCGCCGCGACCATCGGCGCCAATGCCGTGACCAACGCCAAGCTCGCCACCATGGCGACGGCGAGCTTCAAGGGCCGCACCACGGCGGGAACCGGCAATGTCGAAGACCTGACCGCCGCCCAGGCGACCGCACTTCTCAATACCTTCACCACCGCGCTCAAGGGCCTTGCCCCGGCAAGTGGCGGCGGCACGGCGAACTTCCTGCGGGCCGACGGGACGTGGGTCGCACCGCCCGATCCGACCGCGCTTCAGAACCTGTCGCTGCTCGGCGTCAATGCCATCCTACCATTTGAAGGCGGGATTCGTCACGCTTGCGCCAAGAGCTTCTCGAGGTGTCGCGCAGCAGTCGAGATGATTTGCAATGCATCTCGGGCACCGTTGGCGTGACCCTTCTCGAAGTCTCCCTCAATCTGGCCCATCTGATTTGTGACATGAGCAAAGCATACGACGCACTTATTGCGGGCCTTCGCGAATGCATAGAGCGCCGCGGCTTCCATCTCGACGGCAAGCAATCCGTTTTGGCGCATTGTGTCTATGACACTGGCCGTCTCGCGGAACGGGGCGTCGGTGGTCCATGTGATGCCTCGAACGACGGGTACGGGCATGTCGGCGAAGATCCCTTCAAGAACGGCCAAAATGCGTTCGGAGGCATCGCTGTGGGTTGAGGGGGGAAGGTAGTGATAGCTGGTTCCTTCATCCCGCACAGCGCGCTCAATCAGGATGAAATATGGCGGTACCTGCAGAGGAACAATCTGTCCGGAAGACGTCACGCTGATCAGCAGCTTGCAGCCCGATACGAACAGCTCTTCAGCAACGAGCACCGCAAACGAGGAACCCACGGCACAGCCAACAATTCCATAGCCCACGCCCTGATCTTGAAAGCAATATAGATCGGTGTGATAGCAAACCCATCCAGCATGGCGGCGCGCGCGGCCTTCCTTTCTTAGTTCACGAACGATGTCGCCATCAGGGTCGAGAATGCAGATTTCCGGAACCGGTTCATTGAGCATCGCTTTCTGCCGCCGCGCCTCCCGGAGCAGGCTTTCGGGCGTAAATGCGGAAGATTCGTCATAGTGCTTGTTCGCCAGAATTGGCGGAACGTCTTCGCTCATGAAATCGCCTTGCTGTTCGCTTGCCGCGGGAAAAGCGTTCGGCGCAGCGACCAGTCCCAGACCGAGGCAGCAACCAGGAGCGCAAAGCCGATGAGTTCGATCCAGTATAAATCGCGGAGGCAAAGTGTACCACTGAACCGGCTATGAAGCTCCGCTTGGAAGGCGGCGCAAAAGTGTACCGGTCCTGCTAGGCCGTCTCGATGTCATTGACTGGCATTGAGAGGCCGGAAGGATGTTTACAGTGGAACTCTATGCCAAGATCAGACGCGCCGTGATGATAGACGGGCTGAGCCGGCGCGAGGCAGCAAGGCGGTTTGGCATTCACCGCAACACGATTGCCAAGATGCTGCAGTTTTCAGTTCCGCCTGGTTACCGGCGGCGGGAACGCCCGGTGTCTAAGAAGCTGGGTCCACACTTGGCTTGGATCGACGGCGTTCTGGATGGCGACCGCAGCGTGCACAAGAAGCAGCGGCACACGGCGCACCGGATCTTCGAGCGGCTGCGCGATGAACGGGGATTTTCCGGTGGCTATACGATTGTGCGCGAGTATGTGGCCGAGCAGACGCTGCGCAGCCGCGAGATGTTCGTGCCGCTGAGCCATCGTCCGGGGCATGCCCAGGCGGACTTTGGCGAAGCCGATGGCTATATCGCAGGCAAGAAGGTACGGTTCCATTACTTTTGCATGGATCTGCCGCACTCGGATGGCTGCTTCGTCAAGGCCTATCCGGCCGAGACGGCGGAAGCCTTCTGTGATGGCCATGTGGCGGCATTCGATTTTTTCGGCGGCGTGCCGCAATCGATCCTGTACGACAACACCCGGCTGGCGGTGGCCAAAATCGTCAAGGGCGGACAGCGTCTGCGCGCGCAGATGTTCGCCGAACTGCAGAGCCACTACCTGTTCGACGACCGGTTTGGCCGGCCTGGCAAGGGTAATGACAAGGGCAAGGTGGAGGGGCTGGTTGGTTACACCCGCCGCAACTTCATGACGCCTTTGCCTGTCGCCGATAGTTTTGAGGCCCTCAACGCCCGGTTCCGTGATGCCTGCAGCAAACGGCGCCATGCGATCCTTCGCGGCCACACGATCACCATTGGCGAGCGTCTGCAGGCGGACGCTGCGGCGTTCATGCCGCTGCCGCCAGCGCCCTATGATGCCTGCCACAAGGTCGCCACCCGCGTCTCCTCGCTATCGCTGGTACGCTACCGCAACAACGACTATTCGGTGCCGACGCGTTACGGCCACCAGGAGGTGCTGGTTAAGGGCTATGTCGAACGGGTCGAGATCGCCTGTCGCGGCGAGACCATTGCGGTGCATGTCCGCAGCTATGAAACGGCCGACTTTGTCAGCAATCCTCTGCATTATCTCGCCTTGCTTGTAAATTCGCCTGCAATAGTGACCCCCTGAGGGGTGTCTTTCGCGTCCAATACTGACCCCTTCATTGATGGTGTGGCAGTGTCCCTTTCCTTTGGCCTTGGCTGGCCGGGAAGGGCGTGGGGGAATGATTGGCGTGGATATGATCGGCCATATACGACGCGCCTATTTCGAACAGCGGCGACCGATCAAGGAGATCGTGCGGTTACTGTCGGTGTCGCGGGCGACGGTGCGCAAGGTGATCCGCGGTCAGGAGACTGAGTTCAAGTATGAGCGCTCGGTGCAGCCTGTGCCGAAGCTGGGCGAATGGATCGAGGTTCTGAGCAAGATACTGGAAGCGGAGGCCAAGCTGCCTCGGCGCGAGCGCCGCTCCACTCAGCGGTTGTTCGAGGAACTTCGCGGACGAGGCTATGACGGCGCCCACGACAGCGTGCATCGCTTCGTGAAGGCGTGGCGGGATGAACGGGCCCGGGTTCCGGCCCAGGCGTTTGTGCCGATGAGCTTTGCACCTGGCGAGGCTTACCAGTTCGACTGGAGCCACGAGACGATCACCCTGCAGGGCCTGCCGCTGACCATCAAGGCGGCCCACATGAAGCTGTCGCACAGCCGCATGCCGTTTGTGCGGGCCTACTTCCGGGAGACCCAGGAGCTGGTTTTCGATGCCCACGACAAGGCATTCCAGTTTTACGGCGGGGTCTGCCGGCGTGGCATCTACGACAACATGAAGACGGCGGTGGAGGCGATCTTCGTCGGCAAGGCCCGCCAATATAACCGCCGCTTTCTGCAGATGTGTTCGCACCACCTGATCGAGCCAGTGGCCTGCACGCCTGCGGCAGGCTGGGAGAAAGGTCAGAGCCTGCCCCGGACTTGATCCGGGGTCGAGAACCAGGTCGGCAATCTGCGCGACCAGCTGTTCCGGCCCAAGCCGCGGGTGAAGAGTCTGGCCGAGCTCAATGCCTGGCTGGAAGACCAGTGTGTTGCCTATGCCAAGCGGACCAGACATCCGGAGTTCAAGGACCGAACGATCTGGGAGGTGTTCGAGGCCGAGCGGGCAAGTCTGCTGCAGCTGCGGGGACCCTTCGACGGGTTCGTCGAAAAGGCGGTTAGAGCCAGCACCACTTGTCTCATCATGGCCGATCACAACCGCTACAGCGTCGATGCCCGGGCAGCGGGCCGCATGGTCTTGGTGCGCTCCCATGCAGAACGCATTGTCGTGCTCTTCAACGACGAGATTGTCGCCGATCATCCCCGCCACTTCCGGCGTGACCAGACCATCTATGACCCGTGGCATTATCTGCCGGTTCTGCTGAAGAAGCCCGGCGCTTTGCGCAATGGTGCGCCGTTCAAGAACTGGGACTTGCCGCCCAGCCTGGCTCGGGTCCGTGGCCTGCTCGCCCAGCATGCCGATGGCGATCGCCAGTTCGTCAAGGTCCTGGGGGCCGTGCTCGATCATAGGCTGGCCGCCGTCGAGGCCGCCTGTGCCGAGGCTGTGGAGGCAGGTCTCGCCGCCGCCGATGTCATCCTGACCGTCCTGGCAAGACAGCACCAGCCGGCACCACCACCCAGCATCACCACGCCTGACGCATTGCGTCTGAACATCGAACCGGTGGCCGATTGTGGCCGTTACGATAGCATAAGGAGGGTCGCCTGATGGAACGCCATGACATTCTTGAAGCCATGAGCGAGCTCAAACTCTACGGCATGCGCGCCAGCTTCGACGAGATCGCCGGTAAGGGCCTGTCCCGCCGCGATGAGTTCTATCCCCTCGTCGCCAGCCTGATCCGCGCCGAGCGCACCCACCGGCAGGCCCGGTCCATCAGCTATCGCATTGGCGGCGCCAAGTTCCCGGTATTGAAAGACCTCGACAGCTTCGTCTTCGCCGATACACCGGTCGATGAGGGCGAGGTGCGCGAACTCGCCACTGGTGCTTTCCTGGACTGCAAGCGCAATGCCATCTTCATCGGTGGAACTGGCACCGGCAAAACCCACCTCTGCATTGGCGTGGCCGCGGCAGTCATTCGCGCCCGAGCCCGCGGGCGCTTCTTCAACCTTGTCGACCTGGTCAATCAGCTCGAACAAGAAAAAGCCGCCGGCCGCAGCGGACGTCTGGCCGAGAAGCTGCTGCGCTATGATCTCATTGTCATCGATGAACTTGGCTACCTGCCGTTCAGCCAGTCCGGTGGTCAGCTGCTGTTCCATCTGATCAGCAAGCTCTACGAGAACACATCGCTGCTGATCACCACCAACCTCGCCTTCGCCGACTGGCCCCAGGTCTTCGGTGATGCCAAGATGACCACCGCCATGCTCGACCGGCTCACCCACCACTGCGATATCATCGAGACCGGCAACACCAGCTGGCGCTTCAAGAACCGCAGCTGATCCACATTCCATAAGGCGCCCTCCGGCGATGCGCTGCGCTACGCCTGACGGCTTCACGCATCGCCTCCGGGCGCTCTCTCACGCCATAACAACGGGGTCACTATTGGCCGCGAAACTGGGGTCACGATTCAAAGCGAATTGACATGGGGAACAGCCAAGCAGGCCCGCGACCTGGCCGCGCGCCGTTTCCACGATCTGGCGTGCGGGCACTCCGGCCCAATGGGGACTCGATGGATTGCCAAACGCGGTGTCCATTGCCGCCCG
>CAVTWT010000026.1:0-38092 GCA_963738425.1 uncultured beta proteobacterium | reverse complement strand
GCCGCACGCCGTTGCACGTGGCCACCTTCGCGCGCCGCGGCGACGCGGTGCGCGCGCTGATGAGAGCCGGTGCGAACCCCGCGGCGCTCGACAACGACCGCTACGACGCGGTGACGATCGCGTCCGTCGCCGACGACGAAGACACGCTGCGCATCCTGCTGGCCGGCGGCGCCAGCGCCAAGCTCACTACCAGCCGCTACGACGGCACCGCGCTGATCGCCGCAGCGCACCTCGGCCACGACGGCGTCGTGCGGCAACTCATCGCGGCCGGCGCGCCGCTGGACCACGTGAACAACCTGCACTGGACGGCGACGATCGAGGCCGTGGTGCTCGGCAACGGCGGGCCACGCCACCAGGCCACGCTGAAGGCGCTGCTCGACGCCGGTGCCAACACGAAGCTGACCGACCGCGAAGGCCGCACGCCGCTGCAACTGGCGCGCTCGCGCGGCTATGCGGCGATGGTGGCGATGCTGGAAGCGGCGCCGAAGTAGCCAAGGCCGCGCCGCCGCGGTCCGGCTCTTGCTAGGCTCGCAGCACAGGCGGCTTCGCCGCGCGGAGAGCTGAAGTGGCAAAGATTCCCCCCGGTGTCGGTCCGCGGTTTCCGCAAGTCGTCGTCCTGTTCGGGGCCACGGGGGACCTGGCGCGGCGCAAGCTGCTGCCCGGCCTCTACCACCTGTCCAGCAGCGGCTTCATCCCGGCGTGCCGGATCATCGGTGTGTCGCTGGACGACATCGACGCCGATGCCTTCCGCGCCGTCACGCGCGCTGCCTTGAACGAGTTCTTCAGCCGCAAGGTGACCGATGCCGACTGGGACGCCTTTGCGCGCACGCTCGACTACGTGCCGCTGGCGGCGGGCGCCGCCACGCTGCGCGCCGCGGTCGATCGTGCCGAGGCCAGCCTGCCCGGCGAGTGCCGGCGCCTGCACTACCTCTCCGTGCCGCCGAGCGCGGCCCTGCCGGCAGTGCGCATGCTCGGCGACGCCGGCCTGGTCGAGAAATCGCGCATCGTCATGGAGAAGCCCTTCGGCACCGACTTGGCCAGCGCGGTGTCGCTCAACGGCAAGCTGCACGAAATCTTTGCCGAGGACCAGATCTTTCGCATCGACCACTTCCTCGGCAAGGAGCCGGCGCAGAACATCCTCGCCTTCCGTTTTGCCAACGGCCTGTTCGAGCCGATCTGGAACCGCAACTTCATCGACCACGTGCAGATCGACGTGCCCGAAACGCTGGGCCTGGGCAATCGCTCGGCCTTCTACGAGCAGACCGGCGCCTACCGCGACATGGTGGTGACGCACCTGTTCCAGATCCTTGGCTTCATGGCGATGGAGCCGCCGACGTCGCTGGAGCCGGCGCCGATCAGCGAGGAGAAGAACAAGGTCTTCCGCAGCATGCTGCCGATCCAGCCTGGCGACGTGGTGCGCGGCCAGTACACCGGCTACCGCGACGAGGACGGCGTGGATGCGGAGAGCGAGACCGAAACCTTCATCGCGCTGAAGTGCTTCATCGACAACTGGCGCTGGGCCGGCGTGCCCTTCTTCCTGCGCACCGGCAAGCGCATGGCCGAGGGCCAGCGCATCATCTCGATCGCCTTCCGCGAGCCGCCGAAGAGCATGTTCCCCGCCAACTCCGGCGTCGGCGCGCAGGGGCCGGATCACCTGACGTTCGACCTGGCCGACGCGTCGAAGATGTCGCTTTCGTTCTACGGCAAGCGCCCAGGCCCGGGCATGCGCCTGGACAAGCTCAGCCTGCAGTTTGCGATGCACGACACCGGCATGATGGGCGAGGTGCTGGAAGCGTATGAGCGGCTGATCCTCGACGCGATGCGCGGCGACCGCACGCTGTTCACCACGGCCGAGGGCATCGAGCGGCTGTGGCAGGTGTCGACGCACCTGCTCGAAGCGCCGCCGCCGGTGCGCCTGTACGAGCCGGGCTCGTGGGGACCGAAATCGATCCACCAGCTGATCGCGCCGCATGCCTGGCGGCTGCCGTTCGAAAGGGCTTGGAGGAATCCGAACAAGTTGGGCGGGTGAGGGCAGCGCGCGAGTCGTGAAGCCCTTGGCTTATTCTTGGCTCCCCTTCAAAGGAGCTATTTCTTTTGGCCATGGCCGGAGTCAACTGGAGTCGACAAGAAGTTGAAGCCATTGTCGACGACTACCTGTCGATGCTGGCCTCGGAGTTGGCTGGCGCTCCATTCAACAAGGCGGCGCACCGGCGTGCGCTGAAGCTGCAACTCAGCGGTCGATCTGACCAGTCAGTTGAGTTCAAGCACGCGAACATCAGCGCTGCGTTGTTGGACGCCGGTTTCCCGTACATCAGCGGCTACAAGCCACGATCCAACTACCAAGGATTGTTGTCTGACGTTTTGGCCGATCGCATGTCGAACGCGGCCGAGCTGCACGCCGTGGCAGCTGCCGATGCAGACCGTCCGATGGTCGTTCCTGAAGTCGATGCGATTCTTGAGGTTCTCACCCAACCTCCGAAGGCTGCTGAAGAGCCCGGTCGAGTCTCGGAGCCAGGCCCGATCCGCCTGACGACGAACTACTTGGAGCGAGAAGCACGGAATCGCTCTCTGGGACTCGCTGGCGAGCTCTTTGTCATCAACTACGAACGAGCGAGGCTCATCCACGCCCGCAAAGAGCCGCTGGCGGCACGCATCGAGCACACGTCGAGAGTTCGTGGCGACTACGAGGGCTACGACATTCTCTCCTTCGACGAGGGTGGCGCGGAGCGCCTCATCGAGGTCAAGACGACGAAGTACGGTATCGACACGCCGTTCTTCGTCAGCAGAAATGAGGTCGCGACTTCAGAGCACCGCTCGTTGCTGTATCACGTCTATCGCCTCTACGCCTTCCGTGCGGCACCGAAGCTCTACACGCTGCCCGGTGCAGTCAGCCAGAGCTGCAAGCTCACCGCAAGTTCGTTTCTGGCGCTGCCTCGCTGAAACGCGCAGCAAGGGCAGGCATCATTGCCGCCCATGCCTCTCGCCGCGGGCCGCCGTCACCACCACCACCAGTCTATGTCGTCGAGTTGGCGGACCAAGTCTGGAACGAGGCC
Organism: uncultured beta proteobacterium; assembly: GCA_963738425.1. Taxonomy (GTDB): domain Bacteria; phylum Pseudomonadota; class Gammaproteobacteria; order Burkholderiales; family Burkholderiaceae_C; genus CADEEN01. The sequence goes on along the minus strand of CAVTWT010000026.1, from coordinate 35,039 downwards.
CGCTTCCGCAAGGCCAACCCCGACTACCAACTGGGCAAGCCTTTTGTCTACGTCGGCATGACCGGACTCGATCCCGATCTGCGATTCGACAAGCACAAGGCGAACATCCAGGCCAATCGCTTCGTCTTCGAGTACGGCTTGCGGCTGTTGCCGGCGCTCTACGAGGTCTACAACCCCATGCCCTACCAGGCAGCCCGCGAGATGGAAGTGGAATTGGCCATCGGCTTGCGCGAAGCGGGTTACGGCGTTTGGCAGGCTTGACGTGGGGGTGACATCTGCGCCCAGCCAGTATTCAATGCGAAGCCGCGCATCGCGGAGACCCCGCCCATGGCCGAAGCAAAGACCCAACCCACCGCACAAAGCGTTGCCGCCTACCTCGAAGCCATCGACGACGACGCTCGACGCAAGGACTGCAAGGACCTGGCCGCGCTGATGAAGCGCGTGACCGGCTGCGCGCCGGTGATGTGGGGCACGAGCATCGTCGGCTTCGACCGCTATCACTACCGATACGACAGCGGCCACGAAGGCGATTCGTGCATCGTCGGTTTCTCGGCACGCAAAGGCCCGATCAGCGTCTACATGGTGGCCGGCTACGACGGCGCGCAAGACCTGTTGCACAACTCGGCAAGCACAAGATCGGCAAGGCCTGCCTCTACATCAACAAGCTGTCCGACGTGAAGCTGCCGGTGCTCGAGCAACTGCTCGTGCGCGCGGTGGCGGAGACGAAGAGGCGCCATCCCACCACAGCGGAGAAAGGCTGAACCCTCATGAAGCGAGTCACTGGCATCGGCGGCGTGTTCTTCAAGGCGCGCGACCCGAAGGCGCTCGGCGCGTGGTACCGCACGCACCTCGGCATCGCGGTGGAAGACTGGGGCGGCGCTGCGTTTCGCTGGGTCAGCGACGACAACCCCACGGGCACTGGTACCACCATCTGGAACGCTTTCGACGAGACCTCGTCGTACTTCGCGCCGAGCGAATCGCGCTTCATGATCAACTACCGCGTGCACGATCTGCACGCGCTGCTGGCCGCGCTGCGCAGCGAAGGCTGCACGGTGGACGACAAGGTGGAAGAGAGCGAGTACGGCAAGTTCGGCTGGGTGATGGACCCGGAAGGCAATCGCATCGAGCTCTGGCAACCGCCGGCGGGAAGCTGAGCGGCCGATCAACTGCGCCACGGCAGTTCGAGCGCGCTGCCGTCGGGCAGGCGCGTCAGAACCGGCGTTGCGCCGAACAGGCCGACGATCTCCATCGGCTGCGGGCCGACGTTGAAGATCTGGTGGTCACGGTCCTTCGGCAGGATCAGCGTGCAGTCGGCGCCGAAACGCTGCACCGAGCCTTCGGTGTGCACCTCGCCCCAGCCCGCCAGGCAGAGCACCACCTCGTCGCAGTCGTGGCGGTGCGGCGGCGTGGCCGCGCCCGGCGCCAGCGTCTGGCGCCAGACGGACAACTGCTGCAGGCCGTCGGCCTGGCCGGCCCAGGTGGCGTGGGCGACGCCGGGAATCGGGGTGACGGCAGGGCGGGTTTGTTCGATCACGTTCATGAAGGTCTCCAGTGCGGTTTGAGGGGAGGTTGGGGTCCGCGGCGCCTCGGATGAATTCAGTGTCGGCGTCCGCTGGCTCTTTCACAAGATGCGGCAGCGCCGTAACATTGAGGACATTTCTTCCGCAATCGAAAGTGCCCACGATGCAAGGCCTGCAGCAGTTCCTCGCCTTTGCGCAGACCGCACGCCGCGGCAGCTTTGCCGCCGCAGCGCGGGATCTCGGCGGCTCGCCGTCGACGCTGGCCAAGAGCGTGGCGCGGCTCGAAACCACGCTCGGCGTGAAGCTGTTCCACCGCACCACGCGCCAGGTCAGCCTCACCGCCGACGGCGAGCGCTTGTTCCACCGCTGCGAACGTGTGCTCGCCGAGTTCGAAGATCTGCAGGCCGACGCCGCCGGTACGCGCACCGCACCGTCGGGCACGCTGCGCGTGGACCTGCCGATCTACTACGGCCGCCGCTTCGTCATGCCGCTGCTGGCCAAATTGATGCGCGCGCACCCGGCGCTGACGCTCGAAGTGCGGCTGCAGGACGGCTTTGCCGACCTGGTGCGCGACGGCATCGACCTGGCCGTGCGCATGGGCGAGCTCAGCGACTCGACGCTGGTGGCGCGGCGCATCGACTGGCAGCATCTGGTGATGGTGGCCAGTCCGCAGTACCTGAAAACGCACGGCACGCCGCAGCGCCTCGAAGACCTGGCCGGCCACCAGGGCGTGACCTTCCGCCTGCCCAGCACCGGCCGCAGCCGGCCCTGGCAGTTCCGGCACGGGCGCCAGGGCCGGCGCACGGTCGAGATGCATCCCGCACAGAGCGTGCAGGTGAGCGACACCGAAGCCCTTGGCGCCGCCGCGCTGCTGGGCATGGGCCTGACCCAGCTGCCCGACTACATCGTGCAGGACGAAGTGGCTCACGGCAAGCTGGTGCCAGTGCTGCCTGGCCACCAACCGGCGCCGATGCCGATCAGCGCTGTGGTGCCGTCGGGCCGGCTGGTGCCGCCGCGCGTGCGCGTGCTGCTCGACGCGCTGGAGACGCTGCGCGATCGCAATGGATGAGGCAAGCGCCTATGATCTCCGCTCCTGTGGATGTCCAGCTGCTTGAACGGTCTGCGATGCCATCCTCGTCTGCCTCCGACCTGCCAGACGCCGAGCTGCGCGGCAAGGTGCTGTACATCGAAGACGTCGACGTCAATTTCGTCATGGTCGAAGGCGGCCTGGCGAGTTTTCCCGGCATCACGCTGATCCGTGCCACCACCGGGCTCGAAGGTGTGCGCCTGGTGCGCAGTGAGCGCCCCGACTTCGTCTTGCTCGACATGCACCTGCCGGACATCTCCGGCCTCGACGTCGTGCGCCAACTCAGCGAAGACATCGCGACGCAGCGGCTGCGGGTGACGATCCTCACCGGCGACGAGCTGAACATGGACGTCATCAAGGCGATGAGCCTCGGTGCTTTCGAGTACTGGATCAAGCCGGTGGACGTGCGCGTGCTCAGGGCCGGTGTGCGCCGCGCGTTGAACGGCCACCGGCCCGATCCGGCGCGCACTCTGAAGGCGCATCAAGGGGTGCCGTGAAGCAGGCGCAGGAACAGGTCGGGCGGCCCCATCTGGCCGCCCTTGAGCATCAGTTCCAGTCCGTCGAGCGCTGCGGCGTCGGCATGCAGGCGCGTCAGCGCCACGCCCGGCGCGAGCGTGCCGGCCCAGCCGAGCGCCCAGGCGCCGAGCGCGCGCAGCGCCAGGCTGGACGTGTCGCCACCCGCCACGCCAACGCGCCGCACCTGCGGGCTGTGGGCGAGCACGCGCGCCAGCAGGTCGCCACCGACGCGCGCCACGTCGAGTGGTGACGGCCCGTCGGCCGCCGGCGGCGTCGTTCGCGCCAACACCGAACGGCCGCGCGCGAGCGCCGCGCTGCACTCGAGGGCCAACGCTTCGAGCGCCGCGCCGTCGTTCAACAGGCGAAGCGGATCGACCGGCACGATGTCGTAGGCCTGCGCGGCGTGCTGCACCTGCGCCGCCGTGACCGCCGACAGGCTGCCGACCAGCAGAAACACCGGCGACGGCGCTGCGCTCACCGGGCCGGCGGCCGGCGGCGTGGCGGCGGCGCCAGGCCATTGCGACAACGCGGCCTGCGCCACGCTGCTGGCGCCGAGCACCCACTGCGGCCGCCGGGCGGCGCGGTGCCACATCCAATGGCCGAGTGTTTGCAGGTGCCGCTCGTGCGTCGACGTCGAACAGCAGCGCCTCGGGGCCGGCGGCCATCGCGTCGCGCACGGCATCGCTCGCCGCAGCGTCCATCGCGCGCAGGTCGACCAGCCCGATGCGTGACAGGCCTTGCGCGCCGAGGTGGCGGCGCAGGTCGGCTTCGTGCATCGGCGTCACCGGGTGGCGGCTCATCGTCGGGTGGCGGTCGATGCGGTGCACCTCGCCGCCGGCCTCGGCCGTGGCGTAGAGCTCACCGAAGGCGCAATAGCGGCCGAGGCTCGGCTGGCCGCCGACGATGGTGAGCACCGGGTCGTGATCGGGCCGGCGCAACGCGGCCACGCCGACCGCGAGGTTGCCGACGCCGGGCGCGCTGTCGAACGTGGAGCAGCACTTGTAGTGCGTGATCACGGGCGCCAGTTCGGCGAAGCAGCGCGCCACCGGAGCGAGCTCGTCGCGCATCGCCTCGGGGGCCAGCGCGCGTGCGATGCCGGCGATGCCCAGCGCGTCCAGCGGCCCGGCCGCCGCGCGCTGCGCCGTCGTGGGCACGCCGAGAAAGAGCAAGGCCCGGCGCCCGGCCGCAGCGAGCGTGGCCAGCGTGTCCGACGCGCCGGTGAAGTCGTCGCCGTACCACGCGTAGCGCAGCGGCATGGCGGTCAGGCGGCGGGGCGGCCGAAGAAGTCGAGCGCGGCGCGCAGCTCGGGCGCGCGCGCCGCCGCAACGTCCAGCGGCTCGGACGCGCGCCACGCGGCCCAGGCCTGCCGCACGCTCGTCACGCCGGCGGCCGCGCCCATCGGGTGCGCGAGGATGCCGCCGCCGCACATGAACAGCAGGTCGCCGCCGGGCACCGCGTCGAGCGTCATCGGCAAGGTGCCGGCCGATTGGCCGGAGCTGAAGGCGGGCATGACGACGTCGGTGCTGTCGGTGGCATCGGCCAGCGGCGTCAGGCATTCGCGCGCCGACTCGCGCACTTCGTCGTCGTCCTGCGCGAACTTGCCGGCCAGGCCGTGCACGTGCATGTGATCGACGCCGGTCAATCGCCACAGCGCGGCGTAGGGCTGGAAGGCGACGCCCAGCGCCGGGTGGCGCGCCCACATGCCGAAGCCGTTGCGGTGGCCGTGCAGGATCAGGTCGCTGTGGCGGCGCAGCGCCTGCACCGACGACGGGCCGGTCCAGTTCAGGCTGACCATCGCGCAGACGCCACCTTCGCGCTGCAGCAGCTCGGCGTGGCGCAGCATCGCGTCGTGCTCGTCGCTGAGGTTGACGGCGACGATCACGTGCTTGCCGGTCGCGTCGCGGTGCGCGCGCACGGCCGCCATCACGGCGCGGATGCGATCGGCCAGCGGCGCGTGCTCGGGGTCGCCGCAGCACTCGTCGTCCTTGATGAAGTCGACGCCGGCGCGGCACAGCTCGGCCACCAGCGCGCCGGTCTCGGCGGCGGACAGGCCGACGTTGGGCTTGATGATCGTGCCGACCAGCGGCCCTTCGGCCACGCCGGCCGCGGCGCGCGTGCCGGCCACGCCGTGGCGCGGGCGCTCGAAGCGGGCGCGAAAGGCGCTCGGCAATTCGAGCCGCTCCAGGCGCAGGCCCGTGGTCTCGCCGAGGTCGAACAGGTTGCCGGCGACGGTGGCCCACAGCGTCGGCAAGTTGTGGCCGATGTTGGCCAGCGGGAAGTCGACCGTGATGCGCGCACGCCGCCACGGCCCGGCGATGCGTTGGCGTTGCAGCCAGGCGCTCGGCAGGCTGGGCGCGGGCAGCGGCTCGAGTTCGTGCAGCGAACTCACGACCGCACGGCTGCGCGCGCGCAGCGCGTCGGTCTCGCCGGCCACGCGCACGAAGGTGCCGCTGCTCTGCTCGCCGGCCAGCGTGTCGGCCACGCGTGCCGGATCGAGCGGTGTCTCGATCAGGTAGGTGGCGCGCAGCGTGTCCGTCATAGCTTCGACAGGTCGGGGAAGGGCCGCACCGGATCGCTGCCATCCCAACCGGCTGCGGCCTCGCGGATCAGCTTGAACAACTTGCCTTTCGGCCCGGCGACTTCGGACAGCTCGATCGTCGTGCCGGGCAGGGCCGAGCGGTCCTCGAAATAGACGAAGCGTCCGTTCTCGCCGACCTCGCCACCCATGCAGACCTCGAAGCCCGCGGCCTGCGCGCGCGCCAGGTCAGCGTCGAAGCTCTCGGTCCAGTAGGCGACGTGCTGCACGCCCTGGTGGCCGGCGCGCAGGAAGTCGCGGTACATCGAGGGCACGTCGTTGCGCGTCTGCAGCAGCTCGATCTGCAGTCCGCCGGCGTTGGCCAGGGCCACCGAGTTGTGCGGCTCGTAGGGCTGGCCGCGGTAGTGGTAGTTGCGAATCGGCACGCGCGGGTTGTAGTACCAGGGACCGACGCCGAGCACGCGCGACCAGTGGTCCATCGCGGCTTCGATGTCAGGCACCAGGTAGGCCACCTGGCGGATCTCTCCGAAGAATCGGCTCATGGGTGTTCTCTACTTCGACAACATCAGGTTGGGCAGCCAGGTCGAGGCCGCGGGAACGAAGGTGACGGCGGCCAGCGACAGCAGCAGGCAGACGATCCACGGCACCGCGGCCTTGATGACGCGCTCGACCGGCATGCCGGCCACGGTGCTGACCATGTACAGGCTCATGCCGACCGGCGGCGTCAGCAGGCCGATCATCAGGTTGAGCACCACCACCACGCCCAGGTGCACCGGGTCGACACCGGCGGCGACGAGGGCCGGCACGATGATCGGCGTCAGGATCAGGATCGCCGCGATCGTTTCCAGGATCATGCCGACGACCAGCAGCAGCGCGTTGACGATGATCAGCAGCACCCACGGGTTCTTCGACAGCGTGAGCAGCAGGTCGGCGGCCTTGGTCGGCACCTGGTCGATCGTCAGCACCCAGGCGAACAGCGCCGCGGCGCCGACGATGAACATCACGCCAGCGGTCGAACGCACGGTTTCGCGCAGCGCATCGACGAAGCCGCGCCAGGTCAGCGCGCGGTAGAAGAACAAGCCGGCGAGCAGCGCGTAGACCACCGTCACCGCGGCCGCCTCGGTCTCGCCGAAGATACCGAGCAGGATGCCGCCGATCAGCACCACCGGCGCCAGCAGCGCGGGCATGGCGAACCACAGGCGGCTCACGAACTGGCTGCGCGTGACGCTGATCGTGTCGCGCGGCAGGCCGGCACGGCGCGCCACCCACCACACCATGCCCATCAGGAAGGCGGCGATGATCAGCGACGGGATGATGCCGGCGATCAGCACCTTGACCGGCGAGATCTCGGCGGCCATCGCGAAGATGACGAGCGGGATCGACGGCGGAAAGATCGGCCCGAGCGTGGCGGCGGCCATGCAGATGCCGACCGAGAAGTGGTCCTTGTAGCCCTGCTCGCGCATCATCTCGATCTGGATCTTGCCGAGCGCGCCGATGTCGGCCAGCGCGGCGCCGGAGACGCCCGAGAACACCAGATGGGTCAGCACGGTGACGTAGCCGAGGCCGCCGCGGATGCGGCCGATCACCATGCGGATGAAGTCGAACAGTTGCGTCGTCAGGCCGGTGACGTTGAACAGCGCCGCGGCGAAGATGAACATCGGCACGGCCAGCAGCGTGGTCGAGTCGAGCGAGTTGACGATGCGCTGCGAGATCACGGCCAGCGGCATGTCGAACCACCACAACGCCGCGGCCGAGCCGAGGCCGAGCGCGATCGCCACCGGCGTGCCGGTGAGCAGCAGCAGGAAGAACAGCGCGATCGCGGTGGCGCTCAGCATCAGCGCGCCTCGTCCGCAGCGGCCGTGCGGCCGCGCACGATGCCGATGACGCGGTCCAGCGCCACCAGCGTCGTCAGTGCCATGCCGGCGATGGCAGGCATGTAGTACCAGAGGTTGGGGATCGACAGCGCGGGCGTCGAGAAGCGCGCCGCGCGCTGCATGAACCACCAGCACGACACCAGGAACAGCACGCAGAAGGCGAGGGTCATCAACTCGTTGAACACCGCGAGCACGCGCCGGGGCGTGCCCTTGGCGAGGACGAAGACCATGTCGACCTTGACGTGCGCGTCCTGCGCCAGCAGCAGCGGCACGGTCAGGAAGATCAGCCCGAGGCCGGCGTACTTGGCCAGCTCACCGGCGCCGGGCAGGCCCGAGGTTGAACAGGCCGCGCGCGAAGACCTCGACCATGATGGCCGTGGTGCAGCCGACGAGCAGCGCCATCGCCACCCACTCGAAGGCCCGGCACAGCGGCACGAGCAGCGGGCGCAGCGGCCCGGCCGGCACGCGGGTGCCGGCCGGCGCGACGGGCGCTTCCATCACTTCACCGCTTCGATGGCCTTGTACAGCTCGCCGTACTTGGCGCCGAACTTCGCATCGACGGCCTTGCGCACCGAGGTCTGGAACGCGGCGAGGTTCAGACCCTTCGGCCGGGCCGATGACCGTCATCTTGTTCTTCTTCAGCTCTTCGGTCTCGGACGCTTCCTGGCTGCGCACCATCTCGGTGGCCTTGCGCCGCACTTCGGCGGCGGCGGCGGTGAGCTGCTCGCGCTGCGCAGGCGCCAGGCCCTGCCAGGCCTTCTCGTTGATGACGATGACCTGCGCGTTCATGATGTGGCCGGTCTGCATCAGGTGCGACTGCGTCTCGTAGAGCTTGGACGAGAGCACGACGTTGACCGGGTTCTCCTGGCCGTTGACCTTGCCGGTGGCCAGCGCGGTCGGCACCTCGGACCAGTCCACCGGCACCGGCACCGCGCCCATCGCTTCGACCGTGGTCATGTAGATCGGGAACGGGATCGCGCGGATCTTCTGGCCGGCCAGATCACTCGGCTGCTTGACCGCCTTGTTGGTGGTGAGGTGGCGCGTGCCGAAGTAGTAGGCGTAGAGCACGCGCACGCCGGCGTCCTTGACCAGGCCGTCGTTCAACTTCTTCATCACCGGCGAGCCGACGTCCATCACCTTCATCAGGTGGTCGACGTCGCGGTAGAGGTAGGGCGTGTCGAGCGCCGCGAAGGGCTCGTGCAGCGAGCCGATGCCCGCGGCGGTGTTGTGCGACAGCGCGATCGTGCCGGTGGACACGGCCTCGGCCAGCTCCTGCAGCTTGCCGAGCTGCGACGACGGATACACCGTGACCTTGATGCCGCCGTTGCTGCGCTTGGCGATCTCCTCGGCCAGCCACTGGGCCTGCATGCCGGCCGCGCTGTTGGGCGGGTTCATGTGGCCGTAGCGCCACTCGACAGTCTTTTGCGCTTGCGCGGGCAGCGCGAACGCGGCGGCTGCGGCAAACGCCAGCAGGCAACGGCGGGGAAGGGCCACTGGGAAGGGCTGCATGTCTTTGTCTCCAGGCCGGTTTTGTGATGGATTCTGATGCACCGGCTTGCATCGGATTCGACCTTACGTTCGAATGCAGGGCACGGCAATTGCCGCAGCTGATGCTTTTTGATGGAACTCGCCTCCCGCAGCCGCATCCCCGACATCGCCCGCGCCGCCGGTGTCTCGACCGCCACCGTCGACCGCGTGCTGCACGGCCGCCTGCCGGTGCGGCCCGCCACCGCACAGCGCGTGCTCAAGGCCGCGGCCGAGCTGCAGTACCTGACGGACACCGAACTCTGGCGCAGCTTGCGGCCGCCGCCGATGGAGCTGGCCTTTTTGCTGCCGACCGGCACCAACCGCTACCTGCGCATGCTCGGCGACAGCATCGGCGGTGCCAGCGATGCGCTCGTGCCGTACCACGTGCGCTGCCGCGTGCATTACATCGACAGCTTCGACCCTGCCAAGGTGGCCGCCGCGCTGCGCCGCCACGGGCGCGATGCGCAGGGCCTGGCCTTCATGGCGCTCGAGCATCCGCGCGTGCGCGAAGCCGTGGAGGAACTGGCCGACGCCGGCGTGCACGTGCTGACGCTGATCTCGGACCTGGCGCAATCGAGGCGCGAGGCCTACATCGGCATGGACAACCGCGCGGCCGGGCCGCACCGCGGCCACGCTGATCGGCCGCTTTCTCGGCGCCGCGCACGGGCTCGGTGGCGATGATCGCCGGCTCGCTCGCCTACCGCGGCCACGAGGAGCGCGAGATGGGCTTCCTGCGCCTGATGGCCGACGAGTTCCCGGCGCTCAAGGTGGTGGGCGTGCGCGAGGGCCGCGACGACGCCGACACCAACCACCGCCTGACGCTGCGCGCTGCTGAAACAGCACCCGGACCTGGTCGGCCTGTACAACATCGGCGGCGGCGCCGAAGGCGTGGGCCGTGCGCTCAAGGAGCGCCGGCGCGACCAGGGCACGGTCTTCGTCGCGCACGGCCTGACGCCGGACACGCGCGCGCTGCTGATCGACGGCACGCTCGACGCCGTCATCAACCAGCACCCGCAGACCGTGCTGCTCAATGCCGTGCGCGTCTTCACCAACCTGCGCGACGGCCGCAGCGCCAACGCCGGCGTGGAGCCGGTGCGCATCAGCATCGTGCTGCGCGAGAACCTGCCCTGACGGGCGCGCGGCCCGCCGTGGCTATGCTCTTCGTCCTCGACCCTGCGTCCAGCCAAGACAAGAGAGATCGCGCGTGAAGACCTACGACATCGAAGTGCAGCGCCTGAAATCGTTGAAGCACGACAAGGGACTGATCGAACTCGGCATCGACGCCTTGGTGCTGCCACGCCCGGCGCGTGACGAGCAGTCCACCGCCAGCAGCCTGCGCCTGTCGGTGGCCGATGCGCGCTCGCTGTTGATGCTGTTGAAGCAGCAGTTGAACGAACTCGACAAGCTGCAGCCGCGCAGCCGGCGATCCGGTCGGGCCTGAGCGCAGCGGAAAAGAACTCAGCGCTTCGCGCGCTGCAGGCGTCGCGGCCGGCGCACGGCGCGCACCGTGCCACTCGGGCCGCCGCCGCAGTAGAAGAGTTCGGCGCCGTCGGATTCCATGCCGCTCACGCCGGTGCCGGGCGGCATCTCGACGCGTTCGAGCACGGCGCCATTGGCGGCGTCGATGTGGCGGATGTCGCTCGCGCCGTCTTCCCAGGTGCCGTGCCACAGCTCGCCGTCGACCCAGGTGACGCCGGTGACGAAGCGGTTGGACTCGATGGTGCGCAGCACCGTGCCGGTGAGTGGGTCGACCTGGTGGATCTTGCGGTCGCGGTACTGGCCCACCCACAAACTGCCTTCGGCCCAGGCCATGCCCGAGTCCTTGCCACCGCCGGGCGCGGGGATCGAGTGCAGCACGCGGCCGGTGGCGGGGTCGATCTTGTCGATGCGCGCCTCGGCGATCTGCCACAGGTGCTTGCCGTCGAACGCGGTGCCGGCGTCACCCGTGCAGGGCAGGGTGCGCGCCACTGCGCCGCTCGCGGTGTCGATGGCCAGCAGCTGCGGCCCGGTGGCGGCCCACACGCGTTGGCCATCGTGCGTGACGCCGTGGATAGGCGGCGTGCCGTCGAAGGGGCCGTACTCGCGCACGATCTCGGCGGGTGTGGCGGCAATGTCTGAGGCGGTGGTGGCGTTCATCCTGGGCTTCCGTGTGGGCGCTGCGGTGTGCTGCGCGATGGAAGCAATCTACGTGAGCGGCAGCGCAGCGGGGAGTAACAAGATCGTCGCGAATCCAGCGGGTGCCACCAGCGGCGGTGCCAGCCAGCGCTGCGCGCGTGCACGCCCGATGGAGCGCACCTGGCCAGCGGCCTGCAGCTCGCTCAACGCGCGCTGCACCGTGCGCTGGCTCGCGTCCAGCGCCAGTGCGAGCGCAGACGTGGACCAGGCCGCACCATCGGCCAGCAGCGCGAGCAGCGAGGCGTGCTCGCCATCGATGGGAGGCACCAGCAGCACCACCTCGTGCCCGGGCGGCGCCACCAGCGCAAAGCCGCGCGCAGTGGCTTCGATCTGGGCCAACGGTGCGAACAGCGCGCGCAGACGCCCCATCTCCACGCGCAGCCGCGCGCGGTGCGTCTCGTCGGGCCGGCGCGTGCGGAAGGCGCGCGCGATGAGATCGTTGCGCTCCACGTCGCCCGGCCAGGCTTCGGCGAGCGCACGTGCGAGCGTGAACAGCAGCGGCCTGCGCGCGAGCGACCGCCAGGCATCGCCGGTGCGCAGGCCCAGGCGGCAGGCGTCCACCACCAGCGCACCCGAGGCCATCAGCGCCTCGACCTCGTCGACGCGCAACGGCTGCTGCTCCGGCGCGCCGGGCACGATGCGCCGCGCCACCGGACGCTCGAGCAGGGCGCGCGCGTCGGCCACCTCGGCCATCAAGGCCGGCACGCGCGAGCGTTCGGCTGCGGCCTGCGCATGGCCGAGCGCCGCACGCGCCGCCGCGGTGCGCAGCGAGCGCAGCGCCAGCTCGGCCGCGGCCAGCTCGGCCACCGCACGCAATGCGGGCGGCAGCGCGCCCAGGTCGAGCTGCGCCAGCGCCAACGCGGCCGCGTCCAGGCGGCCGATCAGGATCAGCCGGCGCAGCGCCACCAGCCGCGCCTGCACGGCGTTGGCGTGGTCGCCGCGCGCGTCCAGCGTGGCCGCCGCGGCGTCCAGGCTGCGCGAGGGGCCGGCCGCGATGTCGCGCTGCGCCAGCGCCACCTCGGCCTCGGCCACCACGCAGCGCGCCCGCGCCAGCGCCTCGTGCGCACCGAAGCCGCGCGCCGCGCGCTTCAGCAGCTCACGCGCCCGCGGGTGCTCGCCCAGCTGCGCCATCGCGATGCCGCGCAGCGCCAGCGCCGGCGGGTCGTCGCGCAGGCTCACGCGCTGCAGCGCGCCGAGGGCGTCGCCGGTGGCGAGGGCGCGGGCGGCGGCGGTGAGGAGGGAGTCCACAACAGGAGGCTACCGCGGACTGGCCACGCCTTGCCCAAGCGCGTAGCTCGTCCCTGTGACGCCGCTCGACTGGGGGCCGACGAAGACTCACACGGCCGCGAGGCGGCCTTTGGACCTTCGGAAGAATGACTGGCAGGACTTTGGTGAAGTTGTGCAGCGCGGCGCGGCCACAATGCAGCCATGTTCCTGTCGCGCCCGATGCTCGGTCTGCCACGGCTCGGCCTGCCGCTGCCTTGGACAGTGCTGTTCGGCTACCTCGCGGTGTTCCTGCTGCTCGATTGGGCCAGCTACATCCGCCCGTTCCAGGGCCTGAACATCACGCCCTGGAACCCTCAGCCGGCGCTGGCAATCGCCCTGCTGCTGGCCAGCAGCCAGCTCTGGTGGGTGGTGTGGGTCGGCCTGGTGGCCGCGGAGATCGTGGTGCGCGGCTTGCCCGACGACCTGTTCGTCGCCGCCGCAGCGGCGGCCGCTTTGACGCTGTCGTTCCTCGCGATCGCGCGTGCGCTGCAGCAGCGCCTGCGCGACGGTCCGCTGCTGGCGACGGTGCGTGACGTGCGCGCTTTCATCGCGATCGTGCTCGTGGGCTCGTTGGCCAGCGGCGTGCTGTACATCGGCACGCTCGCGCTCGGCGGCCATGGCCTGGCGGCACCGCTGCACGCGGCGGTCGTGCGCTACTGGATCGGCGATGCCGTGGGCCTGCTGGTGACACTGCCCATCCTCCTCGCGGCGATGGACCCGGCGCGCCGCCGCCTCCTCGGCCAGACCCTGCGCGACCGCCGAGCCTGGGTCATCGCAGCGCTCACCCTCGGCCTGACCTGGCTGGTGTTCGGTCTGGGCGGCGAGGAGCGTTTCCAGTTCTTCTACCTGCTGCTGTTGCCGGTGATCTGGGCGTCGGTGCAGTTCGGCGTCGTCGGGGCCGTGCTGGCCGCTGCGCTGACGCAGCTGGCTTTGATCGTGGCGGTGCAGAACGTTCCGCACCCGGACCTGACGGTGTTCCAGCTGCAAATGCTGATGGCCGCGGTCACGGTCACTGCCCTGCTGCTGGGCGTGCTGGTGGACGAGCGCGCGCGCGCCGAGGCTCAACTGCGGCGCAGCCTGCGCCTGGCTGCCGCTGGCCAGATGTCGGCTGCGCTGGCACACGAGTTGAGCCAGCCGCTGACCGCGCTGGCCACCTATGCCCAAGCTTGCCAGGTGCTGCTCGACGCCGCGCCGTCGGTGGACGAGGCGCGCCGCGCCCAATTGCTCGACATCGCGCAGCGCATCGGCGGTGACGCCAAGCGCGCTGGCGAGGTGGTCAGGCGCCTGCGCGACTTCTTCCGCAGCGGGTCCACCACGCTCGAGCGAGTCGAACTGGCAGGCATGATCGGCGAGGCGCTGGCCGTGCACGAGGCGCGCGCGCGGCTGCAGTCCGTGTCGCTCGCGGCCGAACTGCACACGCCGCTGCCCGCGCCCTGGATCGACCCAGTGCAGATGCACGTGGTGCTGCGCAACCTGATCGCCAATGCGATCGAGGCGGCAGCTGCCGCGCCGGCGCCGGCCAGCGTGCGCGTGCGAGCCTCGGCAACGGCGGCCGAGATCAGCATCGCGGTGATCGACAGTGGGCCGGGGATGCCCGAGGGCATGCGGCCCTTCGACGAGCCGAGCGCGTCGACCAAGGCCGGCGGCATGGGCATCGGCCTGAACATCTGCCGCGCCATCGTCGAGGCGCATGGCGGCCGCTTGTGGGCCGAGCCGGTGGCAGCCGGTCATTTCTGCTTCACGCTGCCACTGGACCACCGGCGCGGTGACGACCCGGAGAGCGAACCCGATGAAAGCTGACACCGTCTTCATCGTCGACGACGACGCGTCGGTGCGCGACGCGCTGTCGCTGCTGCTCAGCCTGCGCGGCCACGTCAGCGCCACCTTTGCATCGGCCGAGGACTTCCTGGCCGCGCTGCGGCCCGAGTGGCGCGGCTGCGTGGTCGCCGACATCCGCATGCCCGGCCTCAGCGGCCTGGAGCTGCAGGCCACCTTGCGCGAGCGCGGGGTCGCGCTGCCGGTGATCGTCATCACTGCGCACGGCAGCGTGGCCGCCGCGCGCAAGGCTTTCCTCGCCGACGCAGTGGACTTCCTCGAAAAGCCGTTCGACGGCGAGCAGTTGCTGCGCGCGGTGGCGCAGGCGTTGGCCGGCCTGCCCGCGCCGCCGGCCGCAATGCCCGAACCCGACGCGCTGACCGCGCGCGAGCGCGAGGTGATGGCGCTGCTGGTCGAGGGGCTTCACAACCGGCGCATCGCGGAGACCCTGGGCATCAGCCCGCGAACCGTCGAAGTTCACAAGGCGCGCGTGCTCGACAAGCTTGGCGTGAACAGTGTGGTCGAACTCGTCAAGCAGGTCGAGCGCCGACGTTGAATCACTGAGCCGTTGACCCGATAGGGGCTCGCCCGTACGGGCCCGCGTACGCGCGCGGCCGAATTTCCAGCGCGCGCACCAGCCCCTAGCCTCCAGACCGATGGAGGTGTCGGTGCATCGAGTCTGGCCCACGCTGTTGCCCGAGCTGCGGCAGTTCCCTGAGAGCGAGCGCAGCGCTGCGTTGGCACGTGCGCATGAGACACCGCTTGAACTGGTCGAGATTGCCGGCATGGCGGTCGCGCTGGTGGCCGTGACCGCACTGACCAAGTACACCTTGGCCGAGCCCTCGCTGGCCTCGCGCGTGGGCATGGCGCTCCTGAACTTTGCCCTTGCGTTGCCCTTGCTGGTGGCCGCGCTCGGCCCCTTCCACCTGCGGCGATTGCGGCGCGGCCTGCGCTCACAACTCGAAGAGCGGAATCGTCCATGAGCGCCGGCACGCTGCAATGGATCGCCGCCGTGCTGTTCGCGGTCGCGCTGCTGCACACCTTTTCGACCAAGTTCTTCGAACGCCTGGCGCACGAACGCCCGGCGCATGCCGGCATCTGGCATCTGCTCGGCGAAGTCGAGGTGGTGTTCGGCTTCTGGGCCATGGTGTTGATCCTCGTGATCGGCCTCGCGGCCGGCCGCGGCGAGGCCACCGAGTACCTCGACTCGCGCAACTTCACCGAGCCGATGTTCGTGTTCGTGATCATGGTGGTGGCTGGCAGCCGCGCGATCCTGTACGTGGCCAAGCGCCTGGTGCTCGCGGTGGCCAGTTTCGTGCCACTGCCCGGGTCGCTCGGCTTCTACGCCGTGGCCTTGTCGCTGGTGCCGCTGCTGGGCTCGTTCATCACCGAGCCGGCGGCGATGACGCTGGCCGCGCTGATGCTGCGCGACCGTGTGTTCGCGGCCGGCGTATCGAACAAGCTCAAGTACGCGACGCTGGGCGTGCTGTTCGTCAACGTGTCGATCGGCGGCACGATGACCGCCTTTGCCGCGCCCCCGGTGCTGATGGTGGCGGCCAAGTGGCAGTGGGACGGCCTCTACATGCTCACGCACTTCGGCTGGAAGGCGGCGCTTGCGGTGCTGGTCAACGCGCTGGTCTCGGCGACGGTCTTTCGCGTCGAGCTCGCGCGCCTGGCGCGCCGGGCCGCCGAGCAGGACACGATGCCGGCCCCGGTGCTGGCGATCCACCTTGCGTTCCTGGCCGGCATCGTTGCCTTCGCCCACCACCCGCCGGTGTTCATGGGCCTGTTCCTGTTCTTCATGGGCTTCGCGACGGCCTATCCGCAGTACCAGGAGCGGCTGATCCTGCGCGAGGGCCTGCTGGTGGCCTTCTTCCTCGCCGGCCTGGTGGTGCTGGGCGGCCAGCAGCAGTGGTGGCTGGAGCCGCTGCTGCGCAGCATGGATGCCGACACCGTGTACTTCGGCGCTACCGCGCTGACGGCGATCACCGACAACGCCGCGCTGACCTATCTGGGCTCGCTGGTCGACGGCCTGTCCGAGGAGTTCAAGCGCGCGCTGGTGGCCGGCGCCGTCACCGGCGGCGGCCTGACCGTGATCGCCAACGCGCCCAACCCCGCCGGCTTCGCGATCCTGCGCGGCCATTTCGACGACGAGGCGATCAACCCACTCGGGCTGCTGGTGGCGGCATTGCCGCCGACGCTGACCGCGGTGCTCGCCTTCAGGTTGCTCTAGACGGACGAGGAGCGAACATGCAAACGACCTTCCTTGATGACCTTGCGGCCTGGTGGTCCACCGTCAGCCCCGAGTTTGCCTTTCTGCTCGCCCTGCCGTTCATGGTGGCGGCGCTCGGGATCGCTGCCGACTGCATTCGGCGCCACCGCAGAGGGCGCGATCAAACGTGACCCAGGCGCGTCTTCGCCTTGTTTCGGCGCGGTGGATCTGTTTCGTACGACGTGACCTTGATGCCAGGAGAGACCTCATCTGCCGAGCAGTGGAGATTGCGCGAGGTCCTTGTTCGCATTGGCTTCGACAGCACGGAGTTCTGCCTGGTGGTGCAGGACAGGGACTGCCTGGTTCGTACCCCCAACAGCGCTGCCAGCGAAGGTCTGTTCCTGGCGGCACAAACAGACTGCAACGGGTCATGAGCCCTTGCGCGGCGTGCGCTACACCCCCCGCTCCCACCAAGCCCCCTCCATCGCCCCCTTCAGATGCTCGATGAACGAGCTCACCTTGCTCGGCACCAGCTTGGGCGAGGGGTACACGGCGTGGATCTCCTGCGTGGGTAGGGTGTAGCGCTCCAGGATCGGCTTCACCGCGCCGTCGGCCACTGACTCGCGCGCCACGTACCAGGGCAGCACGGCGACGCCCAGGCCCTCGCGCGCAGCGGCGAGCACGGCCGACAGGTTGTTCGAGCGCAGCGGCCCGCGCACCGGCACCACCAGTTCCTTGCCATCCGGTGCGGTCAGCATCCAGCGGTCATCGCCCTGCACGGTGCTGTAGATCAGGCAGGCGTGTTGCGGCAACTCCGCGGGTTGCTTTGGCGTGCCGCGCGCTTTCAGGTACGACGGCGCGGCGACCATGAGCCACGGGTTGCGGCCAAGGTAGCGCGAGCCGAGGGTGGAGTCGGCCAGGCGCCCCATGCGCACCGCCAGGTCCACGCCTTGCTCGACCATGTTGACGTAGCGGTCCTCGAAGCTCAGGTCCACCGTCAGGCTCGGGTGTTCGCGCATGTAGCTTCATCGCCACCGGCACCAGCACGCGGCGGCCGAAGGCGACGGACGTCGAGACGCGCAGCGTGCCGCCGACGCCGCTTTGCATCAGCGAGGCCAGGTTGTCGGCGGCTTCGATCTCGTGCGCGATGGCCTTGCAGCTTGTCGTAGTACAGCGCGCCGACTTCGGTCGGGCTGACACCGCGCGTGGTGCGGTGCAGCAGGCGCGCGCCGAGCCGTTCTTCCATCGCGGCCACGGCCTTGGTGGCGGTGGGCTGCGTGATGCCGAACTCGGTTGCTGCCTTGCAGAAGCTCCCGCTCTCGACGATGCGGATGAAGAGGGCGACGGCGGTGACACGGTCCATGGTCGGACTTTACGCCCGCTATTCCTCCATGGAATAGCAAATCTGCGCAGGCTGGGTTTACCCGCGCGGGGCGGCGACGGCCATTGACCATCCGTCAACACATCAAGGAGACGCGATGGCAAAGATGAAGGCCGCCATGGCCGCCGTGCTGGTGATGGAAAAAGAAGGCGTGACGCAGGCCTTCGGCGTGCCGGGTGCGGCGATCAACCCGCTGTACGCGGCGTTGCGCGAGCGCGAGTCGATCGCGCACATCCTGGCGCGCCACGTCGAAGGCGCCAGCCACATGGCTGAGGGCTACACCCGCGCCAAGGCCGGCAACATCGGCGTCTGCATCGGCACCTAGCGGCCCGGCCGGCACCGACATGATCACGGGCCTGTACTCGGCCATCGCCGACAGCATCCCCATCCTCTGCATCACCGGCCAGGCGCCGCGGGCGCGGCTGTACAAGGAAGACTTTCAGGCGGTGGACATCGAGTCCATCAGCAAGCCGGTGACGAAGTGGAGCGTCACCGTGCGCGAGCCGGCGCAGGTGCCGCGTGCCTTCCAGCAGGCTTTTCATCTGATGCGCTCCGGCCGGCCAGGCCCGGTGCTGATCGACCTGCCGTTCGACGTGCAGATGGCCGAGATCGAGTTCGACATCGAGACCTACGAGCCGCTGCCGGTGTACAAGCCGGCGGCCTCGCGCAAGCAGATCGAGAAGGCGTTGGACATGCTGGCCGCGGCGAGCAAGCCGCTGATCGTTGCCGGCGGCGGCATCATCAACGCCGATGCGTCGGACCTGCTCGTCGAGTTTGCCGAACTCACCGGCGTGCCGGTGATCCCGACGCTGATGGGCTGGGGCACGATCCCCGACGACCATCCGCTGATGGCTGGCATGGTGGGGCTGCAGACTTCGCATCGCTATGGCAACGCCACCATGCTGGCATCGGACTTCGTGCTCGGCATCGGCAACCGCTGGGCCAATCGCCACACCGGCTCGCCCGAGGTGTACTGCAAGGGCCGCACCTTCGTGCACGTCGACATCGAGCCGACGCAGATCGGCCGCGTCTTCAATCCGGAACTCGGCATCGTCAGCGACGCCAAGGCGGCGCTGCAACTCTTCGTGCAAGTGGCCAAGGAACGCAAGGCGGCGAAGGCGTTGAAGGACTTCAGCGACTGGTCGATGCGCTGCGCCGAGCGCAAGAAGCTGATGCATCGCAAGACGCACTACACCGAGACGCCGATCAAGCCGCTGCGCGTGTACGAAGAGATGAACAAGGTCTTCCCGCGCGACACCATCTACGTGACGACGATCGGCCTGTCGCAGATTGCCGGCGCGCAGTTCCTGAACGTCTATGGCCCGCGGCAGTGGATCAACTGCGGCCAGGCCGGCCCGCTGGGCTGGACGATCCCGGCAGCGCTCGGCGTCGTCGCTGCCGACCCGACGCGCACGGTGGTCGGCCTGTCGGGCGACTATGACTTCCAGTTCCTGATCGAGGAGCTGGCGGTGGGCGCGCAGTTCCGCCTGCCGTATGTGCAGGTGCTGGTCAACAACAGCTATCTCGGCCTCATCCGCCAGAGCCAGCGCGGCTTCGAGATGGATTTCTGCGTGCAGCTCGCGTTCGAGAACCAGAACGTCGAAGACAGCGCGCTGAAGAGCTATGGCGTCGATCATCAGGCCGTGGTGCAGGGCCTGGGCTGCAAGTCGCTCCGTGTGACGGACCCGGAAAAGATCGAGGCGGCGATGGTCGAGGCCCAGGCCATGGCGCAGCAAGTACCGCGTGCCAGTGGTCGTCGAGGTGATCCTGGAGAAGGTGACCAACATCGCCATGGGCACCGAGATCGACAAGATCAACGAGTTCGAGGAGATCGACTGTCGGCACCCCGAGGGACGTCAAGGCCTCGAGATGGCGGGGCTGTTGGAGTAGCGTCATGCCCAAGTTCGCCGCCAACCTGTCGATGCTCTTCACCGAGGTGCCGTTCCTCGATCGCTTCGAGCGCGCTGCCAACGCCGGCTTCACGGCCGTGGAGTTCCTCTTTCCGTATGCGTTCGCCACAGCGGACATCCAAGACCGCCTGGCACGCCATGGGCTCAAGCTCGTGCTGCACAACCTGCCCGCGGGCAACTGGGATGCGGGCGAGCGTGGCATCGCCTGCCTGCCGGACCGCGTCGATGAGTTTCGCGAAGGTGTGGCGCGCGCGATCGATGTCGGCACGGCGCTCGGTGTGCCGCAACTGAACTGCCTTGCGGGCAAGGCGCCGGCAGGCGTGGCCGACGGTGTGCTGCGCCAGACCTTCGTCGACAACCTTCGCTACGCCGCCGCCGCGTTGAAGAAGGCCAGGCTCAAGCTGCTGATCGAGCCGATCAACACCTTCGACATTCCCGGCTTCTATCTCAATCGCACATCGCAGGCGCTGTCGATCCTCGATGAGGTCGGCGCCGACAACGCCTTCGTCCAGTACGACATCTACCACGCGCAGCGCATGGAAGGCGAGCTGTCGGCCACGCTGCAAAAGCACCTGGCGCGCATCGGCCATGTGCAACTGGCCGACAACCCCGGCCGCAACGAGCCGGGCACCGGCGAGATCAACTACGCCTTCCTGTTTGCGCACCTGGATCGTATTGGCTACGAAGGCCACGTCGGCTGCGAATACAAACCGGCCGCGACGACCGAAGCCGGCCTCGGCTGGCGACAGCAGCTGGCGGCGTAGCGCTACAGTCGGCCCGTCGCGTAGCGCTCCTCGAACTCCTTGCGCGCGCGGATGTGGTGGTTCGCGCACTGCACCATCTGCGCCGCAGTCGGGTTGTCGGCGCAGAAGTCGGGCCGCTGGTAGAAGCGCTGCCACGCGCGATCCTTTCGCAGCGCGGCTTCGATGGCGGCCTGCTCGGCGGTTTCGCGCGCTCGCTGCCGCATCTCGGCTTCGAGGATCACCAATTTCTGCGCATCGGTCTCCTGCTGGCTGCCGGTCGCCGGCGCGCTGGCCACCTGCGCGGCCGCGACCGGTGCGCTCGCAGCGGCTGCCGATGCCACCGGCGGTGGCACCAGGCCTGCGCTCGGCGGTGCCGAGATCGCGGCGTCGCCGATGTGCTTGAGCGCTTCGCTGCGGGCCGATGTGTCGAGCAGTTGTTCGATGCTGTAGACCGCCATGGCGATGGCCACGCAACTGACGGCGATGGCAAAGGCCAGGATCAGCACACGCCGCTGCGACGGCGGCGTGCGCACCCGCAGGGGCGGGTCGCGGGTCCAGTCGCTGTCGCTGAAAGTCATGGCTGCACGGGCGAACTCAGTGGCAGCGCCAGGCCGCGGCGCTGCATCTCCTGGCGCACCCGGTCCGGCCGGTCGCTGACAACGCCATCGACACCGAGGTCGAGCGCTCGCGCGATCTCGGCGGGGCTGTTGACCGTCCACGCCAGGACCTGCAAGCCGAGCGATTGCGCTTCCTTGACCTTCGCCGCATCGAGGTCGCCATGAAACACCGACCAGATGCGCCCGCCAGCGGCTTTGACCATCTTCGCCACCGAGCCATGGTCCTTGAACTGAATGCCGTTGGTCCACGCCGAGCCCTCGGCCTTGCCGGCGCCGATGTTGTCGAGAAACGGCTGCTGCGCGCTCAGGTACACGGTGCCGATCTCAGGCGCTTCCTTCTGCACCACGGCCAGCGTGCGCCAGTCGAAACTGAGGATGGTCGAACGATCGGCCACGCCAGCCTCGCGGATGGCGGCCACCACGGCGCGAGCAAAGGCCTCCGGCGCCACGGTCTCTTCGGCATTGAGGGGTGACAGCTTGGTCTCGATGGCGAAGCGCACCTTGTCGTTGCCTGATTTGCGCACCAGCGCGAACAGATCGGCCAGACGCGGGATGCGCACGCCGTCGATCGGCTGCTGCTGCGGGTAGTTCTTCGAGTAGGCGGTGCCGGGCTTCAAGCGGCCGACGTCGAACCGTTGCAGCTCGTCGAATGCGAGGCTGCGGATCACCGGGCCGCGGGCGTCGAGGAAACGGCCTTCGGCGTCACGCGTGATGTCCGGATTCAGGCTGCGGTCGTGGTGGATCACGAGCACGTCGTCGCGCGTGATCGCAATGTCGAGTTCGAGCGTCGTCACGCCGATGCCGAGCGTGAGCGCGAAGCCGGGCAGCGTGTTCTCCGGCGCCAGGCCGCGGGCGCCGCGGTGGCCTTGCAGATCGAGCGCAACCGCAGGCGCGCACGCGGCAGCAAGCAGCAGTGCAGTGATCCATGCGCGGCGAATGATCGTCATGACACGCATTGTCACGCGTTCCAAATAAGTCTCGAACGGTTTCGCGGCTGTTGCGATTGCAAACAGCCGAGAGACTCGCTCGCACTTCCGGTCGTTTCTCCGGCCCGAGGAATGGCGACAGGAGGTAAACGCATCGCGGATTGCCAACAAGTTCACCAGTTTGCGCAGGGTCTCGCCCGCAATATGCGCGGCAACCGCTCGGCAGGCGCTATTTGCGCGAGAGCGATTGCAGCGTTCACAGCAACTCCAGCGACGAAGGGGAGCATTCGGTGCGAAGCCAGGTACGCAATCTCTGGGACTGGTCAAAGGCCATGGCCACGACCGCCGGTGCGCTCAGCGCGCCCGCAGCGCCACGCGCTGCTCCAAAGGAGGCGCTGCATGCGGTCAACGACGAGACCGGTGTCTGGCTGGCGCGCGACGAAGTCGCCATGGGCACGGCGATCCGCGTCGAGCTGTGGTGCGAAGACGCGGCCCGCGGCAACGCAGCGATTGCCGAGGTGATGGCCGAGATGCACCGCATCGACCGCACGATGAGCCCGCACAAGGCCGACTCCGAGCTGTCGATCATCAACCGCGACGCGGCGCGTGAGCCGGTGGCGCTGTCCAACGAGATGTTCCTGCTGCTGGTGCAGGCGCAGCGCTTTTCGCAGTTCTCGCAAGGTGCGTTCGACATCACCTACGCCAGCGCCGGCTGCCTGTACGACTACCGTGAAGGCGTGGCGCCGAGCGCGGCGGCCCTCGAACAGGGACGTGCCGCGATCGGCTGGCGGGGCCTCGAGCTCGATGCACGCACCCGCAGCGTCAAGTTTGCGCGCCCCGGCATGCGCATCGACCTCGGCGGTTTCGCCAAGGGCCATGCGGTCGACAACGCCGCTGCGATCCTGATGCGCCACGGCATCCACCACGCCCATGTGGCGGCGGGCGGTGACAGCCGCGTCATCGGCGACAAGCGCGGCCGGCCGTGGACGATCGGCGTGCGCGACCCGCGCAAGGCCGACGGCCTGGCGGCCTTGCTGCCGCTGGTCGACACCGCGATCTCCACATCGGGCGACTACGAGCGCTTCTTCGAGAAGAACGGCGTGCGCCACCACCACATCGTCGATCCGGCCACCGGGGCGTCACCGTCTTCGGTGCGCAGCGTCACCGTGCTGGCGCCGGACGGCCTGACTTGCGAAGCCCTCTCCAAGACCGTGTTCGTGCTCGGCGCCGAGCGCGGCATGGAACTGGTGGAGTCGGTCGAGGGTGTCGACGCGATCGTCGTCGATGCCGCGGGCGAGTTGCATTTTTCGAGCGGAATGTCGGCGGGGCGCACGCCCGCACGGCACTAACACCTACACGTGCACAGGGGGTTCATCATGAAGACAGGGACGACGATCCGAGCAAGACAGTGGCATGCCTTTGCCGTCTGCGCGCTGGCCACGGCAACGATGTTGCTGGTGAGCGCCTGCGGCAGCGGCAGCGCCAGCAGCAGCGACACAGTGGCCGTCAACGGCGACGTGTCGATCGCCTATGCCAAGCGCGCCAACACGATCACGATGAACCCGACCGACGGCGCGCCCACCGCGCCCGGCGGTGACCTGATGCTGCGCGAGAAATCCTCGCCGAGCTCGCGCGAAATCAACGCCACCCGATCGATCACTCAAGGCAACGGCGACGTGTCCGACCCGGAGGTCAGCTACGACGGCAAGAAGATCGTCTTTGCGCTGCGCTGCCCGACGACCAACACCTCGACCATCGACGGCGCGGCCGCGTGCACCGGGCACTGGAACATCTGGGAATACGACATGACCACCAGCGGCCTCGAGGGCGGGACGCTGCGCCGCATCACCGCCTCGACGGTGAGCGACGACGTCGATCCGGCCTACCTGCCTGCGGGCGGTGGCTTCGTCTTCAGTTCGAACCGCCAGACCAAGACCAAGTCCGTCATCAACGGTGAGGACGTGTTCGCGGTCGACGAGTACGAGCGCGAGCGCGTGCTCAACCTGCACACGATGAAGACCGACGGCAGCGAGATCACGCAGATCTCGGTCAACCAGAGCCATGACCGCAACCCGGTGGTCAAGAGCAACGGCGACATCATGTTCTCGCGCTGGGAGCACGTGGGCCCGCGCAACCGCTTTGCGATCTTCACCAGCCGCCCCGACGGCACCAACATGTTCGTGCGCTACGGCGCGCACAGCCCGGGCAACAGCTTCCTGCACCCGCGCGAGATGGATCCGGCGGGCCGATTCAGCGGCCAGATCGCGTCATCGCTGATGTCGCTGTCGGGCACCCGCGAAGGCGGCGCGCTGATGCTGGTCGACGTCGAGAATTTCTCGGAGAACAACACACCGGCCAACAACCGGGTCACAGCGCTGGCCGGCCAGCGCCATCTGACCGACCGCGAGATTCCGTCCGAACGGGGCCTGTCGCTCGTCGGCCGCGCGACCACGCCGTATCCGCTGTGGGACGGCACCGACCGCGTGCTCGTCGCCTTCCGCACCTGTGAGGTGACCAAGGATGGCGTCGTCATTCCGTGCACGCGCCTGACGGCGGCAGAGATCGAGCGCCTGGACTCGGAGCGCACGATGGAAGAAGAGGCTGCCGACTCGATCCAGGACAACGTGCCGCCGATCTACTCGATCTACATGTACGACCCGAACGTGCAGACCTGGTTGATCGTGGCCTCGCCGCCGACCGGCTTCATGTTCACCGACCCGGTGGCGATCCAGGCCCGCACCGAGCCGGCCGTGGCCGCGCCGACCGAAGTCAATGCCACGCTGGCGGCGGCCAACCGGGCGACGATCGAAGTGCGCAGCATCTATGACACCGACGGCCTGAACCGCATGGGCGAAGCGGTGCTGACGGCGGGCGACCTGCCGGCCGGTTGCGCACGCGGCATTGCGCAGACGGCGGCGACGCATGCCGACGACACGCGCTCGATGATTGCCGACATCGGCAAGATGAAGGATCCGGCCGACCCGGCCTACCACTGTGCACCGGCGCGCTTCGTGCGCGCGACGCGCGCGATGGCGCCGCAGGAAGGCATGAGCGGCATGCGCGAGGCTATCGGCGAGACCGACTTCGAGCCGCAGCAGATCCTCGGCTACGCGCAGGTCGAGCCCGACGGTTCGTTCAAGCTCGAAGTGCCGGCTGACACACCGCTGGCGCTGTCGATCATCGATGCCAAGGGTCGCGCGCTGCAGTCGCACCTGAACTGGATTCAGGTGCGCCCTGGCGAGCGCCGCACTTGCGACGGCTGCCACAGCCCGCGCCGCGGCGCCTCGATCAACGACGCGGCACAGGCCAACACATTGCCGGCGGCGCTGAACCCGGCATTGGCCGGTGCGCACGCGAGCGGCGAGACGATGGCCGCCACGCGGACGAAGGTTGACGCGGCAGCGCTGCAATTGCTCGCCGACATGGCGTTCCGGGATGTCTGGGCGGGCGCTGGTGCCACCCCCCGCGCATCGATCGACATCACCTACGCTGGCCTGCCTGCAGGCACGGCGCCGACCAACGGCATCCTCAACTACCCGGACCACGTGCAGCCGATCTGGGATCGCAATTGCGTCGGTTGCCACGCGGCGGGCAATGCGCGCCTCGACCTCTCATCGTCGATCTCCGGCACCGGCCGCATGACCTCCTACCAGGAGCTGCTGCTCGGCGACCCGCTGATCGATGCCAACGGCCAGCCGGTGACGCGCATCGAAGACGGCGTGCGCGAGATCGTGCGCGGTCCGGCCCTGGTCGAGACGATGGCCGGTGGCGCCGAAGGCCTGACGCGAGCCAGCCGACTCGGCGAGATTCTCTTCGGCGAAGAAGTCAAGGCGAGCGCCGACGCGCGCACGGCGTTCCCGATGCCGGCCAACAACCACGCGGCCTTGCTGACCGCCGCCGAGAGGCGTGTCGTCACCGAGTGGATGGACCTGGGCGGCCAGTACTTCAACAACGTCATGGCCAGCAACAGCCCGGCCCGTCGCGCCACGGCGTTGTCGCGCGCCACGTTCGACAGCGCGGTGCACCCGGTGCTGCGCAGCCAGTGCGTGGCCTGCCACCAACCGGCAGGAACCTCGGGCGCGGCCACCACCGGCAGCAGCTTTGCACGCAGCCGCTTCGTGCTCACCGGAAGCCCGGAGGGTGACTACAACGTCACGCTGTCGATGGTCTCGAACACCTGCAACTTGTCGAGCAACGCGCTGATCGTGCGACCCTCCACTTCACCGCACCCGAGTGGCGCGGCGGCCGGCACGACGCCGTTGCCGGCAGGAAGCGCGGGGTACACCGCGATCGCGAATTGGATCACCTCAGGATGCGCTCCATGATGAAGTCGGGCCTTGCCATTGTTGCTGCCGCCATGCTCACCGCATGCGGCGGTGGCAACCCGCCCGACGTGGTCAACACGCCGGGCGGCGGCGGGCAGAACCTGTCGTTCGTCTACTTCCAGAAGTGCGTCAACCCGGCGCTTATCGCGCAGTTGTCGTTGCCCGCCGGCGGCACCGGCAGTTGTGCTGCATCGGGTTGCCACGACAACGTCAACGGCACCGGCGGCGCGTTTCGCATGCGCGAAAGCGCGACCGAAGTCGATCTGGCCACCACCTCGGTCGACGAGGCTCGCCTGACCGAGATGTACCGCAACTTCTACTCGGCGCAAGGCTCGTCGGTGCTTGGCTCGCCGACCAGCAGCAAGATGCTCACCAAGCCGCTGGTGCAGGGCGTGCTGCACGGCGGCGGGCAGATCTTCGCCAATGCCAACACGCCCGAAGCCTTGCTCATCGCCTACTGGATCAGCCGGCCGATGCCGCAGGGCCAGGACGAGTTCAGCAGCGCCTCGGCTTCGATGTTCACGCCCGCGGACCCCGCAACCGGTACATGCAATACGCAATAAAAAAGACGACAACAGCACTGCTGTTGTTGCTGATCTCGCTCTTCGCTCTCGGCACCGCATACGCGCAGGTCACCGAGCGCGTGAAGGTGGCCGACCCGTACCTGGAAATGCGCACCGGCCCCGGCCGCGGCTTCCCGGTGCATCACGTGGCCGCGCGCCACGAGTTCGTGATCATCGAGTTGCGCGCCACCGACTGGTTCAAGGTCCGCACGGTCAGCGACACGGGCAATGACAAGACCGGCTGGGTGCACCGCCGCCAGCTCGAAGGCACGCTGACCGAAGCCGGTGTCGCCAAGACCTTCCGCGACACCGCGCTCGACGACTACCTGGCGCGACGCGTGCAGATCGGCGCTGCCTACGGCCGCTTCAGCGGCGAGCCGATGCAGAAGCTCTGGATGAGCTACCGCCTGTCCGACGCGCTGAGCTTCGAAGGCACGGTCGCGCAGGTGCAAGGCGTGTTCTCGGGCACGGACATGTGGTACGGCAACCTGCTTGCCGAGCCGTGGTCGGACCAGCGCCTGTCGCCGTTCCTCGGCATCGGCATCGGACGCTTCCGCAACTTCCCGAACCAGACGCTGGTCGGCGCCACCGACACCGACGCCAACCTCGCCAACGCCACCTTCGGCGTGCGCTGGTACGCCAGCGAGCGCTTCGTGCTGCGCGCCGACTACACGCTCTACACCGCCTTCGTCTCCGACCAGCGCAGCCAAGAGTTTCGCGCCGTCACCGCCGGCATCTCCTTCTTCTTCTACTGACCTCCGCAGAGAGGCACAACATGAAAAAGACGCTCACGCTCCTCCATCGCCTTGCTGTCTGCCGCTGTGTCCGCATCGGCCTTCGCACAGTCGACGCAGCCCGCCAACGAGCAGGTCGTCGTGCCGCAAGTCGAGCGGCGCGACGTGAAGCTGCCCAAGTTCCCATCGAAGGACATCGAGGTCGGCCTGATCGGCGGCGTCTATTCGACCGAGAACTTCGGCGCCAGCGCGGTCTATGGCATGCGCCTGGGCTACCACATCACCGAAGACTTCTTCGTGCAGGCCAACCTGGCGCAGACCAAGGTCAGCGACGAGAACTACCGCCAGTTGCTGCCCGGCGGCGGCATCTTCCCGCAGCCCGAAGAGAAGCTGACCTACTACAACGTCACGCGCCGGCTGGAACGTGCTGCCCGGCGAGGTCTTCATCGGCAGCAATCGCGCCAAGGCCACGTCGCTGTACCTGCTGGCCGGCATCGGCAGCACCAAGCTGGCCGAGCGCCGCCGCTCGACGATGAACTTCGGCCTGGGCATGCGCATGCTGGTGGCCGACCGTGCGGCGCTGCATGTCGAGTTGCGCGACCACATCTTCTCGATCGACCTGCTGGGTCCGCGCCAGACGACGCACAACATCGAGCTGACGACCGGCTTCGCCTGGTACTTCTAGAACAAGACGAATCAACGAGGGAGAAGCATGACCATGATGGACCGACGCCACCTGATCGCACTCGCGATGCTCGCCGCGGCGGGCGCTGCGAATGCCAAGGCCGCGCCGAATGCGCAGGCGCCTGACTTCACGCTGCGCCAACTCAACGGGCCGAACCTGCGCTTGGGCGAGCAGCGCGGCCGCGTGGTGCTGGTGAACTTCTGGGCCACCTGGTGCGGCCCCTGCCGCGTCGAGTTGCCGCACCTGTCGCGGCTGCATGACAAGTACCGCGGCTCGGGCTTCGTGCTGCTGGGCGTGAACATCGACGAAGACCCGGCGGTGGCCAAGGCCCTGGTCGGCAAGATGGGCCTGACCTTCCCGGTGCTGCTCGACTCGGAGAAGAAGGTCGTCGGCGCCTACGACCTGAACGCGATGCCGGCCACCGTGCTGATCGACCGCGACGGCCGCGTGCGCCACCTGCACCGCGGCTACAAGGAAGGCGTCGAAGCGCTCTACGAGCAGCAGGTGCGCGCACTGTTGAAGGAATGATCAGATGAAGCGCTCTCTTGCTTTGATCCTCACGCTTGCCGCAATGCTCGGCGGCTGCGCCGCGCCGCAGCCCTGGGTCAAGCCGTATGAGCGCGAGCGGCTGGCCGATCCGATCATGCAGTGGCAAGGCGACCTGCTGGCTTCCAAGCACAGCCAGCATGTGCGCGACATCCGCGAAGGCGCACGCGGCGCCAACGGTGTGCAAGGAGGCGGTTGTGGCTGCAAGTAGCACGCTGTCTCGACTGCTGCGCGCACTCTCGGCCATGATCGGCGGCGTGTTCGCCGCCCATGGCGCGAAGGCGGCGCCGCTGCCGCCCGATCGTGCCGAAGCGATCTACCACCGCTACAGCGGCGGCGGCATGACGGCCGACGGCCCGGCGCTGCTGGTGCGCAAGAGCCTCTACGACAAGGTGTCGCTGACCGGCCAGGTCTATGTCGATGCGGTCAGCAATGCGTCGGTCGATGTCGTCACCACGGCCAGCCCCTACAAGGAGCGCCGAACCGAGTACGGCCTGGGCCTCGAGTACGCGGTGCGCGACGCCAACATCACCCTTGGCTTGGCCAGCAGCTCGGAGCCTGACTACAGGGCCGATGCGTTCTCGGTCGATGTGTCTCAGGAGACGTTCGGCGGCATGACGACGGTCAACCTGGGCTTCACCCGCGGCGCCGACAAGGTGGGTCAGAAGACCATTGGCTTCTTCGACCAGGCCAAGCACTGGCAGTACCGCCTCGGTGTGACGCAGATCCTCACGCCCAAGTGGCTGGCCAGCGTCAACCTCGAAGCCATTGCCGACAGCGGCTATCTCGGCAACCCGTACCGCGCCGCACGCGTCTTCGGCGCCGCGGTGCCGGAGAACGTGCCGCGCACGCGCAGCTCGCGCGCGATCAACTTCCGCGCCATCGGCGACCTCGGCTCGCGCGATGCGATCCGCGGCTCGTACCGCTATTTCTGGGACAACTGGGACGTCAAGTCACACACCTTCGAAGGCGGCTACAGCCGTTACGTCGGCGAGTCTTTCCTGCTCGACGGCTTCGTGCGCCACTACCGTCAAAGCAAGGCCTCGTTCTACAGCGACGACGCGCAGGTGCAGAACACCTACGTCACGCGCAACCGCCAGCTCGGCACCTACGACGGCAACACGCTCGGCGGCAAGGTGACCTACAGCTGGCGGAAGGTGCCGGGGCAGTACGAGATCAAGTTCAACGGCGCCCTGGAAGTGCTGCGCTACCGCTACAGCGACTACACCGATCTGCGCAGCGGCTCGGCCTACAGCCTGTCGGCCAGCGTGCTGCAGCTGTACGTGACGGCGAACTACTGAAAGAGAACGACCATGCTCAAGACCATTTCCATTGTTCTGATCGCCCTCGTTGCGAGCGCCTTCACGCTGTCGGCCGCTGCGCAGGACAAGGCTGTTCCAGGCAACACCGCTCCGGTCGCCAGCCTCGACAACCGCGTGCAGGACTTGAAGGCCGACGTCATCAAGCTGAACCGCGACTTGCTGGTGCTCGAAGAGGAGCTGCTGTTCCCGGCGAGCACGCAGGTGGCGCTGTTCGTGTCGATGGACGTGGGCAAGCTGTTCGAGCTCGACTCGGTGCAGATCAAGCTCGACGACAAGCAGGTCACCCACTACCTGTACACGCCGCTCGAAGTGCAGGCCCTGCACCGCGGCGGCGTGCAGCGCGCCTTTGTCGGCAACCTGCGCAGCGGCACGCACGAGATCGTCGCCACCTTCACCGGCAAAGGCCCGCACGACCGTGATTACAAACGTGGCACGACGATCAAGTTCGACAAGGGCACCGACCCGAAGTACATCGAGCTGCGCATCAAGGACTCGGCTGGAAAACTCCAACCCGAGTTCGAAGTGAAGGTCTGGTAAGGACTGTCGTGCGCTCTCGATTCGCTCTCACTCTCGTTGCTGCGGCGCTCGCGATCGGTTCGGCCCATGCAGCCGATCCGGCGGAGCCGGCCAAGCGCCCGGTCACGGCGCCGCACTACGGCGACACGCTGTTCCACTTCTACCAGGACAAGTACTTCACGGCCGTCACGTCGCTGATGGTGTCGCAACACTTCACGCGCCTGACACCGCACGACGACGACAGCGAAGTCCTGCGCGGCGGTTTGCTGCTCAGCTACGGCATGCACCGCGAGGCCGGGCAGATCTTTGCGCAGCTGATCGAGCGCAATGCGCCGCCGTCGGTGCGCGATCGCGCCTGGTACTACCTGGCCAAGATCCGCTGGCAGCGCGGCCTGCCGCGCGAGGCGGAAGAAGCCATTGCCAAGATCGGCGGCAAGCTGCCCGCGGGCCTGGAAGAAGACCGCAACCTGCTGCACGCCAACCTGCTGATGGCGCGGCAAGACTTCGCCGGCGCGGCTGCGGTACTGCGCGGCATGACGGACGTCAAGAACCCGTCGCAGGCCAGCCACTTCGCACGTTTCAATCTCGGCGTCGCGCTCGTCAAGAGCGGCGACGTGCCGGCCGGCAGCGTGCTGCTCGACGAAGTCGGCCGCATGCCGGGCGCGAATGAAGAACAGCGCAGCCTGCGCGACCGCGCCAATGTGGCGCTCGGCTTCTCCGCGCTGCAGGATGGCCGCAGCGAAGACGCGCGCACGGTGTTGCAGCGGGTGCGCCTGCAAAGCCTGCAATCCAACAAGGCGCTGCTCGGCTTCGGCTGGGCGGCGGCAAACGCCAAGCAGCACGATCTGGCTTTGGTGCCGTGGACCGAACTGGCCAACCGCAGCGTCAGCGACGCAGCCGTGCTCGAAGCCAAGATTGCACTGCCGTATGCCTATGCCGAGCTCGGTGCTTATGGGCAGTCGCTCGAGGGCTATCAGGGCGCGGTGTCGGAGTTCGACAGCGAGCAGGGCGCGTTGAAGGAATCGATCGCTGCCATCCAGAGCGGCAAGCTGATCGAGGGCCTGAACGCGCAGCAACCCCGGCAGTGCTGGCAACGAGATGGGTTGGTTCTGGAACCTGACCGAGTTGCCCGAGATGCCGCACGCCGGCCACCTGACGCAGGTGCTGGCGCAGCACGACTTTCAGGAGTCGTTCAAGAACTACCGCGACCTGCTGTTCCTCGGCAGCAACCTTGCGCAGTGGCGCGACAGCCTGGTCGCCTATCGCGACATGCTCGCCGAGCGCCGCAAGGCCTTCCTGCAGCGGCTGCCGCAGACACAGAGCGGCGAGAAGGGCACGAGCGCTGACTTGAAGGCCGCGACCAGGACCCGCGCCACGCTGTCTGCCGAGCTCGAACGTGTCGAGCGCGAGGGCGACGTGATCGCTTTCAGCGACGACCGGCAGGATGCCCTGTTGCAACGCCTGGCCGACGTGCAGGCGGCGATGCAGATCAATGCGAAGGACCCGGAGATCGCCAGGCTCGCCGACAAGGTGCGCCTGCTGTCGGGTGCGCTTGGCCTGGGAGCTGTCGAGCCAATGGCCGGATCGGCTGTGGCAGTCGAAGAAGGCGCTGCGCGATGCCGACAGCGGCCTGGAAGAAGCACAAGCGCGCGAGGCGAGGCTGGCCAAGGCGCAGCGCGAAGAGCCGCAACGCTTCGAGCGCTTTGCCAAGCGCATCGATGCCCTCGAAGCGCAGATCAATCTGCTGATTCCGCGCGTGGCCACGGTCACCAAGGAACAGCAGGACGCCGTGCAGAACATCGCCGTGGCCGAGTTGACGGGGGCGCAGCAGCGCCTGGCCGAGTACCAGACGCAGGCGCGTTTCGCGCTCGCGCAGTTGTACGACCGTGCCAGCCTGGCGACGAATGCGAAGGAGGGCAGCGATGCGCAGCGCCGTTAGCCTTTCTCTGGTGGCTGTGGCCGTCCTCGCGGCTTGCGCCAGCAACAAGCCGCCGCCAGGCGACGATGCCCCGACGCTGGCGTCGCTGTCGCAACGCAGCGTGCCGGTGGACAGGGATCGCCGCGTGCAGAGCGATGAGACGCAGGCCATCGCCGCGTACCGCAAGTTCCTCGACAGCACGCCCAAGGCCGACCTGGCGCCGCAACGCGCTGAAGCGATGCGCCGCCTGGGCGACCTCGAGATGGTGGCGGCCGACAACCGCAGCGCCACCAGTGCGGCCGGCAA
Source organism: uncultured beta proteobacterium (assembly GCA_963738425.1). GTDB lineage: Bacteria > Pseudomonadota > Gammaproteobacteria > Burkholderiales > Burkholderiaceae_C > CADEEN01. Next base: position 2,019 of record CAVTWT010000026.1, on the reverse strand, counting down.
TCCGCCCGACTACAAGGCGGCGGTCGCCCGATACCAGGACTACCTGAAGACCTACCCGAACGACCCGGGCAATGACCGCGTGCTCTACCAGCTCGCGCGTGCGCAGGAGCAAAGTGGCGAGTTGGAGACGGCACTGAAGACGCTCGACCGCCTCGTGGCTGCTTATCCGAACACGGCCACGCTCGAGGAAGCACAGTTTCGCCGCGGCGAGTTGCTGTTCACGTTGAAGACCTACCCCGCGTCCGAGCAGGCCTACAACGCCGTGCTGGCGATGAACAGCGCCACGGCGTACCGCGACCGGGCCTTGTACATGCAAGGCTGGTCACGTTTCAAGCAGGCCAAGCTCGAAGAGGGACTGCAATCCTTCTTCGGTGTGCTCGACGGCAAGCTCGCCGACCGCGGCGACGAGCCGCTGGAGAACCTGAAGGACCTGTCGCGCGGTGACCGCGAGTTGGTGGAAGACACCTTCCGCGTGATGAGCCTGTCACTGGCCAACCTGCAGGGCGCCGAGTCGATTGCCGCCTACGCGAAGAACGACACCCGCAAGAGCTACGAGTTCCGCGTCTACCAGCAACTCGGCGAGCTCTACATCAAGCAGGAGCGGGTCAAGGACGCAGCAGACACCTTCGGCGCCTTCGTGCGCAAGAACCCGATGCATGCGCAGGCGCCGGTGCTGGCGGCCCGCGTGATCGACATCTACGAGGGCGGTGGTTTCGCCAATCTCGCGCTCGACGCGAAGAAGGAATACGTCGGCCGCTACGGCGTCAACAGCGAGTTCCGCAAGGCCAACCCCGAGGGCTGGGACAAGGCGCAGCCGCTGGTGAAGACGCGCCTGTCCGAGCTGGCGCGCCACTACCACGCCAGCGCGCAGAAGACCAAGGCCACGAGCGACTACCAGGAAGCGGTGCGCTGGTACCGCGACATCATCACCGGCTTCCCCGGCGAGCCCGACACCGCGCGCAATCACTTCCTGCTCGGCGAGCTGCTGTACGAAGACTCGCGCTTTGCCGAGGCCTCGGTCGAGTACGAGAAGACGGCGTATTCATATCCGGCGCACGACAAGAGCGCCGATGCCGGTTATGCGGCGCTGCTGGCGTACGCCGAACAAGACAAACGCGCTGCCGCGGCTGACAAGCCCAAGCTGCAACTGGCCGGTGTGCAGAGTTCGCTGCGTTTTGCCGATGCGTTCGGCAAGGACCCGCGCGTCGCGCCGGTGTTGACCAACGCAGCCGATCGTTTGTATGCGTTGAAGGACATCGAGCAGGCGCAGAGCGTGGCCGAGCGCGTACTGGCGCTCGACCCGCCGGCCACGGCAGACCAGAAGCGTGTGGCGACGACGGTGCTTGCCAACACGGCATTCGAGTCCGGCGCGTTCGATCGTGCCGAGAAGCGCTATGGCGAGCTGATGGCACTGACGCCGGCCAACGACAAGGCGCGGGGCGAGCTGGTCGAGCGCCAGGCGGCGTCGATCTACAAGCAAGGCGAAGCGGCGCAGAAGTCCGGTAAGGCGCAGGACGCGGTGGGTCACTTCACGCGCGTGGCCGCTGTGGCGCCGGGCTCAGCGATCCATGCCAGCGCCCAGTACGACGCTGCTGCTGCACTGATCGGCTTGAAGGATTGGGACAACGCAGCCAAGACGCTCGAAGACTTCCGCCAGCGTTTCCCGAAGCACCCGCTGGTCGATGACGCGTCGAGCAAGCTGGCGGTGGCCTACCTCGAGAAGGGCCGCTGGAGCGAGGCGGCCGGTGAGTTCGAGCGCGTGGCTGCGAGTGGCAAGGACCCGAAGCTCGCGCAAGAAGCGCTGTGGCAAGCCGCCGAGCTGCATGGCAAGGGCAACAACCGCGTCGCATCGGCCAAGGCCTACGAGCGTTACTTGAAGCAGTACCCCGAGCCGTTCGAGCGTTCGGTCGAGACGCGGCACCGCTTGGCGGTGATGGCCAAGGCCGACGGCAATGCCAAGCGCGAGTTCGAACTGCAGCGCGAAATGTTCCTGGCCGATCAGCGTGGCGGCGCAGCTCG
>CAVTWT010000025.1:0-225671 GCA_963738425.1 uncultured beta proteobacterium | reverse complement strand
CGCCACGCGCGAACACCTCATCGGCACCGCCATCGATTTGCTGAACGAACGCAGCTATCAGGGCGCCACGGTGTTTGAAGTGGCCAAGGCGGCGGGGGTGACGCCCGGCGCGCTGCAGCATCACTTCGGTTCGAAGGCCGTGTTGATGATGCAGGTGCTCGATGCCATCCTGAAGGCCAGCGGGCCCGAGGGCGTCTCCTGGCCCGAGGCCGGAGGGCCGCTGGCCAGCCGTTGCCTGGGGCTGGTGAACGCCTTGTGGCAACGCGCCTACCAACCGCCTCGCTATCTGGCCGCCTGGGCGCTGTACTTCGGCAGTGCCGGCGAACCCGCGCTGCGTTCGCACATCGCGCAGCATCGCGCCGCGCTCAGCCTGGCACTGCACCAGCGCTTCCTGCAAGTGCTGCCGGAGCTGGCCGCCTCGGCAGATTCCCGGGCGCTGGTGCGACTGGTGCTTTCCAGCCTGCGCGGTCTGGGCGTGGCGCGGCTGTTCGGTGCTGCGCCGAAAGAAGAGCGCGCGCAACTGGAACTGCTGGCCCGCTTGATCGAAGCGCATTGCCTTGCCCCTTCCCGTGGCGTGCCTGCACCCGTGCGCGCCAAGCCTGCCCAACCCCCTTCCACTCGGAGACGATGACCATGCCCGTAGCCTTCAATTCCGGCCGTCACCAATTCGCCGCTCGGGCCGCGCTGGCCGCGGCGGCGTTGTTTTGCCCGCTGGCGGCGCAGGCAGCCTTCCCGGAAAAGCCCATCACCATCGTCGTGCCTTATCCGCCCGGCGGGGCGGCGGACGTGCTGGGCCGCATCGTGGCGCGGCACATGCAAATGCAACTGCCGGGCAGCAACATCGTGGTGGAAAACAAGGCCGGCGCCGGCACGGCCGTGGGCGCGCAGGCTGTGGCACAGGCCGCCCCGGACGGCTACACCTTGCTGACCAGCAGCAACACCACCTGGACAATGAATCCAGCGCTGAAGTCCAAGCTGCCGTATGACACGCTCAAGAGCTTCGAGGCCATCGGCACCATCGGCAGCATTCCGCTCATGCTGGTGGCCCACCCGGGCGCGCCGTTCAACACCGTGAAGGAGCTGGTGGCCTATGGCAAGGCCAACCCGGGCAAGCTGAACTACGCCAGTTTCGGCGCCGGCACCAGTTCGCATTTCGCCGGGGAAATGTTCAAGGCCGCAGCGGCTGTGAACATCGTGCACGTGCCCTACAAGGGCAGCGCACCGGCCATGCAAGACTTGATCGGCGGCCAGGTGCCGTTGTCCTTCGACACCAACATCGCATCGGTGCCGCAGATGAAGGCCGGCAAGATCAAGGCCCTGGCCGTGACCACCGCCAAGCGCATCACCAACGCACCCGAAGTTCCGACATTGGCTGAGTCGGGCCTGCCCGGTTTCGAGCTCTCGGCCTGGGTGTCCTTCGTCGCGCCGCGTGGCCTGCCCGACGGGGTGCGCGCGGCACTGGTGAGGGCCTTGTCCGAGGCCATGAAGACGCCGGCCATGCAGGCCGACCTTGCGAAGTCTGGCCTGGAGTTGGGCTACGAGCCACCGCCCGCCTTCGAGGCCCGCGTGAACCGGGAATTGCCCGCCATGCGGGCGCTGGTGCAGCGGGCTGGCATCACCGTCGATTGAAGGGGAAACAGCGTGCGCGCAGACGACCTGGTGGCCCTCGGCGCGGTGCAGCAGCGCCGCCTCATCGGCCAGCGCAAGCTGTCGCCGGTGCAACTGATGCAGGCCTGCGTCGCCCGCATCGAGGCCCTGAACCCTGGCGTGAATGCGCTGGCGGCCACCGACTTCGAGCGTGCGCTGCTGCAGGCGAAGGCGGCCGAAGGTCAGGTGATGCGGGGCGAGGCGCTGCCCTTGCTGCACGGCCTGCCACTGGGCGTGAAGGATCTGCAGAACACGGCGGGCTTGCTCACCACCTATGGCAATGTGGGCCTGCGTGGCTTCGTGCCCACGCAGGACATCGGGCTGGTCGCGCGGCTCAGGCGGGCAGGCGCCATCGTCGCGGCCAAGACCAACGTGCCCGACATGGGCGCTGGCGCCAATACCCGCAACCCGGTCTGGGGCGCCACGGGCAACCCGTTCAACCCACGGTTGAATGCGGGCGGCTCGTCGGGTGGTTCGGCCGCGGCGCTGGCCTGCGACATGCTGCCGCTGTGCACCGGTTCCGACACGGGAGGATCGCTGCGGATACCTGCCGCGCTGTGCGGGGTGGTCGGCCTGCGGCCCTCGCCTTCGATGGTGGCCAACACGGCGCGGCCGCTGGGCTGGTCGGCCATCTCGGTGCTCGGCCCGATGGGGCGTGATGTGGCCGACACGGCCCTGTTGATGGCCGCCAGCGTGGGCTTCGATGCGCGCGATCCGCTCTCCGCCCCTGCGTCCGCGCAGGACTTCATCAGCCTGCCGAGGGTCAACCTCTCCGAGTTGCGCGTGGGCTTCACCGAGGATTTCGGCCTGTGCGCGGTGGATGCCGGCATTCGGCGCACGTTTGGCCATCGGGTCAACAGCCTGCGCCCGTGGGTCGCGCGCTGCGAGCCTTGGGTGCCTTCGCTGGGCGATGCCGACCGCGCATTCGACGTGCTTCGCGCAGAGGCCTTTGTCGCCGCCTTTGCCGACACCTACCGCACAGCGCCCGAAACCCTGGGCCCGAACGTGCGCGCCAATGTGGAACTGGCCGCCAGCATCACCCTGGCCGACCGCGCCTGGGCGCACCTGGAGCAGACCCGCCTGGCGCGCGAGTTCGCGCAGGCGTTCGAAGATTTCGATGTGCTGCTCTCGCCGGTGAGCCCGGTGTCCCCATTCCCGTGGACCGAGCTGTTTGCCCAAGAAGTGGATGGCCAGGCCATGCGCAACTACTACCAGTGGCTGGGCCTGACCTACGTGGCCACCTTGGCCACGAACCCGGCGCTTTCCCTGCCCTGCGGGGTAGACGAAGCCGGCATGCCTTTTGGCCTGCAGCTGATCGGCCGGCTCAACGGCGACGCTGCGTTGCTCGGCGTGGCGCAGGCGCTGGAGCAGGCCTTTGAAGGCGACGCCACGCTGCGCCGACCGCGGCCCGATGCTCAGGCGCTGCGCCGGCCTCGGCCCGAGTTGCGAGCCATCGTCACGCACCCGCCCGCTGCGGGCGACAGCTGCGTACCGGCCATGAGCCCGGTGTGAGCACGGTGTGAGCATGTGGCAGCAGGCGCGGGCAAGCGCCCTTCGCTGATCGCGGCGACACTGGCAGTGATGACGGCGCGATTCAGGAGGCGGCCCCGTGGAGTTGCACGAAATCGATCTCAACCTGCTCGTGGTCTTCAACCACTTGCTGGTCGAGCGACGCGTGTCGACGGTCGCCGACAACCTGGGCATCTCCCAGCCCGCGGTGAGCAACTCGCTGGCGAAGCTGCGCAAGCTCTTCGGCGACGAGCTTTTCTTGCGCACGCCCAAGGGCATGGAGCCGACGCCCTTCGCCGATCAACTGGCCGAGTCGGTCAGCTATGCCTTGGCCATGATCCACAGTGGCGTCAACCAGCGCACCAGCTTCGACCCCACCACGGAACGCCGTTCATTCACGGTCGGCATGACCGACATCGGCGAGATCGTTTTCCTGCCCGAGCTGATCGCGCGCGTGAAGCGCGACGCACCGGGCATCGCGCTGAGCACGGTGCGCAACACAGCCATCAACCTGCGCGACGAGTTGGAGTCGGGCAAGGTGGACATGGCGATCGGCCTGTTGCCCCAGCTGAAGGCGGGGTTCTTCCAGCGCCGCTTGTTCAAGCAGCGCTACGTCTGCCTGATGCGGCGCGGGCACCGGCTCGACAAGAAGCGGATCACGCTGGCCGAGTACGCTGGGGCGGAGCATCTGGTGGTCGTCTCCGCCGGCACGGGCCACGGCAAGGTGGACGAGCTGCTCCAGCGCAGCGGCATCGAGCGCACGGTGCGATTGACGGTGCCGCACTACGTCAGCGTCGGCCACATCCTGCAAGGGTCGGAGCTGATCACGACGGTACCGGAGAAGCTCGCCGATCGGCTGCTGGAACCCTTCGGCCTGGCCAAGGTGTCCCACCCGGCCAAGTTGCCGGAGGTCGCGATCAATGCCTTCTGGCACGCCAAGTACCACCGCGCCCCTGCCAACCGGTGGCTGCGCAGCGTGGTGTTCGAGTTGTTCGCGGAGGAGGCAGACGCTGCCGGCAAGGGCTCGGCTCGAGCCGCTTGAAGGGTCGCTCAGGCGGGCCCGACGTCGATGCCGCCGAAACCGAGGTGGTGCATGCACTCGCGCAGGATCAGCAGTGCCGCTGCGATCTCGCGCCCGTGAGGCAGCTCGGCTGCCGGTACAGGCGTGCCGAGTGCCCGCGATGCCAAGCGTTGGAACAGGAACTCGACGGCGTCGCGCGTGAGGCTTCCGCCTTGCAGGCCGAGACCCGGCAACGCGAGCAGCAGCGTGTCCGCCGTCACGAGCCGGTCGCTGCCGGCCGATGCGATGTGCAAGCCCGCCAGCGCGTCTTCGACAAGATCGATGGCGCGCTCGAGTTCAGCGGGTGTCGGCGGATCGTGGTGGAGTACGGACTCGGCCAGGCCTTGCGGACCCACCGGCAACGTCACCGTCCGGCGGTCATCGAACACCAACAGCGTGGAGCGCGGCAGCAGTTGCAGGTTGACATGGTGCCGGCTCATGGCGTGGGCGTTCCCAGGTGCTCGGCCAACCGCCGGCCGACTCGGGAGTCAATGCCGTGCTCGAGGCCCGCAAAGAGGTCCAGCGTCGCCACGCCGCCGAGCGGGGCCAGGTCCTCCGCGTTCGAACCGACGCCGTGAAACAGCAGCAGCAAGCCCTGCGGCGCCGAACTGGTGTCGGCGGGCCGATTGATGATCAGTGCCTCGCGCATGGCCTGCTGCTCCCCTCGCTGCCAACTTGCCGCCCAGACCGAGCTGGGTCATGAAGTCCTGGTTGTCCCAGAACAGCCACTCGTGGCCCATCGTGCCATTCTTCCAGTGGCCGATGGTGGCCATGCCGATCGCAAAGCGATTGCCGGTGGCTGGATCAGCTTGCCATCGGGCAGCGGCATCGGCTTGGTGAAGGTTGGGCGCGAAGACGAACATCGCCTTCAAGTCATGAACTTCGGCAACGCTGGCTGTGTGCAAGCGTATGGTCCTTCGTATGGACCGGAAATCGCGCCACAAGCGCTCCGTGTCAGCGGCTGCTACGCGCGCTGTGCGTAGAGGAGATTGGTGGGCCCTGAAGGATTCGAACCTTCGACCAACGGATTAAGAGGGGAAGTTTCCCCATATTTTTCAACGACTTAGGCTCGCCTTCGCTCGTCACGTCTCGCCAGAACACGCCACGACTGTCACGGCAACCGCCGTTCAGTTGGGGCTTGTCGTTTGTTGAACTCCACGGCAACCTCCGCCCATAGAGAGGGGCATGGATTGGGCATCATCGATCGGGACTACTGGCGAGAACCAGATGGAAAGCGCAGCGTCCATGCCCACCGGCCGCCTGCGAGCGCGCTGTTTCCGTGGGCGGTCGGTACCTGCATCGTGGCTGTACTTTCGCTGGCTGTACTTGCTCCCCTTCATTGGTTTCCGGCGTGGTTAGCGCAGCACATCGCGAAAGCGCGCCAAGGAACTTCGCTTGGCGGGCAGGCGATCGAAAAGCCGCGCCCAGCTGCCGGCGCCGGCCAATCAGCAGTCGCACCGGCCCCGGCGCGGCTGGCGCAGGTCACGGCGACGCCTCGCCAAGTCGCGGCACCTCAGCCGCAGCCAAGGGCATTGCAGCAATCGTCAGAGGACCCCTTCAGAAAGCCTGGAACGATCTACCGCTGCAAGAGCTACTCGGGCGGCCTCTTCTGGTCGGACACGCATTGCTCTCGGCACAACGCATTGATCGATCGGATCGCAACTGTGCCTGTCGGTCTGCCCTTTCAGCAGCAAGTTGACATCGCATCTGGCGAGGCGAATCGATTGACGCAGCAACTCGAAGGCGAACGCAGAGAAGGAACCCGTGCAGCGCTCTGCGCCGCGCTCACAAACGAGCGAGAAGTGATCTGGAAGCGATCAGGATCGGGGGCCGGCTATGTGCCGCTGGACGTGCTGGGTCGAGATCAAACGCGGTGGCGGCAGATTGACGCGCAGCTCAACGCGAACGGCTGCCGCCGCTGACCCGCGCAAGCTCCAGACTCACGCCCCATGGCAGGTGATCAGCGCCTTGAGCTGCAGCGCGACGTAGAGGGGCTTCTGGGCCAATGCCTTTTGCGCCTGCAGCAATACGAGCGGCTCATGAAGTGGTTGCTGGTAAATCAGGAGCTCGGTGGCCCTGTGAGCGGATGGGCGACGGCGCACGCCGCACGCGTCGGGGAGGTTTCCGACAAAACGCTGGGCACGCTTGTAAAGCGCCTCTTCGAATCCTTCGTCGTTGTCGAAGACTCTGAGCCGGCAGCCAGGGGCGGCGAAGCTGATTCGCTTGCTCAGCCTTCCGCGAAACTCCGGTTCAGCATCGTAATGACGGAAGAGAACCGGGCCACCATCAAAGCGGCCGTAGAGGAGCTCGTCGTCATGCGAAACGACTTGGTCCACCACCTCACCGAGCGTTTCGAGATCGGGACTCAAGAGGGCTGCGTTACCGCCGCAGGGCATCTACGACAGTGCTATGCGCGCATCGACCGACACTACGGCGAGCTGAAGCAATGGGCCAGGGGCATGAGTGCGATGCGCGCAGAGGCTGCTTCATTCGTCCGAAGTGAAGCATTCGAGCAAGACTTTCTGAATGGCATCGCGCCTGACGGAGCCATCCACTGGGAGCGGGCGGGCATCGTCCGGGCGCTGCGCGATGCACTGGAGCCCCTTGCCGCGAACGGCTGGGCGCGACTTGAGGACGCCCGGGCCTGGGTCGCTCTCCATCACCCCGGGCAACTACCTGAAAAGTACGGTTGCCGTACATGGCCACAGTGACCTGCCCCCTTCAGCCGTACCAACGATAAAGCCGAAGTCCGGGTTGCAAGATTAGCTGCTCTCTTCGTTGGTGGCTGGCTGTTGAGCTGCATCGCCGGCGAGCCGGCGATGCAGCTCGGCGAACCTAGCTGGTGGTATGCGCCCGATGCTGCTGTGCGGTCTGACCTCGTTGTAGTCCTGTCGCCATGCACCGATGGCCGTGCGCGCCTGGTGCAGCGTCTGGAACCAGTGGTCGTTCAGACACTCGTCTCTGAACTTGCCGTTGAAGCTCTCGATGTAGCCGTTCTGCATCGGCCGTCCGGGCTCGATGAGGATGTGGCGTACGCCGTGACATTGCGCCCAGGCCATGAAGGCGCGGCTGGTGAACTCCGGGCCGTTGTCGGTGCGAACCGCACTCGGGTAGCCGCGGAAGATCGCCGCGCGGTCGAGCAAGCGCGTCACGTACTCGCCGCCGATGCCGTAGTCCACCGCGATGTCCACACACTCGTGGCTGAAGTCGTCGGCCACGGTCAGGCACCTCAGGCGCCGGCCGTTGGCCAGGCTGTCGCTAACGAAGTCCATGCTCCAGACGTCGTTGACAGTGCGTGCCAGGTGCAGCGGCACGCGCTCGCTCGCTGGGCGCTTGGCCTTCTTGCGCTTGCGCACCGCAAGGTTGGCCGCGCTGTACAGGCGGTACAGGCGCTTGTGGTTGACGCCGGGGTACTCGGGGCGCAGCAGATCGTGGATGCGCCGGTAGCCGAAGCGCCGCCGCGTGTGCGCGATCTCGACGATCTTGTTGCTCAAGTCGGCTGTCATGGGGTCAACCTCAGGCGGGTGGCGGTAGCTGTCGCGGGCGAGCCCCACGAGTCGGCAGGCTCGGCGCTCGGACAGGCCATGCTCGCTGCACAGCCGCTCGATCGCTTCGCGCTTGACGCGTGGGGCTAGCGCTTTACCCCGAGAACGCTCTTGAGCGCATGCATGTCCAGGTGCGCCTCGGCCAGCAACCGTTTGAGCTTGGCGTTCTCGCCTTCGAGCTCACGCAGCCGCTTCGCATCTGGCACGTCCATGCCACCGTACTTGGCCCGCCACTTGTAGAAAGTGGCGTCGCTGAAGCCGCCCTTGCGGCACACGTCCTTGACCGGCACGCCGGCCTCCACCTGCTTGAGGAACCCGATGATCTGTTCCTCGCTGAACTTGCTCGTTCTCATGTCCGTCATTCTCCAAGTTGACGGACTTCGCTGCCTTTACGTTGGCATGGCTGAAAGGGGGCAGGTCACTTGCCGAAGATCAGGCCGAGCGTGCCCTTGTGCTGGCCCAGCGCTTCGAGAGCGTGGCGGTAGTGGTCGAACAATTCGTCGCCATCCTTGGCCAACAACGACGGCCACGAGTAAGCGCCAGGAATGATGCTGGCCTGGTTGTACGGCGGCTGTGCACGCTCGTCGGCCATCTTCAGGAACAGCAGGTAGGTGAGTTGCTCGACGTAGTCGCCATAGCTCATGCCGTCGTCGCGCAGGACGTTGCAGTAGTTCCAGAGCTTCTGGACGAGGGTGGAGGCGTTCATGGCTGGGTGGGGGGTGCGAGCGCCTGCACCTTGGCCGCCACGGTGCGGCAGGCAGCGAGCAGGTCGGTGACGATGCGCTCGTCGATGTTGAGATCGCCCTCGTACTCGCCGAGGTTGCGCAGGTCGTGGCACTTGGACAGCACGCGCCACACCTCGGGACCCAGCCCCAGCGTGTGCGGCAGCAGCTGAAAGACGATGTAGCGGTTGCTGGAGCGGTAGCCGTGCCAGCGCAATGCGGCGAAGCACAACGCGTGCGCTGCGTTGTAGCCCAGGTCGAACCGGCTTTCGATCGACAGCGAGGGGGTGGCAGCGTCCTTCAGCCGCGCCAGGCCCGAGCGGTTGAGGCCAGCGAACTCTTTGGCGTCGGGCGGCTCCGCCTTCAGCGGCTTGCCCGGGCCGCACAGGTTTTCAAAGGGCGAGGGCATCTTCACCTCCGATCAGCCACAACTTGGGTTGCGCCAGCACGCGCGTGGCGAACGCTTCCTTGGCCTTGACGCGCTTGGCCAGTTCCTTCGGCGTGTAGATCGTCGGATTGACCGTGCGCCCGAGGCGCTGGCTCACCGACTCCAGCGCCGCGTACAGGTCCGAGTAGGCCAGGTCGTCGCTGACGAGCATCAGATCGATGTCGCTCGACGCCGTGTCTTCGCGCTTCGCGACCGACCCATAGACGAAGGCCGCCCGGATGCGCGCGGCCAGCGGCGCCAGTGCCTCGCGCAAGGGCTCGGCCAAGCCGACCGTCTTCTGCACGATGGCGCACAACTCGGCGTAGATCGGTGCCGCAGGGTTGGCTTGGTAGTGCTTCTGGTTGCCGACCGCGCGCGCCGTGACGAGCCCACTCTGAGCCAGGCGGGCCAGTTCGCGCTGCACCGCGCCGGACCCCGCGCCCGCCAGGCCGATCAGCTCGGTGGCGTAGAAGCTGCGCTCGGGCTGGCCGAACAGCCACGCCAGCACGCGCTGCTGCGTGCCGGAAAACAGCGCGTCCGCAAGACTCGTTGAGCCGGGCGCCCCTGGTGCTGCCTTCTTTCTCATACCCATAGTGGGCATAAGCATACCCGAATTGGGTATTTGTCCACTCACCGCTATGCCGTGACGCTGGACTCGTGGACCAACTGGCGCGTTTACGGCAGTCGCTCCCCTGTCTTGGGATCAATGACTTCCACGGCTAGTTGCCCTTGGTCCCGAAGCGGCAAGAACGCCGCCGCATCCGACGAAATGACAGTCATGCCGGCGACCTTCGCTGTTGCGGCGATCCACATGTCGTTGTGATCTTGCTGAATTGCGAGGCCCTTGGTCTTGGCGTAGGATCTCAGCCTCGCCCACTCGGCGTGGATCGCGTGCCTGCCGATCGGAAGCACCAACATCTCGGCAATGACTTCGTCGAGAAGCTTTCGTCGGGCCGCGCCCCACGACTCGGCGAACGCCAACAATTCGGCGACGGTCACCTCGCAGACTGCCGGGCGGAACGGCGAGGCCTTCAGGCCGAACTGCTGCTCGATGGTCGCAGCTGCGGGGCTGTTCTGCCGTGTCGCAAACAACACGACATTGGTGTCAAGCAGGTATGGGACGGGCGAAGCCATCGCCCGCTCAACTCATGGCCTCGACAGCCGCGATGAACTCCTCATCAGACTCTTCCGCGGGTATGCGTCCCAGGATTCTTGCGTAGGCCGAGCCCTCTCCGGGGCGCAGCCGCGCAATACGAGGAACGTCTTGTGCAACGACGCCCATTGGGACCGTCCGGAAGAAATCGTCTCTGGCCGTCGCACCGGCAATCGCCTGCGCGTCAATGCGCAACAGCGTGCCGGACGGTCGAAAGGCCGCCTGCCCTTCGATCACCACGTCGCTGTTGAAGTACTCCTTTAGCGACTCGACGCTGGCCTCGCCTTCCCACACAGCCGACACCACCACACCCGGACGGACTTCCAGTTTCAAGATCCCCTGGCTTGCACCAAGCACATCCAAACGCCCCGCCAATCGCACACGCTGCGGTGCAGGCGTAGCCGCGGAGAGCTCCGCTGCCGCACGCACGAGAGCCGAGTCCAGTTGCGCAACCTCGGAGACATTGGCATCTGGCAGCACGATGCGGTTCAGGTTTCCGCGCCCGAACATGCGGCGATAACTGGCAAACCGACGCAGCAAGCCTGTATCGAAGCGACTGCTGTCGGCACGGCGCGCAGCCACGTCAGCCAGCGAAGACCCCAGCAACTCGAAGACTGTTTGGTCAGGATCGGGGCCGTCCTCCCATAGCCGCTGCTGTCGAAACATCTCCGCAGCCGCCGACCCGAAGGTTGCCACCTCGAAGTGAAGCAACGTCGCGGATTTGCCGGCTGCCGAGTGGCCCACGAACCGCACCTGCGATGCCGTCTTCAGGATCGACGGCACGCGGCCGCGGGCGCGGCTCGAGTGCAGAAACCCCATGCGCACCGTGTCCTGCAGCGTGCTGTGCAGATGCGTCAACACCGGCCCGATCAGCTCAGGCCGTGGCCGGGCACCCAGCCCTTCGTTCGCCTCGAGGCGAAATGAGCGTTCGACGGTGTTCACGGTATTCCCCTGGCAGGCAGTGGCCGAGAGGCGGAAATTCGCCCGGCAGTCGCCGAGTCTACCGATGCCATCATGGTCCTGCGAACGCACGCCGCAACACCGCCTGCCGCAGCGCCTGCGCACGCTTCAGGTTGGCATCGACCTCGGCCTCGACTTCGCGGACGATGGACAGGCGGCGGTCGACTTCGGTGACGATTCGGTGTTGTTCGGCGAGGGGTGGCAAGGCTACCGGCATCTCTCGAAATAGTGGCAGCGTCAGACGTGTGCGAGTTGTCCCAAATGCTGCCCCGGTCGCAAACCGCTTAGCGGTTTCGCTGTTGAAGTAGTACATGACGTAGGCGGAGGACGCCACGCTTGGATCAACGTTCATCTTGATCACATCCGGCGTCACCATGGCCGGACCGATACCGCGGGGATACATCGCGCATACGCCCGGCGGCTCACCAAGCTTCGTGATCAAGAGTTCGCCGCCATATACGGAGTACTGCTTGAACAGTTTCTCCCACTTGCCTAAGTCCATGAAGCCGGGTTTGCGGTCCAAGTACCGAAGCGGCGCGACATGCCGCAAGAAGATGATTGGCACGCCTGCTGGGCGGAAGTCCTTGGCTTTGAAGATTGTCCCGAACGGCCCCGCGCAAATGCTGTTCGGTTCCGCGCTTGCAAAGTTGGCTGCCTCGGCCCAAATCCAGCCTGCCGGCAAGCTACCAAGGCTGCTGGCGTCGCGACTGCGCTTCCCATTTCGCTTACGCCCATGCCCACCTTGCGCACCAGCCGCCTCAGGCTCTTCGGCGGCACCAGTCGCACGCACCCCGGCGATCTCGACCAGATTGCCGCTCACAGCCGCTGTGAGTACCGCGGCCTTGTAGCGCTTGAGGTTGACCTTGACACGTTGAAGATTGGCGACGGATTCGTCCACGCGGGAGAACTGCTTTTCGATCTCGGCGACGATTCGACGTTGCTGGTCGGGCGCGACCATCGGGATTTCGAAGTCAAGCAATGCTCTCGTATCGACGGATGCGACTGTCGTGCCATGCTTAGAGCACTCTTTCAATATGCGTTGGCTCGCTCCTCGCACCGCATGCGCCACGTACTTCGGCGACACGCCCGCCTTCGGCGACAGGGCCTTCAAATCTTGATTGATCGTCACCGGCAGCTTGGTGACTGCCACAGGAAACGTGTGCGCGAGGATGCCGCTTCGAGTGACAAAGAGGACGGCACCAGCAGGGATGATCGATACCCTGCCATCCTCAAGGGCCTTGTCGGTAATTCGATCCTCTGACGAAGCGATCTCATCGACCTTCATGTCCTTCGGCGAGACCCAGGGAACGGTGCCGTTATCCCAGTAGGCCGAGTTGGCCTTTGACGGCGTATTTCCGCCACTCCATTGGCCAAGATCGCGAAGCGGCGTCATGGTGACGCCGCTCACGCCACCAACTCCCGATTCAGTTCCTCAATCACCTTCGGCAGTTCCGACCCGAACAACTGATGCACCCGCCCCAACCCGCCCTGCTGGCTAAACGGCGGCAGATCGAAGTCGTCGATCTCGATGCCCAGGCTGGCGGCGATGTGGTCGCGGATCATTTCCAACCACTGCTGCTGCTCCGCCGTGAACGTCTTTCCTGATGCCACCTGCTGCGCCAGCCAAGCCTTGAAATTGGCGGCCACGCGCTCAGGGTAGGGCACGAGCTCGTTGTCCTGCTGCATCGCAAAGCGCACGAGGCTCACCAGGTCGGTCAGGATGCGCTGGCGGCTCGCGCCCTTCACCTTGCTCTTGTCCAGCGCCGCGTAGGCCTGCCACAGCGTGCCTTCGTCCAGCAGGTGCGGCGGCGCGTGCAGCGCATCCGCCAGGGCCTTGATGTCGTCGAAGGTGAGCGGCGCCTTGATCGGGCGGCTGTACAGGATCTGCAGCGCGGTGATCTCGTCCTTGTGCTCGGCGATGAAGGCCTCGAAGCTCTGCACGATCCCCTGGGCGCGCTCACGCGCGGCCTCGCTGAAGCCGGCTTCGAGCACACGGTCCTGCGTGACGGTGTCGATCACCAGCTCCTTGCTGGCCTTCAGCCCCAGCAGCAGCGCGCGCAGCGCCGGGTCGGCCAGCGGCTTCACGGCCTGACGCAGCGCGGCCTCGGCTTCCTGCGGGCTGCGGTCATGCGCGGGGTTGAGAGCGTGCACGATGCCGCCTGCGATCTGCTTCACGTCCAGGCCGCCGCTGGCCTCGCGCACCTTCTTGCGCTCGGCGTCGCTGAGCTGCGCATCCAGGCGTGACAGGCGCACCGCCACGCTCGACAGCACCTCTTCTTCCACGTTGCCCAGGCTCACGGCCTTCAACAGCGCGTCGAAGGGCACGGTCTTCTTCGCATCCATCGGGCGGCTGTCGGTCTTGTCGCGCTCGCACACGCCGACGCAGTCGACGATGACGAAGTGGTCCTTGTGCACGCCCTCGCCAGGGTTCACGCCGCGCAGGTCGTCGTCTTTCACGATGCGCACGCCGCGGCCCTTCATCTGCTCGAAGAAGCTGCGGCTCTTCACGCTGCGCATGAAGACCACGATCTCCACCGGCTTGATGTCGGTGCCGGTGGCCACCATGTCCACCGTGACGGCGATGCGCGGGTAGTAGGCGGTGCGAAAGGCCTTGATCAGGTCTTCGGACTTGGCGCCCGTGGTGCGGTAGGTAATCTTCTGCGCGAACTCGTTGCCGCGGCCGAACTCCTCGCGCAGGATCTGCACGATGGTCTCGGCGTGGTTGTCGTCCTTGGCGAACACCAGGGTCTTGGGCAGTTCCTGGCGTTGCGGGAACAGGTCGGCTTTCCACTTGTCGCGTAGGGTGCGGGCGATGGTGCGGATCTGGTCGGGTGTCTGCACCGAGCGGTCGAGCTCTTCGGGCGCGTAGTCGAAGTCGTCGTCGAGCTGCCAGTCGCGGCGGGCGCGGGTGGCCTTGTCGCGCACTTCGAGCCAGTAGCCGGCCTCCACCTTGGCGCCGGCCTCGGTCACCTCGGTTTTGATGCGGTAGACGTCGTAGTTGACGTTCACGCCGTCGGCCACGGCCTGCTCGTGGCCGTACTCCATCACCAGGTGCTGGTTGAAGAAGCCGAAGGTCTGCTTGTTGGGTGTGGCGGTAAGGCCGATCAGGTGGGCGTCGAAGTACTCGAGCACCTGGCGCCAGAGGTTGTAGATGCTGCGGTGCGCCTCGTCGGTGACGATGATGTCGAAGCTCTCGATCGGGTACTTCGGGTTGTAGTCGATCGGCTCGGGTTGCTTGAACAGGCTCTCGATCTCTTCGGTGCTGTGCTCGTCGTCCTCGTCGGCCAGCTCGCGACCCTTCAACATGCTGAACATGCGCTGGATGGTGCTGATGGTGACGCGCGCGGTGGTGTCGAGCGTGTTGCCCTGCAGGTGCTGGACGATGTACTCCTCGCCGAACTTGTAGTTGTTGACCGGCGAGACGTAGGCGTCGAACTCCTTCTTGGCCTGGCGGCCGAGGTTGGCGCGGTCCACCAGGAAGAGCACGCGGCGCGCGCGGGCAAACTTGATCAGGCGGTAGATGAAGCCGATGGCGGTGAAGGTCTTGCCGCTGCCGGTGGCCATCTGGATCAGCGCGCGCGGCTTGTTGGCGGCGAGGCTCTTTTCCAGGTTGCGGATGGCGGTGATCTGCGCCGGCCAGAGCTTGAAGTCGCCCCACTCGGTGACCAGTTCGGGCATGTGCTGCAGGCGGGCGAGGAAGGTCGGCAGTGGTGCGTTCACGCCGGCCGCCACCGCGCCGTTGCCGGTGCTCAGCGTGGTGACCAGCGGCAGCAGCTTCAGCCACTCCGCCAGCAGCGCCGGCTGGTGGAAAGCAAACACGTTGCGAGCGCGAGGCGACGGATCAAAACCCTGGGTGAAATGGGTTTCGATGCCGGTGGACTCGTACAGGAAGGGCAGCGGCCGCTGCCAGGCCGGCAGGCTGGCTGGGAGGCCTTGCGCGTAGCGCGCCGACTGGATTTCCACACCCGTGAGCGTGGCGCCTTGCTTCTTGGCCTCGACCACGCCGCAGGCCTTGCCGTCCACGTAGAGCAGGTAGTCGGCAAAGCCGTGGCCGGGTTCGAGCGGGAACTCGCGGATGGCCACGCCGCGCGCGGCGTGCAGGTTGACGGCATCGACCGACTGCACGGCCCAGCCGGCCGCCTGCAGCAGGCGGTCGATCTCCCTGCGTGCTTGCTGCTCAGGGTTCACTTCAGCAGTTCCATGCCGAGGCGCACGCCCAGCTTGTCGAAGGTGACTGTCCGCGCGCAGCCCGCTTCAGCTGCGCCTTCGGCAATCAGCGCATCAGACAGGTCACCCGCGCCGTCGCCCAAGCGAGCCACGGCGCGAAGCACCACCGTGCGCTGCTCGATCACAAACTGGCGTGTGTCGAGCAGGTCACGCACGGTCTCACGCAATTCGACGGCCGTGGCACCGTACAGGCGCTTGAGCACCCAGCAAGTTTCCACCAACACCACCAAGCCGATGAAGCCGGGCTCTCGCTCGCTCAACTCGCGTTCGATCAGGCGCGTGGCGCGCGCAGACTGCGCCGCGTCATCCTGCGCCAGGTAGCGGACGAGGACGTTGGTGTCGAGCCCGATCATGCGGGCACGTCAGCTGCGGCGCGTCTTGCGCGGAACAGGGGCGCGGCGCGCCGCAGCCTCGGCCTGCACGGCTTCGGCCATCGCCTGCACGCTCACGGGCGCCGCCGCACGACCGGCAAAGCGCCCGCGCAGCCGCTGTGCGTCCTCGCGCAGCGCCACCACACGAAAGCCGCCATCGGCCTCGGCCACGAAGTCGATCTTGTCGCCAGCTTCCACGCCCAGTGCCTGGCGCACGGCCTGCGGCAACGTGATCTGGCCTTTGCTGGTGAGGGTGGCAGTGGACATCGAGCGATTCCTTACGGTTGGTAAGGATCATAGCGACCGGGTGCTGTGCAGGCAATTGCCCGCGTGGCTATCCTCTCTAGCTCGCGTAACACAAGGATCAACGATGACACGCCTGCTCGCCTCGCTGGCCGCCCTCGCCTTCTCGACCCTCACCCACGCCGCCGGCCCCCAGCAAAAAGGCCAGGCCCCCGGCTGGTACCGCATGCCGCTCGGCGACTTCGAGGTCACGGCGCTGTCGGACGGCACGGTCGCGCTACCGTGGGACAAGCTGCTGAAAGCGCCGGCCGCGCGCATCCAGGCCGCGCTCGCCAAGCAGTACCTGAAGGCCCCGCTCGAGACCTCGGTCAACGGCTACCTCATCAACACCGGCGCCAAGCTGGTGCTCATCGACGCCGGTGCGGCCGGCCTGTTCGGGCCGACGCTTGGCCGCCTGGTGAAGAACCTCGAAGCCTCGGGCTACAAGCCGGAGCAGGTGGACGAGATCTACGTGACGCACCTGCATGCCGACCACGTGGCCGGCATCACCAGCGCCGACGGCAAGATGGTCTTCCCCAACGCCACGGTGCGGCTCGATGCCAAGGAAAGCGGCTACTGGCTCAGCCAGGCCAACGCCGACAAGGCGCCGAAGGAGATGCAGGACGCGTTCAAGGGCGCGATGGTGTCGATGAAGCCGTATGTGGACGCCGGCCGCGTCAAGACCTTCGACGGCGACACCGAACTCGTGCCCGGCATCCGCGCCCTCGCCGCGCGCGGCCACACGCCGGGGCACACGATCTACGCCGTGGAGAGCAAGGGCGCGAAGATGGTGGTCTGGGGCGACCTGATGCACGTGGCCGCGGTGCAGTTCCCCGACCCGACGGTGACGGTGCAGTTCGACTCCGACGCCAAGGCCGCGATGCCGCAGCGCAAGAAGGCTTATGCCGATGCGGCCAGGCACGGCTACTACGCCGCCATCGCGCATGTGTCCTTCCCCGGCATCGGCCAGTTGCGGCCGGATGGCAAGGGCTACCGCTGGCTGCCGGCGCCGTACTCGGCCAACAACGCGCCCAGCCCTGCAAAGTAGGCGCGCGCGCATGAGGTATCGTGGGCGACGCACAAACCGCTGAAGGCAAGCCCCGTGGCAAAACCCAACTACCAGTTCGAGAAGCGCCAGCGCGAGCTGGCCAAGAAGCGCAAGAAGGAAGAGAAGGCACAGCGCAAGACGTCGCCGGGCGACGAGCCCGCGCCGGAACCGCAGCCGGGCGATGCGCCCCCGGCGACTGACGACAAGACGCCCTAAGTCGCTTCCACTCCTTGCATGACGCCCGCGCGTGCCGCGGGCGCTGTGCGTTTTGCCCCTCTCATGGCTGGCATTCACATCACCGACATCGAACGCGCCATCAACTGGTGGCGCGCTCGCTCGCCGTCGCCGGACGGCATCACGGCCTGCGCCGAGGTGCGCGCGCTGGCCGAGGTCTATGCGCTGATGGTCTATTACCGCGAGCACGAGTGCGATGACGGTTCGATGCCGGCCAAAGCCCGGGCAGCGTGGCTCGATTGGTATGCGACGACACCCGATGCGCCGTGCATCGCCATCTGCTCCACGTCGCAAGGCGACGCGGTGTGCAAAGGCTGCGGCCGCACCGAAGGCGAGGTGCAGCATTGGCCGGCGATGACGCCGAGCGAAAAGCGCGTCGTCTGGCGCCGCATCACGATGGAAGCGACGGCCTGGCGTTTCAACCGCTACGCCGAACGCGCACGCCTGGCCAGTGGTGTCGATCATCCGGACGCGGCCTCGTTTGCCGACCCCACGCCGGCGCTGTTGCGGAGCGGTGCTTGACCGTCAGCCGCTGGACAGCCTGGCGGGCCAGCGTCGCGCGCATCGTGCCGCTGGCGTGGCCGGTGTTCATGGGCCAGGTGGCGATGGTGCTGTTCGCCACGGTCGACACGGTGCTCGTCGCGCGCTACTCGGCGATCGATCTGGCGGCGCTCGCCGTCGGCGCGGCGGCCTACATCACGGTCTTCATCGGCCTGATGGGCGTGGTGCTCGCCGTTGGCCCGATCGTCGGCCAGCTCTTCGGCGCCAAGCGCTACGAAGCCGCGGGGGACCAGTTGCACCAAGCGGTGTGGCTCGCACTCGGCCTGGCGTTGCTGGGCAGCGTGCTGCTGATCTTTCCGCAACCGTTCATCGCGCTGTCGCGAGCCACACCCGAGGTCACCGCCAAGCTGCAGCAGTACCTGCTGGCGTTGGCCCTGGCGCTGCCGGCGGGCCTGCTGTTCGCGGCCTTTCGCGGCTTCAACAACGCCGTGTCGCGGCCGAAGGCGGTGATGGTGCTGCAGCTCTCGGGCCTGGCCCTCAAGGTACCGCTGGCGGCGCTGCTGGTGTACGGCGCGGGGCCGCTGCCGGCGCTCGGTGTGGCCGGCTGCGGCTTGTCCACCGCCATCACGATGTGGTGCGTGGTGCTGGTGGCGTGGCAGGTGCTGCGGCGCGATCCGTTCTATGCGCCGTTCGCGATCTTCGGCCAGGGCCTGCGGCCCCCGAACTGGCCGGCACTCGCCGCGCAGTTGAAGCTCGGTATCCCGATGGGCGGCTCGGTGCTGATCGAGGTGACGGGTTTTGCGTCGATGGCGTTTTTCATCTCACGCTTCGGCGCCACGCCGGTGGCCGGGCATCAGATCGCGGCCAATCTGGTCTCGCTGCTGTTCATGGTGCCGCTGGCGCTGGGCAATGCCACCGGCACGCTGGCCGCGCAGAGCATCGGCGCAGGGGCGCTGCAAGACGCGCGTCGCGTCGCCTGGCACGGCATCGAGTTTGCAGCACTGGTGGCGCTGGTGCTCGGCACCTTGGTCTTCTTCGTGCGCGAGGGCATCGTGCGCCTGTACACGGGCGACGAGCTCATCGTCGCCGCTGCGCTGCCCTTGCTGGCCTGGGTGGCGCTGTTTCACTTCGTCGACGCGATGCAGATCGTGGCGGCCTTCACATTGCGCGCATGGCGCATTGCGACGGTGCCGCTGATCATTTACGCGACGTCGATCTGGGGCCTCGGCGTGGGCGGTGGCTACGCCGTCGCGTTCAACATCGGCGGCCATGTGCCGGCGGCGCTGCACGGCGCGCGCGGCTTCTGGGTCGCCTCGACCGCCGGGCTCGCAGCCGCAGCGGTCGGGCTCGTGCTGTTTCTGGCGTGGGTGCTGCGCCGTCAGCGCAGCTGAACTTCTCAGTCAGCCTTCGACAGCTTCACGTCGGCGCGATCGGCCGGCGCCGTCTCGACCTGCTTGGCTTGTTTGCCTTGCTTGCGCACGACGTTCTTGCCCGACTTGTCGGCCCAGTCACGGTAGTGCGGCAGGTCGCCCAGGCCGTTGTCGAGCTTCTCGCCCGCCACTTGAACCGGGGCGCGTTTGTCAGCGGCCATCGCCGTGGCAGCAAACAGCGTGGTGGCAGCACAAGCGGCCGAAACGATCAGAGTGGTCAGTCGGGTCATCGTGGTTTCTCCTACGGGGCTTTCGATGAGTGCACTGTAGGAAGCAGCGGCGTTCGAGGCACGGTAGAAGCTCACAGTGGTGCGCACCGACAGCCTCGAAGAAGAACAATCAGTGACAACTTGCCGCCACGATGTGGCCGCTGCGTATCGGCGCTACGCCGCCGGCAAGCTGAGCACGAAGCAACTGCCGCCACCCGCCTGCGCTTCGCAGCGCACGCTGCCGCCGTGCCGCAGCGCGATCTGACGGACCAGCGCCAGCCCGAGGCCGACGCCGCCCTCGCGCTCGGCATGGCCCGGCAGGCGGAAGAAGGGTTCGAAGATGCGCTCGCGCAGCGCCTCGGGCACGCCGGCGCCGCGGTCGCAGACGCGAAGCTCGACCAGATGGTGCGCACGCGCCGCATGCAGCGTGATCTCGCCGCCACCATAGCGGCGCGCGTTCTCGAGCAGGTTGCGCAGGGCACGGCGCAGCAGGCGCTCGTCGCCGGACACGCTGAGCTGCGCGTCCACCGCCTGCAACTCGGCACCGACCTGTGCCGCCTCTTCAGCCGCCAGCGATATCACGTCCACCGGCTGCGGCGTGAAGACCGCGGCTTGCGCATCGAGCCGGCTGGCCAGCAGCACCTCCTCGACCAGCGCATCGAGCTCGCCGATGTTGGTGCGCAGCTCACGCGCCAGGCGCTCGCGCTGCGCGCCATCGGTGTTGCGATCCTCCATCAGCGACAGCGCCATCTTCATGCGCGCCAGCGGCGAGCGCAGCTCGTGGCTGGCATTGGCGAGCAGGTTCTTGTGCGAGTTGACGAGCAGCTCGATGCGCTCCGCCGCCTGGTTGAAGCTCGACGCCACCGCGGCCACTTCGTCGCGGCCCGTGGCATCCACACGCTGGCCGAGCGCGCCCTCGCCGAAGCGCTGCACGCCCTGCTTCAGCCCTTCCAGCCGACGCGTCAGGCGGCGCACCACCGGGTAGGCGCCGGCAGCCACGGCCAGGAACAGCACCACCAGCAGCGCGGCGAGGCCAGCGCCGCGCGTCCACGGCGGCGCCGGCATCGCGCCGCGCGGCCCGGTTCCGGCCTGCGCGCGCGGCCCGCCCAGCGGGTTGCGCAGCACCCACATCGTGCGCCCATCGTCGAGCTTGACCTGCACGCCGCGCGGCGCGCCGGGCAGTTCGTTGTGACGCCGCAGATAAGCGTCGCTGGCTGCGATGCGCTGGCCCTGCTCATCGTCGAGCGCGATCGGCAGGCGCAGGCGCTGCGCCCACTCGCGCACGGCCTGGGCCTGCTCCTCGCGCGGCGCATCGGCCGGCGGCAGCGAGCGCTGGATCAGCTCGGCCCATGCGCCCGCGCGCTCGGCCACCTGCTCATCGAAGCGGCCGCGCTCGACCTGCACCTCGCGCTGGAACAGCCACGCCGAGCCGACGGCGAACAGCGCCAGGGCCAGGACCACCGTCAGGTAAATGCGCAGGTAGAGGGATTTCAAGCGTCTTGATCCACGTCCTGCCGCTTCGCAAAGATGTACCCCGCGCCTCGCACCGTCAGCACGCGCTTGGGCGCCTTCGGGTCGTCTTCGATGGCAGCGCGGATGCGCGAGACGTGGACGTCGATCGAGCGGTCGAAGGCATCCATCGGGTGGCCGCGCAGCGCGTCCATGATCTGGTCGCGCGAGAGCACGCGGCCGGCGCTTTGCGACAGCACCGCGAGCAACTCGAACTGGTGGCTCGTCAGGTCACAGCGCTGGCCGGCCAGACGCGCTTCGCGCGCGCCGAGGTCGATTTCCAGGCGGCCGAAGGTCAGCACCTCGTCGGCTGCTGCGGCGGGCTGGGCGCGCCGCAGCAGTGCCTTGACACGCGCCAGCAGCTCGCGCGGCTCGAAGGGCTTGCCGAGGTAGTCGTCAGCGCCGAGTTCGAGGCCGACGATGCGGTCCATCGGCTCGCCGCGCGCGGTCAGCATCAGCAGCGGCAGGCGGCGCGTGCGCGCGTCGGCGCGCAAGCTGCGCGTGAAGTCCAGGCCGTCGCCATCGGGCAGCATCAGGTCGAGCAGCAGCGCGTCGTAGGACTCGGCGTGCAGCTTCGTGCGGCCGTCGGCGAGCGTCAGCGCCGCATCGACATGAAAGCCGGCGTTGCGCAGGTAGTCGCTGATCATCGCCGTGAGGCGGGCGTCGTCGTCGATCAGCAGCAGGCGTTGTGCGGGGTTGCTCATGGTCAGGCCAGCGCAGGGCCGCTCCCAAGCGTCGGCCTGACCCTCCCCCCGGGGGAGTGCGAGCGCAGCGAGGGAGGTGCAGTCATTTCACAAAAACGCCCCGGCCGCAGAGTGCGCAGCCGGGGCAAGCTCCTGGATGGGAGGATAGATCAACGCGGAACGGTGGCGCCTTCCATCGAGCGGCGCTCGTTCATGTGACGCTGCATCATCGCGCCGCGCTGAGCGGCGCGATCGGCAAACTGCTTGCGCTGTTCAGGCGTCAACACACGGCTGACTTCGATCATGGCCTGCGTCATGCGGCGCGAGGCCTGGTCATGGCGCTGCATGTTCTGCACGCGCAGCGCCTCGACCGCATTGGCATCGACAACAGGCTGCGTGAACAGATTCATCATCTGCTCGCGGGTGCCTTTGCCGGCTTCGCGCTGCGCCTTCATGTCGGTCATCGCACGCTCGGCGATGGCCTTGATCTGCGTGCGCTGCTCGGCGCTGGCGTTGACGCTGTCGAGCATGCGCTCGAGGCCGCGGCCGCCCATCATCATGCCCATACCGGGGCCGCCGTGGCCCCCGCCATGACCCCCGGGCATGGCCCAGGCGGAGAGGGTGACGGTGCCGAGAACGGCAACCAGCAGCGCGGCGCCGGCCAGACGTGCGCCGGGTGAACGGGATTTGAGAGTTGAGAGTGACATGGAGAGATCCTTGTGGTGGGTTGGTGTACTGAGAATGCGCTGCGGCTGTTAGGGGCCGACGTGGGTGGGGTAAAGCTGCGTAAAGCCGTTGACAGGCTTGACTCGTGTCATCCCGCAACGCCCGCGTTGGCCCGCGCCAGCCTTGCCTCCCGGATCGGCAGGTGGATCAGTGCTGCGCCCACCGCCAGCACAATGTCGACATACCAGACCCAGTCGTAGCTGCCGGTCGCTTCGAACACCTTGCCACCCAGCCAGGCTCCGAGAAATCCGCCGACCTGGTGGGTGAGCATGACGATGCCGAACAGGGTGGCCATGTTGGCGGTGCCGAAGAGCTTGGCCACCAGCCCGGCGGTCGGTGGCACGGTCGACAGGAAGGTCAAGCCCATGACGGCGGCGAAGATCAAGGCCGTGGTCCCCGTCTTCGGTGCGATGAGGAAGACCAGGACGGCGATGGCGCGCGCGGCGTAGACCAGCGACAGCAGCGACTTCATGCGCCAGCGCCCGACGGCCCAACCCATCGACACGCTGCCGATGATGTTGAACAGCCCGAGCATCGCCAGCGACCACGCGCCGAACTGCACCGGCAGCCCGCACGACGCGATCACACCAGGCAAATGCGTGGCGAGAAACGCGACGTGGAATCCACAAACGAAGAAGCCAGCGCTGAGCAGCAGGTAGCTGCGGTTGTGAAGGGCTGTTCGGATGGCTTCGCGCAAGCCGACGGTCTTCTGGCCTGCCGGCGCGGCCTGAAGCGAATTGCCCTTGAGCAAGAACGCCGCCGGCAGCGCGAACAACACGAACAAGCCAAGCACCTGCATGGCGTTGGCCCAGCCGACGCCCACCATCAGCGCGCCGGCGATCGGCGCCATCATGAACTGGCCGAACGAGCCTCCAGCATTGACGATGCCGATGGCCATGCCCCGCTTCTCGGGCGGGATCAGTCGCGTGGTCGCGGCCATCAGGACCGCGGGACCTGCCATGCCGGCGCCGCCTGCCGCCAACACGCCGATGGCGAAGATCAACCCGGCGGTGCTGCTCATCAGCGGGGTGATAAACGTTCCCAACGCGACCAGCAACACGCCGACGAAGAGCACACGTCCGGCGCCGACCTTGTCGGCCATCGCGCCGGCAAACGGCTGCGTCAGGCCCCACCACAACTGCCCGAAGGCGAACGCCAGGCTGATGTTGGCCACGCCCACCCCGGTGGCGGTATTGAGCGAACTCAGGAACAAGCCCATGGTCTGGCGCACGCCCATCGTCAGCGCAAAGGTGCCGGCCGCCGCCAACAGCACGAGCCACACCGCCAGTCGCCTCGGGCTTGAAGGCACCGGGTTATTCATTGGACGCTCCAGAAGAAGCCGCGGACAAAGTGTCGAGGGATTCATCGAGCAGCGCATGCAGCGCCACAACGCGCCGCACGCCGAGCAGCCCATTGATGCCCTCCTGCGCCACGCGCCAGCGGCGCTGCCCTTCAGCCTGTTTGATCCGACCCGGCTCGGTGATCTTCACGCTGCGGCTGCGCCCATCGACTCCTGCCGAGAGCTCGACCCAGCCGGCATCCAGGAGCGGCTTGAGATTTCGCGTCAGCGTCGATGCATCGAGCGTCATCGCCTGGGCCAGATCACCCGGGCGGATCGGACCCAGCCTCAGCACGTGCGAGAGCAGCGAGTACTGGGTTGTCTTCAAACCGGCCTTGCCGAGTTCAACGTCGTAGTGCTGCGTGACCCGGCGCGCAAGCTGTCGCAGCTTGAGGTTGGTGCAGCCCCGCGGCCGCGTATCCGGTCGCGTCGATGTGTGTGTTGTCATGCAGATAATTGTAGCTACAATCATTGTAGATACAATTTTGGGAATGCAGATGACCGCGGAAGAGACCCTCGCCGACTGGAATCAACAATTCGATCGCGTCGTCCAGACCATGCGAGACGGCGGCGGCAAACCCGGCGTGGCAAGCCCTGACATGGTGGCGGGGCTGACCGGCCTCGAGGTGATGCAGGCGATGTTGGCCGGCCGAGTGCCCTCCCCGCACATCGCAGACACCCTGGATTTCGCGTTGCTGGAAGTTGAAACCGGCAAGGCCGTGTTTCAGGGCACGCCGCAACTCAAGCACTACAACCCGCTTGGCACCGTGCATGGTGGCTGGTATGCCACCCTGCTCGATTCCGCGCTCGGATGCGCGGTGCACACGACGATGCCGGCCGGTCGTGCCTACACGACGGCCGAACTCAGTGTGAACATCGTGCGCGCTGCAACGGTCAAAAGCGGACCGTTGCGAGCCATCGGCATCGTCATCCACAGCGGCCGGCAATTGGCCACGGCCGAGGCGCGCATCGTCGGACCGGACGGCAAGCTGTACGCGCACGGCACAACAACTTGCCTGGTCTTCGACGCGCCACAACGCACTGGATGAGCGCCCGCCCACTACTGCGCTGTGGCAGTCCAAAAAAAGAAGCCCGCTGTTGCGGGCGTCTTGGGTCTGGCGGAGAGGGTGGGATTCGAACCCACGTTACTGCATAACAGTAAACCGGATTTCGAGTCCGGCGCGATCGACCACTCTGCCACCTCTCCTGATTCGGGGCCCCGGGGTCAGCGGGAAGGCCAGGATTGTAGGGCAGTGCGCTCAGGCATCGACGTGCAGTGACAACGGCGACAAGCGCATGTCGGACAAGCCGGTGTGCCAATGCTGCCCCGGTGCCAGCGGCCAGGCGTCGGTGATCGTGCCAGTCGTGACGACGTCGCCCGCGGCCACATGCCATTGCGGCGTGACGGCGGCCATCGAGTCGATCAGCGTTTTCAGCGCTTGCAGCGGACCGTCGAGCACGACGCTGCCGACGCCGCGGTCCTTGACCTCGCCGTTGCACAGCAGCTCGACGCGCAGCGCGGACAGATCGCTCGCCAGCCTCTCGCCCCACGCCGGAACCGGCACGCGCGGGCCGACGAACAGGCGGCCGTGCAATGCGAAGTCGGCTGCGGTGTCGCTCGGCGTGAAGCGCCAGCCTTCGTAGTGCGTGTGCACGATCTCGAAGGCATGCGCGACCCAGGCCAGGCAACCGCGCAGCTCATCGGTCGACATGCCGGCACGTGGCGCCACGTCGAAGATGAACGCGATCTCGGGCTCGATGCGCGGTTGGCTCAAGCCGGTCAGCGACAGGCGGCCCTCGTTGCCATCCAGCATGTGCAGCGTCGTGTCCCACACCGGCGCCCACATCGGACGGTCCACGCCGTAGCGAGGCCAGATGCTGCGGTTGGTGAAGCCGATCTTCCAGCCGACCGGACGCTCGCCACGCGCCATGCGCAAGGCCCGCAAACGCTCGGCGACGGCGTATGCCGCTTCGTTGGTCAGCCCCGCCGCGTCGGCCGATGGCAGCGGGACACAGTGCGCACCGTCCCACGCCTGCAGCATCTGCTGCGCCAACGACTCGACTCGCTCGGCCTTCACGGCCTCAGCACTTCGGCGCCACCGAGGTACGGCCGCAGCGCCGCGGGCACGGTGATCGAGCCATCGGTCTGTTGGTGGTTCTCGATCACCGCCACCATCGCTCGTCCGACGGCGAGGCCGGAGCCATTCAACGTGTGCACCAGTTCGTTCTTGCCCTGCGCGTTCTTGAAGCGGGCCTGCATGCGCCGCGCCTGGAAGGCTTCGCAGTTGCTGCACGAGCTGATTTCGCGGTAGGTGTTCTGCGCCGGCAGCCAGACTTCGAGGTCATAAGTCTTGGCGCTGCCAAAGCCCATGTCGCCCGTGCAGA
The DNA here is from genome assembly GCA_963738425.1 of uncultured beta proteobacterium. GTDB lineage: Bacteria > Pseudomonadota > Gammaproteobacteria > Burkholderiales > Burkholderiaceae_C > CADEEN01. Next base: position 199,704 of record CAVTWT010000025.1, on the reverse strand, counting down.
GCAGGACAACGCGGTACGGCAGTTCGAGCTTCTGCAGGATGGCTTCGGCGTGGCCGACCATCGCTTCGAGCGTGGCGTAGCTCTGCTCGGGTGTGGTGATCTGCACCATCTCGACCTTGTCGAACTGGTGCTGGCGGATCATGCCGCGCGTGTCGCGGCCGCCGCTGCCAGCCTCCGAGCGGAAGCACGGGCTGTGCGCCGTGAGCTTGATCGGCAGTTGCGCGGCGTCGAGGATCTGCTCGCGCACGGTGTTGGTCAGCGAGATCTCGCTGGTGCTGATGAGGTACTGCTCGGCGCGCTCGTCGTCACCACCTCGCGACACCCAGAACATGTCTTCCTTGAATTTGGGCAGCTGCCCCGTGCCCTCCAGGATTTCGCGGTTGACGATGTAGGGCGTGTAGCACTCGGTGTAGCCGTGCTCCTGCGTCTGCACGTCGAGCATGAACTGCGCGAGCGCGCGGTGCAGGCGCGCCGCGGGGCCGCGCAGGAAGGTGAAGCGCGAGCCGGAAAGCCTGGCGCCGGTATCGAAGTCGATGCCGAGTGCAGGGCCGATGTCGGCATGGTCGCGCGCAGCAAAGTCGAAGCTGCGCGGTGTGCCCCACTTGCGGACCTCGACGTTCCCGGATTCATCCGCGCCGACGGGCACGCTGTCGTGCGGCAGATTCGCCACGCCCATCAGCATTGCCGCGATCTCGGCTTGCACGGTCTCGCTGCGCGCAGCCGAAGCGCCGAGTTCGTCACCGAGGCCGCCAACCTCCGCCATCACCGCCGCGACGTCGCCGCCCTTGGCCTTGATCTGGCCGATCTGCTTCGACAGTGCGTTGCGCTTGGCCTGCAACTCTTCGGTGCGTGTCTGGATGGTCTTGCGCTCGGCTTCGAGCGCAGCGTAGCGCTCGCGGTCGAGATAGGCTTGCGGTGTCTTTCGTTTTTCGAGCTGGGCGATCACACCGTCGAGATCGCGGCGCAGCAGATTGATGTCGAGCATTTGAAAACTTCCTGAAGTGAGTGAACGGTCGCGGCGAGTTGAAGCTTCGTCATCAACTCGAAGATCGCGACGCCGCCACTTCAGACATTGACTTGTCACCCAGCCCCTTGGGCAGCGGGAAGTGCACCGTCTCGGCCACGCCATCCAATTTGCGCACCGCCAGCGCGCCGTACTCGCGCAAACGGGCGATCACCTGCTGCACCAGCACGTCGGGCGCCGAGGCACCGGCGGTGAGGCCGACGCGCACCGCGCCCTCGAACCATTCGCTCTGCAAGGCATCGGCGTCATCGACCATGTAGGCCGGCTTGCCCAGGCGGCCCGCGAGCTCACGCAGGCGATTGCTGTTGCTGGACGTCGGGCTGCCGACGACGATGACGACATCGACCTGCGGCGACAGCACCTTGACCGCGTCCTGCCGGTTCTGCGTGGCGTAGCAGATGTCCTGGTGCTTCGGCTCGCGCACCAACGGGAAGCGGCGCTTCACGGCAGCGAGGATGTCGGCCGTGTCGTCAACGGAGAGCGTAGTTTGCGTCACGACGGCCAGCTTGGCCTCGTTCTTCACCGGCGCCGCTGCCACATCGGCCACCTCCTCGACGAGGTAGATGCCCTCGTAGAGCTGGCCCATCGTGCCTTCGACTTCCGGGTGTCCCTTGTGGCCGATCATCAGGAACTCGTACCCCTCCTTGTGCAGCTTGGCCACTTCGACATGGACCTTGGTCACCAGCGGACAGGTGGCGTCGAAGATCGAGAAGCCGCGGGCCTGCGCTTCCTTGCGCACAGCCTGGCTGACGCCGTGCGCCGAGAAGACCAGCGTTGCGCCGGGCGGCACTTCGGCAAGGTCTTCGATGAAGATGGCGCCCTTGGCCTTCAGGTCATTGACGACATAGGTGTTGTGCACGATCTCATGGCGCACATAGATCGGCGCGCCGAACTTGGTGAGCGCGCGCTCGACGATCTCGATCGCGCGGTCGACGCCGGCGCAAAAGCCGCGTGGTTCCGCAAGCAGTACTTCGTCCATCACAGAACTCCGATCACGTGCACATCAAAGCGCACCGGATGGCCCGCCAGCGGATGGTTGAAGTCGAACAGCAGCCAGTTGTCGCCGACCTCGCGCACCACACCGGCATATGCGCCCTGCCCGCCCGGCGTAGGGAATTGCACAACGTCGCCGACGTCGTACGTGGCATCCGGGTCACCAATCTCATGCAACAGCGCGAGCTTCACGCGTTGCAGCAGATCCGGGTTGCGCTGACCAAAGGCCTCACCGGCTTCCAGCGCAAAGCTCTGCTTCGCGCCTTCCGCCAAACCGATCAGGCGCGCTTCAACCGCCGGCGCCAATTCACCCGTGCCCAACGACAGCGTGGCCGGCTTGTCGTTGAAGGTGTTGACCACGTCGGCGCCATCGGGGCCGGCGAGGCGGTAGTGAAGGGTCAGGAACGACCCGGGTTGAACTTCGGTCACGCGTGTATGTGTGTAGTAGGGCCTGCGAATAGACTGGCGTTGATTTTACGAGGCCCATCGCGCGTTGACTGCCGTGACCGGATTGAAGACCCTGCCCGCCGACGCACGGCCTCGCGAGAAGCTGCTCTCACGCGGCGCTGGCGCACTGGCCGATGCCGAACTGCTGGCGCTGATCCTGCGGACCGGACTGGCCGGTCAGGGCGTGCTTCAGCTCGCGCAGGCCCTGCTCGACCGCTTTGGCGGCCTGTCGGGTTTGCTCAACGCGCAGGCCGATGACTTGAAGACCATCAAAGGCCTCGGCCCGGCCAAGCGCGCCGAGATCGCCGCTGTGCTCGAAATCGCGCGCCGCGTGTTGGCGCAGGAACTGGCCGAGCAGCCGATGTTCGAACAGACGAGGGCGGTGAAGGACTACCTGTCCCTGCAACTCGCCGCGCTCGACCACGAAGTCTTCGCGGTGATGTTTCTCGATGCCAGACAACGGCTGATTCGCTTCGAGGTCTTGTTCCGCGGCACGCTGACCCACACCGCAGTGCATCCGCGCGAAGTCGTCAAGCGCGCGCTGGCGCTCAATGCCGGCGCGGTGGTGCTGGCGCACAACCACCCGAGCGGGGCGGCCGAACCCTCGCGCGCCGACGAGCTGATCACGCAGGCCTTGCGCCAGGCGCTGCAACTGGTGGATGTGAAAGTGATCGACCATGTGATCGTCGGCCGCGGCAGCACCGTGTCGTTTGCGGAGCGGGGGTTGTTGTGAGCAGGCGGCCACTCGGTGAACAACTTGGTGCGCTGAAGGTGACGCTCGAACGGCGCGCGCGCGAAGAGGCAGCGCAGCGCGAGCGGGAAGCCGAAGCAGCGCGTCGCGAGCAAGCCGCACGCGAGCAGTTCTCGCGCGCCGTGGGTGCAGTGCAGCGGCTGGCCGACAGTGGCCGCACGGTTCGTGCGCCGGCAGACGTGGAGCCGATCCCGCGCCAGCGCATCGCCGACGAAGCGCAGGCGCTGGCATCGTCACTCTCCGATGACCTCGACGTGACGACGCTGCTCGACACCGATGCCGACCTGGCGTTTCGCCGTGAAGGCATCGGCCCCGATGTGCTGTCGCGCTTGCGCCGTGGTCACTGGAGCGTGCAGCGCCATCTCGACCTGCATGGCATGACGCGCGATGTGGCACGCGAGGCGCTGGCGCAATTCATCCGCCATGCCGAACGAGATGGTCTGCGCTGTGTGCGTGTCGTGCACGGCAAAGGCAACGGCTCGCCGGGCCGCGAGCCGGTGCTGAAGGGCAAGGTACGGGCTTGGCTGGTGCAGAAGAGCGAGGTCCTCGCGTTTGCGCAGGCGAGTGCGCAAGACGGTGGGCACGGCGCGGTGCTGGTATTGCTGCGCGGGTGACTCAGCCGCCGCGATTGCGCATCCAGTCGGCGGTGTTGGCAAAGGCTGCCGTGAGTCGCTCTTGCAGCGCCGCATCGAGTTCGCACTCGCGCATGGCCTGCTGCATGCACGCCATCCACTGATCGCGCTCGGCAATGCCGATCTCGTACGGCAGATGCCGCGCCCGCAGCCGCGGGTGGCCGAAGCGCTGTTGGTACAGATCCGGGCCACCAAGCCAGCCGCTGAGGAACATGTAGAGCTTGTCGCGCGAACCGTCGAGCGAGCTCGGGTGCAGCATGCGGATGCCGGCATACGCCGGCTCCAGGTCCATCAGGTCGTAGAAGCGATCGATGAGTGCGCGCACGGCGTCGGCGCCGCCGACGGCATCAAACGCAGTGGTTTCATTTGCGGGCATGCCCCATTTTCGCAGCCACGGCGGCGACAGCCTGCGCCGCAGGCGAGCCGGGGAAGGCTTCGCTCAGCAACTGGCGTTTGCGCACGGCATCCCGGACCGACGCATCTGACGGCACGTCGCCGATCAACTCCAGCGTCAGCGGAACATCGAGTCCGGGGCTGACATAGCGATCGATCACCTGCTGCAACTGGGCGGTGACGCTGCGGGCGTCGGTGCCGGGAACGCGCTGGTTGACGACGACGCGGATCGCCCGCCGTTTTTGCGCTGCGGCGAGGACCTTGATCGTGGCGTAGGCGTCGGTCATCGACGTCGGCTCCGGCGTGACGACGACGATGACCTCGTCGGCCAGCGACACGGTGTAGAGCACGACGTCGGAGATGCCCGCTCCCGTGTCGAGCAACACGCGGTCGAAACGTGGCGCGACGGCGTTGATCGTTTCGATGAGCTTGTCCTGCACCTCGGGCGTGAGGCGCGAGTACTCGACCATGCCGGAGCCGGCGAGCAGTACGGTGAAGCCGCCGGAGACTTCGATCAGCGCTTCATCCAGCGTGTGCTTGCCGGTGAAGACATCGTGCAGCGTGACCTTGGGCACCAGGTTGAGCACCACATCGAGGTTGGCCAGGCCGAGGTCGGCGTCGAGCACGAGCACGCGCTCGCCGCGTGCGGCCAAAGCCGCAGCCAGGTTGGCCGAGACGAAGGTCTTGCCGACGCCGCCCTTGCCGCTGGTGATGGCGGTGATGCGGGCGCGGGACAAAGAGGTAATGGCGGTCAAGGCAGCAGCGCTCATGGTGGGTTGTCTTGTGAAGCGGCACCAGGCGCTGCGAACAACAGGCCCTTTTCTTCGGCACTCACCTGCGAAACGATCGCAGGTTCGAACTCGGCGCGGTTGCGGCCCGAGGTCTTGGCGCGGTAGAGCTGCTTGTCGGCGCGCTCCATCCACAGCGCCAGGTTGGAGCGCACCCATTGCGGCGCGAATGCGCCACCGATGCTGACCGTGATCCGAACCGGCGGCTCTCCCAAGCCCACATCGACCGCTGCGCGCTCAATGCGCGCACGCACACGCTCAGCCACCATCGGGCCGAAGGCGGGTGGGCAATTCGGCAGCGCGATCGCGAACTCCTCGCCGCCGACGCGGGCCACCGTGTCCATCGGCCGAACGCTCTGCTGCAAGGCGTTGGCCACGGCCTTGATGACGAGATCCCCGGCGACATGGCCGCGGCTGTCGTTGACGCGTTTGAAGTGGTCGATGTCGAGCACCAGCAGCAACGCCGGCTCGCCGGCGCGTGCGACCCGGTCGAGTTCGCGCGCCAGCACCGATTCGAAGTGGCGGCGATTCGCCAGGCCGGTCAGCGCGTCGCGGCTGGACAGTGCGCACAAGCCATCGATCAGTGCTTGCAGCCACTCGGTATTGCCTGGGTTGCCCGCAGGCAGGACCTGGCCCGACTGCGCCAGCAAGGCCAACGCAGACTCCAACCGCAGCGCGGTGGGAGTCGCGGCGGTGTTCTGCGCGGCGGACTGCTTCACGATGAATTCAGTCTATCGCCGGAGGCCTGCGTTCGAGGCACCGAAAAGCGCCCGGAAGCCGTGCCAGTTTGTATCGCTGCCGCCGCCCCGCCGCGCGGCTGCAGCGGCTACCAGTCGTTCGAGCGCGGCGTGCGCTCGAGCTGCCAGCGCTCTTGCTCGGCCTGCCAGCGGTGCTGGCCGACCAGGCCCTGCGGCGCGCCGATGTCGCTGAGCGTGCGCGGGTCGAGGTGCCGCAGTTCATGTTCGACGGCCAGCGCGAGCTCGGCCTCGCGGCGCAGCGCCCGGCGTTCGAGCCACCGGGTGAAATTGCGCTGTGCAGACTCGAGCCAACGATCGGTCAACGAGCGCCACGGGGCGCGGTGCAGGCGCAGTGTCTGGGGAAATGTGCGGGTGGTCATGGTGAAGTCCTTTGAAGCGGTGCGGGACGGTATGGTTTAGATTAGTGACCAGTGGCCCCATTGAGAAGCGACTTGTTCTGGCCACGCTGGTTAGCAATCCTTACCAATTGCCCGCCCCGTCATGCGCCTGCCCTTGCAGACCCTGCCTGCCTTTCGCGTCGTCGCACGCCTCGCCAACCTGCGTGCCGCGGCCGAGGAGCTGCACCTGACGCACAGCGCGCTCAGTCAGCAGATCAAGCTGCTCGAGCAGCAGATCGGCTTCACGCTGTTCGACCGCCGGGCCCGGCGTCTGGTGCTCAACGCGGCGGGCGCAGCGCTGCTGCGCTCCGTCGAGCCGGCGCTGACGCAACTCGATGACGGGCTGCGCGCGGCAGCGGCGGCCTCGGGCGACGAAGCGCAGCGCCTCCGCATCACGCTGCTGCCGTCGTTTGCGAACCGCTGGCTGCTGCCGCGCATGGGCCGCTGGCGCGAGCAACATCCGGACATCGGCATCGAGCTGCACACGTCGCCAAATGTGATGGACCTGCAGCGAGAAGGCTTTCACGCCGCGCTGCGCCAAGGCGCGGGACGCTGGCCCGGGCTCGAAGCGGTGTGCCTGACCGACTCACCGATGATCGTCGTCGGCTCGCCCGACACGGCGCGGCGCCTGTACGGGCGCGATGTGTCGGCCCTGGTCGACGAGCCCCTGCTCGGTGATGCCGGCCTGTGGCAGCGCTGGTTCGCCCTCGCCGGCGTGCGCGCGCGCATCAATCCGGTGGCTTCGTTCAACGATGCAGGCCTGATGCTGCAAGCGGCTGAGCAGAACATCGGCCTGGCGCTGGCGCGCGAAATCCTGGTGGCCGACGCGTTGCGCGATGGGCGGCTGCTGCGCTTGTCGCCGGTGGCGATGCCGGAAGAACAGTCCTACAGCTACTGGCTCGTCTTCCCGCCGTCGATGCAGGACTGGCCGCCGCTGCAAGCGCTGCAATCGTGGTTGTTCGGCGAGCTGGCGCTGTCGCAGCGCGAGCTGCAAGGCGCTACAGAAACAGCGCCTGCAGGTCGCTCAAGAAGTCGAAGCCGCGCGCCGTCGGCCGCACCCAGGAAGCGTCGCGCTCGATGAGGCCACGCTGCTCGGCGCGAGCGAGCGCAGGCTCGATCGACGTCAGTGGCTGACCGGTGCGCTCGGCAAAGCGCAACAGCTCGAAACCCTCGGCCAGGCGCAACGCATTGAGCATGAACTCGAACGGCAGCTCAGCGCCGCCGACCGCATGCTCGTTCGACAGCGCCAGCCCCGCGAGTGCCTTGTCGATGTACATCGCCGGCTCGCGCCAGCGCACCTGGCGCACGATGCGGTCGGGGAAACTCAACTTGCCGTGGGCGCCAGCGCCGATGCCGAGGTAGTCGCCGAACTGCCAGTAGTTGAGGTTGTGCGCGCAGCGGTGGCTGGCGCGCGCGAAGGCCGAGACCTCGTAGCGCGACAGGCCGGCCGCCGCGGTTCGCGCCGTGATCAGGTCGAGCATGTCGCTGGCCAGGTCGGCATCGGCAAGGTCTTGCGGCGGCGTTTGCGCAAAGGCGGTGTTGGGCTCGATCGTCAGGTGGTAGATCGACAGGTGCGGCGGCGCGAAGGCCAGCGCGGTGTCGAGGTCGGCCTGCAGTTGCGCCAGCGTCTGCCCGGGCAACGCGTACATCAGATCGATGTTGAACGTGTCGAAGGCCTCGCGCGCTTCGGTGACCGCTGCCTTGGCTTGCGCGCTATCGTGCACGCGACCGATGGCAGCAAGGTGGTGGTCGTTGAAGCTCTGCACACCCACCGACAAGCGCGTCACCCCCGCCGCACGGTAGGCGCGAAATCGCTCGCGCTCGAAGGTGCCGGGGTTGGCTTCGAGCGTGATCTCGCAGCCGGGTTCGAGCGGCAGGCGGGCGCGAACGCCGGCCACCAGGGACTCAATCGACTCGGGCGAGAACAGGCTCGGCGTGCCGCCGCCGATGAAGACGCTGATGATCCGCCGGCCCCAGATCTGCGGCAGTGCGGATTCGAGATCGGCAAACAGGGCGTCGAGGTAACGATGCTCGTCGAACGCGGCTCCCTTCTCGTGGGAGTTGAAATCGCAGTACGGGCACTTCTTCAAGCACCACGGCAGGTGCACATACAACGATAGCGGTGGCAGCGCGGCGAGCGACACCGCGCCCGGGCGGTGAATGCGGATCGGCGCGCCCGTCACCACGATTGCTGGATCAGCTGGCGCATCTGCGCCGCCGCCAGCGCCCGGTGGCTATGCCGGTTCTTCAGGTCGGCCGGCAACTCGGCGACGGTGGCGCTCAACGCATCGATCCACACCAGCGGGTCGTAGCCGAAACCGCCCTGCCCGCGCGGAGATTCGAGCAGGCGCGCCTCCCAGCGGCCGAACGCCACCAGCGGCTGCGGGTCATCGGCATGTCGCAACGCAACGAGCGTGCTGACGAAGCGGCAGCGGCGATCGGTAGCCTGGCGCATCCTGTCGAGCAGCAGCGTGTTGTTGGCGGCGTCCTGAGCGCGGCGTTGCGCCTCGCGATCGCCTTGCTGCACCGGCAATGTTGCGAACACAGCAGACTGCACACCCGGCGCGCCGTCGAGCGCATCGACGCACAGGCCGGAGTCATCGGCCACGGCTGGCAAACCCGTTGCACGCGCTGCATGCCGTGCTTTGGCCAGCGCGTTCTCGACGAAGGTGAGATGCGGCTCTTCGGCTTCGGCGACGCCGAGCGTACCTTGCGACACGAGCTCGATCGGCAAGCCCTCGAAGAGCTGCTGCAATTCAGCGAGTTTCTTGGCGTTGTTGGACGCCAGAACGAGCTTCACGGCCGTGGCTTGGCGAGCGCTGCCTTTTGAGCGGCCACGAGATCGGCAATGCCGCTGGCGGCCAAGCCGAGAAGCGCGTCCATCTGCGCCCGCGTGAACGCTGCGCCTTCGGCCGTGCCCTGCACTTCGACGAAGTGGCCGGCGCCGGTCATGACGACATTCATGTCGGTGTCGCATGTCGAGTCTTCGGTGTATTCGAGGTCGAGCAGCGGCGTGCCCTCGACCAGGCCGACCGAGATCGCTGCCACGTGGTCGCGGATCGGGCTCGTCTTCAATTTGCCCTGCGAGATCAACCAGTTCACCGCGTCGTGCGCCGCCACGAACGCACCCGTGATGGCTGCCGTGCGCGTGCCGCCATCGGCCTGGATGACATCGCAATCGAGCGTGATCGTGCGCTCGCCGAGGGCTGGCAGATCGAACACCGCGCGCAGCGAGCGGCCGATCAGGCGCTGGATTTCCTGCGTGCGGCCGCTCTGTTTGCCCTTGGCCGCTTCACGGTCACCGCGCGTGTGCGTGGCCCGCGGCAGCATGCCGTACTCGGCCGTGACCCAGCCTTCGCCGCTGCCGCGCTTGTGCGGCGGCACCCGGTCTTCGACCGATGCCGTGCACAGCACTTGCGTGGCGCCGAAAGAGATCAGCACCGAGCCTTCGGCATGTTTGGTGAAGCTGCGCTGGATCGTCAATGCGCGCAGGGCATTCGCCGCGCGGTCACCACTGCGGACGAATGTCATGAAGATCGCTTTTCGTTGGATCGACGGATGGCGTCGTTGATTTCCTTGATCGAACGTTCGATTTCGGCTTCATCGAGCTCGTCGGTCGGCACATTGCCGACCACCACGCCGGCCTGGATGGTCGATGCAAAGACCTCCTCGCCGAGGCTTTGTGTCGAGATGCCGGACTTGCTGTCGGTGTCTTCGGCAGCTTCCCACTCGGCGGCGATGATGGTCACGTTGTCGCTCTTGGCGCCGGCGTGGCGCAGCGCCTGCTCGACGAGTTCGGGCACCGCGTCGGCAAGGGTACGCTGGCCGAGCTGGTCAGCGATCTCGGCATCGGTGACGCTGCCCCACAGGCCGTCGGAGCACAGCAGCACGCGGTCGCCTGCCTGCATCAGGATCGGCCCGGCGGTGTCGACGACCGGCTTGCCGGGGCTGCCCAGGCAGGTGAAGAGCACGTTGCGATTGAACTTCTCGCCCATCGGCACGACATGCGACAGCGTCTCCTGCAACTCGGTGTAGCTGTGATCGCGCGTGCGTGCGATCAGCTTGCCGTCGCGCACCAGGTACAGGCGCGAATCGCCGCAATGCGCCCAGTAGGCGGCGTTGCCTTGCAGCACGCAGGCCACGATGGTGGTGCGCGGCGTGTCCATCAGCGCCTTCTCGGTGGCGTAGCGCAGCAGCTGATGGTGGCCGGCGATGATGGCGTCGTGCAGAAAGCGCAGCGGGTCCTTGAGCGTCGATTTGGCGTCGCGCTGGAACAGCGCGGCCATCGTCTGCAACGCGAGCTGCGAAGCAACTTCGCCTTCCGGGTGCCCACCCATGCCGTCGGCCAGTGCGAACAAACCCGAGTCGCGCGTGTAGCAATAGCCCATGCGGTCTTCGTTCTTCTCGCGGCCACCCTTGCGGCTGATCTGGTAGACGCTGAACTGCACGGCTTATGCCTTCGCGCCGGTCTTGAGATTTTCCAGTTGGAGCTTCAAACGCTCACTGAAACTCAGCTTGGTGTAGCGGCGCTCGGTCTCGCGCGCCAGCTCCTTCTGCAACGCGAATACCGACTGCGGGCGCGACAATGGATCGAGCGACATGCACCACTCGGTGACTTCGATCAGGTTGTCCGAGTAGACGTTGCGCAGGCGCGAAAGGCTCAACGCCAAACGGTCCTTCTCGATGCGCTGCGGCGCGTCGTTGGGCGGGTAGCCCTGCATGCAGGCGTAGATGCAGGCGCCAATGGCGTAGATGTCGGTCCAGGGGCCGAGGCTGCCGTCGCGCCGGTACATCTCTGGCGCCGCGAAGCCGGGCGTGTACATCGGCCGGATGAAGTTGCCTTCCTTGCTCAGCACTTCGCGCGCGGCGCCGAAGTCGAGCAGCACGGCCTTGTTGTCGTTGGTGATGAAGATGTTGGCCGGCTTGATGTCCAGGTGCAGCATCTTGTGCTGGTGCACGATGCGCAAGCCGCGCAGGATCTCGTCGAACAGACTGCGGATGGTGGACTCGCGGAACACCTTGTCGCGCTTCAAGTCGCGCGCGGTGACGATGAAATCCTGCAGGGTGTCGCCCTGCAGGTAGTTCATCACCATGTAGACGGTTTCGTTCTCGCGGAAGAAGTTCAGCACCGAGACGACGCTCGGGTGGCTGATCTGCGCGAGGCTGCGGCCTTCCTCGAAGAAGCTCTTCAGGCCCAGGCGGTACAGTGGCAGCTTGTCGGGCTTGACTCGCGGCGTCAGTTCGCCCGGCGAGCGCTCGGCCAGCGAGGCCGGCAGGTATTCCTTCAGCGCGATCAGCCGGCGGTCCGGGTCTTCGGCGAGATAGACAACGCCAAAACCACCGGCGGCGATCTTTTTGACGATCGAGTAGCCACCGACCACGGTGCCAGCGGGCAACGGGGCTGGTTTTGGCTTTGACATAATCGTTTGATTGCGTGCGCGCGGAGTGCCATGTCAGTCTACAGCATGACCGGATACGCCAGCGCCAGTGCGAGCGCGAGTACTGGTGCGGCTTTGCGGCCGGATTCACGTTCTGAAGCGAAGCCAGAAGGCAGCCCCTCAACCGGCGCCGTGGTGAGCGCCGAAGTGCGCTCGGTCAATGGCCGATTTCTCGATTTGTCGCTCAAATTGCCCGAGGAAATGCGCGGGCTGGAGCCGGCGCTGCGCGAGCTCGTGGCGGCCACTGTCAAGCGCGGCAAGGTCGAGCTGCGGTTGGCGAGCCCGCGCGACTCGGCCGGCAGCGTGGCCATGCCGGGCGCCGAGGCGCTGATGACCCTGGCCCGTGTCGAATCGATGGTCCAGGGCTGGCTGCCCAAGGCCGCGCCGCTGACGGTGCACGAGGCCCTGCAGTGGTGCAGCAAGTCGGCGGTGATCGAGGCGAGCGACGAGCCGGCGCTGCAGGCGGCGCGCGAAGCGCTGGCCGGACTGCGCAGCGCCCGCGAGCGCGAAGGCGCGCGGCTGGCCAGCGTGCTGATCGAGCGCTTGCAGCACCTGCGCGTCCTGGCCAAGAAGGCCGAACCCCTGTTGCCCGCCGTGGTGCAGAAACAGCGTGAACGATTTCTCGAAAGGTGGAACGAGGCGCTCGCATCCAGTGGCGCAACCAGCAGCGTGCCGCCACAGGCTCTGCAGGAGCGTGCGCTCAACGAAGCGGCAGCATTCGCGATCCGCATCGATGTCGCCGAGGAGTTGGCGCGGCTGGCCTCGCACCTGGACGAAATCGAACGTCTGCTCAAGGCGGGCGGCGAGGTCGGCAAACGCCTGGACTTCCTGATCCAGGAATTGCACCGTGAAGCCAACACGCTGGGCTCGAAGTCTGCAGCACTGGAGTTGACGGCGATCTCGGTGGACATGAAAGTGGCGATCGAGCAGATGCGCGAGCAGGTGCAGAACCTGGAATAGATATGAAGCCCCTAGCTCACTCCGTTCGAGTCCCCCGAGGGGAGCGTCAGCGCCTTGGGGCGGCCCGGCGCCACTGACATGGAAACCCCCGGCAACCTCTTCGCAGTCGCAGCGCCCAGCGGCGCTGGCAAGTCCAGCCTTGTCAAGGCACTGCTCGAACTGGACTCGCACCTGGCTGTTTCCGTTTCGCACACCACGCGTGCACCACGCGGCCAGGAGCAGCATGGACGCGAGTACTGGTTCATCGACGAACCCGAGTTCCGCGCCATGGCAGACCGCGGCGAGTTCTTCGAGTGGGCGCAGGTCCACGGCAAGCTGTACGGCACGTCGCGTCTGGCCATCCAGGACCGCTTGGCGCGCGGCGAAGACGTGGTGCTCGAAATCGACTGGCAAGGCGCCCTGCAGATCAAACGCCTGTTCGAACACACTGTGCTGATCTTCATCCTGCCGCCGTCGTGGGACGAATTGCGGCAGCGGCTGCTGCGCCGCGGTGAAGACAACCCCGAGACGATCGAGCAGCGCATGGCCAATGCGCGCGACGAAGTGGCCCACGCCCGGGATTTCGACTTCGTTATAATCAATTCCCTCTTCGAGACGGCGCTCTTCGACCTGAAAACGGTTGTTCACTCGCAGCGTCTGAAGTACGCCGCCCAGCGGCGCAACAAGTCCGCAGTTTTTGCGAACCTGAACCTCGATTGACGAAAGCACTGCAAACCATGGCCCGCATCACCGTCGAAGACTGCCTGGACAAGATCCCCAACCGTTTCCAGCTCGTGTTGGCCGCCACCTACCGTGCGCGTATGCTGAGCCAGGGCCACGCGCCCAAGGTCGAGTCCAGGGGCAACAAGCCGGGCGTGACCGCACTGCGCGAAATCGCAGCTGGTGTCGTCGGCATCGAGATGCTGCGCAAGGTGCCGATCTAAGCCCTGTTCGCCTACGCTGCATCAAAGGCGCTCTTCGGGGCGCCTTTCCATTTGAATGGGCGCTCTTCGGAGCGCCCTTCGCGTTTATGGGAGTATTGGGCCGTGGGCATTCGATCCTTCGCCGCCGACCTGCTGCCAAGCGCGCTGCTGCAAACTGCACGCGAGCGTCCGGCCGCTGCCGTGCCGCGCGCCGAAGCCAATGACTTCGCTGCGCTGACGGAGAAACTCAGCTACCTGTCGAAGGCCGAATTGAAGCAGGTCCGTGAGGCCTACAAGTTCGCCGACGAAGCCCACCTCGGCCAATTTCGCGCCAGCGGGCAGGCCTACATCACGCATCCGATCGCCGTGGCCGGTCTCGTGGCCGATTGGAAGCTCGACGTGCAGGCCGTGATGGCGGCGCTGATGCACGACGCGATGGAAGACTGCGGCGTCACCAAGCCCGAACTGATCCAACGCTTCGGCGCACCGACGGCAGAACTCGTCGATGGCTTGACCAAACTCGACAAATTGCACTTCTCGACACGCGAGGAGTCGCAGGCCGAGTCGTTCCGCAAGATGCTGCTGGCCATGGCGCGCGACGTGCGCGTCATCCTCGTCAAGCTCGCCGACCGGCTGCACAACATGCGCACGCTGTCGGCCATGACGGCCGACAAGCGTGGCCGCATCGCCCGGGACACGCTCGACATCTACGCGCCGATCGCCCACCGCCTTGGCCTGAACCAGATTTACCGCGAACTGCAGGAACTGTCGTTCGCGCAGGTCTATCCGTGGCGGCATGCCGCGCTGGCCAAGGCGCTGACGCGAGCGCGCGGCACGCGGCGCGACATTGTCGAGCGCGTGCAGAAGGACGTGGAGAAAGCGTTCGGCGCCGCCAAGCTGAAAGCGCAGGTCTTCGGCCGTGAGAAGACGGTTTATTCGATCTTTCGCAAGATGCGCGACAAGCACCAACCGTTTGCCAGCGTCAATGACCTGTTCGGCTTTCGCGTCGTCGTGCCGCAGATCTCGGATTGTTATGTCGCGCTCGGTGTGCTGCACCAGCTCTTCAAGCCGATGCCGGGCCGCTTCAAGGACTACATCGCGATCCCCAAGGCCAATGGCTATCAGTCGCTGCACACGACGCTGGTGAGCCCACTCGGCACCGCGGTCGAATTCCAGATCCGCACGGAGCCCATGCACGCCGTGGCCGAGGCCGGCATCGCGGCGCACTGGATGTACAAGACCAAGGGCAGCAACGGTCACGGCGCCGACGCGCAGCGCCTCGGTGCGACGGTGCTGAAGAGCCTGATCGACATCCAGGACGACACGCGCGACGCCGCTGAATTCCTCGAGCACGTCAAGATCGACCTCTACCCCGAGGCGGTTTATGTGTTCACGCCGAAGTCGCAGATCCTGTCGTTGCCGCGCGGTGCGACGCCGGTGGACTTTGCCTACGCCATCCACTCCGACGTCGGCGACCATTGTGTTGCGGCGTCGGTCAACGGCGAGGCGGTGGCCCTGCGCACCGAGCTGAAAAGCGGCGACGTGGTGGCGATCACGACCGCACCCGGCGCGCGGCCGAACCCGGCGTGGCTCAACTTCGTTCGCACCGGCCGCGCGCGCGCGAAGATCCGCCACCACCTGAAGACGATGGAGCACGAGGAGTCGCGCGCCCTCGGCGAGCGGCTGCTCGCGCAGAGTCTGCGCAGCGAAGGCCTGCTGATGCCGTCGTCCGACCCCAACGACGAAGCGGCCGTGCAGGTCTGGCAGCACCTCACGCGCTGGAGTGGCAACCGCAACCGCGGCGAGTTGATGGTCGACATCGGCGTCGGCCGCAAGATCGCCTCGATCGTCGCCAAGCGCCTGGCGCACCTGGTCGCCGAGCGCGGCGGCGACAAGCCCGACGCCGTGACGCTGTCGATGCGTCACTTCGGCGCCGACGCCGACCCCGTGCCGCACCAGGGTCATGTCGTCATTGATGGCAGCGAAGGCGCGTCGATCCAGCTCGCCGCCTGCTGCCATCCGATCCCCGGCGACGAGATCGTCGGCTACCTCGGCCGCGGCGAAGGACTGACAGTGCACAGCGCCGAATGCTCCGTGGCCAAACGATTGTTCGAGCGCGACAGCGAGCGCTGGTTGCCGGTCGAATGGGCCGAGCAGCCGGTGCGCGCCTTCGACGCCCAGGTCAACGTGCTGGTGCAAAACGGCAAGGGCGTGCTGGCCCGGGTCGCCACCGCCGTCAGCGCGACCGAGACCGACATCACGCACATCGACATGGGCAGCGAGCGCGCCGCCGAGACCACCGAGCTGAAGCTGACGCTGGCCGTGCGCGACCGCCAGCACCTGGCCGATGCGCTGCGCACGTTGAGGCGGGCACCCGCGGTGCTGCGCGTGGCCCGCGTCAAGGGCTGACCTTCAGCTCTCGAACTCGATGCGTGTCGCCACGGCGCGCGTCCGGTCCGACGACAAGAGCCCGCGAACCCGCACGCGTCGGCCATCGGCGAGATCGGCCTCGGTGCCGTTGTCGTAGCGCGGCGAGGCGCCATAGAACACGGTGACGTCGCGCACCTGGAATGTCTTCAGCGTCGTGTTCAAGCCGGTGATCGCGTCGCGAAGGTCCACACCATCGTTGAAGGCATCATCGTCGCTGCGCAAATCGACGGTGGCTGCGATCAGTTCTCCGCCAACGCTGCGGCCGCGCACCTTGACGCGAGCGCCGGGGACGATTCCGGCGGTGCCATCCACGAAGTTCGCACCGCTGGCATCGACGTTGACACCGTTGACGGCAAAGCGCGTGGTGCTGGTGAGCGACGTGATCAGACCTTCGACTTCGGCTTCATCGCGGTCATCGAGGCGGCGCGTTTCTGCGGCAATGGCCGTCACGGGCCAGCGCCCGGCCACTTGCGATGTGGCCACCGTCAGGCGCACGATCTGGCCGTTCGCCAGGCCCGCCGGCACGCCAGTAGCCGCCAGATCGAAGGTCTGCGCACCGATGCGCAAGGTCGGCGGCACCGCTGCCAGGTCGCGCACCAGGCCGCGCACGCGGAAGGCCGCGGGTGTGGCGCTGCGGCGCTCGATGCGAGTGGCCACGTAGCGGTCGATCAGGGCACCGGGGTCGATGAACCCGTGGACTTCGACGATGTCGCCGACGACGAGCGACCCCGCGCCACCCAGCGCACCATCGACGACTGTGGCCTGCGTCACGCGCACGGCCTGGCCGAGCACGGCAATCAGCAAGCCGTTCGCGTCGGCAGCGGTCACCGGCCCGATGAGGTCGCTGGCAAAGCGCACCCGCGTGGCGATGGCCGCACGGCCGCCGCTGCCGTCGTCGCTGATGGCGCCGCTCTCGACCTCGACGCGCATGCCCAGGCGCAAGTCGTCGCGGCTGCGGCCGCCGCCGTCGCCGTCTTCGACGCGCGCGCTGCTGTCGTCGAAGCGCACGCCGCCGACGATGATCGAGCCGAAACCCGTGATCGGCCCCTCGACGTACGAGCCACCAGTGGCGCCGGTGCCACCGGTCTCGACGCCGCCGCCGCACGCTGCAAGCATCAGCGCCACCGCGAGTGCGCGCCACAGGGACAAAAGGCGATGAAACGAGGATTTCATGAGTTGGTTTTCCCGGAAGTCTTGCGTGCGCGCCGGGGCGGACTTGCCTTCGGCGCCTCCTGCGGCGGGGTAGACGCAGGCGCGGTATCGAAACCGTAAAGGCCGAAACGCACGCGGTGCGTGTTCGGGTTGTCAGGGTCGGTGCGCGCGGCGTCTTGCTCGATCAAGCGCTCGAGCAGCGGCACCATCTCTTCAGTCAGGCGCTGCCAGTGCGCGTGCAGCAGTGGCCGCACCTGCGCCACTGACGCGGCGCTCAAGCCCTCGGCAGCGATGGCTTGCTCGGGATGAGCGGGTTCGCGCCCCATCACATTGGCCACGGCGCCGGCCAGATGGTCGCCGACGTTCGCGCCCAGCCACTGCACCATGCGCTCGGCGTCGCCGCGCGGCACGAAGTTGTCCTTGACCAGGGCCACGGTGTCGCGCGCTTCGTCATGGGTGGCCAGGTTCAGGCGCAACAACTCTTCGAGCAGGGCGCGCGGATGCACATCGCGCGTGACCTCCTGCGCCAGCGACTCGAAACTCGGCGGCGCGCCGGTGCGGGGCAGCACGCGTGGCGCGCCGGCACGCGTGCGGTAGGCGCTGCTGGCGCGCCAGTGCGCGAACACCATCGCTGCGGGTGAGCGCGGTGTCGCCGCCGGCTTGCCTTGGCGCGCAGCGGCGTGTTGCTGATCGAGCAGGCGGTTGACCTCACGCCGGTTCAGCCCGGTGGCCGCACTGACGCGGCTGGCCCGCCGGTGCTCGGGCAAGCCGGGGTGCGCCGCGTGCGCGGTACTGACGAAGGCCGCCCGCATCATTTCGTCGACGACCGCGAACGGCACGCCGCGGGCCACCGCCAGTTGCGCCAGCGGCGCGAGCAGACGCGCCAACGCGGCCTGCAAGGCCGCGTTGGGATCGGGCGCGTCGGCTGACGGTTCGGCCATGCGGGGATGCTAGGGCCTGTTGGCGCTAGATCACTCGAACTCGATCACCGCGGCGAACATGACGCTGCGGTCTTCGGCCCACAGGCCCTTGACCTCCACCGCCTTGCCGTCCGCCAGATCGGCCACACCACCGTCCTTCCACTCAACGACGCGCGAATAGTTGATCCTGATCTCGCGCAGCATGAAGGTCTGTGCAACGGTGTCCAGCGCGCTCACGTTGCCGTGCAGTTCGAAACGCTTGATCTCATCGCCCAGGCGGTCGATGACCTTGACGCGCGAAGCCACCAGCGTGCCATTGCTGACGCTGCCGCGCACCTCGACCAGCGCGCCATCGCGCACAGTGCCCTCGATGCGTGCCGCAGCAGCGTCGACAGCGATGCCATTGACCTGGAACTGTGTTTCCGAGACGAAGCCATTGACGAAGCCGCGGATGCGGGCATCGTTGATGTCATCGACGCGGCGCACACCCGTGCGCACCGAGATCGCCACCCACTGCCCATTGACCTGCGCGGTTTGCAGGCGCACGCGCACGCGCTGGCCCTCGGCGAAGTTGCTGGGCAGCTCGCCCGCCGGCACGCCGCCGTAGTTGATGACCGCATCGCCGATCTGGAAGACCTTGTTGGTGCTGTCCAGTGCGCTGACCCGGCCGCGCAGGCGGTAGTTGTCGGCGCTATCCTCGAGTTCGATGCGTGTTGCCAGGTAGTGCCCGGTGGCGCTGTCGAACAAGGCGTGGATTTCGAGGATCTGGTTCACCGCCAGAGCGGAGAAGCCCCCCACCAGGGCGGCGTCGAACACCGTCTCGGCGCGCACCTCGACCGTCTGGTCGAGCACACGGAGCGTTTGCGCAGCGCTGTCGATCGACGCCACCGGCCCCTTGATCTCACTGCCGAAGCGAATCAGGCCAGCCACCGCGCGGCCAGTGCTGTCGTCGATCGACGAGGAACTGACCTCGACCACCATGCCCAGCTTGAGCACACTGCGGCTGCGTGAGCTGCCATCGTCGTCGTCTTCGACGCGGGCGCTGTTGTCCTCGAAGCGCACACCGCCGACGATGATCGAGCCCAGACCGCTGATCGGACCACTGGTGTAGCTCTGCGCCGTGCTGCCGGCAGCGGCGTCATCGCCGCCGCCACCGCCGCAGGCACTCAGCAGTGCCGGGCCGAGCACGCCGGCCATCAGCGCCGCAGCCGGGACGGCGAGCGCGCGGCGGCGGCTCAGAGCAAAGGCTTGTCGGGAGGTGTTCGTCGTCATGTCAGATTTCTCCTGCGCCGCCTGCCGGGCGCCTGGGCTGCAGGCCCCGGGTTGAGGCCTTTGCGATGACTGCAGTTTAAATGGGCGTTTTGCCCATTTGCAAGTGAAATCTGACCGGACCGCAGCTTCAATGGCAACCGAGTCGCAACGGCGTACCGATGGCGCTGCTGGCAGCCGGCTGTCAGCAGCGCCACCGCAGAATCGCTGTCCATGACGCCGCCCCGCCGCTGGATCGCCCACCTCGACATGGACGCGTTCTATGCGTCGGTCGAGCTGTTGCGCTACCCCGAGTTGCAGGGCGAGGCGGTGGTCATCGGCGGCGGCCGGCGGGCCCAGCCCGAGGTGCTGGCCGACGGCACACGGCGCTTTGCCACCCTGGCCACCTACAAGGGCCGCGGCGTCATCACCACCGCCACCTACCCGGCGCGCGACCTCGGCGTGCACTCCGGCATGGGTCTGATGAAGGCCGCGCTGCGCGCGCCGCAGGCGGTGCTGCTGCCGACCGACTTCGAGCGCTACCGCCTGTACTCGCGGCGCTTCAAGGCGGCGGTGGCCGAAGTCGCACCGATCATCGAAGACCGCGGCATCGACGAGATCTACATCGACCTGAGCGACGTACCCGGCGCGCAGGACAGCGTTGGCCACGACCCGTTCGGCGGCGTGCGCGCCGTCGCGCAGGACATCCGCAACAACGTCAGGACGACAACCGGCCTGACGTGCTCGATGGGCATCACGCCGAACAAGCTGCTGGCCAAGATCGCCAGCGAACTCGACAAACCGGACGGCCTGACGGTGCTCACGCACGATGACCTGCCGCGCCGCATCTGGCCGCTGCCGGTGCGGCGCATCAACGGCATCGGGCCGAAGGCGGGCGCGAAGCTCTCGGCGCTCGGCATCAAGACGATCGCCGACCTCGCCGCGGCCGACAAAGCGCTGCTGGCCGAGCACTTCGGCCGCAGCTATGCCCGCTGGCTGCACGACGCCGCGCACGGCCGCGACGAGCGGCCGTTGTCGACCTCGAGCGAGCCGGTGTCGATGAGCCGCGAGACCACCTTCGACCGCGATCTGTCGGCCACGGCCGACCGCGCCGAGCTCGGTGCCATCCTCGACGAGCTGGTGCGTGAACTCGCGCACGATCTGCAGAAGAAGGGCTACCTCGGCAAGACGGTCGGCATCAAGCTGCGCTTCGACGACTTCAAGACCGTGACGCGCGATCTGACGCTCGACATCGCCACGGCTGAGGCCGACGCCATCCGCCACGCTGCCGGCCTGTGCCTGAAGCGAGTGGATTTTTCACGCCGCATCCGCCTGATGGGCGTGCG
The DNA here is from genome assembly GCA_963738425.1 of uncultured beta proteobacterium. Lineage (GTDB taxonomy): Bacteria > Pseudomonadota > Gammaproteobacteria > Burkholderiales > Burkholderiaceae_C > CADEEN01. The sequence continues at coordinate 179,145 of CAVTWT010000025.1, read as the reverse complement.
CATGGCTTCACTTCGTCATGCCGGCCGATGACACTCGACGCATGAACAGCAAAGAACATCCGCGGCGCCGCCGCGGCGTGCCGCACGGTCAACTGTCGAACTGGCTGCTGGCCGTCGTCGCCGCCGCGATCGTCGTGACTCTGGTGGCGGCACGCGCCTGGGCGTGAGTCTCGCGGCGGCCGCTGCCGCACTGCGCCGCTTACCCCCAGTCCGTTGATTGACGAGAAAGACTGCCATGCCCTTTGACCGCGCCCTGCTCGCCGCCGCGCTGGCCCTGTCCCCCTTCGTCGCTGGTGCCGGCACGGTGCAGGTCACGCTGACCGGCGCCGACGGCAAGCCCGCGGCCAACGCCGTCGTGCAGGTGCGGCCAGCGACGCCCTGGAGCGCGCGGCCGGCGCCGCCGGTGGCCGTCGTCAGCCAGCAGGACCTGCGCTACGAACCCTTCGTCACCGTGGTGCCGCAGGGCGGCAGCGTGCGCTTCGTCAACCGCGACGCCTACGATCACCATGTGCGTTCGCTGGCAGGCGGCCCGCTCGGCTCGGTGGCGCCAGCCAAGCAGATCGACATCCGCATGGGCCCAGTGAAGAGTGGCAAGGACACCAGCGCCGATGTCGTTCTCGACCAGGCCGGCGCGATCGTTCTCGGCTGCCACCTGCACGGCTCGATGCGCGGCCACGTCTTCGTCGCCGAGTCGCCCTGGAGCGCCGTCAGCGACGCCGCAGGCCGCGTGCGCATCGAGGGCGTGCCCGACGGCGCTGCCGAGCTGCGGATCTGGCACCCTGACCAACTGACCGAGCAACCGACGCAAACACTGCAGGTCGGCGCGGCCAGCACGGCCCAAGCCAAGCTCAACTTCACGCCGCGCACCCGATCGGCACGGCCCGCCGCCGTGCCGTCCTACGATCCCGGGACACGCTGAGCCGCAAGCCGACAATGAGCGGCGATGAACGACGACGCCGCACCCCGCCTGCCTTCGATCGAAGGCCTGCGCGCCCTCGAGGCTGCGGCGCGGCTGGGCAGCTTCGAGCGCGCCGCCGATGAACTCGCGGTCACGGCCAGCGCGATCGGCAAGCGCGTGGCCACCGTCGAAGAGCTGCTCGGCACGCCGCTGCTGCTGCGCAACGCCAAAGCGCTGGCGCTGACGCCCGCCGGGCGCGAGTACCTGGAGCGCGTGCGCCCGGCCCTCGACCTGCTGCTGGCCTTGCCGCAGCACCAGCGTGCCGTGCAGCGCAGCGAGCGGCTGCGCGTCGTCGCGCCGCCGACCTTCGCGCGCCAGATCCTGGTGCCGCACCTCGACGACTTTGCGCAGGCGCATGCCGGCGTCGAACTCGAAGTCGTGCTGTCGATCCCCTACCTCGACCTGCAGGCCATCGACGCCGATGTCGACGTGCGCCATGGCGTGGCCGCCGATGCCAGTGCGGTGCTGATGCACGACGTCGTGCTGCCGCTCGCTGCACCGACGCTGCTCGCGCACGGCGCGGCGCTGCGGGTGCCGAGCGACCTGCGCCACCATGTGCTTGCTGCGCACGCCGATCGAACCCTGGGCGCCGTGGTTCCGCGCCGCCGGCCTGGACTGGCCCGAACCGACCGGCGGCGCCAAGCTGGTCGATCTGGGCCTGACGCTCGAAGCCGCCGTGCAAGGCCAGGGCATCGCTCTCGCCCGGCCGTCGCTGGCGCGGCGCTGGATCGAAGGCGGCAACCTCGTCGCGCCGTTCGCGCTCGCCGCCCAGCCAGCGAAGCAATATCACCTGGCAGCGGTCAGTGCGGCGCCGATCGCGCGCGACTTCGCTACCTGGCTGCACGAGCGCTGCGCACGCTGGGTGGTGGCGTCGCATGCCTTGCTGGCGCTACCGGCCCTTCCTTCCGACAGCGCCTGACAAAGTTTCCGCCGCCGCGCGGTGCCCTGTGGGTACGATCCTCTCTCACAAGAGGAGACGACAACCATGGCCGAGGTGATCACCTGCATCGAAGACCTGCGCGCGCTCGCGCAACAGCGCGTGCCGCGCATGTTCTACGACTACGCCGACAGCGGCTCATGGACCGAAGGCACCTACCGCGCCAACGAGGCCGACTTCAAGGCCATCCAGCTGCGCCAGCGCGTGGCGGTCAACATGGAAAACCGCAGCACCGCGGTGACGATGGTCGGCCAGGCGGCGAAGATGCCGGTGGCGATCGCGCCGGTCGGCCTGACGGGCATGCAGCATGCCGACGGCGAGATCCACGCCGCCAAGGCGGCCGAGAAGTTCGGCATCCCGTTCACGCTGTCGACGATGAGCATCTGCTCGATCGAGGACATTGCCGCGAACACGTCCGCGCCGTTCTGGTTCCAGCTCTACATGATGCGCGACCGCGAGGCGATGACGCGCATGATCGACCGTTGCAAGGCGGCCAAGTGCAGCGCACTGGTGCTGACGCTGGACCTGCAGGTCATCGGCCAGCGCCACAAGGATCTGAAGAACGGCCTGACCGCGCCACCGAAGCCGACGATCGCCAACCTGATCAACCTGGCGATGAAGCCGCGCTGGTGCCTGGGCATGCTCGGCACGCGGCGCCACTCGTTCGGCAACCTCGTCGGCCACGTCAAGGAGGTCAGCGACATGAAGTCGCTCGCCGCCTGGACCAACGAGCAGTTCGACCCGCGGCTGTCGTGGGCCGACGTCGATTGGGTGCGCGAACGCTGGGGCGGCAAGTTCATCCTGAAGGGCATCATGGAAGTCGAGGACGCGCTGCTCGCCGTGCAGCACGGCGCCGACGCGATCGTCGTCAGCAACCACGGCGGCCGCCAGCTCGACGGCGCGCCGTCGTCGATCCGCGCGCTGCCGGCGATCGTCGAGGCAGTCGGCGACAAAACAGAAGTCTGGATGGACGGTGGCATCCGCAGCGGCCAGGACGTGCTCAAGGCCTGGGCTCTGGGCGCTCGCGGCACGATGATCGGCCGCGCGATGGCCTACGGACTCGGCGCAATGGGCGAAGCCGGTGTGACTCGCGCGCTCGAAATCCTGCACAAGGAACTGGACGTGACGATGGCCTTTTGCGGCCACACCCAGATCAGGAACGTCGATCGCAGCATCCTGCGGCCGGGCACGTTCTAGGGCGTGATGATCTCGCGGTGCATCGGTGCCAGCCGCGCCAGCATCGCGTTCTGTGCACGAAACGGCACGCCCTTGGCGTCCATGCTCTGCTGCAGCACCTCGACAAGTGCGTTGAAGTGCTCCTTGCGGATGTCGAGGTCGCGATGCACCTTGTCCATCGGCGCGCCTTTGTAGACGCAAGGCCCGCCGCCTTCCTGACAGAGCTGTTCGGTCAACTGCTCGACGAGGTTGGCGCGATGGGTGTCCTTGAAGAACGGTGCGGTGCGCGCATCGGCTTTCAAGCGGGTGAAGAAGTCTTCCATCAGCGCCTGGATGCCGGCCTTCTGGCCGAAAGCCTGGTACACGCTGTCGTCGGTGGGGTTGTTGTTTTGCGCGTCGGCGGTGGTGCAGACGACGAAGCCGGCGCAGGCCAGGACGAAAGCGGGGATGACACGTCGCATGACAGAAGTCCTCAGAAAGAAAGTTGTGCCGACAGGTAGGCCCCGTTCTGCCGCTGGGGCTGCAAGGCCGGCACGATCCTGCCGAGATCGACATACGCAGCCGTCAGCGAAAAGTGCTTGCTCGGCGCCCAGGCGATGAAGACATCGAACCAGTCGTCTTCTTTGAGCGCGCCATCGCCGAGCACGCTGCGGTTCAGGTTGTCGGGCTTGGTGCGGTACTCGGCGCCGAGCGCCACGTCCTTGCGCAGCAACACCGCCACCGAGATCTCGGGCTGCAGTTTGTAGCGGTCGCTCTGCGCCCCGCCGAAGCCGAGCAGACCGTTCTGGTTGGCCTTGGTGGCGCGCAGCGTGCCGTTGACGAGCACGCTCTGCGCGAGGAAGAGCTTGGTCGCGCTGGCGTACACATCGACGCCGTTGTCCTTGGCGCCGAGCGGGCCGTACAGCGTCGGGCCGAGCTCACCGGCGCGCGTGCGCTTGTACTGCAGACCGAGCGCAATCTGCGGCATCAGCGTGTCGCTGTCGAGCACCGCGTCGCCGGCCACGCGCGCTTTCACGCCGACGATGTCCTGCTTCAGCTTCAAGCCGCGGAGGCCGAGCGGCGCCAGGTTGTCCTGGGTGTCGAACTCCTGCCGGGCGAGCGAAACTTCGATCCGCTCGTTCCAGCTGAACGCAGCGCCATAGGTCAACAGCGCATAGTCCTGCGTCTTCGCGGCGGTGAGATGCGCCGTGCCGCCGGTCTGGCCCCGCGTCGCATAGCTGCCGGTCACGGCCCACGGTGTCAGGCCGCCTCCCGCCGCGCCGTCGATGCTGGCCACGCCGCCGGTCAGCAGCAGCTTGCCGTCAGCCGCATGCACCGCGCCGGCGCAGAGCGCCAGCGCCACGGTGGCCAGGGCCAATCGGCCGGAGTGACTGCGGGTCATCGTCGATCTCCAAATTCTCAGGGGATGTTGGCCGCGCTACGCGGCCGCGTGAACCTTAGATGCAGGCGGATGCGGCGCTGCGTACCACGCAACGCCGCCGCTGTGCGCAGCGTCGATTCCGGCACGCTTTTCGACGCCTTGCGTCCGCCTGCACAATCGCCCTATGCAGTTGCCACCTCTCCTGGACGCACACCGGCTGCACTTGCTGCTGGCCGCCCTCGAGCGCGGCCTGCTCGAACGCGAGGCGCCGGTTCGGCTGGCGCTGCTGGCCGCGCTGGCTGGTGAACATGTGCTGCTGATCGGCCCACCAGGAACCGCCAAGAGCGCTTTGGCGCGGCGCCTGCACAGCGCGTTTGCGCAGACCCGCTACTTCGAACGCCTGCTGACGCGCTTCTCGACGCCCGAAGAGCTCTTCGGTCCGCTGTCGTTGAAGGCGTTGGAAGACGATCGCTACGAGCGTTTGACCGAAGGCTTTCTGCCGACCGCCGGCATCGCCTTTCTCGACGAAGTCTTCAAGGCCAACTCGGCAATCCTCAACGCGCTGTTGACACTGCTCAACGAGCGCGACTTCGACAACGGCACCCAGCGCTTTCGCACGCCACTGATCTCGGTGATTGCCGCGAGCAACGAGGTACCAGCGGACGACGCGCTGCACGCGTTCTACGACCGCTTTCTGATCCGGGTGCCGGTGGCGCCGGTCGGTGACGACCATTTCGCAGCCCTGCTGGGGCTCGACGACGTGGCTTCGCCTGTCGATGCGCCGCTGCTGCCGGCCGAACGGGAGGCGATCGCCGCAGCCACAGCGCACGTCGCGCTCAGCGAGAGCTTCGTCAGTGCCTGCACCACTCTGCGCCAATGGCTCGCGTCGCGCCAGGAACCGGCGTTGTCGGACCGGCGCTGGCGCCAGTTCGTTGCGCTGGCGCGCACGGCCGCCGCGAGCGAAGGCCGAGACGCGATCGATGCCTACGACCTCTGGCTTGCGCCCTATGTGGCCAGCGCGAAGCCTGACAGCGTGCCGGCCTTGCAGCAATGGTTCGAGCAGGAGCTTCTGTCGACACCGCCGAGCGAAGCGCCCTGGCTCGAGCGCGCGGTGCAGGCCTTTGAAAAGCAGCTCACGATCGAAGCGTCGGCGCCGGCGGAAGGCGACGACGATGCCGCCGGCAAGCTGGCGCTGGCGCGAGCCATTGGCTTGGGCGAGCGCGATGACGATGCGCAGCCGAACGCCCAACGCATCGTCTCCGCACGCCTCGAAGACCAGTTGCGGCGCCGCTGGAGCTCCGTGCACATCCGCTGCCGCGTGGAGCAGGTGAGCGAAATCGAAGCACAGGTCGCAGCCTCTCGAGCCGAGGTGCTGGCGCGCGCGCAAGCGCAGGCCCATGCGTTGGCGACCCGGGTGTGGATGCCCACGGCGCTGCTCGCACACCTTGCGCGTGCGCATGCGAAGGCGTTGTCGATGCTCGACGGTCTTGCAGCGCGCCTCGCCGCAACGCGCGCAGGCTTTGCTGCCCTACCCTGCGATGAACATGCCACCGCGGCGCCGGCGCCCATCGCCATCCCAGAAGCCGTTGAATGAGCGGCTTCGATGCGCCGTATGACCGGCTGCAACGGCTGCCGCGACCGGTATGGCTGCCAACACTGACAGCCCCTGTCGGCCACCGCGAGCGGCGGCTCGACGACGTGAGGGCGTGGCTGGCTGCGCTCGATGCCGGCGCCTTGCCGGCCGCAGCGGCCGACTTCGGTGACGCCGACGCCACCGCTGCGCTGCGCAGCGTCGCCGGCACACTGAACCTGCCCGCCTTCACGCGCGCAACACCCGCGCTGGCCGAGCAGGTGCTGCGCACGATGTTGTGGCACTTGGGTCGCGCTGCGGACCTCGAGCCGCGGTTGACGCGCGAGGCGGCCATCGTGCAGGTCGCACGCGAGTTCGAACAGTCGTGGCAATTCGAACTGCACGGGCTCGAAGCCGATCTGGCGTTGCTGCGCGACCTGTCCGGCGGTGCGCACCTGCCGTGGGGCGAGCTGCGCGGACGCCTGCGCTCGCGCGCGTGGCACGAGGCGCGGCGCGCCGCCGAGCGCCTGGCGTCACTGCCGGAGTTGAGTGCACTGCTGCAACGCCTGGGCCGCCGCGAGTTCTCTGCGCACCCCGCACGCAGGGCTGCGCCTGACGCGGCAACGCATCGTGCGCCGTTGCGCGCCGTGCCAACACGCCTGGCCGGTGCACCGGGCGAGATCACCGGCATCCGTTTCGATTCGCGCCTCGAACACATGCTGCCCGGCGAAGCGATCCTGCTGCGCCACCCCGTCGGCAAGCGGCTGTGGCGTGCGCGCCAGGCCGAAGGCCGCCTGCTCGCCCACGAGACCGAAGCGCTGGTGATCGACTGGCGGCCCGACCCTCACGGTCCTGTGCAGGGCAACGCCGCATTCGCGCCACCATCACAAGCGCTGGAGCGCGGCCCCTTCGTGCTCTGTCTCGACACCTCGGGCTCGATGGCCGGCGCGCCGGAAAACATCGCCAAAGCGGTCGCCATTGCCGCTCTGCGCACCGCGCACGAGAGCGGCCGCGCCTGCAAGCTGCTGGCCTTCGGCGGACCGGACGAGTTGATCGAGCGCGACCTGGGTGACTTGAATGCGACGCTCGACCTGATGGCGCAGTCATTCGACGGTGGCACCGATGTGCAGACGCCGATCGAGCGCGCGATCGACTGTGTGCATGAAGCCACATGGCAGGGCGCCGATCTGCTGATCGTCAGTGATGGCGAGTTCGGCTGTGTGCGGGCGACGCTCGACAAACTCGACCACGCGCGCGAGCAGCTCGGCCTGCATGTGCAAGGCGTGCTCGTTGGCGACCGCGAAACGATGGGCCTGCTCGAAGTCTGCGACGCCATCCACTGGGTGCGCGACTGGCGTCGTCACGCCGACGGCAGCGCCGATACCCACGCGGCGAGCCCGGTGCACAGCAAGAGCCTGACGGCGCTCTACTTTCCGAACGCTTTGTCGCCGCAAGCGGCGCGTCACAACCTGCCAAGCTCAGGGGCTGTGCGGCGCTGACGCGGGCGAGATCCGGCGCGTGGCGGTCAGCACCAGCCCAAGAAGAATACAGACCACCCCGCCAACGAGCCCGGCGCTGATCGGCTCACCCAATCCAAACATGCCCATCAGCGCGGCGGTCACCGGGCTGAGGGCGAGGAAGGTGGTCGCCTTCGTCGGCGCGGTGTGCTTGAGCGTCCACAGCCAGACCCAATAGCTGATGCCGCTGGACAAGCCGATCGCAACCACGGCAGCCCATTGCGCGGCCGACAAGGCGTGCGCCCGCGTGAGCAGGCCTTCGGCGGCTGCCGCCGGTGCGAGCGCAGCGACCGCCGCCGCCATGGCCAGCGTGCCCAGCGGCAGCGTGGCGTGGCGATGCAGCAGCGGCCGGTACAGCACCGAGCACATGGCACCGCAGAATGCCGCGCCGAGCACACAGGCCGCGCCGAGCGCAAAGCCTGCACGGCTCATCGCCGGTGGACGCACGCCAAGCGCCAGCCCGACACCGGCGACCGACAGCAGCACACCGGCGGCCAGCAGCCCATCGAAGCGCTCGTAGCCTGCGGCGGTGGCGATGGCCAGGGTCATCAGCGGAAAAGTCGCGAACAGCAGCGCGCCCAGACCGGCGTCGACATGCTTGAGGCCAAAGTTGAGCAGCGCGATCAGCACGCCAAACTGCACGATGCCGAGCAGCGATACGCGAATCGCATCGCCCGCCGTCAGGCGCGCCAGCGAGGCACGCGTGCCACCGACCCAGGCCAGCAGCGGCAGCAGCGTGGCCAGGGCGATCGCGTAGCGCAGAAAGGTCAGCGACAACGGCCCCAACTCGCTCATCAGCCAGCGGCTGCCGGCGATGCAGGCGCCGACCTGAATGCCCACCAACGCCGCCGCACCGAGTGCCCACCGTTCTGTCCTGCGCGCGGCCGTCACAGCGCCAGCGTCCAGTACTGCCCGACCAAGGCCTTGCCGAAGGCGCGGTGACGCTCCTGCTTCTCCAGCACGAAACCGCGCGCCTCGTACACGTGGCGCGCCGCGCGCAGGACGTCGTTGGTCCACAGCATCAAGGTCTTGTAGTGCTTGCCGCGTGCAAAGCGGATGCACTCGTCGACCAGCCGTGCGCCGAGCCCCTGCCCTCGCGCCGACGGCTCCACGTAGAGCAGGCGCAACTGCGCAACGCGAGCCGACTTGCGGACGACGAACGCCGAGCCGACGATGCGGCCGTCCTGCTCGGCGATCCAGCAGCGTTCGTGTTTCGGATCGAAGTCGCGCACGAACTTGGCCGCGATCTCGGCCACCAGCGCCTCGAAGGTTTCGTCCCAGCCGTACTCCTGCGCATAGAGCAGGCCCTGGCGGTGCACGATCCAGCCGATGTCGCCAACCTGGTGTTGGCGCAGCACGACCGGCCCCGGCGTCCCTTTGGCACCTGGCGTCAATGCGCGCTCGACCGTGCTCAAGGCACGCCGCAACTCGTCAGCGCTGCCGGCGTCCAGGTGCGACATCAGATCTGCGGCGCGCGCGCTCGACGCCCGCTCCAGAGGTGCCAGTGCCTTCGTGCCTTTGGCGGTGGCGGCCAGCCTGCTGCTGCGCGCATCGGTCGCATGCAGGCTGCGCTTGACCAACCCCTGGGCCACGAAGCGGCGCAGGATGCGGCTCAGGTAGCCGGCATCGATGGCCAGCTCGCGCCGCAGATCGGCGGCCGTCGCGCCTTGCTGGTGCGCGATCTCGTACAGCACGCGCACCTCGGTGAGGGAAAAGCCGCTGTCGTGCAGGTGCTCGTCGAGCAGCCCGAGCTGGCGCGTGAAGAAGCGGCTGAAGCGGCGCAGCGCCAGGATGTTGGGAGACTCCGCCGCGCCGAGCATGCCGCCATCTTGCCGCCGATGCTTGCCTCAGTCAACGACTTGCTTGCCCGTGTCAACGCTGCTGCATCAGCTGTGCCGCCACCGCGGCGGCGATGACCTCGGGCTCCTTGCCCACCACGCCGGGAACGCCGATCGGACAGGTGATGCGTGCCAGCTCTGCAGCCGCAAAGCCACGCGCTTCAAGCCGATGCCTGAACGTCGCCCACTTCGTCTTGCTGCCGATGAGCCCGATGAATGGCAGGTCGTCGTGCTCGCGCAGGCGCTTCAGGCAGGCCACCACCACCTCCAGGTCTTCGGCGTGCGAGAAGCTCATGATCAACACCCGCGAGCCGGGCGCCAGTTCGCGCACCGCCGCTTCCACCGGCGCCGAATGTTCAGCCTGCACCTGCGGCGGCAATGAGTCAGGAAAGACTTCGTCGCGGCTGTCGATCCAGTGCACGCGCACCGGCAGTGGCGCCAGCGCGCGCACGATGGCTCGGCCGACATGGCCGCCGCCGAACAGCGCTACGGGCATGCGGCGCGCATCCTGCTCGAGTTGCAGCCTCTCGATCAGCGCTGCCGCACTCGAAGGCTGCACGCGCTCGAAGCTGAGATCGACCACGCCGCCGCAGCACTGGCCGAGGGAAGGCCCGAGCGCGAAACGGCGTTGCAGCTCGAGTGCAGCCCCGGCGAGCAAATCGCGCGCATGCGCAATGGCGTCGAACTCCAGGTGCCCGCCGCCGATGGTGCCGAGCACGCGGCCGGCACACACCGCCATCCACGTCCCAGCCTCGCGCGGCACCGAGCCTTGCGTCTCCAGAACGCTGACCAGCACTGCCGCTTCGGCGTCGAGCCAGGCACGCAGCGTGTCGAGTGTGGGACAGGCGATGGTGGGCATGCGTGCAGTTTATGCACGTCCGCCTTGTGGCCGGCCGAAGAAGACTCACCGCCACAGGAGCGGGCACCGCATTCGAAACAAGCGGTGAGTTCTACATCGGCTCACAGCGGGCAGCCCCGTCTTTCAGAGACTTTTTGCAGACAAACGGCCCGGGCCGCTTACGCCTGGCTGCATGGCGCCTGTGCAGCGCCCTTAAAGTTTGGGCCATGCCAAAGCCCGTTCGCGCCCCCACGTTCCGCCGATCCTTGATGCAAGCCAGCATCGCCTTGCTCGGAGCGACCGCGTTGGGCATCGCCGCTTGTGGCGGCGGCGGCGGTGGTGGCGACGCGCCGGAGGGCAACAACCCTGCCGCAACACGTCGGCTCGCGCCACGGTGCTCGGCGTGACGCTGGACGCGGCCTTGGGGCCTGGCCTTCCTGCCCGATGGCCGCATGCTCGTCAGCGCAGAGAAGCGGCTCGATGGTCATCGTGCGCGCCGACGGCTCGGGCGTGGACGCCACTGTCAGCGGCGTGCCGGCGGTCGTCTTTGCGGGGCAAGGCGGGCTGCTCGACGTGGCGCTGGACCCCGACTTCACCAGCGGGGAAAACTGGGTCTACCTCGCCTATTCCGAAGCGGGCGCCGGCGGCAGCGGCACGGCGCTGGCTCGCGGCGCGCCTCGTCGGCAACGCTTTGCAGAACGTGGCCGTGATCTGGCAGCAGTCACCCAAGGTGGCAGGCGAGGTCCACTACGGGGCGCGCATCGCGTTTCGCGCCGACAAGTCCCTCTACCTGGCTGCGGGCGAACGGGGCCTGGAGGCGAACAACGGCAGCGCGCGCGCCGATGGCGTGCAAAACGCCAGCAACACCATCGGCAAGGTGGTGCGCATGAACCGCAACGGCAGCAACGCCAGCGTGTTCAGCACGGGCCACCGCAACCCGCAAGGCGCCACCGTCGTGCCCGGGACCAACAACCTCTGGATCACCGAGCATGGCCCGCAGGGCGGTGACGAGCTCAACCGCGTCACGGAAGGCGCGAACTACGGCTGGCCCGTCAAGAGCTATGGCTGCAACTACGGCGCTCCGGAAGGCGCCGCTTGCCGCATCAGCGCCGACCACAGCGGCTACAGCGAACCGAAGACCTTCTGGGTGCCAACATCGACCGCACCTGCAGGCTTGGCGTACTACACCGGCGCTGGCTTCCCCGAGTGGCAGGGCAGCTTGTTCAGCGGCGCACTGTCGGGCACCACCTTGTGGCGCCTCACCTTGAGTGGTGACGACGTGACGTGCGCGTGAAGAGATTGCTGCCGTCAAGACCCTGGGCAAACGCATCCGTGACGTGCGCCAGGGCCCCGACGGCTGGCTCTACCTGCTCACCGACGACGGCAAGATCGTGCGCGTGGATCGCTGAACGCCGTAGGGGCTTTCGCGCTGCGGCACCATGGCCGCCTCGATCCCCAACGAGGTGGAACCATCTTGCGATCTCTCCTGCTGTTTCTCGCGGCGGCGGTTCTCACCGCCGGTGCTGCGGCGCAGTCACTCAAGCCCGTCGTCGTCGCCAAAGGCCTCGACCATCCCTGGGGCCTGGCCTTCCTGCCCGACGGCCGCCTGCTCGTCACCGAACGGCCAGGGCGCATGCGCATCGTCGAGCGCAACGGGAAGCTGAACGAGCCATTGGCGGGTCTGCCGCCGGTGGTGGCCGCGGGCCAGGGAGGCCTGCTCGACGTCGTGCTGCATCCGCAGTTTGCGCAGAACCAGCTTGTCTACTGGAGCTTCAGTGAAGGTGGTGATGGCGGCGCGGGGACCGCTGTGGCGCGAGGCAAGCTCGACGGCAACGCGCTGGCCAACGTGCAAGTGATCTTTCGCCAGGCGCCCAAGATCAGCGGCGGCAACAACCACTTCGGCTCGCGCCTGGTGTGGTCGCGCGACGGCAAACTGTTCGTCGGCCTGGGCGACCGCTTCACCCGCAAGGACGACGCGCAAACGCTCGACAACCACATGGGCAAGGTCGTGCGAATCGAGGCCGACGGCAAGGTGCCGGTCGACAACCCGTTTGCACAACGCACCGGCGCCAGAGCCGAGATCTGGAGCTACGGCCACCGCAACATCCAGGGCGCTGCGCTGCACCCGACCAGCGGCGAGTTGTGGACGGTGGAACATGGGCCACAAGGCGGCGATGAACTGAACGTGCCCACGGCCGGCGCCAACCACGGCTGGCCGGTCATCACCTACGGCCGCAACTACGGCATTGGCACCAAGATCGGCGACGGCACCGAACGCGCCGATGTCGCGCCGCCGCTGCGCTATTGGGTGCCGTCGATCGCGCCGTCCGGCATGGCGTTTCTGACCAGCGACCGTTACCCGGACTGGAAGGGGAACCTCTTCGTCGGGGCGCTGCGCGGCTCGCACCTCGTGCGCCTGGAACTCGACGGCCGCAAGGTCGCGAAGGAGGAGCAGTTGCTGACCGAGCGCAATGCGCGCATCCGCGACGTGCGCCAGGGGCCAGACGGCTGGCTCTACGTGCTCACCGACAGCCCGGACGGGCAGATCTGGCGGCTGGAACGCTGAACGCCGCAGGCGTTCGGCCGATCAAGCGTCGCTGGCGCTGCCTTTGTGATGGCAGTCGTCGGTGCTCTTCTTCATGTCCGCAGGTATCGAGCGCTTCGTCGAAACGCCTTCGGCTTTCGCCTTGCCGGCTTCCGCGGCCGGTGACTTGGTCTGCGCCGCTGGCTTGGCCGCGGTTGAAGGCCTGACGTTGGCTTCGGCGGCTGGCTTTGCCTTTTCAGCGCTTTGAGCGTGGGCAGCGGGCAACGCCAGCGCCGACGCGATGACAAGAAAAACAAGAGAAGCAACTCGCATGATGGCCTCCGCAGCGTTTCGGCTGCTTGGACTCTACTCCCGCGACGCAGCCGCGCCAATCACCCTGAGCGGCACGGGGAGACCCGCACCGCCCGGCAAGGCTCAGGCCGTCTTCGGCGAGCGCGCCACGCGCCGCTCTACCAAGGAACGCATCAGGCCGAGCGAGAACTGGTGCGCGTGGATCAGCGCCAGGATGCCGCTCTTGTGCAATTGCGACAGCTTGTCGCCGGGCAGCTCGTTGAACTTCTTTTCATCGACGGTGAGAAAGCCATCGACGCTGAGCTGCTTGCCGTCGGGCAGCGTGGCGTCGAAACGCATCGGCTGCAGCAGATCGAATTCGAGCAGGCTGCGGCCGAGAAGGCGCGTGCGCTGCGCTTCGTTTTCCAGTTGCTCCAGAAACTTGCGCCGCTCCTCCAGCATCGGCGTCGGCTCGCCCTGGTCGTTGAACAGCGCGTTCACCGACGGTGGTGGACAGCGCCTCGGCCTTGCCATCGATGACGACGACGAAGTTCTGTGCATCGGTGCGCGCCAGGCCGAGCGGGTAGCCGCGCAGCAGTGCCGGCACATAACGCGCGGCCCAGGAGCCGTCGTCGTTCAGCATCAGGTTCTCGCCTTGGGTCAGGCCAAGCACGGCCACGGGCGCCACCTCGCGCTGGCCATCGTCTCCCTTGCCGGCTTCGATGAAGACGATCGGGTAGTCGCGCGCAGCGTCGATGAATTCCACCGCGGCGACGAACAGCGAGTTCATGCCGGCGGTACGGTCGAAGCGCACCGTGGGTGTGTGCAGACGCTGGGCGCGATGCTGGACGCGGTCCAACGCGACGGGCGTGGAAAAGAGAACAGGGTCAATCATGGAACGGCTTTCAGGCTGCGGGTTCAACGAGGCGGGCGACGAGCACCTTGTCGATGCGCTTGCCGTCCATGTCGACGACTTCGAATCGCCAGCCGTCCCACTCGACGCTGTCGGTGGTGTTGGGCAGGCGGCCGAGCAACAGCATGATCATGCCGGCCAGCGTGTTGTAGCGGCCCCGGTCTTCTTCCGGCAGCGCCTTCAGGTCGAGGCGGTCCTTCATCTCGGGCACGGGGATCAGGCCGTCGAGCAGCCAGCTGCCGTCGCCGCGCTCGACGGCCCAGGCGTCGCCATCGGCCGGCGCGTTGAACTCGCCGGTGATGGCCTCGAGCACGTCGCGCACGGTGATCACGCCCTGCACCTCGCCGTACTCGTCGACGACGAAGACGAGTTCGGCGTCGGATCCGCGAAAGTGTTCGAGCAGCTCCATGCCGGTCAGCGTCTCGGGCACGAAGACCGGGGCGGTCACCAGGTCCGCAATTGACGGCGTTTCGCCGCGCGACAACGCTGGCAGCAGCGACTGCGCCGCGAGCACGCCGACGACGTCGGTCAGGTCACCGCGGCACACCGGGTAGCGCGTGCGCTGGTGCTCGGCCATGAGCGCCAGCGTTTCGGCCAGGGGCACGGACGCATCGAGCCAGGTGATCTCGGCGCGCGGAATCATCATCGAGCCCACCTGCCGCTCGTCGAGGCGGAACACATTGCGCACCATGGTGTGTTCCTGTTGCTCGATGACGCCGGCATCGACGCCCTCCTCCAGGCTGGCCGCGATCTCTTCTTCGGTAACGCTGCGGGTGGTGTCGCCGCGAATGCCGAGCACGCGCAGCATCGCTTCGGTGCACATCGACAGCAGGGCCACGAACGGCCGCGTCGCAGTGGACAGCCAGTTCATCGGCGTGGCGACCAGACGCGCCACCGTTTCCGGGTAGAGCTGGCCGACGCGCTTGGGCACGAGTTCGCCGAAGATGATGGTGAGGAAGGTGATGATCACCACGACCAGCCCGGTGGCGGACAGCGCTGCGCCTTTGACCGGCAGCGCCGGAAAGGTTTGCATCAGCCAGGCCGCCAGCGGCTGCGAGAACGCGGCCTCGCCGACGATGCCGTTCAAGACGCCGATCGACGTGATGCCGATCTGCACCGTGGACAAGAATTTGGTCGGCTTGTCGTGCAGCTCGATCGCCGTTTGCGCGCCGCGCTCGCCGGCTTCGACCATGACCTGCAGCCGCGCCTTGCGGCTGGCGGTGAGCCCCATCTCCGACATCGCGAAGACACCGTTGAGCAGGATCAGAAAAACGAGAAGCGCAACGTCCATGCCCAAAGGCGAGGGTGAAAGGCTGATCAGCGTAGCAGAATCAAGCCATGCACTACCTGATCGGCGACCTGCAAGGCTGCTGCGATGCCTTCGACCGGTTGCTCGCCGAGATCGGTTTCTCGCCGTCGCGCGACAGCCTCACCGTGCTCGGCGATCTGGTCAACCGCGGGCCGCAATCGCTGGCCGTGCTGCGCCGTGTGCGCGGACTCGGTGCTTCAGCCGACGCCTTGCTCGGCAACCACGATCTGCACTTGCTCGCAGTGGCGCATGGCGTGCGGCCTGCACATCGCAGCGACACTTTGAATGAAATCCTCGATTCACCCGAACGCGACGCCTGGCTCGAGTGGGTGCGCGCGCGACCTCTGGCTCTCGAGCGCCACGGATGGTTGTGCGTGCATGCCGGCGTCAACCCGGCCTGGACGGCATTTCAGACGCTCGCGCTGGCCGCCGAGGTGGAAGCACTGTTGCGTGGCCCGGACCTGGCGGCATTCCTGCCACAGATGTACGGCAATCAGCCAGCGCGCTGGAGCGAGGCGCTGCAAGGCGCCGACCGATGGAGGCACGTCATCAACGTGCTGACGCGCATCCGCTTCGTGCACGCTGCCGATGGTGCGCTGGACTTCAAGCTCAAGGAAGGTGCGGACGCCGCACCGCCCGGCCTCGTACCCTGGTTCGACGCGCCGCGGCGCGCAAGCGCGGACAGCGCCATCGCCTTCGGCCACTGGTCCACGCTCGGCCTGGTCAACCGCCCTGACCTGCTCGGCATCGACACCGGCTGCGTCTGGGGCGGCGCGCTCACCGCCGTGCGTGTCGATGGCGGGCGGCGTGAGGTGATGCAGGTGCGCTGCGAGCCGGCACTGTCACCGTTGTAGATCGCGCGCCAGCCCCATCTTCGCCAGCAACGGCGTCACCGCAGGCACGGTCAGCATCGTGCTGGCCACGGCCATGATCAGCAGGGCGGTGAAGGTGTCGGCGCTGATGATCTGTTTGTCGAGCAGCACGTTGGCGAAGATGATCATGATCAAGCGCCTTCGTCTGCAGCAGCCAGCCGATGGCCCAGGTTTCATGGCGCGTCCAGCCGAGCATCTTGCCGGCCACGCCGACACCCGCCAGTTTGCCGGCCACCGACGCCACGAGCAGGATCGCAGCGGCGACGAACACCGAGGCGCCGCCGACCGACCACGCGGTGCGCAGGCCAGTGGAAAGAAAGAACACCGGCATCAGCACCAGCAGCACATGGTGGCGCAGCTGATCCATCTCGCGCTGATCGAACCAGTCGGCATCGAGCACG
The DNA here is from genome assembly GCA_963738425.1 of uncultured beta proteobacterium. GTDB lineage: Bacteria > Pseudomonadota > Gammaproteobacteria > Burkholderiales > Burkholderiaceae_C > CADEEN01. The sequence goes on along the minus strand of CAVTWT010000025.1, from coordinate 162,641 downwards.
GCGCCGGCGAGAAAGGCGCCGACCATGAAGTGCAGGCCGGACCAATCGGCACCGAAGGAAATGGCGGCGAGCCACACCACCGCGATGTACCAGCGGTCGCGCTCGGGCAGGCGCGGCAGCGCCCAGCGCGCCGCCGCGGCGGCGACGGCGAACAGCGCCAGGAAGGCGGCTTGGCGGCCGACACGCTGCCAGTCGAGCAGGATCAGCGCCAACACGCCCCAGATCGCAATGTCGTCGAGGCTGGCGTAGCGCAGGATGCGCTGGCCGAGCGGCTGGCGCAGGATGGACAACTTCTCCATCAGCAGAATCAGGATCGGAAGCGCCGTCACCGCACACGCCATGCCGATGCCGAGCAGGAACTGCCAGTGCTCGCCGAGCGGCCCGCGCCATCCGCTGCCCGGCAGCAGCAGCGCGGCCGCGCAGCCGAGCGCCAGCGGCGCGCCGAGGGCCAGGCCGGCGGTGAGGCCGGTCTCGCCGCGGCGCTGCCAGGCCTGCCGCAAGTCGAGTTCGATGCCGGCAATCCAGACGAACAACATCACCGCCCACCAGGCCACACCGTTCAACGCCGTGACGACCTGCGGGTTGAAGACGAATGTGTAGTACTCAGGAAACGCCGCGCCGAGCGCGCCCGGCCCAAGCAGGATGCCGGTGATGATCTGCACCACCACCAGCGGCGCCCAGTAGTCGGTGCGTCCGAGACGCCAGATGAGATACGGCAGCGCGAAGATGATGATCATCGCGATCAGGAAGATCTCGGTGGTGTTCATGCGCTACTGGAAAATTCGGCGCGCAGTGTCGCACGCGTTAAAGTGCGGCCCCTTGGTGAAACCCAGGAGGCTTGGGGGAGTGGTTTAACCCAGCAGTCTTGAAAACTGCCGACCCGCAAGGGTCCGTGAGTTCGAATCTCACAGCCTCCGCCACATTCGCAGACGAGTCGCGGCAACAGCCGCCGCGCGCCAGGACTGTCGCGCTTCGCTGCTACAACGCAGCCCGCATCGCGCCGCGCCCAGGTACCGCCGCGTCGACAACCAACCCCTCGATCGATTGCCGACGAAAACTATCTTCGAGACGCTGCGTGCGCGCTGGCGCTGGGCGCTCTGCGGGTTTGCCCCGACCATGTAGTTAACCAGCGAAACTATATTGACGCTGAAACGCCCCACCCCATGACCACCACGTTCACCCCTGTCACCGGACTACTGGCCTCGCTCGACCTGCTGCAGGTCAGCGTCGGCGGCCCGGTGCTGCATGTGCGCCTGAACCGGCCGGCCAAGCGCAACGCGCTGTCGGACCCGTTGATCCAGCAGTTGCACACCGTCTTCATCAATCTGCCCGAGGGCGTGCGCGCGGCCGTGATCAGCGGCGAGGGCAGTCACTTCTGCGCTGGCCTCGATCTGTCGGAACTGGTCGCGCGCGACATCCACAGCGGCGTGCTGCATTCGCGCATGTGGCATGCGGCTTTCGATGCGCTGCAGTTCGGCAGCGTGCCGGTGGTCGCGGCGCTGCATGGCGCGGTGGTCGGCGGCGGGCTGGAACTGGCGGCCTCGTGCCACATCCGCGTTGCCGACGACAGCACCTACTACGGCCTGCCCGAGGGCCAGCGCGGCATCTTCGTCGGCGGCGGCGGCGCGGCGCGCATCCCGCGCCTGATCGGCGTCGCCCGCATGACCGACCTGATGATGACCGGCCGCGTCTTCGACGCGCAGGAGGGCCAGCAGATCGGCCTGTCGCAGTACCTCGTGCCCGAAGGCCAGTCGCTGGCCAAGGCGTTGGCGCTGGCCGAGCGCATTGCGACCAACGCGCCGATGTCGAACTTTGCGGTGATGCACGCGCTGCCGCGCATCGCCGACCAGTCGCAAAGCGAAGGCCTGTTCACCGAATCGCTGATGGCGGCGGTGGCCGAGAGCACGCCTGAAGCGCAGGACCGGCTGCGTGCGTTTCTCGAAGGGCGCGCGGGCAAAGTGGTGAAGGCATCGTGAGCGGCACCCACCCGGCGCACGGCCGCCCGAAGCCGGGTGGCGCCCCCTCGGGGGGCAGCGACACGTACTCGTCGAGCGTGGGCGCAGTCAAATATCGTGACGCGCAGGTTGGAGGCTGCGTCGAGGCGATCGTCGAGACGCGCGCCGACGGCAGCACGCTCGTGCGCTCGACCGAAGCGCTGCTGCCCTTTCCGCTGCGCTTCACCGACCGGCTCGAACAATGGGCGAAATCAGCGCCTGATCGCACCTTCGTGGCGCGCCGCGATCGCGGTGGCGACTGGCGCCGCATCAGCTATGCCCAGATGCTGGTGCGCGCGCAGGCGGTGGGTCAGTCGCTGCTCGAGCTCGGCCTGTCGGTTGATCGCCCGCTGGCGATCCTCTCCGGCAACGACCTCGAACACCTGACGTTGGCCCTCGGCGCGCTGTGGGCCGGCGTGCCGTACGTGCCGGTCTCGACCGCGTACTCGCTGGTCTCGCAGGACTACGGCAAGCTGCGCTACATCCTCGGCAAGGTGACGCCGGGCGCTGTCTACGCGAGCGACGCGGCGTACGCCAAGGCGATCGAGGCCACCGTGCCCGGCGACGTGACGCGGATCATCGGCGAGTCGGATGTCGATCGACTGCTCGCCACGACACCCAAGCCCACGCTCGCCGCCGCCCACGCCGCCGTCGACCCCGAGACGATCGCCAAGCTGCTCTTCACCTCCGGCTCCACGAAGGACCCGAAGGGTGTGATGACGACGCACCGCATGATGTGCGCCAACCAGCAGATGATCCGCCAATGCCTGGGCTTCCTGGCCGAAGAACCGCCGGTGCTGATCGACTGGCTGCCGTGGAACCATGTCTTCGGCGGCAGCCACAACGTCGGCATCGCGCTCTACAACGGCGGCACGCTCTACATCGACGACGGCAAGCCCACACCCTCCGGCATGGCCGAGACGCTGCGCAACCTGCGCGAGATCTCGCCGACGATCTACTTCAACGTGCCCAAGGGCCTGGAGGAAATCGCCACGGCGATGGACAGCGACGCGCTGCTGCGCGACACGCTGTGGAAGCGCTGCAAGGCGATCATGTTCGCCGGCGCGGCGATGAGCCAGCCTGTGTGGGACAAGCTGCATGCGCATGCCGAAGCCGCGGTCGGCGAGCGCGTGCGCGTCATCACCGGCCTGGGTATGACCGAGACCGCGCCGTCGTGCACCTTTGCCGTCGGCACCGCGGTCGCCTCGGGCCACATCGGCCTGCCGGCGCCCGGCGTCGAGGCCAAGCTGGTGCCGGTGGACGGCAAGTTGGAGATCCGCTTTCGCGGCCCCAACGTCATGCCAGGCTACTGGCGTGCGCCCGAGCAGAGCGCAGCGGCCTTCGACGACGAAGGCTTCTACCGCACTGGCGATGCCGTGAAGTGGATCGATGCCGCGGACCCGCAGCGCGGCCTGCTCTTCGACGGCCGCACGGCCGAAGACTTCAAGCTCTCGACCGGCACCTTCGTCAGCGTCGGCCCACTGCGCGCCAAGATCGTGCTGGCCGGCGACCCCTGCGTGCAGGACGCGGTGATCACCGGCCTGAACCGCGGCGAGGTCGGCGCGCTGCTGTTCCCACGCGCCGATGAATGCCGCCGCCTCGCCGGCCTGCCGGCCAACGCACCCTTGCCCGAGGTGCTGCACCACGCCGATGTGCGCGCGTTTTTCCAGACCCTGGCCGACCGCCTGTGGCGCGACTCCACCGGCAGCGCGAATCGTGTCGCACGACTGCATGTGCTGGCCGAGCCGCCGTCGATCGACAAGGGCGAGGTCACCGACAAGGGCTCGATCAACCAGCGCGCCGTGCTCGCGCTGCGCGATGCGCTGGTGACGGCGCTGTACGAAGGTGCTGCGTCGGACCCGTTCGTGATCCTGCCCAACAAGGACAAGCCATGAAGATCGAAGGCACCTCGGCCATCGTCACCGGCGCCGGCTCGGGCCTCGGCGAAGCGGTGGCACGCGAACTGGCACGGCTCGGCGCCAAGGTGGCCGTACTCGACGTCAACGCCGCCGGCGCGCAGCGCGTGGCCGCCGACATCGGCGGCGTGGCCAGCGCTTGCGACATCTGTGACAGCGCCTCGGTCACCGCCGCGCTCGATGCCGCAACGGCCGCGCACGGTGTGCCGCGCATCGTCATGAACATCGCCGGCATCGGCACCGCCAAGCGCATCGTCGGCAAGGACGGATCGCCGGCGCCGCTCGAGGACTTCGAGCGCGTCGTGCGCATCAACCTGATTGGCACCTACAACGTCTCGCGGCTGGCCGCGGCGCGCATCGTGACGCAGGAAGCGCTCGAAGACGGCGAGCGCGGCGTCATCGTCAACACGGCGTCGGTCGCCGCCTTCGACGGCCAGGTCGGCCAGGAGGCGTACGCAGCGAGCAAAGGCGGCGTCGTCGGCATGACGCTGCCGCTGGCGCGCGACCTCGCACAGTGGGGCGTGCGCGTCTGCACGATTGCACCCGGCCTGTTCCGTACACCGCTGATGGCGCAACTGCCCGACGAAGTGCAGAAGACGCTGGCCGCATCGATCCCCTTCCCGAAGCGCCTCGGCCGCCCCGAGGAATTTGCGGCCCTGGCCGCGCACATCGTCACCAACGTTCACCTCAACGGCGAAGTGATTCGCCTCGACGGCGCGCTGCGCATGGCGCCTCGCTAGGGCCTATTAACGCTATCGGAGGGCTCGCGTGACTCACCAAACAGCCGCCAGCAAGGCGCAAAGCGCAGCCATAGCCACTGCTATGGCGAGCATTTGCAACGCGGCTGACGGCTGTTTGGTGAGATCACCCTTCGGGCCGTGCCGCCACAGGCCGCAAGGCGTTGTTGCTCACTCGTTGCGTGCTGAAAGCACGCGGCCTCGCTCGCGCCTAGCCTTGCGGCCTGTGGCGGCACGGCGCGAGCCCTCCGATAGCGTTAACAGGCCCTACTGACCGACAACCCAGGAGACACAGCACCATGTTCAATCGCCGCACTTTCATCGCCACCACCGCTGCCAGCGCCGCCTGGCCCGGCCTCGCCTTTGCGCAAGCGCTCGAAAGCGCGCGCGTGATCTGCGGTTTTCCGGCCGGCGGCACCACCGACGCCGTATCGCGCCGCGTCGCAGACAAGCTGCGCGGCGGCTACGCCAAGAACACCCTGGTCGAGAACAAGCCCGGAGCCGGCGGCCGGCTGGGTGTGGAAGAACTCAAACGCAGTGCCCCGGACGGCAGCACGTTGTTGCTGACGCCCGCCGCGATGATCACGCTCTACCCGCACATCTACCGCTCGCTCAGCTATGGCATCGACGACGTGACGCCGGTCTGCACCGGCGGCACCGTGGCCTTCGGCCTCGGCGTCGGGCCGGCAGTGCCGGCCAGCGTGAAGAACGTCGCCGACTATCTGCAGTGGGCCAAGGCCAACCCGGCGCAGGCCAGCTACGGCACGCCGGGCGCTGGCTCACCGCCGCACTTCGTCGCTGCGCTGCTCGGCAAAGTCAGTGGCATCGATCTCAACCACGTGCCCTACCGCGGATCGGCGCCCGGCATCCAGGACCTGCTGGGCGGCCAGGTGCCCGCGTTCAGCTCGCCGATCGGCGACTACCTGCCGCACCTGAAGACCGGCAAGCTGCGCCTGCTCGCCACCTCGGGGGCGACGCGCTCGCGCTTCACGCCCGACGTGGCGACCTACGCCGAACAGGGTCTGCGTGACCTGACGATGAGCGAGTGGTACGGCTTTTTCCTGCCGGCCAAGGCATCGCCCGAGGTCGTGGCGCGGCTCGCGCAGGCGATCGGCGCCGCGGTCAACGCGCCCGACACGGCCGAGGCCTTCGCGCAGTTCGGCATCGAAGCCGGTGCCAACACGCCGGCTGAACTGGCCAAGGCCGTGCGCGAGGAAAACGCCGGCTGGGCGCCGATCGTCAAGCGCGTCGGGTTCACGCCGGAGGCCTAGACCAGCGGTGGACGGGCCACGATGATGAGCGCCCGCCTGCCTGCTGCGGCCGAAACCGTTGCGCTCGACGCTCGGGCGGCACCGCTGTCGTTTGGGCCGCTGGCCGGCATCGCCGGCTTTCACCTCGCGCGCGCAGCGTTGACGACGCAGGACAGTTTCCAGCGCCACATCGCTGCAGCCTTCGATCTGAGCAAGGTCGAGTTCTCGCTGCTGATGCTGGTCATGGCCAATCCGGGCGTCACGCCGAAGCGCCTGGCGCGCGCGCTGTCCGTGACGGCGCCGAAGCTGACGCTACTGCTCGATGGCCTGCAGGCGCGGGGCCTGATCAAGCGCGAGCGCAACGCCGCCGACGGCCGCTCGCAGCATGTGATGCTCACCGACCGCGGCCGCAAGCTCGCTCGTGACACCGCCGAAGCAGCCGAACCGATGGAGCGCGAATTGCTGACTCAGCTCAGCCGCGCCGAGCACGCGATGCTGATCGAACTGCTCGGCAAGCTGGCCGGGCGGCCCTAGGGCCTGTTAATGCTATCGGAGAACTCGCGTGACTCACCAAACAGTCGTCAGCAAGGCGCAAACCGCAGCCATAGCGCTGCTATGGCGAGGATTTGCAACGCCGCTGGCGCCTGTTTGGTGAGATCACCCTTCGGGCCGCACCGCCACAGGCCGCAAGGCGTTGTTGCTCGCTCGTTGCGTGCTGAAAGCACGCGGCCTCGCTCGCGCCTAGCCCTGCGGCCTGTGGCGGTGCGGCGCGAGCCCTCCGATAGCGTTAACAGGCCCTAGCAGGCTGTTGAAATTCGCGCGCGCAAATGCTGATTTGCGAACGAACGATTGTTGATAACTTGCCCGGCGTTGCAACGACGGGGGCAGGGACGATGCGCGGATCGGATGGGATGCAAGAGGCGCTGTTCACCGTGGCCAAGCTGGATGACTTCGTCCCGGCCGATCACCCGCTGCGTGCGATCCGCAGTCTGGTCAACGAGGCGCTGGCGGGACTGAACAGCTTGTTCAACACGATCTACGCCGACAGCGGCCGGGCGTCGATTGCGCCGGAGAAGCTGCTGCGGGCGATGCTTATCCAAGTGTTCTTCTCGGTGCGCAGCGAGCGGCAGTTGATGGAGCAGATTCGCTACAACCTGCTGTACCGCTGGTTCGTCGGGCTGGCCATCGACGATGAGGTCTGGGACCACTCCGTGTTCTCCAAAAACCGCGACCGACTGCTCGAACACGCCGTGGTGGAGCGCTTCTTCACCGAGGTGATGCAACTGGCCGAGCAGCGCAAGCTGCTGAGCAAGGAGCACTTCTCGGTCGACGGCACGCTCATCCAGGCGTGGGCCAGCCACAAGAGCTTCGTGCCCAAGGACGGCGGCGGCGGTGCCGGCGGCGGCGGCGCGGGCGGCGGGCGCAACAGCTTGGCTGACTGGAAAGGCAAGCCGCGTAGCAACGACACGCACGCCAGCAAGACCGATCCCGATGCGAGGCTGTTCCGCAAGGGCAAGAGCCAAGCGGCGATCCTGGGCTACCAAGGCCATGTGCTGATGGACAACCGCTCGGGCTTGGTGGTCAGCGCGGTGGTCACGCACGCTGACGGGCGCGGCGAACGCGCGGCGGCGCTGGCGATGCTGGATGTCTTGCCCGGCAAAGGGCCGAAGACGCTGGGGGCGGACAAGGGCTACGACACGCGCGACTTCATCGCCGGATGTCGCGAGCGCGGCGTCACGCCGCACGTGGCGAGCAACGTGACGCATCAGGGCGGCAGCGCGATCGACGGACGAACAACACGCCATGACAGCTACAAGGTGAGCCAGGTCGTGCGCAAACGCATCGAAGAGCACTTCGGCTGGGGCAAGACGATCGGACGCATCAGACAGACGGTGTACCGCGGCCTCAAGCGCGTCGACCAGCACTTCAAGCTGACGATGACTGCGAGCAACATCGTTCGAATGGCTCGAATACCGACCGCGGTAGCACAAGGGGCGATGCGATGAGCCGCCACGAGGCCGCCTGCAAAGCCGTCCAACCATCCAAGCAGCCGCACCAGCTCCCGACGCTGCGTCGGGGAGACCCACGGTGGCGTGGCTTGTCTGCGCTTGCATCGGCTGCATCGGTCAGTTCGGCACTGCGAAATTCAACAGCCTGCTAGCCGACACAGGTCCGGTTCTTGCCCGTGCGCTTGGCTTCGTAGAGGGCGCTGTCGGCGCGTTCGAGCGAGCTGCCCAGCGGCTCGCCGACTTGCCACACCGTCACGCCCGCGGAGAAGGTGACGAAGACCTCGCGGCCTTCGTGCATGAACAGGCTCATCGAGAGGCTGCGCTGCACGCGCGTCAGCGCCTCCTGGGCATCGGCCGCGGCCGTGCCGGGAAGCATGACGACGAACTCTTCGCCGCCAAAACGCGCCACATGATCGACCGGGCGCAGCGCTGTGCGCACCTGTGTCGCCAGCGTCTTCAACGCCACGTCGCCGGCGCCATGGCCGAGAGAGTCGTTGAGCTTCTTGAAGTTGTCGATGTCGATCAAACCGATCGCCAGCGGGCTGCCTTCGCGCTGGCTGCGCGCCGATTCGACGTCGAAGGCCTGCGCCAAGCCGCGGCGGTTCGCCACCTGGGTCAGCGCATCGGTCGAGACTTCTTCGGACAAGCGCTGCAGCTCGCCTTCGAGTTCGCGCACACGGCTGTTCAGCTCGTCAGCCTGCACGCGGCTGGCGGTGATGCGCGCGCTGGCGTCCGCGACCTCGGTCTGCACGCTGCGGCTGGCGCTCAGCATCTCGTGCAGCACGCTGCTCATCTGCTCGCGCGAGTCGGCGCGCTCGAGATCGTCCGTGCAGCGCACGAGTTCGTCACTGAATCGGCCCGTCTGACCGCCAAGCGCCTGCAGCTCGGATGACAGGCTCTCGACCAGCGCGCGCAAAGCGCCACGCGCACGGTCGCGTTCGCCGCGCAGGCGCTGCTGCTGCAGGCGAGTTTGCGTCAGCATGTCGGCTGCGGCCCGCACGCCGCGCACGCTCAAGCCATCGCCTTCGAGACTGGCCCGCATCGCGTCCGCCTGGCCACGCGCCCAGCTTTCGTCTTCGGCAAGATCGGTCAGGCCCTCGCTGAGCGCGCGCACCAGCTTGCCGAGTTCATCGACCAGGTGGTGGCGCTGCAGGAACACGCGGCGCGCCTGCGCGCAGGTGGCCTCGACCTCTGCCGCCAAACTGCCATCGGCGCCCTGGCTGCGCCAGCGCTGCGCCTGTTCGTTCAGCTCGCGGGCCACGCTGACGGCGTTGGTGTCGTCTGCCGGCAGCGCCACGCGCAGCGTCTGTTCGAAGCTCGCGGCCAACTCGGGCCACACGGCAGGAGCCGGTGCGAGGCCGTTCGCCGCTGCCGGCAGCGTCGTCGCGCGTTTCGGGCTGGCCTTCGAGCTGGCCATCGCTTTGCCACGCGCCGACGAGGTGCGTCAGCCGTTCGCGCAAGCGCTGCGCGTGATTGCCACTGCTGGCAAACACATGCTTGACACTGTCTTTCTTGCGCGCCACGGTCCATTGGCGCCCGCCTTGTTCCAGACCACGCACGAGCTGATCGACAAGTTGCGCCCACTGCGCGCCATCTTCGTTCGGAGTTGGCCGCACCGGCGCCGGTGGAGCCTCCTTGAGCCGCGGCGCGGCACCACCGCACTCGATCCACGCACGCGCATAGTTTTCCGGTGTCGGTTCGAGCCGGCCCTGCGCCAGCCGCATCAGCGTCGCCTTGGCGATCTGAGCCGACGACATCGGCTCGCGCAGCGGCTGCGGCGTGCTCACGTCCCGCGGCCGAGCACGCGCGGTGCGTTGGCGTCAATTTCAGAGACCGCGCCGATCCACGGCGCCTTGCGCGGCAGCACCGTCTGCTGCAGCCAGGTCTCGAGATCGTCGGGTGGCAGCGCCTTGGAAAACAGGAAGCCCTGCATCAAGACACAGCCCAGGCGGTGCAGCACCTCCATCTGGCGCAGGTTCTCGACGCCTTCGGCAATCACGCGCAGGCCCAGCGAGCGGGCGAGCGCGATGATGGCGCTGACAACGGCCGAACTCTGCGGCGTGATGCCGAGGTCGCGGACGAAGCTGCGATCGATCTTCAGCTCCGAAATCGGCAGCGTCGTCAGGTAGGCCAGCGACGAATAGCCGGTGCCGAAGTCGTCGATCGAGATCTCGACGCCGATTTCATTCAGTCGATGCAAGGACAGCGACACATTGTGCAGATCCTTCATCAGGTTGTTCTCGGTGATCTCCAGCTGGATCGCCTTGTGCGGCACGTCGTAGGCCGTGACCGACTTGTGGATGTTCTCGACGAGATCGCTGCGTTCGAACAAGCGGCTCGGCAGGTTGACCGCAATCGAATCGGCAAAGCCGAAGTTCTGCTGCCAGATGCGTGCCTGGCGTGCGGCTTCGCGCACCGCCCACTCGGACAGCGGCACGATCAGGCCGGTCTCTTCAGCCAGCGGGATGAAGTCGCCCGGCGGCACGAGCACGCCGTTGCGGTTCCAGCGCATCAGCGCCTCGACGCCGACCATCTTGGCGTCGCGCACGTCGATCTTCGGCTGGTAGTACAGCACCAGCTCGTCGCGCTCGATGGCCTTGTGCAGATGGCTTTCGAGCTCGATCTTCTCGCGCCCGCGCCCGCCGAGATGAGGGCTGTAGGACGTGGCCGAGTTGCGGCCGGCCGACTTGGCGGCGTACATCGCCACGTCGGAGTTGCGCATCAGGTCGACCAGGTTCAGGCCGTCGCGCGGAAACAGGGCGATGCCCACGCTGGCAGTGACGAAACACTCCTGGCCAGCCACCATCACCGGGTCACGCAGGCTGTCGAGGATGCGGGTCGCGACGCGCTGCGCGTCGGCATCGTCGGTGACCTCAGGCAGCAGGGCGACAAACTCGTCGCCGCCCAGGCGGCCCACGGCTTCGAGCGTGCGGTGCGAACGCGCGCCGGCGGCTTCGAGGGCACCTTCCATGACCTGCTCGCTGTGGCGCACACAGGCACGCAGGCGGCGCGCCACCTCCATCAGCAATTCGTCGCCGGCGGCATGGCCGAGCGTGTCATTGACGTTCTTGAAACGGTCAAGGTCGATCAGCAGCAGCGCCGCGTTGTGATTCAAACGCCGCGCCTGTTCGAGCGCGCGCTCGGTGCGCCAGATCAACTGGCGGCGGTTCGGCAGGCCGGTCAGCGCGTCGAAGTTGGCGAGGTGGCGGATGCGGTCTTCAGCCGTGCGGCGGTCGGTCACGTCCTGGAAGACGCCCGTGTAGCCGATGCCATGGCCATGTTCGAACTCGGCCTCGGCTTCGACGTGGATGATGCGCTGGCGGCCGTCGAACAGCGTCACCGAGACGTCGGTGGCCAGCACCGCGTTGTGAGCGACGACGTCGGTCAGCATGCGGATCAGGCCGCGGCGCTGCCCCCGCCCGACGGTGCGCAGCAACGCGCGCAGATCCATGCGCTCGCCAACGTTGCGGCCGAGCACGCGCAGCGCCTCGGGCGACAGCCAGAGCTGGCCGAGCTTGTCGCCGCGCCGCCAGTCAAAGCTGCCCATGCGCGCCAAATCCTGGGCACGGGCGAGCTTGAACTTGCTGCGCTCGAGTTCGATGCGGGTACGCGAGGCGCGCAGCATGTAGCGCAGGCGGCCAGCGAGCAGGCTCCATTGCGTGCTCTTGACGAAGAAGTCGGTGGCACCGGCGCGGTAGGCGCGCTCGATCGACGCGTCGTCGTCGAGGCCGGTCAGCATCAGCACCGGGATCTGCGCGTAGCCGCCGCGCGTGCGCAAGGCCTGACAGGTTTCGAAGCCGTCCATGCCGGGCATCAGTGCGTCGAGCACGATCATGTCCGGGGCCACGGCGTCCAGGCGTTCGAGCGCCGTCGCTCCGTCATTGACCTCGACGACCTCGAAGCCGCGCTCGCGCAGCGCGACCGCCGTCAGCAACAGGTTGACCGCGTCGTCGTCGACCAGCAGCACACGCGCGGCTGACGAGGTGTTGGCGTCGTGTTCCGGCTCAGTCATGCCTGCCCCACGCGAGGCAACAGCCCGGCCAGAATGCGTTCAGATTCAGCAGCCAGCAAGTCGAGTTGTGTCTCGATGCCCTCGAGGCGTCCGTCGCGAAGCCGGGCTTCGACATCGGCGCACAGCATCGAAAGTCTGAGCGCACCGACACTGGCCGACGAGGACTTCAAGGTGTGCGCAACATGGCGCATCACCGACACATCGCCTGCCGAACGTGCGGCACGCCATTGCACCAGCATGCGTTCCAGCGATTGCGTGTAGGTCCGCAGGATGCGGTTCAACAAACCCGTTCGATCACCGGGGTCGAGTTCGCGCAGGCGAGCCAGCGCCGTTGCGTCGAGCAGTGCCAGACCGCCACCCGCACTCACGGCGGCCTCGGCTTGCGCAGCCGGCCAGCGGGGATGAGGATTCCAGCGATACGGCATCAGCAGCTCGGGCAGGGTTTCAGGGGCGCCAGACGCGCCGGGGCTTGACGCTCACGTGGGCATTCTCGTCTTTTCCAATGTAACCCTCTGAACCGTGCCACGCGCTCCGGCCTGCGGGCGCGACAGCGCTGGCCGTGCCAAAAAGCACGCCCCGGGCCTGGCTCATTGCAGCTGCGCAGCGCTGGCCAGGGCGCGCAGCGTGGCCCGGTTGATCGCGGCCTCGCCCAGCAGCAGCCGCTCGGCGCTTTCGCGGATGTCGTAGATCGACTCGTTCTCGACCGCGTGCACCACTTGCAGGAAAGGGTGAAACGGGCCTTGGCCATCCACCAGCGCTGTGCGCACCGTCTCCGGCACCGGTACCGATTGGAGCAACTTGGAGAAGGGCTCGCCGAGCATGCGGTCGAGCAGCGAGAAGACGCCGCAGATGAAGGCCTCGCTGCGCATCTGCTCGTCGGTGCCACCAACACTGGCACGCACCAGTTCTTCCATCAAGAGGCCGCGGCGGAGTGCAGCGAACATCACCGGCTTCATGTCGCGCTCCTTGCTCGCCGAGGCCAGCAGCAGCGCCAGCCAGCGCTTCAGGCGCTGGTAGCCGAGCAGCATCAGGGCATGGCGGAACGACGACACCTCGACGCGCAGGCCGAAAGCCGGCGAATTGATGTAGCGCAGCAGCTTGAAGGCGAGCGTCGGGTCGAGCGTGATCGCCTCTTCGAGCTTTTCGATCGGCGCTTCGTTGTCGATGCGGCGCATCAGCTCGACGATGACGTTCAGATCCGGCGTGCGCGCCTTGCCGTTGGCCTGGATGGCGTCGTCGATCGGCCAGCCGAGCACGGCCACGGCACCGCGCTGGAAGCTGGCTTCGAGTTCGGCCAGCGTGCGCACCCCCGCCTGCACGTGCGTGATCTGCCGCGTCACGCCGGGCGGCGGCGGCGCATCGCTGCGCCGCTCGTCCTGCACGTCGATGATCGAATGCTTGAAACAGGGCAGCACGGCGCGCGGCAACTCGGTCAGCGGCCGGCCCTTGAGTAGCAGCGTGTTGCCACGGCCGAACAAGGTGTTGATGGCTTCGCTGTGCGCGATGTCGGCGGCCATGAAGGCCGGCACTTCGAGCATCAGGTTGGCGCTCGGCTTGGCCAGCATCAGGTCGTGCAACAGGCTTTCGCTGACAACATTGAGCGAAACCCTGCCTGCGCCCTCGGGCCAGACCTCGGCCACCGCAGCCAGCAGCGCGCCGGCATCGAGCGGCGTGTCCGCGCGCGCCGGGAACACCGTCAGGCGTGTCGCGGTGATCACGCGCTCGCGGTCGATCATCGGCGAGTAGCCGAGAACGACGTGGTTGAGGATCGGGTGGTCGGTCATGTATTCAGGTACTGGAACAGGGACAGCTTCTGCACGCTGGCATAGGCCTGCAGCGCGGCCTGATAGCCGCTCTGCCGATTCTGGAACAGCGAGATCGCCTCAACCATGTCCAAGTCCTCGGCTTGCGAGCGTTCAGCTTGCGCTGTGACTTTCTGCTCGGCGATGCGGCCCTCGATCAGATCGGCGCGGTTCAAGGTTTCGCCGACGCGCGAGCGCAGCCCCTGCAACGCATTCATCGACGCATCGACTTCGACCAGCGCGCGCTGCACGCCCTGGCTGATGGCGCCGCGGCTGCGCGCCGGCGTGCGCAACTCGGCCATCGCGCGGTCCAGCGTGGCGAACACCGACTGCGAGTTCGACGACAGGCGCAGCTCGAACTCGTCGGCCGCCGTCGGCGCGCCGGCGATGGCGAACGACATGCCGTCGATCTCGATCGCCTGGCCGCTGACGAAGGGCACGTTGGTGAGCACCGTGGGAGCGCCGTCCTTGGTGACGCTGAAAGTGCCACCGCCGCTGAAGCTGATGCGGTAGTCGAGGTTGGCAGGGTCCGCCACCGCAGGCGGCGACGTGGCGGCGAAAAACGCCGTCGGGTCGGTGATGCGGCCGGCGTCGATCCAGGCACCGGCCTGGTCGGGCGTGGCAGAAGCCGTGCGTGTTTCGAACAGGCCGTTGCCGCTCGCCGCGGCCAGCCATTCACGAGAGCCGTCGGTCGATTGCGGCAGCGATTCGTCGATCGCCACCTGGTTCTCGCCGCTCGTGCCGCGGAAGACCACGCCGCCGGGGCCGTCGATGAACGGCGGCGCGGCCGAGCCTTGGCCGCCGAAGAGGAACGCGCCAGCGCCGTCGCCGCGGTTCGCAGCGAGCATCAACTGGCCGCGCAGTGCTTTCAGCTTTTCGGCGAGTGCCACGCGCTCACCGTCGCTGTAGCTCGCGTTGCCGGCCGCGATCAAGGTCTCGCGCACCTGCTGCATCAATTCGCCCGCCTCGCCGAGCGCGGACTCCGTGAGCGTCAACACGCTGCGGCTGGCGTCGAGTGCACGCTGGCTGGCGTCGTGTCGCGACATCGCCGCGAGCGCACGCTCGGCGCGCGCGGCAGCGGCCGGGTCGTCGCTGGCACGTGCCACACGCTTGCCGCTGGTCAGGCGCTCCTGCGCATCGGTCAGCTCGCGCTGGCGCTGCTGCAAACGCTCGAGGCCGCTGTCGAAGGCTTGGCTGGTCGAAAGGCGAAGCATCTATCTATCTCCCGGTGGCTTGCAGCAACGCATCGAACACACTCTGCGCGACCTGCAGCACCTTGGCTGCGGCCTGGTAGCTCTGCTGGAACTGGATCAGGCGTGCGGCTTCTTCGTCGAGATTGACGCCCGTCTCGGCAGAGACGCGGTCGCGTGCTTGCGAAGCCACTGCACCCGACGAATCGGCCGCCGTGCGCGCGCCCTGCACGCTGACGCCAACGCCGGCCATCACGCTGGCATAAGCGTCGGTGATGGTTTCGCCGCCGACGAAAGCCCGGTCACGCAACGCAGCGAACCCCAACGCGTTGCCGTTGCTGACGCCTGGGTAGGCCGTCTGCGAAACGCTGAACTGATCGCCACTGGCCGGCACACCGTCGAGGCTCAACTCGAAACCGTTGAGCGCAATCGGCTGGCCCGGCTGCCAGGTGCCGCTGCCGCTGGACAGCAGCGCATTGCTGGTGCGGTCGCGCAGCTCCCAGTTGTAGGCGCCGGCTGCCGAGGTGAACACGATCGATGCCGTCTGCTGCGGATCGGCCGCCGGGTCGACGACGGCAAGGCTGGCAATCGTCGCCGTGCCGGTGTTGCCAATGCTGCTTTCGGCCTGCAAGGGCGACGCGGCAGCCAGGCCGCGCGGGTCGTCGAGCACGCGGCGCATGTTGACTGCAGCACGCGAAACCGGTTGCAGCAGGAAGCGATCACCCACCGCGGCGGCGCTGACAGTGATCGTCAGGCCATCCACCGTGTCGCCGCTGGCGATGTTGCGCACCAGGCCGTCGGACAGGCGCGTCAGCACGAATTGACCCGGCGCCACCGCGTCGGGTGTCAACGCGTATTCGCTGGCTTGCAACGCGGTCTCGTCTGCGATGATCATCGACACGCTGCCGATGAAGTTGCCGGCCCCGTCGCGCGCGTTGCTCTGCGAAGCCAAAGCCAAAGGGGCACCGAAAGCGAACATCGGCGCACCGGCGCCCGGCGGTGTGCGCAAGTCCAGGCCCAGGGCCTGTTGCTCGTTGACGCTGGTCGAGAACGCCGCCGCCATGCGGCCGAGCGCGGCCCGTGCGTCCGTCAGGTCTTCATTCTGAAAGCGCAGCAAGCCACCGATGCGGCCGCCGGTCAGCATCGACGACGGCAGGGGCCGCAGCGTGCCGCCATCCTGCACGGCGATCGCGCCGCGCGTGATGTCGAACTCGTCGCTCACGAACGCCAGCGCGGTGGCCTGCGTGCCGAGCACAAGGCGCTGGCCGCCGGCCACGAACACGGCCAGGGTGCCGTCATCGGCCGGCAGCGTGGTCACCTGCACGAACTCGCTCAGTTCGGCGACAAGCTGATCGCGTTGGTCGAGCAAGTCGTTGGGCGTCTGGCCGCTGCCGACGACGCGCGCAATCTGCTCGTTGACCGTGGCGATGCCCTGCGTCAGGCGGTTGACGCTGGCCACCGCCACCTGCAAGTCCTGCACCACGCCTTCCTGCAGTGTGTCGATCTGCGCGCCGGCCGCGGCATAGCGCTGCGCCAGGTCCTGCGCCCGCGCCAGCACGACCTGGCGCGTCGACAGATCCTGCGGGCGGCTTGCCAGGTCGACCACCGCGTTGAGCAGTGAACTCGCGGCATGGCCAAGCCCCGCTTCGCCCGTCGGGAACACCGTTTCGAGGCGCTGCAATTGCTCGAGGCGCGCGCTGTCAGCCGCCGCTTGCGACGAGGCGGTGGCAGCTTCGCGTGTCAGGAAGGCGTTGTGCGCGCGCGTGATCGCGGCCACATCGACACCCTTGCCGAAGAAGCCGGCGCCGGTGAACTGGCCCTGCGCAGTCTCGAACTCGACCTGCTGGCGCGAGTAGCCCTCGGTGTTGGCGTTGGCAATGTTGTGGCCGATGGTCTGCAACGCCGCGTAGTTGGCGAACATCGCGCGCGTGCCGATCGACAGCAGTGGACTTGCACTCATGCCAGTGCCCTCCCGGCCGCCCGAAGGGCACTGACGCCCCCTCGGGGGGCCGCGAACGTAGTGAGCTTGGGGGTTGTCATGTCATCCGTTGCAATCTGAGCGTTGTGTTGATGATCCGTCCCAGCTTGTCGGCGTAGGCCGGGTCGGTCGCGTAACCGGCGCGTTGCAGGCCCTGCGCAAAGTGGGTCGCGTCAGCCGCCTGCGCCACGACTTCGCGGTAGCGCGGACTGGTCTTCATCAGGCGTGCGTAGTCGGCAAACGATTCGTCGTGGCTGGAGTAAGCGCGAAAGCTCTGCACCGTCTTTCTCGGCTCGCCATTGACGTACTCCGTGGTCGTGATCTTCGCCACCGGGCCTTTCCAGTCACTGCCAGCCTTGATGCCGAAAAGATTGAAGCTGTTCGAACCATCGGCCATGCGAATCGTCTTCTTGCCCCAGCCGGTCTCATGCGCGGCCTGCGCGACCATGAAGCTGGCGGGAATGCCGGTCTTGGCTTCGGCCTGTTTCGCCGCTTCGGTGTGTGTGGCGACGAACTCGCTGGCACTGGCCGGAGCGCGCAGCGGCGTCGTCTGCGATACACGGTTGATCTGCGGCTTGGCCTTGCCGGCGTCGGCGGCGACACCCATCTGCCGCTCCAGCTGGCGCGCGATCGCGTCGGCCAGGCCGCCTTTGATGCCACTCATCTTGCCGGCGAACTCGGTGTCCATCATCTCGGTGCCGAGCTTCGTGCCTTCGTTGTCGAGCATGCCCGCGCTCATCGTGGCCTGGCGCATCGACTTCATCAACTCCTGCATGAACAGCGACTCGAACTGCTTGGCGACTTCCTTGATCGCCAGCTTCGGATCCTTGGCTGCGCTGCTGCGCAGGCTGGCGAGTTGATCGACTTTCATGGCTAGATCACCTCGATCTCGGCATTGAGTGCGCCTGCAGACTTCATCGCCTGCAGGATCGCCAGCAAGTCTTGCGGCGTGGCGCCGAGCGCGTTCAAGGCCTTGACCACATCGGCCAGCTTCGCACCCGCCGGCATCTGCACCAGCGAGCCGGCTTGCTGCGCGATCGTGATGTCGGCCTTGCTGGCCTGCGCCGTCGTGCCGCCCGACAACGGCCCGGGCTGGCTGATGACCGGCGTGTTGCTGATCGTCACCGACAGGCTGCCGTGCGCCACCGCGCAAGCCGCCAGCGTGACGGCGTCGTTCATCACCACCGAGCCGGTGCGCGCGTTGAGCACGATGCGCGCGGCGGGCTTGGTGAGTTCCAACGTCAGGTTCTCGACATCGGCGAGGAAGGCGACGCGCGCATTCATGTCCTGCGGCGCGCGCACGCGGACCACGCGACCGTCGAGCGCGATGGCCGTGCCTTCGCCCTTGGCGGTGTTGATCGCCTTGGCGACATCGCGTGCGGTGGCGAAGTCGGCGCTGGTCACGTCGAGCTGCAAATACTCGCCTTGCGCCAGTGGTGTCGGCACGCTGCGCTCCACCGTCGCGCCTTGCGGCACGCGGCCGGCCGACAGGTGGTTGATCTGGACCTTCGAGCCCGCGGCCGACGCACCGGCACCGCCGACGATCAGGTTGCCTTGCGCCAGCGCATAGACATTGCCGTCGGCGCCCTTGAGCGGCGTGACGATCAACAGGCCACCGCGCAGGCTCTTCGCATTGCCGAGCGACGACACGTTGACATCGATCGCCTGCCCCGGCTGCGCAAACGCCGGCAGCGTGGCCGTGACCATCACCGCGGCGACGTTCTTGGCCTGCAACTGCACGCCCGGCGGCACGGCCACGCCCATCTGCGACAGCATCGCCGCCAGACTCTGCGCCGTGAACGGCGCGC
The DNA here is from genome assembly GCA_963738425.1 of uncultured beta proteobacterium. Taxonomy (GTDB): domain Bacteria; phylum Pseudomonadota; class Gammaproteobacteria; order Burkholderiales; family Burkholderiaceae_C; genus CADEEN01. The sequence goes on along the minus strand of CAVTWT010000025.1, from coordinate 143,945 downwards.
CCTGGCTCTGGTCGCCCGTGCCGTCGAGGCCGACGACGAGGCCGTAGCCGACGAGCTGGTTGCTGCGCACGCCTTGCACGGCGGCGACTTCCTTGATGCGCGTCGCGGCGTGTGCCGGCCACCACACGGCGGCACTGGCCACGAGCACGGTGAGCGCAATCGCCGCACGCACAACGCGATCGATCATCGAGTCACTCATATCGGCATCACGCTGAGAAAGAATCGCGAGAGCAGGCCCATGACCTGCGCATCCGCTTGCTGGCCGCGGCTGCGGTGCTCGACACGCACGTTGGCAATCTGCGCCGACGGCACGCTGTTGCCGGGCTGGATCGCGCGCGGATCGACCTGGCCCGAGAAACGCAGCACATCGACGTTCGCATTGACGCCGATCTGCTTTTCGCCCTGGATCATCAGGTGGCCGTTGGGCAGCACACCGGTGACGAGCACGGTGATCGTGCCGCTGAAGTCATTGCTGCTTTCGGTGGCGCCCTTGCCGCCAAAGGTGTTGGCGGACGTGCCGCCGATGCTGGCACGGCCGAACGAGTTGGGGTTGATCAGTGGCAGCGCGGTCACCGAGCCGCTCAGGCTGCCGCTCTTGTCGACCGACGACGTCAACTTCTGGCTGGCGCTGACCTTCTCGACGATGGTCACCGTCAGCGTGTCGCCAGGCAGGCGCGCGCGATGGTCTTCGAACAGCGGGCGGTACGCAGCCGCCTGGTAGATCGCACCGTTGTTGGCGGGCGCGACCGAGGTCGGCTGCGCCGCCACTGGCGGCGGCGCGCCGATCTCCACCGGCGGTGCACGATAGCCATCGACGGTAGCGCAGCCGCTGAGCGCGCATACCGCGAATGCAACAAACAAACGCATCACAACTGCCCCAACCTCTGAAGCATCTGATCCGACGTCTGGATCGCCTTCGAATTCAGCTCGTACGCGCGCTGCGTGGCAATCATCGCCACCAGTTCTTCGACAACGTTGACGTTGCTCGTCTCGACATAGCCTTGCTGCAAGCTGCCCAGGCCGTTGCTGCCCGGTGCCCCGGCCTGCGGCGAACCGGACGCTGCCGTCTCGCCCCACAGGTTCTGACCCTTCGGCTCGAGCCCTGCGGGGTTGACGAAGGACGCCACCGTCAGCTGCCCGATCGACTGCGCCGTCGCCTGGCCCGGCAGCGACACCGACACCGTGCCGTCGGGCGCGATCGTGACGCTCTGCGCATTGGCGGGAATGGTGATGCCCGGCTGCACAGGGTAGCCGCTGTTGGTGACGAGTTGCCCTTGCGCATCGACCTGCAGCGACCCGTCACGCGTGTATGCCGTCGTGCCGTCGGGCTGCTGAATCTGAAAAAAGCCCTGGCCCTTGATCGCGAGGTCGAGGTTGTTCGACGTTTGCTGCAGGTTGCCCTGCGTGAAGATGCGCGACGTGGCGACCGGGCGCACGCCGAGGCCGACTTGCAGGCCAGTCGGAAGCTGTGTCGCATCGCTGCTCGCCGCGCCGGCCTGGCGCAGGTTCTGATAGATCAGGTCCTCGAACACCACATGGCCGCGCTTGAAGCCATTGGTGGCGACGTTGGCCAGGTTGTGCGAGATGGTGTCCAGCTGCGTCTGCTGGGCTTCCATGCCGGTCTTGGCGATCCAGAGGGATCGGATCATGAGGACGCTCCTTGCGGTGTTGGAGCGATGTTCGTTTCAACTTGAGAGGTGAGAAGGCGCGATAAGCGGCTGGAAGCCGGCGTTGTTGCCGCGCAGGCCCCCGCGCAACCAGGGGCCAGGCGGCCCAGCCCCCTCATCGGCATGGAGGCGGGCGAAGGCTGACGCCGCTAACATCCCTGCACTGCACCCACGCAGCGGCGGCGGACTCGCCGACCGTGTCGGCGCGCAGTCCCCCACCGGCAACCCAAGGAGCAACCGATGAGAAAAATGCACGGCAACAACGAGTCCGGCAGCCCGGCTTCGGCCAACGACCGCCGCTCGTTCCTGCGCCTGGCGGCCGGCTTCGGCACGGCCACGGTGGGTGCGGGCCTGCTGGCCGCGTGCGGCGGCGGCGAAGCAGATGCCAGCGCTGCCGGCCGCGAGAGTGCACTGACCCGCACCATCGGCAATTGCGCATCGAAGGCCGGCACGGTCGTCGATGCGGCCGGCGCTACCGTGGGCTACATCGATTTCATCAACGACGGCACCAACGTCTCGCTGTTCGTCTATTCGGCCGACAACGCCAATTGCCCGCTGCGTGACATGAAACTGTGGCTCGGCACCGACCTGGCGCTGATGCCGGTTGACGGCAGTGGCGCGCCCCGCTTCGCCGACTTCCCGTGGCAGCACAGTCGCCACCGGCAGCGTGGTCGCTCACGAGTTCGTGATCCCGCTGGCCGCGCTGGGTGTGTCGAGCGCCAGCCTGTCGTGCACCAGCACGCCGGTGAAGATGCACGTCGTCGGCCAGATCAGCACCACCTGCGCCACCGGCACGGTGCGCGGCAACCTCGCCCCCAACGGCGTCGGCACGGCCTACACCTACGCCCAGTACGAGCTCTGCTGCTCGGACACGCCGGTGGTGCTCGCCGGCTGCGAAACCGCCTTTGCCAAGGGCGGCCATGTCTTCACCACCGATGCCCGGGCCAACCCCGAAGGCCTGCCCACGCTCGGCCTGACCCGCAACCGCTGGGGCTGGGCGATCAACCTCACGGCCGCCGGCACCAGCACCTACCCGATCTACGCCGGCGCGGGCCTGAACAACATCGGCGTGGGCACACGCGTCGGCACGCTGACGGTCAACTACACCGGCAGCCAGGTCACCGCCACCTATGCCATGGCGCCGGGCGCGAAGATGACCGAGGCCCACCTGTACGCCGGCGACTTGAAGCCGACAACGATCGCTCCCGGCCAGTTCGGCAACACGGCCTCGTTCGCCACGCCGGCCACGACGCACAGCGTCACCGTGGACGTCGCCGACAGCAACGGCGACGGCGTCTGGCTGATCGCGCATGCAGTGGTGTGCTGAGTTGGCGCGTGGTGGCAACGCCGCGCCGCAGAAGACAAGGGCCGGCTCTGCCGGCTCTTTTTCTTGCGGGCCATCGTCCGCGTGACCCCGATGACGAAGCGCCCACCCTTCGATGCCAGCCCAGCCCGTCATGATTCAGGTCAAGGTCAAGCCCAACGCCCGCGCCAGCACGCTGGAGCAGGCGGCAGACGGCACCTGGCTGGCGCAACTCAAGTCGCCTCCAGTGGATGGCAAGGCGAACGAGGAACTGATCGTGCTGGTGGCGAAGCACTTTGCTTGCCGCAAGTCAGCGGTGACGATCAAGAGTGGCGCGTCCGGCCGCATGAAGCTGGTGCGCATCGAGGCGGCGTGAACGCCACCCGTCCCAGCAGACCTACCAGCGCTCCTTGACGCCGGTGAACATCGCCCGGATCAGGTGCGTGCGCTCCAGCCGCCCCATGACGATCGCGGCCAGGGCGTGCAGCGAGGCCAGGGCGATGAGCAGATTCGCCGCGTGCTCGTGCAGCTCCTGGAGCCACTCTTCGCCCCAGAAAGCATCGAGCGACTGCATCCAGCCGGTGAGGCAGACCGCCAGCACCTGGATCATCAGCGCCAGGATCATCAGCGCGCCCAAGGGGTTGTGGCCGTCATGGCGCTCGGTTGAGCCTGACAACATGCCTTTGACGTGCTGCCGAATCCGCGTCGGGGTCGGGAAGAAGTCCGAGAACCGCGCGTGAGGCGTGCCGATGAAGCCCCAGACGACCCTGATCACCACGAGCGCCGCGGCCAGATAGCCCAGCCACTGGTGCAAGTCGTCGCCATCGTCGAGCACGGTGTAGTCGATGACCACGCAGGACACCAAGGTCCAGTGAAACAGGCGGATGAAGCGGTCCCACACGGGGATCGCTTCAAGCGAAGGTGAGGAGGCTTTCATCGGCATCGCGAGCACAGGCCCTTACTTGGTTTCGAGAACTGCGGCCGTGACCGGATCGAAATAGATCTCGACCTTCTTGCCCGACTTGTCGAAGCCGTAGATCTCGTAGCACTGGCCCTTGCTGACCTTGAAGGTCTTGATCTGGTAGCCCTTGTCTTCGAGCCCCTTCTTGAAGTCGGCTTCGTTCATCCACTTGTCCTGCGGCGCTGCGCAGTTGGGTCCGGCCATGGAGACCGTGGAAGAAGCGAGCAGAAGAGTGGCAAGGATGCGTGCAGTCGTCATGGTGTGTTATCCCTTTCAATTGATGGCCAGCGGTTGCTGGTGCATGAATTGAAGTGCAGGCCGATGAAGTCAAGCTGAAAACGCAGGCCCCGAATACAAAGCGTCGCATCGCTTGCGAGTTGACGCGCCGCCGATCGATGGCGCGACGCGGGGTTAAGGATCGCTTCAGGCGCGGCCGTCACATTCCGCGGTTCTGAGGCTCTGAAGGACGGCGATGAACGTGCTGCTGGTGGAGGACGACGTTGCGCTTGGCGATGCGATGGCCTCGTATCTCGGCGTCAAGGGCTTCGCCGTCGAACGCGCCGCGTCGCTGCGGCAGGCGCAGGCCGCGGTAGCAACAACGCTGTGGGACGTCGTGCTGCTCGATCTGCACCTACCCGACGGCGATGGCTTGTCGCTGATCCGCGCGGTGCGCGATCGGTCCGCGGCGGCTTCTGTCATCGTGCTCACGGCTCGCGATCACGTCAGCGACCGCATCCGCGGGCTCGACGCAGGCGCCGACGACTACCTGGTCAAACCCTTCGATCCTGACGAACTGATGGCCCGGCTGCGCGCCGTCGAGCGTTGCCGCAATGGGGGCACGAGCGCGCTGGTGAAGGTCGGCTCGCTGGCGATCGACCTGGCCGGCCTGACCGTGACGCGCAATGGTGACCCGATCCTGCTCACCGCGAAGGAATGGAGCCTGCTGCGCGTCTTGGCGACGCGGCTGGACCGCATCCAGCTCAGGGAGTCGTTGCAGAAGGCCCTGTACGGGATCGCCGACGAGGCCACGAGCAACACGCTCGAGGTCTTCATCTGCAACCTGCGGCGCAAGCTTGGGCCCGACAGCATCCAGACCGTGCGTGGCCTGGGCTACCGGCTGGCCGGAGGCAAGGGATGATCCGTCGGCGGCGCAGCCTGTCTTCGCAGCTGACGCGCACCCTGGTCGTGGCGATCGGTGGCGTCTGGATGCTGATGGCCGCCGGCAGTGCCTGGCAAGCCCGCTCGGAGATGAGCGAGGCCATGGACGGCACGCTCATCGACACCGCGCACCGGCTGATGGACCTGGCGCTGCACGACATCGAACCGCGCGGCGTCGCCGACAGCACGCGCGCCCGCCACTGGCCCGAGCTGGTGGCGCACGGCGACTCGGCCTACGAAGACGACCACGTGATCTACCAGGTGGTCGGCGAGTCGGGGCAGTTGCTGCTGCGCTCGAAGGATGCTCCGCAGCAACCGTTGCCGGTGCAGCGGGTGGTGGGTTTCGCGGATCATCCCGGCTGGCGCATCTACACCTACCGGCACGCCGATCGCCCGATCTACATCCACGTCGCCGAAGAGACCGCGCACCGCACGGAAGCGGTGCTGCACACGGTGATGTGGCTGGCGATGCCGATGCTGGGCGCCCTGCCGCTGTTGGGCCTGCTGATCCGCAGCGTGACGCGCCGCGCTCTCAGGCCCCTGCAAAAGCTCGCAGGTGAAATCCAGCAGCGCGGCGGGCAGGACTTGAGCCCGATCGCGACGGCGCCACAGCCGATAGAGTTCGAGATCATCACCAGCAGCACCAACCATCTGCTGCAGCGCCTGACCGACGCGCTCAACGTCGAGCGGGCGCTGGCGGCCAACGCCGCGCACGAGTTGCGCACGCCGCTGGCCGCTGCGCTGCTGCGCATGCACGCACTGCTCAGCATGCCCCTCGTGCCGCGCGCGCACGACCAGGCCGGGCAGGCTCTGGCCTCGCTGCTGACGCTGAACCGCCGTTCAGAGAAGCTGCTGCAGCTCTCGCGCGCCGAATCGGGCGCCGTGCTCACCAGCGAGCCGGTTGATCTGGGGGACCTTGCGGCGGCGCTGGCTGAAGAGTTTTGGGCGCTGAGCGACATGCGCGAACGCCTGCATCTGAACCTGCAGCTTGCCGCCAACGAAGACGCGATGGCGCGCGGCGACTTCGATACCCTGGCCATCGTGTTGCGCAACCTGATCGAAAACGCCGTGCGGCATTGCACCGCAGGCGCTATCGAAATCGTCGTCGAAGCCCCGGCCACGGTGATCGTGCGTGATGCCGGGCCTGGCGTCGCGCCCGAGGCCTTGGCGCACATTCGCCAACGTCACGTCAAGCACTCGCGCGATGCGGCAGGCTTCGGGCTCGGGCTGTCGATCGTGGCGACGATCGTCGAAAGGCATGGTGGCCGGTTGACGCTGTCGTCGCCACCCCCCGGACGATCGCATGGCTTCGAAGCGGCGGTGCACCTGCGGCCAGCCGGCCCCTGGTGGCTGCAAGCGCAAGAAGAGACGGCCGGGCACGCAGACAGCGCGCCGCCGCCGCAACGGCTACATCCCGTTCGGTGACAACAACTTCGCCGCCGTCTGCTCTTGCCGCTCGGCGGTTTGCAGCAGCTTCATCTGGTGTTCGAACTGGCGTGCGGCAGAAATCATCGAGATCATCGTCTCGACGGCGCTGACATTGCTGCCTTCGAGCGCTCCATCTTGCAATCGTGCGTTGGCATCGCGTTGCAGGTCGCCCTCGCCGGCGCGGAACAGGCCGTCGGCGCCGCGCGTCAGTGCGGCCGGAGTCTCGGGGGTGACGAGTTTCAGACGGCCGATCGTCGTCTGGCGGCCATTGGCCCCCTTCGCGCTCACGGTGCCGTCACCGGCGATGCTGACGTCGCTGTTGGGCGGCACGTTGATCGGCCCGCCGTCGCCGAGCGCGGGCAGGCCGTTCTTGGTGATGAGTTGACCCTGCGCATCGACGTCGAGCGCACCGGCGCGTGTGTAGGCCTCGGTGCCGTCGAGGCCCTGCACGGTGAGCCACGCGTTGCCCTTCATCGCCACGTCGAGCGGTCGGCCGGTGGGCGTGACCGTGCCCGGCTCGTGGCTGGCGCCGACGGTGGACTCCAGCGCATACACACGCGTGCTGGCGCCGCTGCCCTGCACCGGCACCGCGCGGAACGCGGCGAGCTCGGCGCGAAAGCCGTTGGTCGAGACGTTGGCCAGGTTGTTGGCCAGCACCTCCTGGCGCTGCATCGCCGCCTTGGCGCCGGACATGCTCAGGTAAATCATGCGGTCCATGGCGGCGTCCTAGTGACTAGCGAAGTTGAACCAGCGTCTGCAGCACCTGGTCCTGCGTCTTGATCGTCTGCGCGTTGGCCTGGTAGATGCGCTGCGCGGTCATCATGTTGACCAACTCGGCGGTCAGGTCGACGTTGCTCTCTTCGAGCGCGCCGCTTTGCAACACGCCGAGATTTCCTTCGCCGGGCACGCCGATCACCGGGTCGCCCGAGGTGAAGCTGCGCGCCCAGGCGTTGCCACCGAGCGGCTGCAGGCCCTGCGGGTTGCGGAACGTTGCCAGCTCGATCTGCCCGGCGGGCCGGTTCTGGCCGTTGCTGTAGCGCGCCATCAGGATGCCGTTGGATTCGACCGCCACACTGGTCAGCTGGCCCGGTGCATAGCCGTCCTGCGACAGGTTGGTGACGCCGAACGGCGTGCCGAACTGGCGCGCGCCATCGACGTCGAGCTGCACACCCAGGATCGCTCGCGTCTGGGCGCCGTTGACATTGGTCGTGGCCGGGATGTCGATCGACACCGGCCCGATCGGTGCGGTCGGCGCGCCGCCGGTGGCCGGGAAGGTGATCGTGGTGCTGGCCAGCGGCGCTGCCGCGGTGCCGTTGATCGGGGTGCCGTTGGCGGTGACGAAGACGTTCCAGGTGTCGGTGCCGCTTTTCTGGAAGTAGTAGGTCAACGCCACGTCCTGGCCGAGCACGTCGTAGACGGTCATCGAAGTCGCGCTGTTGTAGGTCGTCGGATCGGTGAAGTCGATCGCCGGGCCGACCGTCGGCGCGGTGGTGGCCGAGCGCGAATCGAGGTTCATCTCCATCTCGATCTCGGTCGTCGATTGCGGCTCGATGCCCGCGGTGGGCAGGCGCAAGGCGGCAGAGTTGCCGGGCAGGATGACGCCGGTGGGGTCGGCCGGGTAGCCGACCAGGCGCAGGCCGTCGTTGTTGACGACGTAGCCGTCACGATCGACCTTGAACTGGCCGTTGCGCGAGTACAGCGCCGGGTTGGCGCCGTCGGTGACCTGAAAGAAACCACCGCCGTTGATCGCCAGATCCATCGGGTTCTGCGTGGCCGAGATGTTGCCTTGCGTGAACTGCTGCGACACCGACTGCAACTGCACGCCAATGCCCACCGGCGTCGTGCCGGCGCCGTTGAGCGCATTGGCATACATGTCGGCGAACTCGGCACGCGAGGCCTTGGCGCCGAAGGTGTTGGCATTGGCGACGTTGTTGCCGATGACTTCGAGGTTCTTGCTCGTCGCGTTGAGGCCCGACAGGCCTTGCTGGAAGCTCATGGGGGTTCCTTTAGTTGAAGGCGCGGATCTGGTCGTAGGGGACGCTGCCGCTGTTGCGCAGCTCCAAGGTCAGCGTGTCGCCGCCGGCGATCACCGCATCGACGCGGTCGCGCATCAGCGGTGTGAAGCCGACGCTGGCGGCGCCGTTCTTGGCGACGACGCGGAAGCTGTCGCCGGTGGCGGCATCGACACCGGCTGGCGGAGTCCACTCGAACCCGTGACGGCCCGAAGATTGCGCCGACAGGTCGATCGTGTCGATGACACGACCGCCGGCATTCAGGATTTCGATCTTCACACTGTCGGCCGGACCGTTCAGCTCGAAGCCGCCCTGCATCAGGTCCTGGTCGTTGGCGACCAGGCGGTTGCCGGGCACGACGACATCGCGGCCGACCAGGCTGGCGCCCTGCAGCGCGCTCATCTGCGCGAACTGCGAGCCCAGGCCTTCGACGCTGCGGTTCAGTTTCTCGATGCCGTTGACGGACTGGATCTGCGCCATCTGGCTCGTCACCTGCGCGTTGTCCATCGGGTTCAGTGGGTCCTGGTTCTGCATCTGCGCGACCAGGAGCTTCAGGAAGCGGTCTTCGGCGCCGGCCTGGTTCTTCGTCGCGACGGTGCTACTGCCGGACGTGGTTTTGTTCAGGTAGGTGAGATCGACGTTGGTGGCCATGTCAGTACCGCCCGGCCGTCCGAAGGTGCTGACGCTCCCCTTGGGGGACGCGAACGAAGTGAGTTAGGGGTCTGTACATATCAGCTTCCGAGCTGCAGCGTTTTCTGCAACAGCGTCTTGGCGGTGTTCATGACCTCGACGTTGTTCTGGTACGAACGCGAGGCCGAGATCATGTTGACCATCTCCTCGACCGCGTTGACGTTGGAGTAGGTGACGTAGCCCTCGGCATCGGCCGACGGGTGTTTCGGGTCATGCACCCGGCGACCCACAGCGTCGGACTCGCTGATGGTGCTGACCTTCACGCCGGCGGCGCCCACCGCGCCCATCATCTCGGTCTGGAACACGACCTGCCGCGCCTTGTAGGCACTGCCGTCGGGTCCGGCCACGGTGTCGGCATTGGCGAGGTTGCTCGCCACGACGTTCAAGCGTTGGCTTTGCGCTGAGACCGCGCTGCCGGAAATATTGAAGACCTGGAACATCGACATGGTCGCGTTCTCCTAGTTAACTGGACTGACCCTTGATCGCGTCGAGCATCGTGCGCACGCTGCCGTTGATGAAGCGCAGCGTGGCTTCGTACTTCACGCTGTTGTCGGCAAAGCTCGCCCGCTCACGGTCCATGTCGACGGTGTTGCTGTCGAGGTTGGTCTGCGAGGCGGTGGCGTAGCGCAGGCCGGCTTCGCTGCGTGCACCTGCCAGCGGCTGGATGTGGCCGGCGGCCGTCGCATTCATCTGACCCGGCGTCGCCGCCTGGCCCGTGGCCTGGCGCAGCGCGCTCGCGAAATCCATGTCCTTGGCCACATAGCCCGGCGTGTCGGCGTTGGCGATGTTGCTCGCGATCAGGCGCTGGCGTTCCGAGCGCAGCACCAAGGCCTCGGTCTGGAAGTTCAGCGTGTCGGTGAGTCGGTTGATCATGGACAGCATTGTTCGCAGCCTGTCCGCAAAACATGAGCCGGATAAGGCGGCGTTTGACGGTGCTTTTCGAATCCATGGCACGCACTCGCGTCAATACAGTGCAATCCGTGAACAAGGCTCTTCTGTTGTTGTCTTCGCTCGCGCCTCTGTGCGTGAGCGCCGCCGTGCTCGACGATGCGCTCTCGCAGCGTGTGCAGTCCTTGGCCAACGATGCCATCAAACAAGCCGCCCCCGGCCTGCGCGTCGAAGTGCGCGTCGGCCAGCTCGACTCCCGCTTGAAACTCGCGCCCTGCGCCAACGTCCAGCCCTACCTGCCTGCGGGCATGAAGCTGTGGGGCAACGCCCGCATCGGTTTGCGCTGCGCCGATGCCGGCGTGCGCTGGAATGTCTTTCTGCCGGTGGCGGTGGATGTGTTCGGCCCCGGCCTCGTCGCTGCAGCGGCGCTGCCCGCCGGCACCGTGCTCGGCGCAGCCGATCTGAAGCCCGGCACCGTGAATTTGTCCGCATCGCCTTCGGCGGCCCTGACGGCAGCAGAACCGGCCATCGGCCGCATGCTCGCCAGGCCGTTGTCGCCCGGCGACACGTTGCGCGATGCCGACCTGCGCGCCCGCCAGTGGTTTGCGGCCGGCGACAACGTGCGCATCGTCGCCGGTGGCAGCGGCTGGCGCATCCATGGCGAGGGTCAGGCGCTGAACCCCGGCCTCGAGGGCCAGACGGTGCGCGTGCGCACCGAATCGGGACGGATCGTCAGCGGCATTGCCACCGGTGACCGAATGGTCGAGGTGCCGTTGTGAACCGTTTTCGGACCTGCCACCGTGAAAAAAGTACTCAAGTCAGGCTGGTGGGCTCCGATACCCTGAGGACTGAGCACACAAGGGGCCTCCTACAAGCGGTCCCAGGAGCATCGTCATCATGAAGATCGGTCAACTCGACAACAGCCACAAGCTCGCCGCCCCTGCGGTGGACGCGCGCAAAGCCGGTGCCACACCGGCCGGCGGTGAGGGCAAGGCAGCGCCGGTGGAAGCCAGCGCCAAGGTCGAACTCTCGGCCGCAGCCTCGCTGCTGGCAGCCGAAGGCAACACAGCCGACTTCGATGCCGAGAAGGTGGCGCGCATCGCGCAGGCCATCCGTGACGGCAAGTTCCAGGTCAACGCCGAAGCCATCGCCGACAAGCTGATCGCGCACACGCGCGACGTGCTCAAGCCGGCCACCCACTGACAGCCGTGTCACAAGGCCTCGACGAAGCCATCTCCCAGATCGAAGTGCACGTGGCGGCGCTGGGCGCAGCCCTGCGCGAACGTGACGCCAGTGCGCTCGAAGCCGCCACGCAGACGCTGCAGCGTGCGCTGGCGGCGTCGGTGCAGCGTTTTGCTGCCGCGGCGCGCTCGGCCGGCGGCGTGCCGCTGCCGCTGCGCCGCCGCCTCATCGTCATCAACGGCCAGGTGAACGCACAACGCGAGCAACTGACGCGCGCCAGCGCCGCGCTGCAACGCGCGCTCGGCGTGCTGGCCGTCGGCGCTGCGCCGCCAGCCACCTACGGTCAGGCCGGGACGGCCGACCGGGCACCCGGCAGCGGCTTCATCAGCGCGTAACGGACGACCCCACGAGCGGCTTTGGCGCTCCCCTGCAAGGGAGCACCGCAGCGCCGCATTGCTCTGCGCTCGAAGACGGCATCTGCCTGGCGCTCATCGCACCCAGGAAGCAGAACGGCGCACACTGGCATCATGAGGGCCATTGAAGCAACGAGCGACGTATGTGTGCAAGCAAGGTGGCCGACGGCCAACAGCGCGGCTGGATCATCCCGATCGGCGGCGCTGAGGAAAAAGACAACTCGCCGGCGATCCTGAAGCGCTTTGTCGAACTGGCCGGCGGCAGCGATGCCGACATCGTCGTCATCCCGACCGCCAGCCAGATGCGCGACACCGGGCCGCGCTACGAGCGCCTGTTCGGCGAGCTGGGCGCCGAGCGCGTGGCCTCGATCGATTTCGACACGCGGCGCGACGCCGAAGAGCCCGGCCGCCTGGCGCGGCTCGAACAGGCCAGCGGCGTCTTCTTCACCGGCGGCAACCAGTTGCGCTTGACGACGCTGATCGGCGGCACGCCGATCGCCAAGGCGATCCGCATGGCGAACGCACGCGGCGTGCCGGTGGCCGGCACCAGCGCCGGCGCGGCCTTCATCAGCGAGCACATGATCGCCTTCGGCGACGAAGGCTCGACGCCGATCGCCGGCAGCGTGCGCCTGGCGCCGGGCCTGGGCCTGACGAATCGCTTCATCATCGACCAGCATTTCCGCCAGCGCGACCGGCTGGGGCGGCTGCTGACCGCACTCGCCTACAACCCGTTTGCCGTCGGCATCGGCCTGGACGAAGACACCGCGGCCTTCATCGCGCCCGACAACACGGTGCATGTGGAAGGCTCGGGCGGCATCACGGTGGTCGATGCCGCGGAGGTCGAGTTCTCGTCGATGGCCGAGATCGAAGAAGGCCAGCCGGTGTGCCTGCTCGGCGTCAAGCTGCACCTGCTGACGCGGGGGGCGACGTTCAATCTGCACACGCGGATGCGCCGACTGCCGGTAATCACCTGCACAGCGCAAGCAAGATCATGACGCTGAGGGGAATGACTGTCTGGAGTAGCCAACACATGCGCATCCTCGAACGCAACGTCTATGTCGGGCCGTCGCTGTACGCGCACTTCCCGGTCATCAAGGTCGTGCTCGATCTCGGCGCTCTGGAAGACTGGCCGACCGGCAAGCTCGGCGCGGCCTATGTCGATGGCCTGGTCGCTGCGCTGCCGAGCCTGGCCGAGCATGGCTGCTCGTACCGCACGCCGGGCGGCTTCATCCGGCGCATGAAGGAAGACGACGGCACCTGGCTCGGCCATGTCTTCGAGCATGTGGCGATCGAGCTGCAGAACATCGCCGGCGAGGACGTGACCTTCGGCAAGACGCGCAGCGTCAGCGACGAGCAGCGCGGTGTGTACAACGTGGTCTATGAATACGCGCAGCGCGACGAAGGCATCGAAGCCGGTGAACTGGCGATCAAGCTGCTGTGCTCGCTGTTGCCGCAGACGCTGAAGCCCGAAGGCGCCGTGCCCGACGGCTGGGTGTGGGCCGAAGCGCGCGACGAGTACATCCGCTACGCGCAGCGCCGCGCGCTCGGGCCTTCGACGGCGTCGCTGGTCAAGGCCGCAGAGCAACGCAACATCCCCTGGCTGCGGCTGAACGAGCAGAGCCTGATCCAGCTCGGCCACGGCAAGTTCCAGCAGCGCATCCAGGCGACCGTCACCGGACGCACGAGCTACATCGCGGTCGAGCTGGCGCAGGACAAGGAAGAGACGAACAAGATCCTCGCCAACTGCGGGCTGCCGGTGCCGAAGCAGGAACTCGTGCGCAGCGCCGAGCGCGCGGTGCGCGCGGCCGAGCGGCTGGGTTATCCGGTGGTGACCAAGCCGTACAACGGCAACCACGGGCGCGGCATTTCGGTGGGCTTGAAAACGGCCGACGAGATGCGGCAGGGATTCGACGCGGCCAAAGAGCATTCGTCGTCAGTGATCGTCGAGACGATGCTGTTCGGCGACGACCACCGGCTGCTCGTCGTCGGTGGTGAACTCGTCGCGGCCACCAAGCGCACGCCTGGTCAGGTGATCGGCGACGGCACGAAGTCGATCAAGCAGCTGGTCGAGATCGTCAACCAGGATCCGCGGCGCGGCATCGGCCACGAGAAGGTGATGACGCGCATCGACCTCGACGCCGAGGCCGACGCGATGCTGGCCAAGCAAGGGCTGACGGTGGATTCGATTCCTGCCGCGGGCCAGGCCGTGCCGCTGCGTGGCACCGCCAACCTCTCCACCGGCGGCACGGCCACCGATGTCACCGACGTCATCCACCCCGACAACCGCGAGATGGCCGTGCGCGCCGTCACCGCGATCGGCCTCGACGTCGGCGGCGTCGATTTCCTTTGCCCCGACATCACCGAGAGCTACAAGACGGTCGGCGGCGGCATCTGCGAAGTCAATGCCGCGCCGGGTTTCCGCATGCACGTCGCGCCCTCCGAAGGCACGCCGCGCGACGTGGCCGGGCCGGTGATCGACATGCTGTTCCCCGCCGGTGCGTCGGCGCGCGTGCCGATCGCCGGCATCACCGGCACCAACGGCAAGACGACGACGAGCCGCATGCTGGCCCACATCTGCAAGATGTCGGGGCTCACGCCGGGCCTGACCACCACCGACGGCGTCTACATCGACGGCCAGCGCACGGTCGAAGGCGACATGACCGGCCCGGTGGCCACGCGCATGGTGCTGGCCGATCCGAAGATCGACGTCGCGGTGCTCGAGATCGCGCGCGGCGGCCTGCTGCGCGCCGGCATGGGCGTGCCCTTCGTCAACGTCGGCGCGGTGCTCAACGTGCAGAGCGACCACCTCGGCATGAAAGGCATCGACACGCTGGAGCAACTGGCCGAAGTCAAACGCATCCTGGTCGAAGTGGCACAGGACTGCGCGGTGCTCAACGCCGACGATCCGAACGTCATCAAGATGTCGCGCGCACACCGACGCCAAGCACCTCTGCTACGTGACGATGAACCCGCAGCATGGGGTGGTGCGGGAGCACATCCGCGCCGGAGGACGTGCCTGCGCGCTCGAAGCCGGCGTCAACGGCCAGATGATCACGCTCTACGACAAGGGCCGCCACATCCCGCTGATGTGGACCCACCTGATCCCGGCCACGCTCGAAGGCCGGGCCACGCACAACGTGATGAACGCGATGTTCGCCGCGGCGATCGCGTTCTCGATGGACCTGAAGCTCGACGCCATCCGCCAGGGCCTGCGCACCTTCGACACGACGTTCTTCCAGGCCCCTGGCCGCATGAACGTCTTCAACGAACACCCGTTCAAGGTCATCTTCGACTACGGCCACAACGCGCACGCGGTCGGCATGCTGGCCGACCTGTGCACCAAGCTCGACGTGCGCGGGCGGCGGCTCATCGTCGTGGCCGGCCCCGGTGACCGGCGCGATGAAGACATCCGCGAGATCGCCGCCGCCGTGGCCGGCAAGTTCGATCACTACGTCTGCCGCCGCGACGACGGCCTGCGCGGACGCGCCGCGCGACGAGGTGCCGCAGATGATCGCCGCCGTGCTGCGCGACAAGGGCGTGCCCGACAGCGCGATCGAGATCGTCCCCGACGAGCAGGAAGCGATCGACCACGCCCTGCGCCTGGGCCGCCCGGGCGACCTGCTGCTGGTCTTCGCCGACGCGCTGACGCGCTCGTGGAAGCAGGTGACGAAGTTCAAGCCGGATGCGCAAACGGTCGGTGCGGCGCCGGTGCCGTCGACGAAACCGCCCGCGCCCCCGGTCGATGACGGCACCGAGCTCGCCAACGGCGCGCCGATGGATCTGGAAGCCGCCGGCTTCGTGCGCGACGAGCGCGGCCTGCGCTATGTCGGCGAGGCCGAGGATTGATTCCGTTCGCGCCGAGCCTGTCGAAGCGGCTCGCCCATGACTGACATGGCCGACGAAGGCCCTCGCCACGCTTTCGAAGATTCACGCCGCCTGACCGGACCGAACCGCTGGTTCGCAAGCACCGCCGTCGTGCTGACGCCGCTGTCGTCTGCGGCCACCGAATCGTCTGCGCACGGCGCCTGGGCCAGCCGCGTGCGCGCGATGTGCAGCACGCTCGGCTGGGCCGACCCGCATCCCGTGGTGCACCGTCACGCCAGCGGCGCGTTCCTCGTCTTCGCCGCACCCGACGACACGCTGCTCACCGCGACCGAAGTCAACGAGTGGGCGTGGGAGCAGGCCGCGGCCGAGCGCGCCTTCCGCGAAGGCTTCGAAGAGGCCCACGCCCTGCCCAGCCCTGCCGTCACCTTTGCGCAGCGCGCCGCCGCAGAACGCTCACGCCCGCTCGAGCGCCTGAAGGCCGCAGCACGCGAGCGCGGCGTGGCGATGGTCGAAGACGACGACGCCCTCACCCTCGGCGCCGGCCAGCACCGGCCTCACCTGCCCGCGCGCCGCACTGCCGCTGCCGATGGACGTGCCGTGGCCGACGCTGCACGACATTCCCACCGCGCTGGTCACCGGCTCCAACGGCAAGACCACGACCGTGCGCCTGCTCGCCGCGATGGCGCGCCAGGCCGGCCACAACGCGGGCCTGTGCAGCACCGAAGGCATCGTCATCGGCGGCGAGCCGACCGACAGCGGCGACTACAGCGGCCCTGCCGGCGCCCGCGCCGTGCTGCGCGACCAACGCGTCACGCTCGCGGTGCTCGAAACCGCGCGCGGCGGCATCGCGCGCCGCGGCCTCGCGGTGACTCAGGCCAACGTCGCCGTCGTCACCAACATCAGCGCCGACCACTTCGGCGAGTACGGCATCGACAGCGTGGCCGATCTCGCCGAGTTGAAACTCGCCGTCGCCCACGCCGTCGCCGAGCGTGGCCTGCTCGTACTCAACGCCGACGACGACGTGCTGATGGCCGCGGCCGACCGGCTGCCGCATGCCTCGCGTGCACGCCGCGCGCTCTTCGCTGCCGATGCCGACCACCCTGCGCTGGTCACATTGCGCGAACGAGGCGGCACCACCTGCGGCGAACGCGCCGGCCGACTGGTGCTCGACCACGCCGGAGCATCACACGACCTCGGCGCCATCCATGACCTGCCGCTCACCTTCAACGGCGCCGCCACCTACAACGGCATGAACCTCGCCGCCGCCGCGTTGGCCGCCGTCGTCGGCTTGGCATTGCCGATAGAGGCGGTGCGCACCACGCTCGCCTCGTTCGGCCTCGACCCCCACGACAACCCGGGCCGCCTCGAGCGCCACCACTACCGCGGCGCGACGGTGCTGATCGACTACGCCCACAACCCGGACGGCCTGGCCCGCCTGCTGGCCGTGGCGCGAGCGCTGCCGCACAAACGATTGCTGCTGCTGCTCGGCCAGGCCGGCAACCGCAGCGACGAGGCGATTGCCGAGCTGGCGCGCACGGCAGCGGCTGCACGACCGGACATCGTGGTGATCAAGGAACTGCCCGAGATGCTGCGCGGCCGCGCGCTGGGCGAAGTGCCGGCCCTGTTGCGCCGCGCACTGCTCGATGCCGGCCTGGCCGAAGCGCAATTCCAACTGGGCGGCGACGAGATCGCGAGTGCGCTTTTGCTGTTGGAGGCGGTACGTCCCGGTGACGTGCTGGTGCTACCGCTGCACAGCGCGGGCGGGCGCAGCGAGATCGCGCAGTGGGTCAGCCACAGCCGATCGTGACGCGCAACGAGTCAGCGATTGAAGGCAATCGACGGCCTTCTGCGTTGCTGATACGCTGAATGTTCACCACGGCCCCTGCATCAAACCCATGGTCACGTGGTTTCGCCGATCGTCCCTTTCCAACTGAAGGAACGCTCATGACAACAAGAGGGTTCGTTGCCTCACACGCCAAAGACGCCTCGTTCGAGCGCGGTCTGCGCTCGTTCTACGAGTACCGCGACCTCGGCATTCAAAACGCCACCGAAGGGCGCGTCGACGCCCACGTCATTCGAGCGGCGGCTGGAAAGGAATTCTCGAGCCAGCCGCACATCCACAAGACAACATTTCAACTCGTCTACATCCTGAAGGGTTGGATCGAGTTCGAATACGAAGACCAGGGCGTCGTCCGTTTGGAGGCGGGTTCATGTGTGCACCAGCCGCCAGGAGTCCGGCATCGCGAGTCGGGCCACAGCGAAGACATTGAAATGCTCGAGGTCGTTCTTCCCGGCGATTTCGCCACCGAGGAAGTAGACAAGGTCCAACCCTAGCTGACTCCGGCGAATGCAGACGTTGGCCAGGCCGATCGGGATTGCATTCAGGCGGCCCGACAACGCAGGCTTTCGCAACTCGACTCCATGATCCCCATCCGCGACATCGACCATCTCGTCCTGCGCATCACGAATCTCGACAAGATGCTGCACTTCTATTGCGAAGCACTCGGCTGCACGATCGAGCGCCGGCAGGATGCGATCGGTTTGGTGCAGTTGCGCGCGGGCCGCTCGTTGATCGATCTGGTGCCCGTCGATGGCAAGCTCGGCCGCGCGGGTGGCGCCGCGCCGGGACGCGAAGGCCGCAACATGGACCACTTCTGCCTGCGCGTCGAGCCGTTCGACGAAGCCGCCATCCGCGGCCAGTTGGCGCAGCACGGTTACGCGGCGGGTGCCGTCGAGCGCCGCTACGGCGCCGAGGGCGAAGGCCCATCGATCTACCTCAGCGACCCCGAAGGCAATGTCGTCGAACTCAAAGGACCGCCGGATGCATGACGCTGACAAGGGGCCGGCCACCGTGTTCACTTGGTCCGACTCGCTCGACACCATCGACTGGCACGAGGCCGAGACGCTCTACCGCCTGGCGCCGCTGGGCAACAAGAGCGCTGCGCATCTGCAGACCGTGTTCACCAACAGCCGCTTCCGCTGCTTCGTGTTCGACGCCGGCAAGCTCGTCGCCGCGGGCCGCGCGCTGTCGGACGGTGCGGACTGCTCGTACCTCTGCGACGTGGCCGTGCTGCCTGACTACCAGAGCCACGGCCTGGGCAAGGCCGTGGTGTCCCGGCTGGTGGCGATGTCGCGCGGGCACAAGAAGATCATCCTGTACGCGGTACCGGGCAAGGAAGGCTTCTACCGCAAGCTCGGCTTCCTGCGCATGCTGACCGCCATGGCCATCTTCGAAGACCCCGCCGCGGCCGTTGCGCGCGGTCACCTCAGCGAATCATGACGAACGACATCACTACTTCCACCGCCGACCGCGAGTTCGTCCACTCGCGCCTGATCGACGCCCCGCGCGAACAGGTCTTTGCCGCCATTGCGGACCCGGCGCGGCTGGCGCGCTGGTGGGGGCCGAACGGCTTCAGCAGCACCTTCGAGGTCTTCGAATTCCGCAACGGCGGTGCGTGGCGCCTCGTGCTGCATGGACCGGACGGCGCGAACTATCCGAACGAGAACCGGTTCGCCGAGATCGTGGCGCCGGAGCGGGTCGTCGTCGAGCATCTGGGTGCGCCGCATCACTTCGAGCTGACGATCACGTTGGCCGCGCAAGGCGCGCGCACGCTCGTCGGCTGGCGCCAGGTCTTCGACACGGCAGCGGAGAAGGAGCGCGTCGCGCCCTTCGTGACGCCGGCCAATGAACAGAACCTCGATCGGCTCACGGCCGAAGTGCTGCGGGGTTCTTGAATGCCGCCACTGGAGACGGCTCGGCTGACGCTGCGCGCCTTCACGCAGGACGACGCCGCCTTCATCGTCGAGTTGCTCAACGACCCCGATTGGCTGCGCTTCATCGGTGACCGCAAGGTGCGCTCGATAGCAGACGCACAAGCCTACCTCAGCAACGGACCGATCGCCCACGAGGCCAGGCACGGCTTTGCGCTCGGCGCGGTGCAGCGCACGGGCGACGGCGCGCTCGTCGGCATGTGCGGCCTGATCCGCCGCGAGGGTTTGGACGATGTGGATCTGGGCTATGCCTTCCTGCCTGCGTACCGTGGCCAGGGTTATGCGCGCGAGGCTGCAGCGGCGTGGCTGGCGTGTGGCTTCGAGCGTCACGGCTTGAAGCGCATCGTCGCCATCACGGCAGTGGACAACGCGGCGTCCGGCAAGGTGCTGGAGGCCATCGGCATGCGCTTCGAGCGGCGGCTGCGCGTGCCGGGGCATGATGATGACTCGATGCTGTACGCGACGCAGAGGTCCCATCCATGAAGATCATTGCCCATGTCCGCAACGGCGGCGCATCGCATGAGGTGTCGGTGTCCACAGGCGGTCAGTCGCAGCGCCTCTCGGTACCTGCTAAGTCCACGGGCCTGGGCTCGGCGGTCAATGGCGGCGAATTCCTGATGCTGGCGCTGGCGACCTGCTATTGCAATGATCTGCATCGCGAGGCGGCGCGCCTGGGGCTGGCGCTCGAAGCGGTGGAGGTCGAAGCCGAAGCGGATTTTGGTGGCGTCGGCTTGGCCGCGGCAAACGTCCGCTACCGCGCGCGTGTGCAGTCGCCGGCGCCGGCCGAGCAGATCGCGCAATTGCTGCGCGAGACCGATGCGGTGGCCGAGGTGCACAACACCTTGCGCGCGGGGGTCGAGGTCAAGCTGGAAGCGTGGGGCGCGGGCTGATGCCTGCCCCGTCAAGCCGAAGCTGACCCTTCGACAGGCTCAGCGCGAACGGCGACTCACCAAGCCCGCAGTTTCGAGCGCAAGCGCGCGATGCTCTGGCTGTGCAACTGGCAGACGCGCGACTCGGTGACCTTGAGCACGGCGGCGATCTCTTTCAGGTTCATGTCGTGCTCGTAGTACATGCTCATCACGTACTGCTCGCGTTCGGGCAGCAGCTTGATGGCATCGACCAGGGCCTCGCGCATGCGCTGGTCGTTGAGCATCGCCAGCGGGTCCGAGGATGCATCGGCGACGTGGCGGTCGAGAAAATCCTGGTCGCCGTCGTCGCCGGTCATGTCTTCCAGGTAGACGAGTTGCGTGCCGCGCACCTTGGTCAGCACGTCCTGATAGTCGCCCAGCGACAGGCCCATTTCCTTGGCGATCTCGCTCTCGGCCGGGGCACGGCCATGCGTCTGTTCGAGCTTGTGCACGGCTGCCTCGATCTGGCGTTGCTGCTTGCGGTCGCCGCGGCTCATCCAGTCGCCGCTGCGCAAGTCGTCGAGCATGGCACCGCGGATGCGCTGCGTGGCAAAGGTTTCGAACTGCACGCCCTGCGCGGCGTCGAAGCGGCTCATCGCGTCGTGCAGGCCGATCATGCCGACCTGGATCAGGTCGTCGATCTGCACATTGGCCGGCAGCTTGGCGATCATCTGGTGGGCCAGGCGGCGCACCAGCGGCGTGTACTGCTTGAGCGCAGCGTTGACCTGGGCGGCCGAGGCGGTGGCGCTGTTGTCAGGGCGTCCGGTGGCGGTGTACATGGCAAGGGCTCCGGGGGTGGGGCTCGGTTCTTCGGATTCGATGTGATCGGTGTCGCGTTTCATCGCGCCACCTGCGCGGCTGCGATGCTGCTGTGCAGATCCGGCACCGGCATCTCGGCAAGCAGGCCTTTTGCAAGACGCAGCAACGCCAGCGGCCAATCGCTCTGCGCGGCCGGGTCGATCGCGGCCCAGTCGTGCAGCACGGCGCCGGCAAAGCGCTCGGCGGTGAGCGCGAGTTGTTCGGCAATGCGCGGCGTGCGCGGCGAGCTGGTCGCAGCGACGAGCAGGAGATCGAAGGCCATCAGGCCGTGGCGCTGTGCCAGCAGCTTCATGTTGGCGTAGGCGCTGGTGACGCTGGCCGGGTGGTCGGCCGCGAGCAGCAACGGCCGCAGCGCGCGGCGCGCGAACAGGCGGCCGAGTTCATGCGCTTCGGCGTGCACGATGATCACCGACGCTTCGGGCGCGGCGTCGGCGACGGCATCCAGAAAGACTTCGCACGAGCCACGAGCGCTGACGTAGCGCACCGGCAGGCCACGCGCCGCCAGGTACGAGAGGTGGTCACCCAGCGGCTCGATGCACGCTGACAAGTCCACCGAGGCCATCTCGTGCGGCGTGCCGCTGGCGGCATCGACAACGAGCACCTTGCGTTCGGGCGATGCGCAGACGCTGGCAAGACGCTCGAGCGCCAAGCCGGCGAAGGCCACGTCCGGGTTGGCGGCCACGGCGATGAAACGCGTTTGCGCGCCGGAGAACAAGCGGCGCAGGCCGTCGGCCTGATCGCTCGGGCCGGTCCACGGGGGGCTGTCGCTGTCGAGGAAGGTCATGACGACGCCTGCAAGGCTGCGCGGGACGTGCGCGTGGCACTGCTGAATCCGGCGAACACCAGGCTCACCTCTTGCGACTGCAGCTTCCAGCTCGAATTGGCCGAGGCCCGCAGCGCGCGCTGCACCAGCGCCTGTGCCGACAGACGATGCCAGTCTTCCGGCACGCGCTGGCCGTTGGCGACACCGACGACGCGCATCTTGTGGCGAATGATCGCGTCGAGCGCCGGCGCGAGCTTGACCGCTTCGTCGATCTTGGAGAGGACCACACCGCGGCAGGCCGCAGCACGGTACGACACCATCACATCGTCGATCGTCTCGCCCTGCGCCGAAGCGTTGATGACGAGCAGCTTCTGGATCGAGCGGTGCGACAGCATCTCCATCAGCTCGCGGGTGCGCGTGTCGCGCTGGCCCATGCCCGCGGTGTCGATCAACACCATCTTCTTGGCCGCGAGCAGTTCGAGCAGGTCTTCGAGCGAAGCGCGGTCGTGCGCGGTATGCACCGGCACGCCGAGGATGCGGCCGTAGGCGCGCAGTTGCTCCTGCGCGCCGACGCGGTAGGCGTCGAGCGTGACCAGGCCGAGGTTGGCCGAACCGTGCTGCGTGGCAAACGCAGCGGCGATCTTGGCCGTGCTGGTGGTCTTGCCGACGCCGGTGGCGCCAATCAGCGCATACACGCCGCCGCTGTCTTCGAGCGCGGGCTCGCGCTCGGCGGCGCGCAGGTTGCGCTCCAGCACGCCGGCAGCCCAGGTGCTCTCGTCCTCGCAGTCCGGCTCCAGGCCTTCGGCAAGTTTGCGGATCAGCCCTGGCGAGAAGCCGGCATCGAGCAGACGCTGCGTCAGCGCAGCGCGGCGTGGGCTGGTCTGCAGCTTTTCCATGAAGGCCAGCGCACCGAAGCGGTCTTCGATCAGGCCCTTCATCGAGCGCAGCTCGGCCATCATGGTTTGTTCGCGGCGGGCGGCGTCGGCATTGGTTTGCGTGTCGGCGAGCACCGGCGTGTCGACCAGCCGCCGCGCGGGCTCGCGCGGCTTTGCGGCAGCTGCCTCCAGCGGCGCCGGTTGCGGTGGCGACGGGAACGTGGAGGGTTCCACCGCGGGTTCTTCCATCGCCGCGAGATCGCGCTGCGCCTGACGGCGCTTCAACATGCGCTCGCGCACATAGTCCTGGAACGACAGCGTGCTCATCGCCAGTTGTTCGACATCGCGGCCGACTTCGTCCGCAGTCGTCGGCAACGCCGCAGCCTTCGGCTCCTTGGCTACAGGTGCACGCACCACCGGTGCACTCTTGGCCGCCTTCTCGATGTGGCTCACACCTTCGGGCCCCATCGCCAGCATCTCGACGCCGCCATTGGTCGATGGTTTGGTCGACAGCACGACGGCGTCGTCACCGAAGGCCTTCTTGACCAGGTTCAAGGCTTCGCGCGCCGTGCGGGCGGTGAAGCGGGTGACGTTGTTGGCGTTCATGCGGTAGCTCCAATCACCGAAGCGATGCGGATCGAGTGGGTCTCGGGAATTTCACTGTGGCCCAGCACCTTCAGGCGCGGTGCGGCACGCTTCAACAGGCGCGCCATCGGCGCACGGATCAGGTCGGGCACCAGCAGGCAGGCCGGCACGCCGATGTCTTCCTGCGAGCGCGCGCTGTCGGCGGCGCTGCGTGTCAGCGTGTCGGTCACGCCGGGGTCCAGCGCGGCGCCATGCGGGCTGGTCAGCGCTTGCGTGACCAGGCGCTCCAGGCCCGGGTCGAGCGCGATCACGTCGAGTTCCTTGGCCGGGCCGTAGATCTGCTGCACGATGGCCGGCGCGAGGTGCATGCGCACGAGTGCGGCAAGTTGCTGCGGGTCGTTGGCGGCGGCGGGGTATTCAGCCAGGCACTCGATGATCGAGCGCACGTCGCGGATGTGCACGCCTTCGTCGAGCAGCAGTTGCAGCAGCTTCTGCAGCGTTGCGATGCCGACCATCTTGGGAATCACGTCTTCGATCAACTTGGGCGCCAACTTCGTCACATGCTCGACCAGCGATTGCGTCTCCACGCGACCGAGCAGGCGAGCTGCGTTCACTTGCATCAAGTGTGAGAGGTGGGTGGCGACGACGGTCGAGCAATCAACCACCGTAAATCCGCTCATTTGGGCCAGCTCGCGCTGGCGATCGTCGATCCACACCGCGGGCAGGCCGAAGGCCGGGTCGCTGGTCTTGGTGCCGATCAACTGCTGTGTGGCGCCGCCGGGGTTGATGGCCAGGTGCATGCCGGGGAAAGCCTCGCCCTCGCCGATCACCGCGCCGCGCAGCGAGACGCGGTACATGCTCGGCTTCAGATCGAGGTTGTCGCGGATGTGCACCGGCGGCGGCAGGAAGCCGACGTCCTGCGCGAACTTCTTTCGCACGCCCTTGATGCGCGCCAGCAGGTCACCGCCGCGCTGCGCATCGACCAGCGTGATCAGCCGGTAGCCGACTTCGAGGCCGAGCGTGTCGATCGGGATCAGGTCGTCCCAGGTCGCCTCCGGATTGGCCTCGCGCTTCTCCTCTTTGGTCATCGTCTTCGCAGCCTCGATGGCCTGCTCCTTGCGGTGCAGCTTCCACGCGCCGTAGCCGATGGCCCCGCCGATGACGAGGAAAACCATGTTCGGCATGCCCGGAATGACACCGAGCAAACCGACGATCGCGGCTACCGCGCCGAGCGACTTCGACGAGTTGAAGACCTGGCGGCCGATCTGGCTGCCGACGTTGTGCTCCTTGCCGACGCGCGAGACCACCATCGCCGCCGAGACCGAGATCAGCAGGGCGGGCACCTGGGCGACAAGTGCATCGCCGACCGCGAGCAGGATGTAGCTGTTGGCGGCCTGCGTCGCGCTCAAGTCATGCTGGGCGACGCCGATGATGAAGCCACCGATGATGTTGATGAACAGGATCAACAGGCCGGCCATCGCGTCGCCGCGCACGTACTTCGACGCGCCGTCCATCGAGCCGAAGAACTCGGCCTCTTCGCTGACTTCGAGGCGGCGGCGCTTGGCTTCCTTCTCGTCGATCAGGCCGGCATTCAGGTCGGCGTCGATCGCCATCTGCTTGCCGGGCATGGCATCGAGCGTGAAGCGCGCGCCGACCTCGGCAATGCGCTCGGCGCCCTTGGTGACGACGATGAAGTTGATGACGACGAGGATCGCAAAGACGATCAGGCCAACGGCGAAGTTGCCGCCGATCAGGAAGTGGCCGAACGATTCGATCACTTGGCCGGCCGCACCCGGGCCGGTATGGCCTTCGAGCAGCACGACGCGGGTGGAGGCGACGTTGAGCGACAGGCGCATCAGCGTCGTCACCAGCAGCACGGCCGGAAAAGCCGCGAAGTCCAGCGGCCGGATCATGTTGGCAGCGACCATCATCACCAGCAGCGCGACTGCGATGTTGACGGTCAGGAAGAAATCGAGCATCAACGACGGCATCGGCAGCACCATCATCGCCAGCACGGTGACGATGAAGATCGGCGCGGCCAGGTTCTTGATGACGCCGGCTTGCGGGCCGAGCATCGCGTTCAGGCGCTGCACCCAGTTCATGCTTCAACCCCGACGTTCTTGTTGTGCGGATCGAGTTCATCAGGCACCGGGAGGATTGCGATCTCCGCCGGCATGGCGCCCTGCCCCGCCATCGCGGCGCGCAACTGATAGACCCAGGCCAGCACCTGGGCCACGGCCGCGAACAGCGCCTGCGGCACTTCGCGATCGATCTCGGCATGGGCATACAGCGCGCGCGCCAGCGGCGGCGCCTGCAACACCGGCACCTTGGATTCCTTGGCGATGTCGCGGATCTTCAGCGCCAGCAGATCGGCACCCTTGGCCACCACACGCGGTGCGGCCATCGACTTGTCGTCGTACTTCAGCGCCACCGCATAGTGCGTCGGGTTCATGACGACGATGTCGGCCTTGGGCACGGCAGCCAGCATGCGGCGGTTCGCCATCTCGCGCATCTTGGCGCGCATCTTGTTCTTGACCTCCATGTTGCCTTCGAGCTGCTTCCACTCTTCCTTCATTTCCTGATGGCTCATCTTCAGGCGGTCGAGCAGGCGCTTGCGCTGCAGCGGCACGTCGATCAGCGCAAACGCCGCGAGAGCAATGACGAGCAGCAGCAAGCCAGCTTGCAGCGTCGTCGCGCTTTGCGAGATCGCCGCCGGCAGCGGCAGTGCCAGTGTTTGTGCAAACTCGGTGGCGTGCGAGCGCAGCCACAGGGCGCCGGTCGTGCCGAGAACCAGCGCGAGTGCGCAAGCCTTCAGCGTTTCGCCGAGCTGCTGCTTGGAGAAGACGCGGCCGAGGCCGGTGAGCGGGTTGAACTTGTCGAACTTGGGCGCAATGGGCTTCAAGGTCCAGTTCCAGCCGCCGGCCAGCACGCCGGCGAGCAGCGCTGCCGCAGCCAGCGAAAGTCCCAGCGGCAACACCAGCGCCATCATGCGCAGCGTGGCCTCGCCGAGGTGCTCCACCATCGGCGCCGTGCCGGCCAGGCTCTGGTTGTTGAACGTCAGGCCACGCGTGACCAGTTCGCGCAGCCAGCTGGTGAGAGCCGGGGCGAGCACCACCAGCAACGCACCGCCACCGGCGACCGCGGCAAAGTGCCCGAGATCGCGCGAACGCGCGACCTGGCCGTCTTCACGCGCTTTCTCGATCTTGCGCTGTGAAGCGGGTAAATGTTTGTCTTGTGCGCTCTCGGCCATGCAGGCATGGTGCCGGGCGCGCGCAGAAAACTTAAGCGCGATAAGAGGGCTGTTTACTGCGCTTGTTTCTGCGGCTCAGAAGGCGTGAATGAATCCGGCGCGGCCGAGTGGCCCGCGCAAGCGGTGCCAATCAAGGCGCAAAGCACAGCCATAGCCCGGGCTATGGCGAGCATTTGCAACGCCGAGTGGCGCCGATTGCGTGGGACGAGCGAGGGTGTCGGGTTCGTTCACGGCTTCTCCGTGCGCGAGACGATCGGCATCACCGGCGTAATGACCGATGGCTCCGTTTCGAGCGCTTCGGCGACTTCTGGCGCGGTGCGGAACATGCGGTCTTCCGCCTCGCGGTTCATGACGATGATGCTGATGCGCCGGTTACTTGCCGCCCGCGGGTCGGCGCTGTCGATCGGCTGACTCGACGCCAGGCCCTGCACGCGCAGCACGCGGTCATCGGCCAGGCCACCCGCCACCAGCTCGCGGCGCGAGGCGTTCGCCCGGTCGGAAGAGAGTTCCCAGTTGCTGTAGCCGCGCTCGCCGCCGATGAATGCCTGCGCGTCGGTATGGCCTTCCAGCGTCAGGCGGTTCGGCACTTCGGTCAGCACCTGGCCGATCTCGTGCAACAGGTCGCGCATGTGCGGCTGCACCATCGCCGAGCCGCTGGCGAACATCGGCCGGTTCTGCTCGTCGACGATCTGGATGCGCAGGCCGTCGCGCGTCATGTCGAGCTTGATTTGCGTGGCCATCTGCGCCAGACGCGCACTGGCTGCAATCTTGCTCTCGACCTTCTTCTTCAGGTCTTCGAGCCGCGCGATCTCGGCGCGCACCTGCTCCTGCTTTAACGCATGCAGGTTGACCGCGTCGCGCTTGGACTCGACCTCGCCGCGCTTGACCTGGCCGGTGGTGCGCGTCAGATCCTGGCCACCGCCCTTGATGACGTGCGACGAGTCGCCCGAGCCCGAGCCGCCGGCCATCGCCACCTTGAGCGGCGACTGAAAGTAATCGGCGATGCCCTTCTTGTCACCCTCGGTGGTCGAGCCCAGCAGCCACATCAGCAGGAAGAAGGCCATCATCGCCGTCACGAAGTCGGCATAGGCGATCTTCCAGGCTCCACCGTGGTGGCCATGGCCGCCCTTCTTGATCTTCTTGACGATGATTGGCTGCAGCTTCTTTGCGTCACCGGCCATGGTCAAAGCCCAGTTTCATTCACCGCAGAGGCGCAGAGGAACGCAGAGGAGCGCAGAGAATTCATTGCCTGGAGTCCCTCTGCGAACCTCTGCGTTCTCCGCGCCTCTGCGGTGAAGGAGATTGCGTTCACTTCTTGCCTTTGACGTGGCTTTCGAGTTCGGCAAACGACGGCCGATCAGTTGAATAGAGCACCTTGCGCCCGAACTCCACCGCGACCTGCGGCGCATAACCCTGCATCGACGCCAGCAGCGTGGTCTTGATGCATTGCAGCTCCTTGCCGCTCTCGTCGACCTTCTGCTCCAGCAAACCGGCGAGCGGCTCGAAGATGGCGTAGGCCAGCAGGATGCCGAGGAAGGTGCCAACCAGCGCCGAGCCGATCATGGCGCCGAGCACGGCCGGCGGCTGACCGACCGAGCCCATCGTGTTGACCACGCCCAGCACCGCGGCGACGATGCCGAAGGCCGGCAGGCCGCCGGCGACGCGCTGCAGCGCGGCGACCGGCGCATGCGCCTCGTGGTGATGGGTGTCGATCTCGCTGTCCATCAGCGACTCGATCTCGTGCGAGTTGAGGTTGCCCGAGACCATCATGCGCAGGTAGTCGGTCACAAACTCGACGACGTGGTGGTCGCTGCCGACGACGGCGTACTTCTTGAACAGCGGCGACTCGTGCGGCTTCTCGACATCGCTCTCGATCGCCATCAGGCCTTCTTTGCGCGCCTTCTGCAGGATGTCGTAGAGCAGCGCCATCAGCTCCATGTAGCGCGCCTTGGTGTACTTGCTACCCTTGAAGCACATCGCCAGGCCGGCCATCGTCGACTTCAGCACCTTGGTCTGGTTGTTGGCGATGAACGCACCGATCGCCGCGCCCATGATCGTTGTCATCTCGAACGGCAAGGCCTTCAGCACGACGCCGATGTTGCCGCCGTGGACGATGAAGACGCCGAAGATGCAGCCGAGCGCAACGAGCCAGCCGACGATGACGAACATGGGAGCCTATGAAAGCTGAGGGACATGCGCTTTATCGGCGGTGCGATGCGGCGCTTGAGAAGGAGTGTCGGCGCGCGATCCTTCTCGCAATCGGTGCATCAAGCCCGATTTGACACCCCAAAAGAAAACGGCTCCTTGCGGGAGCCGTTTGAAAGCACAGGGACTGTGCCAGGAGGAGACAAGCAAGTAACCAGTGCCGGCTGCGGACTCAGTGGGCGGCTGCCGCGGACTGCATCCGCAGCGAACCGGCCGCCTTTCCCTTGCCAGCACGAGCCGGAGGGTTACACAGACCGCAGGTGAAGTGCTTGGCGATCTCGTGCGGATGCGTGACGAAATGCCCACCGCACGAAGAACATTTGGTCATCGTCAGCATGCCGTTGTCGACGAACTTGACCAGACGCCAGGCGCGCGTGACCGACAACATCGGCTCGAGTTCCTGCGTCGCCACCTGCTCCAGGTAAAGCTGGTAGGCCTTGATCACCACGTCGATTTCGTCGAGCGCCGACGACTTGTTCAGATATTCATGAATGTTCAGGAACAGGCTGGCGTGGATGTTGGGCTGCCAGGTCATGAACCAGTCGGTCGAAAACGGCAACTGGCCCTTGCTCGGGCTCTTGCCGGCGACCTCCTTGTACAGGCGCAGCAGGCGCTCGTAGCTGAGGTCGGTTTCAGACTCCAGCACCTGCAGGCGCGCGCCGAGATGGATCAGCGTGACCGCACGCTCGATCTGCTTGGCTTCGGTGAGGATGCTCTTGACGCGGGGCATGTCAGGCGGCTTCCTGGTGGCGCCCGGCCATCAGTATCGCTGCGTGGAGTCTTCCAACGTGATCGTTTGCGCTGGACTTGCCGTGGCTGGTGAGCAGGTTCCAGACGATCTCGTCGTCCATGCGGAAGCGGCACAGCAGCGTGTTGGTCTGCGCGATCTTCATGATCTGCGCCGGCGTCAGGCCGCCGATCATCGTTGCAGTCTCTTCGGCGATGCCCAGGCGGTAGAGGGCCTGTTCGCGGTCGGCACGGATGAGGCTTTGGGCCAGCATCAGGTACGACAGGTTGGCTTCGCGAATCTCGGCAAGGATCTGGTCGGCGTTCATGGAGTCGTGTTCCCTCTTCAATCAATTCGATGAAGAGACTGTAGGGACCGCCGCACGTCGCAGCCAGATGCTGCACGCCATGACTTGAGTCCACTTTCTTCTGTGCGGCCTGTCAGGCAACTTCCTACACGCGTACAGGGCCTGTGAACCCCGTCACGGACCGCGCGCGGCGCCACCCAAGGACAGCGCCACGAAGTCGACAAAGGCCCGCACGCGCGCCGCCAACTGGTGCCGCTGCGGGTAGACCGCGTAGACGTCCGCATCGGGCGTGGCGTACTGGGGCAGGACCTGCACCAGTCGGCCGTTCTTCAGGAAGCGCTCGATGTCCCACTCGGCGCGCATCAGGATGCCGTGCCCGTCGAGTGCCCAGCTGACGGCGATTTCGCCGTCGTTGGTGGCCAGGTTGCCGCGCGTCTTCACGGCTTCGGCGTTGGCGCTCTTGCCGCGCCCGCTGGCCAGGCGCCAGACGCCATAAGCCTCTTCGCCCTGACGGATGCCGATGCAGTTGTGTTTCGCCAGGTCATTCGGCACTTTCGGCATGCCGTGCCTGGCCAGATAGGCCGGCGACGCGCACAGCAAGCGGCGATTCGGCGCGAGGCGGCGCGCGATCACGCGGCTGTCCGGCGGTGCGCCAAAGCGGATGCAGACGTCGAAGGCATCTTCGGTCAGCGGCGGCGGGTTGACCGACAGCTGCAACTGCACTTCGACCTGCGGGTGCTTGCGCACGAAGCGCGAGATCAGCGGCGCCACATGGCTGCGCCCGAAACCAAGCGTCGCATTGACGCGCAGCAGGCCCTGCGGCGTCGCCTTGGACACGCCGAGCAACTGCGACATGTCGTCGATCTCGACGAGGATGCGGCGCGCATGCTCGAGATAAAGCTCGCCCTCGGGCGTCAGGCTCATGCGCCGCGTCGTACGATTCACCAGCGGCACGCCGACACGCGATTCCATCAGCGTCAGCCGTTTGCTGACAGCCGGCGTCGTGATGCCGAGCTCGCGCGCCGCAGCGCTCAGGCTTCCGGCGCTGGCCAGCGCTGAGAAAAAGCCTAGATCTGCGGGTTGAATGCCAGCCTTCATATGCGCCTGATTGTTGAATCCAGGTTAACGATGGATTCACTTTAGACCTGCGCACACAGGCCGTCCAGTTTCTACAGTGACGCCATCCGCCCACCCTCACGAGGACACCACCATGAAGACCTATTTCATCGCCACCATTCCCGGTGACGGCATCGGCAAGGAAGTGATTCCTGCCGGCCAGCAAGTACTGGAGGCGCTCGCCACCTCGAGCAGCACCTTCCGCTTCGAATTCGAGAACTTCGGCTGGGGAGGCGACTACTTCCGCGAGCACGGCGTGATGATGCCGGCCGACGGCCTGGACGCGATCCGCAACAAAGACGCCATCCTGTTCGGCTCGGCCGGCGATCCGCACATCCCGGATCACATCACGCTGTGGGGCCTGCGCCTGAAGATCTGCCAGGGCTTCGACCAGTACGCCAACGTGCGGCCGACGCGCATCCTGCCCGGCATCGACGGCCCGTTGAAGCGCTGCGGCCCCGACGACCTGAACTGGGTCATCGTGCGCGAGAACTCGGAAGGCGAATACGCCGGCGTCGGCGGCCGTGTGCACCAGGGCCACCCGATCGAAGCCGCCACCGATGTTTCGATGATGACCCGCGCCGGTGTCGAACGCATCATGCGCTTCGCCTTCAAGCTGGCCGCATCGCGGCCGCGCAAACTGCTGACCGTCATCACCAAGAGCAACGCCCAGCGCCACGCGATGGTGATGTGGGACGAGATCGCGCTGCAGATCGGCAAGGAGTTCCCGGACGTGACCTGGGACAAGGAGTTGGTCGACGCATCGACGGCGCGCATGATCAACCGGCCGGCGTCGCTCGACACCATCGTGGCCACCAACCTGCACGCCGACATCCTCAGCGATCTGGCTGCTGCACTCGCCGGCAGCCTGGGCATCGCGCCGACCGGCAACATCGATCCCGAGCGCCGCTACCCGTCGATGTTCGAGCCGATCCACGGCTCGGCCTTCGACATCATGGGCAAGGGCCTGGCCAATCCGGTCGGCACCTTCTGGTCGGTCGTCATGCTGCTCGAGCATCTGGGCGAGCACGACGCTGCGAAGCGTGTGATGGCGGCCATCGAGCAGGTGACCGCGAACCCTGCTCTGCACACACGCGACCTCGGCGGCAACGCGACTACCGCGCAGGTCACGCAAGCCGTGTGCGGATTGCTGTCCACCAGCGCGAACCGCCTGGCCGCCTGAATTCAGAACTGGAGACAAGCATGACAAGCACCCGCACCCTCAATCGCCGCCGCATCGTTCAAGCCGTCGCACTCGCCGTCGGCCTCTCCGGCGGCGGCGCCATGGCGCAAGCCTGGCCCAACAAGCCGATCAGCCTCGTCGTGCCCTTCCCCGCAGGCGGCACCACCGACGTGCTGGCCCGTGCGCTAGCCGACAAGCTGACGCAAAGCCTCGGTCAAACCGTGATCGTCGAAAGCAAACCCGGCGCCGGCGCCACCCTCGGCGCCGACTACGTGGCCAAGGCCAAGGCCGACGGCTACACGCTGCTGGTCGGCGCGGTCCATCACACGATCGCGTCGAGCGTCTACAAAAAGCTGCCCTACGACTTGCAGAAGGACTTCGCGCCGATCACCGAGATCGCGCTCGTGCCCAACGTGCTCGTGGTCAACGCCGCCACGCCGGCCAAGAACGTCGCCGAGCTGGTGGCACTGGCCAAGGCGCAACCGGGCAAGCTGAACTACGGCTCCAACGGCAACGGCACCG
Organism: uncultured beta proteobacterium; assembly: GCA_963738425.1. Classification (GTDB taxonomy): domain Bacteria; phylum Pseudomonadota; class Gammaproteobacteria; order Burkholderiales; family Burkholderiaceae_C; genus CADEEN01. The sequence goes on along the minus strand of CAVTWT010000025.1, from coordinate 111,387 downwards.
CGCAGCATCTGATCGGCACGCAGTTCGAGAACATCACGGCCACCGACCTCGTCCATGTGCCGTACAAAGGCAGTGGCCCGCTGACGACCGACCTGCTCGGCGGCCAGGTGACGATGTCGTTCGACACCATCACGCCGGTGCTGCAGCACATCAAGAGCGGCAAGCTGCGCGCGCTGGCTGTGACCACGGGCAAACGCTCGACCACGCTGCCCGACGTGCCGACGCTCGACGAAGCCGGCTTGAAGGGCTTCGACATCGGCACCTGGTTCGGCGTGCTGGCGCCCGTTGCAACGCCGAAGGACATCGTGGCGCGGCTGAACGCCGAGATGGTCAAGGTGATCCAGTCACCCGACTTCAAGAAGCGCATGGAAGAGATCGGCGCCGAGCCGGTCGGCAACAGCACCGATCAGATGGCGCAGTTGATCAAGGCCGACACCGAGAAGTTCGCGAAGCTGGTCAGAGACGCCAAGGTGACGATCGAGTAGTTAACCGTTCGCTGTCGCCCTGACCTCGGCGATCGAGGTCGCACCGGCCAGCACCTTGTCGATGCCGTCCTGGCGCAGCGTGCGCATGCCGTCCGCCAGCGCCTGGCGTTGCAACTGCTCGGCGCGGGCGCCGGTTTGGATCAGGTGCCGCAGCTCGCGTGTCACGCTCATCAGCTCGTGCAGCGCCGCACGGCCGCGCAGGCCGGTGCCTTCGCAAGAGGCGCAGCCTTTGGACTCCCATTGCATCAGCTGCGGGCCGTGCTGCGCGTGCCACTCGGCGAGCACCTGGTCCTTCGACGGTGCGGTGCCTTCGACAAAGACGTGCAGCCAGTCGTGCAGCAGTTCGTCGACTTCCTCGCTCGTGGCGTTGCGCGCCACGCGGCAATGCGGGCACAGGCGGCGCACCAGGCGCTGGGCCAGCACCGCGAGCAGCGAGTCGCCGAAGTTGAAAGGGTCCATGCCCATGTCGAGCAGGCGCGTGACGGTTTCGGGGGCGCTGTTGGTGTGCAGCGTGCTCATCACCAGGTGACCGGTCAGTGAGGCTTCGACGGCGGTCTGCGCCGTTTCCTTGTCGCGAATTTCGCCGACCATGATCACGTCCGGGTCGGCGCGCAGGAAAGAGCGCAGCGCCTTGGCGAAAGTCCATTCGATCTTCGGATTGACCTGCACCTGGCGCAGCCCCGCCTGCGTGATCTCTACCGGATCCTCGGCCGTCCAGATCTTGCGCTGTGCGGTGTTGAGGTGCGCCAGCGCCGAGTGCAGCGTCGTCGTCTTGCCGCTGCCCGTTGGGCCGACACACAACACCATGCCATAGGGCCGCTCGATGGCGCTCGACAGGCGCTTGTAGTTGCCGGCCGACAAGCCGATCTGATCCATGGGCAAAGCGCGCGCGTTGGCAAGCAAGCGCATCACCACGTCTTCGAGGCCGTTGGCGGTCGGGATCGTGGCCACGCGCAGCTCCAGGCGGTGCTGCGACGAGAACTTGGCGAAGTTGATCTTGCCGTCCTGCGGCTTGCGGCGCTCGCTGATGTCGAGGTCGCACATGATCTTGATGCGGGCCACGATCGCCGCGCGGTAGGTGTGCGGCAGTTCGAGGTAGGGCTTCAAGCCACCGTCCTTGCGAAACCGGATGCGCACCTTCTCGTGGCCGGGCATGGTCTCGATGTGGATGTCCGACACGCCCTGCGCATGCGCGTCGACGATCATCGTGTGCACCAGGCGCACCAGCGAGTTGTCCGACTGCTCGATGGCTTGCTCTTCGCCACCGTCGCGTTGCGCGCTGTGGTGCTGCTGCTCCAAGGTCTCGAGCAGCTTGCTCGCATCGGCAGCGTCGAACTGGATGCTCTCGTCCGGTGCCAACGGCACATGGTTGGCCCAGGGGTCATCGCCGAAGCGCTGGTAGGTGGCGGCGATGGCCGCGGGCAACAGGTCCGCCGGTGCCAGCGCCGGCACGAGCTTCAATTGCGTGACGAACTCGATTTCGTCGACATCGGCGCGGCGAGACGGATCTGCCATCGCCACGACGAGCTGACCGCCGCGAAGCAGCAACGGCATCACCTGCAGGCGACGCGCGATGGTGTACGGCAAGACGCGCACGGCGTCCGGCTCCACCGGGAACGCCGAGGCGTCGATCACCGGGTAGCCCATCTTGCGCGCCAGGGCGTGCTGCAAATCGTGGCGCGAAACATGACCGGCGCGCACCAGCAGCTCGCCGAGAGGAATCGAGCGCTCGCTCTTTTGTTGTTCGAGCGCATGCTCCAGTTGCTTGGGCGTGATCAGGTTCAGCGCCACCAGCGCCTCGCCGATGCGCACCACCGGCATGCGTGCCTGCTGGTCGATGGCTTCGAGCAGTTGCACAGGCTCGACGATGCGCTGCGCCAGCAGCAACTCACCGAGCTTTCGTGTGCGCAGCGAAGCCTGCTCGGCCACCGCCCTCTCCACCTGCTCGGGCGTCACTGCGAGTTGCTCGACCAGGACCTCGCCGATGCGGGGCCCGATCTCGAAATCGGCATACGAACTCTTGGGCACGAAAACGCGCTGCACGCGTCCGGACTCGTCAAGCGGCGGAAACAGGAACACGCCATGTTCGGTGGCCACATGGCCGACGCTCTTGCCGGAAAGCGCCCCGCCCTGCGCCAGGCGAAAGCGGTACTCGACGGCTGCCGGTGGCGCGAGCATGTGCGCGTGCGGGTCGCCGGCCGCGGGCTGTTGCGCGGAGATCGGCGCCGTCAGCGTGATGCGACGCAGCTGCGCCAGGCGCAAGCTCATCTCGGAACGTGTGGCATGCACCCGGACGCGGATCAGGCCCGCGGCAAAGTCCATCGACAGCAGCGTGGCCCCGATGGCCGCGCTTGTCAGGCCTTCAATTTCACAGGCAGCATCCGCCGGCGACTCGCCGGCCGGATAGCCGGCATACGGCGGCGTCGGCCAACGCCATGGCGCTGCTGCGGCTAGCGCAGCGCTTGGGCTCGGTTGAGACAGATCGGACATCGCGGCACGCGCTTGATGCGCGCAGAGGATCCAGGTTCCTCATGCTAGGCCGCGAAGGTAGAGAGCAATTGATTGAACAACACAGCGAACACCACGCTGTTCAACAGCGGTCGACTCGCCTTCGCAGCGCCTGTCTTGCCGCGCAAACGCCGCGGAACGGGCTTTGCCCGGCCGCTGGCGTTGCCCCACTTGAGGGGGAGCGGCGTCAGCCGCTCCGGGGGTGGGCCATCAGTAAGCTGTGATGTTCGACGCCCAGACGTCGCTGGACTTGATGTGCGCGGCGAGCGCCACACTCAAGCGGCCGCGCGGCGCGATCACCGGCACGACCTCAAGGCCGGCCACCGATTGCAGCGATTTCAGCGTCGCCACGCTGCCCAGCGAATCCACGGCCACGAACAGGCGGTTGCCCTCCTGCATCAACGGCAACGCGCGGTGCTCGTGCATCACCGCCGCGGAGAAGCGCTTGACCGCTTTCGGATCGACCGGGAAGCGCAGCAGATCGATCACCGGGTAGCCCATCTTGTGCGCCAGTGCCGTCTGCAGATCGGCGCCGGTGATGAGGCCGGCGCTGACCAGCGCTTCGCCGAGCGGCTGGTCGCTGGGGGCTTGCGCTTGCGCGCGCACCGCGCGATCGAGCTCGTGTTGTGTCACCAGACCGAGCTCGCGCAGCGACTCGCCCAGCGGCCGGATCGTGGCCTTGAGCTGGGCCTGCACGGCGGCCAGCAATTGCTCGGGTGTGGCCACCCAGCGCTCGGCTGCCAATTCTTCGACCGACTTGCCCTGGCTGATGCCAGTGCAGGTGGCCGTGGGCACGAACTGGCGCAGCACGGCATGGCCGCCATCGGCCGGTGCGTAGAGGAACCAGCCGCAACGCTGGCGCACATGGCCGATCGTGCGCCCGGCCACATGGCCGCCGGCCGACAACTCGGCCGTGTAGTCGCGCTCCTGAGCCGCCGCGGGCATGCGCTCTATAGGCGCACCAGGCGCCTGGCGAGCCAAGGTCCACGGGTTGAGAACCGTCAGCCGACGCATGCGCGAGAACGGCAGCCACAGCGGATCGCCATCGCGGCCCACACGCACCCGCATGCGCTCGCGCGCCACGTCGAACTCGACCAGCTCGCCTTCGAAGGTGACGCCACCGGCAGACTCGACACGGCACGGCAGAGCACCCGATGGCAGCGCGCTCATCGACTGTGCGTGCGCAAAGGGTGGAAGCGGCCAGGCCCAATCGTCTTCGATGGACAGCGTGATGGTCGGCAGTGGTGTTGAAACGGCGTTGCTCATGTGGCGGATCCTCCCTATCGTCTCGGCGCCAACCTCGATGCATGAGGCCGAACTTATGCCGGTGACAGAGAGTAAACAGAGCCGCGCGAAGCTCGCGTGAGGATTGCACACCGGCACGCGGGCCGCAACGCCGGCCACACAGTCGCGGGGTAAAGGCGTGACAGGGTCAGCGTGTCATCACGACCGCATCAGCAATTTCGGCAGCGCCGTGATGATCGACGGGAACAGTGTCACCAGCACGATGGCCAGTGCCATGCAGAAGAAAAACGGCAGCGTCACGCGCGCGATCCAGCCGATCTCGCGCCCGGTCATGCCTTGCAGCACGAACAGGTTGAAGCCCACCGGCGGCGTGATCTGCGCCATCTCGACGACGAGCACGACGAAGATGCCGAACCACAGCGGATCGATGCCGGCCTTGACAACCGTCGGCATGACGACGCCGATGGTCAGCACGACCATCGAGATGCCGTCGAGAAAACAGCCGAGCACGATGTAGAACACCGCCAGCGCGAGCAGCAGCTGCCATTGCGTGAGGCCGAGCGTGGCGATCCACTCGGCCAGATGGCGCGGCAGGCCGATGTAGCCCATGCTGAGCGTGAGAAAGGCTGCACCGGCGAGGATCAACGCGATCATGCAGTACAGGCGCGTGCCGCCGAGCAGCGAGTCCTTGAAGGTCTGCCAGTTCAGCGAGCCTTGCGCCGCTGACAGCACCAGCGCGCCGACGACACCAACGGCCGCGGCTTCGGTGGCGGTGGCGATGCCGGCGTAGATCGAGCCGAGCACGGCGACGATCAACAGCAGCACCGGGATCAGATGCCGCGACTCGCTGACTTTCTGCGAAAAGCTCATCGGCGCGTCGGCCGGTGGCACGAGGCCCGGGTTGCGCAAGGCCCAGTAGATCAGGTAGCCCGAGAACAGACCGGCAAGCAAGATGCCGGGCAACACACCGGCCATGAAGAGCTGCGCGATCGAGACTTCGGCGGCAACGCCATAGACGATCATGATGATCGACGGCGGGATCAACAGGCCGAGCGTGCCGGCGCCGGCCAGCGAGCCGATGGCGATGTCGTCCGGGTAGCCGCGGCGCTGCAATTCGGGCAGCGTCATCTTGCCGATCGTGGCGCAGGTGGCGGCCGACGAGCCCGAGACCGCGGCGAAGATCGTGCAGCCAGCGACGTTGGTGTGCAGCAGGCGCCCTGGGAGCGATTGCATCCACGGCGCCAGGCCACGGAACATGTCGTTGGACAAACGCGTGCGGAACAGGATCTCGCCCATCCACACGAACAGCGGCAGCGCGGTCAGCGTCCAGCTCGATGCCGAGCCCCAGATCGTCACCGCCATCGCGTCGCCGGCCGGACGCGACGCAAAGAGCTGCATGCCGATCCACGCGACACCAGCGAGTGCCAAACCGATCCAGACGCCGGAGGCGAGGATGGCGAACAGCGCCGTGATCAGCAGGACAGTGACGACTAGATCATTCATTGCGAGTCAGCTCCGCGCTGCCGGCCGCGCGCCTGCCTTTCAACTCCAGCACGAACTCATCGACGAAGGCGATGAACAAAATCAGCGTGCCAACCGCCATGCCGATCTGCGGTAGCCACAAGGGCGTGGCGTCGTTGCCGGTGGAGATGTCGTTGAACGCGCGCGACTGCCACGCCAACCGCGCCGAATAGAACGCCAGCACGCCGGCCAACGCCGAAGAGCAGGCCAACGCCCACAACTCCATGCCGCGCCGCAGCTGCGGCGGCAAGGCACTGAGCAGGAGCGTGACGCGGATGTGCTCGCCGCGCTTCAAGGTGTGCGCCAAAGCGAGGAATCCCGCTGCCGCCATGAAGTAGCCGGCGTAGGCGTCGGTGCCCTTGACGTGAAAGTTGAATTCGCGCCCGCCGATCGACAGCAGCACGGCGACGAGCAGCGCGACCATGAAAAGGGCCGCCAGCCAGGCGGCCCCGTCGTACAGCGCGTCGAGAAAGCGGCGCACCTCGCGCTGCCTACTTCTTGAAGGCGTCGATCAGCTGCTTGCCTTCCGGCCCGGCTTTGTCGAGCCACTCCTTGAGCAGGGTTTCGCCGACTTTCTTCATGTCGGACGCCAGCGCGGCCGGAGGCGGCAGGATGTTCATGCCGCCACCCTTCAACTTGTCGAGCGACTCGCCGTTGGCCTTCTTGCTGGCAGCCAGCCCGCGGACTTCGGCGTCGGCGGCGGCCTTGAGCACGGCCTGCTTGGTCGGTGCGTCGAGCGCATCGAGTGCAGCCTTGTTGACGACGATCAGGTTGCGCGGCAACCAGGCCTGCGTGTCGTACCAGTACTTCACGTGCTCGTGCAGCTTGGCGTCCCAGCCAGTCGAGCCGCTGCTCATCATGCTTTCCGCCACGCCGGTGGCGAATGCCTGGCTCACTTCGGCGGCCTGCACCGTCACCGGTTGCGCACCGACGAGCTCGGCAATGCGTGCGGTGGCCGGGTTGTAGGCGCGCCACTTCACGCCCTTCAGATCGGCCGCCGACGCCAGCGGCTTCTTCGAATACACGCCCTGCGGCGGCCACGGCACCGAGTACAGCGCGACCAGCCCCTGCTCGGCGAGCTTCTTCTCGAAGAACGGCTTCTGCGCCGCCCACAGCTTCACCGACAGGTCATAGCTGTCGGCCAGAAACGGCAGTGCATCGGCGCCGAACAGCGGCCACTCATTGCTGAAATTGGAGATCAGCACCTCGCCGATCTGCGCCTGCCCGCCCTGCACGGCACGCTTGATCTCCGGCGCCTTGAACAGCGACGCGCCCGGATGCACGGTGATCTTCAGCTTGCCGCCGGTGGCCTTGTCGACATCAGCCGCAAACTCGTTCAGGTTGACGCTATGGAAGTTGGTGGCCGGGTAGGCGGCCGGCAGGTCCCACTTGGTTTGCGCGAGGCCTGCGCTGGCAGCAAGGCAGGTCAGCGCGGTCAGACTGAGCGAGCGGATCATCGACATGGCGTGTGGCTCCAGGGTGAGGAAGAAAAGCGAGAGCTTGCAGTCTAGGGACTATTGCGATAAAACGTCAACGTTTCGTCAGCAAAATATCTGAACTTCAGGGAAAGCCCGATGCCGAGAACGGCCCGCACTGTCGTCACACGCTCCAGCACGCGCTTGAAACCCAACACGCGATCCAAGAAGGCGGCCGGCGCCAGCATCGTCTCGTCCGCGCACCTCGTCTCACCACGCAGCGCCGAGCTCTCCGAATTCGAGTTCGGCCTGATCGTCGCCTGGAACGCCTTCTCGCGCTGGGCGGTGCGCTGCATGGCTGCTGCCGGCGTCAGCGACCTGACGATCACCGACGTGCTGCTGCTGCACCACGTCAACCACCGCGCGCGCAACAAGAAGCTGGCCGACATCTGCTTCGTGCTGAACTACGAAGACACGCACGTCGTCGCTTACTCGCTGAAGAAGCTCGTTGCGGCACGGCTGGTCGAAGCCGACAAGGTCGGCAAGGAAGTCTTCTACCGACCCACTGCGGCCGGCGAGGCCGCCGTGCAGGCCTACCGCGCCGTGCGCGAAGAGTGCCTCGTGAAGAGCCTGGACACAGAGCTCAACGCCGACATCGGCGAGTTGGCGCGGCTGCTGCGCACGATGAGCGGCATGTACGACCAGGCGGCGCGGGCTGCCAGTTCGCTGTGATGCCTGACAAGCTGGCTCGGCATCCTGATGCTCGACACGAAGTTTCCGCGCATCGCCGGTGACGTCGGCCATGCCGCGAGTTGGCGCATGCCGGTGCGATACCGCGTCGTGCCGGGCGCGTCGCCGCAACGCGTGGTGCGCGACAACGACCCTGCCCTGCTGCAGACCCTTCATCGACGCCGCGCAGAGCGCTCGTATGCCGAAGGCGCCGCGGCGATCACGACGAGTTGCGGCTTCCTGCTGCGCTTTCAGGCAGCCCTGCAAGCCGCGTTGCCGGTGCCGGTGTGGACGTCGTCGCTGCTGGCCCTGCCCGCACTGCGCGCCCCGGGCGTGATCACCGTCGACGCACAGAGCCTGGGGCCGATCGACGGCGTGCCGGTCGAAGGCCTGGCGCCGGGCTGCACGCTGCAACGCACGCTGCTCGACGACCTGCCGACGCTCGACGCGCATGCCGCCGAAGCCGACACGGTGGCGGCCGCAATGCGCCTGGTGCAACGCCACCCTGAAGTCGAAACCCTGGTCTTCGAGTGCACCAACCTGCCGCCGTATGCAGGCGCAGTGCAACGCGCCACCGGCCGCCCTGTTCACCACCTGATGACGTTCGTGCACGAGCGTTGGGAACAAGCCCACCCCCGAAGCGCCTTCGGCGCTCCCCCTCAAGGGGGCAACGCCAGCGGCCCGGCAAAGCCGGCTCCGCGGCGTTCGCTCGGCAAGACACCTGCTGAGGAACCCCATGAATCAACAAACCCGCTGGCAGTTCTGGATCGACCGCGGCGGCACCTTCACCGACATCGTCGGCCGCGCGCCGGACGGCGCACTCGTCACCGCCAAGCTGCTCTCCGAGAACCCGGAGCAGTACCGCGACGCGGCGGTCGAAGGCATTCGCCGACTGCTCGGCCTGAAGGTCGGCGAGCCGATCACGCCCGAGCGTGTCGAGTGCGTGAAGATGGGCACGACAGTAGCCACCAACGCGCTGCTCGAGCGCAATGGCGACCGCACGCTGCTCGTCACCACGCGCGGCTTTCGCGACGCGCTGCGCATCGCCTACCAGGCGCGGCCGAAACTGTTCGAACGCCACATCGTGCTGCCGGAGCTGCTTTACGAGCGTGTGGTCGAGGCGAACGAGCGTGTCGGCGCGCATGGCGACATGCTGCAGCCACTCGATGAGGCGCAGTTGAAGCGCGACTTGCAAAACGCATTCGATGCCGGCATCCGCAGCTGCGCCATCGTGTTCATGCACGGCTACCGCTTCACCACGCACGAGCAGGTCGCGGCAACGCTCGCGCGAGCGATCGGTTTCACGCAGGTCAGCGCCTCGCACGAAGCCAGCCCGCTGATGAAGTTCGTCTCGCGCGGCGACACCACCGTCGTCGATGCCTACCTGTCGCCGATCCTGCGGCGCTATGTCGATCAGGTCGCATCGCAGATGCCGGGCGTGCGCCTGTTCTTCATGCAGAGCAGCGGCGGCCTGACCGAAGCGCACCGCTTCCAGGGTAAGGACGCCATCCTCTCGGGCCCGGCCGGCGGCATCGTCGGCATGGTGCGCACAGCGGTCGCGGGAGGATATGGCAAGGTCATCGGCTTCGACATGGGCGGCACGTCCACCGACGTCTGCGCACTACGCCGGTGAGTTCGAGCGCGCGTTCGAAACACAGGTGGCGGGCGTGCGCATGCGCGCGCCGATGATGAGCATCCATACCGTGGCGGCAGGCGGCGGATCGATCCTCGCCTTCGACGGTGCGCGCCTACGCGTCGGCCCGCAAAGCGCGGGGGCCAACCCGGGGCCGGCAAGTTATCGCCGCGGCGGGCCGCTGGCGGTGACCGATGCCAACGTCATGCTCGGCAAGATCTCCCCGGCCCACTTCCCCAAAGTGTTTGGTCCGTGCGGCGACGAAGCGCTCGACCGTGACATCGTCGTCGCCAAGTTCGAAGCGATGGCCGCCGACGTGCGCTCGCGCACGGGCCGCAAGACGACACCCGAGTCCCTGGCCGAAGGCTTCCTGCAAATCGCCGTGCAGAACATGGCCAACGCGATCAAGCGCATTTCGGTGGCGCGCGGCTACGACGTCACGCAGTACACGCTGCAATGTTTCGGCGGCGCCGGTGGTCAGCATGCCTGCCTCGTTGCCGATGCGCTCGGCATGGGTCGCGTCTTCGTGCATCCGCTGGCCGGTGTGTTGTCGGCCTACGGCATGGGTCTGGCCGACCAGATCGCGATGCGCGAAGCACAGGTCGAACTGCCGCTCGACAGCGCCGGCCTATCGGCAGCCGAGCAGCGCCTGGCGCAAATCGGCGAGGCAGCCAGCGATGAAGTGGCGAGCCAAGGCGTTGAGCGCGCGGCGATCGAGCTGCGCCGCCACGTGCACGTTCGCTACCAGGGCACCGACACCGCGCTGATTGTGCCCTTCGGCGAACAGCGCACGATCAGGCAGGCTTTCGAGGCTGGCTACAAGCAGCGATTCGCTTTCTTGATGCCGGACCGGATGCTGATGATCGAAGCGGTGTCGGTCGAGGCGGTGGGCGCCGGTGAAACACACGTCACCGCCACGACCGACAGCGAACCTGTCAGCTCGCAGCCTCAGCCGGACGCCACGCTGCGCCTGCACGCCGGGCGCTGGCTCGACGCCGGCCTGTTCGTGCGCGAGTCGCTCGCCGCGGGCGCGTTGATCGACGGGCCAGCCATCATCGCGGAGAAGAACGCAACGACGGTCGTTGAGCCGGGCTGGCAAGCCAGGCTCACCGCCTCCGGCCCCATCGAGCTGCAACGCACCGTGCCCCGCGCCACGCAACACGCCATCGGCACCGACGCCGACCCGGTGATGCTCGAAGTCTTCAACAACCTGTTCATGAACATCGCCGAGCAGATGGGCTTGCGGCTGCAGAACACCGCCTACTCGGTGAACATCAAGGAACGCCTGGACTTCTCCTGCGCGCTGTTCGACGCGCAAGGCCAGCTGATCGCCAATGCACCGCACATGCCGGTGCACCTGGGCTCGATGAGCGAGAGCATCAAGACCGTCATCGAGCGCAACCCGCAGATGCGGCCGGGCGATGTCTATGTGCTCAACGACCCGTACCACGGCGGCACGCACCTGCCGGACGTGACGGTGGTGACGCCGGTCTATCTCGAACATGGCGACGACGGGCCGAGCTTCTATGTCGCCTCGCGCGGCCACCACGCCGACATCGGCGGCAGCACGCCGGGCTCGATGCCGCCGTTCTCCATCACGATCGACGAGGAAGGCGTGCTGCTCGACAACTTCCTGCTGGTGCGCGCGGGCAAGATGCGCGAGGCGGAGCTGTTGGCGTTGTTGCGCGATGGACCCTACCCTGCTCGCAACCCAGCGCAGAACATCGCCGATCTGCGCGCACAGGTGGCGGCCAACGAAAAAGGCGTGCAGGAACTGCGCGCCATGGTCACGCAGTTCGGCCGCGCCACCGTGGCTGCGTACATGAAGCATGTGCAGGACAACGCCGAAGAGTCCGTGCGGCGTGTCATCACTGCATTGAAGGACGGTGCCTTCACGCTCGATCTCGACAACGGCGCGCGCATCGCCGTCAAGGTCACGGTCAATGCGCCGCAACGCGAAGCGACCATCGACTTCACCGGCACGAGCGCACAGCTGCCCAACAACTTCAACGCCCCCAAAGCGGTGACGATGGCCGCCGTGCTGTACGTCTTTCGCACGCTGGTCGACGACGACATCCCGCTCAACGCCGGCTGCCTGAAGCCGCTGCACGTCATCGTGCCCGAAGGCTGCATGTTGAATCCGCAGCATCCGGCGGCCGTGGTCGCCGGCAATGTCGAGACCTCGAGCTGCGTCACCAACGCCCTGTACGGCGCGCTCGGCGTGATGGCCGCCAGCCAGTGCACGATGAACAACTTCACCTTCGGCAACGAGACCCACCAGTACTACGAGACCATCAGCGGCGGCAGCGGCGCCGGCCCGGGCTTCAAGGGCACCAGCGTCGTGCAGACGCACATGACGAACTCTCGCCTGACCGACCCCGAGGTGCTGGAGTTCCGATTCCCCGTGCGGCTGGACAGCTATGAGATCCGCGAAGGCAGCGGCGGCGCCGGCCACTGGCGCGGCGGTGACGGCGGCGTGCGCCGCGTGCGCTTTCTCGAACACATGACGGCGAGCATCTTGAGCAACGGCCGCAGCGTGCCGGCGTTCGGCAGCAACGGGGGCTCACCAGGCGCCCTGGGTATCAACCGCATCGAGCGCAGCGATGGCCGCATCGAGGTCCTCGACCACATCGGCTCGGCAGCGATGGAGCCTGGCGACGTCTTCGTCATCGAAACACCGGGCGGCGGCGGCTGGGGAAAGCCAGCGTGAGACCCCTGCTCGTCACCGGCTTCGAGCCCTTCGGCGGCGAGCGCATCAACCCATCGGCCGAGGTGGCGCGCACGCTGCACGGCAGGACGATCGACCGTGCCCCGGTCATCGGCCTCATCCTGCCCTGCGTGTTTGGTGCGTCGATCGGCGCCCTGCGGTCGGCGATCGACACCCATCGCCCGCGCCTCGTGCTCGCACTCGGTCAGGCGGCCGGCCGCGAAGGCTTCACGCTGGAGCGGATCGCCATCAACCTCGACGACGCACGCATCGCCGACAACGCCGGTGCACAACCGATCGATGTACCGGTCGAGCCGCACGGCCCAGCGGCGCATTTCACGACGCTGCCGATCAAGGCGATGGTGGCCGCGCTGCGCGATGCCGGCCACACCGCGTCGGTCTCCTACAGCGCCGGCACCTTCGTCTGCAACCACGTCTTCTACGGACTGCAACACGCACTGAAGCGCCGTCGCAGCGTGCGCAGCGGCTTCATGCACCTGCCCTGCCTGCCCGAGCAGGCAGCTGCGGGCCAGCCGAGCCTGTCGCTGGGCACGATGGTCGCGGGCGTCGGCATGGCGCTGGCCACGGCGCTCGCCGTGCGTCACGACCTCGCCGTCAGCGCCGGCCAGCTCGATTGACCGCCCGCCGTGACCACTCCGTGAGGACTGCGCCTCGCGCCACAGGCAAGATGCAGCGGATGAACGCCTCGCCCCGCCTGCTCGTGATCGAAGACGAGCAGGACATCGCCGCGCTGCTGCAGCTGCACCTGTCGGACCTCCCGGCCGAGGTGACGGTGGCGCGCGACGGCCCGGCCGGGCTCGCGCTGGCGGTCGCCGGCCGCTTCGACGCCATCGTGCTCGACCTGCGTCTGCCCGGCCTGTCGGGGCTCGACGTCTGCCGCGCGTTGCGCGCCGGGGGGCACAACGCACCGATCCTGATGCTGACCGCGCGCGCGGCCGAGCTCGACCGCGTGCTCGGCCTCGAGCTCGGCGCCGACGACTACGTGACCAAGCCCTTCTCGGTGCTCGAGCTGCAGGCCCGCGTGCGCGCGCTGCTGCGCCGCGCGGCGCAAGGCAAGGCGGCGCCACCTGATGCCGAGCAGCGCCTGGCCTGCGCCGATCTGCGCATCGATCGCACCCAGCGCCGCGCCTGGCTGGCCGAGCAAGAGCTGGTGCTGACGCCGCGCGAATTCGACCTGCTCTGGCACTTCATGCGCCACCCGGGCCGCGCCTTCACGCGCGCCGAGCTGCTCGAACAGGTCTGGGGTTATGGCCACGACGGCTACGACCACACGGTCAACAGCCACATCAACCGCCTGCGCGCCAAACTCGGCGACGACCGCAGCGAGGCGCGCTTCATTCACACCGTCTGGGGCGTGGGCTACCGCTTCGAAGCCAGCAACGTGACGGCGTGATGAAGCCGCACATCGCCTGGCACCGCCGCCTGCACGTGCGGCTCACGGCTGCGGTGTTGGTGCTGCTGGTGCTGCTGGCCAGCGCGCTGCTCGCTGCCGCGCGGCGCCAGGCGGCGCTGGACGCGCTCGAAGCGGCGCAACGGCTGCAGCTCGGCCTGGCGGCCACCATCGCGGCCCAGCAGCCGCGCCCGCTGATCGGCGTCGACGGCCGGCCCGACCAGGCGTTGCTCGCCGACCTGGCGATGCATGCCATGGCGCTGAACCCGGCCATCGAGGTCTATTTGCTCGACACCGAAGGCCGCGTCATCGGCCACGCGCTCGACACCAAGCAGTCCGTCGCCGAACGCGTCGATCTGTCGGTGGTGCGTCCGCTGGCGGCACGCGATCGCGTCCCGCCGCCGCTGCCGCTGCTCGGTGACGACCCACGCCGCCCCGGCGCACGCAACGTGGTCTCGGTCGAGGGCTTGAGCAGTGGCGGCCGCATGAGCGGCTATCTCTACGTCGTCCTGCAAGGCCAGACGCAGCAGGCAGTGGCTGCCGCGGTGGCGCAATCGGGCGCGTGGCGCGAACTGAGCCTGATCGCCCTGGCCGCAACCGCGGGTGCCGCACTCCTGCTCGTGCTCGTGACACGCAAGCTGACGCGTCCGCTGCGCAAGCTTACCGACGAGGTGCGTGCGTTTCACGCCGAGGCCGGCGACGCCGAACCCGCTGCGGCCGCGGCCGCGGCGACGAGGTCGATGCGCTGCGCGAAGCCACGCGGGCGATGCAACAGCGCATCGCGCAGCAGGTGCAGCACCTGCAAGACAACGACCGCCTGCGCCGCGAGTTGGTGAGCAACATCTCGCACGATCTGCACACGCCGCTGGCCAACGTCCAGGGTTATGTCGAAACATTGCTGCTGGCCGGCGACCAGCTCGACGCCGCAGCGCGCGAGCAGCATTTGCGCACGGCGATGCGGCACCTGAAGCGCCTGCACCGCCGCATCGCCGATCTGTTCGAGCTGTCCAAGCTCGACGCCGGCCAGGTGGCGCCGCGCCTCGAACCGTTCCGCCTCGGCGAGCTGCTGCAGGACGTGGTGCAAGACGGCCAGCTCGCCGCGCGCGAACGCGGCGTCGCGCTCACGCTGGCCGACAGCGCCGACGCCCAAGCCCATGCCCACGCGTTCGTGCGCGCCGACATCGCGCTGATCGAACGCGTGTTGCAGAACCTGGTCGACAACGCGCTGCGCCACACGCCGCGCGGCGGCGCGGTGACGCTGGCGATCGAGCGCGACGGCCCCGACGCGCTGCGCGTGGCGGTGATCGACACCGGCAGCGGCATCGCGCGCGAACACCTGCCGCACATCTTCGAGCGCTACTGGCGCGCCGACGACACGCCATTGCAGCCCAGCCCGGGCGCCAGCGCCGGTCTGGGATTGGCGATCGTCAAGCGCATCCTCGACCTGCACGGCAGCGCGGTGCGCGTGCACAGCGACCCGGCGCGCGGCACGCGCTTCGAGTTCAGCCTGCCACAGGCATCGTAATCAGGCGGCCAGCAGTTCCTTGCGCACGCGGTGGACGCGCACCCACAGGTTGCTGCGCGTGATGTCGAGTTCATCGCAGACCTCGGCGCTGCTGTGGCCGAGCACGACATGCATCTCGAAGGCTCGCCGCAGCGGCGCTGGCAAGGCATCGAGCCGGGACTGCACGCGTCTCAGGACTTGCCGCTGCTCGGCCAACACGCTCGGGTCGGCGTGGTCCGACAGCGCTGCGGGCGGCGGTGCCTCCTCGTCATCGAGCATCGCATCGAGGCTGCATTCGCCGGCGCGCTGGCGGATCGCATCGACGATCTTGTGCTTGAGGATGCCGATCAACCAGGTGCGCAGGCTGGAGCGCTCGCCAAACGTGGCCTGGCCGGCAAGCACCGCCGCGAGCACGTCGTGCACCATGTCCTCGGCCAGCGCAGCATCGCGCAGGCGCCGCCGCGCGTAGCGCAGCAGGTCGTCGCGGTGGTGGCCGAGCGAAGCGATGGCGATGGGAGATGTGGGCATGCCCGAAGGTTGGCATGTGCACGCGCCGCAGTCCTCACGCAATTCTCACGGCGCACGCCGAGATGAATCGTTGACCTCGGCGTGATGACTCGCGCCGAAGCCGCGCTCGACACTGCCTGCACCCCATCACCCCCAGGAGACATTCGATGAACTTCCGCCGCCGCTTCACCCTGCAGGCCGTGGGCCTGGCCCTCGCGCTGGGCAGCGTCTCACCCGCGATCCAGGCTTACCACGACGATGACGACGACGCCGGCTTTCGCGCCGGCAAGGTCTTCACCAGCACCAACGGCACAGCCGGCAATGAACTGCTGGTCTATGACACCGATCAAGGCGGTGCGTTGCGGCTGGCCACGCGCATCGCCACGCAGGGCATCGGCAGCGGCGGTGGACTCGGCAACCAAGGTGCGGTGACGTTGAGCCAGGACGGCCGTCACCTGTTCGTCGTCAATGCCGGCAGCAACAGCGTGAGCACTTTCCGCGTTCGCCGCGGCGGCCTGCAGCTGACTTCGGTCGTCGATGCCGGCGGCCTGCGCCCGGTGAGCCTGGCCGAGCACGGCGGCCTGGTGGTCGTGCTCAACGCCAACGGCGCTGGCAACATCGCCGGCTTTCGCAACCACCATGGCGTGCTCGAGCCGATCGCTGGCGCCACGCAGCCGCTGTCGGCCGCTGGCGGCACGGCACCGGCACAGGTCGCCTTCGGCGAAGACGGCGGTGTGCTGATCGTCACCGAGAAGGCGACCAACAAGCTCACCACCTACCGCGTCCACCGCGACGGCGCGATCGGCGCGCCGCAGGTCACCGCGTCATCAGGCATGACGCCGTTCGGCTTTGCCGTCGATCGCCGCGGCACCGTGCTGGTGTCCGAAGCTTTCGGCGGCGCCGCCGGCGCGAGCGCGTTGTCGTCGTACACCTTCGGCAACTACGGCGTGCAGCCGCAACTCGTCAGCGCGTCGGTCGGCTCGGGGCAGTCGGCCGCGTGCTGGGTCGTCGTCACGCCCAACGGCCGCTACGCCTACACCACCAACACCGCCAGCGGCAACATCAGCGCCTACGCGGTCGAGCGCAACGGCAAGGCGGCGCTCGCGCAAGCGGTGGCGGCCACCACCGACGCCGGGCCGATCGATGCCGCGATCGCGCCGCGCGGTCGCTCGCTGTTCGTGCTCAACGGCGGCGGCCGCAGCATCCAGTCGTTCGCCATCGGCCGCGACGGCCAGTTGCAGGGGCAAGGCCGCATCGATGGCCTGCCCGCCGGCGCCAACGGATTGGCCGCGAACTGAACGTTGCACTCGCCGCGGCGGGCGCGCGTAAGCTCGCCCGCCCCATACCCACCCTTGGAGACCGCCCATGCTGCGCCTGTCGTTTCGTTTCACCATTGCGGTCGTGCTGTGGCTCGCCGCCTCGGCCGCCGCGCTGGCCGCCGACGGCCTGGTCGCGGTCAAGAGCGCGCACGCACCGAAGGTCACACTCGACCGCTTCGAGGCCGCGGCCAAGGAGCGCGGCCTGATGGTGTTCGCGCGCATCGACCATGCCGCCGGTGCGCAGAAAGTCGGCAAGACGCTGCGGCCGACCGAGTTGCTGATCTTCGGCAACCCGCAAGGCGGCACGCCACTGATGGAGTGCGCGCAGTCGGCTGGCATCGACTTGCCGCTGAAGGCACTGGTGTGGGAAGACGCGCAGGGCCAGTCCTGGCTGGGCTACAACGACCCCGCGTGGCTCGCGCAACGCCACGGCGCGGCAAGCTGCCCGGTGGTGGAAAACCTGCGCAAGGCGCTGTCGGGTCTGGCCGACGCGCCGCCAAGTAGCGATCAGTCGGCGCCGTTGCGATAGGCCCGCCAGCGTGGCAGTGCCTCGCGCATCAGCGCCACCTGGCGGTAGAAGCGCGGGCAGGCCGCCGCAAACCTTCAAGTGGGCTCGCACCGCCCAGCGCTCGAACACCCCGAGCGAGCGGTCCTCGCCCGCAAGCACGAGCTCGGTGACCTGGCGGCAGTTGCGTTGCAGGAATTTCATGGGGCAACGGGCCTCTTCTGGCCGAACCAGCGCTGCTTGCAGGCACATCTGCAAGCGCAGCCGGGCTCGGTGCAGCAGCACCCAGGCGTTGGTCGATGTGATCTTCAGTTCCTTGCAGATCTCGGCCGTGTCCAGCTCCAGCCACTCGCGCATCATGAAGACGCGGCCCTGCACACCGGGCAGTTCCTCGACGCAGACCTCGAGCACCTCGAAGAACTCGCGCTGGCCCAGCGTGGCTTCCGGGTCGCCCCATTCGGCCGGCGCTTCGCGCCAGCCGCCGCCGTCGTTGAACAGCAGCGCGTCATAGTCCTCGCCGTCTTCCGCGGTCGTCGCCGAGACCTCGCGGCTGTGGCGGCGGATCTGGTCGATCAGCTTGTGCTTGAGGATGCCGACCAGCCAGGTCTTCAACTGCGACTGCCCGGCAAATGCCTGGGGTTTGGCCAGCGCGGCCAGCACGGTTTCGCTGACGGCGTCTTCGGCCCAGGCGTCGTTGCGCAACTGGGCCCGCGCAAAGCGCATCAATTGCGGGCGCAGGGTTTGAACGGCGGTTGCGAACTCGGACACTCGAAAACACACAAAGTCTGCGGTCAGTGTAAGTTAGCCCTTGCGGCAGCGACCACTGCTCGCAGCAGGCTCATGCAGAGCCCGCGCACCCTCTCACCTTCCAGGAGTTTTCCCATGAACCACCGTCTCGTCGTCTCTTCCGCCCTCGCCTCGGTGATGGCGCTGGGTCTAGTCGCCACCGCCGGCGCTGCCTCGCACGCCATGGAAAAGCCAAAGGACAAAGAGAAGTGCTATGGCATCGCCAAGGCCGGCGCGAACGACTGCGCCAACCTCTCCGGCACGCACTCGTGCGCAGGCCAGAGCAAGGCCGACAACGATGCCGGCGAGTGGAAGTACGTGGCCAGCGGCACCTGCAAGACGATGAAAGGCATGACCGCCGACGAAGCCAAGATGAAGATGAAGAAGTAAATGGACCACCCCCGGAGCGGCTTCGCCGCTCCACCTCAAGGGGGCACCGCCAGTGGCCTGGCAGAGCCAGATCCGCGGCGGTTGCTTGGATAGGTCCCATGTCTTCGCGTATGCCTGCGCAATCGAGAATCACCGGCATTGGCTGGCGCCACGAACATGAGCGCAATTTGCTGGAGGGACAGCCCGCGCTGCCCTTCATCGAGGTGCACTCAGAGAACTTCTTTGCCGACGGCGGCGCGCCTTTGGCGCTGCTGCGACAGGCGCGCCAGCACTACGACGTGAGCCTGCACGGCGTCGGCCTGTCGCTCGGCTCGGCCGCCGGGCTCGATCGACTGGCATCTCGACAAGCTCGCGGCGCTGGTCCAGGGCCATCGAGCCAGTGCGCGTCTCCGATCACGCCTGCTTTGCGCGTGCCCCACTCCGCTCGGGGCAGACCGCGCTGCATGCCAGCGACCTGCTGCCGATCGCCTTCACCACGGAAAGCCTGACCCTGCTGGCCGCCAACGTGCAGCGCGTGCAGGAGAGACTCGCACGGCCGATCGGCGTCGAGAACCTGTCGGCGTATCTCGGCTGGGCCGACGACACGCTGGCCGAGGCCGAGTTCTTCAACCAGCTCGCGCAGCGCACCGGCTGCTGGCTGCTGCTCGACGTCAACAACCTCGTCGTCAATGCGCTCAACGACAAAGCTGCCGATCCGGTGGCTGCGGCGAATGCGTTTGTCGATGCGATCGATGCCCGCCATGTGGGCCAGATCCACCTCGCCGGCTACTGCGAAACCGAGACGCTGGTCATCGACGACCACGGCAGCCGAGTCCACGCGCCGGTATGGCAGGTCTATGCGCACACCATCAAGAGCATCGGTGCCAAGCCGACGCTCATCGAGTGGGACACCGCGCTGCCTGACTTCGAGGTGCTGCTCGGCGAAGCGCATGAGGCCGATCGTGTGGCGCGTGCGGTGCTGACATGACGCGGGCCGAGCGCCGGGCCGCTCCCAAGCCGGACCGCATCCCCTCGGGGGATCGGCCGACGTACCCGTCGGCCGAGGGGCTCACATGAATGAAGCGCTGCGCCAGCAGATGCTGATGCGTGCCCTGTGGCGCGACGACGCTGCCCTGCAAGGCTGGGTGCGTGCACCGGCGCGCGGATCGGCCGCGCAGGGCGTGGCGGCGTACCGCGGCAATGCCGGCGCACTGGCCGAGCGCGCGCTCGGCAGCGCCTTTCCCACCATCGCCGCATTGATCGGCGCCGAGTCCTTCGCCGCACTGGCACGCCACTTCTGGCATGAGCATCCACCCGTGCGCGGCGATGTCGGTGAGTGGGGCGACGCGCTGCCCGGCTTCATCGCCGCCAGCGATCAGCTCGCCGCCGAGCCCTACCTGGCCGACAGCGCGCGGCTCGATTGGGCCGTGCATGCGGCCACTCGCGCCGCCGACGTCTCGGGCGCCTGGCCACCGGCGCTCGATGCGTTGACGACCACCGACCCGGCGCTGCTGCGGATGCAACTCGCCGCCGGCGCCGCCGTGGTCGACAGCCGCTGGCCCATCGCCACCGTCTGGCACGCGCACCATCGCGATGAACCGCTCGACAGCGTGCGCGCAGCGTTCGAAGCCGCACGCGAAGAAACCGCGCTGGTCTGGCGCGACGACGGCTTTGTCATTCACGTCGAAGCCCTCGACGCCGCCGACGCCTCATTCACCGCCGCCTTGACCCGCGGCCAGTCCCTCGCCGCGGCGCTCGATGCCGCCGGCGCTGAGTTTGCTTTTGACCGCTGGCTGGCACGCGCGCTGCGCTCGCGCTGGCTGATCGCCCTGCTCACACCCTCGACACCATGAACCTCATCGCCGCCGCACTGCAAACCGCCCGACAGACCATCGCCGCGCTCGAACAAGCGCAGCCGCTGGCACAACTCGCGGCGCGCCTGTACATCGCCCAGGTCTTCTTCGCGTCCGGCCTGACCAAGCTGCGCGACTGGGAGACCACGCTGGCGCTGTTCGCCGACGAGTACCAGGTGCCGCTGCTGTCGCCCAACGTGGCCGCGCTGCTCGGCACCAGCGGCGAGCTGGTGCTGCCGGTGCTGCTCGCGCTCGGCCTGGCCGGCCGCTTTGCGGCGGCGGGCCTGTTCGTCGTCAACGCGGTGGCCGTGGTCAGTCTGGCCGAGATTGCACCGGCCGCCCTGCAGCAGCATGTGTTCTGGGGCAGCCTGCTGATCGGCCTGCTGCTGTGGGGCCCGGGCCGCTGGTCGCTCGACCGTTTTGTCGCGCCGCGACTGTCTGCAGTGACGCCCTACACTCGCGCCGCTTGAAGTAGAAGGAAGTCCGATGCCATTGATCCAACGCCGTCAGCTCATCACCGCCGCAGCGGCTGCACCCTGGGCCCTGACATCACGCGCGCAGACGGCCACCGACGCCTGGACGAAGATCGAAGCCGCCGCCAAGGGCCAGACGGTTTTCATGAACGCCTGGGCCGGCAGTGAGCGCATCAACGCCTACCTGCAATGGGCCGCGGGCGAGTTGGCGCAGCGCTGGAGCGTCAAGCTCGAGCACGTCAAGATCACCGACACCGCCGAGGCCGTGAAGCGCGTGCGCGCAGAGAAGACCGCCGGCCGCAGCAGCGACGGCACGGTCGATCTGGTGTGGATCAACGGCGAGAACTTTCTGGCGATGAAGAAAGAGGGCCTGCTGTTCGGCCCCTGGAGCGAGCAGCTGCCGAGCTACGCCGCGGTGGACACCGCCGGCAAGCCGACGACGCGCATCGATTTTTCGGAACCGGTCGAAGGCATGGAAGCGCCGTGGGGCATGGCGCAGCTCACCTTCTACGCCGACAGCGCGCGTGTGGCCAAACCGCCGGCCAGCATCGCCGAGTTGCTGGAGTGGGCGAAGAAGACCCCCGGCCGTTTCACCTACCCGAAGCCACCGGCGTTTCACGGCACGACCTTCGTCAAGCAGGTGCTGATCGAAACGGCGGCCGACCGCAAACCGTTCTACGCGCCCTACAGCGCCGATGTCTTCGCCGCCGCCACTGCGCCGCTGTGGACGGCGCTCGATGCGCTGCACCCGCACCTGTGGAAAGAGGGCAAGCAATTCCCGGCCAGCAACACGGTGATGCGGCAGATGCTGGCCGATGGCGAGCTGGCGATCTCGCTGACCTTCAATCCGAACGAAGTCGCCAACGAGATCGCGGCCAAGCGATTGCCGGCCACCGTCGCGCCTTACCAGCATGCCAAGGGCACGATCGGCAACACGCATTTCCTGGCCATTCCGTTCAATGCGCGCGCCAAGGAAGCGGCGCAGGTCGCGGCGAACTTTTTCCTCTCGCCGGCCGCGCAAGCGCGCAAGGCCGACATCAAACATTGGGGCGACCCGACGGTGCTGGCGGTGGCCAGGCTGTCGGCGTCCGACCGCGCGCTGTTTGCCGGCGGCGCGGCACCGGGCCAGTTGAAGGCCAGCGCGCCGACGATCGCCGAGCCGCATGGCTCGTGGGTCGATCCGATCGAGCGCGAGTGGACGCGAGCGCTACGGACAGGGCTGAGCATGAAGGCCGCGCTTCGCGCGGCGTGGCTCGCACCACCGCTGCTGCTGTTTGCCCTGCCGATCGCTGTTGCATTGCCGGTGGCAGTGTGGCAAGGCGTGTCGGCAGGCGCGTGGTCGGCGTTGGCCAGCGACTCGCAGGTGCCGCGCGCAGCGATGCTGTCGATCGGCACCGCGCTGGTGTCGACACTCGCGTCGCTCGCACTGACGCTGTGGCTGGTGACTCATCTCTACGGCAGCCGTGCCTGGACGCTGCTCGGCCGCACGCTCGGGCCGCTGCTCGCAGTGCCTCACGCGGCGTTCGCGATCGGCCTGGCGCTGCTCGTCATGCCGGCCGGCGTGATCGCGCGCCTGCTGGCGCTGCCTTTGGGCTGGTCGGCGCCGCCCGACTGGCCGACGGTCAACGACGCCAACGGCATCGGCCTGACCCTCGTGCTGATCTTCAAGGAAACGCCCTTCCTGCTCTGGAGTGCAGTGGCGCTGCTGGCGCGGCCTGAGCTGGCGCTGCAATTGCGCGGCTGGCTGGCCAGCGGGCGCACGCTCGGCTACAACGATGGCGCGTTGTGGTGGCGCGTGCTGTGGCCGTTGCTGCTGCCGCGCCTGGCCTGGCCGCTGCTGGCGGTGCTGGCGTATGGCCTGACGGTGGTCGATCTGGCGCTGATCGTCGGCCCGGCCTCGCCGCCGACGCTGGCCGTGGTCGCATGGCAATCGCTGCAGGACGGCGACGCGGCGCGCAACGCCGAAGGCGCGGCGATGGCGCTGCTGCTGGCGGGTCTGCTGTTGGCCTGCGCGCTGGCCTTGGCGTTCGCGGCCTTGGTGCTGCGCCGGGCGTGGCGATGCGCGCTCGACCAGCGGCCAGCGCGCCGAGTTCGTGCGCAGCGGCAGCGCGCTGGCGCGCGCCGTGTGGTGGCTGCTGCTCGCGCTCTACGCCGTCGTCGCGCTGCTGCTCGCGCTGTCGTCTGCGACCGGCGTCTGGACCTTCCCGTCGCTGCTGCCGCAGTCGTGGACCGCGGGCGCGTGGCAGCAGGTGGGCGCGAGCCTGGGCACGATCGGCCTGTCCGCCGGGCTCGGTGTCTTTGCGACGCTGGCCGCCCTCGTGCTCGTGCTGCTGTGGTTCGAATGCACGCCGCCGTCGTGGGACCCGCGTGCGATGCCGGTGGTGCTGGCGCCGCTGGTCGTGCCGTCGCTGCTGCTGATGGTCGGCCTGTACACCCTGGCGCTGCCGCTGCGGCTCGATGGCAGCGTGACGGGGCTGGCCTGGGTGCACACCCTCGTCGCACTGCCCTATGTGTTCGTCGCCTTGGCGCCGGCCTGGCGCCACTTCGATGCGCGCTACGAGCACACGGCGCTGGCGCTGGGCCGTTCGCGCGCGGCGTTCTGGTGGCGTGTGAAGGCGCCGATGCTGGCCGCACCGATCGCCGCCGCCCTCGCCGTCGGCTTTGCCGTCAGCGTCGCGCAGTACTTGCCGACGCAGTTCATCGGCGCCGGCCGGCACGCCACCGTCACCACCGAAGCGGTCACGCTCGCCTCCGGCGGCCAGCGCCACACGGCGGCGGCGTTTGCGCTGCTGCAGGCGCTGTTGCCCGCCATCGGCTTTGCGTTTGCAGCGGCGGTTGGCCGCCGACAGCACCGCAGAATCGCGATCCATGGCGCTTGAACTGCACAAGGTCACGATCAGTGTGGCCGGGCGCACGCTGCTGCGCGGTTTGAGCGCACGCGTCGCCCCCGGCGACGTGCTGGCGGTGATGGGCGCCAGCGGCTCGGGCAAGTCGAGCCTGCTGGCCTGGATTGCCGGCACGCTCGACGCGCCCTTCGAAGCCAGCGGTGAGTTGCGCCTGGACGGCACGAGCCTCGCCGCCCTGCCGATCCAGCAGCGCCGCATCGGCCTGCTGTTTCAGGACGATCTGCTGTTCCCGCACATGAGCGTGCGCGACAACCTGTTGTTCGCGCTGCCGGCAGGTGATCGGGCCCAACGCGTCGTCAAAGCCGATGCGGCGCTGGCCGAGGCCGGGCTCGAAGGCTTCGGGAACCGCTTGCCGTCCAGCTTGTCCGGTGGCCAGCGCTCGCGCGTCTCGCTGCTGCGCGGGCTGCTGGCGCAGCCGCGCGCGCTGCTGCTCGACGAGCCCTTCTCCAAACTCGACGCAGCACTGCGCGCGCAGATGCGCGAGTTCACGTTCACGACGCTGCGCGAGCGGCGCGTGCCGGTGGTGCTGGTGACGCACGATGCCGCCGACATTCCCCCAGGCGCGCAAGTCGTGAATCTGGATGCTTGACCGCGCCGCCAACGCCGCGTTGATGCCGCTGCTTCAGATCTGCGCGCGCGGCCTCGTGCGAGCGGGCGTCGGTGCCGACACCGTGACGCTCATCGGCTTTGGCATCGGCGTCGCAGCGGCCGTGGCGATCGCGATGCAGCACTACGCGCTCGGCCTTGCACTGCTGCTGGTCAGCCGCCTGGCCGATGGCCTCGACGGCCCGGTGGCGCGATTGACACGAGCCCACCGACCGCGGCGCGTTCCTCGACATCTGCCTCGACTTCCTGTTCTACGCCAGCATCCCGCTGGCATTCGCCATCGCCGACCCGGCCGCCAACGCGCTGCCCGCCGCCGTGCTGCTGGCCGCCTTCATCGGCACCGGGTCGAGCTTCCTCGCCTTTGCCGTGTTCGCGCAAAAGCGCGGCATTGCCAGCAGCGCCCACCCGAACAAGGGCCTCTACTACCTCGGCGGCCTGACCGAAGCCACCGAAACATTGATCTGCTTTGGCCTGATGTGCGTCTGGCCAGACAGGTTCGCCTGGTGGGCCTATGGATTTGCCGCGTTGTGTGCGCTGACGATCGCCACGCGCATCGTCGGCGGCGCCCAGGTCCTGTCGCGTCGGGTGTAATGTCGCGCGGCCCTGGCCGACGGAGAAAACATGTCCAAGAAAAAACTCGTCATCCTGGCCCTGCTCGCTGCGCTGATCGTGGCGTTCTTCGCGTTCGATCTCGGCCGCTTCCTGAGCCTGGACTACATCAAGTCGCGGCAGGCGGAGTTCACGGCGCTGGCCGCCGACAAGCCGCTGCTGGTCGGCGGTGCCTTCTTCGCGGTCTACGTCGCCGTGTGCGCGCTGTCGCTGCCGGGCGCAGCCATCATGACGCTGGCCGCCGGCGCGATCTTCGGCCTCGGCTGGGGCACGCTGATCGTGTCGTTCGCGTCGTCGATCGGCGCCACGCTGGCCTTCCTGGCCTCGCGCTACGTGCTGCGCGACAGCATCCAGTCGAAGTTCGGCGCGCGCCTGGCCGACATCGACAAGGGCATCGAGAAAGAAGGCGCGTTCTACCTCTTCACGCTGCGCCTGGTGCCGCTGATCCCGTTCTTCGTCATCAACCTCGTGATGGGCCTGACGAAGATGAAGGCCGCCACCTTCTATTGGGTCAGCCAGCTCGGCATGCTGGCCGGCACGCTGGTCTATGTGAATGCCGGCACGCAGCTGGCGAAGATCGATTCGTTGAAGGGCATCCTGTCGCCGGGGCTGATCGGCTCCTTCGTGCTGCTCGGCCTGTTCCCGCTGATCGCCAAGAAGATCGTCGACACGATCAAGGCGCGCAAGGTCTATGCGAAGTGGGCGCACCTGAAACCGAAGTCGTTCGACCGCAACCTGGTCGTCATCGGCGCCGGTGCCGCTGGGCTGGTGACGAGCTACATCGCCGCCGTGGTCAAGGCCAAGGTGACGCTGGTCGAGGCGCACAAGATGGGCGGCGACTGCCTGAACTACGGCTGCGTGCCGAGCAAGGCGCTGATCAAGACGGCCACGCTGGCGCGGCAGATCCAGCACTCGCAGGACTACGGCATCGCGAAGGCCGAGGCGACGATCGACTTCGCGCAGGTGATGGAGCGCATTGCGCATGTCGTGCGCGAGATCGAACCGCATGACTCGGTCGAGCGCTACACCTGGCCTCGGCGTCGATGTGGCGATCGGCCGCGCGAAGATCACGAGCCCGTGGCATGTCGAGATCACGAAGGACGACGGCTCGAAGCAGACGCTGTCGACGAAGAGCATCGTCATTGCCACCGGCGCGGCGCCCTTCGTGCCGCCGCTGCCGGGGCTCGACGACGTCGGCTACCTCACCAGCGACACGCTGTGGGGCCTGCGCGAACAACCGAAGCGCCTGGTCGTGCTCGGCGGTGGGCCGATCGGCTGCGAACTGGCGCAGAGTTTTGCGCGCCTCGGTTCGCAGGTGACGCAGATCGAGATGCTGCCGCGCATCATGATCCGCGAGGACGAAGAGGTCTCGGCCTACGCGCGCAAGGCGCTCGAGGCCGACGGCGTGACCATCCTCACCGGCCACAAGGCGCTGCGCTGCGAGAAGCGCGGCGAAGCCAGGTCGATCGTCGTCGAGAACAACGGCAAGGAATCGTCGATCGAGTTCGACGTGCTGCTGTGCGCCGTCGGCCGCAGCGCGCGCCTGAAGGGCTTTGGCCTCGAAGAGCTCGGCATCACCGTCAACCGCACGGTGCAGGTCAACGAGTACCTCGAAACGAACTTCCCCAACATCCTCGCCGCCGGTGACGTGGCCGGGCCCTACCAGTTCACGCACACCGCCGCGCACCAGGCCTGGTACGCGGCGGTCAACGCCCTGTTCGGCTTTGCCAAGAAATTCAAGGCCGACTACTCGGTGATCCCGTGGGCGACCTTCATCGACCCCGAAGTCGCGCGCGTCGGCATCAACGAGCAGGAAGCCAAGGAGAAGAACATCGCCTACGAGGTCACGAAGTACGGCATCGACGACCTCGACCGCGCGATCGCCGACTCGGCCGCCCACGGCTGGGTGAAAGTGCTGACCGTGCCGGGCAAGGACAAGATCCTCGGCGTGACCATCGTCGGCGTGCATGCCGGTGACCTGCTCGCCGAGTACGTGCTGGCGATGAAGCACGGCCTGGGCCTGAACAAGATCCTCGGAACCATCCACACCTACCCGACTCTGGCAGAGGCCAACAAGTACGCCGCGGGCGAATGGAAGCGCGCGCACCAGCCGGTGAAGCTGCTCGAATGGGTTGGCAAGTTCCACGCCTGGAGACGTGCATGATGAAAAAACTGATCGCGCTGTTGCTGTTCTTCGTCGCTGCGCTCGCGCACGCTCAGGGCTTCGACCACAACTACGCGGCGTGGGACGGCCTGGTCAAGAAACACGTCAAGTGGCTGCCCGACAACAAGCAGAGCCGTGTCGACTACGCGGCGTTTGCCAAAGACCGTGCAGAGTTGAAGCAGGTGCTCGATGCGCTGTCGGCCGTGCCCAAGGCCACTTTCGACGGCTGGAGCAAAGAGCAGCGCATGGCCTTCCTGATCAACGCCTACAACGCCTTCACGGTCGAAATCATCCTGACCAAGTACCCCGACATCAAGTCGATCAAGGAACTGGGTTTGTTCAACCGCGGGCCGTGGAAAAACGAGTTCTTCACGCTGCTCGGCGCCAAGCACCACCTCGACTGGATCGAGCATGAAGAGCTGCGGCCGAAGTACGGCGACCCGCGCGTGCACGCCGCCGTCAACTGCGCGTCGATCGGCTGCCCGGCATTGCGCAACGAAGCCTTCACGGCCGCCAAACTCGACGCCCAGCTGGAAGACGGCATGATGCGCTTCCTGGGCGACCGCACGCGCAACCGTGTGGCCGACGGCAAGCTGCAAGTCAACTCGATCTTCAAATGGTTCCAAGAAGACTTCGAAAAAGGCCACAAGGGGTTCTCCAAAGTCGAGGACGTGTTCGCGAAGTACGCCGCGCAACTGAGCGACAAGCCCGAAGAACAGGCGGCGCTCAAGGCCAAGTCGCTGCCGGTGGCGCATCTGGACTACGACTGGTCGTTGAACGCAGCCGGTCGTTGACGTTGTTCATCGCGGCCTGGGCGGCGGGCAGCGCGCTCGCGGCCACACTGGCGCCGCCGATCGGCAACGGCGCTGAGCCGCCGCCGCCGTGGCGCGTGGTCGGCCTGCCGCAGCAAGCCCCGCCGCTGACGCGCTTCACGGTGATCGAACAGGACGGCCAGCGCGTGCTGCGCGTCGAAGCCGAGCGCGCCTACGGCAATCTGGTCCATCCGCTCAAGGGCACGCCCGCCGGCACGCTGGCCTGGCGCTGGCGCGTCGATCGGCCGGCCAGCGGCGTCGACCTGCGCCGCAAGAGTGGCGACGACGCGGCACTGAAAGTCTGCGCGTTCTTCGACATGCCGCTGTCGCAGGTGCCGTTCGTCGAGCGGCAGTTGCTGCGCGTGGCGTCGTCGCGCGCCGGCGAGCCCTTGCCCACGGCTACCTTGTGCTACGTCTGGGACGCAACGCTGCCGCCCGGCACCTTGCTGACCAACGTCTACACACGGCGTGTGCGCTACATCGTCGGCAGCAGCATGGCAAAACGCTGGAGCGACGAACAGCATGACCTCGCGGCCGACTTCAGGCGTGCGTTCGGCGACGAATCACACGACGTGCCGCCACTGACGGCCATCGTCATCGGCGCCGACACCGACAACACCAGCTCGCACAGCATCGGCCACATCGACGCGCTGCGCTTGACCGCGGACACCCCATGAAGAACGTGCTCTTGCTCGGCGCCGGCCATGCGCAGTTGTCGGTGCTGGCCTCGCTCGGGCAGCAACGCATGGCCGGCGGCGACATCCTGCTCGTCACCGCGCACCCGCGGCAGTTCTATTCGGGCATGGTGCCCGGCCTGATCGCCGGCCGCTTCGGCGAAGACGATTGCGCGATCGATGTCGTGCCGCTGGCCAAGGCCGCCGGCGTGCACCTGCGCATCGGCCAGGCCACTGCTCTGGACGCCGCGGCCCGCCAGGTCACGCTGGCCGACGGCGAGCAGATCGGCTACGACGTGCTGTCGATCAACACCGGCCCGGTGCAGGACCGCGACCGCATTCCCGGCGCACGCGAGCACGCGCTGTTCGTGCGGCCGATCGAGAGCTTCATCGCGCTGTGGAAACAGACCCGCGCGCTGGCCGACGAGCGCCCGCTGTCGGTCGTGATCATCGGCAACGGCGCGGCCGGCGTCGAGCTGGTGCTGGCGGTGCGCGCCGCGCTCGGCGCGCGCGCAGAACTTTCGATCGTCTCCGACGGCGCGCTGCTGGCCACCTACAGCCCCCGTGTGCAGCACAAGGCGCTGGCCGCGCTCAAGCGGGCCAAGGTGCAGGTGCTGCTGGGCCGCTGCACAGCCATCGAGCGCAAGCACGTGATCGTCGGCACGTCGATGCGCGTTGTCTGCGATGTGCCGATCGTCGCTGTCGGCAGCGACGCCCCGGCCTGGCTCGCCGGCAGCGGCCTGGCGCTCGATGAGCAAGGCTTCGTTCGTGTCGGCGCCACGCTGCAAAGCGCGACCCATGCCAACGTCTTCGCCGCCGGCGACGTCATCGTGCGCGACGACATGCCGCACCCGCGCAGCGGGGTCTATGCCGTGCGCGCAGGCCCGGTGCTGGCGACGAACCTGCGCGCCTTCGTCGCCGGCGGCGCGCTCACGCCGTATGTGCCGCAACCGCGCTCGCTGAACCTGCTGGCCACCGGCGACGGCCGCGCCATCGCTTCCTGGGGCACGTGGTCGGCGCAGGGCTGGTTGATGGGCTGGTGGAAGGACCGCATCGATCGCGCCTTCATCGCGAAATTCCGATCGCCCTGAGCTGGTCGACGGGGCGGGGCCGCCCTAACGCTGCGCTTCCGCCTTCCAGCGCATCGCGTTCTCGATGCGCCGCCAGCCGCTCGGGTGCGTGTAGAAGATGAACTCCTCGATCGGACCCGGCTCCATCTTCCGGTACTCGGCGAGCTTGAGAATGATCGCGGCTTCAGCGTCCGGGTCACGCCCGGCGGCCAGGCCGAACTGATCGGCCTCGATCTCCTGCACGCGCGTCAGCGTGTTGTTGACCGGCGTGGCCAGCAACTGGAAAACGGTGAATGCAGCGACGAGGATCGGCAGGCCGGCGGTGTCGGCCACATCGCGCACGCCCCAGCGCGCGCCCCAGCGCTTGTGTGCCCAGGCAAACGCCCACTTGGCAAAGGCAAACATCGCCACGATGACCAGGCCCAGGAAGACGAGCCCTTTCCAGGCATGATTGAGCACGTAGTGGCCGATCTCGTGGGCCATGACCATGCGGATCTCACCCGTCGACGAACGGTTGAGCAGGTTGTCGTTGAGCGCAATGCGCATCGTGCCACCGAGCCCGGCGACGTTGGCGCTGATGCGGCTGTGCTGCTTCGACGCGTTGAATTCGTAGACCTCGTTGGCCGGCACACCGTGCGCACGCGCCAGCGACAGCACCTCTTCTCTCACCTGCGCGTTGGCCAGCGGCTTGTAGTCGTTGAACAGCGGCGCGATGAACGGCGGATAGACCAGCGCGCCAAAGGCGCCGAAGGCCACCATCAGCCCCGCGCCCCACAACCACCAACTGCGCGGCGCGTGGCGGATGGTGGCGTAGATCGCCAGCAGCACCGCGGCACCAATGACGATCGTCAGGCCGCTGCTGATCAGCGTCTCGCCGGCCCATTGCCCAAAGCTCTGGTTCGACAAGCCGTACTGGTGCTCGCGAAAGTACTCGGTGTAGATCGACCACGGCAGCGACAACAGCGTGAAGGCCGCCAGGATGCCAAGCGCGTACAGCACCACCTGCAGCGGCTCGCGGCGGGTGAAGCGCTCTGCGGCGTCGCGCAACTTGCGCGAGACGCCGCTGGCCAGCAGCAGCCAGGCGCTGGCCACACCGATCAACGCACCCCACAACTGCAGCCAGTAGCCGCCTTCGAAGTAGGCATCGGTCTTGGCGCGCTGCGCGGCCGGGATGGTGTCGATCCAGGCCCGCGTGGCGGCGATCGGATCGAGGGGCACGGCCTGTGCAGCGGCGGGCACCGAGGGCGCGGGCACCTGGGCGGACGCAGACAGCGCCGCGAACGTCAACAACAACAGCAGGAGCAGCTTTCGGATCATGTTCAGGTTTCGAAAAAGTAGCGTTTCAAACCGGCCAGGATCATCTCGACGGCAATCGCCGTCAGCACCAGCCCCATCAGTTTTTCGATCGCCGACACCATCGAGTGGCCGATCCACTTGCGGATGCGGTCGGCCAGCAGCAGCACCAGCGCGCTGAAGGCCATGGCCACGGTCAGCGCGCCCACCCAGTGCAGCAGGCGTTCGGGCTGGCGCGAGGCCAGCAGCAGCACCGTTGCCATCGCCGACGGACCAGCGAGCAGCGGCACCGCCAGCGGAAAGATCAGCGGCTCGCGCGGCGGGCCGTCGCTGGCATAGAGCTCGCCACCGCTGGCGAAGATCATGCGCATGGCGATGATCAGCAGGATCACGCCGCCGGCCACTTCGAGCGAGCGCTCGGACAGGTGCATCAGCGACAGGAAAGCCTGGCCGGTGAACATGAACAGCAGCAGCACGCCGAAAGCGATGGCCGACTCGCGCAGCGCGATGCGGCGGCGTCGCTCGGGCGCCACGTTGCGCATCACCGAGATGAAGATCGGCAGGCTGCCCAGCGGGTCGAGCACCAGCAGCAGCAGGACCAGGGCGGACAGGAAGGTGTGATCCATGGCGGCGGCCATTGTCGGCCACCGTCTGGGCGCGAATAGATGACCTGGATCTGCCTCGGCTGTTGCGATAAAGCTGCGATCGGCCCTTGAGTGCGCTCCACGTTCGAACAACCCCTTGCCGCAGACCTAAACTCCTGCCTCTCTCCTCACTCTCCATGGGACGTAACACATGAACAAGACTCTGATCGCCGCGGCCGTGCTGGCCACCCTGGGCAGCAGCGCCTTCGCGCAGTCCACCGTCACCATCTACGGCCGCTTGAACGTGACGGTCGAGCGCCAGAAGCTCGGCTCGGACGACAACACGGTCATGCAGAACAGCTCGTCGCGCTGGGGCATGAAGGGCAGCGAAGACCTCGGCGGCGGCTTGAAGGCCGGTTTCCAACTGGAGAACGGCTTCAATCCCGGGACCGGCCAGCAGTCGCAGACCGCGTTCTTTGCGCGGCAGAGCGAAGTGAACCTGGGCGGCGGCTTCGGCATGGTGCGCCTGGGCAACTTCACCAGCGAGGCCTACTACGCCACGTCCGACTACATCGGCATGCACAACCACGAGACGGGCACGTCGGCGGATGCGTTCTACGCCTACGTCGGCCGCAACACCGGCAAGATCGCCTACCGCACGCCGACCTTCGGCGGCGCGACGGCCGAGATCGCGATCACCGAAGCCGGCTCCAACCCCGACCGCACGATCGACTTCGCCGTCAACTACGACGCCGGCCCCTTGCACCTGGGCTTCGGCTACGAAAAGGGCAACCTCGACGCCAAGCAGTTCGCGGGCCGCGTGCTCTACGAACTCGGCGCGTTCACTGTCGGTGCCACCGTTCAGCGCGACACCGACGGCTGGGGCGCCGGCTTCGGTGACCGCACGAACTTCCGTGTCTCGGGCATGTACACGATGGGCAACACCGAGTTGCACCTCAACGTCGGCCGCACCGGCGCGTACGACACCGGCCCCGATTCGGCAAGCCAGGTCACGCTGGGCGTCAATTACAACCTCAGCAAGCGCACCAAGGTCTACACCTTCTTCACCAAGCTGAGCGGCGACGGCGCCGACTTCTACGCGCAGAACAGCACCGGTGTGAACCGCTCGCTGGCGGTGGGCGTGCGCCACAACTTCTGATCGCGCGTCGATCCGAAACAAAAGCCGGTCTGTGACCGGCTTTTTTCATGGGGCTGTGATCTACCCGCGGGGATGGTGCTGCGCATGCAGCGAGCGCAGCCGCTCGCGTGCCACATGCGTGTAGATCGTCGTCGTCGAGATGTCGGCGTGGCCGAGCAGCATCTGCACCGCGCGCAGATCGGCGCCGTGGTTGAGCAGGTGCGTCGCGAAGGCGTGGCGCAGCGTGTGCGGCGACAGCGGCGCGTCGATGCCGGCACGCAGCGCATGGGCCTTGATCAGCTTCCAGAACATCTGCCGCGTCATCGCGCCGCCGCGTGCGGTGACGAAAAGGGCTTCGCTCGACTGCCCGCCCAGGATCTCGCCACGCGCTTCGGCCACATAGCGCGTCATCCAGCCGTGCGCCTCTTCGCCGAACGGCACCAGCCGCTCCTTGCTGCCTTTGCCGGTGACACGCAAACAGCCCTCGGCCAGGCCGACTTGCACCGTCTTCAGCGTGACGAGTTCGCTGACGCGCAAGCCGCAGGCATACAGCAGTTCGAGCATCGCGCGGTCGCGCAGGCCCAACGGCTTGTTGACGTCCGGCGCATCGAGCAAGGCCTCGACCTGGGCCTGCGACAAGGACTTCGGCACGCGCAGCGGCTGCTTGGCATTGCGCAGTTTGAGCGTCGGGTCGGCATCGGCGAGCCGCTCGCGCAGCGCCCAGCGAAAGAAGCGCTTGAAGACGGTGAGCCGCCGGTTGGCGCTGGTGGCGCGCGAGCCGGCGTGGCGCGCCGCCATGTAGGCCAGCAGATCGGTCTCGCTCGACTGCTCGATCGCCCCACCACCGCCCTCCTCGGCAAGCCAAGAGGCGTACAGCGTCAAGTCACGGCGGTAGGCGGCAAGCGTGTTGGCCGCCAGCCCGTCTTCGATCCACAGCGCGTCGAGGAAGCGCTCGATCGTCGTGCTCAGGGAGTCTCCTTCACCGCAGAGGAACAGAGGACGCGGAGGTTCGCAGAGACATGCGGCTTGCATCGGTCTCTGCGAACCTCTGCGCTCTCTGCGTCTCTGCGGTGAATGAAACTGAACCGTCTCCTGCAATCATCAATCCAGCGTCAGTTTTTGCTGCGCGACGACCTTCTTGTAGACCTCGTACTCGGCCGCGATCTGCGCCGCGAACTGCTCCGGCGTGTTGAGGACCATCAGCGAGCCGGTGTCTTCGATGCGCTTCTTCACGTCAGGCAGCTCGGCGGTCTTCTTCACCGCGGCGGCGATCTTGTCGATCACGTCCTTGGGCAGCCCCTTCGGGCCGAGCACGCCGTAGTAGGCCATGCGGTTCACCGGCTCCAGGCCCACTTCCTTGAACGTCGGCACATTCGGCAGCACGGCCAGGCGCTGCGGCGCTGCGACGACGATGGGGATCAGGCGGCCGTCCTTGATGAAGGGCAGCGCCGAAGGCATGTTGTCGAAGATGATCGTGACCTGGCCAGCCACCGTGTCGTTGAGCGCCGGGCCGGCGCCGCGGTACGGGATGTGCGTGATGAAGGTGTTCGACAGGCTCTTGAACAGCTCCATCTGCAAGTGGCCGATGCCGCCGGTGCCCGAGCTGGCAAAGCTGTACTTGCCCGGATTCTTCTTGATGACTTCGAGGAACGTCTTGTAGTCCTTGGCCGGAAAGCTCGGGTGCACCGCGATCACGTTCGGCGTCGCGGCGATGTTGATGATCGGCGTGAAGTCCTTCGTCGGGTCGTAGCCGATCTTGGTGTTGATGGCCGGGTTGGCGGCCGTCGTGCTGACGGTGGCCATGCCGAGAACGTAGCCGTCGGCCGGTGCCTTGATGACTTCGAGCGCGCCGATCGAGCCGCCGCCGCCGGCCTTGTTCTCGACGATCAGGTTCTGGCCGAGCGCCGCAGCGGCTTTCTCGGCGACGACGCGGGCGACGATGTCCGTGGTGCCACCCGGCGCAAACGGCACCACCAGGCGCACCGGCTTGGCAGGATAGCTTTGCGCCACCGCCCAGGGACTGACGGCCAAAGCAAGCACCGCAACAGCGGCCAGGGTTCTACGTTGCATGAATCAGTCTCCTTGATGAACAAACACGATTGACGAACAACTCTAGCCGACGGGTCCGCCGAGCAGACCGACCTTCATGTCGGCATCGGCCGGCCGCACACCGACGAAGCAGCGCAGCAGCGCCGCGTAGAAGTCTTCTCCCGCCACCGGCGCACCGCGCGGCGCGCCGTTGCGCGACAGCACCAGGCCCTTGCCAGGGATGAAGTCAAGGTCGATCACGTCCTTCTTCTTCAACTTGACGAGACCGCGCACCAGCGTGTTGAACTGCGTCACGCGCGCACCGAGGCGAGCCGCATCGGCCGGCGGTGTGTTGCGCTCGACGCCCTTGACGAAAGCCTTGACGAACTCTTCGGCATCGACGTCTTGCAGCATGCGCATCTGCAAGCGCTTGGCGCCGGCCTGCTGCACCACCTGGGCCTCCGTGCCCGCCTTCTTCGGCAGGTACAGGCCAGCGGCATAGCCCTTCAACCAGGCCACGGCGCGCAAGCCCACACCGTTCAACTGCAGCGCCGTGTCGGCGAGCTTGATGTCACCGGGGAAGGTGACGCCCTCGGCGGTGATCGAGCGCGTGGCCCAGGCCGGCGCGGCGGCAGTCAAGGCACAAATCAGCAGCGTACGGCGCAACAGGGGCATGGCGGTCAGCAGTGGCGAGGGGAAAGCTGAGAACGCGCAGGCTGCCCGATTGGCCGACCGCGCGCAGGGTGGATGGTACGCAACCCGGCCGGCGCGGCTGCGGGCAGGCACACTGCCACCATGACCACCGCCGCGCTGCTGCTGCCGGACTTCCTGCTGATCGTGCTCGGCTACGCGCTGGCGCGCTGGAGCGCGCTCGACCGGCCACTGTGGGACGGCGCCGAGCGCCTCGTGTACTACCTGCTCTTCCCCTGCCTGTTGTTCGTCGCCATCGTGCGCCAGCCGATTTCGTTCGGCACCTTGGCCAGCCTGGGCATGCTGGGCCTGGGCTTGACGGGCCTCGGCATTGCGCTGGCGTATGCGCTTGCGAAGGCGCCGCGCGTCGATGCGAGCGTGCACGCGTCCGGCGCGCAGGTGGCGTTTCGCTTCAACTCCTACATCGCGCTGGCGCTGGCCGAGCGCCTGGGTGGCGCCAGCGGCGTTGCGGCGGTGGCAGTGCTGATCGCGGTCGTCGTGCCGCTGTGCAACGTCGCCGCCGTGTGGCCGCTGGCGCGCGCCGGTGGCCAGCACTACGGCCGCGAGCTGCTGCGCAACCCGCTGATCGTGGCCACCGGCGCGGGCCTCGTCGCCAACCTCGGCGGCCTGGTGCTGCCCGACATGGCAGCCACCACGCTGCAGCGCCTGGGCGCCGCGGCCTTGCCGCTGGGCCTGATGGCGGTCGGCGCCGGCCTGCGCATCGGGGCGCTGCGCGAAGCACCGCGGCTCGCAGCCGCGCTGCTGTCGATCCGCCACCTCGTGCTGCCGGCCGTGGCCTTGGCGCTGGTGCGGTGGGTGCCGCTGACCCCCACGCAGCAGCAGATCGTCGTCATGTTCTCGGCTTTGCCCACCGCGGCCAGCGCCTACGTGCTGGCCGCGCGCATGGGCGGACGCGGCGAATTCGTCGCCGGGCTGGTGACGCTGTCGACGCTGCTCGGCATGGCCAGCGTGCCGATCGCGCTGGCGCTGCACGACGCTATGCGTTGAGGGCCCAGTCGATGTGTTCACCCACCAGGTCGTCAGCCTTCGGCGCGAGCGTTGTCGAGCAGGTCAGCGACGATCTCGTCGCCGGTGGCGCGCAGAGCGTTGCCCAGCGCCACGGCCAGATTGCGGCGCCAGCGCTGCCAGCCGATGCGCCGGATCGCGCTGCCTTCCGTGCGCTGAAAGAACTCGGTCTCGCTCCAACACCACAGATCGATCAGCGCGGCCGAATCCAAGCCCTGCCGCGGATCGAAGTCGGGCAATGCACTGCGCTGCGCGTACTTGTTCCATGGACAGACGAGCTGGCAATCGTCGCAGCCGTAGATGCGGTTGCCGATCAACGGCCGCAGCTCCACAGGAATCGCACCGTTGTGCTCGATGGTCAGGTACGAGATGCAGCGCCGCGCGTCGAGCCGGTACGGCGCGGTGATGGCGCGCGTCGGGCAGACATCGATGCAGGCGCTGCAGGTGCCGCAATGCCCCTCGGCTGCCGCCGTGTGCGGCAACACGAGGTCGACGAAGACCTCGCCCAGGAAAAACATCGAGCCGGCATCGCGCGACAGAGCGAGCGTGTGCTTGCCGCGCCAGCCGATGCCGCTCTTCGCGGCGAGCTCGACTTCGAGCACCGGCGCCGAATCGGTGAAGACGCGGTGGCCGAACGGGCCAACGTCCTGCGCAATGCGATCGGCCAGTGCCTGCAAGCGTGTGCGCAACACCTTGTGATAGTCGCGGCCTCTTGCGTACAGCGACAGCGTGGCTGCGCGCGGATCGCCGATGCGCTGCCACTCGACGGCTTGCCACCCGTCGCCAAGGTCGCGCGGCAGGTAGTCCATGCGCGCCGTGATCACGCTCACCGTGCCCGGCACCAGTTCCGCAGGCCGCGCGCGCTTCAACCCGTGGCGCGCCATGTAGTGCATCGAGCCGTGAAGGCCGGCCTCGAGCCAGGCCATCAACCCCGGCTCGGCCGAGGACAAATCGATGCCGGCCACGCCGATCTGTGAAAATCCCAACTCCTTCGCCCAGGTGCGCGCCTGTTCGAGCACGCGCGCACCATCCACCGAAGCATGTTGTTGACCGATCACCCGCCGATTCTAGAAACCCGCACGTTCTCCTGGCCCGACGAGTCGGCCTGTGCCGCGTTTGCAGCAGCGGCTGGCGCAAGCGCCGTCGCTGTTTCCTTCCACCTTCATCGCACTCGATGGCCCGCTCGGCGCCGGCAAGACCACCTTCGTGCGCCACTTGCTGCGCGCGCTCGGCGTGCAGGGCCGCATCAAGAGCCCGACCTATGCGGTGATGGAGCCGTACGAGATCGACGGACGCGCCATCTCGCATTTCGATTTCTACCGCTTCGACGATCCGCGCGAATGGGCCGACGCCGGTTTTCGTGATGTCTTCGCCGCACCGGGCCTGAAGCTCGCCGAGTGGCCCGACAACGCAGCGCCGGTGCTGCCCACGCCCGACTGGCGCTTGCAGATCGAACCCGATGACACCGATGCGCGACAGGTCACGGTGCACGCGTTGACAGCGCATGGCGTTCTACTGCTCCCAACATGAGCAAGCCCACGCGCCGCCAGGCGATCCAGTTCGGCAGCGTCGCGCTGCTGCTCAAAGCCCCACAACTCGCCTGGGGCGCCGAGATCGTCGCCGTGCGCGTCTGGCCCGCGGCCGACTACACACGCGTCACCATCGAATCCGATGCCGCGCTCGCCGCCAAGCACTCGCTGTTCGAAGGCCCCGACCGCCTGGTGATCGACATCGACGGCCTCGAACTCAGCCCGCAGTTGAAAGAGCTGCTCGGCAAGGTGAAAGCAGACGACCCGTACATCGCCGGCCTGCGCGTCGGCCAGAACCAGCCGCGCGTGGTGCGCATGGTGATCGATCTGAAGCAGGCCACGGCGCCGCAGGTCTTCACGTTGAACCCCGTCGCCGCCTACAAGCACCGCCTGGTCTTCGACCTCTACCCGAGCCAGGCGCGGGACCCGCTGCTGCAACTGATCCGCGACAAGGAGAGCGCCGAGCGCGATGCTGCGCGCGCGGTGCGCGATGCGCTCGGCGAGTTCATCGGCAAGGTCGAGCGCGGCGAGCCGGCCAAACCGCCGCCCGTTGCCGCAGCCGCGGCAACACCGCCCTCGACCGCTGCAGCCTCGGCGCCCTCCGCAACACCGCCGG
The DNA here is from genome assembly GCA_963738425.1 of uncultured beta proteobacterium. GTDB lineage: Bacteria > Pseudomonadota > Gammaproteobacteria > Burkholderiales > Burkholderiaceae_C > CADEEN01. Next base: position 72,672 of record CAVTWT010000025.1, on the reverse strand, counting down.
CCGCCCAGACCGCGGTCTTGAAGCCGCCGTCGGCCGAGACGATGAAGAAGGTCGATCGCCTCGTCATCGTCGCCCTCGACCCAGGGCACGGCGGCGAAGATCCCGGCGCCATCGGGCCGAAGGGCCTGCGCGAAAAAGACGTGGTGCTTTCGGTGGCGCTGGCGTTGCGCGACAAGCTGAACGCACAGCCCAACATGCGCGCCTTCCTGACCCGCGATGCCGACTTCTTCGTGCCGCTGGCCGAGCGCGTGCGCAAGGCACGTCGCGTGCAGGCCGACCTGTTCATCTCGATCCACGCCGACGCCTTCAGCAACCCGGCGGCGCGCGGCGCCAGCGTCTTCGCCCTCTCAGACCGCGGCGCCACCAGCACTGCAGCGCGCTGGCTGGCCAGCAAGGAGAACGCCGCCGACGCGGTGGGCGGCGTCAACCAACGCGCGCACAACGATGCCAACGTGATGCGCACCCTCCTCGACATGAGCACCACCGCGCAGGTCAAGGACAGCCTGCGCGCCGGCAGCGAAGTGCTCGGCCAGCTCGACCGCATCGCCCACCTGCACAAGCCGCGTGTCGAGCAGGCCGGCTTTGCGGTGCTGAAGGCGCCCGACATCCCGAGCATCCTCGTCGAGACGGCCTTCATCTCGAACCCCGAAGAAGAGCGCAAGCTCGCCAACCCCGCGTACCGCAAAGAGCTCGTCGATGCGCTGCTGGTGGGCATCAAGCGCTACTTTGCGAAGAATCCGCCGCTGGCGAGAAATCGCCAGTTGTGAGTTAGCGAGAAATCGCCAGTTGTGAGCTTCACGCGCAATCGCCAGTTGTGAGCAGCGCGCGCCGCGCCTCGACCTCGAACGGATTGTCCCAATAGGGGCTGCGCCCCCGCAGCCCCTGCCACGCGCCGGCCGTCAGGTACGCCGGAAAGAACAGCGGCCCCCAGCGCTCGCATTGGCGCACATGCACTCGCTCGTGACGCCGCCAGCGCGCCATTGCACGCGGCGTGCGCGCCAGCACGACATGGCCGAGCGTGATGGCGTCGAACGGCAGGCGCCGTGCAACAGAGAAGCCGCTGACTTCGAGCACACCACGAACGATCCGGGCTTGCGCACCCGACAACAGCAAGGGCAGCGCCGCCGCCAGGCCGACCAGCGTGCACGGCGCGGCCCACAGGTAGCGCAGCCCTGCGGTCGCAAAACGGATCAGCCGAATCACGCAGGCCCTAGAAGCACTCGTCCGCGGACACCTTCATGCGGCAACTCCACCTGAAGACTTGAACACCGTTCTTGCTGGAGCGGCGAAATGTCGCCGTGGCCTCGCCGGCGATGGCCTCCGGCACCGGAACGCCTGCAGTGGCCCCCGTGGAGTTGGTGTAGAAGTTGATGAAGCAGGTGCGCTCGGGGTCGCACAGGCGCTGGATCTGCCGCTCGTACGCATCTCTGTCCGCTGCCGACGCCATGGGAACGATGATCACTTGAACCAGCCCTTGCCGGCCAGCGAGCAGCCAGGGGTCTGCGGATGTGGCGAATCCGACGCCAGGTGCGGCCAAGAAACCGGTGAGGACTGCGAACCGCCGCAGACACGTCGACAAGGTCGGTAGGCCAACGTGTTGCATTCAGCGGGCCCCGGAAGCAATCTGGTGAAACGAATGGCTAGGTCTGCTTTGTCGGTGCACCATGGTTCCCTTGCCTCATGCGAGTCCCGATCTGGATGCTCAACCACGCCATCGGCAGGTAGGCCGCCAGCAGGTCGAGCGCGATGAACCACGTCGGGGCGGGAATCATGAAACTGGCCGCCACGCCACCACACAGAAAGACCGCGCCGATCACATAGGCCAGTGGTGCCCGGTAGGTCGCGGCGATCAGGTAAGCCGCGAGCGCGCCCGCGAACGTACCCAACGCATGCGCCAGGAACGGCATGACGAAGTGGCGCGGCTCGAAGAGATGCATGGCCTTGCCCAGGCTCTCGGCGCTGTTCACATCCACACCCACGGGTGGAGGAATGAGCGACGGGCTGAGCGTGATGAGCGCCATGTTGACGCCGCCACCGATGGCGATTCCCGCCAGGATGGCCAGCACATTGCGAAGGACGTTGGTCATCGCACATTCTCCTGTTGTGCAGCCTCATCGCTTCGGACTGCCGGGCGGCGAACGGTTCTTGCGGTAGGAGTTCTTCAGACTGATCTTGCCGTCTCGAAAGGAGAACAGGTCGCACCCGCTGACCTCGACACGGGTGCCGTCCGACCGTGTGCCCGTGAACGTCCACTCCGACATGCCCCGGTCTCCAAATACGCAGTGGCGCGCGTCGCCCCAGTGGGCATCGGGAAAGGTTGCCCAGACTTCCGAGAATCCAGCCCGCACGGCTTCACGGCCTGCATACCGCGTGCCGCAGATGTCTGGGCCTGCAGACGCTTCGAAGACGCAATCCTCTGTCATGAATGACATGAGGTCATCGATGTCGTGGCGATTCCACGCGTCGGCGAAGGCCTGCAAAACCTCCGTGGTGACGTCAGCGGTGACATTCGGCATGGTCTGCCCCTTTCAGTCGGTCCCGGGTTCATTGTCGCTGCGGTGACGCCCACCGTTCTCTCGATGGAAGGCCTCATGCCATGTGCTCGACGTTGCCTGGCATGTGCACCCAGGCGTGCATGCGCTCCTCGTACACCGAGAAGCTGGGCGCGGGAAACGATGGGTCCGCAAACGCACCCACCGGGATTGCAACCGCTTCAGCGTAGCCCTCCACCGTGTAATACACGGTGGCACCGCACTGCGGGCAGAACCTGAAGGTGCACTTCGTGCCCTCGTCTCCGGTGCGAACGTACTCGGTACTCGCGCCAACGACCGTGACCGCCTCGCGCGCAAACCGCGCTTGAGCACCGAAGACGCTTCCGGTGCGGCGCTGACAGGCCAGGCAATGGCACACCGACACCCGCACCGGCTCGCCCACCACATGCGCTTGCAGCTGCCCACAACTGCAGGCCGCGACGCGAGAAGACTGGGCAGCGGTGGAGTGCATTTCTGCGTCACCTCAGGTTTGACATCAGGGCCGGATGCAAGTGGGCAAAGTCCGCTCGTGGACGTCCCCGCGATGGGAGGGTCAGGCCTCGGCTTCGTGGCACACGACTTCGATGTTGTGCCCGTCCGGACCAATGACGAAAGCTGCGTAGTAGTTCGCGTGGTAGTGCGGGCGCAGACCCGGCGCACCATTGTCTTTGCCACCTGCCTCCAGAGCCGCGCGGTGGAAAGCATCGACCTGCTGGCGATTCCCGGCCACGAACGCCAAGTGAAGATGCGCCGGTTTCTCCTCGGTTTGGCAGAGGCACAGCGAAGACTTGCCGTTCGGCGGGCAGAGCTCGACACCGTACGCCGGTGACCCTTCCGAGACAACAACGACGCCGAGCGGTTCGAGTGCCTTGAGGAAGAACGCCTTGCTCGCCGCATAGTCACTGACTCCGAATTTGACGTGGTCAAACATGACTTCTCCTGAAGTGTGCAGGACTCATTGCCGAAGGATCTTCTCGATGGCCTTGCCCTTGGCGAGTTCATCGACGAGCTTGTCCAACTGACGGATCTTCTTCATCAGCGGGTCCTCGACTTCTTCCACGCGGACGCCGCAGACCACGCCCGTGATGAGCGCACTGTTGGGATGCATCGCCGGCGCTCGACCGAAGAAGGCTGCAAAGTCAGTCTTCTGTTCGATCTGTTGCTGCAAGCCTGCCTGGTCATAGCCGGTAAGCCAGAAGATCACACGGTCAACCTCGTCCTTCGTCCGGCCCTTGCGCGTGGCCTTTTGTACGTACATCGGATACACCGCCGCGAATGGCGTCGCAAAGATTCGATGACCGGGCATCTTCGTGACTCCTTGATGTTCAGTGAACACAGGCCGAAAGAACGACTACCGGCACCTCTTGATGACCTGGTACTGCCCCACTTGGCAGCCCGCCACCGGCTCGCTACTCAGAAGCCAGCTTGCCCTTCACATGGCGAGCAAAACTGTCCAGGATGGCCTGCCAACCCGTGCGTTGTTGTTCTTCGGAGTGAGTCGGTTCGCTGTCGAAGCTGACGGTCACGGTCACGCCCTGGATGCCCTCCGTGAACTCGACGACTGCCATTCGATCGCCGAAGGCGTACTCGATGAGTCGATGCGATATCACCCTGGTGTACTCGCCCTCGAAGTCGAATCCGAACGAGCCATCCTTGGCTTCCATTCGCGAGGAGAACTTGCCTCCAGGACGAAGGTCCACTGTGGCAGCGGTGGTGTGCCAGTCGGGGGAGGCTGCATTCCACTGCTTGATGTCTCCCGGCGTCGTGTACGAGCGCCAGACCTCGTGAATCGGAGCGGGGACGATGGTTGAAACGATGATCTTCATGCGGACTCCTTGGCGCTGGCAGCGACTCCTGTGGTGAGACCCAACCTCAACGTCTTCGGTACGGACCAAGACAACTCGTTCTCGCCGAGTCGAGGCACATGTGCAGACCCGGGCCCTCAGTGAACACGTAGGCTTGGTACTTGGTGCCTACCGTACTCGCTCTCGTGCCGTCGCAGTCTGGTCCACCGTCATCGGTGGCGATGGTGGACGTCAACGTGCGGCCTGTTCGGGCCTTGTTCCACTTGACCACGTAGGTTCCCGTGACCGTCTTCTTTCCGTTCACCACGGTGGTCGTGCCGTCGCTGCGGAATGTCCGAGTCATCGCGCAGCCCGTCTTGGGAAGGGTCCATGTCCACGTGCCCACCAGATCCTCGATGTCGCTTGCGCGGGAAGTCAAAGGCACGGCCAAGAGGAATGCGCAGAGCGCTACCAGCGAGAACTTGCCTTGTGGCATGGAGCTCCTTCGGAGGGTGAGCAAGCGGGAATCTGAAGTGTGAACTCCAACTTCAGGTCAGGCCTCGCCGGGACGCGAAGAGATGAGCTTTTCAAGTGCAAGCAGCTCACCAAGCTGCTTCTGCGCAAGCTCCGGCTGAGTAGGATGTTTCGCATTCGCAAGCACTTTCGCGGCATCCCGTGCCGAGGTCATCTGTCCCAGGGCAAAGAGCGCTGCGACCACCATCACCTTGCTGTCGAGCGCGTGTTGTTCAGTCCGCTCCGAACCAAGGGTATCGATCCTGGACAGGGTCTCCATCCAAGGGATGGCGGCGGTGGTAAGAGGAACGGTTACTTCATCGGCACTCGGAAGGTAGCCTGTGCTCGCGCTGACCGTCCACCAGATGTCCTGACGTGGGTTCAAGAACTCACCGAGGCGGCGGCGTACGGCGCACTCCGTGATGCCAGGCTTTCCAAGATTCTCTCTGTAGAACGCGTACGAATCCAGTTCGGCGACAGCCGTGAGAAGCCTTGGAAAGCAGACGCCGACCTCGATCGTGAAGCGAGCGCGCTTCGAATCGTTGAACTTCCAGTTCTGAACGTCAACCACCTGAAGTGCATCGCCGATCAGGCGCCGGTAAATCCGACCAGTTCCTCTGAAGCCAGCACCGATCAGGACAGGCGAGATCGCGTCCTTGATGAAGGCGTTCAGCATCTTGGAGGCGGGGATGGCTGGTAAATTCATGAGGAGCCAAGGAGTGTGAACCTGCCAGGCTTCACGCGCTATGCCGCGAGTGGCTCTCGAACGCGGACCTGGCGCTGAATGTCGCCCATTGTCGGCAGACTCTCAGTACCTCACCGGGATGAACCGGGCGCATACGATTGATCAGACGTGCCATATTGATTCCTTCACTGGTGGTCCACGATCTCGACGTCAACCTGCTCATCGTTCAACCGGCAACAACCATCAACTCATCGACGATCAAACACAAGACCAATACCGCTTGCCAAAAAGAGGAAGGCCCTTCAAAGGGTTAGCAGCATTGCCCCTCACGGTTGCCGCATGCGACGAAGACGACCCAGTTGAACAAGCAGCGCGAGCGCTTGCGCAAACCCCGGCTTCGCAATGTCCCCCTTCCTGGGACTGCCCTCTCCAGAAAGACAGACGTCAAGCTCCCAGGAGACCGGCTGTGCGTCCTTCGCCTTGAGGATGCGCTCCAACCGCACAGCAGCTTCCCGCCCGAGCACTTCAACTGCCTTGCCACCCGCGAATACCACGCCTGGCGTGAACTCCAGCTTCCGACCGAGTGCACCGACCTCCACAAAGCCTGTCAGCCGCAAGTTGCTCTTGAGCGCGTACGTCGCGCGCACCAGGTAGCTTGCGCAGTCCCCCACACCTATGCCGATGGTGTGCGGCAAGACAAACGACTCATCAGCGTCCGGATCGGAGGCTTCGTCCGAACCGAGAAATCGCCAAACCGGGTAACGCTGAAAGTGCTCGACGGAGAGCGCGTGCGCCGGCAGTTCGATGCGGTCCCCCATGCGACGCCTAACGAGACTGGGCACTAACCCGGTTTTCGACGCGAAGATCGGTGTCGATGCGAGCTTGCAAGCGTAGCCAATTCATGAGCTGCGATCTGGCATGTTGATGCGCCTGCATTGAACCGCGAAGCCGCCCGAGGCGTCAATGCGCGCTTGCCGCCGAGCAGCATCGGCTCGTGCCGTTCAACCCGTTCGCATCGCCTTCGTCGCGCAGTTCGAGCGCTGGTTTGTTTGCCAACCGCGCGGTGTCCCGCGTGGCCATGGAGGCCTGCGGCTCGGCCCACCACCGGGCGCTGTCCGCGCAGAACCGCAGCAACCACAACAAGGCCTGCTGTGCACTGGCCAACAAGCTGGCGCGCATCGCCTATGCGTGTCTGCGCGATCACGCGCCCTACGACGACGACAAACCCAACAGCCCGCGAACCAGGAAGAAGACCGAGCGGCTGAGCTTCGAGATGCCCGCCGGCGCGCTGGCGGCTTGAGTACCGGCACGCACTGATCGGATCGCCAACACCCTTCACAGCCTTGCGCAGAGATTGATCGCCCACCATGGCACCCCGGGTCTCCCCCACAGCGCACGACGCCGATAAGCCTTCCGGCAGCTTCACGCCTGCCGCTCCGAACGATTGGCGCCGCGCTGACGCAGATTCCATGTCGGCAGGGGCACTCACAACACCGCCCACAACAGATGCCGGATATACGACTGCAGGCTCAACCCTTCGTGCCCTTCGCAGATCGATCAATCGCTGGCGTTGGCGGGGGAGTCCATATACGATGGGTTAGGCGTCATTGCGCGGCACGGTGAAAGGCGCCTCAGAAGCATCAAGACTATTGCCTTCCCTTGGAAACAGCCGTTTGCGAGTGAAGCGGTTTAACTTGCTAGACGCGGCTTGATCTGCTTGCCAGTGTCCAGGTGGATGCCGACGGAAGCCCGGGAGAGCTTGAAGCCGACTTGAGCGCACGAGCTTGCGAGTTGTGAATCGTGTGCGAGGGAACCAGCCCTTTCGGGCCGAAGACGCCCAAGTACAACTGAATCAGACCCCAACCGCAAGAACGGTGGCGATATGTGCAATTGCCTGTGCGACTTGCTGCGCACCAGCGCGACAACGATCAACGGTGACGGCCCCGGAGTGCTTGGCGACAAGTTGAAGCAAGCGCGGAATGCGCCGATCCTTGGCAGAGACCCAGTGGCGGCAGAACAACTCTGCCAGCTCACCATGCTGCCGACCGATGCGGAGCTCTGCTCCTGGGTCGAAGTAGGCCGCGTAGACCGTCCAACTCACGCGAATCGAGACGCAGCCCAAGACGGCAGCGGGAGCTCAGACTTGGTGGCTAGGAAGTCGCAGTTGGGCACAGTGTTGAGCCATGACGCCTAACTTGTTCTCGCGCGCGAAATCACGCGCGTATGCAGTCTAGCCGCGCCTTATGCAGGCGCGCGCGGTGGCCGGCAAGTGCTTGTCGCGCCAGCAGATTCAGCTTGATGGCTGTAATTTCATCCAGTACTATTTAGACATGCCTTCGAGCAGAGCCCTTCCCGCCCGCCATGCGCCGCGCAAGGTGCTCGGGCCGATGCCACCGCTCGGCGCCACGCGCTTGCTCGATCAGGTGCGCGAGCGGGCGCGGTACCTGCACTACAGCCTGCGCACCGAGCAGGCGTACGTGCATTGGGTTCGCGCTTTCGTGCGCTTTCACGGCTGCCGCGTGCACCCACGGGACATGGGCGCACGCGAGGTCGAGGCGTTTCTCACCTGGCTGGCGGCGGAGCGCGGGCTGTCGGCCTCCACGCATGGGCAGGCCTTGTCGGCGCTGCTGTTTCTCTATCAGAAGGTGTTCGCGCTCGATCTGCCGTGGATGCAGTCCATCGGCCGCCCGCGCCGCCAGCCGCGCCTGCCGGTGGTGTTGTCGCCTGAGCAGGTGTCGGCGCTGTTGCTGCAGTTGGACGGCGTGCACCGCTTGCTGGCGCAGGTGCTTTACGGTTGCGGCATGCGCATTGCCGAGGCGCTGCAGTTGCGCGTCAAGGATGTCGACTTCGAGCGCCGCACGCTGATCGTGCGTTGCGGCAAGGGTGGCAAAGACCGGGCGCTGATGTTGCCGGCAACCCTGGTGCCGGCCTTGCGCGAGCAATTGGCGCGTGCGCGATTGTTGTGGGCCGCTGACCGTGAGGCCGAGCGGCCCGGCGTGCAGATGCCCGACGCGCTGGCGCGCAAGTACCCACGCGCGGCGCAGTCCTGGACCTGGTTCTGGGTCTTTCCTCAGGGCGTGGAGTCTGTGGACCCGCGCAGTGGCGTTGAACGCCGGCACCATCTGCATGACGATGCGTTCCAGCGCGCGTTCAAGAAGGCCGCCGCGCGCGCTGGCGTCGTGGCGCCGGCAACACCGCACACGCTGCGCCACTGCTTTGCCACGCACTTGCTGCAATCCGGCTATGACATCCGCACCGTGCAGGAGCTGCTGGGCCACGCGGACGTGAACACGACGATGATCTACACGCATGTGCTCAATGTCGGCGGCGGTGGCGTGCGCAGCCCGCTCGATGCGCTGATGCCGACCCTGTGCCCCGCCGCGACGTGTGTGTACGAAGTCAGAAAGATACACATGCGCACGAACATCGTCATTTGATGAGAAGCTTCGATGGCGGCCGCCTTGAAGGCCAGTGGCGCTCGCAGCTAGCGCGAAGCGGTTGAGATGCGGTTTGAAGACCTCTGCTTCAGATCGACCAGCAGGCTGCAATTCGCCTGTCTGCGCGGCAACGGTGCAATGGCGTGGTGACCTCGACGCGCGATGAGGCGTGACCGTTGATCCTCGTCGACAGCAGCCGTATCGATCGACTTTCTGCGCGGCACATCGACGCCTGAAGCTCGACAAGCTCGACGCCCTGCTCGGCTCGGCGCCGCTGGCATTGGCGATCTGATCCTGACCGAAGTGCTGCAGGCGCTGCCGCCAACCGGCTTCGCGCGCGAGCCACCTTTCAGCCACGCTGATCTGGAGCATGCTGGGTGGCCCCGAAGTGGCCGTCCAGCGCAGCAAAGAACTTTCGCAAGCTGCGCGCCCTCAGCGTAACGACTCGCAGAACGATCGACACCGTCATCGCCAGCCCGCTGCATCCTTGACGGCTTCTTGAGCTTCTGCACAGCGACCGCCGACTTCCATGCGCCTTCGAGCGTCACCTCGGGCTGCGCACGGTGAAGTCGCGCGATGCGTGATCGCCGAAGGCTGCCGCTGCGCGCCACCTCTAGCCCAGGCAGCCCACGGCGACTCCCCCTTGACGAATTGCGCTGCCGCGGCGGGCAGCGGCTCGTAGAAGAACATCGCTGCGGGCAGGTCCACCACCACCTGCCCGGCGTCGAGATACACCACGCGCGTGCCCAGGCGCTTGGCCTGGCCGAGGTTGTGCGTGCTCATGACGATGGCCACGCCGTCGTCTCGCGCAAAGGATTCGATCAGCGCTTCGACCTCGCGCTTGGCGCCCGGGTCGAGGCTGGCGGTGGGTTCGTCGAGGAAGAGCACGTCGGGCTTGACGGCCCAGGCGCGTGCGAGGGCCAGGCGTTGCTGCTGTCCGCCGGAGAGCACACGCGCCGGGCGCTCGCGCTCGTGCGACAGGCCCACGCGCTCGAGTGCGGCCATCGCGCGCGCCGCACGTTCCGCACGCGGCACGCGCGCCAGCCAGAGCGCGATCTGCAGGTTGTGCCAGACCGACAGGCGCAGCAGGAAGGGCCGCTGGAAGACCATGGCCTGCGTCGGCTCGCGGCGCTGCGGCAGAAGTCGCTGGCCGCTGTGCGGCAACTGGCCGTGCAGCAGGCGCAGCAAGGTCGTCTTGCCGCAGCCGTTGGCGCCGACGAGCATCACGCGCTCGCCGGCGCTGAGCAGGAAGTTCACGCCGGTGAGCGCGGCATGCGCGCCGAAGCGCACGCCGGCGTCCTGCAAGGTGATGAGCGGAGAACTCATGTGCCGCCTGCAGCCAGAGCGACGCGCGCCTCTTCGTGCGCACCGCGCCGCCGCTGCACGATCGCGATCAGCGCGTTGAGCAGGCCGACCACGCCGAGCAGCACTATGCCCAGGCCCAGCGCCAGCGGCAGATCGCCCTTGCTGGTTTCGAGCGCGATCGTCGTCGTCATGACGCGCGTCACGCCGTCGATGTTGCCGCCGACGATCATCACCGCGCCGACTTCGCTGACGGCGCGTCCGAACGCCGTCAGCAGCACCGTCACCAGGGCCAGGCGTTCGTGCAGCAGCAGCAGGCCGGCGGCGACGAGATCTCGCGCGCCCATCGAGCGCAATTGCTCGCCGTTGCCCTGCCAGGCATCGGCGATGAGCTGGCGCGTCAGCGCGGCCACCACCGGCAGCACGAGCATCGTCTGCGCGACGATCATCGCCGTGGGCGTGAACAGGATGCCGAGCGAGCCGAGCGGCCCGGCGCGCGACAGCAGCAGGTAGACGACGAGGCCCACCACCACGGAAGGCAGCGCCAGCAAGGTGTTGAGCAGCGCGATGACGACGCGCCGGCCCGGGAATCGCGCCACGGCCAGCCACGCGCCGAGCGCCATGCCGAAGATCGAGGCGATGACGCAAGCCGTGCCGCTGACGTAGAGCGACAGCGCGACCACGCGGCCCAAGCGCGCGTCGAAGTTCCAGAGCAGGGCCAGCGCGGTCTGCGCTGCGTCGATGAAGCCGCCTCCCATGCGGGTCATTGTCCGGCCTGCGCCGCACCGTCACGATATGCAGGCCATTGCATAGGAAAGCACGTGGCACATGGCGACCCCTCGCTTGCTGCGCAAGCACTCCCCCGCGGGGAGGCTCGGGCCGACGCTTGGGAGCGGCCCGGCGCTGCCCCGGCATGACAACCCCTCGCTTGCTGCGCAAGCACTCCCCCGCGGGGAGACTCGGGCCGACGCTTGGGAGCGGCCCGGCGCTGCCCCGAGTGGCGCCACTGTGGCACAGTGCCTGCCGCCATGCCCCTCGTCACCCCCCTGCCCGCCGACCACAGCACCGAGATCGCCGAGCTCGCGCGTTTCTTCGAAGGCACGCTCGGCTTTGCGCCGAACAGCGTGTTGACGATGATGCGCCGCCCGGCCCTCGCCCGCGCCTTCACCGAACTCAACCGCGCGGTGATGAGCAATCAAGGCCGCGTCACCAGCGAGCTGAAGCGGCTGATCGGCCATGTGGCCAGCCGCGTGGCCGGGTGCCGCTATTGCGAAGCACACACCATCCGTGCCGCGGCGCGCTTCGGCGCCGCCGAGGGCATGGATGCGAAGCGGCTCGACGAGGTGTGGAGCTTTCGCAGCAGCGCCCTCTTCACACCGGCCGAACGCGCCGCGCTCGAGTTCGCGATGGCCGCGGCGGCATCGCCGGGGGCGGTCGATGCGGCCATCGGCCACGAGCTGCGCGCGCATTGGGACGACGGCGAGATCGTCGAGATCACCGGCGTGGTCGCGCTGTTCGGTTTTCTCAACCGCTGGAACGACGCGATGGCCACCGAGCTCGAAGCCCCGGCTGCCGCGGACGGACAACGCTGGCTTTCAAATCAAGGCTGGTCCGCCGGCAAACACGGGTAACTTTCATTGGCTCTCAAATCCACCATCTACAAAGCGCAGCTGCAGATCGCCGACATGGACCGCGGCGTTTATGCCGACCATGCGCTGACGCTGGCGCTGCACCCGAGCGAAACCGAAGAACGCATGATGGTGCGGCTGCTCGCCTTCGCCCTCTTCGCACCGAAGAACGACGAGCGCGGCACGCTGCAGTTTGCGCGCGGCCTGTCCGACCCCGATGAGCCCGACCTCTGGCAGCACGACCTGTCCGGACAGCTCGTGCACTGGATCGAGGTCGGCCAGCCCGACGAACGCCGCATGCAGCGCGCTTCGTCGCGCGCCGAGCAGGCCACCTTCATTGCCTACACGGCCAGCACGCCGGTGTGGTGGGCGGGCGTGAAGAACAAGCTCACGCGCACCACGCGTCTGGCGGTATGGCAGTTGCCCAGCGAGCAAAGCCAGGCCCTGGCGGCGCTGGCCAAACGGGCGATGCAATTGCAGATCAGCGTGCAGGACGGCAGCGTGTGGTTCAACACCGCCGAGGCCAACGTCGAAGTCGCCCTCCAACCGCTCCTGTCTTCATGAAGCACCTCCAGCATCTCCTCATCGCCGCCCTCATGACCGCCTGCGCTCCACACCGCCGCACAAACGCCCGCCGACGACCCCTACCTCTGGCTCGAGGAGGTGCAAGGCGAGAAGGCGCTGGACTGGGTGCGCGAGCGCAACCGCGAATCGCGTGGGGTGTTGGAGAAGCACCCACGTTTCGAGTCGATGCGCGCGCGCTTTCTGGAGATCCTCGACTCGAAGGAGAAGATCCCCAGCGTCACGCGGCGCGGCGACGCGCTCTACAACCTCTGGCAGGACGCGAAGAACCCGCGCGGCCTGTGGCGGCGCACGACGCTGGCCGAGTACCGCAAGCCACAGCCGGCGTGGGAGACGGTGCTCGACCTCGACGCGCTCGGCGCCGCCGAAAAAGAGAACTGGGTCTGGAAAGGCGCGACGTGTTTCGGGCCGCCCTACACGCGCTGCGTGCTCAGCCTGTCGCGCGGCGGCGCCGATGCCTCGGTGCTGCGCGAGTTCGACACGCAGGCCAAACGCTTCATCGAAGCCAAGGATGGCGGCTTCGTTGTTGCTGAAGCCAAGTCGTCCGTCGACTGGATCGACGAGAACACTGTCTATGTGACGAGCGACTTCGGGCCCGGTTCGATGACTGACTCGGGCTACCCGCGCATCGTCAAGCGCTGGCGGCGCGGCACGCCGATCGGCCAGGCCGCGACCGTGTTCGAGGCCGAAGCCAAGGACGTGGCGGCCATCGTCAGCGTGGACCGCACACCCGGCTTCGAGCGCACGCTGGTCGGCCGCGTGACCGATTTCTACAACAGCAAGCAATGGCTTCTGCAGGGCGACAAGCAGATCGCGCTCGACTACCCGAGCGATGCCAGCTTCGCCTTCTGGCGTGACCGCGTGCTGATCCAGTTGCGCAGCGACTGGAAGCTCGGCGACAAGACGTGGCCGCGCGGCTCGCTGCTCACTGCGGGCGCTGAGGCCTACCTGAAGGGCGAACGCAACTTCACCGCGCTTTTCACGCCGACGGCGACACGCTCGCTCGAAGGCTTCACCGCCACGCACAGCCGCGTGCTGCTGTCGGTGCTCGACAACGTCGCCGGCCGCGTGCAGGAGTGGCGAGCCGACGGTTCGAAGTGGACACTGCGCGAAGTCAAGGCACCCTTCCCCGGCACGCTCGGCGTGCAGTCCTTGCACGACCCGATGCTGGGTGCGAAAGACCCGCTGGCCGAGCAGTACCTGCTCAGCTACGCCGATTTCCTGACGCCCGATTCGCTGATGCTCGGCAGCGCCGGCAGCGACACGCGTGAAACGCTGAAGTCGCGCCCCGCGTTCTTCGATGCGCAGGGCATGCGCGTCGAGCAACGCTTCGCGACATCGAAGGACGGCACCAGAGTGCCCTACTTCATCGTCTGGCCGAAGGACGCCAAGGCCGACGGCAAGAACCCGACGCTGCTCTACGGCTACGGCGGCTTCGAGGTCTCGCAGCAGCCGTGGTACTCGGGCGGCTTCGGCAGCGCCTGGTACAGCCAGGGCGGCGTGCTCGTCGTCGCCAACATCCGCGGCGGCGGCGAGTTCGGCCCGGCGTGGCACCAAGGCGCCGTCGGCGCCAACAAGCAGAAGAGCTACGACGACTTCATCGCCGTCGCGCAAGACCTCGTCGATGCCAAGATCACTTCCGCAAAACACCTCGGCATCGAAGGCGGCAGCAACGGCGGCCTGCTCGTCGGCGCAGTGATGCTGCAGCGCCCGGACCTCTTCAACGCGGTGGTCTGCCAGGTGCCACTCCTGGACATGCAGCGTTATCACAAGCTGCTGGCTGGCGCGAGCTGGATGGCCGAGTACGGCGACCCGGACAAGCCCGAGGAGTGGGCGCACATCTCGAAGTACAGCCCGTACCAGAACCTGCGCAAGGAGACGAAGCTGCCCAAGGTGCTGTTCACCACCAGCACCCGCGACGACCGTGTGCACCCCGGCCACGCGCGCAAGATGGCCGCCCGCATGGCCGAGCAGGGCCACGCGCTGCTGTACTACGAGAACATCGAAGGCGGGCACGGCGGCGCCGCCGACAACAAGCAGCGCGCCGACATGATGGCGCTGGAGTTCAGTTTCCTGTGGCAGCAGTTGGCACGTTGAACTTGATGGACATCCACCACAACACCGCCGCCTCGCGCTTCGAAGCCACCGTCGATGGCCACCTCTGCGTCTGCCAGTACCGCGTCTTCGGCAAGGTGATGATGCTCACCCACACCGGCGTGCCGCAGGTGCTGCGCGGGCGCGGCATTGCCGCCCTGCTGGTGCAGGCCGCGCTCGACCATGCGCGGGCCCAGGGTCTCAAGGTGCGGCCCGATTGCAGCTATGCCGAGGTCTACATGCAGCGCCACCCCGAAACCCTCGACCTGCTCAACGGATGAGCAACGCCGTGGACCCGCGCGCCGCCGAGGTGCTGAGCTTCTGGTTCGCTGGCAGCGCCTCGCCGCGCGACGAATGGTTCCGCAAGGACGTGGGTTTCGACCAGCGGATTGCCGAGCGCTTCGGTGCACTGGTCGATGACGCGCTGACCGGCGGACTGGCCGCCTGGGCGCAGGAGGCGAGCAGCGCCTTAGCGCAGGTGATCGTGCTCGACCAGTTCACGCGCAACATCTTTCGCGACTCGCCGCGCGCGTTTGCCGGCGATGCGCTGGCGCTTGCCGCAGCACGCAGGATGGTGGCCAGCGGCGACGATCAACAGCTGCCGCCGCTGCACCGCGTGTTTACCTATCTGCCATTCGAGCATGCCGAGGACCGCTTGACGCAGGCCGAGTCGCTTCGACTGTTCGCCGCCTTGACGGGCGCCGATGCGTCGCTGGCCCAATTCGAGGACTACGCGCGCCGCCATGCCGAGGTCATCGAGCGCTTCGGCCGCTTTCCGCACCGCAATGCAGTGCTCGGCCGCCATTCCAGCGCTGAAGAACTGCAGTTCCTGCAGCAGCCGGGCTCTCGCTTCTAGCGCTCGGAGCCGGAAGTCTGTGTGGCTTCCTGCTCGCGCAGCTTCACGCACTCGGGGTGCGCGCTGACGGCAGGGTTCTGGCACTCGCGCTTCATGCACAGCAGCAGCGAGAAGAAGTTGCGCTCACCGCAACGTGCACGCGGGTCGGTGGACTCGGCACCGAGGGGCTTGACGGTGCGGCCTGCCGTGGCATCGGCCACGCGCGGCGCAGCCGGGTCGAGCGGGGCGACGCGCGGCAGCGGCGCGTCGAGCCCACGCACCGGCGCCGATGCGGCGGTGGGCAGCGTGGCAGCAGACGCCGCGTTTGCGGGCACGCGCGGCGCGCGCGCCGGCAGCACAGAGAGGATGGTTTCATTGCCGCCACCATCGGCGGGCCGCGCGGCGGCCACTGGCGCGCTCGCAGCCAGGCCCGGCGCGGTCATCACTGCAGCGCTGGCCGCCGGCGCTGCGATCGCGGTCGGCGACGGCGCTGCGGCGGCAACAGGCGCCAGCTCGGCACGCGCCGGCGCCTCGCTGCGCGTGTACCACCACCAGGCCAGCACATTGGCCACCACCAGCGCGGCGAGCACGGCCACCGACGAGCGGCGCGGCAGCAGCGACTCGGACGCCGTCGGGGCCACCGGCGCCGTCGCCTGCGCCGGCTGTGGCAGCGGTTCGGGCGTCACCACGCGCGGCATCACCACGGTGGGTGACACCGCATCGTTGGCCTCGGGCTCGGGCGCGAGATCGCCCGGCGAGGTCAGGATGTCGACCGTGTCGCGCGAAGCGATGCCCGGCTGCGTGCGCTCACGCGCCGCACGGCCGGGCACGGTGATGCGGCCTTCGAGCACATCGCGCAGCATGTGCACGCTCTGCGGCCGCTCGGGCGGCTTGATGGCCATCATCCAGTCGATCGTGGCCAGGAAGTGCGGCGAACAGTCTTCGAGGCCCAGTTCGCCCAGGCGCGGCTGGTCGTCGTGCAGGGCGCGCGAGGCGGCGGGCACCGGCTCGCGGCCGGTGAGCAGGAAATAGACCGTGCCGCCGAGCGCGTAGAGATCGGTCCACGGGCCCTGGCGCATCGCGCTCTGGTCGGCGTATTGCTCGAGCGGCGCGAAGTGCGGCTTCATGATCGAGGTCAGCGCCTTCTGGTTGCCGCCCTCGATGACGTGCCGCGCTGCACCGAAATCGAGCAGCACCGGCACGCCGTCGTCGCCGATCAGGATGTTGTCCGGCGCGATGTCGCGGTGGAACACGCCTTCCTTGTGCAGCACTTCGAGCGCCGACAGCAGCGCGTCGAGCACGCTGCGGCAGGCGCCCTGCCCCGGCGGCAGCACCATGCCGGCGCGCACCTTGCGCAGCGTGCGGCCCTTGTAGTAAGGCATCACCATGTAGGCGGTGCCGTTGTCTTCCCAGAAACGGTAGACCTTGACCAGCGACGGATGGTCGAAGCGGGCCAGCATGCGCGCTTCGTTGACGAACGAGCGCAGACCGAGGGCAAAGGTTTCGGCCATCGAGACCGAGCGCACCGACACCGAGAGATCACCGCCGCGGCCGGCCAGCGTGCCCGGCATGTATTCCTTCAGTGCCACTTCGCGCTCGAGCGCATGGTCCCAGGCCAGGTAGACGATGCCGAAACCGCCGCTGCCGAGCACGCCACGGATCTCGAACTCGGCCACACGCGCACCCACCGGCAACGCGCTCGGCGTATCGGTCTGGAGGCTGGGATTCACCTCGGGCGGGGTCACGGCAGAGACCATCCAATCAGCTTATCAGGGCAGGCCCCGCGGCCTGGGAGCCTGCAAAGCCCATGCCGGCCCGAGGTGCCAAACATCGCACGCCAGGGCTTGCGGCAGACAGCGGGCCGATCCGGGTTGATCGAGCCCCCCAGGCTCACCCCACAATGCACGCTTTGCTTTTTTGTCGAGCAGATCGATGAGCCGTCCCCTCCTTCCCCGACGCCGCGTGCTGGCCTTGCCCTGGCTGCTGTCCTGCCCGGCCATCGGCACATTGGCCGCAACCCCGCCGGTCCCCGTGCTCACGATCAGCGGGCCGCGCCTCGGCCCGCCAGCACAAAACGGACGCAAGACCTTCGACCTGGCCGCGCTGCAGCAGCTGCCCCAGCGCAAGATCGTTTCCAACACGCCGTGGTACAGCGGTGCCAGCGAGTTCAGCGGTCCGCTGCTGCGTGATGTCCTGGAGGCGGCCGGCGCCGACGCCGGTGCGGACGGCAACCTGCGCTGCACGGCGCTCAATGACTACCGGGTGGAGATTCCCGTGGACGACGCGCGCCGCTTCGACGTGGTGGTGGCGCACCTGTTCAACGGCAAGCCGATGTCGGTGCGCGAAAAAGGGCCGCTGTTCGTGATCTACCCGTTCGACGAACAGCCGCAGCTGCGCACCACCACCTATTTCAGCCGCTGCATCTGGCAACTGAAGCGGATCGAGTGGGTGTGAGCAGCGTTGCCACATCGCAGCGGCGTTACGTCTGGGCCGGCGCGCTGGCACTGCTGCTGGCGCTGGCCGCGGTGGCCTGGACGCAGTGGCGCCAGCACAGCCTGCTCGACACCACGGTGCAGTACCAGAACGACTTCCTTCAGATCAGCATGGCGCAGCTGCAGGTCGAGTCGCTGCGGCTGCATGCCGCGCTGCAGGACGCAGCGCATGCCACCGTGCCCGACCGCGATGCGGTGCAGTTGCGCTACGACATCTTCATCAGCCGCGTCGACCTGCTGGACTCGGAGCGGGTGCGTCGCCTGGTGCCCGACAAGGCCGAGTTCGCCCGCGTGCTGGCGGGCGTGCAGGGCTTCGTGCAGGAGGCCGACCGTGTGCTCGGGCCGCAGGCCAGCCTGCCGTTCGACGCCAGCGCCGCGCGGTCCCTGCTGGCGCGCATGGAGCCGCTGAACGCGCCGATCCACTCGCTTGTCATCGAAACCTCGCACAGCGCCTCCGCCCTGGTCAGCCAGCACTACCGCACGGTGCGCGAGCAGGGCCGCGCCGGACTGCTGCTGACCGTGCTGCTGTCGGCCACCTCGGTCGGCTTCGCGCTGCTGGCGCTGTCGCTGTGGCGGCGCGAGCTGCTGCGCCGGCGTGAACTCGAGACGCTCGCCGCCGATCTGCGCGTGGCGCGCAGCAAGGCCGAAGAGGCGAGCGTGGCCAAGAGCGCCTTCCTGGCCAACATGAGCCACGAACTGCGCACCCCGTTCCAGGGGCTGCTGGGCATGCTGCAGCTGCTCGAAAGCGAAACGCTGACGCCAGCGCAGCACCACCAGTTGCGCGTCGCCCGCGAGTCTGGCGGCCACCTGCTCGACATCCTGAACGACGTGCTCGATGCGGCGCGCCTGGAGGCCGGCACGCTGCGCCTGCACGAAGACGCGGTCTCGCCGCAGGAACTGGCGGC
The DNA here is from genome assembly GCA_963738425.1 of uncultured beta proteobacterium. GTDB lineage: Bacteria > Pseudomonadota > Gammaproteobacteria > Burkholderiales > Burkholderiaceae_C > CADEEN01. The sequence goes on along the minus strand of CAVTWT010000025.1, from coordinate 53,884 downwards.
CGATGTGCAGGCCCTGATGACGACATCGGCTGTGGCGCGCGGCCTGACGCTGGACACGCAGGTCGATCCGGCGCTGCCGGCGCGGGTGCTGCTCGATGGCACGCGCGTGCGCCAGGTGCTGTTCAACCTGCTGTCCAACGCCATCAAGTTCACCGACCAAGGCCGCGTCAGCCTGCAACTGCTCGCGCACGACGGCCAGCTCTGCATCGCCGTCATCGACACCGGCGTCGGCATGAACGCGGCCACGCTGTCGCGCCTGTTCCAGCGCTTCACGCAGGGCGACGACTCCACGTCGCGCCGCCACGGCGGCACCGGCCTCGGCCTGGAAATTTCGCGCAACCTGGCGCGGCTGATGGGCGGTGACATCGTGGTCCAGAGCACGCCCGGCCAGGGCAGCCGCTTCGAGCTGCGGCTGCCGCTGCGCGAAGCGCCAGCGCATGCGGCCAGCCCCACCCTGCTGCCTTTGGCGCCGTCCGGCGGATCGCGGCCACTGAACCTGCTGGTGGCCGAAGACAACGAGGTCAATTGCGAGGTCTTGGCGGCGATGGTCGCCCACCTCGGCCATGAAGCGCAGTTCGCACACGACGGCCGCGCCGCGGTGCAGGCCGTGCAGCACGGTGACTTCGATCTCGTGCTGATGGATCTGCACATGCCCGAACTCGACGGCATGGCGGCCACGCGCGCCATCCGCGCGCTGCCCGGCGACAAGGCCTCGCTGCCGATCATCGCGCTGACCGCCGATGCCTATGCTGAGACACGCGTGCGCTGCTTCGATGCCGGCATGAACGGCTTCCTGTCCAAGCCGGTGACGCTGGATGCACTGGCCCACACCCTGGCGCGCGGTGCTGCCCCTGCAGTGCACGAACCACCGCCGGCAGGCCAAAGCGCGATAGCGGCCGCAGCCGCGAAATAGTGCGCAGATCGCGCGTCTCAAGTTCGCGCCGCGGCTGACCGAAAAAGGTGCACGGCCCCAACCAATTCAAACCGGGGACGACAACCCGACCGGCCGACCGGCCGGTTCAGGAAATCAAACCACCGTAACTTTTGGAGCCCCACCATGGCGATGACGATCAATACCAACCTCGTGTCGATGAACGCCCAGCGCAACGCCTCGGCGTCGCAATCTTCGCTCGCGACCTCGATGCAGCGCCTGTCTTCAGGCCTGCGTGTCAACAGCGCCAAGGACGATGCTGCCGGCCTGGCGATCGCCGAGCGCATGGGCGCCCAAGTGCGCGGCATGAACGTCGCAATCCGCAACGCCAACGACGCAATCTCGATGTCGCAGACGGCTGAAGGCGCGCTCGGCAAGGTCGGCGACATGCTGCAACGCATGCGTGAACTGGCGGTGCAGTCGGCCAACGCGACCAACGGCACCAGCGACCGCGCCAACCTCGACGCCGAGTACACCGAACTGGCTGCCGAAATCGGCCGCACGCTGACCTCCACCAAGTTCAACGGCCAAGCCATCCTGGCGGCTGATTCCGGTGCCAAGGTCTTCCAGGTCGGCGCCAACAACGGCGAGACGGTCACGATCACGACGACCAACATGTCCACCAACGCCGGTATCACGGCCGTCACCGGTGGCGGCGTGGACACGCTGGTTGCCGCGAACACCGCGCTGACCAACATCGATACCGCGCTGGACACGGTGAACGGCGAGCGTGCACTGTACGGCGCGTCGCAAAACCGCTTCGAGTCGGTCATCGGCACGCTGCAAGTCTCGGCCGAGAACCAGGCCGCTGCGAAGAGCCGCATCACCGACGCCGACTTCGCGGCGGAAACGGCCAACCTGTCGCGCGCCCAGATCCTGCAGCAGGCCGGCTCGGCGATGATCGCCCAAGCCAACCAGTTGCCGCAGCAGGTGCTGTCGCTCCTGCGCTAAGCAACGAGAGGGAGCGGCTCGCCTGAGCCGCACTACAAGCCCGCTTCGACCTTCGCGTCGAGGCGGGCTTTTCTTTTGCGGGGCTTTCCGGCTGTTGTTCGGCCGATCACGGCACTCAAGCACTTCACACAATGATCACCAGCGTTCGACCTGCATGGCCTGGACGCAGGGCCGGCACTCGCGCCGGGAGTGATCGATTCTCTAGGAGTGCTCAACATGCCCCAAACCATCAATACCAACCTCGTTTCGCTGAACGCGCAACGCAACCTGTCGATGTCCCAGTCTTCGCTGGCGACGTCGATGCAGCGCCTGTCGTCGGGCCTGCGCGTCAACAGCGCCAAGGACGACGCTGCCGGCCTGGCCATCGCCGAACGCATGAACGCGCAGGTGCGCGGCATGAACGTTGCCGTGCGCAACGCCAACGACGGCATCTCGCTGGCGCAGACCGCTGAAGGCGCGTTGGGCAAGCTCTCGGAAATGATGCAGCGCATGCGCGAGCTGGCCGTGCAGTCGGCCAACGCCACCAACGGCGTCAGCGACCGTGCCAGCCTCGACGCCGAATACCAGGAACTGAGCGCGGAGATCACGCGCACCATCGGCTCGACGCGTTTCAACGGCATTGCGATTCTCTCCGCCGGCGCCGGGGCGCAGGACTTCCAGGTCGGCGCCAACAGCGGCGAGACGGTGACGATCACCACCGCCGACATGTCCGCCGATGCCACCATCACCGCCGTGACCGGCGGTGGCCTGACCACGGTCGCCGCCTCGACGCTGGCCCTGACCAACCTCGACGCCGCGCTCGACACGGTCAACGGCGAGCGCGCGCTCTACGGCGCAGCGCAGAACCGCTTCGAAGCGGTGATCGCCACGCTGCAAGTCTCGGCTGAAAACCAGGCCGCTGCACGCTCGCGCATCATGGACGCCGACTTCGCCGCCGAAACCGCAGCCCTGGCGCGGGCTCAGATCCTGCAACAGGCCGGCAACGCGATGGTGGCGCAGGCCAACCAGTTGCCGCAGCAGGTGCTGTCGCTGCTCCAACGCTAGAAATGGGCCCACCCCCGGAGCGGCTTGCGCCGCTCCCCTCAAGGGGCCGAGGCCCGCGGCTCCGAGCCGACCTGCGTCGGCTCGGACGGGACGAGGAGGGGCCGCGTCTTGCGGCCCCGCGTCCTGCAAGGAACGCCAGCGGCCCGGCAAAGCCGGTTCCGCGGCATTCGCTTGGAACACCCGCGGATGCTCGCAGCGTGATTTGCTAAACGTTTTCGCCAGCGCCCGCGCTCAAGCCGCCACCAGGCGCTGCCGAAAACCGGACGACGACCGTCACCGGAACACCAACACATGGCCACCATCACCTCCGCCGGCATCGGCAGCGGACTCGACATCAACAGCATCGTCACGCAGTTGCTGGCCATCGAACGCCAGCCGCTGGTGGCGCTCGAACGCCAGGAAACGCAGCTCACGACCAAGCTGTCGGAGTTCGGCAAGATGCAGGGCATGGTCTCGGCGATGCGTGACAAAGCTACCGCCCTCAGCTCGGCCACGCTGTGGAACCGCACCACCGGCGCCAGCGCCGATGCGGCCGTCACCATCACCACCGCCACTGGCGCCGCCGTCGGCGCCTACGCGGTGCAGGTGCAGCAGCTCGCTGCGGCACAGACCGTTTCCAGCCGCCGCTTCAACGACGCCGATCCGGCTGTCTTCGGCCCCGGCACGCTGACCATCGAGCTCGGCACCTACACCGGCACGCCCACCGTCAGCGGCTTCGACGCCAAGGCTGGCGCGACGGCCGTCACGGTCACGCTCGGCGCCGAAGACGACACGCTGGCCGAAGTGCGCGACAAGATCAATGCGGCCAACGCCGGCGTCACCGCCACCGTCATCAACGACGCCAACGGTTCGCGCCTGGCGATACGCTCCAAAGACAGTGGCGCCGAGAACGGCTTTCGGATCACCGCTGCGGAAACCACGGACGATGGCGTCGCCACCAACGGCTTGTCGGCACTGGCCTTCGATGCGCGATCGGCGTCGCCGATGACATTCAACCAGCGCGCGGCCAACGCCCTGGCGACCATCAACGGCATCGACGTCGAGTCGGCCAGCAACACGCTGACCGATGTCTCCGACGGCGTGAGCTTGAAGCTCGTCAAGACGACCACCGCGCCGGTGGAAGTGACCGTGGCCGCCGACAGCGCGGCCGTGAAGACCGCGGTCGAGGACTTTGTCAAGTCGTACAACGAGCTGGCCAACTACATCCGCACGCAGACGAGCTTCAACGAAGCCAGCCAGACCGGCGGCCCGATGCAGGGCGACAGCCTCGTGCTCGGCATCCAGCGCCAGATGCGCGCGGTGTTGAACGATTCTTCGTCGGCCTCCTCTGTCTTTGGCCGTCTTTCGGACGTGGGCCTGTCGCTGCAGCGCGACGGCACGCTGGCGATCCGCGCCAGCGAATTGGACAACGGCCTGGCCAATCTGGGCGAGTTGCAGAAGCTGTTCGCCACCGACGGAGCGACCAACGCCGACAGCGGCTTCATGCGCCGCTTCAAGGAACTCGGCGACGTGCTGCTCGGGCCGGAAGGCGCGTTCGACACGCGCAAGGGCAGCCTGCAAGCGCGCATCGACCGCAACGAAGAGCGCCAGGACCAGATGGAAGCGCGCCTGGCCTCCACCGAGCGGCGCCTGCGCGCGCAGTACACCGCGCTCGATCGCAACATGGGCCAGTTGAATGGCCTGTCGAGCGCCGTCGCGCAGCAGTTGCAGGCGCTGTCCAACTTCTACGACGCGCGCAACAACGCTTGAGTTTTCGCTCGCGGAGTTTGGCGAAAATTCGCGGTCAATCCCAGCGATCAGCAGCCTCAAGCGCGGCGCTCCACGGACGATAACCCTGGCAAGCCCAGACACTTTCGTTCACAGGTAGCCGCCCCATGTACGCACCGCACCGCACCGCTGCTTCGGCCTACGGCCGCGCCCCCGCCCACATGTACAGCCAGGTCGGCGTCGAGACCGGCGTCCAGGGTGCCTCGCCGCACAAGCTGGTCGCGATGCTGCTCGACGGCTTTTTCGAGTCGCTGATGCGCGCCAAGGCGGCCATGGCCGCCGGCCAGACCGAACTCAAGGGCCGCGAAATCGGACGCGCGGTGCGCATCGTCGAAGAGGGCCTGAAGGCCAGCCTCGACCTCGGCGCCGGCGGCACGTTGGCCGCGGACCTGTCGGACCTCTACGCCTACGTCACGCTGCGCCTGACGCAAGCCAATCTGAAGAACGACAGCGCCGCGCTCGACGAGTGCCGCGAGCTGATGAAGCCCCTGCACGAGGCCTGGCAATCGATCGCGCCGCAAATCGACGGCGCCTCGGCACAACGCTGATGCGCAGGGGACCACACGCCATGAACACCACCACCTCCACCCACGCGATGGACACCCGGCTGCTCGGCTACTACGAAGCCCTGGAGCGCGCCAGCAACGACATGCTGGCAGCGGCACGTGCTGCCAACTGGGACCAGGTCGTCAAGCTCGAAGGCGCCTGCGTGCTGCTGATCGCGCAGTTGAAGCACGCCGCCACCGAACACAGCCTCGCTGCGGAAGAAGGCAAGCAGAAGAGCCGCATCATGCAGCGCATCCTCGTCAACGACGCCGAGATCCGCACGCTGGCCGAGCCCTGGCTGGAAGATCTCGACCAGATGATGACCGGAAAATCCCGCACGCTGCACTAGCCCCTCCTGATGTCATGAGCCCCCAGGCCAACAACTTCGAAGCGACGCAGCCCGCGCCGCTGTCCACGATCACCGGCCGCGCGATCGACGAGTTTCGTGTCGATCATCCGGAGGAAGTGTTGGCACTGCTGCGCCGCCTGGTCGCCAGCGCGGTGCTGGTGCAACTCTCGGCGCCCGGCGGCGCCGCCTACACCTCGACGCTGTGGGCCGTGGACGCGCCGGGGCGGCGTGTCAGCTTCGACGCCGATGCCGTCCATCCGCAGATCCGCGCGCTGGTCGAGACCGGCGAAGCCACGGCCGTGGCGTATCTCGACGCCATCAAGCTGCAGTTCGACCTGCAAGGCCTGATGCTCGCCCACGGCCACAACGCCAGCGCCTTGCAGGCCGTCCTGCCCGACGTGCTCTACCGATTCCAGCGCCGCGAGTTCTTCCGCGTGCGCACGCGCGACAGCGCCGTCGCCCACCTGCGCCACCCGGCCTCGCGCGGCGAGATGCTGACGCTGCGCGTGCTCGACGTCAGCGTCGGCGGCTGCGCGCTGCAACTGCCGGCCGAGGCGGCGCCGATCGCGCCCGGCACATCGCTCGACGGCGTGCGCCTCGAACTCGACGCCGACACGCTGCTCATCGTCCCGCTGACGGTGCAACACGTCAGCGGCGGCTTCGGCGCCAGCAGCCGCGTCTCGCGCCTCGGCTGCTCGTTCGCACGCCTCGACGGCACCGCACAGCGTGCATTGCAGCGCTACATCGATCTGACGCAGCGGCGGGAGAAGTTTCTGTTGCTGGGCTAGGACCTGTTGACGCTCACGGGCTCAGGATCAGCACCAACGCAAACGTCAGGTCTGGCGTTTTCTGATTGCGAAGCTCGAGTCGATCCGGCTTCGGCTGTTTCGCTGAAGAGCATGCAGGGTTGGTTCCCAGAGATCTGCCGATGGAAGGCAGGTCCCAGCAGAGCATGTCGTTGCTGATGTTCCATTTCCCTTCCTCGGCACACTTCTCACGACGACCGGCTCCAATGATTCGTGCGCACACGGAGCCGTCCTTTCGAAAGTCCCAGATGCTCGTGCTGGCCGTGTTGGTCGGATCTCCATAGAAGGAGATCGCCAGACTGCGCCCGCTCACCAGCTTGGATATCTCCGATCCCGGCAACCCAGCTGGCGATTGGGAGAATGCCTGTGTGGCGACCAGCGAGAGCAGTACGGCCTGGATAACTCCGCCGAAGGGTGAAGTTGCCATGATCTTGTCTCCTCGCAGTGGCGGGCGTTGACGTGGCGCGAGTCGGAGTGATAGCGACCGGCAGCATGCTACGCCGAGTCAAGAGCCAACGGAATGGCCACGTCTGCGCCGACTGCAGTCTGCTGAACTCGGACGCCTCAGACGTGGATGATCCAGCTGCGGATGATGCCGAGGAAGGCGGCTTCCCTGGCCTTGAAATCGTTCATGTCCTTGAACACGATCGTCGCCCTGTCGCGGGCGAGCCACTTCAAGAGCTTCTCGGAATCGTCAATCAGCAGGCCCTCAGGTGCGACGTCTCGGACCTTGGCTCCAAGGTGAAGAATGATGCCAACCCCGTTCTTCTCCCGAAGATTCGTCGTGGCGAAGTACTCGGTCGTGCGAAAGCTGGGAGCGTTCCACTTGATGCCTTCGGCAATGCGCGGATCGGCGCCCAGGATCGAGCGTCGGATGGCCTGGATTTCGTCCTTGGGCTTGTGCTCGAGAGCCAGCATGAACTCTTCGACCGCTTTCGTCGAGTCGGCGGCGGACGCATGTGAGCGCGGTTTCGGTTTTGCAGGCGCCACAGCCTTCTGCTCTCTCACTTCAAGCGGCTCAACGTTCGACATCAGCGGCGTCCGAAAGCTCGCTTCGCGAGGCTTCGGACGTCCGCGCGATGAAGTGGTCAGGTCGCTGAGCGAAGGACGAGGCCATGTTCATAGATGAGCTTCGTGGTCAACACATGAACCTGCTCCGTTGGGCCATTGATCAGTTGCCCAAATTGGATTCTCACGTTGTCAAAGGTTTCGATGGCTGGCGAACCCTCGTGATGTGTGAGGCGTATAGACCGACCCGGATCTGGCACAAAGAGTATTCGCTTCTCTCCATCTTGGCGTGGCGTAACATCAACCAGTGCGCCTTCGTCGCTGCGCCAAACCGAGTGGAACTGCGCCTCGACGAACTTCGCCAAGCGGTGTTGCCAGATGGTCCATCCGCTGCAAACCGAGCCGCTTCGAACGTACTTCCGCTGAAGCCACGCGTTTATGTGGCACTCTGAGGGTTCAGGCGTGAAGTGCTCCGGTTTCTTGTACTTGAGCCACTTGCCGGACTCGGGCTGCAGTTCAAGCACTGCGAGCAGTTCGAGAACCATTGCATCCAGAGCCTTCGGCGTGCTGGGGGAGGAAGAGGGCGGCACTGCTCAGCGATCTAATTTGTTATCGGGCGACAGTTTTGCTGCGTATCACGGCCACGTGATCCCGAACATGGAGGCGCGGACAGGCCTGAAGACCGCATGGATGCCGCATTGTGAGCTTCAGAGATCGGGTTTCACCGGGGTCGAACAAGAAGTGCAAAGCGGCGCGCCTCAAATCGCGGCGCAGCGCGATTCTGCCTTCGTCGACGCGGGCGATGGGCCAGCCCACGGGGGTGCAGGCCAGCTCGCTCAGACCTGCATGTTCATGATGTCGGTGTACGCCCGCACGAACTGGTTGCGCACCGCCAGCGCGGCCTGAAAGCCGATCTGCGCTTTCTGCATCGACACCATCGTCTGCTCGAGGCTGACCGTCGGGTTGTCCATCTGCAGTTCGCGTTGCAGGCCTTGCGACTCCAGCTGCTGCGCGCTCACTGATTTCAGCGCCTGCGTCATCGCCGTGGCAAAGCCGCCTTCGGGGCCGGCCGCTTTCTTGGCCGACAGCGGCTGGCCATCCACGCCCAAGCCTGCGCGGGCCGCGGCCTGCGCAAAGTTGAAGGGTTTCAGTCCACCGATCGCATCCATCTGTGATTCCTGTCACGCCGGTTGAAGCCAACGATGGCCGCACTGTAGGTTGTCACGACTCGCTTGCAAGGAGCGGAAGTGAACGTCGTTTGTCCGACTGTTCGCGCTATAGCTTTCGCCCCCCGCGCCGAACAATGCCCTCCATTCCGGGACGCAAGGCCACTTGGCGTGCGCTCGGTCGGCACCTCACGCACACAACGAGCGCATGAACACCACGGCTGTTGCACAAGTTGGAACCCCCGCCTCGCCGCAGACCGGCGACAACGGCGCGCTGTCTCGTCTGGCCTTGTTGCCCGCGGCCGCCAAGATGAAGCTCGGCCTCGGCGCGGCCGGCCTGATCGCCGTGCTGGCCGCCCTGTCGATGTGGAGCGCGCGCGGTGATTACAAGGTGCTGTACGCGAACCTGAATGAGAAGGACGGCGGCGCGATCATTGCGCAGTTGTCGCAGATGAACATCCCGTACCGCCACGCCGACGGCGGCAACGCGATCCTGGTGCCGTCGTCACAAGTTCACGACGCCCGCCTGAAGCTGGCTTCGGCCGGCCTGCCCAAAGGCAGCGTGATCGGCTTCGAGCTGATGGACAACGCCAAGTTCGGCCAGACGCAATTCCAGGAGCGGCTGACGTTCCAGCGCGGTCTGGAAGGCGAACTCACACGTTCGATCCTGGCGCTGGGCGCCGTGCAGGCGGCACGTGTGCACCTGGCACTGCCGCAGCAGAACGGCTTCTTTCGCGAGCAGCAGAAGCCTTCGGCTTCGGTGCTGGTGACGCTGCACCCCGGCCGCGCGCTCGACCGCACGCAGATCGCCGGCATCGTCCACCTCGTCTCGTCCTCGGTGCCGGAAATGACGACCAAAGCGGTCAGCGTCATCGACCAGAGTGGCGCGCTGCTCTCGGCGTCCGCCGACGGCGCCAGCGGCCAGGGCCTCGACGCGCAGCAGTTGCAGTATGTGCAGCAGGTCGAGCAGAGCTATCACAAGCGCGTGATCGACATCCTGGAGCCGATCGTCGGCCGCGACAACCTGCGCGCGACGATCGCCGCCGAAGTCGACTTCTCGCAAATCGAATCGACGGCCGAAGAGTTCAAACCGAACCAGGGCAATGCACCGGCCGCCGTGCGCAGCATGCAGGTCAGCGACTCGGGCTCCGGCGGGCAGAGCACACCGTCGGGCGTGCCTGGCGCGGCCTCGAACCAGCCGCCGGTGCCGGCCACGGCGCCGATCAACGGTGCCGCGTCGCCGTTGCAAGCAGGCCCTGGCGGCACGTCGGGCGGCAACTCGAAGCGCGATGCGGTGACGAACTACGAGGTCGACAAGACCGTGCGCGTGACACGCAACGCCACCGGCAACGTCAAGCGCCTGAACGCCGCCGTCGTCGTCAACCACCGCGTGACGACCGCAGCAAACGGCAAGACGACCAGCACGCCGTTGCCCAACGAAGAGATCGAGAAGCTGACCTCCCTGGTGCAGGAAGCGATCGGTTTTTCCAAGGACCGTGGCGATTCGGTGAAGCTGATCAACGCGCCGTTCAAGGCCGACGCGATCCCGAAAGCGCAGGACCTTCCCGTCTGGAAGCAGGACTGGGTGATCGACCTGGTGCGCAGCGGCGCCACACCGGCCGCGCTCGTGCTGGTGGCGCTGATCATCCTCTTCGGCTTCGTCAAGCCGGCGTTGAAGGCCGCAGCGCCCGCAGCGGCGGCGCCGGCGCAAGGCGGCAAGTTGAACGTCGTCGCAGACAACGCGGTGGCCTTGCCGAGCGGCAGCCCGCCGATGCTCGAAGCGCCGCGCACGGCAGAACACCTGGCCAACGCACGCAGCGTGGCCAAGGAGAACCCGGCGGCGGTGGCGAACATCGTGCGCGGCTGGGTGAAGGCGGAGGACGCATGAGTTCAGTCGCCATGAATGAAGCCGGGCTCGAAAACGCAGCGATCCTGCTGATGTCGCTCGGCGAGGAAGAAGCCGCCGAAGTCTTCAAGCACCTCGAACCGAAAGAAGTGCAGCGCCTGGGCGAGACGATCGCGAAGATGAAATCGATCTCGCGCGAAAAGGTCGAAAGCGTGCTGGAGCAGTTTTCGAGCGTCGCCTCCGAGCAGAGCGTCCTTGTTGCCGACACCGATGCCTATGTGAAGAACGTGCTGACGCGTGCTCTCGGCAACGAAAAGGCCAAGCTGCTCACCGACCGCATCCTGCAAGGCAACGACGCTGCCGGCATCGAAACGCTGAAGTGGATGGACGCCGGCGCGGTGGCGGAGCTGCTGCACAACGAACACCCGCAGATCGTCGCTGCGATCCTGGTGCATCTGGATCAGGACCAGGCCGGACCGGTGCTGAAGGGCCTGCCCGAGCGCATGCGCAATGAGGTGCTGATCCGCATCGCCTCGCTCGATGGCATCCAGCCCACGGCGCTGAGCGACCTGAACGAAGTCATGAGCAAGGTGCTGCGCTCCGGCGGCGAGATGCGCCGCGCTTCGCTGGGCGGCGTCAAGACGGCGGCCGAAATCATCAACCTGCTCGGCAGCCCGATCGAGACTTCGGTGCTCGACTTCATCCGCGAGGCCGACGCCGAGCTGGCGCAGAAGATCATGGACAACATGTTCATCTTCGACGACCTGAACCGCCTGGACGACAAGGGCTTCCAGGCGCTGCTCAAGGAAGTGCAGAGCGAGTCGCTGGTCGTGGCGCTCAAGGGCGCGACGCCCGAGCTGCGCGACAAGATCTTCAAGAACATGAGTTCGCGTGCCGCCGAAACGCTGAAAGAAGACCTCGAATCGCGCGGCCCGGTGCGGCTGTCGGAGGTCGAAGCCGAGCAGAAGGAAGTGCTGAAGATCGTGCGCCGCCTGGCCGACGAAGGCCAGATCGTGCTCGGCGGCGGAGGCGGCGATGAGCTCGTCTGAGCCGCCCCGAGGCCGCTCACTCCCCCGGGGGACGGTCGCAGCGCAGCAGCGACCAAGGGGGCCAATCAACTCCGGTCGAGTTCATCCCGCGCGAAGAGCTGGAAGGTTTTGCGAGCTGGCGGCCGCATGCGTTCGACGACGCAGCGGCGCCCACGCACGGCGTGCGTTCAGCCAAGAGCGAGGCGCAGCGTGCGGCCGGCGATCAGGCCGCGATGCAGGGCGCGCGCCAGGCGGGATACCAGGACGGCTATCGCGACGGCCTCGTCGCACTGGAAAGTTTCAAGCAGGCCTTTGCCACGCAGATGAGCGCACAGCTCGGTGCGCTGGTGGCAGCCTTCGACGCCGAATTCACGCAGCTCGAATCGGCGATGGCCGACAGCGTGGCGGCCAGTGCCGCTGCCCTCGCGCGCCAGGTGGTGCGCAGCGAACTGAGCACGCGCCCCGAACTCGTGGCCACGGTGGCGGCACAGGCCGTCGAAGCGGTGCTGCTCTCGGCGAAGCACATCCGTGTGCATGTGAATCCTGCCGACCTGCCGCTGGTGCAGCAAGGCGCCGCCGATGCGCTGGCAGCGCGCGGCGCACGGCTGTTGCCCGACGCGTCGATCTCGCGCGGCGGCTGCCGCGTCGACTCCGACATCGGCCGCATCGATGCCAGCATCGACGCACGCTGGACGCAGGCAGCGGCCACGCTCGGCCAGCCGCTGGCGCTGCGTGACGACGTGATCATCAGTCGAGACGTGAGGGAATGAGCCCCCACGCTCACTTTGTTCGCTGCCCCCCGAAGGGGCGTGCATGGCCCTTCGGAGCGGCCGGGCGGGCCATGCCATGAGTTTGTCCGCGCCTGATCGCTCGCAGCGCTGGTCCCACTACCTGCGCGACCTGCGCAACTTCGCTGAAGCGCCGCAATCGCTCGAGGTCGAAGGCTCGCTCGTGCGCGTCACCGGGCTGGTGCTCGAAGCCGCCGGCGTGCGTGCCCCGGTCGGCGCCGTGTGCGAAGTGCATTGCGACGGCCAACCGCCGGTGCTGGCCGAAGTGGTCGGCTTCTCCGGCGACCGCGCCTACCTGATGCCGACCGGTGAAGTGCATGGCCTGCAATCGGGTGCACGTGTAACGCCACGCCCGGCGCCGCTGGCACCGCCGAAGCTCGGTTGCGAGAACCATTTGTGGCGGCGGCGTGAAGACCGCGGCCTGCACCTGCCGGTGGGCGACGGCCTGCTCGGCCGCGTCGTCGACCCGCACGGCGCGCCGATCGACCGCCGCGGCCCGATCGGCAACACGCGCCTCGAACCGATGCTGCGCCGCCCGATCAACGCCATGGACCGCGACCCGATCCGCCAGCCGCTCGACACGGGGGTTCGCGCAATCAACGCCATGCTCACCGTCGGCCGCGGCCAGCGCATCGGCCTGTTCGCGGGCACAGGCGTCGGCAAGTCGGTGCTGCTCGGCATGATGGCGCGCTACACCGCCGCCGACGTGATCGTCGTCGGGCTGATCGGCGAGCGTGGCCGTGAGGTCAAGGAATTCATCGAAGACATCCTCGAAGCCGAAGGCCTGGCGCGCAGCGTCGTCGTCGCCGCGCCTGCCGATGCGCCACCGCTCGTGCGCATGCAGGGCGCGCACTACGCCACCGCCATCGCCGAGCACTACCGCGACCGCGGCCAGCATGTGCTGCTGCTGATGGACTCGCTGACACGCTACGCGATGGCGCAGCGCGAGATCGCGCTGGCGATCGGCGAACCGCCGGCCACCAAGGGCTACCCGCCGTCGTGTTTTGCGAAGCTGCCGCAGCTGGTCGAGCGCAGCGGCAACGGCCGCGAAGGCTGCGGCTCGATCACCGCGTTCTACACCGTGCTCTCCGAAGGCGACGACCAGCAGGACCCGATCGCCGATGCGGCGCGCGGCATCCTGGACGGCCACATTGTGCTCAGCCGCGCGCTCGCTGAAGCCGGGCATTTCCCGGCGATCGATGTCGAAAAGTCGGTGTCGCGTGTGATGACCAGCGTTGCCGACAAAGAGCATGTGCAGCACGCCCGCCGCGCCCGCGCCATGCTGGCCAAACTGACGAAGGCGCGCGACCTGATCCAGCTCGGCGCCTACACGGCCGGCCACGACGCCGAGCTAGACGCTGCGATCCGCGCTCAGCCGAAGTTGACCGCGATGCTGCAGCAGGACATGCACGACTGTGCGCCGCTGGCCGCCAGCCGCGAGCAGCTCCTTCACTCCATCGATTGAAATGCAGCAACCCCCACGTCACTTCGCTCCTGCCTCCCGGGCCCTGCACGGGCCCCTTCGTGGCCCTTGGGGCGCTCAGTGGCTCCGGCTGGCCGAGCGCCACTGAAGTGGAAACACTGGCCACCTTGCTCGAACAAGCCGAGCAGCAACGCAACATCGCGCTGGCCGCGTTCAACCAGTCGCGCGCCCGTCGCGACGAAGCGCGCACGCAGGCACGCGAGCTCGATACCTACCGCGACGACTACACCGCACGATGGAACGGCCAGTTCCAGCGCGGCGCCGCACTCGAAGTGCTGCGCTCGTACCACCAGTTTGCGGCCCGCCTGGAGCTGGCAATTTCGCAGCAGGGGCAGGCGCTGACGGTGTGCGAGCAAGCATTGGCACGCGCCAACGACGTGCTGACGGCCACCGAGTTGCGTGTCGCTTCGGTGCGCAAGCTGATCGAACGGCGGCGGCAGGAACAACGCCAAGGCCTCGAGCAGCGCGAACAGCGCGCCAACGATGAACAGGCGCAGAGGATGAGCAAGACCGTACGCAACCCGTTTGCAGGAACCCAGCTATGAATGCGATTGCCGCCGCGTTGTCACCGATGACGCCCCCTCAAGCCGGGCCGCAGAACGGCCGCGGCGACGCAGCACGCGGCGGTGAGTTCGCGCGCTGCCTCGATCAGGCCTGTGAGAGCGAACCGCCCGAAGCGCCGGAAGCGAGCGAAGAGCCTCAGCGTCCGGCTTCAAAGGCGCGCGGAGCGCGCGATGCCGCGGCACCGCGAAAGACCGAGGCCAAACCGGCCAAGGAAGCGCCTCGCGAAAAAGAGGACGCAGCCGCGGTCGATTCAGACACTGCCGCGACAGACCCGGCCGAAGCACCGCACGACGAAACCGCCGCACCCGACCTCGCCGCCTTGCTGCCGGGATGGTCGCCGCCGCCGGTCGCCATTGCCAGCACCGCGACGAGCGTGGCCACAGAGGAGGCCTCAGCCGACGGCACCGACGCCCTGCAAGTTGCCGCGGCCGCCACCCCGTCGGCATTGCGCGACGATGCCCTCCCGCGCGCTGCGGCCCCGCACGAGACGCCGCCGCCACGCAGTGCGGCAGCGCCCAGTGACAACACATCGACAAACGCCGCACCATCGAGCGCGCAGTTGCAGGCCGCGGCCAGCGAGAAGAAAGACACGGCACCGGGCTCCCCAGCCGCGGCGGTGCCCACTTCCGCGCTTGTAGCGTTCGCGGCCTCTTCGGCAACCTCCGCGGCAACGGCGCCCAAGGCCGCCGAGCCCGTGCTGCCCACCGCAACCGTGCAAGCACCCATCGGCACGCCCACCTTCGCACCGTCGCTGGCCACGCAGGTGCGCTGGTGGGCCAACGACGGCGTGCAGCAGGCGCAGCTCTTGCTGAACCCGGCCGAGATGGGCCCGGTGGCGGTGAAGATCGTGCTCGACGGCCGCGAAGCACGGATCGATTTCAGCGCCGACCTCGCAGCCACACGCAGCGCGATCGAAGCCGCCCTGCCAGCGCTCGCAGCGGCGCTCGACGACGGCGGCTTGAAGCTTTCCGGCGGCGGCGTGCACGACGGCTCCGCGCAGCGCCAGGCGGCGTGGAGCGCGCAGAGCGTGACACATCGCACGGCGGCGAACGCCTCGGCACGCGATGACGAGCGCAGCAGCAACGCCGCGGCCACCCGCAACGGACCGGTCCGCGGCATGGTCGATCTGGTGGCGTGAGCTGCCGTGCTCGCGTAAGCAGGGCGACAAAGCCCCCCCTTATCGGCGTTTGCGGATCGGCGCTGCCACGAACAATCCGTCTTCAAGAACCCGCTGTGCGTGAACCGCACGGCTGAAACCGGAGCCCTGGAATGTCCGCCGCTGCTGCCACCGATGCCGTGCCCGCCACGCCCGCCAAGAGCGGCAAGAAGAAACTGATCCTCATTGCCACCGTGGTGGCCGTGCTGGTTGCCGGGGGCGGTGGCGCCGCCTTCTTCATGATGAAGCAGCGTGCCGCCGCAGCGGCCGCCGCTGCCGCCGCGGAAGAAGACGGTGACGGTGCAGCCGACAAGCACGCCGAGAAGGCTGCCAAGGCCGACGTCAAGCATGCGCCGACCTTCGTGCCACTCGACCCGTTCACGGTGAACCTGGCCGACCGCGAGGCCGAGCGCTATGCGCAGGTCGGCATGACGCTCGAGCTGGCCGACGCCAAGGCCGGCGATCTGCTCAAGGCCTACATGCCGGCGATCCGCAACAACATCCTGCTCGTGCTGGCCGGCAAGACGGCGGGTCAGTTGATGGAACACGAGGGCAAGATGGCGCTCGCAGGCGAGGTGCGTGCCGCAGCGCTGAAACCGCTGGGCTACACCGTCAACACCGAAGCCGCGGCCGGGAAGCCGAAAAAGGTCGAAGTGGGAGACGAACCTCCGATCCGCGCCGTCCACTTCTCGAACTTCATCATCCAGTAAATGTCGACCCTCGTCACCTTCGGCGCCTGCCCCCCGAGGGGGCTGGCGCTCCGCCTTGGGAGCGGCCCGGCGGCTGCGCGCCTGCGCGCTCACGAAGGCCTTTTGTGAACCAGCAGATCCTCTCGCAAGACGAAGTCGATGCGCTGCTGCAAGGCATCACCGGCGAAGACCAGAAGCTCGAACCCGAGGCGGTGGAGCATGGCGCCGTGCGCCCCTACGACCTGGCCACGCAGGAGCGCATCGTGCGCCCGCGCATGCCGACGCTGGAGGTGGTCAACGAGCGCTTCGCGCGCTACCTGCGCAGCGGCGTCTTCGAGCTGATCCGCAAGCACCCGGAAATCGCCATCGGCGGCATCAAGGTGCAGAAGTACAGCGCCTTCCTGCGCGAGATCGTCGTGCCGACCAACTTCAACATCGTCAGCATGCAACCGCTGCACGGTGCAGGGTTGATCGTCTGCGACCCGAACCTGGTGTTCGCCGTCATCGACTCGCTGTTCGGTGGCGCCGGCAAGTACCACACGCGCATCGAAGGCCGCGAGTTCAGCGCCACGGAGCAGCGCGTGATCGCGCGCCTGATGGCCACCGTCTGCGCCGACTACAAGAAGGCCTGGGACGGCATCTACCCGCTGCAGTTGGACGTGCAGCGCACCGAGATGCAGCCGCAGTTCGTCACCATCGCCTCGCCCAGCGACATGGTGGTGACGACCTCGTTCACGCTCGAAGTGGGCGAAAGCTCGGGCGCGGTCCACTTCTGCTTCCCGTATTCGACGCTGGAGCCGATCCGCGACGTGCTCTACAGCACGCCGCAGGGCGACACCACCGAGCCCGACGCGCGCTGGGTCAGGCTGCTGAAGACCGAGATCCAGTCCGCCGAGGTCGAACTCGTCGCCGAACTGGCGACCACGCAGGCCACGGTCGAACAACTGCTGTCGTTCAAGCCGGGCGACTTCATCGAGCTCGACCTCGACCCGGCCATTCAAGCCAAGGTCGACGGCGTGCCGGTGCTCGACTGCCACTACGGCACGGCCAACAACCGCTACGCGATCAAGGTCGATCGATTGATTTCCAGCTCCGACCGGGGCTGGCTGGGAGAACACGATGTCCGCTGAGCAAGCCGCACAGAACAATGCCGACGATCCCGCAGCCGCCGACTGGGCCGCAGCAGTGGCCGACAAGCAGGTCGGCGACACGCAGGTCGCCACGACCACCGTCGAGCAGGTGGCACCTGCACAGTTCGCCAACTTCGCGGGCGGCGCCGCGGGCGCGCCGGGCGCCGGCAACGACATCGGCATGATCCTCGACATCCCGGTGCAACTGACCGTGGAGCTGGGCCGCACGCGCATCCCGATCAAGAACATCCTGCAACTCGCACAAGGCTCGGTGGTCGAACTCGAAACCCTTGCCGGCGAGCCGATGGACGTGCTCGTCAACGGCTACCTGATCGCGCAAGGCGAAGTCGTCGTCGTCAACGACAAGTTCGGCATTCGGCTGACGGACATCGTGACGCCGAGCGAGCGCGTGAAGCGTCTGTCGAAGCAATGAGCCGCAGGTTCTGCCTTCACCTCGCTGCTCTGGTTCATCGCCATCCTGGCGCTGATCCCGGCCGCGCTGTGGCTGTTGAAACGCACGCCCGCCGGTGGCGCGGCGGCGCAAGGCACGATGCGCACGGTGGCGGTGCTGTCGCTGTCGCCGAGCCAGCGCCTCGTCACCGTCGAAGTCGGTCGCGGCGAGGCGCGGCGCTGGCTGGTGCTGGGCGTGACCGGCCAGCAGATCACGACGCTGCACGAGATGGCGCCGCAAGAAGAAGCGCTGGCCGCTGCGCCTGTCGCCACACCTTTCGCTCAACTGCTCGCACGCTTCAAAGGCAAGGACGGCCACGATGCGCGCTAGTCTGTGGGGCAAAGCCATCGCGCTGTCGGTGTTATCGGCCGTTTCTTCAGCGGCTTTAGCGCAGCAAGCCGGCCCCGGTCTGCCGCTCGTCGTCGCCCAAGGCGCGGCAGGCACCAGCTACTCGGTGCCGATCCAGACGCTGCTGTTCTTCACCGCGCTGTCCTTCCTGCCGGCGGTGCTGTTGCTGATGACTGGCTTCACACGCATCGTCATCGTGCTGTCGCTGCTGCGGCAGGCCCTGGGCACGCAGGCAGCGCCGCCGAACCAGGTGATCATCGGCTTGAGTCTGTTCCTGACCTTCTTCGTCATGTCACCGACCTTCGACAGGGTCTACGACAACGCCTACAAGCCCTTCACCGAAAACCGCATCAACGCCGAAGAAGCCTTCAAGCGCGGCGAGGTGCCGCTGCGCGAATTCATGCTCAAGCAGACGCGCCAGGCTGACGTGATGCTGTTCGCGCGCCTGGCCAAGCTGCCGGCCGATACCAAGGCCGATACCGTGCCGCTCAAGGTGCTGGTGCCTGCGTTTGTCACGAGCGAGTTGAAGAGCGCCTTCCAGATCGGCTTCATGATCTTCATCCCGTTTCTCATCATCGACATGGTCGTTGCCAGCGTGTTGATGAGTCTCGGCATGATGATGTTGTCGCCCGTGCTCGTCGCCCTGCCCTTCAAGCTGATGCTGTTCGTGCTGGCCGATGGCTGGAACCTGCTGCTCGGTTCACTCGCGGCCTCTTTCGCCACCTAGCCAACACCGTCACATGGATGCCTCCCACGTTTTCACCGCCGGCCAGCAGGGCCTGCTGATGTTGCTGATGGTCTCGGCCCCGGTGCTGCTCGTCGTGCTCGTCGTCGGCCTCGTCGTCAGCGTCTTTCAGGCCGCCACGCAGATCAATGAAGCGACCTTGTCCTTCGTGCCGAAGATCATCGCTGCGGTGGTCGTGCTCGCTGTGGCCGGCCCCTGGATGATGACAACGCTGGTGGAGTATTTGCAGCGCACGCTGCAAGCGATTCCGTCGGCCGTCGGCTGACCTTCTTGCCTTGATCACCCTCACCGAAGCCCAGCTCACCGCCTGGCTGGCGCCGATCTTCTGGCCTTTCATCCGCGTGCTGGCGCTGTTCTCGTCGCTGCCGGTGCTCGGCCAGCGCACGGTGCCGATGCGCGTGCGCGTCGGCCTGGCCGTGCTGATCGTCGTCGCCGCGCAGGCCTCGCTGCCGGCGATGCCGACCGTGGCGCTCGACTCGCCGCTGGCGCTGTCGCTGATCGCGCAGAACGTGCTGATCGGCCTGACGCTCGGCTTCGCGGTGCGCATCGTCTTTGCCGCCGTCGAATTCGCCGGTGAACTGATCGGCCTGCAGATGGGCCTGAACTACGCCGGCTTCTTCGACCCCGCCAGCGGCGCACAAGGCACGGCAACCGCGCGCTTCTTCGGCACGACGATCGGTTTCCTGTTCATCGCCGTCAACGCGCACCTGCTGGTGGTTGCGGCCGTCGTGCAGAGCTTCCACGCTTTCCCCGTCGGCAGCGAGCCGTTTGGATTTCTGCGCGCGCTGCAGCCGCAGACTTGGGGCGCCGAAGTCTTCGCCATCGGGCTGTGGATCGCGTTGCCGCTGATCGGCATGCTGCTCTTCGTCAACCTCGTGCTCGGCATCATCTCGCGCGTCGCGTCGCAGATGAACATCTTCGCCATCGGCTTCCCGGTCACGCTCGGTGTCGGCCTGCTCGGCATCCTGCTGACACTGCCGATGATGCAGGCGCCGTTCACGATGGCGCTGGAGCGCATGCTGGCGCGGTTTCAATAGCTCGCACTACGGTCCATCCTCAGCATGATGGTGTGCACCGCCGTGCCACGGCTCTGCCTCGTTGCCAACATTGAGCATACCGTACAGGGCACCGATGGCGCCCTCGATGAGCAGCGCCACAGCGGCTGCAACCTCCCAACCGAAATGGCGAGAAAGTAGCCACGAGCCGGCTGCGATCGCGCCCTGGCCGAGAAAAACCATTATCCAACCGCTCATATCGAGACCCCTGCTTCTTGCGACCCGTTGGCCGTCGCTCGGCGACGTATGCAGGAAGAAGACGGCGACCCTCGAGCCGCCGCTTCCACTCACCCGATTTGGCAACTGATCACTTGCCGATCGTCACCCACTCCCAGATGAAGTAGTTGTCCGGCCGGTGCACCGCCGTGACGTTAGCGCGCGCCGCCCACGGGATCACCTGGCGATGCAGCGGGATCGTGTGCACCTGCTCCTTCCACTCGGTCAGCGCGGCCAGGATCAGCTCCTTGCGCTTGGCCGGGTCGGCTTCGACGCTGGACTTGGCGGCCAGATCGTCGAACTTGGCGTTGGTGCAGCGGCCGTAGTTGTACGAGCCGACGCCGCCCGTGGGCTGCAGGTTGCGCAGCACCGGCGTCAGCGTCGTCTTCGGCATCGGTCACCGCGCCGCCCCAGCCGAGCATGTACATGCTGGTGTCGAACTTCTCGAGCTTGGGGAAGTAGGTCACGCGCGGCAGCGTCGCCACCTTGACCTTGACGCCGATCTTCTCCCACATCGCGGCCAGCGCGATGCAGATCTCTTCGTCCTGGATGTAGCGGTTGTTCGGGCAGTCGAGCTGCACCTCGAAGCCGCTCGGGTAGCCGGCCTCGGTCATCAGCTGCTTGGCCTTGGCCAGATCGAACGGGAAGCGCGCTTCGATCTTCGGGTCGTTGAAGTAGGCCTTCGGCGACGGCGTCATGCCGCCGCTCGGAAAGCTCTGGCCGCTCATCAGCTTGTTCTTCATCGTCTCGATGTCGACCGCGTGGTACAGCGCCTGGCGCACGCGCACATCCTTGAACGGGTTCTTGCCCTTGATGTTGCTGTTGATCAGCTCGTCGCGGAACTGGTCCATGCCGATGAAGACGATGCGGTTCTCGGGGCCGTCGATGATCTTCACGCCGGCGTGTTGCGCAGCTTGGCGACGTCGCGCGGCGGCGGGTCGAGGATGAAGTCGAGCTCACCGGAGATCAGCGCCGCGCTGCGCGTGGCGTCGTTGCCGATCGGCGTGAACACCACGTCCTGCACGTTGCCTTCGATCGGCTTCCAGTAGTTCGGGTTGCGCTTCCACGTCGTCTTGATGCCCGGCTCGCGCTTGACGAGCATGTACGGGCCGGTGCCGTTGGCGTTGAGCACCGTGTAATGTTTCTTCCTTGTTCTTGAAGTCCTGCGGCTTGGTGACCTTGTTCTTCTCGCTCCACTCCTTGTCCATGATGAACAGCGGCGCGATGTGCTCGAGGAAGATCGGGTTGACCTTGGGCAGATCGAACTCGACGGTGTAGTCGTCGATCTTCTTCGGCGTGCCGACCGCGTTGCCGTAGACCGCGATCTGCGACGTCGGCTGCTGCGCGCGGATGATCGAATAGACCACATCGTCGGCGTTGAAGGTCGCTGCCGTCGTGGAACTTGACGCCCTGGCGCAGCTTGAAGCGCCACTTCAGCGGCGAGACCTGCTCCCACGACGTGGCCAGGCCGGGCACGAAGTTGAGTTGCTTGTCGCGGTGGATCAGGTACTCATAGACCTGCTGGTTCACCGAATTGGTGAACGACTCGTTCTGCGAGTGCGGGTCCATCGTCTGCGGGTCGCCCTGGCTGGCGAAGCGCAGGGTCTGGGCGTGCGCACCCGCAGCGAGGCCGAAAGCAGCCGCGGCAAGGGTGGTCAAGGCGATACGTTTCATGGTGGCGAGGACTCCTGTCGAGAAACCAAGGCGGTCAGTGTAGGCAGCCGCGCCGTCGCCCTTGCGTCGGGGTTAACGCGGGTCGGCAGCGGGATACCCTTCCTCCGCCAGGGCTTTGACTAGCATCTCGCGTGCCACGCCGGTCTCGAACACCGCCCGGTGCGCGGCCAGGTCGGTCTGCACGCGCGCTTGCGGGTCCAGGCGTTGCGCGACCGCGGTCACCGTCTTCACGCAGTGGCCGCAGGTCATGTTGGGCAGGGTCAACTCGATCGTCATCGCAGGCTCCTTGTTGTGGTGCATCAATGACGCCACTCTAGACCTTGCCATCATGTCAAGGTCTAGAGTGATGAAATGACCCACCCCCGAAGCGGCTTCGCCGCTCCCCCTCAAGGGGGCGCCGCTGGCGGACCGGCAGAGCCGGATCCGCGGCGGCCGCTTGGAACAGTGTCGCGAGTCGCGCGCCGTGTTGACATGCCGCGGGAGTGACCAACCAGATGACAACCTTGATCCAACTCAACCTGCCGATCGCCGGCATGACCTGCGCCTCCTGCGTGGCACGAGTCGAACGCGCGCTGGCCGCGGTGCCGGGCGTGGTCTCGGCGAGCGTGAACCTGGCGACGGAGAAGGCGCAATTGCAGCTCGGCACCGTGGTCACCGCGCAGGCCTTGACCGCGGCCGTCGAGCGCGCCGGCTATGCCGTGCCGCAGGCACGCATCGAACTCGACATCGACGGCATGACCTGCGCGTCCTGCGTCTCGCGGGTCGAGCGCGCGCTGCGCGCCGTGCCGGGCGTCATCGAGGCCAGCGTCAACCTGGCCACCAACCGCGCCAGCGTGATGCACACCGGCGCCGACGAAGCCGCGCTGATCGCTGCCGTGCAGCGCGCCGGCTACGAAGCGCATGCCGTCGTCGACCGCGGGCCGGCGCCGGCGCACACGAACGCCGACGCCGGCTGGCGCGTCGCATTGGCCGCGCTGCTCTCGGCGCCGCTCGTGCTGCCGATGCTGGGCGACCTGCTCGGCCGGCATTGGATGCTGCCGGCGGGGTGGCAGTTCGCGCTCGCGACGCCCGTGCAGTTCTGGCTCGGCGCGCGCTTCTACCGCGCCGGTTGGAAAGCACTGGCCGCGCGCAGCGCCAACATGGACGTGCTGGTGGCCCTGGGCACCAGCGCCGCCTACGGCTTGAGTCTGGTGCTGTGGTGGCGCGACCCGCAATGGCATGCCGCACCTGTACTTCGAGAGCGCAGCGGTGGTCATCACCCTCGTGCTGCTCGGCAAGTGGCTCGAATCGCGTGCCAAGCGGCGCACGCTCGATGCGCTGTCCGCTCTGCGTGCGCTCGCACCCGAGAACGCCACGGTGCGCCGCGGCGGTGTGGAAATCAGCGTGCCGCTCGATCAGGTGCGCGTCGGCGACGAAGTGATCGTGCGCCCCGGCGAGCGCGTGCCCACCGACGGCGTGCTGCTCGAAGGCCGCAGCCACTTCGACGAATCGCTGCTCACGGGCGAGAGCCTGCCGGTGGCGCGCGAGGCCGGCGAGCCGGTGACCGGCGGCGCGATCAATGCCGAAGGCCGTGTCGTGCTGCGCACCACCGCGGTCGGCGCCGAGACGACGCTGGCGCGCATCGTGCGGCTGGTGGAAAACGCGCAAGCCAAGAAGCCGCCGATCCAGAAAACCGTCGATCGCGTGGCCGAGGTCTTCGTGCCGGTGGTGCTGGCCATCGCCGCGATCACGCTGGTCGGCTGGGGCCTGCTCAGTGGCAACTGGGAGGCCGCGCTGGTCAACGCCGTGGCCGTGCTCGTCATCGCCTGCCCCTGCGCGCTCGGCCTGGCCACGCCGACGGCGCTGATGGTCGGCACCGGCCTGGCGGCGCAGCGCGGCATCCTGGTGCGCGACGCGCAGGCGCTGGAGACGATGCGCCAGGTGCGCGTGGTCGCCTTCGACAAGACCGGCACGTTGACGATCGGCCGGCCGCGGCTGGCGGCGCTGGTCGCATCTGATGGAGACGACGAGAACGTTTTGCTCGCTGATGCCGCCGCGTTGCAGTCCGGCAGCGAACATCCGCTGGCGCGCGCGGTGATCGAAGCGGCGCGCGAGCGCGGCCTCGTCGTGCCTGCGGCGGCCGACGTGCAGGCTGTTGCCGGCCGCGGCATCGAAGGCCGTGTCGGCGTGCGCACGCTGCGCCTGGGCAGCACGCGCTGGCTCGCCGAATTGAAGCTCGCGCCGACGGCCGCTCTGAGTACCGCGGCCGAGCAAGCTCAGAGCGAAGGCCGCAGCGTGTCGTGGCTGGTCGATGCCGATGCATGCGCCGTGCGTGGCCTGTTCGCCTTCGGCGACGAAGTCAAACCCGAAGCGGCCGCGGCCATCGCCGCGCTGCACGCTCAAGGCGTGCGCTGCGTGCTCGTCAGCGGCGACAACCGCGGCGCCGCGATGGCCATCGCGCGCCAGCTCGGCATCGACGACGTGCGCGCCGAAGTGCTGCCGGCCGACAAGGCGCAGGTCGTCGCGTCCTTGCGCGAAGGCCTGGCCCCCGGCGAGAAAGTGGCGATGGTCGGCGACGGCATCAACGACGCGCCGGCGCTGGCCGCCGCCGATGTCGGCCTGGCGATGGCCACCGGCACCGACGTGGCGATGGAGTCTGCCGGCCTGACGCTGATGCGCGGCGACGTGCGTCTGGTGCCCGAGGCGCTGGCGCTGTCGCGCGCCGTCACGCGCAAGATCTGGCAGAACCTGTTCTGGGCCTTCGCCTACAACGTCGTCGGCATCCCGGCCGCGGCGCTCGGTTTTCTCACGCCGGTGATCGCCGGTGCGGCGATGGCGCTGTCGAGCGTCAGCGTCGTCAGCAACGCGCTGCTGTTGAAGCGCTGGAGGCCGCAGCCATGATGAACATCAGCGCGGCGTCGCAGGCCAGCGGCGTCTCGGCCAAGATGATCCGCCACTACGAAGCCCTTGGCCTCGTGCCCGCCGTGCGTCGCAGCGACGCCGGCTACCGCCAGTACGACGAGGCGACGGTGCACCAATTGCGCTTCATCCGCCGTGCGCGCGACCTGGGCTTCGACACCAAGGAGATCGGTGCGCTGCTGCAACTCTGGCGCAACAAGCGGCGCCCGAGCGCCGAGGTCAAGCGCATTGCGTCCAAGCATGTGGCCGCGCTCGATCAGCGCATCGCCGCGCTGCAAGCGATGCAGCGCACGCTGTCGCACTTGGCGCATCACTGCCATGGGGATGAGCGGCCGGAGTGTCCGATCCTGGATGACTTGGCGGGACCGGTCGCGTAAATCCCCAGGCTTGACCTTCCAACGATGGCAATGTTTACGCTGCGTTGACCTGATCGACATTGAAGGCCACCGATGGACCACGCGCACCAACACCAGCATCACACCGGCCCGGCGCACACGGGCCATCGCCACGACACCGAGTCGCTGAACCAGACCGCACTCGTTGCCACGTTGCACTGCCTTCTCGGCTGTGCAATCGGCGAGGTTGCCGGGCTGCTCATCGGCACCGCCCTCGGCTGGAGCAACGTTGCAACCATCGCGCTGGCCGTGGCATTGGCGTTCACGTCGGGCTTCGCGCTCACTGCGTTGCCGTTCTTGCGCCGCGGCTATGCCCTCAAAGCGGCCCTGCGCATTGCCTTCGCTGCCGACGCGGCATCGATCACCATCATGGAAATTGTCGACAACGCGCTCATGCTCGCCATCCCCGGTGCGATGGAAGCGTCGATCGGCTCGCTGTTCTTCTGGGCCAGCATGGCCGTGTCGTTGGCAGTGGCCGGTGTGGCCGCCTACCCGGTGAACCGTTGGCTCATCGCGCGCGGAAAAGGACATGCGGTTGCCCACGCCACCCACTGACGGGCGGCACGCGTGGCTCAATGCAACAGGCCGCCCTCGGGCGGCCTGCGTCGGGCAACCGGTCGGCGCCAAGGTCAGCGGAAATACGGCTCCTTGACCGTGCGCATCTCACCCGGCAGCGACGACAGGTAGGCCGCCATCGCCTTCAACTCCGCCAGCGTGAACTGCTTGACCTGGCCGCCCATGATGGCGTTGTTGCGGCCGACCTGCGGGTTGGCTTCGGTCTTGTACGACTTCAGCGCCACGTACAGGTAGTCGGCATGCTGGCCAGCGATCTTCGGGTAGCTGCCGTCGATCGGCTTGCTGAAGTTGGCGCCGTGGCACGACGCGCAGGCGCCCTTGGTCAGCAGCGCCGTCACTTCGGCTGATGCCGGCGCCGCGCCATCGGGCGGCGTCGGCGAAGCTTCCTTGCCACCATGCTGTTCGTAGAACGCCGACAGATCAGCCATGTCCTGATCGGTCAGCGAGACAGCGATGGCGCGCATCGTCGGGTGCTTGCGGTCGCCCTTCTTGTAGGCGGCCAGCGAAGCAGCGATGTACTTGGCGCCCTGGCCCGAGATCATCGGCACCTTGTGCACTTCCGGGAAGCTCGCCTGGTAGCCCTTGATGCCGTGGCAGCCGATGCACATGGCGGCCTTCTTTTCGCCGGCCGCAGCCGAACCCGGCTTGGCGTCCTGCGCCTGGGCAATGGACAGAACAGCCAACAAAACGGTAGAGATCAGCGCGCGCTTCATGTTCTTGGGTGAGCCAGTAGCAACAGCGGAGAATTATAGGGGCCCCCTATACTGGCCCGACACCCTCCCCGCCGCGCCCGCCCGATGAAATTCCAAGGCTCCGACGCTTACGTCGCCACCCCCGACCTGATGCTGGCGGTCAACGCCGCGATCACGCTGAAGCGCCCGCTGCTCGTCAAGGGCGAGCCCGGCACCGGCAAGACGATGCTGGCCGAGCAGGTCTCGCAGGCGCTGAACATGCCGCTGCTGCAGTGGCACATCAAGAGCACGACCAAGGCGCAGCAGGGCCTGTACGAGTACGACGCGGTCAGCCGGCTGCGCGATTCGCAGCTCGCCGGTGTGGGCGACGACAAGGTCAAGGACATCCGCAACTACATCGTCAAGGGCGTGCTCTGGCAGGCCTTCACCACCGAGCAGCCGGTGGCGCTGCTGATCGACGAGATCGACAAGGCCGACATCGAATTCCCGAACGACCTGCTGCGCGAACTCGACCGCATGGAGTTCTACGTCTACGAGACGCGCGAGCTGGTCAAGGCCAAGCACCGCCCGGTGGTCTTCATCACCAGCAACAACGAGAAGGAGTTGCCTGACGCCTTTTTGCGCCGCTGCTTCTTCCACTACATCAAGTTCCCCGACGCCGACACGATGCGCGCCATCGTCGATGTGCACTTCCCCGGCCTGAAAAAAGAGCTGCTCGCCGCTGCGCTGAAAAACTTCTACGACGTGCGCAACCTGCCCGGCCTGAAGAAGAAGCCGTCCACGTCGGAGCTGCTCGACTGGCTGAAGCTGCTGGTGGCCGAAGACATCCCGGTCGAGGCGCTGCAAAGCAAGGACGACAAGGTGGCGGTGCCGCCGCTGGTCGGCGCGCTGCTGAAGAACGAGCAGGACGTGACGCTGTTCGAGAAGCTGGTCTTCATGCAACGGCACAACAGGTGACGGCTCACTGATGGCCTGGCCCGAGTCGATCACGCTGCAAGGCCCGCACGCGACGCTGCGTCCGCTCTCGCACGAACATCACGACGCGCTCTGCGAGGCCGCGCGCGACGGCGAGCTGTGGCAGCTCTGGTACACGAGCATCCCGTCGCCCGAGGGCATGCGCGCCGAGATCGCGCGCCGGCTCGATCTGCGCGCCGCGGGCTCGATGCTGCCGTTTCGCCGTCTTCGACGCCGCTGGCCGTGCCGTCGGCATGACGACCTACATGCACATCGATGCCGTCAACAAGCGCGTCGAGATCGGCAGCACCTGGTATGGGCTGAGCGCGCAGCGCACGCCGCTCAACACACAGTGCAAACGCCTGCTGCTCGGCCACGCGTTCGAAGCGCTTGACTGCATCGCCGTCGAGTTCCGCACGCACCGCCTGAACACGCAGAGCCGCCGTGCCATCGAACGCCTGGGCGCGCAGCTCGACGGCGTCTTGCGTGCACATTCCCGCGCAGCCGACGGCTCGATCCGCGACACGGCGGTTTACAGCGTCACGGCGGCCGAGTGGCCCGCGGTGCGCTCGCATCTGGACTGGCAACTGGCCAAGCCGCGCTGACACGCGGTCGCGGCGTCGAAGCGCCCAACACAAGGAGATCGCCATGGGCTACCGAATCGAGAAGGACTTTCTCGGTGAGAAGCAGATCCCCGACGACGCCTACTACGGCGTGCAGACGCTGCGCGGCAAGGAGAACTTCCACATCACCGGCATCCCGATGTCGCAGGAGCCGAACTTCGTCAAGGCCTTCGGCTACGTGAAGAAGGCCGCGGCGCTGGCCAACCGCGACCTGGGAACGCTCGAGCCGAAGATCGCCGACGCCATCGCGCTGGCCTGCGACCGGCTGATCGGCGGCGAGATGCGCGATCAGTTCGTCACCGACTTCATCCAGGGCGGCGCCGGCACCTCGACCAACATGAACGCCAACGAGGTCATCGCCAACCTCGCGCTCGAAATCCTCGGCCACCAGAAGGGCGAGTACCAGCACTGCAGCCCCAACGACCACGTCAACTACGGGCAATCGACCAACGACGTTTACCCGACCGCGTTTCGCCTGGCGCTGATCCTGCGCCTGGACAGCTACATGGCCGAGCTGCGGCGCCTGCAGGAGGCCTTCTTCGCCAAGGGCCGCGAGTTCGATCAGGTGCTGAAGATGGGCCGCACCCACCTGCAGGACGCCGTGCCGATGTCGCTCGGCCAGGAGTTCCACGGCTGGGGCACGACGATGGGTGAGGAAGTGCAGCGCATCGCCGAAGTGCGCCAGTTCCTGCACGAGATCAACCTCGGCGCGACCGCGATCGGCACCACGGTCACCGCCGCGCCGGGCTACCCCGAGCTGGCAACGAAGTACCTGTCGCAGCTCACCGGCTTCACCTTCATCCTTGCCGGCGACCTGATCGAGGCCACGTCGGACACTGGCGCCTACGTTCTGCTGTCGGGCGTACTGAAGCGCACGTCGTCCAAGCTGACCAAAATCTGCAACGACATCCGCCTGCTCGCCTCCGGGCCGCGCTGCGGCTTCAACGAGATCAACCTGCCGCAGTTGCAGCCGGGCTCGTCGATCATGCCGGGCAAGGTCAACCCGGTGATCCCGGAAGTCGTCAACCAGACCGGCTTCCTCGTCATCGGCCTGGACCTGACGGTGACGCTGGCCGCCTCGGCCGGCCAGTTGCAGCTGAACGTCATGGAGCCGGTGATCACCTTCGCGCTGTTCACGTCGATCACGACGATGCAGCATGCGATCGAGAGCCTGCGCGTGAACTGCGTCGATGGCATCACCGCCAACGCCGAGCACACGCGCGACATGGTGCTCAATTCGCTCGGCATCGTCACCGTGCTCAAGCCCTCGCTCGGCTACAAACAATGCGCCGAGATCGCGCGCGAGGGCTACGAGACCGGCAAGCCGCTGCACCAGATCGTGGTCAAGGAGCGCAAGCTGCTGACGCAGGAAAAATGGGACGAGGTGTTCTCGTTCGAGAACCTGATCAGCCCGAAATTCGAGCAGTGACGGCAGCGGGGCTTGCGGGCGGCCCGGTGTGAGCGGGGCATTACACCTGCACATGGGTCCGCCACCCGATTGACCGATACTCCGGCCATCGTGCTGATCGACTTTTTCTACACCGTGCGCGCGGCGAAACCCAAGGTCTCGGTCAAGGAGCACCTGACGCTGCTGCTCGGCATCCATCTCCTGCCGGCCCGCGCATCCGGCCTCGACATCAGTAGCGGCAACGCGATCGGCGGCGCGCTGGGCCTCAGCCTCGCGCTGCTCATCGCGTGCAGTGTGCGCAAGCGCGGGTGGCTGCGTGCTCTCGTCTTCGTGCCGCTCGGCCTGCTGCTCCCGGTCGTCATCGGAACGATCCTGGGCCGCGCACAGGACGAGTTCGCGTCGCCGCTGCACGAGCAGGCGAGGTTCAATCGCAATCCGTTGAAGGTGGCGCTGTGCGAGCAGAACGCGCCGGAGTTGCAGCCCTTGCTCGATAACGCGACGCCCCACGAGCTTGCGCGTGCGCTGCGTGAATGCAGCCATCGCCTCAGCAACTCGGGAGGGCTGCTTTTCGGCGCCGCGATCGCGCCGCTCGACCGCCTGCGCCTGCAAGGTGACGACACGTTGTACTGCGAGGTGCTGGCGGCGGTGCACCGGAGACAGGAGCTGCCGTTGTTGCGCGAACTGTCGCGCACTGGCCGCCCCATCGACTGCGCCGCGCGAGGCGCTCGCGAGCCGGTGTGGTGGGCCGGCGTCAGCAGGGATCCGTCGTATGGCACCGAGCGAGAGTGGCTCGACCTGCTGAAAGAACAACGGATCGACCTCGGCGTGCGGCACGTGTCGCCGATCATCGCGAGCAGCGGGTGCCTGCTTGACAAGGTCATCGAGCGCGGCAGCGCCGCACTGATCCGCGCTGCGCTCGACGCGGGTTGCGATCCGCAGCAGCGACCGGACACCGCGACGCGCTCGCCGGTCGAACGCTGGGCCATCCGCCGCACCGAGCCCAGGCCCAGTTGGCTGGAGGCAGCTGATGTCGATGCGCTGACGGCGCGTCTCGGTGAACCCACCGAGGCGCAGATCAACTCGCCGCTGGGGCCGCCGCCGCGCTAGTCGCTGGACATACACCGTCCTCCAATCCCCTGCCACCCGATGCTGATCGACTTTTTCTACACCCTGCGCGCGGCCAAGCTGAAGGTCTCGGTCAAGGAGTACTTGACGCTGCTCGAAGCGATGAAGGCCGGCGTCATCGGGCCCTCGGTCGACGAGTTCTACTACCTGGCGCGGACCTCTCTGGTCAAGGACGAGGCGCACTTCGACAAGTTCGACCGCGCCTTCGCGGCGTACTTCAAAGGCGTCGAGCTGCTGACCGACTTCACGCAGGACGTGCCGCTGGAGTGGCTGCGCAAGACGCTCGAACTCGAACTCAGCGCCGAGGAAAAGGCCGCCATCGAAAAGTTGGGCTGGGACGAGCTGATGGAAACGCTGAAGAAGCGTTTCGAGGAGCAGAAGGAGCGCCACGAAGGCGGCAACCGCATGATCGGCACCGGCGGCACCTCACCCTTCGGTGCCTACGGCGTGAACCCGCAGGGCATCCGCATCGGCCAGGCGTCGGGCCGCAACAAGAGTGCGGTCAAGGTCTGGGATCAGCGCGCCTACAAGGACTACGACGACACCAAGGAACTCGGCACGCGCAACATCAAGGTGGCCTTGCGCCGCCTGCGCCGCTTCGCACGCGAAGGCTCGGAGCTGGAACTCGACCTCGACGACACCATCCACAGCACGGCCGCCAACGCGGGCTTTCTCGACATCAAGCTCATTCCAGAACGCCACAACAAGGTGAAGATCCTGTTGTTGATGGACGTTGGCGGCACGATGGACGAGCACATCCATCGCGTTGAAGAACTGTTCTCGGCCACCAAGACCGAGTTCAAGCATCTCGAGTTCTATTACTTCCACAACTGCGTCTACGACTTCATGTGGAAGAACAACCGGCGCCGCTTCTCGGAGAAGTTCGCCACCTGGGACATCATCCGCAAGTACAACCGCGACTACAAGCTGCTCTTCGTCGGCGACGCGACGATGAGCCCGTACGAAATCCTGCAGCCCGGCGGCAGCGTCGAATACAACAACGAAGAGCCCGGCGCCGAGTGGCTGCAGCGGCTGACGCACGCCTTTCCGAAGTTCGCCTGGATCAACCCGGAGCCGCAGGGTGTATGGCAGTACCGGCAAAGCATCTCGATCATCGGCCAGCTGATGAACCAGCGCATGTTCCCGCTGACGCTGGCCGGCCTCGAAGGAGCGATGCGGCTGCTGTCGAAATGATGCGGGCTGCGTTCGCGCTGCTGCTGGCTTTCGC
Organism: uncultured beta proteobacterium; assembly: GCA_963738425.1. GTDB lineage: Bacteria > Pseudomonadota > Gammaproteobacteria > Burkholderiales > Burkholderiaceae_C > CADEEN01. The sequence goes on along the minus strand of CAVTWT010000025.1, from coordinate 22,244 downwards.
ACTCGCTGGGTGTGCCGCGCTGCGACCGTCCACGCCAGACGCCCCCGCGCCGCTACCACCGCAAGTGGTCGTGCAGATCGACGCGCCGGAGTCCCTGCAGCACCTGCTCGACACGCACCTCGACCTGGCGCGGCTGGTGCGCGTGGCCAGTGGTGACGTCAACGAGCCGATCAGCGAATCGGAGCTGCGGCGCCTGGAGAACGCCACGCCGGCGCAGGCCCGCGCACTGCTCGCCACCGAGGGTTACATGGCCGCGCAAGTCACGACGCAACGAGAGAGCCAGGAAGGCGGCGGCGGCCGGCCCCGCGTCCGCGTCATCGTCGAGCCCGGCGTGCGCACGCAGGTGGCCGCGGTGGCGTTGCAGGTCAGCGGCCCGCTCGGCGAAGAAGCGGCCGGCGGCGACAACGCGGCGCAATCTCTTGTCGATCAATGGCGCAGCGCGTGGACGCTGCCCGCCGGCCGCGCGTTCTCCAACGCCGCCTGGCGCGACGCCAAGAACAACGCGCTGGCGCGCCTGCGCGGTGCCGGCTACGCCGCGGCCACTTGGCAGAGCACGGCGGCCGATGTCGATGCCGACAGCGCCCGCGCCACGCTCGAACTCACGGTCGCTTCGGGCCCGCGCTTTCACGTCGGCGAGATGGTGATCGAGGGCCTCGAAAAGCAGGATCCGAAGAGCGTGCGCAACCTCGCCGACTTTTCCACCGGCGCCGCGGTCACCGAGCAGCGACTGCTCGACTACCAGGAGCGCATCCAGCGCACGGGCCTGTTCGAAGGCGTCTCGGTGACGCTCGACGCCGACCCGGCGAAAGCCGGTGCGGCGACGGTCACCGTGCGCGTGCGCGAAGCGCCGTTGCAGCAGGCCACGTTCGGCATCGGCGTGTCCGCCAACAGCGGCGCGCGCGTCTCCGTCGAGCATTTGCATCGCAATATCGGTGGCCTGCGCGCGACACTGCGCAACAAGCTCGAATGGGGCACCAAGCGCTCGCTGTACGAAGGCGAGTTGGCCTCGCACGCCCTCGAAGGCCTGTACCGCAACCTGCTCGGCGGCGCGTGGGAGTCGGTCGAGTCCGACACCGACCGCGTGTACTCGACGCGTGTGCGCCTCGGCCGCGCCTACGAGACGCAGCGCCAGGAGCGGCTGTGGTTCGTGCAGGGCGAGCAGGTGCGGGTGCGGCCGTTCGACACCAGCACGGCGGCCAGCGCCTCGACCAGCACCGACACCACGTCGGCCACGCTCAACTTCCACGGCACGCTGCGCAATCTCGACAGCATCGTGCTGCCGACGCGCGGCACGAGCCTGGCGTTCCAGTCCGGCGCCGGCCGCGTCTTCAGCGCCGACGCCAGCGGCCCGGTGCGGCCGAAGAGCGGCCCGTTCGGCCGCTTGCATGTGCGCGCGCAGTGGTGGCAGCCCTTTGGTGACCGCTGGTACGCGCAGGCCCGCGTCGAAGCCGGACAGGTCTTCGCGCGCGACGAAGTCGAGGTGCCGGAGACGCAGCGCTTCCGCGCTGGGGGCGACGACTCGGTGCGCGGCTATGCCTGGCGCTCGCTGACGCCGCAGGTGGGTGGCGTCGATGTCGGTGGGCGCGTCGTCGCCACCGGCAGCGTCGAGATCGCGCGCCCGGTCAGCGAAAAATTGCCGAGTGTGTGGTGGGCGGCCTTCGTCGATGCCGGCCGCGCCGCCGAAAGCTGGAAAGGCTTCTCGCCCGCCTGGGGCGCCGGTGTCGGCGTGCGCTGGCGCAGCCCGGTCGGGCCGCTGCGCGCCGACGTCGCGTATGGCGATGAAGAGCAGCGCTGGCGCCTGCACTTTTCTGTGGGCATCGCGTTCTGATGAGTAGTGTGGCCCCCCCCGAAGCGGCTTCGCCGCCTCCCCCCGAGGGGGCAGCGCCAGCGGACCGGCAGAGCCGGATCCGCGGCGCTCGCTGGGGTCTCGCCGTGCTCGCGTTGCTCGCCGGCGTCTTGATCATTGCCGCGACGTCGGTGTCGTGGTTGCTCGGCACCGCAGCTGGCAGCGCGTGGCTGCTGGCGCACGCACCGCTGGTCACGGTCACACAACCGGCCGGGCGCGCGTTCGGCGGCGCCTTCAGTGCGCAGCGCGTCGAGGTGCGCACCGGCGCGCGAACCATCGTGCTCGACAAGCTCGCATGGAAAGAGGCGCACTGGGCCTGGCGGCCGCACGATGGCGCGTGGTTCGGCCTTGTCATCGACGGCGCAAGTGTCGAGCGGGTACAGATCGGCGCGGCAACATCGGCGTCACTCGCCATCGAGCCGAAGACGCTGCGCCAGCCGTTCGCGCTGACGATCAGCGAGCTGCGCATCGGTGAACTGCAATACGAAACCGCCGCGCCGATGCGCGACGTCGCCGCACGCGTCGAACTCGGCCACGATGCGGGCCGCGAACACCGCGTGCCGTCGCTGACGCTGCGCACTGACCGTGCCATGGCCAACGGCAGCGCGCGCATCGCCACCGACGCGCCGTTTGCGGTTGATGTGCAGGTTCAAGCCAAATCGATCGATGGCGCTGCGCGCCCCTGGCAAGCCAGCGCCAACGCCACCGGCCCACTGGGAGCGATCGCTGTCACCGCGCAACTGACGAGCCCTCAAGCGGCCGGCGCGCAAGTCGACGCGCAGGCCACGGTCTCGCCGTTTGCCACGTGGCCGCTGTCGCAACTGCAGGCCAGCACGCGCGCGCTCGATCTGTCGGCGCTGTTCACCGACGCGCCCCAAACCCAGATCTCGGGCCAGGCGCGCATCGACACGCAGGGCCTCGACAAACCGATCGCTGCGAGCGTGAAACTGATCAACACACAAGCGGGTCGCTGGGACGAGAAGCGCCTGCCGGTGGCCGAGATTGAGCTCGACATCACCGGTCGCGCCGACCAGCGCGACCGGCTGACGCTGCGCCGCTTCGAACTGCGAGCGCCCGGCGATGGCGGCCGGGCCTCGGGCCAGGGCGAGTGGAAGGGCGGCACGGCCACACTGGACATCACGCTGCAGGCGCTGCGTCCGAGCTTGCTCGACAACCGCGCCCCGGCGATGACGTTGTCGGGCACTCTGGGCAGCCGCTGGCTCGGCCTGCCCTCGCCCGATGGCGCGACTGCGTTGAGCACCACGCTGCAAATGCAAAGCCAGCTCGCGCTCGAAGGCAAGCTCGACAAGCCGCGCAACGAGAACGTGCGTATCGATGGCGCGCTGCAGGCGCAACGCGCGGCCGACGGCTGGCGGATCGAGTTGAACGATGCCCAAGCGCGCGCCGGCAACGCCAGCCTGCGCGGCTCATTGCAGGCCGAGCGCAACGCCAGCGGCGCGACGCTACTGAAGACGAACGGCCAAGCCCAGGGTTTCGATCCGGCGCAATGGTGGGCCGCGGCGCCGAGCGCGCGCGTCAACGGCCAGTGGAAGACCGAGCTGCAAGCGCCGCCGTCGTGGCGCTTCGACGCCAGGAGTGCGGCATCGTGGCTGGCGCTGCGCGGCAAGGCCGAACTCGAAGTGCAAGACAGCACGCTGGCCGGTGTACCGCTGCAAGCCGCACTGCGCGCCGACAGCGCGGGCAGCGGGTGGAACGTTCGACGCGAAGACCAACGCGGCGAACAGCAAGGCCTCGCTGCAAGGCCTGCTGGCCGCACGCGCCGACGGGGACCGCTGGCGCGCCGAGATCGACGCGCCCGCATTGGCTGCACTGCGACCGCTGGTGACCGCACTGGCCCCCTGGGCCGGCCTCGATGGCCTCGACGGCGCCGCGACCGGGTTGCTGCAAGTCAACGGCCGCTGGCCTGCCGTGCGCACGAGTGGCGATCTGCACGGCAGCGCTTTGCGCGCCGGACCGTTCAGCGCCACGCAACTGAGCGTGCAATGGCAGGCCGGACCGGACCGTGAAGCCCCTCTCTCGCTGATGCTCGACGGTCAACGTGTGGCGCGCGGCGAGGTGTCGTTCGACACGCTGAAAGCCAACATCGACGGCACGCTGGCAGCACACCGCGTCGACGTCACCGGCACGAGTGCGCTGCGTCCCCCGGCGTGGACTGACACGGTGCTCGGTGCGAGCCAGCAACAACGAGGCAGCGCACTCAAGCTGCGCGGCGAAGGACGCTGGCAAGCTGACGCCAACGCCGGTGGCCAATGGCGTGGCAAGTTCGTCGAAGTCGACGCACGCGGCGGCGGCGCCGCGCAGCCATGGCTCGCCGCACGCGATGCCGAACTGCGGCTGGCCTTCGATGCACAAGGACGGATCACCGAAGCCCAAGCGCAACCCGGCGCCGCCAGCGTGCTCGGCGCCGCCCTCACCTGGCGCGAGGCGCGCTGGCAGGCTGCGACAGCGCAGCGCCCGGCGCAAGTCGCACTCGACGCGCAGCTCGAAGCGCTGGCGATCGCGCCATGGCTGCAGCGCTTCCAACCGCAGGCTGGCATCGGCGGCGACCTCACGGTCAAGGGCCGCGCCGTGATCAGCAACGGCGCGACCTTCGCCGCCGACATCGTGCTCGAACGCGCCGGCGGCGATCTCACGGTGACCAGCGAAGGCGTGACGCAGACGCTCGGCATGACCGACCTGCGTTTGTCGCTCGCTGCCGATCAGGGCACGTGGCACTTTGCGCAAGCGGTGGCGGGCTCGAACCTCGGCGTGCTCGTCGGCGCGACGAGTCTGCGCCTGCCACCCACGGCCACTTGGCCGGCTGCGGAGACGCCGATGCAAGGCGTGCTCGAATGGCGCGTCGCCGACCTCGGCGTTTGGGCGCCGTTCACACCACCGGGCTGGCGCGTCGGTGGCCGGTTGCGCACGAGTGCGGCCATCGGCGGGCGCTTCGGCGCGCCGGAGATCGAAGGCCGCATGGAAGGCTCGGGCTTGGCGGTGCGCAACCTGCTGCAAGGCGTCGATCTGCGCGACGGCGATCTGGCCCTGTCGCTGCGCGGCGCCGATGCGCGGATCGAACGATTCGTCTTCAAGGGCGGTGACGGCGAGTTGAGATTGACCGGCGGCGCGGTGCTCGGCGCCGAACCGAAGGCGACGCTGCAACTCGTCGCCGACAAGTTCCGCCTGCTTGGCCGCGCCGACCGCCGCGTCGTCACCAGCGGCAATGCCACGCTCGCGCTCGATGCCAAGTCACTGGTGCTGAATGGCCAGCTCAACATCGACGAAGGCCTGATCGACGTCTCGCGCGGCGACGCGCCGAGCCTGGACAGCGACATCACCGTGCGCGGTGGCCGCCAGGCCGCCGACAAGGCCGCGGCCGAACAAGAAGAAGCCGAAGTCATCGCGGCGCGCAACGCGCGCACGGTGCGCGACCTTCGCGTCGCCGTGCAGCTCGACCTCGGCGACAAGTTGCGCCTGCGCGGCCGCGGCCTCGACACGCGCCTCACCGGCCGCGTGGCCATCAGCTCGCCGAACGGCCGCCTGGCGTTGAACGGCCAGGTCAGCGCCGCCGACGGCCAGTACGCCGCCTATGGGCAGAAGCTCGAGATCCAGCGCGGCGTGCTCGGCTTCTCCGGCGAGCTCGAGAACCCGCGGCTGGACATCCTGGCCGTGCGACCGAACCTCGACGTCGAAGTCGGCGTTCAAGTCACCGGCACGGCGCAGGCGCCGCGCGTGCGCCTGGCCAGCACGCCCGAGATGGCCGACTACGACAAGCTGTCGTGGCTGATGCTCGGCCGAGCCCCCGACGGCCTGGCGCGCAACGACACCGCGCTGCTGCAACGCGCCGCCCTGGCCATCCTGGCCGGTGAAGGCCAGGGCCTGGACACGCAACTGCTGTCGCGCATCGGCCTCGACGAGTTCTCGCTGCGCCAGGTCGAGAGCGGCGACGTGCGCGAGACCGTCGTCGCCCTCGGCAAACAACTCTCGCGGCGCTGGTATGTCGGCTACGAGCGCAGCGTCAACAACACCACCGGCACCTGGCAGCTCGTCTACCGCGCCGCGCAGCGCTTCACACTGCGCGCGCAGTCGGGCGAAGACAACTCGCTGGATGCTATCTGGACGTGGCGGTGGAACTGAAAGATCAAGCGCGGCGGAATGCGCTGATGTGGGAGCATGGGTCTGCTTGGCGCCAACCGCTTGCTTCGTGCAAGCGCTGAGTGAATGTCGGCGAATGCCGCAAAGGTGACGGTTGACTCAGCGAGCTGAACGTTCGCGATGTGCGCACAGTGAACGTTCAGGCGTGACAACTGTGCGTCGCTGAACGGCCATCAGCGGGTGTTCACCAATGTCAGCTTGCGGGTAAGTGTGCGGCGCGTCCGCCGTTGCAAAGGCAGGCGTAGCTGTGATGGCGGCACGGCAGGACCTGGTGGACGTGGTGCGTAGGATGAAGCATCTGCGTCAAGGGCTTGGTTCGCGCCCTCAACTCAAGGCGATTGGCTCAACTGAACAGGTACCCCGCTCCGATGACATGCGGTACGCTTGCAGCATACTTGGATCGGGAGAGCGGCGGTGAGCGATCGGCGCTACCAAGCAGTCATGAAGGCCGTCCAAACGGCATTCTTCACCTTGGCGAAACCGGACACGCCGGACAACTATGTCGAGGCGACGCTGATACTTTTCGGGCAGGGGAGCGCCGGTCTTCTCGAAGGCATGCTGACGCAGATGTCCTGGGGGCCGGAGGCCGCGAACGTTGACATTTCCGCTCTCATTGGTGAGCTCGTCAGCATCTCGGAATATCTCCACACCCTGGACGAAACGCCGCTTGGCCCGGCACTCCCTCGCTCAGCTCATCTGTTTCGTGCTGCCAGCGAGTTGCGCAGTGTTGCGGAAGGCTACAGCGCCTACTTGCTGTGCGAGGTTGCGTACGAGTTGACCATCAGTGAGGGAATTCCTGCGCCGGAGATTGCCGAACTCCAGCTTGAACTGTCAACGAAGGACAGCGAGGAATGGAATGCCGCTGCCTGGCGTTGCGCGACCGAGCGTTGCAGGGATGCGTTGTTTCGCGGGGCTGATTGGGTCGGCGCGATCGACGCATTCGAACTCGCCATGGTGGTTCCGGTGAGCGATTCGGCTCGCCAGGCCGAACTCATTGGAGACTTGATATCCGTCCTGCGGTTCTCGGATGAGACGCCCCTGCGGGTTCTCAAGGTTGCATTGCCGGTTCAGGCGCCCAAGCGGTACTTCAATCCGGGCTTCGTCCTGAAGGTGGCCACGGCGTTGTTGCAAGGCCGCGGCGAGGATCTGTCGCTCGTCGATCTCCACGACGCCGACGCGCAGTCCGCGCTCTGCGAACTCGGCGCGACGATGGCGCAAATCGATATCGACGACAAGCGGTTCCTGCTGCGGCCGGCCGCCCGGTTCAGTCCCGAGATTTCATGGACCGACCACAGTTTGGCGCATGCGCAGCTGGTCGATGCAGTGCCGCTTCAGCGTTCGTTGATCGTCGACATCGACCGCAGCGCGGACACGCTTCTCGAGTTGGTGCACGAGATTACCCATGCGTTCACGCTGTTGGGCCCGCTTGGATGGGTGCGTACCGCATACCGCGCAGCGACCCAATACATCGAGATGCTTCTGATCGACCAACAGCGTGGTGTGTTCACGCAGGACCTGGGAGAGCTCGAAGCCATCGGACCACTCACCTCGGTCGTAGCCAAGAGCCCAGTGACCATCGGGCTGTGCGATGCCCAGTTTGCGGTCCAATTGCGCAGCAAGATCTTGCAGGCTATCTGGACCCCGTGGCTCGAGGGCCTGGCCGTCTACGCGGAACTGCTTTGTGACCCGGCTGACGACGAGTCGCAGATGTTCGCGCCGCTCCTGGCCATTCGTTCGCTGGTTGACCCCGCGTTTTCCAAACGCGAAGGCGAGACCGACGAGGCGGCCCATTCCCGTGCGTGGAGCGAGTTACACGCGGCCTTCGAAGCGTTTTGCTCACGTTCGATCAAGCGCACGTCTCGCTTGCGTCATCTGGGGTATCTGAAAAGCAAGACGACGCCCGAGACCTACCTGCTCGGCTACCTGTTGGTGCGATCGATCGTTTCGCGCTGGGAGACCACGCTCGCCTCACCGCTCACTCCCGCGGTCGCCGTTCGTCTGTTGCTCGACGCAACGCGCAACGGGACATGGGACGCGATCGCGCCGATCGACGCCGGCATCGACACCTTTGAAGCGCAATGCAGGACGCGCCTGGCCTCCTTCCTGGCGAAGCTGGCGAAGTTGCCGGTGGAGTTCCTGAAGGAGTACTTCAGACCGCTGGACACGCCTCAGCCACGACGATACTCGTGGGTGGGCGACGTTCCGATTCCGTTGGATCTGAGCGACCCCAAGGCCGACGCCGACACGCCCTTAGCAGCGATGCATATCGCGACTCGGGCCGCCACGGTCCCGGTCGCGCTGCGTGGCACGTACTTCGAGTCGATGCTCTCGGAAGCGGAATTCGTCGTTGCCGCCGCCACGCACGGGCCGCCCATCGCGGACGTGTTCGATCGGCTTCACTCACAATCGTCGCTCGTGGCAGTCGGGCGCTGCGATGTAAGGGTGATCGTTCTCGATGATTCGACGGCCCGCGTCGCTTTTTGCCCGCGGACCTTCGCTGGACTGCTGGGTTCGACCGACACCATGGACCTCGCGGTCCCGCGCTACTCGATCAGAGTCATCGAATTGCCCGGCGGCAAGGAGGGGCTCCAGTCGATGCGCCGGGCCCTGCGCCATCGCAAGCGTGCCCGGGTGGTGTGCACGCGAGTAGTGGACATGGTCGGGCTCGCGCAGACGCCATTCGAGGCGGCGAATACTTCCTACGTCTACTTCGGTCTCGCGGATTGGCGCTTGGTGACCTCGCACGACACCATGCAGTCCATTGGCCCGGGGTTCGAGCGTTTCGAGAACCTGCTGCGGCTGCGGGTCGAAGCGCCCGCGCTGATGCAGCAAGAGCATTTGACGCTCGCCAATTCCACATGGCTGGTTGGGCGCGCCGACGCCACCATCGCGGCGCTGGACAATGCCAGACGATTGGCGAAGTTCGAGATGGACGATTGCGCCAGGCGCTCGGCCGTCACGCTTTGCGCCGCTGCGTTCGGGACGACCGAGGCCGCCTTGTCGGCTGCGGTGGCCAACCTGATTGGCGAGACTAGACTCCACTCTGCAGTGGCCGACTATCTCGTCAGCAATGGCATCAAGTCACGAGAATCCGCCGCGGCAACGGAGATCGGGCACATTGCGTTTGACGGCGGGGCGCTTTCGGGCATTCGGCCGCATTCAACTAGGACCATTCAGTGAACCAAGTCTTGCTAGCAACCACAGGTGATCTCGTCGAAACCGTCTTTGCGCGCTTCGAAGCGCAAAAGAGTCCGGCTGAAAATATCGGAAGCGGCCTGAAATCCGGTGCGCTCGACGCGTTCGAGGCCGCCATCTCCGAGAAGGTCCAGGAACTGAAGGACCTCGCCGCCCAGGCCGTGCGTGATGGTTGGGATGCAATTCAGGGAGCGGCTCGCGATTTTTCCGCGCGCGTCGATGAAGTCGCCAAGGCGTTCGGAAAACGGGCCCAGGAGTTTCGCGATCGCCTGATGAACCTGATTCGGCAGATCATCTCCGATACCTTCGATTTCATGCTGAGCGCAATGCGGTCCGAACTCAAGATCGGTAGCCATACCTACACCATGGCGTCGGTCGATATCGAGCAGAAACTTGTGTTCACGGGCTCCATCGACATCAGCGTGACCAGCTTGTGCAAGCTACTCGGCACCGGCGAATTGGTCGTCAAGGGGAGGTACGCTCTTCCCGAATCCTCGTTGGTGAGGCTGGCGTCGCCCTGAGTGCGACTGTTCATCCTCACTAGGTCGGCGCATACCGTCTGAAACGCGCCTCTGTCGATGTCGACAAATGCCCGAACCGTCGCGGCGAGGCGAATGGGCCGGAAGACCACCGCGGCCATCGGCGAGGTGGCGGTGATCGAGGGGGTGGGAGTCCAGTGACGGCTCTCGAGCGCTGGATTCGCAGTGATGACCGGCAACTTTGGGTCGATTGCACGCGTCAAGGACGCTTGCCTGAATGATCGCGACGTGACCACAGCAAACCTTCGCGCGCCGGAGTCCAACGCTCGCTTCGTCGCCACACCTGACGACCGCAGCGCACCACACCAGCAGCCGCATTCGTTCGACAGTAGGTCCCGATGAGGTCTTCACGAAATCCGATGCACAGGCGCATCAAGCCGTGGCCGGTGACGTGAGCCCCAGCTCGCGCACCATCGCCTCGCGCATCACGAACTTCTGCGGCTTGCCGGTCACGGTGACCGGCAGGTCGTCGACGAAACGGATGTAGCGCGGCACCTTGTAGTGCGCGATCTGGTCCTTGCAGAACTCGCGGATCTCGTCTTCGGTGCAGGACTGGCCGGGCTTGGTGATGATCCACGCCGCCAGCTCTTCGCCGCGCTTCACGTCGGGCACGCCGAAGACCTGCACCGCCGCCACCTTCGGGTGTTTGAACAGGAACTCTTCGACCTCGCGCGGATAGACGTTCTCGCCGCCGCGGATCACCATGTCTTTCACGCGGCCGACGATGTTGCAGTAGCCCTGCTCGTCGAAGGTGGCCAGGTCGCCGGTGTGCATCCAGCCGCCCTGCACCGACTCGGCCGTGCGCTCGGGGTCGTTCCAGTAGCCCTGCATCACCGAGTAGCCCTTGGTGCAGAGCTCGCCCTTCTCGCCGACCGGCCACGGTGTTGCCGTTGCCGTCGACGATCTTCACCTCCAGGTGCGGCAGCACGCGGCCGACGGTGGACACGCGCTTGTCCAGCGGGTCGTCGGTGGCGCTCTGGAACGACACCGGGCTGGTCTCGGTCATGCCGTAGGCGATGGTGACCTCGCGCATGTGCATGTCGCGCTGCACGCGCTTCATCACTTCGACCGGGCATGGCGCGCCGGCCATGATGCCGGTGCGCAGCGTGCGCAGGTCGAACAGCGCGAACTCCGGATGGTCGAGTTCGGCGATGAACATCGTCGGCACGCCGTGCAGCGCGGTGCAGGCTTCGGCCTCGACGGCAGCGAGCGTGGCCCGCGGCTCGAAGCCTTCGCCCGGGAACACCATCTTGGCGCCGGTGGCCACGCAGGCCAGCACGCCGAGCACCATGCCGAAGCAGTGGTACAGCGGCACCGGGATGCACAGCGCGTCGCTGCTCGGTGAAACGCATGCAGCTCGCCACCGCGATCGCGTTGTTGACGATGTTGTGGTGCGTCAGCGTGGCGCCCTTGGGCGCGCCGGTGGTGCCGCTGGTGAACTGGATGTTGATCGCATCGCTGGAGTTCAGCACGCTCTCGGCCGGCAGCGCGCCCAAGGCAGCGCGCCCGGCGCTCATCAACTCGTGCCAGTTGCGCATGCCCGCCGTGGCCTCGTCGCCCATGCGGACCACGCTGCGCAGCGCCGGCAGGCGGCTGGCGCCGCCGGGCTGGCCGACGCCGAGGTTCTGCAGCAGGCCGAGGTAGTTGCTGCTCTTGAAGGCCGCCGCGGTGACGAGCAGCGAGACGCCGCTCTTGTTGAGCGCGTACTCGAGTTCCGACAGCCGGTAGGCCGGGTTGATGTTGACGAGGATGGCGCCGATGCGCGCGGTGGCGAACTGCGTCAGCAGCCACTCGGCGCGGTTCGGCGACCAGATGCCGACGCGGTCGCCGCAGCGCACGCCCAGCGCCCACAGGCCGGCAGCCGCGGCCTCGATTTCGTCGTGAAGCTGCTGCCAGGTGAAGCGCAGGCCCTGTTCGACGAACACCGCGGCGTCGCGCGCCGGCCAGCGCCGCGCCGCATCGGCCAGCAGCGCATGCACGGTCGAGCCACTCAGCGCGCCGTCGGTCAGGCCGCGCACATGGGACAGGCCGCCTTGCGGCACGCGGGGATCAGGTTGATGGGTCATGGCTACATCCTCGGGCCGTAGCAATGCAGCTTCAAGGTCTCCGACGGCAGTTCGTCGAACATCAGCTTGTAGTGCCGCGTGAAGTGGCTGGCGCTCGAAAAGCCGAGTGTGTTCGCCAGCTCGGTGATCGGCGGCTGGCTGCGCGCCTTCAGTGTCCGCCGCGCTTCGTTCAGGCGCAACGCGCGCAGATAGGCCTGCGGCGTGGTGTGCAGAAACTCCTCGAAGCAGTACTGCAGCGTGCGCCGGCTGGCGAACGCCGCGCCGCAGATCTCCGGCACGCCGATGTCGGCCTCGAGGTGCTCGCGCATGAATTCGACCGCGCGCTTGACGACCTTCAGCCGCGTCTCGGCGCGGCGCGGGATGGTTGAGGCGCCGACCGCTGCGCTCGGCCGCCATCGCCAGCATCACGGCATGGGTCACGGTCGACGACAGCAGACTCTGCTCCTGCTCGGTGCCGGCCAGGCACTTCGAGGCCGCTGTCGGCGCTGGCGCGCACCGCCAGCAGCATGTGCCGGATCGCCGCGGCGGTTTCCGGTGGCAACTCGACATTGCGCTCGGCCGCCTTGCGCTCGAGCCACTCCATCTTGGACGGGGCGAGCTGCGATTCGAGCAGGCGGCGATCGACCGACACGCCGATCAGGTCGATCTCGCCGGCCGACACCACGTCGTGCTCGGCGCGGCTGTCCAGCAGCATCAGGGTCTCACGCCCGAGCGGGTGACCCGCGAACACCGAACCCTCTTGCACCGCCAGCGGCAACGCCAGCACCAGGTGGTTGTGCGGAGGCACCACGAGCTGACGATGCTGGCGGTTGCTGGTCTCGCGCAGCAGCACACCATCGTGCATCAGCAACTGCCAGGTCGAGCCGTGGAAGCGTCCACAGCCGAGCTGCTCGTAACTCTGCTCCCAGCCGTCCAGCCCCTTGGCCTGGTCATCGACATCCTGCGATTCGTGCGTCACCACCGTGGCCATGCAACGCTCCTATGAATCGACGAATTCTTGCGCACTGATCCGCCCGGCGGCCCGCGCCGCGGCCTCCTGCTGACGCAGCTCGACGCGGCGGATCTTGCCCGAGATGGTCTTCGGCAGCTCGGCAAACTCGAGCCGGCGGATGCGCTTGTACGGCGCCAGGCGCTCGCGTAGAAAAGCGAAGATCGACTGCGCGGTCGCCGCGTCCGCCGCGTGGCCGGCGCGCAAGGCGACGAAGGCTTTGGGCACCGCCAGGCGCAGCGCATCGGGGCTCGGCACCACCGCGCCTCGGCCACGGCCGGGTGCTCGATCAGCACGCTCTCCAACTCGAACGGGCTGATGCGGTAGTCGCTGGCCTTGAAGACATCGTCGGCGCGGCCGACGTAGGTGATGCTGCCGTCGGCGTCGCGGCGGGCGACGTCGCCGGTGCGGTAGTAGCCGCCCTGCATCACGTCGGCGGTGCGCGCGGCGTCGCCGTGGTAGCCGGGCATCAGGCCGATGGGGCGCGGGTCGAGGCGAATGGACAACTCGCCTTCTTCGGCCGGCCGGCCGTCGGCGTCGAGCAGCTCGATCGTGTAGCCGGGCAGCGGCCGGCCCATCGAGCCCGGCACCACGGGCTGGCCCGGCGCATTGCCGACCTGCGCCGTGGTCTCGGTCTGGCCGTAGCCGTCGCGGATCGTCAGGCCCCAGCCGGTGCGCACCTGCTCGATGACCTCGGGGTTCAGCGGCTCGCCGGCACCGATCAGCTCGCGCAGCGACAGCCGCGGCCGTGCGGCGGCGAGGTCTTGCTGGATCAGCATGCGCCACACCGTCGGCGGCGCGCACAGCGAGGTGACCGGGTGCGTGGCCAGCGCGTCGATCAGCGTCGCGGCGTTGAAGCGCGGCTGGTTGAAGATGAAGACGCAGGCCTGCGCGTTCCACGGCGCAAAGAAGCAGCTCCACGCATGCTTGGCCCAGCCCGGCGACGAGATGTTCAGGTGCACATCGCCCGGCTGCAGGCCGAGCCAGTACATCGTCGACAGGTGGCCCACCGGATAGCTCTGGTGCGTGTGCAGCACGAGCTTGGGCTTGGCGGTGGTGCCGGAGGTGAAGTACAGCAGCAGCGGGTCGGTGGCCTGCGTCGGACCGTCGGCGCTGAAGGTCTCGCTGGCGGCCAGCGCATCGTCGAAGCGCAACCAGCCGGGCACGGCCGCGCCGGTGGCGATGCGCGTGTAGTCGCCGGGCAGCTCATCGAAGCGCGCCGTCAGCGTGCCATCGACGATGACATGGCGCACGCCGCCGCGCTCGAAGCGGTCCTGCAGGTCGGCCTTGGCCAGCAGCGTGGTCGCGGGCACGACGACAGCGCCGAGCTTCATGCAGGCCAGCATCGACAGCCACAGCGCCGGCTCGTTGCCCATCATCAGCAGCACGACATGGCCGCGCCGCACGCCCAGGCCGCGCAGGTGGTTGGCCACGGCGTTGGATTGGCGGCGCAAGGCGTCGAACGAGAAACGCTGCTCGCCGCCGCCTTCGGCGACGATCCACAAACCCGGCGCCTCGTTGCCCAGCGCCATCGGGTCGAAGTGATCCAGCGCCCAGTTGAACTCGCCGAGTTCTGGCCAGCGAAAGCCCTGCACCGCCGCGGCCTGGTCGGTGCGGTGGCGCAGCAGGAAATCGCGAGCGGCAATGAAGGCAGCGGCATGTCATCGCGCACGTTCAGCCTTTGCCCGGGGCCTCGAGCTTGGCGTGGCCCGGCGGCGCTGGCCGCCACGAGCCACGCCGCCCGGCAGGGCCACGGCGCGGTGAGCGTGGCACGGTCGTCGAGGCGGCGCAAGCGGAAAGTCTCGCCCGCCGCATCGCCGACGACGAAGGTGCCGTCCACACCGACCAGCACCGGCCGGCCGTCGGCCAGCGGGCCGCGCCGGTCAGCGAGCCGGCGTCGGCGATCGGCAAGTGCTTCCAGGTCAAGCCGTCATCGGTGCTGCGCACGACATTGCCGCGCATGCCGCAGGCCAGCAGCGCGCCGCTGGGCAAGGCCAGGCCGGTCCACAGCGAGCCGTTGTAGGGTGTCTTTACCGCCGCCCACTTCATGCCGCCGGATCGCCGCGATCGGTGCTGCGCAGCACCTGCCCGCCTTCGCCGGCAATCAACCAGGTGCCCGCCGGCGACACGAACAGACGGTTCAGATGTTTTTCGCCGGCCTCGCCCGGCAGCAGCGACAGCGGCTTCCAGCTCTTGCCCGCCATCGGCCGTGGCCAACGCGATGCCGAAGCCGCCCATCGCCAGGCCGCGGCCATCGGCATCGACGCGAATGCACAGCAACACGTCGGGCCCGTCGGCGCTGCCGGTGACGATGGCCCACGTTCTCGCCGCCATCGGCCGAGCGCAGGATCATGCCGCCGTGCCCTGCGGCCCACAGCGTGTTGGCATCGGTGGCATGCACGCAGGTCAGCGTCGTGCGCGTCGGCACGGCCTTGGCCTGGCGCCAGGTCTTGCCCTCGTCGTCCGACAACAGCACATGGCCGCGCTCGCCGACCGCCACCAGGCGTTTGCCGGCGACGACCAGATCGAGCAGCGCGGCCTTGAGCGCACCGGCGCGAACCTTCGCCGGGCCATCGGCGTTGTAGGCGGCAGCGTGCGCTGAGGGGCTGCCATGCAGCAGCGCAGGCGGAATTGTCGGCGATTCATGCGCAGCACCTCGCATGGCCCGAGAACGATGCGGCGCCGTCGCTCATGCTGGAGTACCAGAAATCGCGCCGTCGCCGCACCGCCCTCGGGCCTGGAGACGGTGTTGGTGTTCGAGCCGTCGAATACCGAAGACCGCGCCGCAAGTCGCCGGGCGGGGGGCAGGGCGAATAGGCGCTGCCGAGGAACGCAGGTTCGAGGTCGGCGCGTGTACTCACGCGCTTCGTGATCTGACTCACCGTGCCTGTTTGAACGCAGCGAGCAAAGCGAGCGCAGTGAGTTGCACGGTGCGACCTCGAACCGAGTACCGCAGGGAACCCGTAGCGCAGCGAAGGGCAAGCCTTTTGAGCCCCGCCTGCGCCCCGCCCAGCGACTTGCTCGCACAACGTTGGCACAAGAAGTATTCATCATTCAATGCGCCATGAACGGTCGATGCACAGGCTTGCGGCGCGGCATCAACGTGTCCAGCGTCACCGCCAAAGCCGGCAACACGGTGATCGCCATCAGCATGTTGAGCATGAACATGAAGGCCAGCAGCAGGCCCATGTCGGCCTGGAACTTCAGCGGCGAGAAGACCCAGGTGGCGACGCCGACGGACAGCGTGATCGCCGTGAACACGGTGGCGATGCCGGTCTCCGACAGCGCGCGGCGGAACGCCGAGACGATGTCCATGCCGTCGGCGAGATAGAGCTGCAGCCGGTTGTAGATGTAGAACGCGTAGTCGACGCCGATGCCGACGGCCAGCACCATCACCGGCAGCGTGGCCACGGTCAGGCCGATGTCCTGCACCTTCATGAACCAGTAGCCGATGAAGGTGGCCAGCGTCAGCGGCAGGCAGCAGGCGATCGACGGCGCGCCAGTCGCGGTAGGTCAGGAAGACGAGCACGACGATCGTCGCGTAGACGTACAGCATCATCGGCAGCTCGGTGGCTTCGAGCACCTCGTTGGTGGCGGCCTGCACGCCGGCGTTGCCGCTGGCCAGGCGCACCGTCACGCCTTCGAGCTGGTTGCTCGGCGCGGAACGCCTTGACCACCGCGACCGCGCGCTTGATGGTGTCGGCCTTGTGGTCGGTGAGATAGACGTTGATCGGCAGCACCGTGCAGCGCGGGTCGTAGAGGCCCGAGCCTTCGCCGACCAGGCCGATGAAGCTGGCCATCGAGCGCTTGTCGCGCGGCATGTCGCCCCACTTCGGGTTGCCTTCGTTGAAGCCGGCCGCGCCGAGCTTGACCAGCGCCGGCAGCGACGCCGTGCCGATCACGCCCTCGGTGTTCGACAGCTCCCACGCCAGGTCGTCGATGAAGCTCATCTTCGTGCGGTCGTAGCAACTGTCGGGCGTGGTCTCGTGGACCACCGTCAGCACATCGAGGCCGACCGAAAACTTCTCGGCGATGGCCGACAGCGTCGCGGTTGTAGCGCGCGCTGTCGCGCAGCTCGGGCGCGCCGGGCTGCACGTAGCCGATATGGCGGTCGCGGCTGCCCCACAGCGCCAGGCCGAAGAGGATCGCGCTGGCGATGACGACCAGGCGCGCCGGCTTCGGCTCGGCCAGGCGCGCCAGCGCCACCACCGCCAGCGAGCGCTTCTCGCGGATGTGCTGCATGCGCGCGCGCGTACCTCGGGCAGGCCGCACGTACGAGGCCACCACCGGCAGCATGATCAGGTTGGTGACGATCTTGTAGGCCACGCCGAGCGAGGCCGTGATCGCCAGCTCGCGGATCATCGGGATCGGGATCAGCAGCAGCGTCGCGAAGCCGACGAAGGCCGTGACCAGCGCCATCGTGCCCGGCACCAGCAGCGCGCCGAAGCTGTAGCGCGCGGCGTCGATCGGGCGTCTTGCCGGCGCCGATCTCGCGCACGATGGTGTTGATCTGCTGCACGCCGTGCGAAACGCCGATGGCGAAGACCAGGAACGGCACCAGCACCGCCAGCGGATCGAGCCCATAGCCGAGCAGTTGCAGCGATGCGAACTGCCAGACCAGCGAGACCAGCGAACACACCAGCGCCGCCGCGGTGAAGGCCCAGGAGCGGCAGTACCACCACACCGCCAGCGCCGTCAGCACGAAGGCCAGCGCGAAGAAGACGACGACGCCTTGCGCGCCCTCGGCGATGTCGCTGATCTGCTTGGCGAAGCCGATGATGCGGATCTCGTGGCCGGCGTCTTCGAACTTGGTGCGCAGCGCTGCTTCGATCTGCGGCCCGAGCGCGATGTAGTCGGTGGCCTCCTTCGTGCGCGGGTCGGCGTCGAGCAGGTCGGCGGTGACCATCGCACCGGACGAGTCGCTGGCCACCAGCGAGCCGACATAGCCGCCCTGGACGACGTTGTCGCGGATCTTGGCCACCGTCGCAGCGTCGAGCTTTTCCGGCGTGATGTCGCCGCCGATCACGTCGCGCGCTTCGTAGCCCTCTTCGGTGACCTGCATCACGCGCGTGTTCGGCGTCCACAGCGAACTCACCGAGCGCCGATCGACGCCGGGCAGGTAGAGCAGCGCCTGCGTCACGTCGTTCAACTTCTTCAGCGTCTCGGGCTTCCAGATGTCGCCCTGCTTCGCATGCACGACGACGATCAGCCGGTTGGCGCCGAACAGCACGTCCTTGTATTTGACGAAGGTCTCGGTGTACTCGTGGCCGAGCGGCAGTTGCTTGCCGAAGCCGGCGCTCATGTGCAGCCGCGACGCGAAAAACGCCGCGACGACGGTGATGAGCGCCAGCAGCGCCAGCACGCGCTTGCGGTGGCCGAAGATCAGCCGCTCGCACGCGAGCACGAAACGAGCGAGCATCGGTTCTCTAGAACGAGTACGACAGGCTGGCCGAGAAGTTGTCGCGGTCGCGGATGATGTTGTTCAAGCCGCCACCGAAGAACGCTGCGTAGCCGAACTGCGCCTTCCACACCGAGCTGTTGTCGAAGTTCAGGCCGAGGAACAGCGACTTGCGGCCCTTGACGAAGGGCAGCGTGTTCGGCGAGATGCCGCCCACGTCGTGCGTGAACACGGTGACCTGCGTCAGGTTCCAGTCGCTGCCCCAGACGCGCGGGTACGACAGGTCGAATTCGAAGGCATAGCCCCACGAGGTCTTGGTCGGGTTCGCGTACGACGGGAAGATCAGGTAGGGCACCGTGCCGATCTGCAGATCCGGGTAGTGCGTCACCGCCACCTCGGCCAGCAGCGTGCCTTCGGCCGCGCCGAGCGCCTTGACGAGCTGGCCCATCGGCGAGTTGACTTCGGTGAAGTACAGGCCGGTCAGGTGGGCCTGGAACTTCTTCTCCTCCTTGTAGCCACGCACCGTGATGCGGCCGTTGGCGTCGGCGCGCGTCGGCTCGAAGATGCTGTACTGGCCGGCGAACGGCACGCTGCCGTCGATCGCCACCGAGTCGCGCGGACGGTAGGAGATCTCGCCGCCCACCGCCACCGGGCCGACCTTGGTGTTGAACGAGGCGCCGAACAGGTTCTTGTCCTTGCCGTACTCGTTGTAGTAGCCGATGTTGGCGACGTTGCGCGTGGACAGCGCCGGGTCGGTGAACAGCGTCGTGAATGGCAGCTTGTCGTGGTAGCGCTCGTAGTACACCGCGTACTCGGTGTCGGCGCCCTTGGGCTTGAAGCGCATCGACAGGCCGAACTGCTTGCCCTTGGGCGGCTTCCTGTCGGCCTCGAAGGGCACGACGTTGATGCCTTCCTGGATGCCGGCGCCGATGTCGCCGCAAGGTGTCTGGGGCGTGCACAGGCCGAAGCCGCTGAGCACCGACTCGGGATGTAGGCCGGGCGCTGCCCGGCGCCGACCACGTCGGCGCCCGAGAAGAAGGTGCCCACCGGGTCGAAGCGGAAGGCGTTCCACTGCCACTGGTAGTAGGCCTCGGCGGAGAGCGTGTCGGTCAGGCCCATGTTCAGCGAAGCCATCGGCGCCGGACGCAGGATCTCCTTGACCAGCGTGCCGGGCGTGTGCAGCTTGCGCAGATCGAAGGCGTTGATCGAGTTGATGCCGCCGATGATGAAGATGTCCTCGCCCCACGACATCACCTGGTTGCCGACGCGCAGCGTGGCGTTGCGGTTGTCGAAGACCTTGAAGTCTTTCGACACCCAGGCGTCGAGCATGGTGAAGTTGTGGACCGCGATCTTCTTGGCCTCGGACGACAACTCCGTGCGCCGTGTGTCGTCGGCCTTGAAGTCGCCGACCCAGGTGCCGCGCGCCAGCGCGCGCCAGCCGTCGGTCGTCTTCAAGCCGAACTCGTGCGTGCCCTTCAAGGCCAGCGAGGTGATGTCGCCGCGCTTGTAGTTGAGGTTGCCGTCGTCGCCGTTCAGGAAGTTGAAGTCGGGGTTGGCCGCGGGTTCGCCGCCGGGGCCGTTGATCTGCGCACCCAGACGCGCGCCGACGGGCACGTTGCCGCCGTTGTCGTTGCCGATGGTGTCGCGCAGCGGTTTGCCCAGGCGCACCTGCACGCCGAGCGAGATCGTCGAGCTGAAGTCGATCTCGGTGCCGCCTTCGGTGGTGGTGCGCACGGCGTGGGCCGGCACCGCCAGGGCGAGCATCGCGGCACCGGCGACGAGGGTCAAAGCAAAGGTCTTCGTGGTCATGATGGTTCTCCTCCAGTCCAGGTCAGTACGCCGTGTCGCGCGGGCGCCCACCCTGGCAAGCGACCGCCGCGGAACCGGCTTTGCCGGGCCGCTGGCGGTGCCCCCTCGGGGGGAGGCGCCGAAGGCGCTTCGGGGGGGTCAACGACTCCCCGCGCGGCGCAGTTCGTCGGGGTTGAAGCGCTTCATGTCGATGCGGCCTTCCTTGCCGGCCAGCCAATCGACCTTGCCCTCCTGCGGCATGTTGTCGGCCATGTAGCGGCCGACGTTCAGGTCATAGACGATGTAGCCCTGGTAGACGCAGGCCGGCAGCTCCCAGGCCACGTAGGGGTAGCTCTCCTGCACGCGCCAGACCTTGCCTTGCGCATCGAAGTTGTCGACCGCGGCCAGGGCCCAGGTGTCTTCGTCGAGGTAGAGCACGCGCTTCGGGAACTGATGGCGCTGGCCGGCCTTGACCGTGGCCTCGACCTTCCAGACGCGGTGCGTCTCGTAGCGGATCAGCTCGCGCTTCGGGTAGTCGGCGCCGAAGACGTCGGCCAGCTTCTGGTCCTGGTTGTTGAACTTGAAGGTGTTGTACGGAATGATCAGTTCCTGCTTGCCGACCAGCTTCCAGTCGTAGCGATCGAGGCGGCCGCCGAACATCGGGTACTGATCGACCGCGAGCAGGTTCTCGTAGCCGGGCACCGGGTTGTCGTAGGCGAAGGTCGGCGCGCGGCGCACGCGGCGCTGGCCGGGGAAGTACAGCCAGGCGTCGTTGTCCTTGGCCTGGTAGTAGTGGATGAGGATGATCTCGCCGGTGCGCGCCGCCGGTGTCACGACCTCGTTCAACACCAGCCACTCCTGGCCTTCGTTGTCGGTGCTCGGCTTGCCGCCGAGGTTGCCGAGCGGCGTGGCGGTCCACTGGTCCTGCACCAGCGGCACGAACTTGCCGTCGCCGGGAGAGGAAAACACGGTCGAGTAGCGCTCGATGCGGCCCTCGCCGACCCAGCGCATCTTGTAGTTCCACATCGCCTCGGCGCCGTTGGCCGGAATCGGGAACGGCACGCCGCCGCTGACCGCATTGCCGAGGTCGAAGCCGTTGGCCGCCGAGCTTGGCCGTGGTCGCGTTCTTCTTCGTGTTGTCGTAGACCTGCTGCGGGTAGCCGCAAGAACGGCGCGTCGGGTAGACGTCCATCTTGTAGCCCTTCAACTGCTTCAACAGCGCCAGCTGGCCTTCGCTCAAGCGGTCCTTGTACTTGTCGGCGCTGGCCGCGTCGATCGTGAACAGCGGCTTGTCGGCCGCGTACGGATCGGGCCGCGCCTGGCCGGGCTTCCAGTTGCCGGGCGCCTTCAAGTCGCCGCCGCTCCACGCCGGGATCGTGCCGTCCTTGTTGGCGCCGCGCTCGGCGCCGATCGGCGTCAGCGCCTGGCCGAGTGCAGCGGCTTGCGCTTCGGTCGCCGCCATGACGGCCTGTTGCGCTGCGAACCCTCCCAACAGCAGCGCGAGTGCCGTTGCGACTTGCGTGTGCTTGCTCATCGTCTTCTCCTTCTCGCCCTCGTCGGGGCATCGCTCAATGAATCACCAGACCATCGTTGCCGCGCCTGCTCCTGCAGACGCTTGGCGTTCGGCCAGCGACATCGACCAAGGGCGCGGCGCGCGCGCGCGCCACCTCGGCCGCGTCGTAGGGCGCGTGGCCTTGCGGCACCGAGTCCTTGGCGATCGTCGCCAGCATCCAGTTGGCAACGTCGGCCACCTGCTGGTCGTTCAGGCCCGAGCCCATCACGCCCGGCACGCTGATGACGAAGGCGCGCCCGCCAGGCGACGCGCAGGAAATCGCCCAGGCGCCGCACGTCGGGCACGTAGGCCGCCGGCGCACCGGCGCCGTCGATGCCATGGCAGCCGGCGCAATGCACGGCATAGAGGCTGCGCACGCTGCTGGTGATGGGCTTGGACTCGGCGTTCCAGCGCGCCGTCACCTGCTCGCCCATGATGGTGCTTGCGGCGCTCGCCGGCCCGGCGGCCGCGAGCGCCAACACCAGCATCGACGAGCGCGCTCTGTTCATTTGCCGCCCAGCAGTTGGCTGCGCATCGTGCGCGACTGGCTCGGGCTGCCCGCGCGTTGCCGCGCCGCCTTGACGTCGTCGGCGCTGTAGGCCGTGACCTTGTCGCCGCCCTGCAGCGCCAGCACATGGCTGGCGACTGCGGCGATCGTTTCATCGTCGAGCGTCGGCGCGAAGCCCGGCATGTTGCCGTTGAAGCTCAGGCCGCCTG
>CAVTWT010000024.1:0-29146 GCA_963738425.1 uncultured beta proteobacterium | reverse complement strand
CTTCAGGTCGGCGTTGCTCGAATTGAACATCATGCCGATGAAGGTGATGGTCTTGAGCGGCGGGCGCAGGCGCGCCATGTCCTTGCCGAGGCCGCGGATGTCGAACGGCGCGGCCAGGATCGAGCGGCCGATGTCCACGCCGCCGGGCACGGTCGGGTGGTAGTCGGGGTAGAGCGTCGGCACGAACTTGACGCTCGTCTCGCGCTCGAACCACTCCACCATCTGCGGCGCGTTGTCGAGGAAGGCATCGACCGCGCCGGCATCGAAGAAGTCGCCGGTCTCGTTCTTCAGGTACTGGCGCGCGGCCTCGCGCGTATCGGCCGCGTTCTGTTTCTTGCCGTACGGGCTGCCGGGCACCCAGAGCACGCCGCCGGAGAACGCGGTGGTGCCACCGAACACTTCCTCTTTCTCGGCGACGATGACGTCGAGCCCGGCCTTGCGCGCGGTGATGGCGGTGGACAAGCCACCAGCGCCGGAGCCGATCACCAGCACATCGCATTCGATCGTGTTCACTGTTTGTCTCCTGTCGTCTGGTTGTAGCCGGGGCGCGGCACCATGTCCATCAGCATGCAGTCCAGGCCGCCATCGACCAGCAGTTCGGTGCCGTTGATGTAGGCGGCGCGATCAGAGAGCAGGAAGACGGCAGGCTCTGCGATGTCACTCGGCTCGCCGACGCGGCGGCTGGCGGTGACCGCGGCGCGTGCGGCTTCGAAGCCGGGCACTTCATAAAACTTCGACGACAGCGCGGTGCGGATCATGCCGGGGCAGACGGCGTTGCTGCGCACACCGCGCGGGCCCCACTCGGCGGCGAGCTGCTTGTTGAGCAGCAGCACGCCGGCTTTGCTCGCGCTGTAAGCGCCGCTGCGGGTTTGCGGATGAAAGGCCGAGATCGACGCGATGTGCACGATCGCACCCTTGCCGGCGGCCAGCATGTCGCGCCCGAATTCGCGCGAGCACAGCAATTGGCCGGTGAGGTTGACGGCGAGCACGGCGTTCCAGTCGGCCAGGCTCACGTCTTCGAGCGCACCGGCGCGCAGGAAGCCGGCGTTGTTGACCAGGCCGTAGATCGCACCGAGTTCGCGCCGCACCTGCGCAGCCGCGTCGCGCACCGCCGCTTCGTCGGCGATGTCGCAGGCCACGCCGATGGCCTTGCCGCCGATCCGCGCTGCCGCCTCGCGCGCCGCGTTGCCGTCACGATCGATCAGCGCCACCGACGCGCCGACAGCGGCCAGCGCCTGCGCAGTCGCCAGGCCGATGCCGCTTGCCGCGCCGGTGACCACGCAGACGCGGCCTTCGAGCCCGAGCCAGTGAGGGTGTGAGTTCATGGGAGCCGATGGTCCGCTCATCGGGGCTGGCACTCAATCGACAGTTGCGGCCAAGTCCCGGACAATTCGTGCATGACTTCCATCCCGCGCGTCGCCCTCTACGGCGACGAGGCCTTGCCGGCCGACGTTCATCTCGTGCATTGCGAGCGCATCCCTGTGCGCTCGGGCGCGCACAACTGGGAGATCGATCCGCATGTGCACGAGGCGATGCTGCAGGTGCTGTACGTCGAGCAGGGCGGTGGCGGCGAGGCGGTGATCGACGGCCGGCGTTGGCCGATCTTGGCGCCCTGTCTGGTGGTGGTGCCGGCGCATTGCGTGCACGGCTTCCACTACGCGACGGACACCGACGGCACCGTGATCACCGCGGCGCAAC
Organism: uncultured beta proteobacterium; assembly: GCA_963738425.1. Lineage (GTDB taxonomy): Bacteria > Pseudomonadota > Gammaproteobacteria > Burkholderiales > Burkholderiaceae_C > CADEEN01. The sequence goes on along the minus strand of CAVTWT010000024.1, from coordinate 27,448 downwards.
GCCCGCTCGAAGCGCTGCTCGACGCGTTGGCGCCCGCGTTGCGCCAGCAGGTGTTGCAGCCGGCCGTGCTGCCGGTGGACCGCGAGGGGCGGCACGCCGAGGCGCTGGTGCCGCTGTTCGACGCCATCGCGCGCGAGGCCCGCACGACCGGACTGGCCAGCGGCGCGGCGGGCATGTCGCTGCTGGCCGCGCTGATGGTGCAGGTGGCGCGCATCAGCCACAGCACGCAGGGCGATGCAGGCGACCCCCGCTCGCGCAAGGCGCAGCGCCTCGAACGCTTCCGGGCGCTGCTGGACGCGCACTTCCGCGAGCGCTGGGCGGTCGAGCGCTACGCGCGCTCGCTCGGTGTCACAGCCGGCCAGCTCGGACGTCTGTCGCGCGAGCTGCTCGGCATGTTGACACTCGATGCGATCAACGCACGCGTGCTGCATGAAGCGCAGCGCGAGCTGGTCTATTCCACGCTCAGCATCAAGCAGGTCGCGGCCGAACTCGGCTTCGACGACGAGGCCTACTTCGGCCGCTTCTTCAAGAAGCACGGCGGCCACACACCGACCGAGTTTCGCGAGGCGGGGCGACGGCGCATCGCCTCGGGCTGAAGAGTCAACTCGCGATCGACGCCAGCAGGCCCTCCCGGTGCGGCACCCAACCCAGCTCGCTGCGCGCCCGCACGGCACGCACGCGGCTGTTGGAACCAAAGCTCCAGCGGGCAGGGCCTTCGCCCCACTCGGCGGCCGCTTCGGCCTGCGTCATCGAGGCCGTGCCGCCGAGCTTCAGCGCACGGGCGATCTCTTCGGCGATCTGCTTGATCGAACATTCGCCGTTTTCAGCGTAGTAGAAGGCGCCGGCTGGCGCACGGTCGAGAGCCGCGAGGTAGAGATCGGCGAGGTCTTCGATGTGCACGTTCGACCAGATGTTCTCGCCGCGGCCGATGAACTTGGCGACGCCGGCCTTGCGCGCCAGCGCCATCATCTTCGGCACCTGGATGCTGTTCGGGTTGGCGCCCGTGCCGCGGCCGTAGATCATCGTCGGCGCGATGACGATGGCGCGCACGCCGTGCTGTGCCGTGGCGAGGATGTCGCGGTTGAGCGCCACGCGCGCCTCGCGCGCGGGCACTGGCCGCACGGGTGTGTCGTCGGCGTACACCGAATCGCTGCGTTCACCGTTGGCGCCGTCGGCAACGATGCCCGAGCCGCTGGTCTGGATGAAGGTCTTGCCGCTGCCGCGCAAGGCGTTGAGTATCGAAGCCACAGAGGCCCGGTGGTCGGCATCGGCGCAATGGATCACCGCGTCGGCCGTCCTCGCGCAACGCGCCAGCAGCGCTTCGTCGTCGAGCGTGCCCAACATGGGCACGATGCCGCGCGAGCGCACCTGCGCAGCGCGTTCGTCGTTGCGCACCAGACCACTCACGCGGTGGCCGGCGCCCATCAGCGCCGCGGCGACGCTGCCGCCGATGTAGCCGGCCGCGCCGGTGACGAAGATGTTCATGGTCTTGTTCCTAATCACACAGGGTGCGAAGCTTAGACCCTGGTCAGCGCAGAAGCGGTTGTCGCCAGCCTTTTTCCAAGTTGCGCCCCCAGTGGGGTTGAAAGCCGAGCCATACCGATATATATTGCCATACAGGAGGTGCAGCATGGCACTTGTCTTGACTCAGGTCTATCTTGAACCCAAGCAAAAGAAGGAGCTCGCCGCCAAGGCCAAGGCGACGGGCCGAAAGTCGTCTGACCTCGTGCGCGAGGCGGTGGACGGCCTGCTTCTGGGGGTCAGCCCGGTCGAGCTGGCGCAGCTCGACGAGGCCACCAGGCGCGCGGAGGCCGACATCAAGGCCATGGTCAAGGCGCTCGACGCCAACGCCAAGAGCCACAAAGCCTTCATGGCCGAGATCACCAAGTTGCGTGCATCCGGCGCATGAGCGCGCCGGGTAGTCCAGTGAACGCCTACCGGCCGAGCGAAGGCCCTCGCACCGAAATGCGTAGCACGAAGGTACTTCAGTGAGCATCGTCACCGACATCCTCGATCGCCTGTCGGGCATCGGCGCGCTGAAGGATCGCGTTGGCGACTTGACGGGCCAATTGGCTGAGATTCGGCGTGTCGTGGTCGAACAGCAGAAGGATGTGGCCAGCCTGCAAGGCCAGCTCAAAGCCTTGATCCAGATGCAATCGCAGTCGGGAAAGCGCTGATCCCCGCTGGGAAGGCTAAACGGTCGCCGGCGCGGCTGCGTGCGCCCCTCCCAGGAACAGCCGCTCGATGTTCGGATCGTTGAGCAGCTCGTCCGCGCGCTTGTGCAGCACCAGGCGGCCCGACTCGAGCGCGATCGCTTCGTCGGCCATCTTCAGCGCGCTCTTGACGTTCTGCTCGACCATCAGCACGGTCGTGCCCTGGTCGGCCAGCGCGCGCAGCAGATGGAACACATCGGCCACGACCAGCGGCGACAGGCCGATCGACGGCTCGTCGATCAGCAGCACCTTCGGCCGCAGCAGCAGCGCGCGCCCGACCTCGAGCTGCTTCTGCTCGCCGCCCGACAGCGACGACGCGGCCGAGTTGATGCGCTCCTTGACGCGCGGAAAGCGCTCCAGCACTTCCGGGATGCGCTCGCGTGCGGTCTTCATGCCGAGCGTGATGCCACCGAGTTCGAGGTTCTCGTACACGGTCAGCTGCCCGAACAGGTTGCGCCCCTGCGGCACGAAGGCCACGCCATGTTCGACCAGCAGCGCCTTGGAGCTGATGCCGGTGATGTCCTTGCCGTCGAGCTTGATGCTGCCCTGGCGCACCTTGAGCAGGCCGAACAGCGTCTTCAGCACGGTGCTCTTGCCGGCGCCGTTGGGCCCCAGCAGCAGCGTGATCTTGCCGCGCTTGGCCTTCAGGCTCAGGTTGTTGAGGATCATGAACTCGCCATAACCGGCGAGCACGTTGTCGAACTCGATCGCGATGTCGTTCAAAGTAGTCTCCTTCACCGCAGAGGCGCGGAGGACGCAGAGGTCCGCAGAGAATTCACCACGCGCTTGATTCCAAGGCGCAGCGAAGGCATGTTGAAGTTGATCAGCAGACCGGCCTCGAGGCCGGTGAGACGAAGGTAAGTCAGCAGCTGCGCGCGGTGAATCTCTTCGAGTGCAGAAACTGCCTTGATCTCGACAATTACCGACGCTGCAACGAGCAGATCCAGTCGCAAGGGTGGTTCGATCACCATGTCCTTGTAGCGAATCGGCACTGCCACCTGCGACTCAAACGCCATATCGCGAAGCGACAACTCGCGGGCCATCGCATGGTGGTACACCGACTCGAGCAATCCCGGCCCGAGCACACTGTGAACCTCCAAGGCGGCGGCGATCACCTGCTCAGTGATTTCCCTCTGCGGAAACTCTGCGTCCTCTGCGCCTCTGCGGTGAATGAGGTTCAAGGGCGGCCTCAGTTCCCGAGGTAGGCGTCGAGCACCTGCTTGTTGGCGCGGATTTCGGCCGGAGTGCCGATGGCCATGACCTTGCCCTCGACCATCACCAGGATGCGGTGGCACAGGTCCATCACGAAGTCCATGTTGTGTTCGATGACGACGAACGAGCTGTGTCTGCCGTCCGGCCGGCGCGTCTTGTTCAGCTCCTTCAGCAGCGAGCTGATGCCGCCGACCAGGCTCGGGTTGACGCCGGCACAGGGCTCGTCGAGCAGCACCAGGTCGGGCTCGCTCATGAAGGCCATCGCAATGTCGACCAGCTTCTGCTGGCCGTAGCTGAGCTCGCCCGCCTTCTTGTCGGCGACATGACGGATGCGGAACTGGTCGATCAGTGCATCGGCCTTCGCGCCCAGGCCCGAGTCGCTCGGCGCGAACATGCGGCCCCACATCGAGCCCACGTGTTCCTGCGCGGCGACGATCAGGTTGTCGCGCACCGTCATCTTGCCGAACACCTGCAGCGTCTGGAAGGTGCGGCCGACGCCCTTCTGGTTCAGCTGCTGCGGGCGACAGGCCGGTGATGTCGTGGTCGTTGAGTTCGATCTTGCCTTCGTCGGGGTCGATCTGGCCGAGCACCGAGTTGAACATCGTCGTCTTGCCCGAGCCGTTGGGCCCGATGACGCCGAAGATCTCGCCCGGCATGACTTCGAAGCTGACGCCGTCGACGGCCTTGATCGCGCCGTAGGCCTTCTTCAGGCCGGTCACCTTGAGCAGTGTCATGGCTGCGCTCCCAGCTTGGCGGCAGCGGCCGTGCGCGCGGCGTTCGCCTCCCGCGACAAGCGCTTGGCGCGCAACTTGTCGGGAATGCTCAGCAAGCCATCAGGCAGCCACAGCATCAGCAGTACGACTGCGGTGCCGAACACGAACAGGTACCAGCCCTGCGCGAAGCGCAGCCACTCCGGCAGGATCACGCCGACCGCCGAGCCCAGCAGCGGGCCCCAGAAGTAGCCAGCGCCGCCGACCACCACCATCAGGTACATCATGATCGACGCGCCGACGGTGAACGGCGCGGGCTCGATGAACTCCACCAGCGGCGCGAACAGTGCGCCGGCGACGCCGGCATAGACCGCGCCGATGGCGAACGACAGCAGCGTGTAGGCCTGGATGTTGACGCCCAGGCTCTCGGCGCGGATCGGGTTGTCGCGCAGCGCGGTGAAGGCCTTGCCCCAGGGCGAGTGCAGCAGCTTCCACAGCAGCGCGCACATGATGACGGCGACGCCGAGGATGAAGTAGTAGAACTTCAGGTTGCTCGACAGGTCGAGGCCGAACAGCCCCGGCCGCGCGATGTTGTTGATGCCGAAGGTGCCGCCGGTGAGCCACTCCTCGTTGCGCATCACCAGCCAGAGCGCGGTGTTGAAGCCGAGCGTGGCGAACGCGAGATAGATCGTCTGCACGCGCAGCGCCGGGAAGCCCAGGCCGAGGCCGACGACGAAACAGCCGATCATCGCCAGCGGCAGCCCGATCCAGAAGCTGATGCCGGCCTTGAGCAGGATCGCCACCGTGTAGGCGCCGATGCCGAAGAAGGCCGCATGTCCGAGCGACTTCTGGCCCGCGTAGCCGATCGTCAGGTTCAGGCCCATCGTCGCGATGACGAACACCAGCCAGTAGCTGAACAGGTAGATGCCGTAGTTCTTGAGGAAGGGCGGCACGAACAGCAGCACGGCCGCGACGACGGCCGCAATGACCCAGTGAATGGTCTTCATACCTTGCGCTCCACCTTCTTGCCGAGCAGGCCTTGCGGCTTGAACAGGATCACGATCATGAAGATCACCAGGGCCACCGCGTCCTTGTAGGCCGGTGAGATGTAGGCCGCAGCCAGGTTCTCCGACACGCCGACGATCACGCCGCCGAGCAGCGCGCCGCGGCTGTTGTTGAAGCCGCCGATGATGGCGGCGAAGAAGGCCTTGGTGCCGAGCGACTCGCCCATGTCGAACTTGGCGAGATACGTCGGCGTCACCAGCAGCGCCGCGGCACAGGCCAGCACCGCGTTGATGGCGAAGGTGTAGAAGATCATGCGCGGCACGTTGATGCCGAGCACGGTGGCGCTCTCGGTGTTCTGCGCCACCGCCTGCATCGCGCGGCCGGTGACGGTCTTGCCGAGGTACCACTGCGTGCCGAGCACCAGCGCCAGCGCCACCACCAGCGTGCCGATGTCGGCGAGGGTGACGTTGACGCCGGCGATGTTGAACAGCTTGTCGGCGAACATCGACGGGAACGGGTGCGCCTCGGCGCTGTAGCCGGCGCGGATGCCGTTGCGCGCCGCGATCGACAGGCCGATGGTGGCGACCACGATCGGCATCAGCCCGAAGCGCAGCAGCGGGTCGGCGATGCCGCGCTTGAAGGCCCAGCCCAGCACCACGATCGACACCGCACAGGTGAGCACGAAGCTCATCAGCAGCGGCGCGCCGAAGGCGGCGAAGGCCAGCATCATGAAGGCCGGCAGCATCACGAACTCGCCCTGGGCGAAGTTGATGGTGCCGCTGGCCTGCCACAGCAGCGTGAAGCCCAGGGCCGCCAGCGCGTAGATCGCGCCAGTGGCCATGCCGCTGATCAGGAGTTGAAAGAAGTCGGTCATGGCCGAGCGCCTTTTGTTGGAGGGTGGATCAAGACTTCTTGCCCGGGTTTTGTGCGATGTGGTGTGGAGCGGAAGATAGAAACCAACGGCCGCTGAGACAAGCGATTCAACCCTCGGGCGCGCGATAATCGCGCACGCTGCGCGCTCTGCGAGCGTTACTCGGGTAAGTACGGAGACAACAACGATGGCTGCCGTTGCGATGGAGATCGAGCGCCGCGACCTGATCGATGGCCTGGGCAAGGGCCTGCGCGTGATCGAAGCCTTCGACGACGATCACCCGCAGCTCACGCCGAGCGATGCCGCGCTGCGCGCCGGCCTGACGCGCACCGCGGCGCGGCGCTACCTGTTGAGCCTGGTGCACTTCGGCTATGCCGCCACCGACGGCAAGCAGTTCTGGCTCGCGCCGCGGGTGCTGCGGCTCGGGCAGGGCTATCTTGAAGCGGCGCGCCTGCCGCGCCTGGTGCAGCCCTTCATCCAGCGCGTGTCCGCGCAGTGCGGGCACACGGTCAACGTCAGCGTGCTCGACGATCACGAGGTGATCTACGTCGCGCGCAGCGCGCCGCCGCGCTGGCTGACCATCGGCTACGGCGTCGGCGTGCGCGTGCCGGCGCATGTGGTGACGCCCGGCTACGTGATCCTGGCGACCTTCGACGACGCCGCCCTGGACACGTGGATCGGCGCGCACGCCTTCGCGTCGTTCACCGCGCGCTCGGTCACCGATCCGAAGGAATTCCGCGAGCAGATCAAGCAGGCGCGCTCGCTCGGCTACTGGCACAGCGAGCAGGCGCTCGACGCCGGCCTTCGCGGCATGTCGGTGGCACTGATCGATCGCAAGGGCCGCTGCCGCGGCGCGGTGGGCATGACGGTGCCGATGCCGGCCTACAAGAGCGGCGCGCACATGGTCGAGGCGGTGCTGCCGCTGTTGCAGGAGACGGCAACGCAGTTGCGGCCGGTGTTGTGAGCGCGCGCCCGCCCTGATCTCTCTCATGCTGCCGCGGCGAGGGCGATCTGCAGCGCCGCGAAGGCGGCTTCGATCCGATCTGCGCCCGCCGGATCGGTGGCCGGCTCGCCGCTCAGGGCAAACGAGGCACCCCAATCGGCACCCTGTGCGAACTTCGGCACCACATGCGCGTGCAGGTGCGGCGTGAGGTCACCGAACAGGCCGATGTTGATCTTGTCGGCCGTCAACGTTTGCTGCACCGCCTTGGCCACTCGTGCAACGTCGTCGATGAACATCCGTCGTGCCGCGCTGTCGAGGTCGTGCAGTTCGCGCACATGCACTCTCGACGCGACCACGCAGCGCCCCGGATGCCGCGCGTCGGGCAGCAGGTAGATGCGGCTGGCGGGCCAGGACGCGAGTTCGCGCAGGCCCACCGGAGCGCCCGGCTCGGCGGACGCGCAGTACTTGCACTCCACCGCGGCTAGGGCCTGCTAGCGCTAACGGAGGGCTCGCGCCGCACCGCCACAGGCCGCAAGGCTAGGCGCGAACGAGGCCGCGTGCTTGCAGCACGCAACGAGTGAGCAACAACGCCTCGCGGCCTGTGGCGGTGCGGCCCGAAGGGTGATCTCACCAAACAGCCGCCAGCCGCGTTGCAAATGCTCGCCATAGCAGCGGCTATGGCTGCGCTTTGCGCCTTGCTGGCGGCTGTTTGGTGAGTCACGCGTGCCCTCCGATAGCGCTAACAGGCCCTACTTGGCGCCCAGCGGCGGCAACGTCTCCTTGACCACCAGCTTGCCGCCTTCCACCGCAACGATGAAGCTGTCGCGGTCGATGTCGCCCTTGTCGTCGAAGGTCACGTCGAGCAGCACGCCCGGCTGTTCGGCGGCCTTGATCGTCAGGCCGTGCAGCACCTTGGCCGCGGCCACGCGGTCGAGCTTGCCGACCTTCTCGACCGCGGCCTTGAGCATGTACACGCCCATGTAGCCCTTGATGCCGTTGTGGTCCGGCGTGAAGTTGTAGGCCTTCTCGAACTTGGCCTTGTAGGCCTTGATCGACGCCTGCGGCGCATCGGCCGTGAGCTCGGCGTGGCCGGTGGCGCCGTTGGCAGCGTCGCCTGCCAGCTCGATCACCTTCTGGCTGACCAGCGTCACGTCACCGACGATCGGCTTGGTCCAGCCTTGCTTCTTCAACTCGCGCAGCGCGCGCGCCGATTCTTCTTCGTTGAGGTAGACGAAGATCGCATCGGCGTTGCTCTGTTTGGCTTTGAGCACCGGGGCGGCGAAGTCGAGCTGGCCGGCCTCGGTCGAAATGTCGGCCACGACCTTGACGCCGAAGGTCTCGAGCGCCTTGGTGGCGGCGTCGCGGCCGGGCTTGCCGAAATCGTTGTTGACGAACAGCACGGCCACGTTCTTGGCCTTCAGGTTGTTGGCGATGTACTTGGCCGCCTTGGGCATCGACACCGTCTGCGTGAAGCCGGTGCGGAAGATGTACGGGTTGCCCTGCTGCGTGACGTTGGCGCCGGCCGCGGCGGTGAAGTTCGGAATCTCGCCTTTGCGCGTCTCGGCCTGGCTGACCATGATCGAGCCCGAGTACACCGGGCCGAAGACCGCGAACACGTTGTCATCGACCGCCTTGCTGGCCAGGCCCTTGGCGACGCCGGGGTTGGTCTGCGTGTCGACCGTCGTGTATTCGATCTGCGAACCGAGGATGCCGCCGGCCGCGTTGATGTCCTTGATGGCGAGCTCGATGCCGCTCTTGAACATGGTGCCGGCGGTGGCGCCGGCACCGGACAGCTCGACGAGGTTGACCACCTTGATCGGCGGTTTGGTTTGTGCGAGAGCGGGTGCGAGCGCGACGGCAGCGAGGATGGCGACGATGGTCTTCACGGAGGTCTCCTGGTTGGAATGAGTGGGGCTCAAATCACCTTGCCGGGGTTGAGCAGGTTCTTCGGGTCGAACGCCGCCTTGAGCGTGCGCATCAGGGCAATCTGTTCGGGCGAGCGCGCATGGGCCAGCCAGCGCCGCTTCATCGTGCCGATGCCGTGTTCGGCCGAGACCGTGCCGCCGTACTCGCGCACCAGGCCGTAGACCACGTCTTCGACCTCGTCCTTCGGCTGCTCGGCAGCACCCGGCTGGTAGGCCACGATGTGCACGTTGCCGTCGCCGATGTGGCCATAGAACACGGTCTCGCAGCCGGGCACGCGCTCGGCGAGTTGCGCCTTGCAGCGGCGCGCGTACTCGTCCATCTTGCCGATCGGCAGGCCGATGTCGAACGCGATGTGGCGCGGCCACAGGCTGTGCAGTTCGCCGACGGCGTCGCGCACATGCCAGAAGGCCTGCTGGTCGGCCACCGATTGCGCCACCACCGCGTTGGGCACCGTGCCGTCGTCGAGCAGTTTCTCGAGCCAGGCTTCGAAACGCGGCGCATCGAGCGCGGGGTCGGTGCCGAGCGCTTCGATCAGCACGTAGGCACCGTAGCCGCGCCCGTCCTGCGCGAACGGATCGCGAACGCTGGCGACCTGCTTCGTGATCATCTGCCAGTAGTCGGGCCACATCGCCTCGAACGCCGACAGCAGCGGGCCGAGGTCGCTGCGCGCAGCGGCCAGCAGCTTCAGCGCGCCGGCGTAGTCCTCGACGGCACACAGCGCCACCATCGTCGACGCCGGCTTGGGCCACAGGCGCAACACCGCGCGGGTGATGATGCCCAGCGTGCCTTCGCTGCCGAGGAAGACATGCTTGAGGTCGTAGCCGGCGTTGTTCTTCATCATCTTGTTCAGGCTGGTCATCACGGTGCCGTCGATCAGCACCGCCTCCAGCCCGAGCACCATGTCGCGCGCCATGCCGTAGCGGATGACGCGGTTGCCGCCGGCGTTGGTGGACAGGTTGCCGCCGATCGCGCACGAGCCGCGTGCGCCGAGGTCGAGCGGGCAGAAGAAGCCGGCCGCGTCGGCCGCCTGCTGCACCACCTCGAGCGGCGTGCCGGCGCGCACCGTCATCGTGGCCGACGCGGCGTCGATCTCCTCGACGCCGACCATGCGTTCGAGCGAGAGCGCGATCTGATCCGGCGCGGCGCGACCGCCGCCGCACAGACCGGTGAGGCCGCCTTGCGGGACCACGGCCACGTTGTGCGTGTGGCAGATGCGCATTGCTGCGGAGACGCCGGCGGTATCGGCCGGACGCACCACCGCGAGCGGCGTGCTCGGCAAGCAGGCCGCTGTAGTCGTTGCGGTTGCGCGCCGGCACGTCGTCGCCGGCCAGCACCGCGTTGGCGTCGAGCGCCGCGCGCAGCTCGTCAAGCACCGAAGCGTTCATCGAGATCCTGGTGGAAGGGCAGGTCGACCAGCTCGCAGTACTGCGCGTAGCTGACCATGCCGTGGGCGGCGCCGCGCGGCGTGCCGCTGCGCTGCAGTTCGGCCAGCGCGTCGCCCACGGCCTTGACGGCGGTGAACAGTGCGGTGACCGCGTAGAAGACGATCTGGAAGCCCATCTGTTGCAGGTCGGCGGCGGTGAGTGCCGTGGTCTCGTTGCCATCGACGATCGACACCACCTTCGGGCCGGGCACAGCCCGCGCCACCGCTTCGATTTCCGCGATCTTCTTGATGCCATCGACGAAGACCAGGTCGACGCCGGCGTCGCGGTACAGGTGCGCGCGGCGGATCGCCTCGTCGATGCCAGCGGCGGGCAGGGCATCGGTGCGGCCGATGATCAGCAGCTCGTCGCTGCCGCGCGCCGCGACCGCGCAGCGCAGGCGGTCGGCGCTGTGCTCGGCGTCCATCAGCTTGATGCCGGCGAGCTGCCCGCAGCGCTTGGGCGCCACCTGGTCTTCGAGGTGGATCGCCGCCACGCCGGCCTGCACGTACTCGCGCACCGTGCGATGGATGTTGGACGGCCCGCCGTAACCCGTGTCGGCGTCGGCGATGACTGGGATGGTGACGGCGCGGACCATGTCGCGCGCGTGTGTCGTCATCTCGGTTTGCGAGAGCAACCCGATGTCGGGCATGCCCAGGCGGCTCGCGGTGGCGCCGAATCCGGTCATGTAGATGGCAGGGAACCCGGCCTTCTGCACCAGCCGGGCGGTCAGCGCATCGGGTGCGCCGGGCGCCATCACGATCGGGCCGGCGTCGATCAGGCGGCGGAGTGTGGCGGCAGGGCGTCATGTCTGCAATGTAGTATGTAAGGTACGGTATGGCATTAGGGTTTCCAGCGATGACGTGTTGCACGCCGTGCCTTACATGTCAGGTGCCAGGCCTACACTGCCGCCACCATGAAGAAGTTCGACATCGAGACCCCCAAGTCGCTGACCGAAATCGTTGCCGGCCGTCTGCGCGAGGCCATCATCGACGGCGACTTCGCGCTCGGCGAACTGATCTCGGAGGAGACGCTGGCGCAGTCCTTTGGCGTCAGCCGCACGCCGGTGCGCGACGCGCTGACGCTGCTGCAGACCACAGGCCTGGTCGAGATCCGCGCCAAGCGCGGCAGCTTCGTCTTCCAGCCCGATGAAGCCGACATCCGCGCGATCTGCGATTTCCGCGTCGTGCTCGAAGTGCACGGCGCCGTGCTGTCGCATGGCCTGGACAAGAAGGGCCTGCTGGCCGAGCTGCGCGCCGTGCTCGCCGAGATGAGCGCCGCCGATGCGGCGGACGACGCGGTTCGCTACGGGCGCACCGACAGCGCCTTCCATGAAGCGCTGTTCAATCGTTGCGGCAACCCCTACGTGCGCGACGCCTACCGCCTGTTGTCAGGCAAGGTGGCTGCGCTGCGCACCAACCTGTCGCGTCAGTTCGCCGACGCGCGCGCGGTCTCGCTGGCCGAGCACCGCAAGGTCATCACGCTGATCGACCGCGCCGACTTCGACGGCCTGGAGCGCCTGCTGCAGTTGCATGTGGGGCGCACGGTGGAAGCGTTCCGGCTGGCCCGCGCCCCGTCCTGACGGCCGCGCAACCTGAAACCGCAAGGCCGCTGACTTCAGCGCACCTTCGGCGCGTTCCACGCGGCTTTCGACAGCACCTCGAGATGCTCGATCATGTGCACCTGCGCGGCAAGCGCCGGTGGCAAGGGGGCGGCTGCCGGCAGTGCATAGACCGTCATGCCGGCGGCGACGCCCGCTTCGATGCCTGCCAGGCTGTCTTCGACCACGGCGCAGCGCTCGGGCTCGACGCAGAGCGCGCGCGCGGCATGCAGGAACAGGCCCGGATCGGGCTTGAAGGAGCCGACCTCGTAGGCGCTGAACAGGCGGCCCTCCAGCAGCGGCAACAGCCCGGTGATGGCAAGCGTGAGTTCCATCTTGTGGCGCGGTCCGTTCGATGCCACGCAGTAAGGGATGTGAAGCTGCTGCAGTAATTCCATCGCACCGGGGATCGGCTGCAGCCGCTCGCGGAACACGCGCGCCATTCGTTCGCGCACGCGTTGCTCGAAGTCGGCCGGTAACGCACGACGCAACCGCTGGCCGATCGCCTGCAGGCTGTGCGCCATGCTTTGCCCCTTGAGCAGGTGCAGCATGTCGTCGATCTGCGCATCGGCATCGACGGCGCATGCTTCTTCAGCGAGCGCTGCCAGCCCGATCGGCTCGCTGTCCACCAAAGTACCGTCGCAATCGAAGATGACAGCGGCGATGGCGTGGTGGTCGGTGGTTGGAGACATGGACACGCGTTGGCTGTCGTGGCGTGTCAGGCGGCGCGTTGCCAGGCCTGACGCAGGAGGGCTGCACTCTTCCCCATCGACGACGTCGGCTCGCCCTTGAAGCCGTCGTGGCTACTCAGCCGCGCCGCGTCGCTCGCGGCGCGCTCGATCAGCCCACGCCAGCCTGGTTCAGGTGTCACTTGGCCTTGTTCGCCGACACCGCCGCGCGCAGCGCGAGCAGGTAGCTGTCTACCCTTGAAGTCGAAGATCTGGCCTTTGACGGCCGCGGCGCCAGGCTCCTGACCGAGCGACTGCAGTTGGGTGTTGATCTGCGCCAGCGTGATGGTCCCGTTCTGTTTGGGGTTGCGTTTGCCGAACAGGCTGTGGTTGCTGCCGGGCAGCATCAGGATCTTGAGTGCCATGACACTGATTCTCGTCAACAGAGTTCGATTGTCGTGCTGGCGTTGGCCGCCGACCCGATGGCCTGGGTGACGCGCACATGGTCGAGGCGGTATTGCCACTGTTGCAGGAGACGGTGCAGCTGTTGCGGCCGGTGTTGTGAGGGCGCGCGAGCGGGTCCGCCGGCCGTCAGCCGGCGCGGCGCGCCATCTCCTTTTTCAGGGCCTCGATTACCAGCCGCACCTTCGCCGACTGCGCTGAGCGCAACGACGAGACGGCATGAATGTCCGCCGGCTGCTGCCATTGCGGCAGCACGCGCTTCAACGATCCATCGGCCAGGCTGGCCGCGAACAGCCAGTCGCCGCTCATCACGATGCCGTGGCCGTCGTGCGCCCATCGCAGCACGACATCGATGTCGTTGCTGGCCAGTGGGCCGGCGACCTTGACGGCGGCGTCTGCGCCGCGCGGCCCGTGCAGGCGCCAGGTGCCGAACGGCTCGTTGCGCTCGCGCAGCAGCACGCAATCGTGGCGCGCCAGGTCGGCAGGCGTGCGTGGCATGCCGCGGCGCTTCAGGTAAGCCGGCGCGGCGCACAGGATGCGCGAGCTGGCTCGCACGCGGTGCGCGATCAGGTTGGGCTCGGACACCGCGCCGGCACGGATATCGAGGTGGAAGCCTTCGCCGATGAGGTCGGCGCGGCGATCCAGCAGCTCGAGCCAGATCTCCACCGAGGGGTAGCGCTTCTTCAGCGCCGACAGCGCTGGCGCCACGATCTCGCGGCCCAGGCGTGCGCTGGCGCACATGCGGATCGGTCCGCTCGGCTCGGCGCGTCCGCGCACGAGGTCGCCGCGCATCTCTTCGACCCCATCGAGGATGCGTTGCGCCCACTCGAAGACACGCGCGCCGTCGTCGGACAGGCTCACCTTGCGTGTCGTGCGGTGCAGCAGCTTGACGCCGAGCGCGGCTTCGAGCATCGCGATGCGCTTGCTGAACAGCGTTTGCGAGGCTTTGGCGTCGCGCGCGGCAGCGACGAAGCTGGAGCGCCGCGCCACCTGGCAGAACAGGCGCAGGTCCTGGAGCTGGGGGTCTTTATCCACGTAGCGTGCACAGTCTGTTGACAAAGCCGAGCATAGCCGCCCGCATGGACACAGTAGGCTGACGACATCGCACTGACAGGAGACACGCCATGACCAGCACCGCGATCGTCGGCGCCGGCGCCATCGCCTACGCGCACGCCGAAGCCTTGATGCGCCTGGGCGTCGAGATCCGCGGCGTGATCGACGTCAATCGCGACAGTGCCGCCAAGCTGGCCGCACGCTGCGGCAGCCGCGCGGCGGACCGGCTCGACGATGTGGTCGAGGGGCTCGACCTGGTCCACATCTGCACGCCGCCCTCGTTTCGCATCGACTACGCGCGCACGGCCATGGCCGCCGGCTGCCACGTCGTGATGGAAAAGCCGATGGCGATTACCTTGGCCGACGCGCGCACTCTGGTCGATCTGGCGCGCGAGCATCGCGTGCAGTTGATGATCGACTTCAACCACCGCTTCCGGGCCGGCTTCCAGGAACTGCTGCGCGTGGTGCGGTCGGGCGCCATCGGCGACGTGGTCAACGTGCACATCCAGCGCTTCGGCATGCTGGGCGGCAGTGCCGGCACCGCGAACGACACCTGGCGGCGCTGGCCCGACACGGTGTGCGGCATGGCGATCGAGTCGCTGGCGCACGACATCGACATGATGATCCAGCTCGCCGGCCCGATCGCCGCCGTGCAGGCCGACGTGCGCGGCACGCTGGCCGACGTGCCGCGCTTCGACAACAACGTCAATGCGCTGTTCGCGCTGAAAGGCGGCGCGATGGCGTCGATCGTCGCCAGCTGGTCGTCGCACCTGAAGGGCAGCGCGCGCGGCGTGACCGGGACTGCAGGCAGCGTGGTCCTCGAAGGCGACGACAGCTTCGATTTCATGCGCCTGAAGCTGCGCACGTCTGCGATGGCGCAGGAGCAGACGCTGCGCATCGACGACCGCTACGACTTCGCGACTTGCCCGTCGTACCTGGCCGCCAACCGGCACTTCATCGAGTCGGTGCAGCAGCAGCGCGAGTCGAGCGTCTCGGGCGCCTATGCGCTGGAGACGCTGCGCGTCTCGCACGCCATCCTCGACGCGGCGGCGAGCCGTTCGGCTGTCACTCTGTAAGGGAAGCATGAACATGAAGCCACTTATCGGTGTCGTCGGCCTCGGCAACATGGGCATGGGCATGGCGATGAACCTCGTCGACAAGGGTTTCGAGGTGCATGCCTGCAACCGCAGTCCGGGCAAGGTGGAAGACCTTGTCCGCCGCGGCGGACGGGCCGCGGCCGATGCGGCAGCGGTCGGCGCCGCGGCGGACATCGTCTTCGTGATGCTGGTCGATGCGGCGCAGTGCGAGGCGGCCATCGCTGGCGAGAAGGGTCTGCTCGCCACGCTGAAGCCCGGTGCGGTGATCGTGGTCACGGCCACCATCGGCGCCGAGGCGGTGCAGCAATTGGCGGCGCAGGCGGTCGAGCGCGGCGTCGCGCTGATCGACTGCCCGGTGTCCGGTGGCCGCAAGGGGGCCGACAGCGGCTCGCTGACGCTGATGGCAGCCGGTCCGAAGGACGTATTCGAGCGCTGCAGGCCCGCCTTCGAGGCGATCGCGAAGAACATCAACCATGTCGGCGAGCGCGTCGGGCAAGGCCAGGTGGTCAAGGCCTGCATGCAGAGCCTGGTCGGCTGCATCTACACCGGCATCTTCGAGTCGCTCGTGCTCGGCGTGAAGGCGGGCGTTGCGGCAGAGACGATCTTCCAGGTGCTCGGCACCAGCGTCGCCAACACACCACTGTTCCAGGCCGCGGTCCCGGCGATCATGGACCGCCAGTTTTCCGGCACCGGCTCGAACGTCGGCAACACCTACAAGGACCTGTGCCTGGCGCTGAAGCTCGCCGAACAGGTGGGCGTTCCGATGCCGGTGACCAGCAGTGCCAAGCAGTTCTACCAGGCCGGCATCTCCAAGTACCCGGGCGAGGACAACCAATGCCTGATCAAGCTGCTCGAGGACGTGGTTGGCATCGAGGTGCGGAGGACGAACGCATGACGACGATGAAGATCGCCTTCGTCGGCGCCGGCTCGCTCGGCAGCGCGCTCGGTGGCACGCTGGCCGCGGCCGGCTGCGACGTGACGCTGATCGACACCTGGGCCGCGCATGTGGACGCGATCGTCGCGCAAGGCCTGACGGTGGTGGAGGGTGACGACCAGCGCACCGTGCGCCCGCGCGCGTCGACGAGCTGCGACGGGCTGCCTGTGGCCGACCTCGTGATCGTGCTGGTGAAGTCGTTCGCCACGCGTGAGGCTGCCCTGGCGGCGCAGCCGATCGTTGGCCCCGACACCGCGGTGATGTCGATCCAGAACGGCCTCGGCCACGAGGACATCCTGGCCGAGGTGTTCGGCCGCGAACGCGTGCTCGGCGCCAAGACCTTTGCGGGGGGCGCGCTGCTCGGCCCCGGCCGCGTGCGCGCCGGCATTCGCGGCAAGCAGACTTTCATCGGCGAGCTCGATGGGCGCCTCAGCGAGCGCGCGCTGCGCATCGCCGCCGAGTTCTCACGCGCCGGCATCGCCACGCAGGCCAGCGACCGCATCATGGACGTGATGTGGGACAAGCTGCTGATCAACGTGGCCACCGGCGCGCTGACCGGCATCACGCGGCTGCCCTACGGCCCGCTGCAGCGTGTGGCCGAGGTGGAACGCTGCGCGCTCGATGCGGTGAGCGAAGCGATTGCGGTGGCGCGCGCAACCGGCATCCGCCTGTCGTCCGAGAACCCGCACGACGCCTGGGTGCAGGCGGCTGCGGGGCTGCCCGAAGGCTTCAAGCCCTCGCTGCTGCAAAGCGTGGAGAAGGGCGAGCGCACCGAGATCGACTTCATGAACGGCGCGGTCGTGCGCTGGGGCGAGCGCTGCGGCGTGCCGACGCCGGTGAACCGCACGCTGGTCGCGTGCGTGAAGGGCATCGAGGCGTCGTTCCCGGCAAGCTGATCAGGCCGGCGCAACGATCTCGGCGAACACCGAGACGTGGCGGAACGCTTTGCGCAAACGGCGCCGCAGATGCGCCCGGCACTGTCGCGGCGGCGTCGCCGTCGCGCGATTGAACCGCCGCCGCCATTGCTGCAACCCAAGGTCAGGCAGGTCGAATCCGACCGCCGCAACCCCTGGAGACCGACATGGGCAGCACGCGCATCGAGAAGGCCATCGACGACATTGACCCGCTGGGCGACGAGTCCGAGTTCTCCTGCGAGGATGTCCGTCTGGCCTGGCTGGCGAATGAGATGGAGGCCGGCGCTCGCGATGGGCAGGACTTCGATGCCTGCTGGATGGATCGCTGAAGCGCCCGCATCGGAGCCTGGCCGTGAACGCTCTCGCAGCGGCAGTGGCCGTCATGACGCTGGCAGCGACGGCCGCGTCCTGGGCGACGACCGCCGAAGCGCGGGGCGAGCCTGACACGGCGCTGCCGCCCGCGCTGCGCCCCCAGGTGTTCCAGCGCTCGCCATCGACCTTTGACGTGCAGGTGCAGGGCCAGGCCCCGGCCCCGATGGGTGCGGCGGCACGCCTGCGCGTCGCCGACGACGCACCGCCGGCGGTGGTGTCGTGGCATCAACTGGCCCGCGGCACATTGCTGCGCGCGCAACTGAACGAGGACGCCGCGCTCACGCTGCGCCTGCGCGGCGGCCGGGTCGGGCTTTACCTGGCGGTGCGCTTTCCGGCGCAGCGCTGAATCAGCCCTTGGCCGGCTTCACCGCCGACACCGCCGCGCGCAGCGCGAGCACGTAGCTGTCGACACCGAAGCCGCAGATCTGGCCCTTGACGATCTCGGCGAACACCGAGACGTGGCGGAAGGCCTCGCGCGCGTGGATGTTGCTCATGTGCAGCTCGACGATCGGGCAGGTCAGGATCGCCAGCGCGTCGCGGATGCCGTAGCTGTAATGCGTCCACGCGCCGGCATTGATCAGCACGGCGTCCTTGCCTTCGGTGTAGGCGCGGTGAATGCGCTGGCACATGTCACCTTCGTGGTCGGTCTGGTAGCTCTCGATCTCGGCGCCGAGCTCCTGGCCGAGCGCCTGCAGCTGCGCGTCGATCTGCGCCAGCGTGATCGTGCCGTACTGCTTCGGGTCGCGCTTGCCGAACATGCTGTGGTTGATGCCGTGCAGCATCAAGATCTTGAGTGCCATGCTGTTGTCTCCTTGTCAGTGGATCTCGATCGTCGAGCCGGCCTTGGCTGCGGCGACGATGGCTTCGGTCACGCGCAGATTGGCCAGGCCGTCGCGCGCGCTCACCAGCGGCGCAGCTTCGCCGCGCACGACGGCGCCGAAGTGTTCCATCTGGTGCTTGATCGGGTCGTCGCGGACCATGCCGACCGTGCCGACCTCGAACGGCTTCCACCACGAGCGGTCTTCGGCGCGCGGGTAGGTCTTGATGCGCATCGTCGGCACCGAGAGGCTGCCGTTGGTGCCGCAGACGGTGTAGCAATCTTCGTCGTCGTAGCTCGGATAGACCTTGTTCTCCTGCGAGGTCTGCTCCCAGCTCTTGGCGCAGGCCGCGGTGTCGGAGAGGAAGAAGGTGCCGAGCGCACCGCTGGCGAAGCGCAGGCTGATCGACACCGTGTCCTCGACCGGGAAGCCGCGCACCGCGTGCGAGGTGAAGGCCTGCACCGCGACGATGTCGCCGCACAGCATGCGCAGGTTGTGCACCTCATGGATCATGTTCAGCAGGATCGGCCCGGCACCGAGCTCGCGGCGCCATGGCGCGTCGACGAAGTAGTGGTCGGGCTTGAGGAAGGTCGCGCTGCCCATCACGCCGACGATGCGGCCGAGCACGCCCGAGTCCACCACCTGTTTGGCCTTGGCCATGATCGGGCTGTGCGCGCGGTGGTGGCCGATCAGGATTTGCGCCTTGGCTTCGTCGGCCGCCTTCACCAGACCTTCGGCCTCGGCCACCGTCGAGGCGATCGGTTTTTCGAGCAGCATCGGCACCTTCGCCGCCATGCATTCCATCGCGTGCGGCACGTGGAGTTGATTCGGCGTGGCCAGCACGACGCCGTCGGGCTTGTCCTTGGCGAACAGTTCGGCCAGCGACGCGTACAGCGGAACGCCGGCTGCCTCGGCCGTGGCTTTGGCCGCAGGCGAGGGGTCGACCACCGCCGACAGCGTGACCGTCGAGCTGGTTTGCGCCACGCCCATGTGTGCCTGACCGATGTAGCCGGCGCCAGCGACCGCGATTCTGGTCTTGCTCATTGGGAACTCACTTCAAGGGCACCGTCAGTTTGTCGATCACGGCCTTGGTATCGGGTCGCAACCCGTGCCACCACACCCACGCCTCGGCCGCCTGTTCGACCAGCATGCCCACGCCGTCGGCCAGCCGTGGCACGCCGGAGTTCTGCGCCAGACGCAGGAACGGCGTCAAGCCCTTGCCATAAGTCATGTCGTAGGTCAGCGCCGCGTGCGCGAACGCCGCGGCGTCGATCGGCGGCAGCTCGCCCTTCATGCTGGCCGACGTGGCGTTGACGACAAGATCGAAGCGCTCGTTGCGGCCCAGCTCGGCGTAGCCGCAGCCGACCACCTTGCCGCGTTCGCCGAGATGGCGGGCGAGGTCAGTCGCCTTGTCGGCGGTGCGGTTGACCACCACCACCTCGGCCGGCCCGCGCTCCAGAAAGGCGGCGACCGCGCCGCGCGCAGCGCCGCCGGCGCCGAGCAAGAGCACGCGCTTGCCGCGCAGCCCGAAACCGAGGTTGGATTCGATGTCGTTGGCCAGGCCGACGCCGTCGAACATTTCCGCCAGCACGCGGCCGTCGGGCTCGAACTTCAGACAGTTGGTAGCGCCCACGATCGCGGCGCGCTCCATCCGCTCGGTGGCCCAGGCGAAGGCGTCGAGCTTGAACGGCGCGGTGACGTTGCCGCCTTTGGCGCCGCTGGCGCGAAAGGCATCGGCCGCCGCGGCAAAGCCACCGAGCGGGGCTTCGATCAAGCCGTACTCGATGTCGAGCCCGGTGGCCTTGGCGAAGCCGGTGTAGATCACGGGCGACTTGCTGTGTTGCACAGGGTTGCCGAAGAGGGCGTAGCGATCAGTCATGGAAGTTCTTTGACAGCAGGTTCCGCGTAGAGCACGCCATCGCGCTCCATCGCGTCGATCTCGCCGCTCGAAAGGCCGAGTTGCGTGGCGACTTCGCGATTGTGCTGCCCGAGCAGCGGCGCCGGGCTGCGCGGCGAGGTGTCGCAGTCGGAAAAACGGAACGGCAGGTTGGGCAGCTTGATCTTGCCGAGCAGCGGGTGGTCCTGCTCGATCACCATGTTGCGCGCCAGCGTCTGCGGGTCGGCCAGCACTTCGTCGATGCGCGCCACGGGCGCAGCCGGCACGCCGGCCGCGTCGAGCGCGGCGCAGCAGGCCTTGACGCCGGCCTGCGCCATCGTCCACGCGCGCACGGTTGGCCAGGATCTCGACGCGGTGCGCATTGCGGCCGGCCGATGCGTGAAAGCGCGCATCCGCCGCGTAGGCATCGCCGCCGATCAGCTTGGCGAAGCGTTTCCACGAGTCGTCGGCCTGCGCTGCGATCACGAGGTAGCCGTCCTTGGCGGGGAAGCTGCCGTAGACCGTGCTCTGTGGCAGGTCGTGCCCGGTCTGCACCGGAATCTCGCCGCTCATCAGGTAGCTCTGTGCCGCGAAGTCGTGCATCGAGATCATGCAGTCGTAGAGCGCGATGTCGATGTGCTGGCCGCGGCCCGACTTCACACGCCCGAGCAGCGCCGCGCAGATGGCCGAGACGCCATGCATGCCGGCGTACATGTCGGCGATCGGCATGCGGAACAGCGGTGGTGCTTCCCCCGGTGAGCCCACCAGCGCCATCGCGCCACTCCTGGCTTCGGCGATCAGGCCGAAGCCGGCGCGCTCGGCGTCTGGCCCCGTGTGGCCGTAGGCAGAGACCGAGCAGTAGACGAGCTTGCCGTTGCGCTTCGAAAGCTCCTCGTAGCCGAGGCCCAGCTTGTCGAGCGCACCGGGCCGGTAGTTCTCGACGAAGACATCGGCCTCGTCGGTCAGCTTGTGCATCAGGTCCAGGCCGCGCTTGTCCTTCAAGTTCACGCACAGGCCGCGCTTGCCCATGTTCTGCTGCATGAAGTAGCCGCTCTGGCCCTTGATCATCGTCGGGCTGGCGCGGCCGGGGTCGCCGGCGTTCGGGCGTTCGACCTTGATCACGTCGGCGCCCATCGCGGCGAGGCAACGCGACATGTGCGGGCCGGCGAGGTAGTGGCTGTAGTCGACGACCTTGATGCCTTCGAGCGGAAGCGCCTGGCTCATGTTGCGCTCCCGGTCTGGCGCATCGGCACCATCACGCGGTGCTCGCCCTTCTGCACCACCTCGTCGCGCTGATTGATCAGCTCCGACGGTAGGACCAGGATGCCCCAGCCCGGGCGGCTCTTGCTCTCGCGCTTGCTCGCGACGGAAAAGCGCACACGCACCGTGTCGCCCAGCTTGATCGGGCCGACGAAGCTCCACTCCCAGCCGAGCGACATGCCGGGCTGGAAGCGCATGTCGCTCCTGGTCTTCAAGCCGTCGGCGATGGACAGGCCGAACAGGCCGTGCGCCACGCGGGTGCCGAACGGCGTGGTCTTTGCATAGGCCTCGTCGGTGTGCACGGGGGTGTGGTCGCCCGACAGATCGGCGTAGGCCATCACGCGCGCCTCGGTCACTTCGTACTCGGGGCTGATGCAGGTTTCGCCGACGACGGCGTCGTCGAAATACTTGTCCAGGGTCATTCGTCTCTCCATTTGAGATCCAGTGCCTTGGTTACGGTCGCCGCCGGTCGGGCCTGGATGAATTCGACCGCCAGCCCATCGGGCAGGCGTAGCCAGTTGGGGCCTTGCGGCATCTCGGTGACGCCGAACTTTTTCGCAGCAGCGAGCGTGGACTCGACGTCCTCGCACATCACCCCCAGGTGGGCGAGTCGCCCCTCGGGGCCAGCGAACTCGGGCGAAGCGATGAACTGCAGGCCGCCCAGCGTCCAGTACTGCACCGGGTCTTCGGCGCTGCCTTGCACTTCGCGCATCGTCATGCCGCACACGTCGTGGAAGAACTGGATGTGCCAGTGGATGTCCTTCACCCACATCGCCACATGCTCGAGATAGGCCTTCTTGGCTGTCATTGCTTCAAACCCCTTTCGATGCCCTTGATGCACGCCACCAGCGTGCGGTTGACCGGTGTGGGCACACCCAGCCGATCGCCTTCGCGCACCACGGCGCCATTGATGAAATCGATCTCGGTGACCGAACCTTTGTCGAGGCTTTGCAGCATCGAGGCCTTGAAGTCGGCGCCCAGCCCGGCGCCGGCCATGCGCCATGCATCGACCGGCTCCTTGATCGAAAGCGTCACACCCTTGGCGCGCGCTACCGCCATCGCCTCGGCGACAGCCGCCACGGCGGTGGCTTCGAGTTCGGCACCGAGTACAGCGGGCCGTACGACAGCCCGGTGATGCCCGACAGCGCGCCGGTGGCGGTGTTGACGAGCAGCTTGTCCCATATGGTGCCGGTGATGTTGTCGCTGACGGTGGTCTGCAAGCCCGCGCGCTCGAACTCGGCAGCGACACGCTGCACGCGTTCGCTGATGCCGCCGTCCGGTTCGCCAATCAATGTGAGCTTGTCCTGCACGCCGGCGCGCACGACGCCAGGCGCGAGAAACACACCGCCGACATAGGTCTTGCCAGCGAGCAGCCTGGCGCGGCCGACGGCCTTCTCGAGCACCTCTTCGTGGCCGAGGCCGTTTTGCAGCGACATCACGATCGTGTTGTCGCCGACCGCCTGCTTGTAGCCTTCGATCGCCGCTTCGGTGTGGAAGGACTTCACCAGCACGATCACCAGATCGGCGGGCGACAGGCCGCGCGCATCGGTCACCGCGGCGACCTTGACGATCCGATCATGGCCATCGGCGTCTCGCAGCACCAGGCCCTTGGCGTTGATCGCGTCGACATGTTCGCGTGAACGCGCGATCAGCGTCACCTGCGAACCGGCGGCGGCCAGCGTGCCGCCGATCGCGCATCCGAGGGCGCCGGCGCCCAGCACATGAATGTTCATGGGCTCAACGATAGGCGGCGCTGCCCATGCGCGCAACGACATGCGGAGACATACCCCGCATTGCGAATCACAATACGGGCATGAACCCCGCTGACGCCGTTCTGTCCGAACCCAAGCTGCTGCGCCTGCTCGACGTGCTGCACCGCACGCGCAGCGTCACGCAGGCCGCTGAGCTGCTGGGCCAGAGCCAGCCGACGGTGAGCATCTGGCTGGCGCGGCTGCGCAAAGGCCTGGGCGATCCGCTGTTCGTGCGCACGCCCACGGGCATGCAGCCGACCCCGCGCGCCGACGCGCTGATCGGCCCGGTGCGCGAGGCGCTGGCCAGCCTGCAGCGCCTGGCAGCGAGCGAGGAGCCGTTCGATCCGGCGCGCGCCACGCGTTCGTTTCGCATCTGCATGACCGACGCCAGCCACATCACCTTGCTGCCCAAGTTGCTGGCCCACCTGCGCGCGCTGGCGCCGGGCGTGCAAGTCGCGGCGGCGCGTATCGACGAGCGCACGGCCGAAGCGCTGCAGTCGGGTGAGGCCGATCTCGCGCTCGGCCTGGTGCCGTGGCTCGAGGCGGGCTTCTATCAGCAGACGCTGTTTCCACAGGATTGGGTGTGTCTCGTCAATCCGCGCCATCCGCGGATCAAGAAGATGCTGACACGCCGCGCGTACGAGGCCGAAGGCCATGTCGTGATCATCGGCGGCACCGGCGCCGAACTGCTGGCGAGCACGCTCAAGCGCGCCAAGGTGACGCGGCGTGTGGTGCTGGAGTTGCCGGGCTTCCTCGGCCTGGGTGCGATCGTGGCGTCGACCGACCTGGTGGCGACGCTGCCGCGCCAGATCGGCGAGGCGCTCGCGGCGAGCGCAGGGCTGGCCGTGCACGCGTGCCCGATCGCCGTGCCGCCGTTCACCGTCAAGCAGCACTGGCATGCACGCGCCCATCAGGACGGCGCCAACCGCTGGCTGCGCAGCGTTGTCGCCACGCTGTTCCTGCAGCCGCGCGCGCGCAGTCGCTAAGCCTTCGGCTTGTAGGCGATGACGTCGATCTCGACCTTGGCGTCGACCATCAGGCGCGCCTCGGTGGTCGAGCGTGCGGGCCTGCCATTGGGGAAGTAGCTCATGTAGACGCGGTTGAAGGCGCCGAAGTCGCGCGCATCCTGCAGCCAGCAGGTGCACTTGCAGACGTCGTCGAAGGTGGCGCCGGCCAGCGCGAGCGCGGCCTTCAGGTTGTCCATCACCTGGCGCGTCTGCGCCTCGATGCCGCCCGTCACGATTTCGCCTTCGGCGTTGGCGGGCACCTGGCCCGAGACGTAGACGAAGTCGCCCGCGCGCACGGCGGGCGAGAACGGGCGCGCCTGGCGGTCGGAGGCCAGGGGCGGGTTGCCGAGGTATTGCAGGGGCATGACGTGTTTCCTTTCAAGGATTCGACGGGTCAGAATGAAATCTATTTTCAGAATCGGGACAGTAGAGTACGGGTTTGACCTGAAAATCACGACGCCAAAAGGCGAATACGCTTCCGCTTCTGAAAATTTACTTCACTGAGGAGTCTGCCATGACCAGCGACATTCGCCCCGACCGCCGCACTGTTCTGTCCTCGATGCTGGCGCTCGGTGCCGGCGCCGGCTTCGGCACCGCCTCGGCGCAGTCCGGTGCGTCGGCGCTGAACCTGGCCATGGTCGCCGAGCCGCCGACGCTGGACATCCAGTCCACGCCGGCCGACCTGGTGTGCATCATCATGCAGCACGTCTACGAGCCGCTGTTCACCTTCGACGCCAAGGCGGCGCTGGTGCCGATGCTGGCCGAGTCGATGCCCAAGATCTCCGCCGATGGCAAGAGCTACGCCATCACGCTGCGCAAGGGCGTCAAGCTGCACAGCGGACGCGACCTCAACGCCGACGACGTGGTGGCCAGCCTGAAGCGCTGGATGGAGGTGTCGCCGCGCGGCAAGGCGGTGTCGGCGCAGGTGGCCGACATCGTGGCCAAGGGCCCGCAGAACGTCGAGATCAGCCTGAAGAACGCCTACGCGCCGCTGCTGTCGCAACTGGCGATGGCCTCGGGCATGGCCGCCATCATGGCCAAGGAGACGCTGGCGCAGCCGCTGCGCGAGTTCGTCGGCACGGGCCCCTACAAGTTCAAGGAGCGCAAGCCCGACCAGTACGTGCTGCTGACGCGCTTCGACGGCTATGCGGCGCGCACCGAACCGTCCAGCGGCTACGGCGGCAAGCGCGTGGCGGTGGTCGACGAGCTGCGTTTCGTGCCGGTGCCCAACGCCAACACGCGCGTCGAAGGCGCGCTGGCCGGCCAGTTCCACTACGCCGACCTGCTGCCGATCGAGGCGCTGGCCCGGCTCGAGAAGGCCAGCGGCAAGGTGGTGCCGATCATGACGCCGTCGTTCGGCTTCCCCTACCTGGTGTTCAACACCAAGGAAGGCTCGATGGCGCAGGCCGCCGTGCGCAAGGCGGCGCAGACGGCGATCGGCGAGGGCGAGATGCTGGCGGCGGGCTTCGGCGACACGCGCTTCTTCATCGTCGAGGGCAACCACTTCCCGAAGGGCACGCCGTTCTACTCCGACGCCGGCACCGCGGCCTACAACGAGCGCGACCCGAAGAAGGCCAAGGGCCAGGCCGATCAGGCCGGCTACAAGGGCGAGCCGGTGCGCATCCTGACCAGCCGCCAGTACGACTTCCACTACAACATGGCGCTGATCATGGCCGAGCAGTTGAAGCGCGCCGGCTTCAAGGCCGAGCTGAACGTGGTCGAGTGGGCCACGCTGCTGCAGCGCCGCGCCGACCCGAAGCTGTGGGACATCTACATCACGCATTCGGGCCTGTTCCCGGAGCCGATGCTGTCGCCGCCGCAACTCGGCGACGGTGCGCCGGGCTGGTGGAGCTCGCCGGCCAAGGCGGCCGCGCTGGCGGCGCTCAACCAGGAACCGAACCCGGCCAAGCGCGGCGCCGCTGTGGGCCAAGGTGCAGCAGGTGGTGTACGACGAGGTGCCCTACATCCAGGTCGGCAAGTTCGCCAGCCTGTCGGCGCGCGCGCCGGCGCTGCAGGGCTACACGCCGTTCACCTACCCGTTCTTCTGGAACACCAGCCTGAAGAGCTGACGTTCGAGTCCTGCCGCGATGGCGCGTTACCTGCTGGCCCGCCTGGGCGGCATGCTGCTGGTCATGTCCATCGTGGCGGTGCTGGTGTTCGTGCTCACGCGCGCCGCGCCGGGCGACCCGATCGCGGTGCTGCTCGGCGACCAGGCCACGGCCGAGGACATCGCGCGCGTGCAGAAGGTCTACGGCCTGGACCGTCCGCTGCCGGTGCAGTTCGCGCTCTGGCTGCGCGAGCTGGCGCACGGCAACCTGGGCGAGTCGATCTTCCTGCAGCGGCCGGTGACGCAGGCGCTGTGGGAGCGCGCCGAGCCGACCGCGTTGCTGTCGCTGCTGGCCATCGCCATCGCCGCGCTGATCGGCATTCCCTGCGGCATCGTCTCGGCGGTGTACCGCGGCCGCTTCGTCGACCAGGCCTTCACCGGCTTCGCGATGCTCGGCGCCAGCGTGCCCAGTTTCTGGTTCGGCCTCGTGCTGATGCAGATCTTCGCCGTCGGGCTGGGCTGGTTCCCGGTGTCGGGCTATGGCGAACCCGGCGCGTCGCTGGCCGCGCGCCTGCACACGCTGGTACTGCCGGCCACCGTGCTGGGCGTGCTCAACTCGGCGCTGATCATCCGCTTCACGCGCGCCTCGATGCTCGACGTGCTGGGCGAGGACTACGTGCGCACCGCGCGCGCCAAGGGCCTGGGCGAACGACGATCGTGCTTAAGCACGCGCTGCGCAACGCGCTGATGCCGATCGTCACGGTGATCGGCCTGACGGTGGCGCTGATGATCGGCGGCGCGGTGGTCACCGAAACCGTGTTCGGCCTGCCCGGCGTCGGCAACCTGGTGGTCAGCGCGGTGATCCGGCGCGACTACCCGGTGATCCAGGGCGCGCTGCTGGTGGTGGCGGCGATCTACGTGCTGATCAACTTCGCCATCGACCTGCTCTACACCGTGGTTGACCCACGCGTGAAGGTCTGAGCGAGCGCCTGCCGCCCGTGCCGCTGCATCCTGCGCAAGCTGTTCCGCCCGGCCGCATCGTGCTCGCGCTGCCGGCGCATCGCGCTGTCCGATCGCTGCGTGCTGCGTGTCGCTGCTCGCCGGACCGCTGAGCGGCCTCGATCCGAACGAGACTGCGGTGTCGCAGCGCCTGCAACGGACCGTCGGCGGCGCACCTGCTGGGCACCGACGAACTCGGGCGCGACCTGTTCGCGCGCATCGCGTTCGGTGGCCGCTACTCGCTGACGATCGCGTTGCTCACCGCCTGCGGCTCGGTGCTGGCCGGCAC
>CAVTWT010000023.1:0-53930 GCA_963738425.1 uncultured beta proteobacterium | reverse complement strand
GCGGGCATCGAGAAACGTGCCGAAGAGCGCACGGTGGTCGTGGTCGGGATCGAGCATGCGCCAACGCTGCGTAATTTCCTCGAGCGGCAAACGTACTCGATCACGACCGCGCCGGCCGAGTATGAAAAGCAGCTGATCTCGCAACAGCTCGGCGACCCGGTGCTGCTGATCACCAAGGACTTCGAAGCCGAGCTGGCGCGTGGCGAGCCGCCGCTCATCGAGATCGTGTCGTCGTCGGCGAACCAGCGAGCGGGCCAATCGGTCAACCGGCTGGCGCGTTTGCTGCGAGGGTTCTCGAGCGAGCAGTCGGTGCTGCGCCTGGCCTGGCGCGGTGTTGCGCCGACGACGCTGGAAGTGATCGACGTGCAGGAGCGCGACCTGGCCAACCCGCAAAGCCGCGCCGCACAGCTCACCGGCATGCTGCCGTTCTTCATCATGATGGCGGTGCTTTACGGCGCGCTCAACGCGGCGCTCGACACGACCGCCGGCGAGCGCGAACGTGGTTCGCTCGAACCTCTGCTGATGAACCCGGCGTCGCGCCGCGACATCGTCATCGGCAAGTGGGGCGCAGTGGCCGCAGTGGGCATGCTGATCGCGCTGCTGAGTTGCCTGTCGTTCCTGCCAGCGCAGAGTTTTCTGCGCAGCGAAACGCTGGCCGCGATGTTCCAGTTCGGTGGGCGTGAGGCGGCGCTGTTCCTGGCGCTGCTCGCGCCGCTGGCCGCCGCATTGGCCGCCGTGATGATGGCGATTGCGATCCGCTGCAAGAGCTTCAAGGAAGCGCAGGCCAACAACACCGTGGTCATCCTCGGTGTGTCGCTGCTGCCGATGTTCACGCTGTTCAACCAGAGCGGCGAGGCGCCGTGGCACTTGTGGACACCGGCGCTCAGTCAGGTGACGCTCATGAACCGCGTCTTGAAAGGCGAGGCGCTGGGGCCGCTGGATGTGCTGATCCCGTTGGCCGTGTGCGTGGCGATCACGGTACTGTGCATCGGCTTCATCGCGCGCCAGTTGCGCGCCGCCGCATTACGGTAGGCCGGCGCACCAACAGCGCCGGCGCCGCAGCCGTCGCTCAGTCGTCGAGGTGTTGGCGCACAGCGCGCTGCACTTCACCCTGCCACGGCAGGGCATAAACGATCTGGCTCAGATGCCGAGCTGCTTCCCAGGAGGTCAACACCTCGCCGCTGTTGCCGAGCAGGCGCAGGTTCGTCACGACACACATCGGATCGGCCATGGCGATCACGTCGTCCGACAGCATCACCCAATCCCACGCCACACCGGCCTCGCCGGTGGCCGCGTCGGTGCGCCAGACTGTCTGGCCGCTGACCGGGGCATCCTCGCCGCCGCTGTGAAAAATCTGCGTGTCGAGGTGGTCAAACTGCAAGCGGGCCGCGCCATCGGCCTGCCACAATAACGGCGTCCAAGCGCGCACGCTCCAGGAAGTGGTCAACATACTCAGCTCCTTGTGGGAAAAGACGGAGACACGGCGCGCTCCGTTGGTGCGAGTGTGGACATTGCGCGGCGGCCGCGGCTACCGTAAGAACTGCCAAGGTCCCATAGTTCGAACGTTAAATAATGCTGCGAGGCGACTATCTGTCGGTGCTGGAAGCGAGAGGACCAGGCCCAGTTTCGCTCGGTGGTGATTCGTTTTGCCGAGCAATTGGGGTTCAGTACCGTCATCGGCGATGATTGCGGTGGACCGCCCTGGACCGGTCGACCAGAATTTGTTTGCGTTCACAACACGCCGATGGCGTTTGAGCAAAACTTCGAAGCCCCTCGCTCGGAAAGCGCGACCCAGTGATGCAGCACTGCAAGCGACAAACCATGCCGATTGTGTGGTCACAGAAAACGTATCTCGACCAAGGCGCCATTGAACTCTGGGACATCCAGGCGCAATACGGCTACCGCAACGGGATCGCCATGGCGCTGCATATGCCGGAGGGGCGGCACTTCATGTTAGGCGTCGATCGCGACCAGGCGCTGCCGGCGGAAGCGCCAGGAACTGACGCGGATGGTCGCCGACCTTCAGCTGTTTGCCGTTCATGCTCAAGACACCGCGCATGCGCGATCCTGGTCTCCGAAGCCTCTGCAGCCCGAGCGCCCGTCCACTCACGCCGCGAGAGTTGGAAGTGCTGCGCTGGACCATGGACGGCAAGATCGGCCAAGAAGTCGGCGTATCTGCTGAACGTTACCGAGCGCACTGTGATCCAGCATCTGCAAAACGCCATGCGCAAGCTGGATTGCAACTCGAAGCATCAAGCTGTGCTGAAAGCGTTGCGTTTGGGTCTGATCCACTGACGCCTTGTAAGAACTGACAATTTCCGCGCTGCGCAGGCGCTGGTCGAATCGAAGTACTGAGCTGTTTGCTCAGTTCCGTTCGCCAGGAGCTCGCATGAAAGTCGGTCAAAAAACCATCGTTCGTTGGATGTCCAAGGTGGCTGCCAAGGGCAACGGCCAACTGGCTCGCAAGCAGTCTGATCTCCAAGCTTGCGCGAGCTCGACAGCGAGCAGCTGCGCCATGTCAGTGGCGGCACTGGCGGTGATCGCAGTCGCCGAACAAGGGCACTTGGTAGACCTCTTTCGCCCCGAGGTTCTCGAATCGCGCAGAACCTCGTGGGTCGGTGAGATCCAGCTGATCCGTCCGCTGTCGCTGGCGGTGCTCACCGGTGCCGTGGTTGCCGCGGCGTTGACGCTCGTGGGCTTTCTCTGGCTCGGCGAGTACACGCGCAAGGTGCGTGTGTCCGGCGTGCTGGTGCCCGACCGTGGGGTGATCCGACTGGTGGCGCCGCAAGAGGCGCTTCTGTTGGAGCGGCGTGTCGCTGAAGGAGGGCGCGTGCGCGCAGGCGATGTGCTGTTCGTCCTGTCGCTCGACCGCGCCGCCGCCGCAGGTGGCACGCAAGCCGCCGTGCAGCGCAGTCTGGTCGCGCGCGAAACCAGTCTGGACAAGGCCGCGGCCCAGCAGCAGTCCTTGCACGACAGTCAAGTGGCCGCGCTAACACGGCGCGCGGCCGATATGCAGCGTGAGCAGGTGTCGCTCGACGCCGAGCTGGCGCTCGCGGTGCAGCGCATTGCGCTGGCTGAAGAGGCGCGGGCCCGCGTCGAGTCGCTGCGCAACGACAATTTCGTGTCCAACGCGCAGGTCCAGGCCAAGACGGAAGAGCTGCTCGGTTTGCAGGCGCAGCGTCAGGCACTGGAACGGCAACGCAGCGCGCACGCGCGTGAGGTTGCGACACTTGACGCGCAGCGCCGCGACCTGCCGCTGGACAACGCGAAGAAGCTCGGCGAGATCGAACGCGAGCGCGCCGAGCTGGCGCAGCTGGGCGCCGAGAGCGAATCGCGGCGCAGTCTTGTCGTGCGTGCGCCGCAGGACGGTGTCGTCAGCGGCCTGATTGCCCAACCCGGACAAACAGTGACGCCCGGCATCGCACTGGCCAGTCTGGTGCCGAGCGATGCCAAGTTGCAGGCGCATCTGTACGCACCGTCGAGTGCGGTCGGTTTCTTGCGCGCTGAGCAGCCCGTGCTGTTGCGCTATGACGCGTTCCCGTATCAGAAATTCGGCTCGCAGCATGGCCGCATTGAACAGGTGTCTCTGGCGCCGCTGAACGCTGCCGAGCTGACGGGCCTGGCCACCTCCACGCGCGAGCCGATGTACCGCATTGCCGTGACGCTGGCGCGCCAGGACATGCCCACGGGCACTGAGGTGCGGCCGCTGGTGCCGGGCATGCAGCTCGAAGCCGATGTGCCGATCGAGCGCCGTCGCTTGTTCGAATGGTTGTTTGCGCCGGTGATCGGCGTGGCGAGCCGCGTTTAGCACCGGCCGGACCATGCGCGCCGACGCCCTGCGCCTGTCGCCTTTTGGCTCGCGCCGCGTGCCAATGCTGCTGCAAACCGAGGCGGCAGAGTGTGCGCTAGCTTGCTTGGCGATGATGGTTGGCGCGCACGGCCACCGCACCGATCTGGCGACGCTGCGGCAGCGGTTTTCGCTGTCGCTGAAGGGCGCGACGATGGCCGATCTGGTGCGCATGGCCGGCGAGCTGCGCTTCAACCCGCGGGCTTTGCGCGTTGAGCCGCAACAGCTGGAGCAACTCGCGCTGCCCTGCGTGCTGCACTGGGACTTGAACCACTTCGTCGTCCTGACCGAAGTCAAAGGCAACACGGCGACGCTGCACGACCCGGCGCGCGGCGTGCGCCGGCTGAAGCTGCACGAGCTGTCGCAGCACTTCACCGGCGTCGCGCTCGAGCTCACGCCGGCCGCCGACTTTGCGCCAAAGGTGGAACGCCAGTCGGTGAAGCTGAAGCACCTGATCGGCCCGGTGCGCGGTTTGAAGCGCGCGGTCGCACAGATTCTCCTGCTCGCGATCGCGCTCGAGGCCTTTGTGCTGGGCAGCCCCTTCCTGCTGCAGTGGGTCGTGGACGACGTCGTGGTGAGCAACGACCGCGACTTGCTGCTGACGCTCGGCATCGGCTTCGGACTGCTGGTGTTGCTGCAGGTGGTGGCTGCGGCGCTGCGCTCGTGGGCGGTGCTGCACCTGTCGGCCACATTGAATCTGCAGTGGCTGGGCAACGTCTTCGCGCACCTGCTGCGCCTGCCGGTTGCCTGGTTCGAGAAGCGGCATGCTGGCGATGTCTGGTCGCGCTTTGCTGCCGTTCAGACGATGCAGAAGACGCTGACGACGCACTTTGTCGAAGCGCTGCTCGACGGCCTGCTGGTGGTGGCGACGCTGGCGATGATGGCCTTCTACAGCCTGACGCTGACGGCGATTGTTCTCGCTGCCGTGGCCGCTTATGCGCTGCTGCGTTGGGCCTTCTTCCGGCCGCTGCGCCAGGCCACCGAAGAGACGCTGGTCCATGAGGCGCAGCAGGCCAGCCACTTTCTGGAATCGTTGCGTGCGGTGCAGTCGATCAAGCTGTTCAACCGCCAGGCCGATCGCCAGGCGCGCTTCATGAACCGCGTCGTCGATGCGATGAACGCAGGCATCGCCACGCGCAAGCTGGAGCTGATGTTCTCGGTGCTGCACCGCCTGTTGTTCGGTCTGGAGCGAGTCGCCGTGATCTGGGTCGGTGCGCTCTTGGTGATGGACCAGAAGTTTTCCGTCGGCATGCTGTTCGCATTCATTGCCTTCAAGGAGCAGTTCGCGCAGCGCATCAGCGCCCTGATCGACAAGAGCGTGGAGTTGCGCATGCTGCGCCTGCAGGGCGAGCGGCTGGCCGACATCGTGCTCGCAGCGCCGGAAGACATGGGCCTGCAACGTCTTGCCGAGCGCGCGCCTGAAGCGCGTATCGATGTGCGTGGCGTGACTTTTCGCTATGCCGACAACGAGGCCGATGTGCTGCAGGGTGTGACCTTGGCCATCGAGCCCGGCGAGTCGGTGGCCATCGTCGGCCCCTCGGGCGGGGGCAAGACGACGCTGTTGAAATTGATGCTCGGCATCCATTCGCCGCAGGGCGGAGAAGTCCGCGTCGGTGGCCTGCCGCTGGCGCAACTCGGCTTGGCGCAGTGGCGGGCCATGGTCGGCACGGTGATGCAGGACGATGCGCTGCTGACCGGTTCGGTGATCGACAACGTCAGCTTCTTCGACGCTTCGCCCGATGTCGAGTGGGTCATGGAGTGCGCGCGCCTGGCCGCGGTGCACGACGAAATCGAAGCCATGCCGATGGGCTACCACACGCTGATCGGAGACATGGGTGCGAGCCTGTCGGGTGGCCAGAAGCAGCGTCTGCTGCTGGCGCGCGCGCTGTACAAGCGGCCGCAGGTGCTTCTGCTCGACGAGGCGACGAGCGCGCTCGACGTCGAGCGTGAACGTGTGGTCAATCAGAACATCCGCAAATTGAACCTGACGCGCGTCATCGTCGCCCACCGGCCGGAGACGATCGCCAGCGCATCGCGCGTCGTCGTCTTGAACGACGGGCGCGTGACGCAGGACTTGCGGTCGGTGCCTGGTGCGGGCCGCGCCCCCACCGCTTAAAATTGAGGCACTTGTTCGTTTGACGCCGCGGTGCGTCCAGAGTGCCTGCGTGCTGCATCCCCAAGAGTTCGATGTCATCGTTGTCGGTGGCGGCCATGCCGGCACCGAGGCGGCGCTGGCCGCCGCTCGCATGGGCTGCGCGACGCTACTGCTCACTCACAACATCGAGACCCTTGGGGCAGATGAGCTGCAACCCCAGCATCGGTGGCATCGGCAAGGGGCATTTGGTCAAGGAAGTCGATGCGCTCGGCGGTGCGATGGCGCTGGCCACCGACGAGGCGGGCATCCAGTTTCGGATCCTCAATTCGAGCAAGGGGCCGGCCGTGCGGGCGACGCGAGCGCAAGCCGATCGCTTGCTCTACAAGGCTGCGATTCGGCGCCGCCTCGAGAACCAGTCGAACCTTTGGTTGTTCCAGCAAGCGGTGGATGACCTGATGCTGGAAGGCGATCGGGTCGTCGGCGCTATAACGCAAGTGGGCGTACGCTTCCGTGGAAGAGCAGTCGTACTGACGGCGGGAACGTTTCTCGACGGTCGCATCCACGTGGGCATGCAGAATTACAGCGCGGGCCGGGCGGGTGATCCACCGGCCGTCAGTCTGTCGGCGCGGCTCAAGGAATTGAAGCTGGCGCAGGGACGATTGAAGACCGGCACGCCGCCGCGGATCGATGGCCGGTCGATCGATTTCTCGAAGCTGGTCGAGCAGCCTGGTGACATCAGCCCCGTGCCCGTGTTCAGCTTCATGGGCGACGTGGACATGCACCCGCGACAGGTGCCGTGCTGGATCACCCACACCAATCAGCACACGCACGACATCATCCGCTCTGGCTTTGACCGCAGCCCGATGTTCGCCGGCGTGATCGAAGGCGTCGGGCCGCGCTACTGTCCGAGCATCGAGGACAAGGTCAATCGATTTGCTGACAAGGACTCTCACCAGATCTTCCTCGAACCCGAAGGTCTGACGACGCACGAGGTCTACCCCAACGGGATCTCGACCTCGTTGCCGTTCGACGTGCAGATCGCGGCCGTCCAGTCGATGGTTGGGCTGGAAAATGCGCACATCCTTCGGCCGGGCTATGCGATCGAGTACGACTACTTCGACCCCCGCGAATTGCGGTCGACCTTCGAGACGCGAGCGATCCGTGGCTTGTTTTTTGCTGGCCAGATCAACGGCACGACAGGTTATGAAGAGGCCGCTGCGCAGGGCTTGTATGCCGGTCTCAATGCCGCGCTGCAAGTCAAAGGTGCAGCGCCGTGGACGCCGCGCCGAGATCAGGCTTACCTGGGCGTGCTGGTCGATGACTTGGTGACACAAGGCGTTAGCGAGCCCTACCGCATGTTCACCAGCCGCGCCGAATTCCGGCTGCAACTGCGAGAAGACAACGCCGATGCCAGGCTGACTGAACTTGGCCGGGGGTTGGGCTTGGTCGATGACGCGCGGTGGGCAGCGTTCAACCGCAAGCGCGACGCTGTTTCACGTGAAACCGAGAGACTGAAGTCGACCTGGGTCCACCCGGGACTGCTTTCCGCTACGGATGCGGAGCGCTTGTTGGGCAAAGCCCTGGAGCATGAGCACAATCTGACTGACCTTCTGCGGCGGCCGGGAGTCGATTTCGATACCGTGACGGAGATCGCCAAGATCGCTCGTCCGACGGCGGATGTCTCGGTTTCACGTGAAACCTTGATCGCCGAGCTCGGCCTCGCCTTGGCGACGGAAGTGATCGAGCAGGTTGAGATCGCCACCAAGTACGCCGGCTACATCAACAAGCAGCGAGAAGAGGTCGAGCGTGCCGCGAGCTATGAGGATCTCGTTCTTCCCGCCGAACTGGACTATGGCCAGGTGACCGCGCTGAGCCATGAGGTGCGGCAGAAGCTGAGCCGACATCGGCCGACAACGCTTGGCCAGGCGGCCAGGATTTCTGGTGTCACACCAGCGGCCATTTCCTTGCTGCTGGTGCACCTGAAGAAAGGCCGATTCAAAGGATTCGCCGCCAACGCATCTGTGGCGCCGCGCGTGGCAGACGAAGCCGCTTGAGCGCCGTCGAAGATCCTCGTCTGGAACGCTACTTGAGCCTGTTGGCCAAGTGGAATGCGGCCTACAACCTGACGGCGGTGCGAGACCCTGCGCAGATGCGAGCGCAGCATCTCGCCGACTGCTTGGCCGTGGTCGAACCGCTGCACCGTCAGCTCGGCGATGACAAACCGGTGCGGCTGCTGGACGTCGGCAGTGGTGGCGGCTTGCCCGGTGTGGTGCTGGCGATTGCCGAGCCCCTGTGGGATGTGACATGTGTCGATGCGGTCGGGAAGAAGGCCGCTTTCATCCGCCAAGTGGCCGGCGAGTTGGCTTTGCCCAACCTCCATGCTGAACATGCACGCGTCGAGACGCTCGGTGCGCCACCCTTCGATGTCGTCACCGCCCGCGCCTTTGCGTCGCTCGCCGACTTCACGCGCCAGACGCGCGCGCTGCTCGCTCCGACGGGCCTGTGGATGGCCATGAAGGGCAAACGCCCTGATGACGAACTGGCTGCGCTTCCGTCCAACGTGAAGGTGCTTCACGTGGAACCGCTCGCCGTGCCTGGACTCCAGGCTGAGCGCTGCCTGGTCTGGATGCAGCCGCAATGAACATCAGGAGGCCGCACAGGCCTGCCACTTCACAGGCGCACTCGCAGGCCGCGCGAAGCCCAGCAACGGGTGGCAGGACCAACGTTGCTTAGATAGTAATTGCCAACTACTTTACTGAGGCGCCGTTCAGTCTCGGCTGAACAGCAGCACCGAATTCGTGCCGCCGAAAGCAAACGAACTGCTGATCGCGGCCCTCAGCACGGCGATCTCCAGGCCTGTGTCCGGCACCAGCGGCACCGCGCAAGCCGGGTCCGGCGCTATGCAATTCGCGTTCGGCGGCAACCGCCGTTCGTGCAGCGCCAGCACCGTGATCACGGCTTCCAGCGCTCCCGCGCCGCCCAGCAGGTGACCATGCAACGCCTTGGTCGAACTGACGTGCAGGCTCTGCAGTGCCGGACCCCACACCGACGCCAAGGCCTCGCACTCGACAGCGTCGCCGATGCGCGTGGCCGTGCCGTGAGCATTGACATAACCAATGTCTGCCGGCGACAGCGCCGCACGGCGCAGGGCGTCGCTCAAGGCGCGGGCCTGGCCCACAGCATCAGGTTTGGTGAGGTGCGTGGCATCGCACGTCAAACCCCAGCCGCGCAAAAGTGCGTAGGCGCTCGCTCCGCGTGCAGCCGCCTGTTCTGGACGCTCCAGCACCAGAAACGCCGCGCCTTCGCCGAGCGCGAAGCCACTGCGGTGCAGGTCGAAAGGCTTCACTGCGGCACCGGGATGTGCCGGGTCCACGGTGGCCAGTGTCTGCATCGCCTGCCACGCCATCATCGAGCCTGGGACGACGATCGCTTCACTGCCACCGGCTATGGCCATATCCACGTCGCCGCAGGCCACGCTTCTGGCGGCTTCTGAAAGTGCCACGGCTGACGACGCGCAGGCCACCGAATACGTCAGCACAGGTCCGCGCGCGCCTTGCCGCATCGCCACATGCGCTGCAGGCGCATTGGCCATCAGCGCAGGAATCGTCAGCGGCGGCACGCGTCCGCCTTTCTGAAAGGCGGCGTGATAGGCCGCGTCGAGCGATGCGGTACCGCCCATGCCGCAGCCGACATAGACGCCAAGGCGCGCCGCGTCGAGACCGTCATGGCCGCCAGCGTCTTTGACTGCGAGGTCCGCCGCCGCCACTGCCATCTGGCTCACGCGGTCCACGCCGGCGAGCTGCAGCTTGGTGAACCAGCGCGAAGCGTCGAATGGGGCCACCGCCGCCACAGCGGGCTTGGACAGTTCAGGGAAGACTGGGCGGATGGCGGACTCGCCTCGCATCAGCGCGGCAAACATCTGTCGCGGGTCATCGCCGTGAGGCGACACCACGCCCAATCCGGTGATGGCAACGTCGTTCAATCGCTTCGCGACGCAGTGAGGCCGAAGATCACGCCGTTTCTTGCATCGGCGGTACGTTTTTCGCGCGCACGCGGTCGATGGCGTCCGCCAGCTCGGCCAGCGTGTCCATGTTCGGGTTGTCGTCCGGCACGGTGACACCCATGCGGTCTTCGACGTCGAAGATGAACTCGACCAACGCCAACGAATCGACGCCGCTGGCGCGCAGCGAGGTGGAGGGGTCCACCTGGCTGGCGTCCAACCCGTATTTCTCCTGCATCAGGTCTTGAAGTTCCTTCAACGTGCTGCTCAAGACAATGCTCCCTCGTCACCCGCAATCTGGCCGTGCGCCGTCATCACCCAATGTCAGCGCCAAATGATAGCGGCGCAGGTTCAGCCGCTGCGTGCTGAGTTGCCCCCACGCCCAGCCAGCGACAGCGCCGCAAACACCAACGCCAGCAACAAGCCGGCGGCCACATCCCAGGCCACATGCTGCTTGGTCGCCATGGTCGACCAGACGATGGCGCCGACCCACAACCCATTGCAGCAGCGCAACCAGAGCGGCGCGCCAATGGTCCGAAAGATGTGCTCCACCCACAGCGCCGTGAACGCGGCCGTGGCGACATGCAGCGAAGGGCAGGCATTGCCTGCGGCGTCCACACCCTGGAGGAGCGCAAACCCGGCGTAGCCCGTCAGGTCCATCGCCGGCCGCGGCACGGCGGTCGGCCAGAAGTAAAAGCAGGCCAGGCCCGTGAGGCACAACGCGCCGATCCACAACGCATAGATCACCAGCTCGCGAAACGTCAGCAGCAATCCCGGCGCCACGCCGATGTACAGCCACAGCGACAGGTAGACCCACAAGGCCTGCGGCTGAAAGGTCACCGCATGGTCGAGCCAGGTCAGTGGCATCAGCACGACGTCGTGCACCGGATTGCGCAGGGTGTGGAAGTAGCCGATGAAAAACACCCACATGAACGCGCAAACACCGAGGAACTTCAACCACCACAGGTGGCGCATGCGCTGCGCCAGCAGCGTCTGCCATGGCAGAGCAAGGGCGGGCACTGGCAGCACGGATGAAGGCAAGGGGTGCATGGGCAAGGCCCGGATTGTGGCCGTCGGCCGTTGCTTCGTGGGATGCGGCTGCGGCCCGCCGGAGCGAAGGCCTTCGGTACCATAGGCTGCTCCCCTGCAAGTGGTTGTTGGCCGGAAGACCCTTTCGATGATTGAGACATTGCCCCCTTCGACAGCCCGAGCGGCCAGCGGCGCACCGGCTGAGCACGACAAGGTCTGCGATGTGGTGGTCATCGGCGGCGGCCCGGCCGGATCGACCATGGCCACGCTGCTGGCGCGCCAAGGCTTCACCGTCAGCCTGCTCGAGCGCGAGCACCACCCGCGCTTTCACATCGGCGAGTCGCTGCTGCCGGCCAACGTGCGCTTGTTCGAAGCACTCGGCGTGCGAACGCAGGTCGACGCCATCGGCATGCCGAAGTGGGGCGTCGAGTTCGTCTCGCCGCAGCATCAGCACACCGCTTTCGTCGAGTTCAGCGAAGCCTGGGACAAGAGCATGCCGATGGCCTGGCAGGTGCGGCGCTCGGAGCTCGACGAGATTCTGTTTCGCCACGCGCGCGAACAAGGTGCCGCGACGGTCGAAGGCTGCGACGTGCGCCGCGTCGAGTTCGACGAGGACGGCGCGACGGTTTCGGCAACCCTGGACGACGGCACGCCGATGCGCTGGCGCGCGGCCTACGTGGTCGACGCGTCGGGCCGCGACACGCTGCTGGCCGGCCAGTTCCAGAGCAAGGCGCGCAACCCCAAGCACAACAGTGCCGCGGTCTTCGGCCACTTCCGCAACGCCAAACGTCTCGAAGGTGAAAAGCTCGAAGGCAACATCACCATCTTCTGGTTCGAGCACGGCTGGATCTGGTTCATCCCGCTGGCCGACGGCACGACCAGTGTCGGCGCGACCTGCTGGCCGAGCTACCTGAAGACGCGCGACAAGCCGCTCAAGGAGTTCTTTCTCGACACGCTCGCTTTGGCGCCGCCGCTGATGGAGCGCCTGCGCGACGCGACCCTGGTCGACGATGCAGCACATGCCACCGGCAACTACTCCTACAGCGCGTCGCAGGCCACCGGTTCGCGCTGGCTGATGGTCGGTGACGCGTTCGCCTTCGTCGATCCGGTGTTTTCGTCCGGCGTCTACCTGGCCATGGAAAGCGCCTTCCAGGCGGTGCCGGTGGTGCAGGCCAGCCTGCGCCAACCGCAGCACGCGCGGGCTGCGCGCCGCCGTTTCGAAGCCCACATGCGCAAAGGCCCGCGCGAGTTCTCGTGGTTCATCTACCGCATGACCAACCCGGCGATACGCGAGCTGTTCATGCACCCGCGCAACATCCTGCGCGCCAAGGAGGCGGTGCTGTCGGTGCTGGCCGGCGACATCTTCAGCCGCACGCCGTTCCGTCCGTCGCTGACGTTCTTCAAGTGCGTCTACTGGGTCACGGCACTTGGCAGCCTGCCGCGCAGCTGGCGCGCCTGGCGGCGACGCCGCGAACTCATTGCCGATGCCGGGCCGGTCAAAGGCGAGACCGTGATGTCGGCCACGCGATGACCTCAACCATTGCCATCGAAGCGCAGCGTCACTGCGCGCTGCATTCACACCGATTGCCCTGGGCCTCCAGTCGTGCCATCAGCGCAGGCAAGGTGCTGGGTGGTCTGCTCTACGGCGGCCTCGCCAGCGAGTCGGAAGGCGCAGTCATCGGCAGCGTGCCGATGCCGCTCTTGGGCGCAGGCGCACCGATGCTCGACGCCTGGCTCGGCCAAGGCGCATTGACGCGAGGTGCCAACCGCCATGGCGCGCGTTGGCAACACGACCCGGACTGGCTCTTCGGCAGCATCGACGTCGCTGAATCCGCTGGCCTCGAAGCCGCGGCGGGCCACGCCTATGCGGGCCTGTTCGATGCGCTGCGCCGCACCGGCTTCCCGCACCTGCTGCGCATCTGGAACTACCTGCCGCGCATCAATGAAGAGGGCGTGGCGATGGAGCGCTACAAGCGCTTCAACGCCGGTCGCCAGCAGGCCTTTCTCGATGCCGGCGAACAGGCCTTCGAAGGTGCGCCTGCGGCTTGCGCGATCGGCACGACCGACGGCCCGTTGCGCGTGCACTTCCTTGCCGGGCGCGGCGCCGTGCACCATGTCGAGAACCCGCGCCAGGTCTCGGCCTATCGCTATCCGCAGCGCTATGGCCCGCGCAGCCCGAGCTTCTCGCGCGCCGCGCTGGCGCAGACGGGCGACGGGCGACTCGGCCTGTTCGTCTCTGGCACCGCCAGCATCGTCGGCCACGAGTCGGTCCATCCCGGCGATGTGCGCGCGCAGGTGCGCGAGACGGTGGCCAACCTGCAGGCGGTTCTGGACAATGCCAGCAGCCGATGCAGCGTGCGCTGGTCGCTGCGTGATGTGCACGGCGTGGTCTATGTGCGCCACGCGCACGACCACGCTGCAGTCGCAGATGAACTTGCGCGCGCCGCGCCCGAACTCGGACGCAGTGCCAGCGACTGGGTCTTTTTGCATGCCGACATCTGCCGGCGTGAACTCGACGTTGAAATCGAAGGCCACGCCTGGGCCGAGGGAGAACTGCTTTGACCCGCTCGACCCGCGCTGCAGCACTGGCGCTGCTTTGCATTGCCCTGCCGGCGGCTGCCGAACAGCAGCCCTTGTGGGAGGCCGGCATCGGCCTGTCCGCGCTGACGCTGCCGCACTATCGCGGCAGCGACCAGAACCAGAGCTGGCTGCTGCCGCTGCCGTACTTCGTCTACCGCGGTGACATCTTCCGCGCCGACCGCGACGGCGCACGCGCCGTCTTCGTCGACAGCCAGCGCTTCGACGTCGACGTCAGCGTCGGCTTTTCCGCGCCGACGCGCGGCGACGACAACATCGCCCGCCGCGGCATGCCCGAGCTCGCTGGCGCGCTCGAAGTCGGCCCCAACCTGAACCTGCGCCTGGCCCGCGGCCCCGGCTGGAAGCTCGAGTTCCGCCTGCCGCTGCACGCGGTCTTCACCGTGCAGCGCGAACCCAAGGCCATCGGCTGGACCACGCAACCCAACGTCAATGTCGATTGGCGCATCGCCGACTGGAACGTCGGCGCGCAGATCGGCATGCTCGCCGCCACGCGGCGTTATCACGACTACATCTACGGCATCGACAGCCGCTATGCCACCGCCACCCGTGCCGCCTACGACGCGCCCGGCGGCAACGCCGGCTGGCGCCTGACCAGCGGCGTCTCGCGGCGCTTCGGCAACTGGTGGTTCGGCGCCTTCGTGCGTGCCGACTCCGTCGCCGGGGCGACCTTCCACGACAGCCCGCTGATCAAACGCGACCACAACCTCAGCGCCGGAGTCGCGCTGTCGTGGGTGTTTGCACAATCCGAACGCCGTGTTGACGTCAACGACCGATAACGACCGTTCGCCGCGCTCGCTGTGGCGCTTTGCGCCCAAGCCGCTGGCCTGGGTGGCGCTGCAATTGCATCTGGTGTTCCTCGGCGCGTCGTCGCTGGTCTGGAACTTCTTTGCGCTGCCGCTGTACTGGCTGCTGCCCGAGCGCATCGGCCGCAAGCTCGGCCGCCAGGGCGTGGCCTGGGTCTACGGCAGCTTCTGGCGCCTGGCCGCGGCCACCGGCATGCTGCGCCTGCAAGCCGACGCGCTGCGCCCGCTGCGCGGTGAGCCGGGCCTGATCGTGGTGGCCAACCATCCGAGCATGCTCGACGCGATGATGCTCGTTGCCGAGCTGCCGCGCAGCGCGTGCATCATGAAGGCCAGCCTGTTGCGCAATCCGTTCCTCGGCCCGGGCGCCAAGCTGGCGCGCTACATCCCCAACGATTCGCCGCACGGCATGATCCGCGCGGCCGTGGCGGCGCTGCATGAAGGCGGCCAGCTCGTGCTGTTCCCCGAGGGCACGCGCACCCAGCAGTGGCCGCTGTCGCCGCTGACCGGCAGCTTCGCCGTCATCGCCAAACGCGCGCGTGCGCCGGTGCAGACCGTCTTCATCGACACCGACTCGCCCTACCTCGGCAAGGGCTGGCCGATCTGGCGGCTGCCGCCGCTGCCGATCGTCTTTCGTGCCCGCCTCGGCCGCCGCTTCGAGCCGCACGAGGATCACCATGTGCTCGTCGCCGAGGTGCAGGCGCATCTGATGCAGGGCCTGCGTGCGGGGCCGATGGCGCAGGGGCCGCAGCGCAGCGAATGAGCAGCACCGGATCTTCAACGCACCTGGTGCTGATCCCCAGCTACAACCCGGGCCCCAAGGTCTATGAGACCGTGGCCGCAGCGCGGCGGGCGTGGAGCCCCGTGTGGGTGGTGGTCGACGGCAGCAGCGACGGCACGGCCGAGGGCCTGCGCGCACTCGCGGCCACCGATCCCGGCTTGCAGGTTCACGTGTTGCCGCACAACAGCGGCAAGGGCGCGGCCGTGCTGCACGGTCTCGATCTCGCCGCACAGGCCGGCTTCACGCACGCGCTGACGATGGACTCCGACGGCCAGCACCCGGCCGACCTGATTGCTGCGTTCATGCAGCGCTCGCAGGCGCGGCCCGAAGCGATGATCCTTGGCCGCCCTGTCTTCGACGCCAGCGCGCCGCTGCTGCGCGTGCGCGGCCGGCGTGTGTCGAACGCCTGGACCAACCTCGAAACGCTCGGCGCCGGGGTGGCCGATTCGCTGTACGGTTTTCGCGTGTATCCCATCGCGGCCTTGCGCGCGGTGATGCAGCGCCAGCCGTGGATGCGACGCTTTGATTTCGACACCGAAGCTGTCGTCCGCCTGGCCTGGCGCGGCGTCAAGCCGATCAACGTCGATGCGCCGGTGAAGTATTTGAGCGCCGACGAAGGCGGTGTCTCGCACTTCCGCTACGGGCGCGACAACGTGCTGCTGACGTGGATGCACTCGCGGCTGATGGTCGAGTTCGTGCTGCGCCTGCCGCTGTTGGTGTGGCGCAAGATCACAAAGCGCCCGCCATTTCAAACGTAGCCTCGTCGTAGGCGCGCTCGAACAGCATCGCTTCGTGCGGATGCAGGGGCGCATCACCAATCGCAGCACGCAGCGCGCTCGCATCGAGCTGCGGATGATCGCCAAGCGCCTTGTCGAGAATCTGCTGTGCCAAAGCACGCAGCAACTGATGCGCTTGCTTCAGCCGGGACACGAACGCCGGGCCGTCGAGCGGGTCGTGCAAACGGCGGTTGAGTTCCGCGAACCACGGCACCGACGCCTGGTCGAGCATCTCGGCCGGGTTGCGCTTTTCGCTCACACCCGACCAGGCGCGTAAAAAATTCTGCACCGCGACATTGAGCCGTTGGCAATCGGCCAGCTCATCGCGCAGCCGTGACAGGCTTGCCAGATCGGCGATGCGCTCCTGCATGAACAGCGGCGCCAGCACGCCCCAGTAGTAGCTGTAGTCCCAGATCACTTTCACCGGCATCACCTCCGGATCGCCGAACAGCGAGTACTGATCGACGTACAGCGCCAGCGCGCTGTCGTAGAAGCTGCGGAAAATCTGCTCGTAGACCTGCGCATGCGCGGCCAGTGGCTTGCCGGCGCGGTCGCGCGCGATCAGCTCGGTGATGAAGCTGTTGCCGATGGCGATGAAGTCGCTGCCCGGCGAATAGAACGGATCGAGAAAACGCCCCGCTTCGCCGGCCAGCGCCCAGCGGTTCGCCGAAAAGACCTGCTTGCAGTCGTACGAAAAGCGGCGGAAGAAGGCGAAGTCCTGAAGCTGGTCGCGGCGACTGTCGAGCTCGTCGAAGACACGCGGCTGGTGCGTTTCGATCCACTGCATCGCCCGCTCGAAGGTGTTCATCTCTTCGAGCGGATGAATCCGCGGGTCGGCGACGATGCCCACCGAGTGCGAGCCCGACGACAACGGGATCAGCC
Source organism: uncultured beta proteobacterium (assembly GCA_963738425.1). Taxonomy (GTDB): domain Bacteria; phylum Pseudomonadota; class Gammaproteobacteria; order Burkholderiales; family Burkholderiaceae_C; genus CADEEN01. The sequence goes on along the minus strand of CAVTWT010000023.1, from coordinate 37,122 downwards.
ACAGCCAGTAGCCCGTGCCGACCATGTGGTTGGTCGACATCCAGCGCGTCGGCGTGACGCAGCGTGCGCGCCACTCGGCGTCGTCGCACCAGTCGTCGATGTTCAAACGATCGCCGATGCGAAACCAGACGGCATGCGCGCCATGTGCGTTGTCCAGCGCCAGGCCGAGCTTGCGCTTGATCAGGCCTGCACGCCCGCTGGCGTCGATCACCCAGCGCGCGTTGGCGCTTTGCACCTCGCCGCCGGCACGCTGCCAGGTCACGCGGTGCGGCGCCTCGTTTTCCGACAGGTCGAGGCTGCGTACGATGGCTTGGTCGACAAAGCGCACGCCCTGGCGCTGCACTTCCTCGCCGAGAAAGTTCTCGAAGATGCCGCGGTCGATCTGCCAGCTCGGCACCGGCAGCGGCCGGCTCGCGCCGAGTTCGGTCACGGCGGCCAGATCGCGCTGGCCGTCGCTGAAGAAAAAGCGGAAGCCGAACTTCTTCAGCTGCCTGGCCATCAGGTGCGACTTCAGGCCGAGCACGTTCTCGAAATAATGCGCACCGATCTCGACGCTCGATTCGCCGACCTTGTGGCAGGCCTCGGGCACCGGATGCGTGTGGCGCTCGAGCACCAGCACGTCGAGGTCCGGAAAGCGGCGCCGCAACTGCAACGCCAGCGTCAGCCCGGCCAAGCCGCCGCCGAGAACGATGACGTCGTGCTGGACGTGGACGGGCGGTGGATGGCTCATGGGGTACTGCTTTCTTCGGGCCAGAGGCGATGATGCCTGAGCGCCAAATGCCGCGTGCCCGGCAGGGCCAGCGCGAGAGTCGTCTGCGGCTCACCCAGCGCCAGGGTCTCGAACAGCGGCAGCGCGGCGGCTCATCGGATTGGGTTGCAGCGCGCGCGCGATGTCGCTGCGTAACGGCGGCGGCGTGACTTCACCGTCAGCGAGCGCCAGTGCAGCACGGCCAACGGAGGCGCGCTGCGTTCGGCCGACAGCACCAGCGCCACGCCCAACAAACCGCGGCTGCTGTTGACCTCGGCCAGCAGGCCGGGCGCTTCGGTGTCGTAGCCCACCAGCAGCACCGGCGCCTGCTCGCAGGCGCAGTGCACGAGTGCTTCGAACAAGCCGCTGGCAAAGCTGTGGCGGTGCGCCGAGATGGCCGTGCTCGGCGCGCGGCAGCCGGTGGCGATCGCCCAATAGCCCGAGGCCGCGTTGTGCACCGAATGGTGAAAGCGCGTCGGCGAGAGTTGCAGCGGCGCGCTCGCCAGTTGCGCACACAGCGCGTCGGTCACGGCCAGGTCGCCATGCGCGGACGTGAACACGCTGGCGAGCTGCGAAGCGTCACGACCACTGGCACGCACGGCCTGCTCGGCGACGTCCAGGGCCAGCAGCACCGAGTCGCTGGCGCGGCGGCGCTCGTTGGGCGAGAGCAGGCTGGGGTTGGGCTTGATCGCAGGCGCGGGCGGCTGTTCGCCCCGCACAGACGCGCACCACGCGGCCCAGCCCGGTGCTTGGCGCGTCCACAGCGCCGCGGCGTCGATGAAGACTGTCTGTTCAGCGGTCACGGCGCCACTCGATCGAAGATGAGCACGCTGTTGTTGCCACCAAAGCCGAACGAGAAGTTAGCCGCGAGCCGCACGTCCCTGTGCGCTGCACCGGTGTGGAAGACGGCATGGAACGCGGCCGGCAGCGCCGCATCGGCAGCTTGCGTGTGTGCCGTGCCGGGGCAATGGCCGTGTCGCAGTGCATGCAGGCAGACGATCGACTCGACAATGCCGGCCGCGCCCATCGTGTGGCCACTCACGCCCTTGGTGGCGCTGGCGTGCGTCGGCGCGCTGAAGTGGCGGGCGACGAGCGCGGCTTCGACCTCGTCGTTGCGCGCGCTCGCCGTGCCATGCAGGTTCACGTAGTCGATCTCGCGCGCCGACACACCCGCCCGCGCCAGCGCATCCGTCAACGCGCGCTCGGCGCCGAGGCCTTCGGGGTGCGGGCTCGACATGTGATGCGCATCGTTGGCTTCACCCCAGCCGCGCAGGCGCAGTGCTGAAGGCGCGTCGTCGAGGCGTTGCAGCAGCGCAAAGCCTGCCGCTTCGCCGAGGCTGATGCCGGCACGCTGTGCGTCGAAGGGCCGGCACGGCGCGCTCGACAACAAGCCCAGCGCGTTGAAGCCATAGAGCAGGCTGTTCGACAGCGCATCGACGCCGGCGACGACAACGGCATCGACGAGCTGCAAACGCAGCCAGCGCTCGGCCACCGCAAACACCTTGGCACTCGACGAACACGCCGTCGAGACGGTCAGCGCCGGTCCTTGCAGACCCAGCCGCTGCTGCACGAAGTGCGTGACGCCGTGCAGCGTGTTCAACGCCTCGTGGTCCTGCGGCGCTTCGAAGTGGCCGCGCGCATAGGCCGCTTCGGACACGGCGATCGTCGATGCCGACGTGCCGAGCGCCAAGCCCACGCGCGACGCGCCGTGGCGCGACACCGCCGCAAACACTGCGGCGTCGAAACCATCGGCCATCAAGCCACGCAGCGCCAGGCGCGTGGCGCGGCTGTCCCAAGCGGCCCACTCGACGGGCAGCGCGGCGAGCTCCTGAACATGTCCCCACCACGAGCCACGGTTGGGCACGTCGCTGAACGTCAACGCACTGCGCTCGTCGAATAGAGCTTGCGACAAGGCATCGCACCCGACGCCCGCGGCACATACCAATGTGTGCGCGGTGATCGCCACCGGATCGATATGCAACGGCACGCTCACTGGGGCACCCTCGCGCTGCGCGCGCTCCCTCCGAGAGGGACTGCGCGCTCGCTTCGGAGCGGCCGTGCGCTCGCGCTCACGCGTTGCACGGCCGGTTGAGCACGCCCTTGTCGAGCCAGCGCGCCCACAGCGCGCGCCACGGCGGCCAGTCGTGCCCGCCGGGCACGACATCGACATGGCCCGCGGCCAACGTGCTGCCCATCAGCGCCTGGCCATCCGCAAAGCGGTCTTGCGCGCCGTGGCCGAGGTAGAGCGCAGGAGCGCCGCGGTCGGCGCGCGCCAACCAGGCCCAGATGTCGTGGTCGAGGTCATCGTCCTCGCGCGGCTTGGCGCCGCTGCGCCGCCAGGCGTCGAGGCCACCGGCCTGCGTGATCTCCTGCAGCAGCGGCCGCCGGCCTGGGTAGGTGCCGAGGCCGACGATGCCCTCGATCCGCCCCGGCTGGCGCGCCGCATAGCCCATCGCCAGAAAGGCACCGAGCGAAATGCCGGCGAACCACAGGCGGCGGTAGCCCTGCTCGCGCGCCGCGCCGACGATGTCGACATCCAGGCGCTGCATCGCGGTGCGATCGATCAGTTGCGCCAGCTCGGTCTGCACGAACCACAAGTCCACCGGCAACTGGCGCTCGCGCACCGCGCTGGCAAAGCCCTCGCGCACCAACTCGTCGGGCGTCATGTAGGCGCCGGGCAGGAACACCAGCAACGTCGAGGCGCGCGCGCCGGCGCAGGCGCGTTGGTCGTGAATGATGTCCATCGGCAAAGGGCTCGATCGCATCAGGCCCGTCAGCGCCGTGCAGCCGGCACTGCCGGCCGCACACGCCAACGCGCCGAGGCGTGCACAGGCGGCGCGACGCAGAAGCATTCAGCCTTTCGGGGATTACTACGCGCGGCATCGTAGCCGAGGGGGCGCCGCGCATCGGCAGCAACAGCTGCATGACCCCTGACGCCGACGGCCCGCGCCTTTGTCGTTACCCTGCGCCGCATGCAGTCATCAGTTCAATCGTTGTCCCTCACCCGCCGCCGCTGGCTGAGTCTGGCCGCGCTGCCCGCCACCGGCGGGCTGCTCAGCGCCTGCGGCACCCCGTTGCCGTTGACGGCGGCAGCGCCCTCGGCTGCATCGGCCGCCGCCGCGCAGCGACTGGCCGCCAGTGCCGACGCGCATGGCTTGGCGGTGTACCGTCAGATCACCGACATCAACATCGCCTACGGCGGCCAATGGCGGCCGTTGATCAACCGCCTGCAGCCCGAAGTCGTCGATGAAGGCTTTCGCGGACCGTCGCAAGAACGATTGATGCCGGCGGCCGGTGTCGTCGCGCAGTCGTATGCGGGCGTCAAAGGCCAGAAGCAAGTCTTCTGGCAGCGCGGCAAGTCGGTGGCGCCGAACGGCCGTGACCAAGGCGAGGTGGCCGTGTGGTTCAACGGACAGCCGAGCGGGCGCGCGAGCGAGCTCGCCGCGGCGGCGCTGGTCGCCGAAGGCTATGGCCTGTTCCTGCTCGGCCCGCTGTGGGTGGCCAGCCGCCAGGCCGCGGGGCTCGCCGTGCCCGCCGACGTGGCCGGCACCGAGCGCGTGCACGGCCGCTTGTGCGATGTCGTCAACGTCTGGCTGCGCCCCGGTCTCGGCCACGCGGCCACCGACCGCGTCAGCCTGCTGATCGACCGCGACGACCATGTCACGCGCCGCCTGCGCTTCACGCTCGAAGGTTATGAAGGCACGCGCGGCGCAGTCGCCGAGGTCGATACCTTCGAACACGCGCGTCGCTTTGGCCTCTTGCTGCCGATGCGCTCGTACGAAGAGGTCGTGCACCCGCTGCGCCTGCCGGCGCACGATTGGTTCGTCACCGGGCTCGATGTCAATCGCGGTTATGGCGTCGAAGCGCTGAGGGGGTCGCAGTTCAGCGGCGCCGCGGCTGCACCGGCGAAGCCTCTTCAGTAGAGGCCACCATTGACCGAGATGATCTGTCCGGTGATGTAGCCCGCTTCGGGGCTGGCGAGGAAACCGGCAAGCGCGGCCACTTCTTCCGGCGTACCGGCGCGCTGCACCGGCACGATGCGCTTGATCGTTTCGGCATCGAACGCACTCGCCGCCATCGGGCTGTCGATGATGCCCGGCGCGATCGCGTTGACCGTCACGCCGCGGCTCGCGAGTTCGAGCGAGAGCGCTTTGGTCGCGCTGTTGAGCGCGCCTTTTGCCGCCGCGTAGTTCACCTGCCCGCGATTGCCCGCCAGCGCGGCCACCGACGAGATGTTCAGGATGCGGCCCCAGCGTGTGCGCAGCATCGGCAGCACCAGCGGCCGCGTGACGCGGAAAAACCGTGCAGCGACACGTCGATCACGTGGTGCCACTGCTCGGCCTTCATGCCGGGAAACACCGCGTCGTCATGGATGCCGGCGTTGTTGACGATGATCTGCACCGGGCCGGCGGCGAGCATCTGCGTGACGGCCGCAGCAGTGGCGTCGTCGCTCGTGATGTCGAACTGGATCGGCTCGGCGCTGTGGCCGGCGGCTTTCAGCGTATCGGCGAGTGCGTTGACCTTGGCCGCGCCCGAGTTCGCATGCAGCAGCACGTGCGCCCCCATCTCCGCGAGGCGCGTCGCAATCGCGCTGCCGAGCGCGCCGCTGGCGCCGGTGACGAGCGCGCGTTTGCCGGAGAGAGATTTCATCATGGGGGGCTCAGCAAGACCGTTGCACGGCCCTGCACCAGCATTTGCTGTTGCTCGTCGCGCAGGGCGAATTGGTACATCGCCTGACCGGCGTCGCCGGCCACGCGCTCGACGTGCACCAGCAGCGCGCCGTCGATCGTGTCCAGGCGCTGCGTGTGCAGCTTGACGCCGCGCACGCTGGCCAGGCGGCCGCCTCGTGGAGGCGGTCCATCGGCCGGCGCGCTCATCGCGCCATGCAAGGCCATCGCCTGTGCCGCGTACTCGATGGCGTTGCAGGCCAGCAAGCCGCTGGCGCTGCGCAGCGGGTTGTCGGCGGCGCGGTGGCTGATTGCACTGCACAGCACATGCGTGTCGGACGACTCGTGCAGTGCGTGCAGCAGGCACATCGTGCCGTGGTGCGGCACACGCGCGGCGATGTCGGCGGCGTTGAGCAAGGTTTTCATCATCGTCACCATCATGCGACGTGAATGGCCAGCGCCGAGCCGGGCAGTGCTTCAAGCACGATGTTGCCGGAGGCGTCGGCGGTGAGCGCCTGCAGCAGCGGCAATGCACGCGCGGCCGGGATGCCGATCCGCAGCGCTTCGAGCGCGTGATCGGCGCAGCGCGTGATCGGCGCGTCGTCGCGCGTCAGCTCGATGTTCAACAAGCGGCCACTTGAAGCTCCAGGGGCGAGCACCAGCGCCACCGCCATCACATCGTCCACCGGCCGCAGCGCGTGCAGCGGCTGCGGGTACGGCACATCGCAGGCCACCAGCATCACCGGGGCCTGCGTGCTGTGCACCTGCACGGCGGCTTCGAGCAAACCGGCGGCAAAGCTGGCGTCAAATGCGGCCAGGCTGGTCGAGGGCTGGCGGCTTTGTGTCGCGATATGCCAATAGCCGGCAGCGGCGTTGTGCACCGAGTTCGTGAAGCGGGTCGGCGAGACCATGCGCTCGGCCGTCGCCAGCGCTTCGCACAGCAGGTGGCAGTTCAACGGGTCGCCGGTCGAAGACGTGAACACCGTCGGCAGCGCCGCCGCGTCCAGGCCGCACGCCGCGAGCGCTTCGTCGGCGACGGCGATCGAGGCCTTGATGACGTTGCCAGCGCGGCGGCGCTCGGCCGCCGGCAGGCGGTTCGGTGCCGGGATCACTGTGGCCTGGCGTTGCCATGCCGACGGCTTGCGCAAGCAACGCTTGCGCCGTCACCCAATCGGGCAATGCCGGGCCGAGCAGGCCGACGCCGATGACTTTGACGCTGATCATCTCGCGGCACCGAAAATCAGACTGGCGTTGCTGCCGCCGAAGCCGAACGAGTTGCTGGCGACGACGTGCAGCACTTGCTGCCGCGTCTCGCGCAGGTAGTTCGCTTTCAGCGCCGGGTCGGGCGTCTGCACGTTCAGGCCTGCCGGGACGACGCCGTGCTGCAGCGCGAGCATGCTGATCGCTGCTTCCACCCCTCCTGCCGCGCCGAGCGTGTGCCCGGTGTGGCCCTTGGTGCTGCTGCACGGCAGCTCGTGGCCGAAGACGGTGCACACGGCCCGGTCTTCGGCGGCGTCGTTGCCCGGCGTGCCGGTGCCGTGCAGATTGAGGTAGTTCACGTCGCTCGGCTGCAAGCCGGCTTGCGCGAGCGCGCCGCGCATGGCCTGTGCGGCGCCCGCGCCTTCGGGATGCGGGCTGCTCATGTGGTGGCCGTCGCTGCTTTCGCCGGCGCCGAGCAGCCAGGCTTGAGGCGCGGCGCACTCGCGTTCGAGCAAAGCGAAGGCCGCGGCCTCGCCGAGCGACAGGCCGTTGCGCTGGGCATCCCAGGGCCGGCAGATCTGTGCCGAGAGCAACTCGAGCGACGCGAAGCCGTAGAGCGTCGTCATGCACAGGCTGTCGACGCCACCGACGACCGCGGCATCGACGATGCCGGCATCGATCATGCGAGCGGCGGCCGCAAACACCTTGGCACTCGACGAGCACGCGGTCGAGACGACATAGGCCGGGCCTTGCAAGCCGAGCGCAGCGCGCACGTAAGCCGAGACCGAGTAGGTGTTGTGCGTGTGGCCGTAGTGCAGCCAAGACGGCAGCGCGCCTGTCGTGGCGTCGCGCTCGCGGTACGCCACTTCGGTCTGCAGGATGCCCGAGGTGCTGGTGCCGAGGAAGACGCCGATCCGCTGCGCGCCCCAGCGCGTTGCAGCGTCGCGGACTGCGTCGCCGAAGCCATCCGCGCGCAGGCCGAGTTCGGCGAGACGGTTGTTGCGGCAGTCGAAGGTCGCAAGTTCGTCCGGGAGCGTCAACGCATCGGCTTCATCCACGACACCGAGCCAAGTGTCGAGCTTGGCTGTTTCGAACGGGCGTGAGGCGAGACCAGTTCGATCGGCCTTCAACGCCGCCAGCGTCGCATCCCGGCCGTGGCCGAGCGCAGTCACCAGCGTGTATTGAGAAACGGCGAGTGGTCTCACTTCAAATCCGCCACCAACAGCACGTTCGCGAACGGCGTGCCTTGGCTCATCGGTACGCTGCTGACCTCGAAGCCCAGGCCTTGCAGTTGCGTGACCCACGCCGCGAGCGGCCGGCCCCAGGTCGGCGGCACACGGTGGCCGCGCACCGTGGTCACGACGCGATCGACCCACTGGCTGATGGCAAAGCCCCGCGTGCTTGCCGCGTCGCCGACGCGCAGCAGCAGGCGCGGCGCACGTTGGGTGTGGCTGTCGGCGGCACCGGCGCGCAGCGCGTCACGCACCCGTTCAAGCAGCGCGTCTTGCGCGGCGATGTCCACGTAGTGCAGGACGTCGAGAATCACGACCAGGTCGCACGGCGGCAGATCGGCCTGGCGCATGTCGGCGCAGACCAGGCGCGGCGCGAACGGCAACGCGCGCAGGGCCGGCTCGCCGCGCGCCACGTCGCGCGCCATCAACTCGATGCCGGTGTAGGCGCGCGCCGAAGGCGCCGTGGCCCAGGCCGCGGGCCAGTGTCCGGCTCGACCGGCCCGTTCGCACGCATGCAGCAGGCTCGCCAGCAAGCCCTGGCCGCAACCGATGTCGACCACGCGCGCCTGGGGCGGCAGGTCGCCGCGTTCGAGCATGCCGCGAAACACCGGGTCGCGGCCGAGCTTGCCGCGCGACCAGTGCCAGGCAAAGCGGCCCGAGGCTTTGTAGGGCGCGCTGGCGGTGTCGAGCAGGACGCGCCACGCGGTGTGCGGCGGTGCGCTGGCGGCGAGGGCGGCAGGCGAATTCATGCGCCGCGATTGTCGCTGCGCGGCGGCACGGCGGCGGCCAGCGTCACCGGATTCAACGAGCGCTGCCGCATCGCCTCCAGCAGCCGCGGCAGCACGTCCAGCACCACGGGCTGTGCGTTCGCATCGCGCTGCGCATGGCCGTCGTGCAGCAGCAGGATGTCACCGGCGGCCAGGCCGCGCGTCAGGCGCGCCAGCACGCGCGCCGGGTCGCGCTCGCGGGTGTCGAAGCCGCGCCGCGTCCAGCTGACGAGGTGCAGGCCGAGCCGGTGCAACACCGGGTCGAGCATCGGGTTGCGCAACCCGGCCGGTGCGCGAAAACAATGCGGCGCGACGCCGGTGATGTCGGCCAGCAGGGCCTGCGCATCGCCGATCTCGCGCGCGAAGCCGCGCGGCCCGAGCAGGGAAAAGTTGTGGCGGTGCCGCAGGCTGTGGTTCTGCACGCTGTGGCCGGCGGCGACGATGCGTCGCGTCAGGGCCGCATGCTCGCGCGCCCGCTCGGCGATGCAGAAGAAGGTGGCGTGTGCGTGGTGGGCGGCGAGCACGCCGAGCACGGCGGGTGTGACTTGCGGGTCGGGGCCGTCGTCGATCGTGATCGCGACTTCGTTGCGCGCGCGGGCCGCCTCGGGCAGACGCAGCAGGTTCGGCCCGAGCAGCGTGCTGCGCGGCCACAGGCCTGCCGCCGTGAGCGCGACATGATTGGCTGCCACGGCACCGAGCGCCCAGGGCCATGCCCCTGGCACCAGCAGCGACGCGGCCGCGAGGCCATGCACTCCGAGGCTGGCTTGAACGAAGGGCGGCATCGGCCAGCGGTTCATGTCGAGCGGAGCCTCACACCCACGAAGGCTGCCGACAACAACAGCGCCAGCAACGCCCCGGGCGCGACGACGATGCCGATGGCCGCCAGCGCCGGGATGTTCGACAGCGCAATCAGCCCGAACGAGGCCACCGTGGTCAGGTTGGCCAGCAGCAGCGAGGCCAGCATCTCGCTGTCCGGCGGTTCGGCTCGCTGCTGCAGCATGTCGAAGAACAGCGCGTAGTTGCTGCCCACCGCCACGACGAGCAGCAGGCCGACCAGGTGCAGGATGCCGAACTGCACACCGGCGATCGCCAGGCCGCCCATCGTCAGCAGCACCGCCAGCAGCAGCGGCTGGCAGACCGCGAGCAGGCGCCGCCACGAGCGCAGCGACCAGGCCATCAGCAGGACGACGCCGAGCCCGCCGAGCAGCGCCTGGCTTTGCGCCTCTTCGAGGTAGTGGCGGTACAGGCGGCGCAGTTCGGGGCCGATGTCGAGCACCTGCACGTCGGTGCGCGAGGCCAGTACTTTCTGTACCTCGGTCGAGTCCACCGTTGCGCCGTCGGCTGGTGCCGGTTGCCCCTGCAGTGGTTGCAGCGGCAGCAGGCTGGCCACGCTGCCATCGGCGCGCTGAACAATGAGCGCGTCGATGATCGTGTTCAGCCCAGCGGCGCGCAGCGCCGGCAGCTCGAGCGGCGGCAAGCTGCGCGCCTTGTCGACGTCGGCGACGAACGGCGTCAGCCGCGCCGCGCGCAGCGGGCCGTCTGCCGTCGCTTGCGCGAGCGCGCTTTGCAACGTCGCGCTGTCCGGCAAGGCAGACTGACGGGCCTTCTGCGTGGCCAGGCTCGGCAGCCAGCGGTTCACGCTGTCGTAGCCGCCGATCACGCCGCGCTCCTGCAGGCCGTCGAGCGTGCGTGCGACCGACTCCGTGGCTTCGAGCGTGGCTTGCAGGTTCGGGCCCTGCACGACGACCAGCGTGCGCGCATCACCGGCGGCGAGGTCGGCGCGCAGGCTGCTGTCGAGCGCGAGTGCTTCCTTGGAGATCGGGCTCAGCGAGCCGAGATCGGCGCGCCACAGATCGCTGCACTGCCACAGCAGCAAGGCCGCAGCGACGCCGAGCGCGACCAGCGGCCAGCGCCACGGCGGCATCGCGCGCAGCACCGCGCCGGTGGTGCGGCCGAGAAGCGGCCGCAGGCCGACGCCGGGCGTGCCGTTGGGCATCAGGATCGGCAACACGAAGCGCGTCGTCAACGCCGCGCCGATGAGGCCGGCGAGCGAGAACACACCCAGCTGCGCCAGCCCCGGAAAGCCCGACAGCACCAGCGCCGCGAAGCCGCACACCGATGTCAGCAGACCGAGCCGCACCGTCGGCCAGCCGCTGCGCGTCCACTGCCGCCAGCCGCCTTGACGCGCTTGCACCAGGTAGTAGATCGCGTAGTCCACCGCTTCGCCGATCAGCGTCGTGCCGAAGCCGAGCGTCATGCCATGCACGCTGCCGAAGCCGACGCTGACGGCCGCGATGCCGACGAGCACGCCGGTGATCACCGGCAGCATCGCCACCACCAGCGCCCGCGGCGACGCAAACGCCAGCAGCAAAAAGGCGCTGGCCAGGATCGTGCCGACGATGGCGAGCTTTTTCGATTCGGCTTCGATGCTGCTGCGGCTTTGCACCGCGAACACCGGCGCGCCGGACACACGCAGTACGAGGCCGCGTGCGGACAGCGGCTCGAAGGCCGTGCTCACGCTGGCCAGCGTCGCCGCGTGAGCGTCGATGTCGGCGCCCGTCGCGCGCGTGATCGCCACCATCAGCGCCCGCTCGCCCTGCCGCGCCACCCAGACACCGCCCTCGCTCTTCGGCGCGTTCGACGGAATCAGCGCTTCGCCGATGCGCTGCGTCTCGCCTGTCGGATCGCGGTCGAGCAGTGGCTTTATGAGTTGCCCGGCCGGCGTGCCGAGCAGCGAGACGCTGTCGGCGATGCCGTCGCGCAAACCCGCCGCCGTGAAGCGCTGCGCGTCGATCGCGGGGCTGAGCAAATAGCGGTTGTCGAACAGCCACTGGCCCACGCTGGCCCAGTCGTTCGTCTCGCCGTTCTGCACCTGCTCGAAGCGCCCGCTGGTGCGTATCGCCGCGGCGAGCTGGCGCGAGGCCGCGGCGCGTGACGCCACATCGCCGCCTTCGATGCCGACCAGCAGCGTGCGCGCGACCAGACCGCTTTCGATCTGCTCGATCAACACCCGCTGGCGCGCGTCGGGCTCGGCCGGCAGGAAGGCCGAGAGGTCAGCGTTGAAATGCGTGCGAGTGATCTGCCAGACGCAGAGCAGCGCCGTCGCGAGCCATATCGCGAGCACTACCGCGAGCACCGGCGTGCGGCCGCGGGCAACGGTCGGGTCAGCGTGCGCCGCCGTCACGGCGTCTTCGTCGGTTCGAGCGGCTCGATGGTCATGCGCGAGCTGTCGCCACCGGCCAGCCACAGGCTGACGACGCGCATGTCGCCGCGCTGGCCTTCGATGACCACCTCGCGCACCTGTGCGCCGAGCGCGCGGTCGCGCGGCACCAGTGTCAGCTTCCAGCCCTGCGCATGGCCGGCCACCGCCGTGGTGAAGTGCTTCTGCAAGGTCACGGCGTCGCCGGTCAGCGTGCCGCGCATCGCTTCGACCAGCGTCGACAGTTCGGGCACCGCGTCGAGCGTCATCTGCCGGCTGCGGCCACCGCGCTTCAGCGTCATCACGTTGCCCTGCACCGCCATCGACTCGGCGCGCGGCTGCAGCGTGTGGCGCGCAAACGCGTCGGGCGCGGTAAAGGTCAGCGTGCCGCTGGAGAACAGCGGGCCTTCGAGGCCGGAGACCAGGCGCGTCTCTTCGAAGCGCGCCTCGCCGCTCTTGCGTTGCGCCAGCAATGCGGCGAGTGCCGTGAGGTCGAACTTGTCGGCGGCGACCGCCGGTGCCGCGACGGCCGAGATCAAGAAGCCAAGGGCCGATCGACGAAGCAGACTAATGCGCATGGTGTGTCCTGCCAAGCGACCGCCGCGGATCGGGCTTTGCCCGGCCGCTGACGGTGCCCCCTTGAGGGGGTGCGGCGTCAGCCGCTACGGGGGTGGTCACATTCATTCCAGAAGTCGTGGAAGTTGAACCAGTTGTACGGTGCTTCAACGCACAGCGCTTCGAGCTTGGCGACATAGCCTTGCAAGGCAGCGTGCAGTTGCGCCTCGCGCGCCGCGGCATCGGCAGGCCGCTCGCTGAAATCCGCCAGCGGCTCGAAGCGCACCTCATAGCGGTTGCCGCCGCGGAACAGCGCCGTCATGAAGAAGACCCGCCGCTTCAACATCATCGCCAGCCGCAGCGGGCCCAGGCCGAACGGGGCGTCGGTGCCGAGAAAGGGAAGGCGCTTCACATCGCCTTCTTCCTTGCCTCCGTCTTGCCCCTCGTGGAGAACGCGGTCGCCGAGCATGCCGACCAGGCCACCGGCGTCGAGCCAATCGCGGATCGCCAGCGTCGTGCCGGGGTGGCCGATGGTGATGATCTTCAGCGTGTTGGCCGGCGCCACGGCATTCAGCACGCGCTGGATGTTCTGCGCATTGGCCGGGTACATCACCATCGCCACGCGCAGGCTGGCGTGCTGTTCGCCAACCGCTTGCAGCGCTTCGAAGCTGCCCAGGTGGGCCCCCAACATCACCGCGCCTTGGCCACGTGCGAGGGCTTCATCGAGCAGCGCACCGCCGCTGTGCCGCAGGTCGAACTGCGCGACATCGCCGCGCGCGAAATACAGCCGGTCGAGCACGATCGAGGCGAAGGTGTGGACGTGGCGGTAGCCGTCGGCCCAGCTCGGCTCGCGGCCGAGCGCACGCTTCAGGTAGCGGATCGAGTGGCGGCGCGCCGTCGGCGAGAACAGCACGAAGTAGGCCGTGATCGGGTGCAGCACCAGGCGCGCGATCCGTCGGCCGAGCGTGCTGGCCAGCCAGGCCATGAAACGCAACAGCCAGACGCTGCCGCGCTCCTCGCGCTCGGCCCAGGTGGCTTTGGTGGGGCGGCTCTCGGCCATCGGGGTGGCGGTCTTCACGTTGCTGCGCGCAGGGGCGAAAGTTGGCCACGCGCCACCGCGGTGTCGCCGCGCAGCAGCTCGAACTGCAGGCTGGTGCTCTGCGCTGTGACGTGGAGCGCCAGCGTGTCGCCGGGCAACACCGCCGCGAGGAACTTGGCCTGGTCGATCTGCGCCGGCGCGCCCAGGCGCGGCTGCAGCGCCTCGATCACCATCGACAGCAGCACGACGCCGGGCAGCACCGGATGGCCGGGGAAGTGGCCGGCGAAGCTCGGGTGGTCGTGCGGTACGTGCAAGATTTGCGGCGCGGCGTTGTCAGCCAGCGTCTGCAACGCAAAAGCGCGCAATGCATGCAGCGTCAGCTTGCCGGTGGCCTCGCGCGGCAAGGCCGCCACATGGACCACGCGCCGCGGCACGAAGGCGGGTTCCAGATGCGCGCGCAGGGTTTGCGCGATGGCTTGTGCACTCAACTTCGGTGCGACGACGAACGCCATCGGCCGCACCACCGTGCCCGGCACCTCGTCGGGCAACCAGAACGCGCCGTCGTCGACACCGTCGATGCGGTTCAGATGAAAGTTCAGGTGGGCCAGCGAGCTGCGCTTGCCTGCCACGTGAATCAGGTCATTGGCACGGCCGAGCAGGCCGAACTCGCGATCGCTGTGCAGCGTCAGGATGTCGGCCAGCGGCGTCGGCTCGAAGACATGGCCGCCGTGGGCGATGAAGGTCTCGTCGGCGCTGTGCGTGGTGCTCGTGATGCGCACGTCGCCGAGCGTCGTCCAGGTCTGGCCCTGCGTCGTCCGCCGCGACGCCAACTGTCCGGCTTCGGTGCAACCGTAGATCTCGATCAGCGGCCCGCCCATTTTTTGTTCGGCCAACGCGGCGAGCTGCGGCGTCAGCGGCGCCGTCGCGCACAGCAGCAGATCGACCGGCGGCAATTCCACGCCCGACAGCAGCAGCGTCTTCAGGTGAAACGGCGTCGTCACCAGCGCCCGCGGGCGCGGCACGTTGTGCAAAGCTTGCGCCACATCGGCCGGGTAGAACGGCCGGCCGGCGTCGAATGCGGCGCCGCCGAGCAGCGACAGCATCACCGTCGATTCGAACCCGTAGCTGTGCTGGGCCGGCACGGTGGCGACGATGTTCAAGCCCTGCAGAGACGGCCGCGCCGTCATCTCGGCCAGGCGCTCGGCTTCCGAGCCGATGTTGACCGTCAGCGCGCGCCAGCTCTTGGCATGGGGTTGTGGTGCGCCGGTGGAGCCGCTGGTCAGCAGGCACACGGCGACAGCGTTCGCCGTCGATCTCGGGCACGGCAGAGGCGACGCGCGCAGCCACCGGGCGCGCGCGCAGATCGACCCGCGGCATCGCGATCGCCTCGTCGTCATCGACCATCGCGTAGGGCGCGCCCTCACCTGCCGGCAACTGTTGCAAGGTGGCCGCCATCGCGTTGGGCGGCAGCAAACTCACGTGCCCGCGCAATGCGGCCGCGACCAATGCGAGCGCAAAGTGATAGCGGTCCTGGCACAGGTTCACCGCCTGGCCGCGCGCCGGCAAGCGCTCGGCCAGCGCCGCGGCATCGGCCAGAAACTGCGCGCCGCTGATCGGCTGGCCGGCGCGCCACGCCAGCGGCTGCGCGAGATCGCGTTCGGCCAGCAGGGGCAGCGCTGTACTCAATGGAGCCCCCTACGTCGCTTCGCGCCGGTCCCCCCGAGGGGGAGCGAGCACCTTGGGAGCGGCCCGGCGGTGCTCATGTCGGATGTTTTTGGTAGGCGTCCCACGCGGCGCGCAGGCTCACCGGCTCGAAGTGCGGATACCTGAGGTGGCGATAGACATGCTCGCCCACAAAGAAGCCTACCGCCGCTGCCGGCGTGATCAGGTTGCAGAAGAACGACCACCAGGACCACGGCGCCAGCGCATACACCGCCAGCGAGATCACGACCATGCCGACGAAGTAAACCACCCAGACAAAAGTCAGCCGCCGCGCGTAGGCGCGCATCTCGGCGGTGAACTCGCGGTGCACCTTCTCGCCCATGGCCACGATCAGCGGCGTTGCGCCGGCACGCAGCGTGATGCCGAAGGTGAAGGCCAGCGCCAGGTGGATGCCGGCGTGCTGCAGCACGTACAGCCGGTTCACGTCATCGACGCCGCCGCGCGCCACCACGCCGACCAGCACGACCAGCGCCACCGCGCAGCCGAGCAGCAGGCGGGGCTGGCGCGCGCGCCAGCCCGACCAGGCGGCGGCGGCCAGCAGCGGGCCGAACAGGGCGGCCACCGTCCAGGGGTGGTTGCTGGCGTGTGTCATCAGCAGGTGCGAGGCCACCGCGTAGGCGGCTACCAAGGCCAGAGCAACGGCCACGCGCCAGCCGGTCATGCGAGCGCCACCTTGTCGTGATCAGGTCTTGCGGTGCTGTGCGACATGCGCGGTGAGGCTGCGCAGGTTGCGGAAGATCTGCTGGTTGTTCTCGTCGTCCGAGCGCAGCTGGAAGCCGTAGCGGTGCGAGATTTCAAGCGCCACTTCGAGCACGTCGATCGAGTCCAGGCCCAGGCCCTCGCCGAACAGCGGCGCTTCGGGGTCGATGTCGGCCGCGGCCATCTCGAGGTTCAGCGAGGTCACGAACAGCTGTGCCATCTCGAGCTCCAGCGCGCGCTGGGCTTCGGTCGGTGAACTGGAGTTGGGTACGGCAGGCAACGCGGACAAGGTCTTCCTCTGCAGGTCGGGCGCAGGATGGCGCTCTGGTCTCTGGTGATGTGGCCCGGAATCATCCCAGGGCAGGGCCACGAAACGAGAGCACAAATTGTAGGTGCTGCGAGCGGCGCGCCGGGTCTGGCGGGCGCGGACGTTACCGCGCGTGCGACGGCGCTGGCGCAGACGCCGGTCCTGATGTCGGGCCTGATGTCGTCCCAGTAGGCAGGCCCACTTTCTTCGCCGCCTTGGTCACGGCACCGCCGGCCGCCGAGGCGCCGCGCTCGATGGCGGCGTTGGCCGCCTTGGCGCCGCGCTTGACGGCACCTTCGGTTCGCGCAGCGACGCCTGACGCCGCACTCGCCGCCGACTGCACCGCGTTCGCGGGGCCGGCCGCAGCAGCCTGTGCCGACAGCGTGGCGGCGATGGTCAGCAGAGCGAATCGGAGCGTCAACTTCATCATGGCGGTCTTGCGGTGGGTCAGGGCGCGAAGATCATAGCGACGCAGGTGCCTGCCAGCCATGCCAGTCGTTACCTCGGTACCTCTGGCGTCGGCCACACTCGGCAGGTGAATGACCGGGCCCAGCAGCATGTCGACCCGCACCGCCCTCACCGTTGAAGACTTCAGCCTCTCTCGCACGGAGACAGCGGCGAGAGTCTCCTGCGCGGTGACTGGCGGGCGTTTTCCAGATCGCTTGTTTTATGAGACTTCGTCGGCGAACGTGGATCGCCTCACGGCGGACAGGGCCAACTGGGCGGCCACCTCATTGCTCTATCCGGCGATGCTGCTCGGGCAGGACATTCACATCCGCCATCCGGTCAGCCCGCTGTTGCTGCACAACCTCAACAACGACATCCAGGCCTTCCTGAAGATCTACGACCCCCGGCTGAAAAACATCGAGATCACGGCGCCCGAAGCCGATGCACTGGACGGCGCGCGTGCGGGGTTGAATGCAACCGGATTCTCTGCAGGAGTTGACTCCTTTTCCACCCTGAAGAAGTTCTTCTACGACCCCATTGCAGCGCCGCTGAAGATCTCCGCCCTCAGCCTCTTCGATGTCGGTGCGTTCAGGAGCCGAAGAAGGCAGGTGCTGTATGCCAAGGCGCTTCGGCGCTGCGTCGAGTTCGCCGGGAAGCACCGGCTCGTTGTGCTGGATCTCCAGTCGAACATCGGCGACTTCTACAAACACCCGCAGCTGCCGAAGACGAGCTTCGAGAAGACGAATACGTTCCGGAACCTGTCTGCCGCGCTGGTGTTCGAGAAGTCATTGAGCAACTATTTGATCTCGTCGTCTTTTTCGCCCGGGCAGATTGCGGCAAAGGCCTCTTACAACATCGCGTATCTCGATCCGATCATCCTGCCCCTGTTTTGCACGGAGGGCCTCCGGTTCACGTCGTCCTGCGCGGGGCTGTCGAGAATGGAAAAGACAGCGCTCATCGCGGATGTTGAGGACGCACGCGAACTCCTGGACGTCTGCGTGAGTGATGAAGGTCTCGAGTCACGGTACTTGAACTGCTCCAGGTGCTTGAAGTGCGTGAGGACGATGATCACGCTGGACCATCTTGGGCAGCTCGATGCTTTCGACCGTGTCTTCGATGTTCAGGAGTTCAGGCGCAACAAGGAAGCGCATGTCCTGGAGATCATGGATTCGGCCGCCAAGGGCAATACGCTGGATGCGGAGGTCGCCATGGCGATCGGCCGCCAGCCGACCCGGTTGCCCGCCCCGTCTTTCTTCACGCGGTTGAGCCGGCGGCTGACGGGATCGCGTCGGCGCTGACCGGGCAGGCCCTCCATCCACCACGCACTGGCGTGAAGAAGAAGGGCTCTTGCGAAGCCAAAAATACTGTATAAAACACCAGCTTCGCAGCGCCCCTCAATTTCTTCAACCTTACCCCTGCCGTCTGCCGCCATGCGCAGCGCCGCCGCCGCTTTCTCTGTTGTTGCCGCGTCTTCGGGCCGCCCGCTGCCGCCGCTGTGGCACGCCGACCAGCTGTTCGACGGTGCGGCGGCGGCGGGCGGCGATGCTGCACGCCCCACCGGCCATGCCGCGCTCGACGCCGAGTTGCCCGGCGGCGGTTGGCCCGCGGCCGGGTTGACCGAGCTGCTGCTGGCCGCGCCCGGCAGCGGCGAGCTGCGCTTGCTGGCGCCGGCGCTGGGTGAGCGCTCGCTGTTGTTGATCGCGCCGCCCCTCATCCCGTATCCGCCGGCGCTGGCGGCGCTCGGCCTGGTGCTCGACCGGCTGACCGTCGTCACCCCCGACAGCGCCGCCGACGCTGCCTGGGCCGCCGAGCAGGCGCTGCGCTCGGGCGCGCTGGGGGCGGTGTTGTGGTGGGAGGGGGTTCAGGGGCGTGCCTTCACGTTGCCGGCGACGCTGCGCCGCCTGCACCTCGCCTCGATGGAAGGCCGCACCCCGTTGTTCGCATTGCGGCCGGCCGCGGTGCGCGCGCAGTCGTCGCCCGCGCCGCTGCGGCTGACGCTCGAACCCACGGGCGCGCAGCGCGTGGCGGTGGAGGTGTTCAAGCGTCGCGGCCCGCCGATGGCGGCGCCGCTCGTGCTCACCTTGCCGGGACCGGCGCTATGGCTGTCGCGGCGGCAGCATCGTGCGGCGGCGCCGATGGAACAAGAGGTTGCCGACCATGCTCTGGTTCGCGCTCTACCTGCCCGCGCTGCCGCTTGACGCCTGGCGGGCCACGGCCGCGGCCGATGACGGCAGCGACCTGCGGCCCTGCTGCGTCGTCGAAGCGCGCCGCGTCGTGCTCGCCGACGCGGCAGCCCTGGCGCTGGGTGTCGAGGTCGGCATGAGTGCGGCCTCAGCGGCGGCGCGGGTCTCGGGCGAACCGTCGTTGGGGGGCGGCTTGCAGGTCTTCGCGCGCAGCGCCACGCGCGAAGCGGCGCTGGTGCAACGCCTGGCGCTGACGTTGGCGCGCTTCACGCCATCGCTGGTGGTGCAGGCCGATGGCGTGCTGCTCGAAGTCTCGGCGTCGCTGCGTCTTTTCGGCGGCGCGCGCGCGTTGTGGCGCGCGGTGCGTAACGCCGCAGGCGCGTGCGGCGTGAATCCATCGAGCATGCATTCGCTGCGCATGGCCACGGCACCCACGGCCACGGCGGCGGCGGTGCTGGCGCGCGCCGAACCGGCGTCGCCTGCACTGCGAAAGTTGCCGGTGCAGCAGCGCCTCGATGCCTTGCCGCTGAATGCCGCCGCGCAAGCATGGAGCATCGAGCCGCGCCTCGCCCTGATGCTGCACGGCATCGGCTGCCGCACGCTCGGCGATGTGCGCATGCTGCCGCGCACCGGCGCGCAGCGCCGCGGCGCGGCGGCGCTGCTGGAGGCGATCGCGCGCGCGCACGGCCACGCACCCGATCCGCAGCACTGGTTCGAGCCGCCGCGCACCTTCGAGATGGGCCTGGAGCTGCTGCACCGCGCCGATGACGCCGCGATGCTCGTCTTTGCCACGCAGCGCCTGGTGCAACCGCTGGCCGGCTGGCTGGCGCAGCAGTGGCTCGCCGCGGCGCGCCTGACGCTCGTGCTGCGCCATGAAACCAGCGTGCGCCGCGCCGTGCCCGACACGCTGCTGGCCCTGGCTTTCGGCGACCCGACGCGCGACGCCGTGCAGATCCTGCTGCTGCTGCGCGAGCGCCTGCAGCGCACCCCACTGGCGGCGCCGGTGTACGCCCTCGTGCTGCGCCTGGACGAAGCGGTGAACCACGCCGGGCGTGAAGCGGCGCTGTGGCGCGAAGCGGGCGCGGCCAGCGGCGAAGCCGCACGCGCGCTGTTCGATCGCCTGGCCGCGCGGCTCGGCCCCGAGCGTGTGCAGCGGCCGCTGCTCGTCGCCGACCATCGGCCCGAGCGGGCGATGAAGTGGGCGCCGGTGCAAGAAACGGCGAGTGGCAGCGAGGCCACGCCGACGCCGCCGCGCCCCGCCTGGCTGCTGCCCGAACCGCTGCGGCTGCAGGAAGACTCCGCCTTCGGACGTCCGCTGCACCAAGGCACACCGCTGCTGCTGGCCAGCCGCGCCGAGCGCATCGAGGCCGGCTGGTTCGATGGCGCGCTGATTTCGCGCGACTATCACGTGGCGCAAGCGAAAGATCACCGGTGGCTGTGGGTGTTTCGCGAGCGGCGCGGTGACGCGGCGTATTGGTATCTGCACGGCGTGTTCGGGTGACAGATGCCGCAGCCCGCCCACCCCAAGGCGCCACGCCCGCGTCCACCGCTCGCACCGCTGCTCACCGCGGGTGACGCGCTACCTGCGTATGCCGAGCTGCACTGCCGCTCGAACTTCAGCTTTCTCACAGGCGCCTCGCATCCGCAGGAACTCGTCGCGCGCGCGGCGCAGCTCGGCTACACAGCGATTGCCATCACCGACGAATGTTCGGTGGCCGGCGTCGTGCGCGCGCACGAAGAAGCCAAGCGCCAGGCCGAGGCCGGCAGTGCGATCCAACTCATCGTCGGCAGCGAGTTCACGCTGGAAGGTGAAAAGGGCGAGCCCGGTTGTCGCCTCGTCCTGCTCGCCCACAACCGCGAGGGCTACGCCAACCTGTGCGACCTGATCACGCGCGCGCGGCTGCGCAGTGAAAAGGGCGCATACCGCGCAACGGCCAGCGATGTCGCCGGCGGCGTGCCCGATTGCAGCGCGCTGCTGATCCCGCGCCGCGACGACGCGCCTGAAATCCTGCTCGCGCAAGCGCAATGGCTGCAACGCACGTTTGGTGATCGCGCGGCGATCGCCGTCGAGCTGCTGCTGTATGCCGACGACACACTGCTGGTCGAGCATCTCGTGCCCATCGCCGAACAAACGGGCCTGCCGCTGGCGGCTGCCGGCGACGTGTTGATGCACCAGCGCTCGCGCAAGGCGGTGCAGGACACGCTGACCGCGATCCGTTTGAAGACGCCGCTGGCCGATTGCGGCTACGCCCTCGCCCGCAACGCCGAGCAGCATCTGCGCTCGCGCCTGCGCCTGGCGCAGCTCTACCGCGCCGAGTGGCTCGCGGCCAGTGTCGAGATCGCCGCGCGTTGCACGTTCTCGCTCGACGAGCTGCGCTACGAGTACCCGGCCGAGCTCGTGCCCGCCGGCCACACGCCGATCTCTTGGCTGCGCGTGCTCACCGAGCGCGGCGCGCGCGAGGTGCGCTACCCGCAAGGTGTGCCGGCCACCGTGCAGGCGCAGATCGAGCGCGAGCTGAAACTCGTGCAAGAGCTGCGCTACGAAGCCTTCTTCCTCACGGTGGAAGACGTGGTGCGCTTCGCGCGTTCAAAAGGCATCCTCTGCCAGGGCCGCGGCTCGGCGGCGAACTCGGCGGTTTGTTATTGCCTGGGCATCACCGAGGTCAACCCGATCGACACCACGCTGCTGTTCGAGCGCTTCATCAGCCGCGAGCGCAACGAGCCGCCGGACATCGATGTCGATTTCGAACACGAGCGGCGCGAAGAGGTCATCCAGTACATCTACGGCAAGTACGGCATCCAGCGCTGTGCCTTGGCTGCCGCGTTGTCAACGTACCGCACGCGCGGTTCGGTGCGCGATGTGGGTAAAGCCCTCGGCCTCGATGACGGTCCGATCGACGCCGTCGCGCGCTCGGTGCATTGGTTCGACAGCACCGAGCGCCTGCAGCGCGGATTGATCGAAGCCGGGCTCGACCCGCAGGCGATGGTCGTGCAGCAATGGATGGCGCTCGTGACCACGCTGCAAGGTTTTCCGCGTCACCTGTCGCAGCATGTCGGCGGCTTCGTCATCGCCCGCGACAAGTTGAGTCGCCTGGTGCCGATCGAAAACGCGGCGATGGACAACCGCCGCGTCATCCAGTGGGACAAGGACGATCTCGAATCGCTCGGCCTGTTGAAAGTCGATGTGCTCGCCCTCGGCATGCTGAGCTGCATCCGCCGCGCACTCGCCTTCATGACGCTGTGGCACGGCAAACCCTGGCGCATGCAGGACATTCCGCGCGAAGACAAGGCCACCTACGACATGGTCTGCAAGGCCGACACCGTCGGCACCTTCCAGATCGAAAGCCGTGCGCAGATGAGCATGCTGCCGCGCCTGAAACCGCGCACGCTCTACGACCTGGTGATCGAAGTCGCCATCGTGCGCCCGGGGCCCATTCAAGGCGGCATGGTGCACCCGTACCTGAAGCGGCGCGAGGCCAAGGCTGCGGGCCAACAGCAAGCGTCGAAGTACCCCGCGCTCGACGCCGCGCTCGGCCGCACGCTCGGCGTGCCGATTTTCCAGGAGCAGGTGATGCAGGTCTGCAGCATCGCTGCCGGCTTCACGCCCGGCGAGGCCGACCGCATGCGCCGCGCGATGGCGGCGTGGCGGCGCGACGGCCATGTCGACCAATTCGAGCAGCGCATCAAGGACGGCATGGCCGCGCGCGGCTACGACGCCGAGTTCGCTGACAGCATCTTCAAACAGATCTGCGGCTTCGGCGAATACGGCTTTCCGGAAAGCCACGCCTACAGCTTTGCGCTGCTGGCCTATGTGAGCGCGTGGCTGAAGTGCCACGAGCCGGCGATCTTCGTCGCCGCGCTGCTGAATTCGCAGCCGATGGGCTTTTATGCGCCGTCGCAACTGGTGCAGGACGCGAAGCGGCACGGCGTCGAGGTGCGGCCGATCGATGTGGGTGCGAGCGATTGGGATTGCACCTTGGAGCACCCCAGCCCCGTTCGCCCTGAGCTTGTCGAAGGGCCCGCGCAACCGGCGATTCGATTGGGCCTGCGCCTGGCCAGCGGCTTTGCAGAAGCCTCGGCCGAGCGCATCACGCAGGCGCGCCGCATCAGCGCGTTTGCCAGCGTCGATGACCTGGCCCGCCGCGCCCGACTCGACGCGCGCGACCTGCAGACCCTGGCCCACGCCGATGCGCTGCAATCACTCGCTGGCCACCGCCGCCGCCAGCACTGGAGCGCGGCAGGCCAGGGTCGCCCGGAAACAGCGTTGCTCGCCGACGCACCGATCATCGAGCCCGCGCACGAACAACCCGATCTCTTCGAAGCCTCCGAGGGTGAGGCCATCGCGCTCGACTACGCCAGCACCGGCCTGACGCTGCGCCGCCACCCGCTGGCGCTGCTGCGCGAGCGCATCTCACGCCGCGGCTGGCGCAGCGCCGAACAACTGGCGCGATTGAAAGACGGCGCGAATGCCTGGGCCTGCGGCATCGTCACCATGCGCCAGCAACCCGAAACCGCCAAGGGCGTCATCTTCGTCACCCTCGAAGACGAAACCGGCAGCGTCAACATCATCGTCTGGCGCGATGTGCGCGAGCGCCAGCGCCCGGCGCTGCTGCGCTCGCGCCTGCTCGCGGTGGCGGGGCAGTGGCAGAGCAAGGACGGCACCACGCACCTGATCGCGCGCCGGCTGGTCGACATGACGCCGTGGCTGGGCGCGGTGGCGACGAGCTCGCGGGACTTTCATTGAGCGCTCCAGCGAAGGCGCGCAAGCACCGCCTTCAATTCAAGGCCGGCAATTCGCGCAGCATCTGCTCGATGTTGGCGCGGGCGGCGGCCTCCACCGCCAGCCGGAGGCGCGTGGCGCCGACGAAGGCCTCGGCCATCGTCGCGGTGCCGCTGGCCGTGATGCCCTTGCGCAGCAGCACCTGGCCGCTGCGCGTGTCGAGCAGCGACCAGCCGACCTCGAGCTCGACCGTGAAGCTGGCGCCGAACAGCGGCTTGGACAGGCTCACGATGTTCGCGTTGAGCTGGTAGCGCGCGTCCGTGCCCACCGCCACGCGTTCGAAGGCGCGGGCCTGCAGCAGCGAGGTCTCGATCGCCGCCTTGAAGTCGGCGTTGGCGATGTTCGGTCCGTCGAGCGCCGTGGTCTCCCCGCCGCCCGTCACCAGCACCGACACTGCGCCCGGCGCCGTGGCCCGTGCCGGCGGCGGCACGGCGGCCTGCATCGCCGGCGACATCGGCGCGCTGGCGCAGGCCACGAGCAAGGCCGCCGCGACGACAAGTGTGGAACTGGCGCGAAGCCTGCGCACCCAAACGGCGGACATGGCGGCTACTTGCGTTGCTTGAGGATGTTGTCGATCACCTCGTCGACCATCTCCTTGGGCGACTTGCGAGTCAGCGAAGTGTGGAACGAGTTGCCCGTGGCGAGCGGGAAGTCGCTCTTCGGCTCACGCACCACGACCGTCAGCTCGAGCATGTACATCGTCATGTCCCACATCCAGCGGTCGACATAGGTGACGACGGCATCGGCCTGCACGTTCGGTTCGGGGTCGGCGCTGACCCTGAAGCCATTGGCGCGGAGCTTCTCGGCGATCAGCTTCTTCGTGCTGCCGTCCTCGCCCTCGAGCTGCTTGACGTGCAGCGACTTGATCGAGTCCCAGCGCAGCGACGGATCGGCGGACGCCGTGGCGCGGTTGACGGCGCAACCGCTGAACGAAAGCAGAGACGCGCAAGTGAGCAGCACAGCCAGGGATCGGATCATGGTTCCTCCTGAAGGGCCGGCCACAGGTGCCGGCTGAAGGCCTCGATCTTGACGCGCGTGGACCGGGCGGGAACTGACTCAGCGCAATCCGGGCACCGGTCGTGCGCTCACGCTCACTCGCAGTGGCGACGAGTTCGAGGGACTTTCATTGAGCGACAATCAAGCTGTCATGCAACCTGCCGTGCGCATCACGCGTTTGAGAGACCAAGCCCGCGACGATCTGCGGTACTGGCTTTCGCGCCCCTTGGCCGAGCGCATTGCCGCCGTCGAACAACTGCGCCGCGACCACGAAGGTGTCACCGCCGATGCTGAACCGCGACTTCAAAGAGTTTGTCGCCTCGTTCAACGCGCGCGCGGTTGAATACCTGGTGGTGGGCGGCTACGCGCTTGCTGCGCATGGCCGGCCGCGCTACACCGGCGACATCGACCTCTGGATTCGGGCCACGAGCGACAACGCAGCGCGCGTTCTTGCGGCGTTGAGCGACTTCGGCTTTGCCGGGCTGAACATCACGGTCAACGACCTGACTCGTCCCGGCAATGTCATCCAGCTCGGCTACCCGCCGCGACGCATTGACCTGCTGACCTCCATCGACGGCGTTGACTTCGAGGCGTGTCATGCGCAACGCCAGAACTTTGCGATCGATGGTGTGGACCTGCCGATCATCGGCTTGGCCGACTTCAAGGCCAACAAGCGTGCGAGTGGTCGCATGCAAGACTTGGCTGACCTCGAAGCGCTCGACGACAGCGCCGACTGAGCGCCTGTCGGTTGCGGGCTTGCTCAGAGCTTCGTGCGGCCCGCTGACAGCGCAGCTCGCTGAAAACTGTCAGGCCTTCAGGTCGAGCAGGTTGCCGAGCATGCGGTCCTGCGTCTTCAGCATCAGCACGTTGGCCTTGAAGGCGTAGGTGGCGGACATCTGCGTCACCACGTCTTCGGCGAGCGCATCGCCGGTTTCGGCGGCCCGGCCGATTGAGACGATGACCCCGCCATCGGGCTGCGCAGTCTGCTGCATGAACTGACGCCGGAATCCCGGCGTCTGCGCGTTGGCGATGTTGTGCGCGGCCGTCGCGAGCTGGCTCGAGGCGGCGTTCAATCCGGACAGGGCGATCGAGGCGATGCTGCTCATGGCTGCTCCTGGGCAGATCATCGGCCGACGGCGCGGCTACTTGAGCGAGCGAGTGCGACCGATGTCACGGTGCGCCGCGATGGCCCGTTCGGCTGCACCATGGCGAGCGCATGGAACTCCGCGCTGCGATTGCTCTGCCGCCTTTGTCGAACCCATACACTGGCGTGATGCCGCAATCACCAGCACGCCCCGTTGTAGCGACAGCGCCTTTCTGCGCCGACGCGCCGATGTTGTCCGGTATCTCGCCGCGTTAGGCCGCACTGATGGCGTCAGTGAACGTTCGTGTTGGGCAAGCTGACTACGATCGCGCGTGGGGTTTCGTGGTCGCGCACCTTCGTCACCAAGGCACGACACCAACCTCACTTCGCCCACTTAGCTACATCGCGTGGTTCGTGTTCAGCATTCCACTCTTCGTTCTGGTTACCGGGCCCAATCACCTGCATGCCAATGATCGGCAAATTATTCGCTGGTCTGTGCTTGCGTTGATGGTTGTGCCACTTGTATTTGCGCTTGCCGTGAGTCGCCTCCGCAAGGCAGACGCCCGTGCACTCCAAGGCTTGGCACCTTCTGCGGAAGAGCCGCTGCATCTTGAGGTGAGCGCAGCCGGGTTGTCGGCCTCGACGGACACTATGAGCGCGGCATTTCCCTGGTCAGCGGTGTCCATCTTCGTTCTCGACCCGCAATTTGTGATTCTGCTAGCGCCGAGAGTGGCGCCGTTCCCTGTGCCTTTGAGGGGCACAGGGGGTGAAGACGAGTACTACACGTTCGTGCGCCACGCGCAACAGTACAAGGACGCTGCTCGTGCGGCCTCGTATCTTGGATCGCCTAAGTTGACAACCGTGAACAACGCAGGCGGTGACCAAGCTGGTCCGGATGACGTCGGCGACGCCTAGCAGGCTGTTGAATTTCGCAGTGCCGAGCTGACCGATGCAGCCGATGCAAGCGCAGACAGGCCACCGTGGATCTCCCCGACGCAGCGTCGGGAGCTGTCGTGCGGCTGCTTGGATGGTTGGACGGCTTTGCAGGCGGCTTCGTGGCGGCTCATCGCATCGCCCCTTGTGCTACCGCGGTCGGTATTCGAGCCATTCGAACGATGTTGCTCGCAGTCATCGTCAGCTTGAAGTGCTGGTCGACGCGCTTGAGGCCGCGGTACACCGTCTGTCTGATGCGTCCGATCGTCTTGCCCCAGCCGAAGTGCTCTTCGATGCGTTTGCGCACGACCTGGCTCACCTTGTAGCTGTCATGGCGTGTTGTTCGTCCGTCGATCGCGCTGCCGCCCTGATGCGTCACGTTGCTCGCCACGTGCGGCGTGACGCCGCGCTCGCGACATCCGGCGATGAAGTCGCGCGTGTCGTAGCCCTTGTCCGCCCCCAGCGTCTTCGGCCCTTTGCCGGGCAAGACATCCAGCATCGCCAGCGCCGCCGCGCGTTCGCCGCGCCCGTCAGCGTGCGTGACCACCGCGCTGACCACCAAGCCCGAGCGGTTGTCCATCAGCACATGGCCTTGGTAGCCCAGGATCGCCGCTTGGCTCTTGCCCTTGCGGAACAGCCTCGCATCGGGATCGGTCTTGCTGGCGTGCGTGTCGTTGCTACGCGGCTTGCCTTTCCAGTCAGCCAAGCTGTTGCGCCCGCCGCCCGCGCCGCCGCCGCCGGCACCGCCGCCGCCGTCCTTGGGCACGAAGCTCTTGTGGCTGGCCCACGCCTGGATGAGCGTGCCGTCGACCGAGAAGTGCTCCTTGCTCAGCAGCTTGCGCTGCTCGGCCAGTTGCATCACCTCGGTGAAGAAGCGCTCCACCACGGCGTGTTCGAGCAGTCGGTCGCGGTTTTTGGAGAACACGGAGTGGTCCCAGACCTCATCGTCGATGGCCAGCCCGACGAACCAGCGGTACAGCAGGTTGTAGCGAATCTGCTCCATCAACTGCCGCTCGCTGCGCACCGAGAAGAACACTTGGATAAGCATCGCCCGCAGCAGCTTCTCCGGCGCAATCGACGCCCGGCCGCTGTCGGCGTAGATCGTGTTGAACAAGCTGTTCAGTCCCGCCAGCGCCTCGTTGACCAGACTGCGGATCGCACGCAGCGGGTGATCGGCCGGGACGAAGTCATCCAGCTTGGCCACGGTGAACAGCGCCTCTTGCATCCCATCCGATCCGCGCATCGTCCCTGCCCCCGTCGTTGCAACGCCGGGCAAGTTATCAACAATCGTTCGTTCGCAAATCAGCATTTGCGCGCGCGAATTTCAACAGCCTGCTAGGGCTAGAGAAGCCTCCAAGCCCGTCGGCTCATGCGCATCCTCGACCTCCGCCACCGCCTGCGTTCTCTCGGCGCCAATCCGGCGCACGAGCAGCATGTGCTGCGGCGCTGGGCGCAAAGCAAACCGCAAGACAGCGGCCGGCGGCGCATCGACAACTACCTGCCGCAGACGTTGCGCGATGCGCTGCCGGCGCTGACCGATGAACTCGCGGCCCTCGCACGCCTGCATTCCGAACATCCTGCCGCGGACGGCTCGGCGCGCTTGCTGATCGCCCTGCGCGACGGCCAGACCGTTGAAGCGGTGCGCCTGCCGCGCAGCGAAGGGCTGTGCGTGTCGTCGCAAGTCGGCTGCGCCGTTGGCTGCACCTTTTGCATGACCGGCAAGAGCGGCCTGCTGCGCCAGCTCGGCAGCGCCGAGATCGTCGCCCAGGTGGCGCTGGCGCGGCAGCAGCGTGCGGTGAACAAGGTCGTCTTCATGGGCATGGGCGAGCCGGCGCACAACCTCGACAACGTGATGGAGGCCATCGAGCTGCTCGGCCAGGAGGGCGGCATCGGGCACAAGAACCTGGTGTTCTCGACCGTCGGCGATGCGCGCGTGTTCGAGCGCTTGCCGCAAGGCACGGTCAAGCCCGCCCTCGCCTTGTCACTGCACACGACGAACGACGCTCGGCGCGAGCAACTGCTGCCGCGCGCGCCACGCATCGCGATTGCAGAACTCGTCGAGCGCGGCGAACATTACGCGCGCGCCACCGGCTACCCGATCCAGGTCCAGTGGACGTTGCTGGCCGGCGTCAATGATGGCGACGACGAGATCGAGGGCATCGTGTCATTGCTGCGCGGCAAGTACGCGATCCTGAACATGATTCCGTACAACCGCGTCGACGGTTTCGATCACCAGCGGCCGAGCGATGAGCGCTGCACGGAAATCTTTCGCGACGCTCAACCAGCGTGGTGTGCTGACGCGGCTGCGTCAATCGGCGGGACAGGACGCGGATGCGGGCTGCGGACAGTTGCGCTCGCGCGTGATCGCGCTGAAGGCTGCTTAGCTAACGCTTTTCTTCGACGAGCGCGATCCGCCGCTGCAGTCGCTGCGTCTCGGCCGCATCGCCCGCCTTCTCTGCGCGCAGTGCCTGCACCTTCAACCACGCCAACAGCGGGCGGCGCCAACCCTGCGCCGACGCGGTCTCGACCGCCGCGTCGATCATCGGCGGGCTCGCCTTGCCGGCCTGGAACAACACCGCCACGGCGATCAAGCGCGCCTGCGGGTCTTCGATGCCCTGCACGGCGGACAGCGTGGCGCCACCGCCCGCCACCGCTGTTGCCGCAGCCTGCTGCGCTGCGGGCAGGCGCGCGATGTCGCCCGTCGCGAGCGCGCGTGCACTGAGGTGGTCGGCATAGGCGCGCTCGGCCGCCGGCGCGTCGGCGCGCAGGGCCTCGAAGCGTTCGCAGGGAGCGAACGCCAGGCTGGCGACGCGCGCCGCGCAGTGCATCAGCTCGGCGCGCGCCAGCAAGTCGGCGCGGCCGGTGCCGGTGAGCGTGCGGCGGGCACGAGCCATCTCGGCATCGCTGGCCTTGGTTTCGCCGGCGAGCCAGGCCACGTTGGCGCGGTCCACTGCCGTCTTGGCATCGGCCTGCCACGCCGGCGGCGCGGGGCCGCTGCTCGCGCACGCCACCAGCCACGCCGTAGACATCGGGACGAGCACGCGCTTCATTTGAGTTTCAGCTCCAACTCGCGCGGGTCGCGCGCGAACGGCCACTTGCGATTGACCTCGTCGACCAGCGACTCCACCTTGCGCACGGTCGCATCGACCTCGCCGCGCAGCGCGCCGAGGTCGGCCGTGCCCTCGCGCACATTGCCGGCCACGGCCTGCGCTTCGGCCAGCACGGCATCGACCTTCTTCAGCGTGCCGCGCGCATCGGCGAGCACGGCGTTCAACTGCGTCACCGTGGCGCGGCTGCCGGCCACCAGGCCGTCGGGGCCGAGGACTTGCGCATCGGCCTTCGCCGCCATGCCGTCCAGACGCGCCAGTAGCGTGTTGACGCGGTCGAGTGCCGCTGCGATCTTCTTCGGGTCGATGTCGTTGCCGACCAGCGCGCCCAGCGCGCCTTGCGGGCCGTTCAACTTCTCGGTGAGCGTCTTCACGTTGTCGAGGCTGGCCGACAGCGCCGAGTCCTGCGCGGCCAGGCGGTTCAGGTTGCCGATCAGCTCGCGCGCCGCCGCCACCAGGATCGGCAGCTCGGCGGCGGTGTCGCCGACCAGCACCTTGCGCTCGGCGCCGTCGGGCAAGCGGCGGGTCGGCGAGCACGCCGCTGTAGGCGCGCAGCGAGGCCCCGCCGACGAGGCTGCGCACGAGCGTGAACATGCTCGACGTGCGCAGCCAGCGGGCGTCTTCGAGCGGCACGTCGATCAGGATGCGCGCGCTGCCCTCGGCCGAGAGCTCGACGCGGCGCACGCGGCCGATCGGAAAGCCGGAGAACGTCAGGTCCATGCCGACGCGCACACCCTCGGAGTCATCGACGAGCAGCACCAGGCGCTGCGTCTGCTCGAAGACGCCGCGCGCGTACATCAGGTACAGCGCCGTGCCGCCGATCAGCGCGACGAGCAGGACGAGCAGCAGCGCCGCCTTGAGTTCGAGGTGGCGTACGGGTGAAGCGGTCGGCTTGTCTTCGTCCATCGTGTTCATGCGTAGTTGCCGACCAGAGAGGCGCCTTCGATCAGCAGGATGACGAAGAACATGCGCACCAGGCCCTGCAGCTCGGCGGTCGTGCCCGCACCCGGCCGCGCGGGCTCGATCAGCACCGAGGCCACCGGCAGCAGCGCCACGGCCAGCGCCAGGGCGAGGATTTTCAGGCCGAAGACGAGCGCCACGCCGGGGCCGAAGACATGGCCGACGGTGCGCGTGTAGGCCGGAAAACCGGCCGTCGTGAAGCCGTACACCGCAAGGTAGGCCAGCAACAGCGTCACACCGCAGCTGATCGCGGCCAGCAGCAGCGCGCAGACGACGCCGGCGCTGACGCGCGGCAAGACCTCGATCAGCATCGGATTGGCGCCTTCGTGCAGCCGCGCGTCCCAATCACCGCCCTTGCGCAGCGCTGCCACCTCGGCCGCCCGCGGGATCGTGCAGCGCAACGCAGCGAACAGCGCCGCCGTCAGCGGGATCAGCTCCAGCACCAGCACGCGCACCACCATCTCGAGCGCGTACTGAGTCAGTCCGTAGCTGACCGAGGTGACGAGCACGATGCGGATGACCACCAGGCTGAGCAGCGTCGTCAGCACGGTGAACCAGACCAGCGACGGCGCGGTGCCGAGATAGATGTGCCGCAGCAGGGCATGCCGGTAGCCGGCGGTGTAGGAGGACGGCGACAGCGCGAGCGACAGCAGCTGCACGCCGAGCTCGACGATGCGCCACCAGTTGTGCAGCCAGCGCCCCAGCGCGCGGACCCCGTCGGTCAGCGCCTCCTGGATCGAGGACGCGGAAGTCATGCAAGCATGATAGGCCGCACCGCGTGGCCGCCGCTGCTCAGCGCTGGCGCGCGTAGCTGACCGTCAGCGCTTCCCACACATGCCCATCGGGCTCGCTCCAATAGACGATGCGTCCGCCGTGCTGGGTGTTCACTTGCCCGTCGGGCTCGCCGTGCGGGGTGCTGCGCATCGCGATGCCCAGTGACCGCAGGCGGGCGATGAGCGCATCGAACGCGTCTTCACTGACGCGAAAACAAAAGTGCTGAATCGGGAATGCCTCGTCGTGTTGATCGAAGTCGAGCGTCAGGCCGTCGTTCACGAACACGGGGCAGAACGGTCCGAACGCGGAGCGTTCGGACCATGGCACACCGAGCACGGCAGCGAGCCGCCGCGCAGCGGCTCGCGCGTCGGCCGACGCGACGATGGTGTGATCGAGTTCGACGCGCTCCATCACGCCTTGTGATGCACCGGCGCCAACCCATACACCGGCGTCGGCACGCCTTCCATCCTTGCCTTCAACTGCAGCGCCACGAGCAGCGAGTAGTGCCGGTTCTGGTGCAGGTTGCCGCCCTGCATCCACAGGTTCGGCTGCTGCGTCGGCTTCCACATGTTGCGCAGCTCGCCTTCCCACGGCCCCGGGTCCTTGGTCGTGCCGGAACCGAGGCCCCAGCATTTGCCGACCTTGTCGGCCGTCGCCTGATCGACCAGCTTGGCGATCCAGCCGTTCATCGAGCCGTAGCCGGTGGCCCAGACGATGAGATCTGCCTTGAGCTTCGTGCCGTCGGCCATCAGCAGGCCCTCCGCTTCGACGCGTTCGATCGCGCCGGTCTTCAGCTTCACGCGGCCATCGGCGACCAGTTCGCTCGCGCCGACATCGATGTAGTAGCCCGAGCCGCGGCGCAGGTACTTCATGAACAGGCCCGAGCCGTCTTCGCCGAAGTCGAGCAGGAAGCCGGCTTTCTCCAATCGCGTGTAGAGGTCGGCGTCGCGTTCCTTCATCTGCTCGTACACGGGAATCTGCAGCGCCGGCAGCGCCTTGTACGGCAGCGAGGCGAAGATCAGGTCGGCCTTGTCGGTGTCGACGCCGTTCTTCACCGCCGCTTCGGAGTACAGGCCACCGAGCGCCAGGTCCATCAGCGTGTCGCTCTTGGCGATGTGCGTCGACGAGCGCTGCACCATCGTCACGTTGGCGCCGTTCTCCCACAGGTCGGCGCAGATGTCGTGCGCCGAATTGTTGGAGCCGACGACGACGACGTTCTTGCCCTTCCATTCCACGCCGGTTCTGAAGGCGCTCGAATGCACCTGCTGGCCCTTGAAGCTGTCCATGCCGGCGTATTTGGGCAGGCTCGGCACGCCGCTCATGCCGGTCGCGAAGACCACATGCTTGGGCCGCAGCGTCAGCGTCTCGGGTTGGCCGCTCGGCGTGTCGGCCTTGCGCTCGACGACCACTTCCCAGGTCTGCGCCGCGTCGTCCCACTTCGCGCTCTTGCACTCGCTGCTGGCCCAGTAATCGAGCTCCATGAGCTTCGTGTAGCTCTCCAGCCAATCACCGATCTTGTCCTTCGGCGAGAACACCGGCCAGTCGTCCGGGAAGGGTAGGTACGGCAGGTGGTCGTACCACACCGGGTCGTGCAGGCACAGGCTCTTGTAGCGATTGCGCCAGGAGTCACCGGCGCGCGGGTTCTTCTCGACGATGACCGCCGGCACGCCGAGCTTCTTCAGCCGCGCGCCGAGGATGATGCCGGCCTGCCCGCCGCCGAGCACCAGCACATACGGCTGCTCGCTGTAGCCGAGCGTCTTCGCGCGCTCCTGCTTCTCTTCGAGCCAGCTCTTGCGCCCGGCGTGCACGCCATGCTCGACGCCCTTGGGCCGCGACTCGCGCTTTTTCTCTTCGAAGCCCTTCAGTTCCTGGATCGTCGTCAGCAGTGTCCATGCCTTGCCGCCGATCAAGCGCAGCAGACCCTTGCCGCGCGACGTGGCGGTCTCGAAAGTGAACCAGCCCTCGGTCACGCCGCCGGCTTCGCTGCCGTCGCCGATCAGCTTCCAGTTCGAGGGCTTCGTGTTCGGCGCGGTGGCGGCGAGCATCTCGCGGATCTGCTCGCGGCCTTCGGCGGTCTTCAGGTTCCACGTGAACGAGACCAGATCGCGCCAGTAACTCTCGTCGCCGAACATCGCGGCCGCGGCCGCAAAGTCCGCGCGCGTGATCGCCGCGCTGAAATCGTCGAGCCACTGCTGCACCGTGGCGCTGGGGGAAGCTGCAGACATCGCAAGTCTCCTTGAGGGCGAATTCACTGCGGCCTCGACCCGGCCGCGGGGAGACTCACTCTAGCCCGGATATTTCATCAACAGAAGCGCTGCCTTCAGCCCGGCGTTCGAGTCGCGGACGCCATGAAGAAGCTGGTCACAGCGAAGAACCGGCCGGCCGAGTCGCGGGCCTGTAGTTCGTTGCGCCACGCATCGACGGCGAGCGCATCGGCGCGGCCGAGCGCCACCGCGCGCTTGGCCGCCGGATCGATGCCCATGCGGCGCGTCCACTCGCCCAGGTTCGTGCTCGGCGCATTGAAGATCCGCACCTCGATGCCCTGCAAGCCGGCCTCGGCAAACAGCCGCTTCAGCCGGCGCCCGATCCAGCCGCCGGGCACGGCCTCGGCGGCGGTGGCGAGCAGCGTTCGCGTGAGCTCGGCGTCGGGTGCATCGACGATGGCGCTGCCGAGGTCCGACTCGGTGACGACGATGCCCCCGCCGGGCCGCGTGACGCGCACCATCTCGGCCAACGCGGCGCCCGGGTCGCGCAGGAAGATCAGCAGCCGGTCCGCGCGCGCGGCGTCGAAAGTGGCGTCGGCGAAGGGCAGCCGGTGCGCGTCGCCTTCGTGCAACTCGACCGCGCAGCGTTCGCCGTCGCAGCGCCGCCGCGCCTCGGCCAGCAGCGTGCGGCTTGAGTCGATGCCAACGATGCGCCCGTTGTGGCCGAGCCTGGCCGCGAGACGGTCGAACACCGCGCCGTGGCCGCAGCCGACGTCGAGCACCGATGCGCCGGCGTTCAGGTGCAGCAGATCGATGCCGATTTCGATCATCGGCGCCAGGCTGCGCTGGAAGCCGTCGAGGAACGCGATGTAGGCGGCCGGGTCGGCGGCTGCATCGACGTCGGAGAAGCCGGCGATGCCGCTCGGTGGCAGGGCGCTGTTCGGATCGAGCATGTTTTGTTCCCTGGTGCGTCAATCGGCCTTGATCGCCGCGGCACGAATCACCTCGGCCCAGCGCTCGGTCTCGCGCCGGATGAACTCGCGCGCCTGCCCCGGCGTGCTGCCGACCGGCAGCGCGCCGACCCGGCGCATGCCTTCAGCGACGTCGGGCAGCTGCAGCACCTCGCGCAGCGCCAGCGAGAGCTTGTCGATCACCGGCGCCGGCGTGCCCGGCGGCGCGACGACGGCGAGCCAGGCGTCGGAGACGAACCCGGGCAGCGTCTCGGCAAGGGTCGGTACGTCGGGCAGCAGCGCGAGCCGTTCGCTGCTGGCCACCGCCAGCACCTTCAGCCGGCCGTCCCTGACGAGCGGCAGCACGCTGGTGGTGTTGGCGAACATGATGTCGACGCGGCCCGCCACCAGGTCGGGCAGCGCCGCGCTGATGCCCTGGTAGGGGATGTGGACGATGCTCACGCCGGCGTCGGCCTTGAGCCGTTCGGCGGAGAGGTGCGGCGTGCCGCCGTTGCCGGTGGAGGCGTAGGAGAGCCGCCCCGGGTGTGCCTTGGCGTGGGTGATCAGTTCGCGCAGGTTCGACGCCGGCAGAGTGCGCGACGCGACGAGCAGGTTGGGCATCGACGCCAGCACGGTCACGGGAACGAAGGCCGCCGGGTCGTAGCCGAGCCTGGCGAACAGACTCTGATTGATCGCCAGCGGCGGCGGCGGCGTGACCAGCAGCGTGTAGCCGTCAGCCGGCGCGCGCGCGACCGCCTCGGCGCCGACATTGCCGCTCGCGCCGGGGCGGGTCTCGACCAACACGGGCTGGTGCAGGCGCTCGCCGAGCCGGTCGCCGACGAGGCGCGCGAGGTCCGACACGCCTCCGGCCGAGTAGGGAAACACGAGGTGGATCGCGCGGATCGGGTAGTCGTCGGCGGGCGCGGCCTGCGCCGCGCGGCCGGGCAGCGCGCCGGCGCCAAGTGCGACCACAAGCACGAGCGAGCTGAGCCGCGGCACGGACAAGACAGGGGATGAACGAGTGGTTTGCATCAGCGCGCCTTCTTAGCGAGTGAGCGATGCTGGGGCCATCCCTGCACCGCGTCACGAGCCCGATGTCCCGAAGTTCGCGGGACCTCCGACCCGAAATGCTCGTGCCGCTCATGCAAATGTGGCTTCGCCACTTTGCTTGAACCCCCATGGGGGGCGGGCAGGGCGCAGCCCGGCCCTGGGGGCGCACTCAAGCCGGCGGCGTGACGCCGAACCCGGCTTCGCGCGCCTTGACGATCGCCGCCGAGCGGGTGTGCACGCCGAGCTTCGCGAGGATCGCCGAGACGTTGTTGCGCACCGTCTTCTCGCTCATGCCTACACGCTCGCCGATGGTGGCGTTGTCGAGCCCGCGCGCGAGCTGTTCCAGCACTTCGCGCTCGCGCCGCGTCAGCTCGTCGAAGGCGGGTTCTGTTGCCGTCTTGGCAGCCGAGGGCGCCACCAGGAAGGCATCGAGCTCGGCCGCGAACTGCGCCAGCGCCGGCTCGCCCGGCAGCAGGGCATGGTTGCGGCTTTCGAGCGGCACGAAGCGCGCACCGGCGATGGCCGCAGCCAGCATCCGCCCCTGCTCGAAAGGCACGCGCCGGTCGCCGCGCGCATGCAGCACCAGCGCTGGGCAGCGCAGCCGCGCCACGGCGGGACGCAAGTCCGAGGCGTGCAACTCGCGCATGAAGCGCGCCGCATTGGCGGGTGAGGCGGCGCGCCGCAGCAGCTCGTTGAAGGCACTGAACTGGTCCGCGCTCCCGTCGGGGACGTACTGCGAGGTGTAGAGCTGGCGGAACGCCGGGTCGTCCTTGCCCCAGCCCACTTCCACGAGCCGCATCAGCGTCTCGGTCTCGGCCTTCTCCTCGGGCGTGACGCTGCGCGCGCTGCGGCCGAGCAGGAACGAACCGTAGAAGACGAGGTGGCTCACGCGCTCGGTGTGCTGCGCCGCGTAATGCGCCGCCACCGCACCACCGCCGGCAAAGCCGATGATGGCAAAGCGCGCCAGGCCCGCCGCGTCGACCACGGCCGCGAAATCCTCCAGATGCCTTTGCAGCGAGAAGTCGCCCACGTCACGGTCCGACAGTCCGAAGCCGCGCGGGTCGTAGCGCACGAGCTTGCGGCCGGCGGCCATCGCCTGCAGCATCGCGCCGAGCACCGGGTGGTCGACCTCGGTCTCGAGGTGCGAGGCCAGATGCAGCGCCTTCACCAGCGGCGGGCCCTCGCCGCTTGCGGCATACGCGATGCGCGTGCCATCGTGGCTGGTGCAAAAGCGGATCGTCGGCGGCGTGATGGGCACGGCGCAGTCTAGTCCGCTGAATCATTGAAGTGGGCGGTGAGGGACGTGCGAGACGGGATGCGCTGCAAAGCCTGAGCAGGCGTCGCCTGCGCTTCGCTTGGCTTTGGCGCAGCGATGCCCATAGGCATCGCGAGCATTTGCAACGCCGCAGCGCGCGCGTATCGCGCGGACAGCACCGATCCGACTTCAGTGATTCAGTGGACTGGGGCCTGTTGGCGCGCTGCTTGAACCTGTGGGTCGATCGGGCGCAAGGCCCGCCAC
>CAVTWT010000022.1:0-66855 GCA_963738425.1 uncultured beta proteobacterium | reverse complement strand
GAACCCAAGGAGCAAAACCCATGAAGGTCCTGGTGCCCGTGAAGCGGGTGGTCGACTACAACGTCAAGGTGCGCGTCAAGGCCGATGGCAGCGGCGTCGATCTGGCCAACGTCAAGATGAGCATGAACCCGTTCGACGAGATCGCGGTCGAAGAAGCCGTGCGCCTGAGAGAGAAGGGCGCGGCCACCGAAGTCATCGCCGTGTCCTGCGGCGTCGACCAATGCCAGGAAACCCTGCGCACCGCGATGGCGATCGGCGCCGACCGCGCGATCCATGTCGAGTGCGCCGACGAGCTGCAGCCGCTGGCCGTCGCCAAGCTGCTCAAGGCCCTGGTCGACAAAGAGCAGCCCGGCCTGATCATCCTCGGCAAGCAGGCCATCGACGACGACTGCAACCAGACCGGCCAGATGCTCGCCGCCCTGGCCAACCTGCCGCAGGGCACCTTCGCCTCCAAGGTCGAAGTCGGCCGAGGGCAAGGTCAGCGTCACCCGCGAAGTCGACGGCGGCCTGGAAACCGTCAAGCTCTACACTGCCGGCGGTCATCACCACCGACCTGCGCCTGAACGAGCCGCGCTACGTCACGCTGCCCAACATCATGAAGGCCAAGAAGAAGCAGCTCGAAGTCTTCAAGCCCGCCGACCTCGGCGTCGATGTCACGCCGCGCATCAAGACGCTGAAGGTCACCGAGCCGCCCAAGCGCGGCGCCGGCATCAAGGTGCCCGACGTGGCCACGCTGGTCGCCAAACTCAAGAACGAAGCGAAGGTGATCTGACATGAGCGTCCTCGTCATTGCCGAACACGACCACGGCACCTTGAAAGGTGCGACCCTCAACACCGTCACCGCAGCCAGTCACAGTGCGGCGGCGACGTGCATGTGCTGATCGCCGGCCACAACGCCGCCGGCGCGGCGCAAGCCGCCGCGCAGATCGCCGGCGTGGCCAAGGTGCTGCACGCCGACGGCGCCAGCCTGGCCGAGCAACTGGCCGAGAACATCGCCGCGCAGGTGCTGGCCATCGCCAGGAACTACAGCCACCTGCTGTTCCCGGCCACCGCGCATGGCAAGAACGTCGCGCCGCGCGTGGCCGCGCTGCTCGACGTGGCGCAGATCAGCGACGCCATGAAGATCATCAGCGCCGACACCTTCGAGCGCCCGATCTACGCCGGCAACGCGATCGCCACGGTGCAGAGCAGCGATGCGATCAAGGTCATCACCGTGCGCACCACCGGCTTCGATCCGGCGGCCAACAGCGGTAGCAGCGCGGCGGTCGAGAAGATCGACGCCGTGGCCGACAGCGGCACATCGTCCTTCGTCGGCTCCGAGATCGCCAAGCTCGACCGGCCCGAACTCACCGCCGCCAAGATCATCGTCAGCGGCGGCCGCGCGCTGGGCAGCAGCGACAAGTTCAATGAAGTGCTGACGCCGCTGGCCGACAAGCTCGGCGCTGCGCTCGGTGCCAGCCGCGCCGCGGTCGATGCCGGCTACGCCCCGAACGACTGGCAGGTCGGCCAGACCGGCAAGATCGTCGCGCCGCAGCTCTACATCGCCGCCGGCATCAGCGGCGCGATCCAGCATCTGGCCGGGATGAAGGACAGCAAGGTCATCGTGGCGATCAACAAGGACGCCGAGGCGCCGATCTTCAGCGATCGCCGACTACGGCCTGGAGGCCGACCTGTTCACGGCGGTGCCGGAACTCGTCAAGGCTTTGTGAGGCAACCCCGATGACCTACCGCGCGCCCGTCAAGGACATGCTGTTCTGCATGAAGGAGCTCGCCGACCTCGAAGCTGTGGCACGCATGCCCGGCCTCGAGGAGTCGGGGATCGATACGGCCGCAGCCGTGCTCGAAGAAGCAGCGAAATTCAACCAAGACGTGGTTGCTCCGCTGAACCGGGAGGGCGACAAGAACCCGTCGTCGTTCAAGGACGGCAAGGTGACCACCACGCCGGGCTTCAAGCAGGCGTTCAAGCAGTTCGGCGAGGGCGGCTGGCAGGGCCTGCAGCACCCGGTTTCGTTCGGCGGCCAGGGCCTGCCGAAGACGATCGGCGCAGCCTGCATCGAAATGCTCAACAGTGCCAACATGAGCTTTGCGCTGTGCCCGCTGCTGACCGACGGCGCCATCGAAGCGCTGCTGACGGCGGGCTCGCCGGAGCAGCAGCAGCAGTACATCCCGAAGATGGTCGACGGTTCGTGGACCGGCACGATGAACTTGACCGAGCCTCAGGCCGGCAGCGACCTGGCGCTTGTGCGCACGCGCGCCGAGCCGCAAGGCGACGGCAGCTTCAAGCTCTTCGGCACGAAGATCTTCATCACCTACGGCGAGCACGACATGGCGGACAACATCGTCCACATGGTGTTGGCACGGGTTGTCGGTGCGCCCGAGGGCGTGAAGGGCATCTCGCTGTTCATCTGCCCAAAGGTGCTGCCGGATGGGAAGCGCAACGACGTGCATTGCGTGTCGATCGAACACAAGCTCGGCATCAAGGCCAGCCCCACCGCTGTGTTGCAGTACGGCGACCATGGTGGCGCGATCGCACATCTCATCGGCCAGGAGAACCGCGGCCTCGAGTACATGTTCATCATGATGAACGCCGCGCGTTATGCGGTCGGCGTGCAGGGCATCGCGATCGCCGAGCGCGCGTACCAAAAGGCCGTGGCCTACGCGCGAGACCGTGTGCAAAGCCGCCCGGTTGATGGCTCGATGAACAAGAGCGCGCCGATCATCCACCACCCGGACATCAAGCGCATGCTGATGACGATGCGCGCCTACACCGAAGGCTGCCGGGCGATGTCGATCGTGGCCGCAGCCGCGTTCGACGCGGCGCATCACCACGCCGATGCCGAGGTGCGCAAGCACAACAACGCCTTCTACGAATTCATGGTGCCGCTCGTGAAGGGCTTCAGCACTGAGATGAGCCTCGACGTGGCATCGCTCGGCGTGCAGGTGCATGGCGGCATGGGCTTCATCGAAGAGACGGGGGCCGCGCAGTACTTGCGCGACGCCAAGATCCTGACCATCTACGAAGGCACGACTGCGATCCAGGCCAATGACCTTGTCGGCCGCAAGACGGCGCGCGATGGTGGACAGGTGGCGAAGGCGATTGCGGGGCAGATCGAAAGGACCGAAGCGGCGCTGGCTACGCGCAACAGTGCTGCGAGCAAGGCGATGCACAAGCATCTGTTCGCCGCACGCAAGGCCTTCGTCGAAGTCGTCGACTTCGTCGCCACCCAGACCAAAGGCAGCCCCAACGCGGTGTTCGCCGGCTCGGTGCCGTACCTGATGCTCGCCGGAAACCTGATGGCCGGCTGGCAAATGGCGCGGGCGCTGATCGTTGCCGAAGACAGCAATGAGCGACGCGGCGTTCATGGCGGCCAAGGTCGCCACGTCGCGCTTCTACGCCGAGCACATCCTCTCGAAGGTGCCGGGCATCCGCGACTCGATCGTCGACGGCCACGCGGCGATCAACGACATGGCGCTGGAGGCGTTCTGATGACCTTGCCCGCAGTGCTGAGCAAGTTGCGCATCCCCGTTGTCGGTGCCCCGCTTTTCATCATCAGCAACCCCAAGCTTGTCATCGCGCAATGCACATCCGGGGTCGTCGGTTCGATGCCGGCGTTGAACGCACGGCCGGCGTCTCAGCTCGACGAATGGCTGGCGGAGATCACCGAGACGCTCGCGGCCTGGGACCGAAAGCATCCCGAGCAACCCGCCGCGCCGTACGCCATCAACCAGATCGTGCACAAGAGCAATGACCGGCTCGACCACGACATGCAGGTTTGCGCCAAGTACAAGGTGCCTGTCGTCATCACCTCGCTGGGCGCACGCACCGATGTCAACGACGCGGTGCATGCCTGGGGCGGCATCGTGCTGCACGACATCATCAACAACTTCTTTGCGAAGAAGGCGGTCGAGAAGGGCGCCGATGGCCTGATTGCGGTGGCTGCGGGCGCGGGTGGCCATGCCGGCGTGAAGAGCCCGTTCGCATTGATCCAGGAAATCCGCGAGTGGTTTGACGGCCCGCTGGCGCTGTCCGGCGCCATCTCCACGGGTGGTGGCGTGCTCGCCGCGCAGGCGATGGGCGCCGACCTGGCCTACATCGGCTCGGCCTTCATTGCGACCGAAGAGGCTCGCGCCAGCGAGGCCTACAAACAAGCCATCGTCGATGGTACGAGCGACGACATCGTCTACTCGAGTCTCTTCACTGGCGTGCACGGCAACTACCTGAAGCCGTCGATCCGCAACGCGGGCCTCGACCCGGACGACCTGCCCGAGAGCGACCCGACGAAGATGAACTTCGGTGGCGGCGAGGGCAGCAAGAAGGCCTGGAAGGACATCTGGGGCTGCGGCCAGGGCATCGGCGCGGTCAAGGCAGTCGTGCCGGCCGCGGCGCTGGTCGATCGGCTGGCCCGCGAATATGGTCAGGCGCAGAGCCGTTTGGCGGCCTGAACAGGAGCCTGCATGAAACGCAGCACGATCGTGGCTTTATCTCTGGCGGCAGGAGCGGCGGCTTGTAGCTCGGTCGGCATCGGCGTTGGCATTGGTGTGCCGATCGGCCGCGGCGGCGTCAGCGTCGGCGTCGGTGGGACCGTGCCGCTGCCGACGTCATCCAAACCCGTCGAACCAGCGGCTTCGGCAGCCTCCGCGCCGCAGTAGTCGCGCCGTCACGCAACGACAGCGTCGCTGTCGCACCCCTGGCCGGCGGCGATCCAGCGCCGGGTGACGGTCTTGAGCACCGGGATCTTCATCAGCGCGCAGCGGTAGCGCGCTGACGTGTCATCCCAAGCCAGCGCACGGCAGGCGCCTTGGCGGCGCCCACTGACGATCATGCCGACGGGGCATGGCTCGGCCAGGCAGCAGACTCCGCAGCCGTTGCAGGCCGAGCCCCATGCCGGCTTGGCTGGGGCCGCGGCGTGAATCCGGATCGTGCGCGTCATCTCACCGCGATACTGACTTGCCACCGCGTGGGGCGATCGCCGCAACAACGCCACGGACAGGGCGCATTCGTCGGCTTCGTGAAAGCCTTCGATGCTAGAGTCGCTCCCGTAGAAAAACAGGCCCTTCCCGCCCGAAAGGATTCTCCCCTGACGGCGCGAACGCTAGTCCGCCCACCGGTGTAGCCGGGTCGCGGAAGGTTGTGCAACCCATCGAATGCCGCGCAGACCGTGGCCAGAGGTGAGCGAAGATGATGCAGCAATACAGGTCCAACTCGTACCTGTTCGGGGGCAATGCGCCCTACGTCGAAGAGCTTTACGAAGCCTATCTCGACAACCCGGGCAGCGTGCCCGACAACTGGCGCGCCTACTTCGACAAGCTGCAGAACGTGCCTGCGGTCGATGGCAGCGACAGCCGCGATGTGGCGCATGCGCCCGTCGTCGAATCCTTCGCCCAACGTGCCAAGGCCAATGCGTTTGCGGTCAAGGCCAGCGAGGCCGACCTGGCCGTCGCGCGCAAACAGGTCCATGTGCAGTCGCTGATCGCGGCTTACCGCTTCCTCGGCAGCCGCTGGGCCGACCTCGATCCGCTGAAGCGAACCGAGCGGCCGAAGATCCCCGAGCTGGAACCCGCGTTCTACGACCTGACCGAGTCGGACATGGAGATCACGTTTTCGGCGACGAACACGTACTTCACCAAGGCCGAGCACATGACGCTGCGCGAGCTCATGCAGGCCTTGCGCGAGACCTACTGCGGCTCGATCGGCGTCGAGTTCATGCATTGCACCGACCCGGCGGAGAAGCGCTGGTGGCAGGAGCGGCTGGAGTCGATTCGCAGCAAGCCCAGCTTCACCGTGGACGAGAAGAAGCACATCCTCAACCGCCTCACGGCAGCCGAAGGGCTCGAGCGTTTTCTGCACACCAAGTACGTCGGCCAGAAGCGCTTCTCGCTCGAAGGCGGCGAGAGCTTCATCGCCAGCATCGACGAGGTCGTGCAGCGCGCCGGTGAAAAAGGCGTGCAGGAAATCGTCATCGGCATGGCCCACCGTGGGCGCCTGAACGTGCTCGTCAACACGCTCGGCAAGATGCCGAAAGACCTGTTCGCCGAGTTCGACCACACGGCCGCGGAAGTGCTGCCCGCGGGTGACGTCAAGTACCACCAGGGTTTTTCGAGCGACATCTCGACGCCGGGCGGTGCAGTGCATTTGAGCCTGGCCTTCAACCCGTCGCACCTGGAGATCGTCAACCCGGTGGTCGAGGGCAGCGTCAAGGCGCGCATGGACCGCCGTGGCGACAAGCAGGGCGACCAGGTGCTGCCGGTGCTGGTGCATGGCGACGCTGCGTTCGCGGGCCAGGGCGTGGTGATGGAGACGTTGGCGCTGGCACAGACGCGCGGCTACTTCACCGGCGGCACGGTGCACATCGTCATCAACAACCAGATCGGCTTCACGACCAGCGACCCGCGCGACTCGCGCTCGACGCTGTACTGCTCGGATGTGGTCAAGATGGTCGAGGCGCCGGTGATGCACGTCAACGGCGATGATCCGGAAGCCGTGGTCCTGTGCTCGCAATTGGCAATGGACTACCGCCAGCAGTTCAAGAAGGATGTGGTTGTCGACATCATCTGCTTCCGCAAGCTGGGCCACAACGAGCAGGACACGCCCGCGCTGACGCAGCCGCTGATGTACAAGAAGATCGGCCAGCACCCCGGCACGCGCAAGCTCTATGGCGACAAGCTGGTGGCGCAAGGCGTGCTCGCGGCCGACGGCCCGGACCAGAAGGTCAAGGCCTTCCGCGCAGCGATGGACGCCGGCAAGCACACCGTCGATCCGGTGCTGACCAACTTCAAGAGCAAGTACGCGGTCGATTGGGCGCCCTTCCTGGGCAAGAAGTGGACCGACGGCGCCGACACGGCGCTGCCGCTGGCCGAGATCAAGCGTCTGGCCGAGCGGCTGACGACGTTGCCAAAGGACTTCAAGGCGCACCCGCTGGTCGAGAAGGTGATTGCGGATCGCGCGGCGATGGGGCGCGGCGAAGTCAATGTCGATTGGGGCATGGGCGAGCATCTCGCGTTTGCGTCGCTCGTGGCCAGCGGTTACGGTGTGCGCCTGTCGGGGCAGGACTGTGGCCGCGGCACCTTCGTGCACCGTCACTCGGTGCTGCACGACCAGAACCGCGAAAAATGGGACACCGGGACCTATGTGCCGCTGTCCAACGTGGCCGACGGCCAGGCGCCGTTCGTCGTCATCGACTCGATCCTGTCGGAAGAAGCGGTGCTCGGTTTCGAGTACGGCTACTCGAGCGCCGAGCCGAACACGCTGACGATCTGGGAGGGGCAGTTCGGCGACTTCGTCAACGGCGCGCAAGTCGTCATCGACCAGTTCATCGCGTCGGGTGAAGTCAAGTGGGGCCGCGTCAACGGCATCACGCTGATGCTGCCGCACGGCTACGAAGGCCAGGGTCCGGAGCATTCATCGGCGCGCCTGGAGCGTTTCATGCAGCTTGCGGCCGACAACAACATGCAGATCGTGCAGCCGACGACGGCCAGCCAGATCTTCCATGTGCTGCGCCGGCAGATGGTGCGCATGTTCAGGAAGCCGCTGATCATCATGACGCCGAAGTCGCTGCTGCGGGCCAAGGACGCCACGTCGCCGCTGTCCGAGTTCACCAAGGGCGAGTTCAAGACGGTGATCGGGCCGGCGCGCGCGGAGGTCGAGCCCGACAAGGTCAAGCGCGTGAT
Organism: uncultured beta proteobacterium; assembly: GCA_963738425.1. Classification (GTDB taxonomy): domain Bacteria; phylum Pseudomonadota; class Gammaproteobacteria; order Burkholderiales; family Burkholderiaceae_C; genus CADEEN01. Next base: position 59,187 of record CAVTWT010000022.1, on the reverse strand, counting down.
CGCGTGCTCGGGCAAGGTGGCCTACGACCTGATCAAGAAGCGTGACGAGAAGAAGGCCTGGGACGTGGCCATCCTTCGCGTCGAGCAGCTGTACCCGTTCCCGCACAAGGCCTTCGCCGCTGAGTTGAAGCGCTTCCCCAACGCCACCGAGCTGGTGTGGTGCCAGGATGAACCGCAGAACCAGGGTGCGTGGTTCTTCATCCAGCACCAGATCCACGAAAACATGAGCGAAGGGCAAAAGCTCGGCTATGCCGGACGTCCGGCCTCGGCCTCACCGGCGGTGGGCTACTCGCACCTGCACGTCGAGCAGCAAAAAGCGCTGCTCGATCAGGCCTTCGGCAAGCTCAAAGGCTTCGTGCTCAGCAAATAACTCAAGACGAGACAACAACAATGGCTATCGTAGAAGTCAAGGTTCCGCAACTCAGCGAGTCGGTCGCCGAAGCAACGCTGTTGCAGTGGAAGAAGCAGCCCGGTGAAGCCGTGGCGATCGATGAGATCCTGATCGAGATTGAAACCGACAAGGTCGTGCTTGAAGTGCCGGCGCCATTCGCGGGTGTGCTGGTGGCACATGTGGCGGCCAACGGCGCCACGGTGGCGGCCGATCAGGTGATCGCGAGGATAGACACTGAGGCAAAGGCCGGCGCAGCCGCGCCGGCGGCTGCAGCACCCGTGTCCGCCGCGGCGGCTCCTGCGCCGGTGTCGAAGAGCGACGTGGCGATGCCGGCAGCGGCGAAGCTGATGGCGGACAACAACCTCGCCGCGGGGTCTGTTGCCGGCACCGGACGCGACGGCCGTGTGACCAAGGGAGATGTGCTCGGCGCCATCGCCACGCCGCCGGTGGCCGCACCCAAAGCCGTGCCCGCCGCGCCTGCGGTGGCCAAACCGCTGCCTGCCGTGCCTGCACCCGCGATGAACCTCGGCGAGCGACCCGAGCAGCGCGTGCCGATGTCGCGCCTGCGGGCGCGAGTGGCAGAGAGGCTGCTGCAGTCGCAAGCCACCAACGCCATCCTGACGACGTTCAACGAAGTCAATATGGCGCCGGTGATGGAGATGCGCAAGCGCTTCCAGGAAAAGTTCGAAAAGGAGCATGGCACCAAGCTCGGCTTCATGAGTTTCTTCGTCAAGGCGGCGGTGCATGCGCTGAAGAAGTACCCGGTGTTGAACGCCAGCGTCGATGGCAACGACATCGTCTATCACGGCTACTTCGACATCGGCATCGCCGTCGGATCGCCGCGCGGCCTGGTCGTGCCGATCCTGCGCAATGCCGATCAGATGAGTTTCTCCGACGTCGAGAAAAAGATCGCCGAGTACGGCAAGAAGGCCGGCGAGGGCAAGCTGTCGATGGAAGACCTGTCCGGTGGCACGTTCTCGATCTCGAACGGCGGTGTCTTCGGTTCGATGCTTTCGACGCCGATCATCAACCCGCCGCAGAGCGCCATCCTCGGCGTGCATGCGACCAAGGACCGCGCGATGGTGGAGAACGGCGTCGTCGTCGTGCGCCCGATCAACTACCTGGCGATGAGCTACGACCACCGCATCATCGACGGCCGCGAAGCGGTGCTCGGACTGGTGGCGATGAAAGAGGCGTTGGAAGATCCGGCGCGTCTGCTGTTCGACATCTGAGGACGGACGATGGCAAAGCAATTCGACGTCATCGTCATTGGCGGCGGCCCCGGCGGCTACATCGCCGCCATCCGCGCAGCGCAGCTCGGCTTCAACACCGCCTGCATCGACGAGTGGAAGAACGACAAGGGCGGCCCGGCGCCCGGGGGCACTTGCACCAACGTCGGCTGCATCCCGTGCAAGGCACTGCTGCAGTCGAGCGAGCACTTCGAGCATGCGGGACATGCGTTCGGCGACCACGGCATCGGCCTGAAGGATCTTGAGCATCGACGTCAAGAAGATGCTCGGCCGCAAGGACACGGTCGTCAAGCAGAACAACGACGGCATCCTCTACCTGTTCAAGAAGAACAAGGTGACCTTCTTCCACGGCCGCGGCTCGTTCGTGAAGGCGGCTGCCGAAGGCTGGGAGATCAATGCCGGCGATGAAGCAGATCGTCGGCAAGCACATCATCGTCGCCACCGGCTCCAGCGCGCGCGCATTGCCGGCGTGCCGTTCGACGAAGACCGCATCCTCTCGAACGACGGCGCGCTGCGCATTCCGTCGGTGCCGAAGAAGCTCGGCCTGATCGGCTCGGGTGTGATCGGCCTGGAGATGGGCTCGGTGTGGCGCCGCCTCGGCGCCGAAGTCACCGTGCTCGAAGCGCTACCGACCTTCCTCGGCGCGGTCGATGAACAGATTGCCAAGGAAGCGCACAAGGCGTTCACGAAGCAGGGCCTGAAGATCGAGCTCGGTGTGAAAGTCGGTGAGGTCAAGGTCGGCAAGAGTGGCGTGGCCGTCGCCTACACCAACGCCAAGGGCGAAGCCGTCAAGCTGGACGTCGATCGCCTGATCGTCTCGATCGGCCGTGTGCCGAACACCGTCGGCCTCAACGCCGAAGGCGTTGGCCTGATGCTGGACCCACGCGGCGCCATCGTCGTTGATGATGATTGCAGGACCAACCTTGCCAACGTCTGGGCCGTTGGTGACGTGGTGCGTGGTCCGATGCTGGCCCACAAGGCCGAAGAGGAGGGCGTTGCCGTTGCAGAGCGCATTGCAGGGCAGCATGGCCACGTCAACTTCAACACCATCCCGTGGGTGATCTACACCAGCCCCGAGATTGCCTGGGTCGGAGAGACCGAGCAGCAGTTGAAGGCGCGCGGCGTGGCCTACAAGGCCGGCACCTTTCCGTTCATGGCCAACGGCCGCGCGCGTGCATTGGGCGACACGACCGGCATGGTCAAGATGCTCGCCGACGCCAAGACCGACGAGATCCTCGGCGTGCACATCGTCGGCCCGCTGGCCTCGGAACTGATTGCCGAATGCGTCGTCGCGATGGAGTTCAAGGCCAGCAGCGAGGACCTGGCGCGCATCTGTCACGCGCATCCGTCGCTCTCCGAAGCGACCAAGGAAGCCGCGCTGGCGGTGGACAAGCGCACCCTGAACTTCTAGCGTGGCTGTTCGCGCCCTCTACGAAGCGACGCTGAAAGAGCGCGGCTACGCGAGCGATGAGGCGCAACTGCGGGCGATCGATGCGCTCTCGCGCTGCGAGAACGAGTGGGCTGACTACAAGGCGCGACGCAGCAATGCGGTGACGAAACTGCTGTTGCGCCCGCCGATCCCGCGCGGCGTCTACATGTGGGGTGGCGTCGGCCGCGGCAAGAGCTTCCTGATGGACTGCTTCTTCCAGTCGGTGCCGCTGACGCGCAAGACGCGGCTGCATTTCCACGAGTTCATGCGCGAGGTGCATCGCGAACTGCAGGATCTGAAAGGCACACCGAACCCGCTGCAGGAACTCGGCGCGCGCATCGCGCGGCGCTTTCGCCTGATCTGCTTCGATGAGTTCCACGTGTCGGACGTGACCGACGCCATGATCCTGCACCGGTTGCTCGAGGCGCTGTTCGCCAACCGCGTTTCGATCGTCACCACGTCCAACTTCCATCCCGACGGCCTGTACCCGAACGGCCTGCACCGCGATCGCATCCTGCCGGCGATTGCGTTGCTGAAAGACAGGCTCGAAGTGATCAATGTTGACGCCGGCACCGACTACCGCAGCCGCACGATGCAGCATGTGAAGCGCTACCACTGCCCACTCGGCGCCGAGGCAGAAGCTGCGCTCACGAAGGCCTTCGACGAGATTGCCGAAGCCCGCGACGAAGATCCGCTGCTGCGCATCGAACAGCGCGAGATCACGGCGCGGCGCAAGGCCGGCGGCGTCGTCTGGTTCGACTTCAAGTGGCTGTGCGGTGGCCCGCGATCGCAGAACGACTACCTCGAAATCGCCAGCCGCTTCCACACGCTGATCCTGTCGAACGTGCCGCAGATGCCGCCGCGCATGGCCAGCGAGGCGCGGCGCTTCACCTGGCTGATCGATGTCTTGTACGACCGGCGCGTCAAGCTCATCATCTCGGCCGAAGTGCCCCCGCAGGCGCTCTACACCGAAGGGCCGCTCGCGCATGAGTTTCCACGCACGGTGTCGCGCTTGACGGAAATGCAATCGACCGAGTTCCTGGCCCTGGAGCGTCGCGATGTCGACACCTCGCTTACCTAGGCTTGTGCTGGCGGGCCTGCTGGTGGCAGTGTTCGCGGTACATGCCGCGGACGACGAGGCCTCGCACCGCCGGCGCATCGAGCGTGAGCGGGTTGAAGTCGATGCACGAGCGCGGTCTGGCGAGGCGGCATGTGCCGAGCGTTTTGTGGTGTCTTCGTGCCTTGCGCAGGTCCGTGCCGAGCGCCGCGCGGCAACCCAGCAGCTCGATCATCAACGGGCGCTGCTTGATGATGCGCAGCGAAAGCGCCGGGCAGCCGATCGTCAAGCCCGCATCCGCGAGCGCCAGGACGCTGCGGCACGAGCCGATGAGTCGCGGTCACCGCCGCCGGCCCGGCGCGAGCCCACAGGGACGTCGCCACCAGAGTCGGCCGCTGACTCCGCTGCGGCAATCCAGCCCGATGCGCGTCGGCGCCGCTCGTCCTCGGTGGCCGGTGAAAAGGCCGCTGCGGCACGCCGCGCCACAGTGTCGAAGCAGCGTTTAGAAGAAGTTGCTGCACATCGTGCAGCCGTCGAGCAACGCAATCGGGAGCGGGACGCCAAACGCCCACCGGCTCCAGCGCTGCCCATTCCGCCAACCAACGCGGCGTCGGCGGCCCTGCGCTGATCGACTCCGAGCGGAGCCGCCGGTCAGCGTCGCGGTAGGTTTTCCAGCGTGTCGATGCGCACCAGCGCCAGCGACAGGTTGTCGCCACCACCCCGAGCGCGCTGGCGCGCCTTCGAGACCAGCATCTCGCTCGCCTCGCGCGCCGGCAGCGTGTGCACGATGGCGCCGATCTCGCGCGGCGTGAAGTAGTGCCACAGGCCGTCGCTGCAGGCCAGCACCGAGTCACCCACCTCGAGCGTGCCCAACTCGCGCACGGCCAGCGGCGGATCGGCATGCGTGCCCAGGCATCCCGTCAACAGGTTCGACTGCGGATGAGTGTTCGCTTCTTCCTCGGTGATCTGGCCTTCGTCGATCAGCCGTTGCACGTAGGAATGATCGATCGTGCGGCTGACCATCTCGGAGCCACGAAAGTGATAGACCCTCGAATCGCCGGCATGCACGACGTCGCAGCGCCGGTTGGGTCCGACGATGAAGGCAGCGATCGTGCTGTGAGGCTCTTCCTCGGCCGTCATCGCCGTCAGCTTGATCATCAGATGCGATTCCTGCACCACCTGGGTCAGCAGCTCGGTCGCATCGTCCTTTTCCGGCACATGGCGCTCGTAAAGCTGGCGCGCCACCATGATCACCTGGTCGGCTGCCTTGCGGCCGCCGCTCTTGCCGCCCATGCCGTCGGCCAACACGGCCAGCGCGCAACCCGGGACGCGCGTGTGTGCGATCAACTCGACCTGATCTTGCTGGTACTGGCGGTCGCCCCGGTGCATGCCGGTGGCGCCATTCAGGCGGTAGGCGGGTTGCGACGGGGTGGGTGAGGACATCCGAGGAATATACGGGAAGCCTCCGTGTGCCCGACGCGCGATGGTGCCCAGATGTGAACTCGTGCCGCACGCCTACACTCGTCGGCAACACACGATGGACCAGAATCTGCACTCGCCCCAGCGACGCCTGATCGAGCTGCGCATGGAGCACGCCGATCTCGACAGCTTGATCGACCGTGCCGCGGAGCAGACACCGCTCGATGATCTGGCACTGCGCCGGCTGAAGAAACGCCGTCTGCTGCTTCGCGACCAGATTTCGCGGTTGGAAGCCTTGGTCGATCCGCCGGAACCCGCTTGACCGCCACGCCTTCATCTCTGGCCGACGCCGTGAGCCAGGCGTTCGGCAGCGGCGGTGCGCTGGCCGCTGCCGACCCCAGCTACACCGAACGCGAGGTTCAGCAACGGTTCGCCCAGGCCGTGGCCTCGGCCATCGAAGACGGTGAAGCGCTGGTCGCAGAGGCGGGCACTGGCGTCGGCAAGACGTTCGCCTACCTCGTGCCGCTGCTGCTCTCAGGCAGGCGTGCGCTCGTCTCCACCGCCACCAAGAGCCTGCAAGACCAGCTCTTTCTGCGCGATCTGCCGCGACTGGTCGATGCACTCGGCGTGCCGGTGCGCGTGGCGCTGCTCAAGGGGCGTTCGAGCTACCTCTGCCTGCATCGGCTGCAACAGGTGCGTCAGGGTTTTGAGCTGCCGGACCGTTTCGCGATGCGTGCGGTGTCGCGCATCGAGGCCTGGGCACCATCCACAAAAAGCGGCGATCTGGCGGAGATCGACGGCCTCGACGAACGTTCGCCCGTGATCCCGCTGGTGACCTCGACGCGCGAGAACTGCCTGGGCAGCGACTGCCCTCAGTTCGCTGCCTGCCACGTCGTCAAGGCGCGGCGCGAAGCGATGGCCGCCGATCTCGTCGTCATCAACCACCATCTCTTTTTCGCCGACCTGGCCGTGCGTGACACCGGCATGGCCGAGCTGTTGCCGAGCGTCGAGGCGGTGGTGTTCGACGAGGCGCATCAACTGGCAGACGCCGGCGTGCAGTTCCTCGGTCTCACGCTCGGCAGTTCGCAGCTGATCGACTTTGCGCGCGACCTGCTTGCGGTCGGCTTGGCCCAAGCGCGCGGGCTGGCGGACTGGGCGGCGCTGGCCGGTGCGATCGAACGCGATGCCCGCGAGCTTCGTCTGGCTGCGGCCGGGCCCCTGCGCGAGGTGCGTGCGCTGCTCAAACTGCGCTGGAGCGAGCGTGCAGGGCAGCCGGCGTTTGCCCAAGCGCTGGCGTCGCTGGTCGAGACTGCAAGCGCGGCGCACGACGCCTTGCACGCGGCAATCGATGTCGGCCCCGATCTCGGCCGCCTCGCCGAACGCGCGGCGGCCCTGGCCACGGCGGCACAGGTCTTCGCGCAAGAGGGTGCAGCCGATCGCGTGCGATGGGTCGACTTGTCAACCCACGCGGTGCGCTTGATCGAGTCGCCGCTCGACATCCGCGAGGTCATCACCGAGCAGCGCGCGAAGGCGCAGAAGACCTGGATCTTCACCTCGGCCACGCTCGGCGACGACGAGGCGCTGACCTGGTTCACGCGCTCGGCGGCGCTGGAGGACGCGCGCAAGCTGCGCGTCGGCAGCCCGTTCGACTATGCGAACCACGCGCGCCTGTATGTGCCACCGCGCTTCCCAAAGCCGAACGAAGCAGGCCATGCCACCGCCGTTGCCGAGCTGGCCGCGCGCTGCGCCGCAGCCTTGAACGGCCGCACCTTCGTGCTGACGACGACGCTGCGCGCGCTGCCGCTGGTGGCCGACACCTTGCGCGCGGGGCTCGATGCCGCCGGCGCGACGCAAGTCGAAGTGCTGGTGCAGGGCAGCGGCCCGAAGCGTGCGCTGTTGCAGCGCTTTCTCGCCGCGCCCGCCGCCGTGCTCGTCGGCTCGCAAACGTTCTGGGAAGGCATCGATGTGCCCGGCGACGCGCTGCAATGCGTGTTGATCGACAAGCTGCCGTTCCCGCCGCCGAACGATCCGTTGATCGAGGCGCGCGTCAAGCAACTCGAAGCCGAGGGCCGCAATCCGTTCAACGAGTGTTTTGTTGCCGATGCGGCTGTGTCGCTGAAGCAGGGTGCCGGCCGCCTGGTGCGCAGCGAAACCGATCGCGGCTTGCTCGTGATCTGCGACCCACGGATTGCGCGCATGCCCTATGGCAAGCGCCTGATCGCAGCCTTGCCGCCAATGTCGCGGCTTGACGTCGAGTCAGACGCCTTGTCTTGGCTGGCTGAACTGGCAGCGAGCCACACCTAGCGCATCACCAGAACTGCCACCAGGACTTCGTTGACTGCGCCGCGGCTTCGCCGCTCAGAAACCGGCTTTTCGGAAAGTTCTTCTCCAGCACGCGCTGCGCGTCGTTTCGCAGCACGTCCAGACCGAGCTGCTGGTAGCTGGTCGCCATCAGGAACAGCGCCTCTTCGGTGGCCGGTGCCTGCGGAAACTCGAGCAACACCTGCTGCGCGCGGTTGGCCGCCGCGACATAGGCGCCGCGTCGGAAGTAGTAGCGCGAGACGTGCAGTTCGTACTCGGCCAGTGCGTTGACGATGTAGTCCATGCGCAGCTTGGAATCGGCGGCGTATCGCGACTGCGGAAACTGTTCGACCACCTGGCGAAATGACTGATAGGCGTCGCGTGAGGCCTGCTGGTCGCGCTCCGACAGATCCTGGCGCGACAGCGCCGACAAGATGCCGAGCTTGTCGTTGAAATTGGCAACGCCTCGCAGGTAGAGCGCGTAGTCGAGGGCTGGGCTCGAAGGGTGCAGCTTGATAAAGCGGTCGAGCGTGGCCAGCGCTGCAGCGCGGTCGTTGCTGCGATGCTGCGCATAGGCCAGGTCGAGCGACGCTTGTTGCGCCAGCAGCGTGCCGGCGGCGCGACCCTCGACGCGCTCGAAGATCTTGATCGCGCGCTCGTAGCCGCCGCTGGCCAGTTCGTCCTTGCCTTCGGCGTAGAGCGCTTCAACCGCCTTGGTCGAGTTCGGGTCGATCTTGTCGCTCGTGCCACAAGCCGCAGCAAAGACAGCGGCGGCGAGCAAACACAGCACGCGTCGGGACGGTCGAAACATGGTCTGCACAGGGCCGACAATCGCAGCCCATGTCCTCTGTAGAAAACGGTAGCGATTATAGAGACGCGAGCGCCGATGACCTGCGTGACGCCGATGCGGAGCAGCGCCGCTTCACTGTGGATGCCGTCGGCCATGGCGAGCGTCTGGACAAGCTGCTGGTGTCGCAGGCGCCCGAGTTTTCGCGCAGCCACTTGCAGGGTCTGATCGAACGCGGCCTGGTAACGGTCGATGACGCGGTCGCGCGCACCGCGTCGCGGCGCTTGAAGGCAGGCCAGTCCGTTGTCATCGAACTGCAGCCCACCGATGAGTGCCTGGCTTTCACGCCGGAGACGATGGTGCTGGCGGTGGCGTTCGAAGACGAGCACATCATCGTCATCGACAAGCCGGCGGGCCTGGTCGTGCATCCCGCCCCCGGCAACTGGCGCGGCACCTTGCTCAACGGCCTGTTGGCGCATCACCGCGGGGCCGCGCAACTGCCACGGGCGGGGGTGGTCCATCGCCTTGACAAGGACACCTCGGGCCTGATGGTCGTGGCCAAGACCCTCGAGTCGATGACAGCGCTGACGCGCGCCATCGCTGCCCGCGACGTGCAGCGTGAGTACCTGGCGCTGGTGCACGGCGTGGTGCCGGCCGCGCCGTTCTCGATCGAAGCGCCGATCGGCCGCGACCCGGTGTCGCGGGTGCGCATGGCCGTGGTCGCGGGTGGCAAAGCAGCGCGAACCGACGTGGCCCGGGTGGCCGCTGATGCGAAGTTCAGCGCCGTGCTGTGCCGCCTACATAGCGGCCGCACCCACCAGATCCGCGTGCACCTGGCCTCGCGCGGTCATCCGCTGGTGGCCGACGCACTCTACGGTGGCGCGGCCGCATTGGCGATGACGCGCCAGGCCCTGCACGCGGCCCGGCTTGGCTTCGCCCATCCGGTGAACGGCAAAGCGCTGCGGTTCGAGTCGGCCTTGCCGGCGGATTTGCAGGCTGCCTGGAAACAAGTGGCCGGGGCCACCGCGCTGCCGCTACAATGAGGTCAACTGCCCTGGCCGCAACGGCCCAGCCACACCGCCGGGGCCGCGGCTCGAAGAGCTTGCGCAGCCTCCCTGCGCTCCGGTGCTCTACAGCCCGTCACCCGACCTGATGATTGAAGCCGCCGGCCCTTCCGGCGCATCCACACACTGTTTGCATGAACACGCCTGAGGCCAAACGCGTCCTCGAGACCGCGCTCATTTGCGCCCACCAGCCGCTGCCGTTGGCAGCGCTGCGTGCCTTGTTCGATGACCAGGTCGGCAACGACACGCTGAAGAGCTTGCTCGATGAGCTGGTGCGCGAGTGGGAAGGCCGCGGTGTCGAGCTGGTGCCTTTGGCCGGAGGCTGGCGGTTCCAGAGCCGGCCCGAGATGCGCGAGTACCTCGACCGCCTGAATCCCGAGAAACCGCCCCGGTATTCACGTGCCGTCCTGGAGACGCTGGCCATCGTTGCCTACCGTCAGCCGGTGACGCGTGGCGATATCGAGGACATTCGCGGTGTTGCGGTCGGCAGCCAGATCGTCAAGCAGCTCGAAGACCGCGGTTGGATCGAGTCGATCGGTCACCGCGAGGCGCCGGGCCGTCCTGCGTTGTATGCGACCACGCGCCACTTTCTCGATGACCTGGGCCTGGCCAGCCTGGATCAGTTGCCCGAGCTCGATGCTGCCGGCGGCAGCGGCGAGCAGCGCATCGCCGACGCGCTTGCCGGCCAGCCCGGCTTGATGGACGCCGTTGTCTCCGCTGACGGCCAAACCTCGCTCGCGCTCGATGCTGAAGACCACGCTGGCGACACCGCCGCGCAGCCCCTGCCGATCTACGACGACTCCGAATCCACTGCCTCATGAGCCACGACCCTGACGCCGACGACGCCTTGCCTGCTGTGGCGCCCACTGAGGAGACGCCGGCGCCCCGCCCGCGGCGGCGGCGTGCGCCGGCCAAGGTGGTTGCGGCTGAAGATTCACAGCCGGCTGAGGCCGTCGCGCCTGCCGCTGAGGCAGAGCCGGCGGCGCCGGCTGCGGCAGTCGATGCGGCCGAGGCGTCGCCAGGGGATCCGGAAGAAAGTGGCGCCGCATCGCAACGCCCACGGCGCAAGCGTCGTCGCGGCCGCAAAGGCAAGGAAGGCAGAGAAGGCAGAGAAGGCGGCACGGGTGCGCCTGTGGCCGATGGCGCTGTGCGCCCGCCGATGCCCGATGCTGGCGAGCTCTTTGCGATCGTGCAAGACGGCAGCTTCGACAACGACGACACACCGACCACGCTTGAGCAGCCGGCTGACGAAGTGATCGACGCGCCGGCGTCATCGCCGGCCGCGGAAGCCGAAGGCGCGGCCACCGACGCTGCGCCCGAGCGCCGCATCCTGGCGCCTGATGTCGAAGCGCCGAAGCTGCAGAAAGTGCTCGCCCAATCCGGTGTCGGCTCGCGGCGCGATCTGGAACAGATGATCGTCGACGGCCGTGTCAGCGTGAATGGCGAGGTCGCGCATGTGGGCCAACGCGTCTCCTGGGGCGACCAGGTGGCGATCGACGGCAAGCCTGTGCGCGTGCGCATTGCGCCGCTGCCGACACGCGTGCTGGCATACCACAAGCCGGTTGGCGAGGTAGTGACGCTGGACGACCCGGAAGGCCGTCCGACGGTGTTCCGCCGGCTGCCGCGCCTCTTGCACGGCAAGTGGCAATCGGTCGGCCGCCTGGATATCAATACCGAAGGCTTGCTGCTGTTCACCACGTCCGGTGAACTCGCCAACCGCTTGATGCACCCGCGTTTTGGTATCGAGCGCGAATACGCGGTGCGTGTGTTGGGCAAGCTGACCGATGAATCGCGCGCGCGTTTGCTTGGCGGTGTGCCGATCGAGGGCCAGACCGCGGCGTTTCTGAGCATCGACGATGGCGGCGGCGAAGGCGTCAACCATTGGTACCGCGTCAAGATCGCAGAGGGCCGCAATCGCGAGGTGCGCCGGCTGTTCGACGCCGTCGGTCTGGCGGTGAGCCGGCTGATCCGCATCCGCTACGGCACGGTGGTGCTGCCGCGTGGCTTGAAGCGTGGCGCCGCGGTGGACTTGTCGCCGGACGATGTGAAGTTGCTGCGCTTCATGACCGGCCTGGGCGAAGGGCGTGGCAACGCCAGCAAGCCGCGTGGCGGCGATCAACGCGATGGCCGAGAGGGTCGTGGCCAGAACCGGCGCGGTGGCGAGGCGCGTGACGGCCAGCACGAACCGCGGCCGCCTCAAGCCCGTCGTGAACCGCGCGAGCCGCGCGAGTCGCGTCCACCCCGCGAGGCCCGCGAGCCGAGCCAGCCGCTCTCGCACGAAGCGCATGTCATCGTCAAGAAGCGGCGTGGCGGCAAGTACAACCTGCACGAAGGGTTTGGCGATGCGGCGCTGAAGGCGCGCGAGCACGAGTTCAAGGACCATCACGACGATGTGGCGGCAGAGCCAGCCGACTTCACCAACATCCCGAACCCGCTGCAACAAACTTTCGATCAACGCGCGATCCGCGAGGAACGCAAGAAGCGCGACCTCGGCGACGACGCCCCGATCCCGAACCCGCTGCAGCAAACCTTTGATCAGCGTGCGCTCAAGGCCGCCACGCGCGCACCGCAGCGTGAACTCGACGACGACGCGCCGATCCCGAACCCTCTGCAGCAGACCTACGACAAACGTCTTCACAAGGGCCCACCGAAAGGCTCAGGCGCTGGCGCAAATGGGGGCGGACCGAGCGGCGGCCAACGCGGCCGGGGCAAGAAACGAGGCGGCGCCGGCGGTGGAGCCAAGCCCGGTGGCGCGCAGCCCGATCCGATGCGCACGGCCGTCGGCTACATCGGCGGCGACGCCTTCCTCGGCAAGAAGGGTGGCGGCGGTGGCCGACGTCGTGGCAGCGGTGGCGGTGGAGGGGGCCGCGGTGGCGCCGGTGGTGGCCGAGGCGGTCCGCGCACAGGCCGCTGAAGTTCAACGGCTAGAATCCAAGGCTTTGCCAAGTCATTGATTTTTCGGAGAGTTTTCCATCATGGCGATCGAACGTACGTTGTCCATCATCAAGCCCGACGCAGTGGCCAAGAATGTCATCGGACAGATCTACACCCGCTTCGAAGGCGCCGGCCTGAAAGTCGTCGCCGCGAAGATGGCCCACCTGTCCAAGGGCGAGGCCGAAGCCTTCTACGCTGTGCACAAGGCGCGACCGTTCTTCAATGACCTGGTCAAGTTCATGATCTCAGGCCCGGTGATGATCCAGGTCCTCGAGGGCCCGAACGCGATCGCGAAGAACCGTGAACTGATGGGCGCGACGGATCCGAAGAAGGCCGACAAGGGCACCATCCGCGCCGACTTTGCCGACAGCATCGATGCCAATTCGGTGCATGGCTCTGACGCGCCGGAGACCGCCGCGGTGGAAATCGGATTCTTCTTTCCTGGCATGAACGTCTACTCGCGATAGATCGATGGCCGCGGCGAACCTTCTCGATTTCGATCTCGAAGGGATGGCGGCCTTCTGCGAAAGCCTGGGCGAGAAGCGCTTTCGGGCGACGCAGCTCTTTCGCTGGATCCACCAGAAGGGCGCCGGCGACTTCGCGCAGATGAGCGATCTGGCCAGGTCGCTGCGCGACAAACTCGCCGACGCGGCGACGATTACGCCGATGAAAGTCGTGTCTGAACACACGTCGGCCGACGGCACGGTGAAGTGGCTGTTCGACGTCGGCGCCGGCAATGCGATCGAGACGGTCTTCATTCCGGAAGATGACCGTGGCACGCTGTGCATCTCGTCGCAGGCCGGCTGTGCGGTCGGCTGCCGCTTCTGCTCGACGGGGCATCAAGGTTTCAGCCGCAACCTGACCACCGGCGAGATCGTCGCCCAGTTGTGGCACGCCGAGCATGCACTGCGCAAGCGACTCGGCACCGAAGTTCGTGTCATCAGCAATGTGGTGATGATGGGCATGGGCGAGCCACTGCAGAACTACGCTGCCTTGGTGCCGGCGCTGCGCGTGATGCTGGACGATCACGGCTACGGCCTGTCGCGCCGCCGCGTCACCGTCAGCACCTCGGGTGTCGTGCCGATGATCGACCGCCTGCGCGACGACTGTCCTGTCGCGCTCGCCGTGTCGCTGCACGCACCCGACGACGCGCTGCGCAACGACCTGGTGCCAATCAACCGCAAGTACCCGATTGCCGAATTGCTCGAGGCTTGCAAGCGCTACCTCGATACGGCGCCGCGCGACTTCATCACATTCGAGTACTGCATGCTCGACGGCGTCAATGACAGTGCCGAGCAGGCGCAGGCGCTGGTGCGCCTGCTGCGCCGCGCCGACGTACCGTGCAAGTTCAACCTGATTCCGTTCAATCCCTTCCCCGCGTCAGGCCTCGTTCGCTCGCCGCGCGAGCGTGTGATCGGATTTGCCAAAGCGCTGCAGGCGGCAGGTTTCGTGACGACGATCCGCAAGACGCGAGGAGACGACATCGACGCCGCTTGCGGCCAGCTCGCTGGCGAGGTGCAGGATCGCACGCGCGTGCATGAACGCTTGCGCCGCATTCCCGTGATCCCGCAACCAGCGCACCGCGCCTGACCCATGCGACTGCTCATTTCGCTGTTAACTCTGGCCTTGGCAGGCGTCGCTTGTGTGCAGACGGGTGGCACGCAGCGCCAGGCCGATGCCAACGTCAGCACCTCCTCCGATCCCAGCGATGCGGAAAAGCGCGCGTCGGTGCGCCTCGAACTGGCGGGTGGCTATTTCAGCCGCGGCCAGTTCAACACCGCGCTCGATGAAATCAAGCTGGCGCTGGCGGCCAAGCCCGACATGGGCGCGGCCCATAACATGCGCGGCCTGGTCTATGCCGCGATGGGTGAAGACCGCTTGGCCGAAGACAGCTTCGAGCGTGCGATGTCGCTCAACCCGCGCGATGCCGACGCGATGCACAACCGCGCGTGGTTCAAGTGCCAGCGTGGCCAGTACGACGATGCCGACCGCCTGTTCGAACAGGCCATCGCGACACCACAGTACCGCGACCTGGCACGCTCGCTGATGGCGCAAGGCATCTGCAGCGCGCGCGCCGGGCGCATGGTGCCGGCCGAGCAGAAGCTGTTGCGTGCCTACGAAGTCGATCCGACCAACCCGACCACCGCCTACAACCTGGCCGACGTTCTGTACCGGCGCGGCGAGCTGGAGCGCGCGCGCTTCTACATCCGCCGCGTCAACGACCGCGACGAACTTTCCAACGCACAGACGCTGTGGCTGGCGGCGCGGATTGAAAACAAGGCGGGCAACCGCAATGCGGTCGAGGTCTTCGGCCGCCAGTTGCGCGCACGCTTCCCGCAATCTCCGGAGGCCCAGGCTTATGACGGTGGGCGCTTCAATGACTGAACCGATCGACAACGGTGCTGCCACCTCGACGGCCGGTGCGATGCTCAAGGCTGCGCGCGAGAAACGCGGCCTGCACATCGCCGCGCTCGCAGCTTCGATCAAGGTGCCGCAGCGCAAGCTGGAAGCGTTGGAGAGCGACCGCTACGAAGAGCTGCTCGATCTGACCTTCACCCGCGCGCTGGCGCAAACGATCTGCCGCACACTGAAGATCGACGCGCAGCCGGTGCTCGAGCGCCTGCCGCAAGTGCCCGGCGCGGCGCCGAAGCTGCAGCATGTCAGCAATGGACTGAACGCGCCGTTTCGCGAGCGTCCAGGGCGCGATGATCCCGCCGACTGGAGCTGGATCGGCCGGCCCGTGGTCTGGGGCACGTTGCTGGTGCTGATCGCCGCCGCGGTGCTGGCGTTCGCTCCGAGCCGCTACCTCGATCGACTGCGTGGCTTGGCCCCCGTGTCTCCCAGCGCTTCGGCCGCAGCGGCATCGAGTCCGGTCTCGGCCTTGCCGCCTGCAGTACCCGCGTCGGGTGTCGTCGACGTGCTGCCAACGGTGCCGCTGACCAGCGGCACCGTCACCGCGACGAGCCTGGGTGCACCGGCTGCCGTGGAGACGCCGGCAACCGCAACGCCCGCGGTCACGCTGCCTGCGGGCTCCGCGCTGCTGGGCTTGAAAGCGGTGGGCGAAACCTGGGTCGAAGTGCAGGATGCGCGTGGCCAGACGCTGCTGTCGCGCAAGGTCGCGCCTGGAGAATCGCTGGGCCTCGACGGTGAGGTGCCATTGCGATTGACGATCGGCAACGCCACCAATACGCAGGTCACGTTCCGCGGCCAGCTGGTCGACTTGAAGGCCAACACCGAGGGCAACGTGGCCCGCTTGCAGTTGAACTGAGGCGAGCTGAAGTGAAACCCCCACGCTCACTTCGTTCACTGCCCCCCGAGGGGGCGCTCAGTGCCTTCGGAGCGGCCGGGCGGCACTGAGATGACCACGCAGCACGACTTCAGCTCGCTCGTTCTCGCGCAACCGGCGCAGCGGCGCTCGCGCCAGGCGCGCGTGGTCTGGGGCGATCGCGTCGTCACGGTCGGCGGCGATGCGCCGGTTCGGGTGCAGTCGATGACCAACACCGACACCGTCGATGCGATCGGCACCGCGATCCAGGTCAAGGAACTGGCCATCGCCGGTAGCGAACTGGTGCGCATCACGGTCAACACACCCGAAGCGGCCGAGCAGGTGCCGTTCATCCGCGAGCAACTCGACCGCATGGGCATCGACGTGCCGCTGATCGGCGACTTTCACTACAACGGCCACCGCCTGCTCACCGACTTTCCGGCGATGGCGCGGGCACTGTCGAAGTACCGCATCAACCCAGGCAACGTCGGCAAGGGTGACAAGAAAGACAAGCAGTTCGCGATGATGATCGAGGCTGCGGTCAAGCACGACAAGTGCGTGCGCATCGGCGTCAACTGGGGCAGCCTCGATCAGGAACTGCTGGTCGATCTGATGGACGAGAACGCGAAACGCGCCGAGCCCTGGGACGCGAAACAGGTGATGGTGCAGGCGCTCGTCACCTCGGCGCTCGACTCGGCCACGTACGCGCGCGAGCTCGGCATGAATCCGGACCAGCTCATCATCAGCTGCAAGGTCAGCGGCGTGCAGGACCTGATCTCGGTATATCGCGCGCTGGCCGCGCGCTGCGACTACGCGCTTCATCTGGGGCTCACCGAAGCCGGCATGGGCACCAAGGGCACGGTGGCCTCGGCGACGGCACTCGGCGTGCTGCTGCAGGAAGGCATCGGCGACACCATCCGCGTCAGCCTGACGCCGCAACCCGGTGAAGCGCGCACACAGGAAGTGGCGGTGGCGCTCGAAGTGCTGCAGTCGCTAGGCCTGCGCTCGTTCAATCCGAGCGTGACCGCCTGTCCGGGCTGCGGCCGCACGACGAGCACGACGTTCCAGGAACTGGCCAAGCAGATCGACGACTTCCTGCGCGCGCAGATGCCGGTGTGGAAAGCCAAGTACCCCGGTGTCGAGAACATGAAGGTCGCGGTGATGGGCTGCATCGTCAACGGCCCGGGTGAGAGCAAACATGCCGACATCGGCATCAGCCTGCCGGGCACTGGCGAGGCGCCTGCCGCCCCGGTGTTCATCGACGGACAGAAGGCGATGACGCTGCGCGGCGAAGGCATCGCGCAAGAGTTCCACCAGATCGTCGAGAACTACATCGAGAAGCGCTTCGGCCAGGCCGTCGCCGCTTCGCATTGAATCCGCGCCAGCAGGCGCGCGGCAAACACACATGGTTGAGAAGATCACCGCCGTCAAAGGCATGAACGACCTGCTGCCCGACGAGGCGGCGAAGTGGGAGTGGGTCGAAGACAAAGCGCGCAGCCTGCTCGCGCGCTGGGGCTACCGCAACCTGCGCACGCCGATCGTCGAGCCGACGGCGCTGTTCGTGCGCGGCCTGGGCGAAGTGACCGACATCGTCGAGAAGGAGATGTTCTCCTGGCAAGACGCGATGAACGGCGACCGACTGACGCTGCGGCCGGAGGCCACCGCCGGCATCGTGCGTGCGATGGTCGAGCACAACGCGCTTTACAACGGGCCGCTGCGCATCTGGCAGATGGGGCCGATGTTTCGTCACGAGCGTCCGCAGAAGGGCCGCACGCGGCAGTTTCACCAACTCGACGTCGAAGCCCTCGGCCACGCCGGACCGGATGTCGATGCCGAGATTATCCTGATGCTGCGCGCGTTCTGGCGCGAGCTGGGCCTGATCGAAGGACAGCACGTCGTGCTCGAGCTCAACAGCCTGGGTCAATCCGACGAGCGCAAGGCGCACCGTGCAGCCTTGATCGGGCACTTCGAAGCCCATGCCGACAAGCTCGACGACGACGGCCGGCGCCGCCTGCACAGCAACCCGCTGCGCATCCTCGACACGAAGAACCCGGCGATGGCCCCGGTGGTGACCGCGGCGCCCAGGCTGATGGACTTTCTCGGTGCCGAATCGCTCGCGCACTTCAGCGCCGTCCGCGCCGTGCTCGATGCTGCGGGCTTGGCCTACACGGTCAACCCGCGCCTGGTGCGCGGCATGGACTACTACAACCTGACCGTCTTCGAATGGACAAGCCCGCTGCTCGGCGCGCAGGCCACGGTCTGCGGCGGCGGCCGCTACGACCAGCTGATCGAGACACTGGGCGGCAAGCCGGCACCGGGCATCGGCTTCGGTCTCGGCATGGAGCGGCTGATGCTGATGCTCGAAGCGGCCGGGATCGCGCCTACTGCAACTGCGCCAGACGCCTACGCGCTGATCCCCGACGCGCAGGCCTTGCCGATCGCCATGCCCGTGCTCGACGCACTGCGCGCGGCTGGCGTCGCTGTGCTGATGCATGCCGGCGGTGGCTCGATGAAATCGCAGTTCAAGCGCGCCGATGCCAGTGGTGCAGCGTTCGCGTTGATCTTCGGTGCCGACGAGCTGGCAGCGGGGCAGGTGGCGATCAAGCCATTGCGCGCGGGCGAGGGCGCCGCGCAGTTCACGCGTGCGCTCGCTGAGGCCGCCTCTTGGGCGCGCGAGTTGCGCATCGCATAATTCGACCTTCGCATTCGCAAGCACCTCATGGCATCCCCTCTCGACCTGCAAGAGCAGGAACAACTCGATCAAATCAAATCGTTCTGGAATCAGTACGGCAACCTGATCACCTGGACCGTGACTTTGGCGCTCGCCGGCTTTGCCGGCTGGAACGTCTGGCAGTGGTGGCAGCGCGAGCAGGGCGTGAAGGCCGGGGCGCTGTACGACGAACTCGACCGCATGGCGGCCAGCGGCGACGTGGACAAAACAGCGCGCGCCTTCGGTGACCTGAAAGAGCGCTTCCCACGCACGCTGCAAACGCAGCAAGGTGCGCTGCTGGCAGCCAAGGTGCAGGCCGACAAGGGCCAGGCCGACGCCGCGCTGGCCACGCTGGGTTGGGTGGCCGAGAACGCCGGCGAAGACGAGCTGCGCAGCATCGCGCGTCTGCGCGCCGCCGGCCTGTTGCTCGACCAGAAGAAGTTCGACGAAGCCTTGAAGCAGCTCGATGCCGCACAGCAAGGCAAGCCGCGTGAGTTCGATGCGCTGATCGCAGACCGCCGTGGTGACATCCTTGCTGCGCAAGGCAAGCGCGCTGAAGCAGTGACGGCCTACCAAGCGGCGTACAAGGCGATGGATGCCAAGACCGAGTACCGCACCCTCGTCGAAGCCAAGCTGACGTCGCTCGGCGCGGCGCCGGCGCCCGAGACCGCGGCCATCACGGCCGTCACGTCCAGCGGGGCGGCCAAGTGAGTCGGCTGCGCATGGCCGCCTGGTCGCTCGGTCTGTGCGCCGCGCTGGCCGGTTGCTCGAGCGACAAGCCCAAGCCAACGCCGCTGGAGTCGATCACGCCAGCGATTGCCGGCCGTTCCGTGTGGGATGCGCGAGTCGATGCCACGCCGTTCGTGCTGATGCCCTCGGTCAAGGACGACGCCTTCATCGTTGCTGGAGGGGACGGCACCATCGTCGCCTTGGCCAAGGACAACGGCAAGGAGCTGTGGCGCGGCAACGCCGGTGCGCGCCTGTCGGCCGGTGTCGGCAGCGACGGCCGCTACGCTGCCGTGGTCACGCGCGACAACGAACTGGTGGTGCTCGACAAAGGCGCCGTGAAGTGGCGCACGCGCCTCGGCTCGCTCGTTGCCACCGCGCCGCTGGTGGCCGGTGAGCGTGTGTTCGTGATGGGTGTGGACCGCGCGGTGCGGGCCTATGACGTTCAGGACGGCCGCTACCTGTGGGACTTGCGGCGCGCCGGTGAGCCGCTGACGCTGTCGCAGCCCGGCGTCGTCAGCGCCTTCAAGGACACGCTGCTGGTCGGTCAGGGCCAACGATTGGCGGGCATCGATCCGCTGAAGGGCACCGTGCGCTGGGAAGTGGCACTGGCCAACCCGCGCGGTACCAACGAGGTCGAGCGCGTGGCCGATCTCGTCGGACCGGTGGCCCGTGCCGGTGACGTGGTCTGCGCCCGCGCCTTCCAGTCGGCAGTGGGTTGCGCGAACGCACAGAGCGGCACTTTGCTGTGGACGAAGAACATCGGCGGCGCACAGGCCATCGGCGCCGATGCCGAACTCGTGGCCAGCGCCGACGGCAGCGGCCGCATCACCGCCTGGCGCGCCGCCAACGGCGATCTTGCCTGGACGGCGGAACAGCTGCTGCACCGCGATCTCTCGGGGCTCCTGGTGGTCGGACGCACCGTGATCGTCGGTGACTTCGAAGGCCAGGTGCATTTCCTCGACCGCAGCAATGGCAAGACGCTGCTGCGCCTGCCGACCGATGGCTCGCAGGTCATCGGCGCGCCGGTCGTGCTGGGCACCACCGTGCTCGTGACGACCAAAAAAGGCGGTCTTTTCGCCTTCAGGCCGGAATAGTCCTCGATGAAGCCGGTCATCGCCCTCGTTGGCCGGCCCAACGTCGGCAAATCGACGCTGTTCAACCGCCTGACCAAGAGCCGCGACGCGATCGTTGCTGACTTCGCCGGCTTGACGCGCGACCGCCACTACGGCGACGGCAACCTCGGCGCGCGCGAGTTCATCGTCATCGACACGGGGGGCTTCGAGCCCGAGAAGCCGAGCGGCGTCGTCGCCGAGATGGCCAAGCAGACCAAGCAGGCCGTGGCCGAAGCGGACGCCGTGATCTTCGTCGTCGACGTGCGCTCGGGGGTGTCGGGCCAGGACCATGACATCGCGCGCTACCTGCGCAGCGCCAACAAGCGCGTCTTCCTCGCCGTCAACAAGGCCGAGGGCATGAGCGAGTCGCCGTTGCTGGCCGAGTTTCATGAGCTCGGCATCGGCGAGCCGATCGCAATCTCGGCTGCGCACGGGCAGGGCATCCGCAGCCTGATGGAAGTGGTGCTCGACAGCCTCGACGTCGCCGAGCCCGAAGAAGAGATCTTCGGCGACGGGCCTGACAAGCCGATCCGCCTGGCCGTGGCCGGCCGGCCCAATGTCGGCAAGAGCACGCTGATCAACACCTGGCTCGGCGAAGAGCGCCTCGTCGCGTTCGACCTGCCGGGCACGACACGCGACGCGATCCACGTGCCCTTCGAGCGCAACGGCCAGCGCTTCGACCTGATCGATACCGCCGGCCTGCGCCGCAAGGGCAAGGTCTTCGAAGCCATCGAGAAGTTCTCGGTGGTGAAGACCTTGCAGGCCATCTCGGACGCCAACGTCGTCGTGCTGCTGCTCGACGCCACGCAAGGCGTGGCCGACCAGGATGCGCACATCGCCGGCTACATCGTCGATGCCGGCCGTGCGGTGGTCGTGGCGGTGAACAAGTGGGACGCGATCGACAGCTACCAGCGGCAGACCGTGGAACGCCAGATCGCGCAGCGCCTGCCGTTCCTGCGCTATGCCGAAGTGCTGCCGATTTCTGCAATCAAGCGCCAGGGCCTGGCACCGCTGTGGAAGGCCATCAGCGCGGCGCATGCCTCAGCCTTGGTGAAGATGAGCACGCCGGTGCTGACCCGGCTGGTTCAGGACGCGGTGCAACACCAGCAGCCCCAGCGCGCCGGCCATTTCCGCCCCAAGTTGCGTTACGCGCACCAGGGTGGGCAGAATCCGCCGATCGTGGTCGTGCATGGCAACTCGCTGGAGCATGTCACCGACAGCTACAAACGCTTCCTCGAAGGGCGCATCCGTGACCATTTCAAGCTCGTCGGCACGCCCTTGCGCGTCGAGATGAAGAGCTCACGGAACCCTTTCGACGACAAGGGTTCATAAGGGAGTCATCCACGGCCACTGCGCTGTGATAACGTCCCAACCGTCATCCAACACGGAGTCAATATCGTGAGCAACAAAGGGCAACTCCTACAAGACCCCTTCCTGAACCTGCTGCGCAAGGAGCATGTGCCGGTTTCGATCTACCTGGTCAACGGCATCAAGCTGCAGGGCCAGATCGAATCCTTCGATCAGTACGTCGTCTTGCTGCGCAACACCGTGACGCAGATGGTCTACAAACATGCCATCTCCACGGTCGTACCGGGCCGTGCGGTCAACTTCCACGCCAACGAGCCGGGCGATGCTCCGGCCGCCGGCGGCGGCAACAACAACTGAGCGCGCGGGCCTGCACAGTGCAGGCCCAAGGCCGGTCGAACCGCACCTCTTGAGTTCCGAGCAACACCACCGTTTCGACGCCGAGCGCGCCGTGCCCACGCCTGCCGTACTGGTCGGGGTGGACTTCGGCCCGGGCTCGTCGTTCGACCCGACGCTCGATGAGCTGGCGTTGCTGGCGCAATCGGCCGGTGACGACCCGGTGGTGCGCATCACCGCCAAGCGCAAGGCGCCAGACGCGGCGCTGTTCGTCGGCTCCGGCAAGGCCGACGAGATCAAGGCCGCCGTGCAGACGCATCAGGCTCGCGGCGTCATCTTTGACCAGGCCTTGTCGCCGGCGCAGCAGCGCAACCTTGAACAACACCTCGGCGTGCCGGTGGCCGACCGCACGGCGCTGATCCTCGATATCTTCGCAGCGCGCGCGCAGAGCCACGAAGGCAAGTTGCAGGTCGAGCTGGCGCGGCTGCAATACCAGGCCACCCGCCTGGTGCGGCGCTGGACGCACCTGGAGCGGCAAACCGGCGGCATCGGCCTGCGTGGCGGCCCGGGCGAGGCGCAGATCGAATTGGACCGCCGCATGATCGGCGAGCGCATCAAGACGGTGAAGTCGCGCCTGGAGAAGGTAAAGAAGCAGCACCAGACGCAGCGCCGCGCGCGCGAGAAAAGCGGTGCGCTGCGCGTCTCGCTGGTCGGCTACACCAATGCGGGCAAGTCGTCGTTGTTCAACGCGCTGACCAAGTCACGCACGCTGGCCGCCGACCAGCTCTTCGCCACGCTCGACACGACGACGCGCCAGATGTGGCTGGCCGAAGCCGGGCGCAGTGTGGTCTTGTCCGACACGGTCGGCTTCATCCGCGACCTGCCGCACAAGCTCGTCGACGCCTTTCGCGCCACCTTGTACGAAGCCACTGATGCCGATGTGCTGCTGCACGTCGTCGATGCGGCCAGCCCGCAGGCCGGCGAGCAGATGGCCGAGGTCGAGCGGGTGCTCGAAGAGATCGGCGCCGAGCGCATTCCGCAGATCCTGGTCTTCAACAAGCTCGATCTGATCGAGCCCGCCGCCCAGCCGCGCGTGCTGGCCGACGCCATCGAGCGCGCGCCCGGCGTGGTCACGCCACGCGTCTTCGTCAGCGCCAAAGACGGCCGTGGCCTCGATGTCCTGCGGCAGCTTGTTGCCGATCGCCTGGCCCCGCGCTTGAATGGCGCCGCATTGCCTACACTTTCGACTTTGCCATCTCACGACCCCGTGCACGGAGCCGCATGACCCCGCGATACGACACCGCCGCAGCAGACGCCCTCGCGCCGCTGGCCCAACGCCTGACTGCCGTGGGCCGCGCCGCGCGTGCCCTGATGGCCGCTGCCTTGCCCCTGTTCAACAAGGGCGACGGCCCGCCCGACCTGGACGAGCTGTGGCGCGACTTCAACCGCAAGCTCTCCGGCCTGTTCGGCGGCAAGGGCGGCGGTGGCAACCAGCGTCCGCCGCGTGATGGCGGCAATGGTGGCGGTGGCGGCAACAACTTCCAGCCCGACATGAAAAGCGCCGGCATCGGCATGAGCCTGATCGCCGGCATCGCGCTGCTGGTCTGGCTCGGCAGCGGCGTCTTCATCGTGCAGGAAGGGCAGCAGGCGGTCGTTACCACCTTCGGCCGTTTCACCAACACGCGGGAAGCGGGCATCCAGTTCCGCTGGCCGTACCCGTTCCAGGCGCACGAAACGGTGTCGGTGACGCAGCTGCAGTCGGTCGAGGTCGGCCGCAATTCGGTGGTCCAGGCCACCGGCCTGCGTGACTCGTCGATGCTGACGCAGGACGAGAACATCATCGACATCCGCTTCACTGTGCAGTACCGGCGTGCCAATGCGCGGGCCTATCTGTTCGAGAACTTCCGCGCCGACGACGCGGTGCGGCAGGCCGCCGAAACGGCGGTACGCGAGGTCGTGGGCCGCAGCAATGTCGACGCTGTGCTGTACGAGCAGCGCACCGCGCTGGCCACCGATCTGGTGAAGTCCATTCAGGCCCAGTTGAACCGCCTGAATGCCGGCATCCTGGTCGACAACGTCAACGTGCAAAGCGTGCAGGTGCCGGAGCAGGTGCAGGCGTCGTTCGATGATGCTTTCAAGGCCGGCGCTGACCGCGACCGCCTGAAGAACGAAGGGCAGGCCTATGCCGCCAACGAGATCCCGAAGGCGCAGGGCACCGCCGCGCGGTTGAAGCAGGAAGCCGAAGCGCACCGAGCGACGGTCACTGCACAGGCGGAAGGTGATGCTCAGCGCTTCCGCTCGGTGCTTGCCGAGTACCAGAAGGCGCCTGCCGTGACTCGCGATCGCCTCTACCTGGAGACGATGCAGTCGGTCTATACAAACGTCAGCAAGGTCATGGTCGAAAGCCGCACGGGCTCCAACCTGCTGTATCTGCCGCTGGACCGGTTGTTGCAGCAAGCCGGGACACCGTTGCCCGCGGCGGCGCCCACTGCCGTGGTGCCGCCCTCTGAACCAGCCGCCGGTGCAGACCCCCGCACGCGCGAAGGCGCACGCTCGCGCGAGCGCGAGAGCCGTTGAGGAAGAACAACAATGAGCCGCATCGCATTCATCGCCGTCACCGCGATTCTCGCGTTGATGATCGCCGCCTCGACCTTGTTCGTCGTCGATCAGCGCCAGATCGCTGTTGTCTATGCACTGGGTGAAATCAAGGAAGTCATCAGCGAGCCTGGCTTGAAGATGAAGCTGCCGCCTCCGTTCCAGAACGTGGTTTTTCTCGACAGACGCATCCAGACGCTCGACAGCGCAGAGACCGCAGCTATCTTCACCGCCGAGAAGAAAAGCTTGGTGGTCGATTGGCTGGTCAAGTGGCGCATTGCCGACTCCCGCCAGTTCATCCGCACCATCGGGTCCGACTTTCGCTTGCTGGAAACACGTCTGTCGCCGGTGGTCCAGGCTGCCTTCAACGAGGAAGTGACCAAGCGCACGGTCACCGATGTGCTGTCCAAGGAGCGCGAGAAGGTCATGACTGACGTCAAATCTCGACTGCTCGAAGATGCCAAGGCCTTTGGCATCGAGATCGTCGATGTGCGCATCAAGCGCGTCGATTTCGTCGCCGCCATCTCCGACGCGGTTTATCGCCGCATGCAGTCGGAGCGTCAGCAGGTCGCCAACGAGTTGCGTGCCACCGGCAACGCCGAAGGCGAGAAGATCAAGGCCGATGCCGACCGCCAGCGCAGCGTCATCGTGGCCGAGGCCTACCGGGATGCGCAGAAGGTCAAGGGCGAGGGCGATGCCAAGGCCTCCGCGCTGTACGCCGATGCCTTCGGCCGCGATCCGCAGTTCGCGCAGTTTTATCGCAGCCTGGAAGCCTACCGGGCAAGCTTCCGCAGCAAGAGCGACATCATGGTGCTCGACCCGAGCAGCGACTTCTTCCGCACGATGCGCAGCGGGGCGTCTGACGCACCGGCAGCGCCTCCGCGCAAGTGAGCGAGGTGACGGGCGATGTGCTCGTCACCGCGCTGGCCCTGCTCCTCATCGCCGAGGGTCTGCTGCCTCTGCTGTCGCCTCGCTCTTGGCGGCAGGCGTTCGAGAAGTTGCTTCAGCTGCACGACGGTCAGTTGCGCTTCTTCGGCTTGATCGCAGTGGCGCTCGGGGTCGTGCTCATCTGGCTGTAGTGCGCGCTGGCCAGCGCCGGGCCGCTCCCAAGCGTCCGGGCCGCGCCTCCCTCGGGGGAGTGCCCGCGAAGCGGGCGAGGGGGCGTCATGACGGTCGATACAATGCCGTTTTCAACAACGGCGAGTTTTTCAGCCCATGACGCGAGCCTGGCTGCTGCCTGAGCAAATCGCCGATGTGCTGCCGAGCCAGGCGCGACGCGTCGAGGAATTGCGGCGCACGCTGATCGATCGCGCGCGCGGCTACGGTTACGAGCTGGTGCAGCCGCCTTTGGTGGAGCATCTGGAGTCGCTGCTGACCGGCACCGGCGCCGCGCTCGACCTCAAGACCTTCAAGCTCGTCGATCAACTCTCGGGGCGCACGCTCGGCCTGCGTGCCGACACGACGCCGCAGGTGGCGCGCATCGATGCCCACCTGCTCAACCGCGAAGGTGTGGCCCGGCTGGCCTATTGCGGACCGGTGCTGCATGCGCGAGCCAACGGCGCGCTGGCGTCGCGCGAGTTGCTGCAGTTTGGCGCCGAGGTCTATGGCCATGCAGGCCTTGAAGCCGATCTCGAAGTGATCGATCTGGCACTGGATTCGCTGGGCAGCGCCGGCATTGCCGACGTCATGCTCGACCTCGGCGATGCGCGCGTGTTGCGAGCACTGCTCGCCGGCGCAGCGCTCGATGGCGAACGCCTGACCGAGATGGCGAGCGCGCTGGCGAGCAAGGATGCGGCGGCGTTGGCAGCCTTGAGCCAGACACTGCAGCCCGAGGCGCGCGCCGGCTTGCAGTCGCTCCTGCGGCTGTACGGTGGCAACGAGGTTCTCGATGCAGCGCGTACAGCGCTGCCAGCACGGGAGCCGATCCGCCGCGCGCTCGATGATCTGGCCTGGCTGGCGGCGCATGTCGGGCGCGCGCATCCGCAAGTGCGCATCGGTTTCGACCTTGCCGACCTGTCCGGCTACGCCTACTACAGCGGTCCGCGCTTTTCGGTCTATGCGGTGGCCAGCAATGCGGCCCTGGCGCGCGGTGGGCGTTACGACGAAGTGGGTGCGGTGTTCGGCCGCAACCGGCCGGCGGTCGGCTTCAGTCTCGACGTGAAGGAGCTGGCCCTGGCCGCCCCGGGAAATGGCGCGCACGCAGCAGTGCGCGCACCGTGGAACCAGTCCAGCGAGCTGCGCAAAGCGGTGCGGCGCCTGCGTGAGCAAGGCCACACCGTGGTTTGCATCCTGCCGGGACATGAGCAGGAAACCCAAGAGTACGCCTGCGATCGCGAACTGATTGAAGTCGCTGGCCAGTGGGTGCTGAAGTCCCTCTGACCACATCGAACGAAAGACGAGCAAGACACCATGGAAGTTTCCTCCGCACGCGGCCGCAACGTCGTTGTCGTCGGCACGCAATGGGGCGATGAGGGCAAAGGCAAGGTCGTCGATTGGCTGACCGACCACGCGCAAGGCGTCGTTCGCTTCCAGGGCGGCCACAACGCCGGGCACACGCTGGTCATCAAGGGTGTGAAAACGGCGTTGCAGCTGATCCCCAGCGGCGTCATGCGCGACGGCGTGGCCTGCTACATCGGCAACGGCGTCGTCGTCGATCCGGCGCATCTGCTGAGCGAGATCGAGCGCCTGGAGAAGATGGGTGTCGATGTGCGCTCGCGTTTGCGCATCAGCAGCTCGTGCC
The DNA here is from genome assembly GCA_963738425.1 of uncultured beta proteobacterium. Classification (GTDB taxonomy): domain Bacteria; phylum Pseudomonadota; class Gammaproteobacteria; order Burkholderiales; family Burkholderiaceae_C; genus CADEEN01. The sequence continues at coordinate 31,763 of CAVTWT010000022.1, read as the reverse complement.
CGCTGATTCTGCCGTTCCATGTCGAGGTCGATCGGGCGCGCGAAGCGCTGCGCGAGAGCAGCGGCAGCGGCAAGATCGGCACCACCGGCAAGGGCATCGGCCCGGCGTACGAAGACAAGGTGGCGCGGCGCGCGCTGCGCATCGAAGACCTGGCCCACCCGGCCCGATTCAAGAACAAGCTCGAGATCCTGCTGACGTTGCACAACGAGGCGCTGACCGGTCACTTGAAGGCCAAGGCGCTGCCGCTGCAGCCGATGCTCGATCAGGCGCTGGCGCTCGGAGAGAAGCTGGCACCGATGTTCGCCGACGTCGGCTACCAGTTGCACCAGCGCCACGTGGCTGGCGACAACCTGCTGTTCGAAGGTGCCCAAGGCACGCTGCTCGACATCGACCACGGCACCTACCCGTATGTCACCTCCAGCAACTGCGTGGCCGGCAACGCGGCCGCGGGCTCCGGCGTCGGGCCGCAGATGCTGCACTACATTCTGGGCATCACCAAGGCGTACACCACGCGCGTCGGCAGCGGGCCGTTCCCGACCGAACTGGACATCGACAAGCCCGGCAGCGTCGGCCACCATTTCTCGACCATCGGCCAGGAGCGCGGCACCGTCACCGGCCGCGCGCGCCGCTGCGGCTGGTTCGATGCTGCGGCGCTGAAGCGCTCGGTCATCATCAACGGCGTCTCGGGTCTGTGCATCACCAAGCTGGACGTGCTCGATGGCCTGCCGGAAATCAAGGTCTGTGTCGGCTACCGGCAGAACGGCCGCGCGCTCGACATCCTGCCGTCCGGCGCCGATGACGTCGCCGCTTGCGAGCCGGTGTATGAGACGCTGCCAGGCTGGAGCGACACCACGGCCGGCTTGACCAACTGGGAGCAGTTGCCGACCAACGCTCGCCGATACCTGGAGCGCCTCGAGGCGCTGACCGGCACGCCGGTGGACATGGTCTCCACCGGCCCCGATCGCGTGCACACGATTCTTCTGCGCCACCCGTTTCGCAAATAGGAAACCCAACCGCCATGCTCACCGACGACGGCAAACACCTCTACGTCTCCTGGGACGAGTACCACATGCTGACCGAGCGCCTGGCGCTCAAGGTGCATGCCTCGGGCTGGGACTTCGATCAGATCCTCTGCCTGGCGCGCGGCGGCATGCGGCCCGGCGACGTGCTGTCGCGCGTCTTCGACAAGCCGCTGGCGATCATGAGCACGTCGAGCTATCGCGCTGACGCCGGCACGATCCAGGGCCGCCTGGACATTGCGAAATACATCACCATGCCGAAGGGCGAATTGGCGGGTCGTGTGCTGTTGGTCGATGACCTTGCCGACTCCGGCATCACGTTGAAAGCCGTCGTCGAGCGCCTGCGCGGCATGCCGGCCATCAGCGAACTGCGTTCCGCGGTGCTGTGGGTCAAGGGCGTGTCGAGCTACACGCCCGACTACTTCGTCGAGAAGCTGCCGACGAGTCCGTGGATCCACCAGCCCTTCGAGGAATACGACGGGCTGCGTCCTGACGGGCTTGCGAAAAAGTTTGCCGTATAAACGAGCAAGGCCAGCAACGCTGGCCTTGTTCCGTCTCTAACGTTCATTGGTGCCCAGGAAGGGACTCGAACCCCCACGGAGTTACCCGCTAGTACCTGAAACTAGTGCGTCTACCAATTCCGCCACCTGGGCATCTCAGGAACCCCGAAAGTTTAGCATCAAGAACAACATCCCCCAGACCTCGGCCACCCCGCTCAGCGCAGCGCTGATGAGTGAAGTGGAGGGCACGGTGCAAGGTCACCGCGACGGCCACGGCTTCCTCGTGCGCGAAGGCGCAGGCGTATCCGACGTCTATCTGTCGCCGCAGGAAATGCGCTCCGTCCTGCACCGCGACCGCGTGCGCGCACGCATCGTGCGCTACGACCGCAAGGGCCGGCCCGAAGGCCACGTACTCGACATCGTCGAGCGCCGCAAGTCGCCGTTGATCGGCCGGCTGCTGCACGAAGGCGGCGTCTGGCTCGTGGCGCCTGAAGACAAGCGCTATGGCCAGGACATCCTGATCGCCAAGAATGCCACCGCTAACGCAGAGGCCGGGCAGGTGGTGTCGGTCGAGCTCACCGAGCCGCCGTCGATGTTCTCGCAGCCGGTCGGCCGCGTCGTCGAAGTGCTCGGCGAGATCGACGATCCGGGCATGGAAATCGAGATTGCGGTGCGCAAGTTCGAAGTGCCGCACCGCTTTGCTCCTGAAACCATCGCCCAGGCTGCGGCCTTGCCCGAGAAGTTGCGGCCGGCTGACTTGAAGCACCGCGTCGACCTCACCGACGTGCCGCTGGTGACGATCGATGGCGAAGACGCGAGAGACTTCGACGACGCGGTGTACTGCGAGCCGATGCCCGGGCTGGGCAAAGGCAAATCGAAAAAGCCCACGGGCTGGCGCTTGCTGGTGGCGATTGCCGACGTCAGCCACTATGTGAAGACCGGCGAGCCGCTCGACGACGACGCCTACGAGCGTGCCACCTCGGTCTATTTCCCGCGCCGCGTCATCCCGATGCTGCCGGAGAAACTCTCCAACGGCCTGTGCTCGCTGAACCCGGATGTGGATCGCCTGTGCATGGTCTGCGACATGGTGGTGGCGCCGAACGGAGAGATCGAGGCCTATCAGTTCTACCCGGCGGTGATGCATTCGCAGGCGCGCTTCACCTACACCGAGGTCGCGGCGATTCTTGGCAACACCCGCGGTCCCGAAGCGGCGCGGCGCAGCGAACTGGTACCGCACCTGATTCACTTGCACGAGGTTTTCCGCGCCTTGCTGAAACAACGCGCCAAGCGCGGCGCGGTCGAGTTCGAGACCACCGAAACGCAGATCGTCTGCGACGACAACGGCCGCATCGAGAAGATCATCCCGCGCACGCGCAACGATGCCCACCGTGTGATCGAAGAAGCGATGCTTGCCGCCAACGTCTGCGCGGCCGACTTCATCGCTTCGCACAAGCACCCGGCGCTGTACCGCGTGCATGAAGGCCCGACACCCGAGAAGCGGACGACGCTGGCCAACTACCTGAAGGCGCTGGGCCTGAACCTGTCGCTTTCCGAAGAGCCGACGCCGGCCGAGTTTCAGGTGATTGCTGACGCCACCAAGGACCGCCCGGATTCGCTGCAGATCCACACCATGCTGCTGCGCTCGATGCAGCAGGCGATCTACACCGCGGCCAACAACGGCCACTTCGGTCTGGCCTACGAGGCCTACACGCACTTCACCAGCCCGATCCGCCGCTACCCCGATCTGCTGGTGCACCGCGTCATCAAGGCCCTGCTGCACGGCAAGCGCTATCACATCGACAGCGGCAAGCTCGAAGACGCTCCGGTTGTGCGCAAGGGGGGCAAAGCGCCGCCACCGCGAGTGCAAGAGACCGAAGCGTGGGAAGGCGCCGGCGCGCATTGCTCGGCCAACGAGCGCCGCGCCGACGAAGCCTCGCGCGATGTGCAGGCCTGGCTCAAGTGCCGCTTCATGCGCGACAAGCTCGGCGAAGAGTTTGCCGGCACCGTGACCGCGGCCACCAGCTTCGGCCTGTTCGTTCAGCTCGACGACCTCTTCGTCGAAGGCCTGCTGCACATCAGCGAGCTCGGCGGCGAGTACTGGCGCTTCGACGAGACGCGGCAGGAGTTGCGCGGCGAGCGCACCGGCATCCGCCACGGCGCCGGCTCGAAGCTGCGTGTGCAGGTCAGCCGTGTCGATCTCGACGCACGCAAGATCGACTTTCGCTTGGTGGTGGAGGGCGGTGGCGACAAGCTGCTGTCGCGCGGGCGGCGCAATGCAGCGCTGCCGTCATCGGCCAGTGCCGTCGAAGAGCTGGCCGCCGTGCGCCTGCGCGACCGCGAGGTGCGGGCGGCTGCGCGTGGCAAGACCGCGGCGCGTTCGTCGCGTGCGTCGGCCAAATCGGGCACACGGCCGAAGACGGCCAGCGCGAAAAAGACGCGCCGCTAGGCGGCGAGAGCGGCCAGCAGCGCGCTGGCTGTCAGTGGCGTCGCTGCATCGCCGCGCATTGTGGCGGCGCCGTGCCAGTACGCGGCCGCACGGGCGGCGACGAAAGCATCGGCCATCGCGCCTGTGGCTGCCGATGCCGACCACAGCCCGCCCAACCACCCGGCCAACACGTCGCCGGTGCCCGCGCCGGCCAGCCGTGCATTGCCGGTGGGGTTGATCACCGGCGTGCGGCGCGGTGCAGCGATCACGCTGCCCGAGCCTTTGAGCAGCACCGTGCAGTCGAAGCGTTGCGCCAGCGATTGCGCGGCGGCCAGGCGGTTGGCCTGAACTCTTTCAGCACTGGGCAGCGCCAGCAGCCGCGCTGCCTCCAGCGGATGGGGTGTCAACACCGTGGCGCGGCCGCGTGAAGCGCGTGCCGTGAGCAGCGATTGCAGCGCGGTGTCGCCGGCAATCGCATTGAGGGCATCGGCGTCGAGCACGAGCCGCGCGCTGCGCGACAGCAGCACGGGCAGCGCTTCGCGCACGGCGTTGCCGCCGCCGCAGCCACAGACGACGGTAGCGTCCTGCCATGTCGTCGGATCGTCGTGCCACAGGCCGGGCCGCCACATCAGTTCTGGAGCGAGCGGGTCGTGCGTTGGCATCGTGGCATCGAGCACACACGCGAAGACGCGCCCGGCACCACCGGCGAGGGCGGCGCGCGCAGCCAGCGTCAGCGCGCCGCCCATGCCCGGCGCGCCGCCGACAGCGATCACATCGCCGTAGCCGCCCTTGTGACCGGCGTGGCCGCGTGCCGGGCGCAGCAGGCGCGCGCTGTCGGCGTCGCCGAGCTGGGCACGGGGTATCACTTGATCGGACTCAGTGCTGCAACCCAGATCGTCGAGCCACAAGGCGCCGGCCTGCTCGCGGCCCATCGCGGTGAACAGGCCGGGCTTCAAAGTCAGCAGCGCCAGCGAGTGCGTGGCCCGCACGCAGAGCGGCCCCAGCGGCACACCACTGTCGGCAGACAGGCCGCTCGGCAGATCGATGGCCAGGCGAGGGCACACGGATGCATTGATCGCACGCACCAGCGCGGCCACCTGGCCTTCGGGTTCGCGCGTGGCACCCAAGCCGAGCAGTGCGTCGATCGTGAGGTCGACATCGGCGGGTGCGGCCGAGGCTTCGCTGATCGTCACGCCCGCATCTGCGGCGCGCCGAAACGAGGCCGCCGCGTCGGCAGGCAGCTTCGACGGGTCAGCGGTCAGACTGACCAACACCTCCTTGCCGGCGCGGCGCAGGTGCATCGCTGCTTCGAGGCCGTCGCCGCCGTTGTTGCCAGGGCCGGCAGCAACCCAGACGCGCTGGGCGTGCGGTGCGATGCCCAGGGCCAGGCGGGCGACGGACAGCCCGGCACGCTGCATCAACGTGTGCGGCGGCAGACTGGCGGCGGCAGCGGCCTCGATACGGCGCGACTGCTGCACATCGTGCAAGGGCCAGGGGCGATCGAATGCGTCCAGCAGGCGGGGGTGGGTGGCCGTGGGCTCCATGCCCCGAGCGTACCTCTCACCAGCCGTCTCACCAGCGCAGGGGCGAGAACGGCGCAGGGTCGATCGTGGTCGTGCGCCCGGCGATCATGTCGGCTGTCAATCGGGCGCTGCCGCAGGCCAGTGCCCAGCCGCTGGAGCCGTGCCCGGTGTTGATCCACAGCTGCGGCACGCCGCAGGCGCCGATCGCCGGCGGGCCGTCGGGCAGCATCGGTCGCGCGCCTTTCCAGGTTTGCGCCTGGGCCTGGCGCGCGGCGCTCGGAAACCAGTCTTCGAGCACGCGGTACAGCGTGGCGATCGGTGCTTCGCGCATTTCGGTGGGTGTGCCGCCGAGCTCGGCGCTGCCGGCGATGCGTAGACGATCGCCCAGCCGTGTGATGGCGACCTTGAAGCGCTCGTCCATCAGCGCGGCGCGCGGACCCATGTCGGGGTAGGCCTCGAAATGACGCACCGGCAAGGTGATCGAGTAGCCGTACACCGGCTGGATCGGCAGGCGCACGCGCAACGGGGCGAGCAGCGACGGCGCACCGACGGCCGCGCAAACCACCACGGCGTCGAAGGCGTCGACACGCGGCGGTTCGATGAAAGAACGTGGCCCGCGTTCGAGCGCCGAATCGGCATGCACGTCGCTGGGCGCGCTGTGAACCGCCATGCCGGCGTCGGTAGGCTCGAGCCGGGTGACCTCGCGCTGCAGGTGGAAGTGGACGCCGTCGGCCTGCAGCACCGACTTCAGCTGCAGCGCGAACTGGCGGCAGTTGCCGATGCCGGCCTGCGGGTGGTGCACGCCGGCCACGAGCTGCGTGGCTTGTTCGAGGGCCGGTTCGATGCGACGGCAGGCATCGGCATCCACCAGATGAAAGTCCAGCCCCGCCTCGGCGAGCAGCTTGAGGCCGGCGCGCACCTGCGCGATCTCATTGCTGTCGCGCAGCAGCACCAGGGCGCCTTGACCTTGTTCGTATTCGAGGTGGTGTGCGTGGGCCAGCGCCAGCGTGCGCGTCAGGCTGTCCTGCGCCAGGCGCAGCATCGCGTCGCGGTTGCGCGTGTAGCGGCTCGGCGCGCAGGCGCGCTTCCAATGCCGCAGCCACGACAGCAGCGCCGGGCCGGGCACGCCGGCCAGCCGCACGGCAGCGTCGCGGTCAAAGAACTGCGACATGACCTTGCGTGGCATGCCGGGCGAGGCCCAGGGCGTGACGTAGCCCGGTGCCAGAAAGCCGGCGTTGGCGAAGCTCGACTCGGTGGCCACGCTGCCGCGGCGCTCGAAGACGGTGACCGCGTGGCTGTCCTCGCGCAGCGCCTGTGCGGTGGTCACGCCGACGATGCCGGCGCCGATGACGGCGATCCTCATTGCCGGCTGGCGGCCAGCGCAGTTTCGATCGCCAGCGAGACGCCGAGCACGCGGTCGTCGGCCATCGCGGTGCTCCACACCATCAGGCCGACGGGCCAGTCGCCCGCACGGTGGCAGGGCAGCGACAGCGCGCAGCCATCCGCCAGGTTGATCAGCGACGGGTTGCGCAGCAACAGCGCATTGGCGGCGAAGAAGGCATCGTCGCTGTCGATCAGCGGCTGCGTGCGTGGGGCGACGATCGGCACGGTCGGCGAGAGCAGGGCGTCAAAGCCCGACAACGCTGCGTTCATGCGTGCAATCCATGCGCCACGCTCTGTCAGCAGTTCGGCGTAGTCCTTGATGGCCTCACCGCGACGGATGCGCTGGGCCACACGCGGGTCGTACTGCGCCTCGCGCGCGGCGAGCGCATCGCGGTGCCAGGCCCAGCTTTCGGCTGCGGGGATGCCGCCGCCACGCTGAAGTGACGCCGCTTCTTGGAGCAACGGCAAGTCGATGTCGGTGATCGCGGCCCCGGCGGTTCGCAGCGTGCCGATGGCGCGCTCGAACGCCTGCGCGACTGCGGGTTCCAGCGCGTCGAGCATGATCGTCCGCGGCAAGGCGAGCCGCCACTGGCCGAGCGGCTTGGCGATGGGCACCACGGCTCGCGCGGCCAGCACTTCGTGCAGCAGCACGGCGTCGCGCACCGACCGCGTGATCGCACAGGCCGTGTCGAGCGTGGTCGACAGCGGGATGCAGCCTTCAGTGGGCGTCAAACGTGCCGTGTTCTTGAAGCCGACCAGTCCTTGCAGCGCTGCCGGGATGCGGATCGAGCCTCCTGTGTCCGAGCCGAGTGCCGCCCACGCCGCGCCGCTGGCCACGCTGACCGCGCCGCCCGAGGTGGAGCCGCCAGGGATGCGCGGTTTGGCATCGAGCGCCGCAGTGGCCGTGTTGGCCGGCGTGCCGTGGTGCGGGTTGATGCCTACGCCTGAAAACGCAAACTCGGTCAGGTTGGTGTGGCCCACCAGCACGCCGCCAGCGGCCCGCAGCCGGGCCACCGCGGGTGCGTCGCTGGCTGCAGGTGCAGCGTCATGGCGCGAGGCTGAGGCGGCCGTCGTCGGCCAGCCCGCAACGTCGAACAGATCCTTCACAGAGACCGCCAGCCCCGCCAGCGGCAGCGCCGTCGCGGTGCGGTCGAACTGATCGGCCGCGCGGCGTGCCTCTTCGTCGAAGCGACGCACGAAGGTGTGAGGTGTTGCCGCGGCGATGGACGCTTCCAGCGCGGCGCGGGAGGACAGACGGCCCGCGGCTCTGGAGGCGGCTGCCTGGGTCAAGTCGGTCGGCATGAGATGCAAGGCTGCTACAATCTTTGGGTTTTTCCGAGAGTGCTGCGCAGCCCGCGCTGCAACGAGAAAAACCAATCGCGAACCGGCCCACGAAAGGTGTCGAGCACGTGATCAGCAAGAAGCTGAAACGGACTCGATTCGCGCCGGATTCTAGAACCAACCTTCGGAGTTTTTATGCCCGTATCAATGCGTGAGATGCTGGAAGCCGGCGTCCATTTCGGACACCAGACGCGCTTCTGGAACCCCAAGATGGCCCCGTACATCTACGGCCATCGCAACAAGATCCACATCATCAACCTCGAGAAGACGCAGCCGCTCTTCGAGAACGCGTTGAAGTTCGTGCGCCAACTGGCCTCCAAGCGCGGCACGATCCTGATGGTCGGCACCAAGCGCCAGGCCCGTGAAGTCATCGCCTTGGACGCCAAGCGCTCCGGCATGCCGTATGTCGATCAGCGCTGGCTCGGCGGCATGCTGACCAACTTCAAGACCGTCAAGGGCTCGTTGAAGAAGCTGAAGGACATGCAGGCCCAGGTCGATGCCGGCACGCAGCCCGCGATCAAGAAGGAAGCGCTGATGTTCCAGCGCGAGATCATCAAGCTCGAAAAGGACATCGGCGGCATCGCCGACATGAACGCGCTGCCCGACGCCATCTTCGTCATCGACGTCGGCTACCACAAGATCGCGATCGCAGAGGCCGTCAAGCTGGGCATCCCGGTGATCGGCGTCGTCGATACCAACCATTCGCCGTTGGGTATCGACTATGTGATCCCGGGCAACGACGACTCGGCCAAGGCCGTGGCGCTGTATGCGCGTGCCATCGCCGATGCCGTGCTCGAAGGCAAGGCCAATGCGACCACCGAGGTCGTGCAGGCTGCGGCCGGCGGAGATGAATTCGTCGAAGTGAGCGAAGAGGCGTAACGCGCCCGCTGCACCCGAACGCAAGGGGCTTTCGCGGCCCCTTTTTTCCAAGTTTCAAGGAGTTCCAAACAATGCCCGCAATCACCGCCAGCATGGTCGCCGAGCTGCGCGCCAAGACCGACGCGCCGATGATGGAATGCAAGAAGGCGCTGACCGAAGCCGAAGGCGACGCCGAGCGCGCGGAAGAGATCCTGCGCGTCAAGCTCGGCAACAAGGCCGGCAAGGCCGCTTCGCGCGTCACCGCTGAAGGCGTGATCGCCGCGGCCGTGGACGGCACGACTGGTGCGATGGTCGAAGTCAACTGCGAAACCGACTTCGTGTCGAAGAACGAATCGTTCCTTGCCTTCACCAAGGCGGCGGCGTCGCTGATCGCGCAACACAATCCTGCTGACATTGCCGCCTTGTCGGCGCTGGCGTACAGCCAGGACGGCTTCGGCCCGACGCTCGAAGACGTGCGCAAGGGCCTGATCGGCAAGATCGGCGAGAACATGTCGATCCGCCGCTTCAAGCGCTACAGCGGCGGCGGCAAGCTGGCGCATTACCTGCACGGCACGCGCATCGGCGTTGTCGTTGAGTTCGACGGCAGCGATGTTGCCGCCAAGGACGTGGCGATGCATGTTGCAGCGATGAAGCCGGCAGCGCTGTCGCAGGCGGCCGTGCCCGCTGAGTTGGTGGACAAAGAGCGCAAGATCGCTACAGAGAAGGCAGCAGAGAGCGGCAAGCCAGCCGACATCGTGGCCAAGATGGTCGAAGGCTCGGTGCAGAAGTTCCTGAAGGAAGTGAGCCTGTTCAACCAGGTCTTCGTCAAGGCGGCTGATGGAAAGCAGACGGTCGAGCAGATGCTCAAGGCTGCAAACACGGACATCAAGGCGTTCACGCTGTACGTGGTCGGCGAGGGCATCGAGAAGAAGGTCGACGACTTTGCGGCCGAGGTGGCCGCTCAGGTGGCCGCCGCCAAGGGCCAGTAGAGAGAAAAGGGCCGCATCGTGCGGCCCTTTAAACTCCCACATTACAACCACAACATGCTCGACACATGCCGGCCTACAAACGCATCCTGTTGAAGCTCTCCGGTGAAGCGCTGATGGGCGACGACGCCTACGGCATCAACCGCGCGACCATCGTTCGCCTGGTGCGCGAGGTGCGCGACGTGACGGCGCTCGGCGTCGAAGTGGCGGTCGTCATCGGCGGCGGCAACATCTTCCGCGGTGTGGCCGGCGGCTCGGTCGGCATGGACCGCGCGACGGCCGACTACATGGGCATGCTGGCGACCGTAATGAACTCGCTGGCCTTGGCCGACACGATGCGCCAGGAAGGCATGACGGCGCGCGTGATGAGCGCCATCGCCATCGAGCAGGTGGTCGAGCCGTACGTGCGGCCAAAGGCGTTGCAGTATCTCGAAGAGGGCAAGATCGTCGTCTTCGCTGCCGGCACCGGCAACCCGTTCTTCACTACCGATACGGCGGCGGCGTTGCGCGGTGCCGAGATCGGCGCCGAGATCGTGTTGAAGGCGACCAAGGTCGATGGCGTCTACACCGCCGACCCGAAGAAGGTGCCGGACGCAAAGCGCTACACGACGATCGGTTTCGACGAAGCGATTTCGAAGAATCTGCAGGTGATGGACGCGACAGCGTTTGCGCTGTGCCGCGACCAGAAACTGCCGATCAAGGTGTTTTCGATCATGAAGCCCGGCGCGCTGAAGCGCGTCGTGATGGGCGAGGACGAAGGCACCCTGGTGCACGTGTAGTCTGCGGAGACAAACCATGACGATCGCCGACATCAGGAAAAATGCGGAAGCCAAGATGGGCAAGTCCATCGAAGCCTTCAAGAACGAGCTGCACAAGATCCGCACCGGTCGCGCCCATCCGGGCATCCTCGACCAGGTGCAGGTGGACTACTACGGCTCGATGGTGCCGATCAGCCAGGTCGCCAACCTCAGTCGCTGCTCGACGCGCGCACGATCAGCGTGCAGCCATGGGAAAAGGGCATGGGTCCGAAGCTTGAAAAAGCGATCCGCGACAGCGGCCTCGGCCTGAACCCGAGCGCGCAGGGCGACTTGCTGCGCATCCCGATGCCGGCGCTGACCGAAGAGCGCCGCAAGGAGTTGACCAAGGTCGTCAAACATGCGGGAGAAGAATGCAAGGTGGCGGTGCGCAATGTGCGTCGCGATGCCAACGAGCATCTGAAGAAGCTGCTGAAAGACAAGGACGTTACCGAAGACGACGAGCGGCGCGCGCAGGATGAAGTGCAGAAACTGACGAACAACGTCGTCGCAGAGATCGATCGCTTGGTTCAAGCCAAGGAAACCGAGATCCTGGCGGTCTGACCGGCCCGCTGCGATTCCATCTTCCCGCCATCGTGCAACGCGACCCCAACGTGCCACGCCATGTGGCCATCGTCATGGACGGCAACGGCCGTTGGGCGAAAAAGCGCTTCATGCCGCGCTTCTTTGGCCACAAGCAGGGCGTCGATGCGTTGGTGCGCACGGTGCGCGCCTGTGCCGACCGCGGCATCGAGTTCATGACGGTGTTCGCGTTCTCGTCGGAGAACTGGAAGCGGTCGAGCGACGAGGTCTCGGGCCTGATGGGCCTGGTGCTCGTCGCCGTGTCCAAGTACCTGACCAAGCTCGCCGATGAAGGCGTGCGCATCCGCATCGTCGGCGACCGCAGCGCCGTCTCCGACAAGGTGCGCGAGGCCTGGGATCATGCCGAGGGCGTGACCGCGCACAACCAGCGCATCACGCTGTCGGTGGCCTTCAACTACGGTGGCCGCTGGGACATCGTGCAAGCGACACGCCGTGCGATGGCCGACGGCATTCGCGCTCAAGACCTCGACGAAGACGCCCTGTCCAAGCGCATGGCGATGCATTTCGCGCCCGATCCCGACTTGTTCATCCGCACCGGCGGCGAGGTGCGCATCAGCAACTTTCTGCTCTGGCAGGTGGCGTACTCGGAGCTGTACTTCACCGAGTGCCTGTGGCCCGACTTCGGCGCCGAACAGATCGACGCGGCGATTGCGAGCTATCGAGAGCGCGAGCGGCGCTATGGCGGAAGGCTGCCTGACGTAGCCACGGCACAGGCAGCGACCGCCTGACGAGGATTTATGGCCCCTAGCTCGCTTTGCTCGCGTCCCCCGTGGGGAGCAGAGGCCGCTTGGGGCGGCCCGGCGCTCGCCTGATGCTTCGAACGCGCATCATCACCGCCTTAGTGCTGCTGGCTTTTCTGCTGCCTGCTGTGTTTGCATCGACACCTTGGCCATTCGCCATCGTCTCGCTGGTGCTCATTGCTGCTGCGGCCTGGGAGTGGGCGCGGCTCAACGGTGTCAGCAGCATCGCCGCCGTCGGGCCTGGCGCGCTGCTGGCACTGGCGGGTGCCTGGGCGGTGTACACGGGAGCGGTGGGCGGTATGGCGGCGACGTGGTGGTGGGCCACGCTGTTGCTGTGGGTGGTCGGCAGCGTGTTCGTGCTGAGTGGTGGCCCGAGTGCCTGGCCGCGCTGGCCGGCGCTGCTGCGATTGCTCGTTGGCCTGATCCTGCTCTGGGTAGGCTGGCTGGCTTTGGCACAAGCGCGCGTGGTGTCGATCAACTTCGTGCTGTCGGTGCTGTGCATCGTCTGGATGGCCGACGTGGGCGCGTATGCCGCGGGGCGTGCGTTCGGCAAGAACAAGCTCGCGCCGTCGATCAGCCCGGGAAAGTCCTGGGAGGGCGTCTACGGTGGTCTCCTTGGTGTGATGCTGCTGGCTGTGGCCTGGACGCTCTGGGTGGATCGCTCGTTGCCGGTCGATGCACCCAGCCTGTTCACGCGCCTGCGCGGCGAGTTCGGCTGGATCGGCATGTTTGCGGGCAGTGCGGCGCTGGCAGGATTGAGCGTGGTCGGCGATCTGTTCGAGTCGCTGGTCAAACGCGCCGCCGGTGCCAAGGACTCGAGCCGTCTGCTGCCGGGCCACGGTGGCGTGCTCGATCGCATCGATGCCTTGATGCCGGTGTTACCGGCGGCGATGGCATTGAGTTCGCTGACATGACGTTCCAAAAACAGAGGCTGGCCGTTCTCGGTGCTACAGGCTCCGTGGGCATCAACACCCTCGACGTTGTTGCCCGCCATCCCGAACGCTTCGAGATCTTTGCGCTGACCGCGATGCGCCGTGCCGATGTGCTCGAGCAGCAATGTCTGCGCTGGAAGCCACGCTACGCGGTGCTCGGTGACGCGGCGGCGGCCAACGCGCTGCAGCAGCGCTTGCGTGCGCAAGGCGCGGCCACCGAGGTGATGAGCGGCCCGCGCGCATTGACCGAGATCGCATCGCATCCCGAGGTGAGCACCGTCATGGCGGCCATCGTCGGAGCGGCCGGTCTCGAAGCCTGCGTCGCTGCGGCTCAAGCCGGCAAGCGCCTGCTGCTCGCCAACAAGGAAGCGCTCGTCGTCGGCGGCCGCCTGTTCATGAACGCGGTGCGCGACGGTGGCGCCACGTTGCTGCCGATCGACAGCGAACACTCGGCGATCTTCCAGTGCTTGCCAGAAGACCGCAGCGCCTGGCCAGCCCGCATCGACCACATCGTGCTCACCGCCTCGGGCGGACCGTTTCGCAACCGCGCACCCGACAGCCTGCACGACGTGACGCCGGATGAGGCCGTGGCTCACCCGAACTGGGTCATGGGCCGCAAGATCTCGGTCGACTCGGCAACGATGATGAACAAGGCGCTCGAGGTCATCGAAGCGCGCTGGTTGTTCGACCTTGCACCCGAGCAGGTTCGCGTGGTGATTCATCCGCAAAGCGTGATCCACTCGATGGTGGTCTGCCGCGACAACTCGGTGCTGGCGCAGCTCGGCACACCCGACATGCGCGTGCCGATCGCCTACGGCCTGGCGTTTCCGGAGCGCATCGAATCGGGCGCGTCGCAGCTCGACTTCGCCACCCTGCAGGGCTTGTCGTTCGAGCCGGCCGATCGCACGCGATTTCCCGGTCTTTACCTGGCCTGGGACGCCCTGGAGGCGCCCGAAGGCAGCACGACGGTGCTCAACGCTGCCAACGAAATCGCGGTGGCGGCGTTCTTGGACGGTGCTATTGCGTTCACCGACATCCACCGCGTCAACGAGCAGACCATCGGCGCCCTGTTGCCGGCTGCCGCAGACAGCGCAACGATTGCCGATCTTCTGGCGCTCGATGAACGGGCGCGCGCAACAGCGCGCGGCACCATCGCACGATTGAGATGAAACGACCCCTGGCTCACTTCGCTCGCTTCCCCCGAGGGGAGCGTCAGTGTCTTCGGGCGGCCGGGCGACACTGACATGACCACCATCCTCGCCTTCATCGTTACGCTGGCGATCCTCATCGTGGTCCATGAGTGGGGTCACTACAAGGTGGCTCGCCTGTGCGGCGTCAAGGTGCTGCGCTTCTCGGTCGGCTTTGGCCGCACGCTGTGGCGGCGCCAGCACGGCGACACCGAGTTCGTTGTTGCGGCATTGCCGCTCGGCGGCTACGTGAAGATGCTCGACGAGCGCGAAGAAGCCGTGCCGCCGGCCGAGCTCGATCAGGCCTTCAACCGCAAGTCACTGAAGCAGCGTGCCGCGATCGTTGCCGCCGGCCCTGCCGCGAACCTGATCCTGGCGATGCTGCTCTATGCGGCGCAGAACTGGATCGGCATCGAAGAGCCCAAGGCCGTGTTGTCGGCCCCGGTGGCGGGCAGCCTCGCCGAGCGCGCCGGGTTGCGCTCGGGCGATTGGGTGCAGCGCTGGAGCCGCGACGGCGGCGAAGAAGCCAAAGACATCCGGTCGATGACCGACCTGCGCTGGCAGATCATGCAGGCCGCCCTCGACGGCGAGCCGCTGCGCCTCGAAGTCAGCGACGCATCGGGCCGCGGCGCGCGCCAGCTGACGTTGGCACTCGACAGCGCCGAGAAGCGCGAAGTCGATGGCAAGTTCCTGACGCAGGTGGTGGGCCTGTCACCGCCGTATTCACCGCCGGTGATGGGTGACCCGGTGCGTGACGGCCCTGCGGACAAGGCCGGCTTGAAGAGCGGCGACGTGGTGCTGCGCGTCGATGGGCAACCTGTTGGCGACGCCCATCAACTGCGCACGCGCATTCGCAAGCTCGCCGCCGATGGCAACGCCAAGCCGATGCTGTGGACTGTGCAGCGGGTCAACACGCAGCTGGAATTGACGGTGCAGCCACGGGTGATGAATGAGAACGGCCAGCGCTTCGGCCGCATCGATGCAGTGGTGGGCAAGGTGCCCGAGGCGGTGACCGTGCGCACCGGCGTCTGGGATGGCCTGGTGCGCGGCGCTTCGCTGACCTGGGAACAATCGGTGCTCACGGTCAAGATGTTCGGCCGCATGCTGATCGGCGAGGCATCGCTGAAGAACATCTCCGGCCCGATCACGATCGCCGACTATGCAGGCCAGTCCGTCGAGCGTGGACTGGCCTACTACATCGGCTTCCTGGCGCTGGTCAGCGTCGGCTTGGGCGTCATCAACCTGATGCCGGTGCCGATGCTCGATGGCGGACACCTCATGTATTATCTTTTCGAGGGTTTGACGGGCCGGCCCGTGCCCGATGCGTGGCTGGTCTGGCTCCAGCGTGCCGGTGCTGCGGTGTTGCTGATGATGATGACCCTTGCCTTCTACAACGATCTCGCGCCCCGACTGGGTTTGCAGTAACGCTGCTGCTGCGCCACTAGCCCTCGATGCACTTCCATCCCGCTCCCTTTTCGCTGCGCCCCATTGCGGCCTGCGTGCTGATCGCCGCCGCGGTCGCCGCGCCCCACGTTCATGCGGCCGAACCGTTTGCCATCGAAGACATCCGCGTCGAGGGCCTGCAGCGCACCGACCCGGGCACCGTCTTCGCTTCGCTGCCGTTTCGGGCCAGTGACACCTACAGTGACGAGAAGGGCGCCGCGGCGTTGCGCGCGCTGTTCGCCACCGGCCTGTTCAAGGACGTGCGCATCGAGATCGACGGCAAGGTCGTGGTCGTGATCGTCGAAGAACGTTCGATCATCGCCAACGTGAGCTTCGTCGGCCTGAAAGAGTTCGACACCGACACGCTCTCCAAGGCACTCAAGGACTCCGGGATCGGCGAGGGCCTGCCATTCGACCGTGCGCTGGTTGACCGCGCCGAGCAGGAGATCAAGCGCCAGTACCTCACCAAGAGCCTGTATGGCGCCGAGGTGACGACAACGATCACGCCGCTGGAGCGCAATCGAGTCAACGTGGTCTTCACGATGAACGAGGGCGAGTCGGCCAAGATCCGCGAGATCCGCATCGTCGGCAACAAGGCTTTCTCGGAAAGCACGCTGCTCGGGCTGATGGGCCGCACGACCGGTGGCTGGCTGACCTGGTACACCAAGACCGACCGCTATTCCCGCAGTGAACTCAACGCCGACTTGGAAACGATCCGCGCCTACTACACGAACCGGGGCTATCTCGAATTCGACGTTGAATCAACGCAGGTCACGATCTCGCCCGACAAGCAGGACATCGGCATCACGATCTCGGTACGGGAGGGCCAACCCTACACGGTGACTGCGGTGCGCCTCGAGGGCGACTACCTCGGCCGTGACGATGACTTCAAGCGGCAGGTGCGCATCAAGCCGGGTGACCCGTACCGCAGCGCCGACGTGGCTGCCACGTCCAAGGCCTTTGCCGACCTCTTCGGCCAGTTCGGCTATGCCTTCGCACGCACCGACGCACGGCCCGAGATTGACCGCGCTGCTGGGCAGGTGGTCGTGGTGCTGAGCGCCGACCCTCAGCGCCGTGTCTATGTGCGCCGCATCAACGTCGCCGGCAACGACCGCACGCGTGACGAGGTCGTGCGCCGCGAATTCCGCCAGCTCGAGTCGGCCTGGTACGACGGCGAGCGCATCAAGCTCTCGCGCGACCGGGTCGATCGCCTGGGCTTCTTCAAGGAAGTGGACGTCCAGACCGACGAAGTGCCCAACACCTCAGATCAGGTCGACCTGACGCTGAAGGTGGTCGAGAAGCCCACCGGCAACCTGCTCGTCGGCGCCGGCTATTCGTCCAGCGACAAGCTGTCGTTCACGGCGTCGATCAAGCAGGAGAACGTCTTCGGCTCGGGCAATTACCTCGGGATCGAGGTCAATACCAGCCAGTCGAACCGCAACCTCGTGCTGTCCACGGTTGACCCGTACTTCACGGTCGATGGCATTTCGCGCGCCATCGACATCTTCTATCGCACCAACAAGCCGATCAACAGCCGCGGCGAGGAATACAAACTTGTGACGCCCGGCGCCGCGATCCGCTTCGGCGTGCCGTTCTCCGATTTCGACACGGTGTTCTTCGGCATCGGCTTCGAGCAGACCCGCATCTCTGGCGTGGTCACGAACAAGAGCTACAAGGACTATCGCGAACTCTACGGCGCCAACAGCACGGCGCTGCCGCTGACGATCGGCTGGGCACGCGATCAGCGCGACAGCCTGCTGGCGCCGACGCGGGGCCGCTACCAGCGTGCCAATTTCGAATGGTCGGTGGCGGGCGACGTCAAGTACCTGCGCACCAACCTGCAGTATCAGGAGTACTTCCCGCTGACCAGCCGCTTTACCTTGGGCCTCAATGCCGAACTGGGCTGGGGCAAAGGATTGGGCGACAAGCCATACCCGATCTTCAAGAACTTCTACGGTGGTGGCTTGGGCTCGGTGCGTGTGTTCCAGCAGGGCTCGCTCGGCACCGTTGACGTGACCAACAACTACATTGGCGGCAACCGCAAGTTCAACCTCAACGGTGAACTCTATGTGCCGGTGCCGGGCAGCGGCAACGACAAGACGCTGCGCCTGTTCGGCTTCATGGATGCCGGCAACGTCTGGGGCGAAAGCGAAAAGATCAAGGCCGACAGCCTGCGCGCCTCGGTCGGCATCGGCCTGTCCTGGGTCTCGCCCGTAGGGCCGCTCAAGCTGTCCTGGGGCACCCCGATCAAGAGTGACCCGAAA
The DNA here is from genome assembly GCA_963738425.1 of uncultured beta proteobacterium. GTDB lineage: Bacteria > Pseudomonadota > Gammaproteobacteria > Burkholderiales > Burkholderiaceae_C > CADEEN01. Next base: position 13,765 of record CAVTWT010000022.1, on the reverse strand, counting down.
GATAGAATCGAAAAGTTCCAATTCCAGATCGGCACCGCATTCTGATGAACACGTGGAAGACCCTGGCCGCGATGGTGGCCCTCGGCGCCGCGGCCACGCTGGCGCAGGCCCAGGAGCTGAAGATCGGCTATGTGAACAGCGAGCGCGTGATGCGCGAAGCCGTGCCCGCCAAGGCGGCGCAGGCCAAGCTCGAAGCCGAGTTCAGCAAGCGCGAGAAAGATCTGACCGATCTCGGTGCCCGCCTGAAGACAGCAGCCGACAAGCTGGAAAAGGATGCGCCAACGCTGTCCGAGACTGAACGCAGCCGCCGCCAGCGCGATCTTGTGGAGCAGGACCGTGAGTTCCAGCGCAAACGCCGCGAGTTCCAGGAAGACCTGAACACGCGCAAGAACGAAGAGCTGTCCGCCGTGCTTGAGCGTGCCAACAAGGTGATCAAGCAGATCTTCGATCAGGAAAAGTACGATCTGATCGTGCAGGACGCTGTGCACTGGAGCGCGCGGGTTGACATCACCAAGAAGGTGATCGACGCGCTCAACGCCGGCAAGTAGACGGCTGGAGCACTTCGGCGATGCGCGTCACCGTCGCCGAGATCGTGGCCCGCCTCTCGGGGCAGTGCGTTGGCGACGCGTCTGTTGTCATCGACCGGATTGCCACGCTCGACGCAGCGGGGCCTTCGCAGATTGCCTTTCTGGCCAACCCGCGCTACCGCGCGCAACTCGCCAGCACGCGGGCGGGCTGCGTGATCGTCGCGCCGGACCTCACCGAAGAAGCGGCTGCGCGTGGTGCGGCCATCGTCACGCCCGATCCCTACTTGTACTACGCACGGCTGTCGCAGTGGTGGGCGGCCAGCGACGGCGCAGTGCCAGTCGGTGTGCATCCGAGTGCCGTGGTCGAGGCCGGCGCGCGCGTCGCGCCGAGTGCTACCGTTGGCGCGCTCAGCTACATCGGCGCCGACGCAGTGATCGGCGAGAACACGCGCATCGCCGCCCGCGTCACGGTCGGCGAGCGCTGCATCATCGGCGAGCGCTGCATCCTGCACAGCGGCGTCGTCATCGGCGCCGACGGCTTCGGCTTCGCGCCGCATCAAGGACAGTGGGAGAAGATCGCCCAGCTCGGCGCGGTGCGCATCGGCAACGACGTCGAGATCGGCGCCAACACCTGCATCGATCGGGGTGCGCTCGACGACACGGTGATCGAAGATGGGGTCAAGCTCGACAACCTGATCCAGATCGGCCATAACGTTCGCATCGGCGCGCACAGCGCGATGGCCGGCTGCGTCGGCGTGGCCGGCAGCGCAAAGATCGGCAGGCATTGCACGTTCGGCGGCGGCGCGATCGTTCTCGGCCACCTCGAACTCGTTGACCATGTGCACATCACCGCAGCCACGGTGGTCAGCCGCTCGATCACCCAACCCGGCCAGTACAGCGGCATGTTTCCCATCGACGACAATGCGTCCTGGGAAAAGAACGCCGCGACGCTGCGGCAGTTGTACTCGCTGCGCGAACGCCTGCGCGCCCTCGAAAAGAAACTCTCATGAAGCCCCGAAGCTCACTTCGTTCACTGCCCCCCGAGGGGGCGCCAATGCCCTTCGGGCGGCCGGGCGGGCACTGCTGATGGACATCCACCGCATCCTCAAGCGCCTGCCGCACCGCTACCCGTTCCTGCTCGTCGACCGCGTGCTCGAGCTCGAGAAGAACGTGCGCATCAAGGCGCTGAAAAACGTGACGATCAACGAGCCATTCTTCAGCGGCCATTTTCCGGCGCGCCCGGTGATGCCCGGCGTCCTGATGCTCGAAGCGCTGGCGCAGACCGCGGCGCTGCTGTCCTTCGAATCGATGGATGTCGAGCCAGGCGATGACATGGTGGTCTACTTCGTCGGCATCGACGGCGCGCGCTTCAAGCGGCCGGTCGAGCCGGGCGACCAGCTGGTGCTCGAAGCGAGCATCGAGCGCGCCAAGTCGGGCATCTACAAGTACAAGACGCGGGCTTCGGTCGGCAGCGAAACCGCGGTCGAGGCCGACTTGATGTGCACGATGAGAAAGGTCGCCTGACACCGTGGCGCCGCTCATCCATCCGACGGCGTTGGTGTCATCGGGCGCGGAACTGGACAGCACGGTCACTGTCGGTCCGTATGCCGTCATCGGCGACGGGGTGCGGATCGGCGCCGGCACGACCATTGGCGCCCACAGCGTGATCGAAGGGCCGACGACGATCGGCCGCGACAACCTCATCTTCACGCATGCCGCATTGGGCGCCGCGCCGCAGGACATGAAGTACCGCGGCGAGCCGACACAGCTTTCGATCGGCGACCGCAACACCATTCGCGAGTTCTGCACCTTCAACCGCGGCACGACGCAGGACGTGGGCGTGACTCGCATCGGCGACGACAACTGGATCATGGCCTACGTCCACATTGCGCACGATGTGCAGGTCGGGTCGCGCACGATCCTGGCCAACAACGCCACGCTGGCCGGTCATGTGCACATCGGCGACTGGGTCATCGTCGGCGGTCTGACCGGCGTGCACCAGTTCTGCAAGGTCGGCGCGCATGCGATGACGGGTTTCCAGAGCCATGTTTCGCAAGACGTGCCGCCATTCATGATGGCCGCAGGAAACCCGCTGTCGATTGCCGGCATCAACGCCGAGGGCCTGCGCCGGCGCGGTTTCTCGAAAGAGCGCATCGCGCTGGTCAAACAGATGCACCGGCTGGTCTATCGCGATGGCCTGACGCTCGACAACGCCAAGGCCGCGGTCGCTGCGTTGCGCGGGTCGGTCGAAGGGGGCGATGTCGACGTCAACATGCTGCTCGATTTCCTCGCCGCGTCGACGCGCGGCATTGCAAGATAGGGATCGCGATGCGCCTCGCGTTGGTCGCCGGAGAAGCCTCAGGCGACCTGCTCGCAGGGCTTCTGCTCGGCGGCTTGAAGCAGCGCTGGCCTGAGCTGCAAACTTTCGGTATCGGCGGCCCTCGCATGGCCGAGCATGGCTTCAACGCCTGGTGGCCACACGACAAGCTCGCGGTGCGCGGCTACGTCGAAGTGCTGCGCCACTACCGCGAGATCAAGGGCATTCGCGATGCGCTGTTCGAGCGGCTCGTTGCCGACAAGCCCGACGCCTTCGTCGGCGTCGATGCGCCCGACTTCAATCTCGGGCTCGAACACAAGCTGCGCGACGTGGGCGTGAAGGCGATCCACTTCGTCTGCCCGTCGATCTGGGCCTGGAGAGCCGGCCGCACCCGGAAGATCGCGCGCAGCACCGATCACGTGCTGTGCCTGTTTCCATTCGAGCCCGAACTGTTGAAGCAGCACGGCATCGCTGCCACCTACGTCGGCCATCCACTGGCTGATGCGATCGATCTGACCGTGCCGCGCAGCGCAGCGCGGGCTGCACTGGGTTTCGATGGGGTGCAGCCGGTGGTGGCCGTGCTGCCAGGCAGCCGCCGCTCGGAGATCGAAGCGATTGCCCCGACGTTTGCGGCCACTGTGGACTTGTTAGCCCGCACACGGCCGGATTTGCGCTTCGTTCTGCCAGTGGTGCCCGGACTGCGTCCCTTGGTCGAGCCGCTGATCGCCCGCCATGCGCCCGACGCACCGGTCACGCTGCTCGATGGCCGCTCGCACGACGCGCTGGCAGCCTGCGACGTGACGCTGATCGCCAGTGGCACGGCGACGCTCGAAGCTGCGTTGTTCAAGCGGCCGATGGTGATCGCGTACAAAATGAATGCCCTGTCCTGGCAGATCATGAAGCGCATGCAGCTGCAACCCTGGGTCGGGCTGCCCAACATCCTGTGCCGCGAGTTCGTCGTGCCCGAGCGCATTCAGAGCGAGGCCACGCCGCCGCAGTTGGCGGCTGACGTACTGGCCTGGTTCGATGCGCCGCAGCGCAGCGAGTCGCTGCGACAGCGATTCACTGATCTGCACCAACAACTGCGGCGCAATACCGCCCGCACCGCCACCGATGCCATCGCGCAGATCACGGGCCACGCCTGAACAACTGCCCCTGCACTGGGCCAAGCCGGGCCTGGTGGCCGGCGTTGATGAAGTCGGCCGCGGGCCGCTGGCCGGGCCGGTGGTGGCTGCAGCCGTGATCCTCGACGACTTGCAGCCGATCAGGGGCCTGCGCGACTCCAAGGCCCTAGGCCCGGTGACACGCACGCGCCTGGCTGCGGAGATCCGCGCCAAGGCCTTGTGCGTGTGCATCGCGCAGGCCAGCGTCGAGGAGATCGACCGGCTGAACATCCTGCAGGCGACGATGCTGGCGATGCAGCGCGCGGTCGAGGGCCTGCGCCTGGTGCCGACGTATGTGTTGGTCGACGGCAATCGCCTGCCCAAGCTGAAGATGCCGGCTGAAGCGATCGTCAAGGGCGATGCGAAGGTGGCGGCGATTGCCGCCGCGTCGATCGTCGCCAAGGTACACCGTGACGAGTTGCTGATGCAGTTGCATGCCCTGCATCCGGCCTACGGATTTGCCGGCCACAAGGGCTACCCAACGCCGGAGCACTTGGCTGCCTTGCGCGAGCATGGTGCGTGCGACGTGCACCGCCGCAGCTTTGCGCCGGTGGCGGCAGTGGCAGGCAGGCCCGCGGCATGACATCCGGCGTGGTTACCATCACTGCGCGTGACAACCCTCTGCTGGTTCGACTGCGCCGTTTGCAGCGCAGTGGCACGGCCTACCGCAAGGCCGGTGAGTTGTGGCTAGAAGGCGAGCATCTGTGCAGCGCCTTGCGCGCGCGCGGCCATGCACCCTTGCAGGCCGTGGTCAGCGAGTCGGCTCTTGCACAACCGGCGTTGCGCGAACTCGCCGAGTGGGCGCCTCGTGTGACCTGCATCAGCGATGCCTTGTTTGCCAGTGTGAGTGAACTGCCATCACCGGTCGGTATCGGCTTTGTGATCAACGTGCCAGCGGTTCCGGCCTTGCAAGCTGCCGCTGCGAGCATCGTGCTCGACCGCGTACAAGACGCTGGCAATGTCGGCAGCATGCTGCGCAGTGCGTCGGCACTGGGCTTCAAGCAGGTGTTGGCCTTGCAAGGCACGGCAGGCTTGTGGTCGCCGAAAGTGCTACGGGCCGGCATGGGCGCACACTTTGCGCTCGATCTGATCGAGGGTCTCCGTGCAGACGACCTGCACGCGCTGCGCGTTCCGCTGCTCGCCGCAAGCGTGCATGCAGCGCAGGCATTGCACGACGCAGCGCTGCCGTTTCCGTGCGCGTGGGTGTTTGGCCATGAAGGGCAGGGCATCGACAGCGCACTGGCGGCTCGGTGCAGCACGACGCTGCGCATCCCGCAGCCCGGCGGCGAGGAATCTCTCAACGTCGCGGCCGCCGCAGCGATCTGTCTCTACGCTTCACGGGTCGGTGCATGAAGCTCGGGCTGGTCTTGCTGCTGATGCTGTTGTGGGCCGGCCCGTTCGACGTGGTGGCGGCCGACAAGGCCGTGTTTGCCGTCTCGGCGGAACCTGCCGACAAGCCCTGGTGGCGGCGCGCACAGTGGCAGCCGCGCGCATCGGTCGTGCAAAACGTGCCGATCAAGCGCTTGCACCCCGACTGGTGCGCCGCAGAAGCCTTGAGCCGCGAGCGCCTGGACCAGGCCGTCGGCGCTACCCTCGTCGATCAAGCGCTCGAAGGCCGCGGTTTCACGCTCGAGGGCAACTTCGACGGCAGCGGCGCGTTGCAGCTCGCATTTGTCGGCGCCTATCGGCGCTGCTCCGGCGAGCAGGGCTTGTTCGTCACCATCATCGAACCATCGCGCGACCGCGCGCGCATGCGCTTCCTGGTCGAAGTGCCCGACCCGGGCAGTGCGCTGGCGATGCTGGCTCGCGAGCCGGACGGCACGCTGGCGGTGTGGTGGTGCGCCGATTGCGTCAATGGCAACCGCATTGCCTTCAACCGCGAAAAGCGCGAGTTTTTTGTCGCGGGGCCTGCAACCAGACGCTAGTAGATCAAGCGGTCCGGGCGCAGGTCACGCAGGATCGTCGTGGCGATTTCCTCAATCGACTTGTGCGTCGACGACAGCCACGAGATGCCCTCGCGCTTCATCATCTTCTCGCCCTCGGCCACCTCGTAGCGGCAGTTGGCCAGGGCCGCGTACTTGCTGCCCGGGCGACGTTCGTTTCTGATCTGCGCCAGACGGTCCGGGTCGATCGTCAGGCCGAAGCACTTGGCCTTGTAGGGTGCCAGCGACGACGGCATCTTGCCGCGTTCGAAGTCTTCCGGGATCAGCGGGTAGTTGGCGGCCTTGATGCCGTGCTGCATCGCCAGGTAGAGCGAGGTCGGCGTCTTGCCGCTGCGCGACACGCCGACAAGGATGATGTCGGCGCTTTCGAGGTTCTTCGAGCTCTGGCCGTCGTCGTGCGCGAGCGAGAAGTTGATCGCTTCGATGCGGTCGTTGTACTCCTCGCTCTTGCTCGCGTCCGAGAAGCGGCCGACGCGGTGGTTGCTCTTGATGCCGAACTCGGCTTCGAGCGGCTCGACGAAGGTGCGAAACATGTCGAGCACCAGGCCCTTGCACTCGGCGCCGGTGAGGATGGTGCGCACCTCGTCGCTGACCAGGGTGATGAATACGATGGGGCGCCGCCCTTCGTGAGCCGCGGTGTGGTTGATCTCTTCGAGCACGGACACCGCCTTCGCTGGGCTGTCGATGAAGGGCCGGCGCACATGGCGCGGCTTGGCTGCGAACTGCGCCAGGATCGAGTTGCCGAAGGTTTCGGCGGTGATGCCAGTGCCGTCGGAGACGAAGAAGACAGTGCGGTCGGTCATGGCGCTCTTTTGCGGCCGGGCGACGACTAGTTCACGCCCTGCGAGTTGGGTGTTTGTGACGTATTCACGGATGATAGGCCCGTAGAATCATTTGCATTCCTCTTGCGGCCTGCCCCGATGCGCTCCTCCCACCCTCGACATCGCGTCCAGTTGACGGGAGTTGCAGCGCCGGCCCACGCCCAGGAAGCACCGGTTTTTCATCGCTACGGAGCTTTCCCATGTCTCAACCCAAGTTGGCGACCGCCCTGGTCGTGCCGTTTGAACAATTGAGGATGACCGACGTCGAGGTCGTTGGCGGCAAGAACGCCAGCCTCGGCGAAATGATCAGCCAGTTGAGCGCCACGGGTGTGCGCGTGCCTGGCGGCTTCGCCACCACGGCACACGCGTTTCGCCAGTTCCTCAGCCACGGTGGGCTGGTGGACAAGATCAATGCGCGCTTGAGTGCGCTGAACACCGACGACGTGCGCGCTCTGGCCGAGGCCGGTGCGCAGATCCGGCAGTGGGTGCACGAGGCGCCGTTGCCGCCGGCGCTGGAAGACGCAGTGCGCACGGCCTATGCTGCACTGTCCGCGGACAGTCCGGACGCCACATTTGCCGTGCGTTCGTCGGCCACCGCCGAAGACCTGCCCGATGCATCGTTTGCCGGACAGCAAGAGACGTTTCTGAACGTGCATGGCATCGACGACGTGCTGGCCAAGATGCGCGAGGTCTTCGCGTCGCTGTACAACGACCGGGCCATCAGCTACCGCGTGCACAAGGGCTACGCCCATGCCGACGTGGCCCTCTCGGCCGGTGTGCAACGCATGGTGCGCTCGGACCTCGGCAGTGCCGGCGTGGTCTTCACGATCGACACCGAGTCGGGCTTCCCGGACGTGGTGTTCGTGACGTCGAGCTGGGGCCTGGGCGAAACGGTGGTGCAGGGCGCCGTCAACCCGGACGAGTTCTACGTTCACAAGCAGACGCTGGCGGCGGGCCGTCCGGCGCTGATCCGCCGCTCGCTCGGTTCGAAGCTGCTGCGCATGACCTTCACGAGCGCGCAGGAGAAGGCCGCGAGCGGCAAATTCATCAAGACCGAGGACAACCCGGTCGAGATGCGCAACCGCTTTTCGCTGTCGGACGCCGACGTGCAGGAGCTGGCGCGCTACGCGGTGATCATCGAGAAGCACTACGGCCGACCGATGGACATCGAGTGGGGCAAGGACGGCGTCGATGGCAAGTTGTACATCCTTCAGGCACGGCCCGAAACGGTGAAGAGCCAGATGACAGGCCAGGTCGAACACCGCTACCGGCTCAAGGGCGACGTCAGCAAGAGCACGCTGCTGGCCGAAGGCCGCGCGATCGGGCAGAAGATCGGCACCGGCCGCGTCGTGCTCGTGCGCTCAGTGGCCGAGATGGACCGCGTGCAGGCGGGCGACGTGCTCGTCACCGACATGACCGACCCGAACTGGGAGCCGGTGATGAAACGGGCGAGCGCCATCGTCACCAACCGCGGCGGGCGCACCTGCCACGCCGCCATCATCGCGCGCGAGCTCGGCATCCCGGCAGTCGTCGGTTGCGGCGATGCCACCGACAAGCTGGCCGAAGGCGCGCTGGTCACCGTGGCCTGCTCGGAAGGCGACACCGGCTTCATCTACGACGGCTTGATCGAAGCCGAGGTCAGCGAGGTCAAGCGCGGCCAGATGCCGTACTGCCCGGTCAAGATCACGATGAACGTCGGCAACCCGCAACTGGCTTTCCAGTTCGCGCAGATGCCCAACTCGGGCGTCGGACTGGCGCGGCTCGAGTTCATCATCAACAACGACATCGGTGTGCACCCGAAGGCGATCCTCGACTATCCGAACATCGATGTCGATCTGAAGAAAGCGGTGGAATCGGTCGCCCGTGGCCACGCCAGCCCGCGAGCCTTCTACGTCGATAAGCTGACCGAAGGCATTGCGACGATTGCCGCGGCGTTCTGGCCCAAGCCGGTAATCGTTCGGTTGTCTGACTTCAAGAGCAACGAGTACCGCAAGCTGATCGGCGGCTCGCGCTACGAACCGGACGAAGAAAATCCGATGCTCGGTTTCCGTGGCGCCTCGCGCTACATCAGCGGCGACTTCCGCGACGCTTTCGGCATGGAGTGCGAGGCGCTGAAGCGCGTGCGCCACGACATGGGCCTGACCAATGTCGAGATCATGGTGCCCTTCGTGCGCACCGTGAAGCAGGCCGCGACCGTGGTCCAGATGCTTGCCGACAGGGGCCTGCAGCGCGGCAAGGACGGCCTGCGCCTGATCATGATGTGCGAGGTGCCCAGCAACGCCATCCTGGCCGACCAGTTCCTCGAGCATTTCGACGGCATGTCGATCGGTTCGAATGACTTGACCCAACTTACGCTGGGCCTGGACCGCGACTCGGGGCACGAGCAGCTGGCGGGAGACTTCGATGAGCGCGACCCGGCCGTCAAGGCGATGATCTCGCGCGCCATCGCAGCCTGCCGCGCGACCGGCAAATACGTCGGCATCTGCGGCCAGGGGCCGAGCGACCATGCCGACTTCGCCGAGTGGCTGGCCCAGGAGGGGATCGGCTCGATGTCTTTGAACCCGGACACAGTGGTCGACACCTGGGAGCGCTTGGCGGCCCGCAAGTAGAGGTATCAGCGAAAGCCCGCTACAATCGCGGGCTTTCCCCTTGCCGCACCCACACTGTCGACGCCGTGGGGCGGCTACCCCGTCAAAGACATGTCGTCTGGACGGAAATCCACAAGGAGCCACCATGCGTCACTACGAGATCATTCTGCTGATCCACCCGGACCAGAGTGAACAGGTTCCAGCCATGCTGGAACGCTACAAGGGCCTGATCACTGCCGCCGGCGGCAAGCTGCATCGGGTTGAAGACTGGGGCCGGCGTCAGCTGGCCTACATGATCCAGAAGCTCGCCAAGGCGCATTACCTGTGCCTGAACATCGAGTGCAGCGCCGAGACGTTGACCGAGCTGGAAACCGGCTTTCGCTTCAATGACGCCGTGCTGCGCCACCTGACGGTGGCGATGGACAAGGCCGAGACCAACCCGTCGATCATGATGAAGCACGTCGAGCGCGAAGAAGCGCGCAAGACGTCATCGCCTTCGCCGTCGGCGCAGCCGCAGGAGAGCGCCGCCTGACAGGCGAACACCGGCCGCGTTGAGTCGGCGCTGCAACGATGAACCGCCTGGTTCTTGCTGCAACGTTGTCTGAACGGGGCGCCGTGCGATACACCCCCGCCGGCTTGCCGGCTCTGGACCTGATGCTCAAGCATGAGTCCGAAGTCAGCGAAGACGGGCAACCGCGCAAGGTGTCGATGGACATCAAGGCGGTGGCGATCGGGCAGGGCATCACACGGCAGGTTGGGGCGCTGACGCTGGGAACTGCTGGCAGCTATGCCGGTTTCCTGGCCTCGGGACGCAACGGCCGCGGACTCGTCTTTCACATCACGGCGCTCGACTGAGCACGCACCGCCCAAGTTTCATTTTCGAATTCAGATTTCAAGGAGCCCACCATGCCCCCGCCTCGTGGTAAAGGTAAGTTCTCGAAGGACCGCAAACCCAAGCGCAACCAGCAGTCGCTGCTGTTCCGCCGCAAGCGCTTCTGCCGCTTCACCGTCGCCGGTGTCGAGCAGATCGACTACAAGGATGTCGACACGCTGCGCGACTTCATCGGCGAGAACGGCAAGATCACGCCGGCTCGTTTGACCGGCACACGCGCTTTCTTTCAGCGCCAGTTGACGTCAGCCATCAAGCGTGCGCGTTTCCTCGCGCTGCTGCCGTACACCGACCAGCACCGTGGCTGAGGAGTAGAACAACATGCAAGTCATCCTCCTCGAAAAGGTCGCCAACCTCGGCAACCTCGGTGATGTCGTCAAGGTCAAAGACGGCTTCGCGCGCAATTTCCTGATCCCGACACGCCGTGCGCGCCGCGCCACCGAAACGGCGATGAAAGAGTTCGAAGCCAAGCGCGTCGAGCTCGAGAAAGTCGCCGCAGACAAGCTCGCCGCTGCGCAGGCGATGGGCGAGAAGCTGAACGGCAAGTCGATCTCGATCACGCAGAAGGCCGGCGTCGATGGTCGCCTGTTCGGCTCGGTGACCAACGCCGACATCGCCGAGGCGCTGAAGAAGCAGGGCTTCGACGTGCCGAAGGCGGCCGTGCGCATGCCCACCGGCCCGATCAAGCACACCGGCGAGCAGACGCTGTCGGTGGCGCTGCACACCGATGTGGCGGTCGATGTGAATGTGGTGGTCGTCGGCGACGTGGACTGACGGCCTCGCGCGGACAGAATCAAAGGCCGGCTTTTGCCGGCCTTTGTCCTTCTGTCGATTCACCGTCTGCACACAGAGTTACCCACAAGGTTGTTCACTAGCCAACGCCTCGCGGCTGCCTTAAGGTCTGCTTGAACATGTCGGCCGTTTTCTCCTCCCGTGACACGCCGCAAGGCGACAGCGACATCGCACGCCTGCGTGTGCCGCCGCACTCGATCGAAGCCGAACAGAGTGTGCTCGGCGGGCTGATGCTCGACAACAGCGCCTGGGATCGCGCTGGCGATCTGCTCACCGACAGCGACTTCTACCGCTACGAACACAAGGCGATCTACAAGGCGATTGGCGACCTGGTGGCCAACACCAAGCCGGCCGACGTGATCACCGTCTTCGAGCAGCTGCAAATGCACGGCAAGGCCGAGGAGTGCGGCGGTATCGCTTATCTCAACGCATTGGCGCAATCGGTGCCGAGTGCGGCCAACATCCGCCGTTATGCCGAGATCGTGCGCGAGCGCGCGGTGCTGCGCAAGCTGATCGAAGCCAGCGACGAGATCGCGACCAACGCCTTCAACCCGGCGGGGCGATCGGTCAGCCAGATCCTCGACGAGGCAGAAGGCCGCGTCTTCCAGATTGGCGAAGAGGGCCAGCGCAACAAGCAGGGCTTTCAGAGCATGGACCAGTTGGTCGTGCAACTGATCGACCGCGTCACTGAACTGCACGAAAACGGTGCCGAGGACGTGACAGGCGTGCGCAGCGGCTTCTACGACCTCGATCGCATGACAGCAGGGTTGCAACCCGGCGACCTGATCGTGCTGGCCGCACGGCCGTCGATGGGCAAGACTGCATTCGCTCTGAACATCGCCGAAAACGTTGCCGTGCAGGAAGGCCTTCCGGTCGTCGTGTTTTCGATGGAAATGGGCGCATCGCAACTGGCGCTACGCATGGTCGGCTCGCTCGGCCGCATCGACCAGAGCCGCCTGCGCACCGGCCGCTTGAACGACGACGAATGGGGCCGCCTGTCCGAAGCCGTGGACCGGCTGAAGAACGCCAGCGTCTACATCGACGAGACCGCGGCGTTGAACCCGGCCGAATTGCGCGCGCGAGCGCGGCGCCAGGCACGGACTTGCGGCAAGCTCGGTTTGATCGTCGTCGATTACCTGCAGCTGATGAGCGGCAGCAGCGGCAATGACGAGAACCGCGCCACCGAACTCGGCGAAATCTCGCGTGGTCTGAAAGCGCTGGCCAAGGAGCTGCAGTGCCCGGTGATCGCGCTGTCGCAGTTGAACCGCAGCGTCGAGACGCGCCCCGACAAGCGGCCGATGATGAGCGACCTGCGCGAGTCCGGCGCCATCGAGCAGGATGCCGACGTCATCATGTTCATCTACCGCGACGACTACTACAACAAGGAAAGCAAGGAGCCTGGCGTCGCCGAGATCGGCATCGCCAAGCAGCGCAACGGCCCGACCGGCACTGTCAGGCTGACCTTCCTGAAGCCGCTGACACGCTTCGACAACTTGGCGCCGGGCAGTTCGGGCAGCAACGACTACTGAGGCTTGCACTTCTGCGGATACTGTATATATTGACAGTATGCAGGCAGAAATTCCCCCGGCGACGCTTGTCTTCATGCCGCGCGCCGCGATCAGAGGCCGCGGCACCGCTTGGGCCATCGAGCACCGCTTCACCAGCGAACATCACGAGTCGTTCGACGACGGCTGGGGCACGCTGGAGCAGGCCGCGATGGAGGAGCAATCAGCGCCCGGCACGCAGATCATCGAACAGACGGTCAAGTCGATCCTGTCGGGCAACGATTCGCCGGACATCCCATTCGACCTCTCGATCAACCCGTACCGCGGCTGCGAGCATGGTTGCGTCTACTGCTTTGCGCGGCCGACGCACAGCTATCTGAATCTCTCGCCGGGTCTGGACTTCGAGACCAAGATCATTGCCAAGGTGAACGCGGTCGAGCGCCTGAGAGCAACGTTGTCATCCAGGATTTTTGAGCCACTGCCACTGAACATCGGATCGGCCACAGATGCTTATCAGCCAGCGGAGCGGCGTTTGCGCATCACGCGCGGCCTGATCGAAGTGCTGGCCGAATTTCGGCATGCGTTTTCGATCATCACCAAGTCGTCGGGCGTCGAGCGAGACATTGACTTGCTCGCACCGCTGGCACGCGACAACCTGGTCGCCGTGTACGTGTCGGTACCCACGCTCGACGGAACGTTGGCGCGGATCATGGAGCCGCGCGCTGCGTCGCCCGAACGGCGCATGAAGACGATCGAGACGCTGTCCAAGGCGGGCATCCCGGTCGGCGTCAGCGTCTCGCCGATGATCCCGTTCATCAATGAGCCAGAGTTGGAGCGCGTGCTGGAGCGGGCGCAAGCCGCGGGAGCCACGTCCGCCTTCGCCACCGTGTTGCGCCTGCCGTGGGAAGTGAACCCGTTGTTCCAGCAATGGCTGACCACGCATTTCCCCGAGCGCGCGTCGCGTGTCATGGCGCGTGTGCACGAGATGCGCGGCGGGCGCGACAACGATCCGCGTTTTCAGACTCGGATGAGCGGGCAGGGTGTGTGGGCCGAACTGCTGTCGCAGCGCTTCAAGAAGGCAACGCAACGCCTGGGCTTGCGCACCGAGCGCAGGCCGCTCGATCTGTCGGCGTTCAGGCGTGAAGTGTCAAAGCAAGGCGCGCAGCAAAGTCTGTTCTAGGCGCGTCGCATTGGTGGCTACTTGAACATGTCTTTCACGC
>CAVTWT010000021.1:0-30499 GCA_963738425.1 uncultured beta proteobacterium | reverse complement strand
CAGATTTTCACCGAAGTTGTCGTGGCACCGGGTGCCGACGAGGCGGCGCTGGAAGTGTTCAAGCGCAAGAAGAACCTGCGCCTGCTGTTGACCGACGGCCTGCCCGATCCGCGCCGTGCAGGGCTGACCCAGATCGTCATCGCCGGGGGACTGCTGGTGCAGAACCGCGACAATGGTCATATTGCTGAACGCGACCTGCTCAAAGTCTCACCAAACGCGCGCCCACCGAGCAGGAACTCAAGGACTGCCTGTTCGCCTGGACCGTCGCCAAGCACACCAAGTCCAACGCCATTGTCTATGCCAAGGACGGGGTCACGGCGGGCATCGGCGCGGGCCAGATGAACCGCCGCGATTCGTCGCGCATCGCCGCGATGAAGGCGGCCGAAGCGGCGGAGAAATTCGGCTGGGCCAGCCCGCGCACGCTCGGCAGCGCAGTTGCCTCCGATGCCTTCTTCCCCTTCGCCGACGGCCTGCTCGCTGCCGCGGAAGCAGGCGCCACCGCCGTCATCCAGCCAGGCGGATCGATCCGCGACGACGAAGTGATCGCCGCGGCGGACGAAAAGGGGCTCGCCATGGTCTTTACCGGAATGCGGCACTTCCGGCACTGATTTTTTTTCCTGTCGCCCCCCCCTTTTTTTTTTTTTTTTTTTTTTTTTTTTTTTTTTTTTTTTTTTTTTTTTTTTTTTTTTTTTTTTTTTTTTTTTTTTTTTTTTTTTTTTTTTTTTTTTTTTTAAAATTCGTCGCATGGCGCGCTCCGCTCATCGCGGTTGCTGGTTTCTGACCGGGCCGTTCACTGGACGGTAAGGCGTTTTCTGCGAGGGGAGCCTGCCACGCTATTAACCGTTTCAACTCACCGGATTTACGCGCCCATGGGCCTGTTCAAACCCGATCTTTTCCGCTCTCTCGCCATCGGCTTTGCCCTTGGAGCGGTCATCGTGTTTTCGGCTCTGGGCGTCGATCAGGCCAGCAATATCGCCAATGGCGTGGCCCCCCCGGCAGTGGCAGCTTCGGCAGAGTGACCCTGAGGGCTGAGGATCTTCGCATGATCCGGCCCTCTCCTGCTATCGCTGCTTGTCGCTCTGGCTGCCGCGCAGCCCGCGCTCGCTGCCGAACGCACGGTCATGGCGCCCGCCGCCGTGCGTGCCTCGGCCCCCGACGCCCCAGGGCTGAAGACCGCAATCTTCGCCGGCGGCTGCTTCTGGGGCGTCGAGGGCGTGTTCGCGGCCATATTGCCGGCGTGACCAGCGCGGTGCCCGGCTATCACGGCGGCACACGCGGCAAGGCGAACTACGACGACGTCAGCAGCGGCGCGACCGGCCATGCCGAGAATCGGTGCGGGTCACCTATGATCCCGCCAAAGTGCGCTATGACCAGTTGCTGCGCATCTTCTTCTCGGTGATCACCGATCCCACCCAGCTCAACCGTCAGGGCCCCGATACCGGCCTGCATTATCGCTCGGCGCTCGTGCCGATCAACGAAGAACAACGGCTGACGGCAGCCGCCTATCTCGCCAGCTTTCCGCCGCGCGCATCTGGCGAGCTGCCGATAGTCACGCGCATCGAGTCCCATCTGCGCTTCTATCCGGCGGAAAATACCATCAGGACTTCATGGCGAAGAACCCGCAGCCATCCCTATATTCTCGCCTGGGATATGGGCAAGGTCGAGGCACTGAAGCGGCAGTTTCCGGAGCACTATAAGCCGGCTTCACGCCGGGCTAAGCCGCGGCCTATAGCGGCTCCATGAGCGGCCACGATCATCACGAACATTCCGGCGCAAAGCTGGTCCATGCAGCGCAGGCGGCGCTGAGCGAGGCCGGGAAACAATGGACAGAAATGCGCGCCGATGTTTTCGCTGCGCTGTCCGCGCGCGGCAAGCCGACTTCCGCCTATGACATCGCCGAAGGTGTTTCGGCACTGCGCGGCAAGCGGGTCGCGGCGAACAGCGTCTACCGCATCCTCGATCTTTTCGTGCGCACCAACCTCGCCCGCCGGGTCGAAAGCGCCAACGCCTATGTCGCCAACAGCCATCCCGGCTGCCAGCACGACTGCATTTTCCTGATTTGCGACAGCTCGGCGAGGCAGTGCATCTCGACGACGACCGCCTGACCGGCGCACTGGTCACGGCAGCGAGGGCGCGGGCTTTGCCGATATCCGCCCGGTGGTCGAACTGCGCGGGCATTGCGCGGCTTTCTTGGCTCTGTTTCAGTTGCACTGAAACAGGCACGGCACCGGCCCGCTTTCCCGGCCCGACCACCCGACAGGATACGCTCGGGGTGGTCGGGCCGGGGTAGCGGCGGTGCCGCTTCCCCGCCGTGAGGCGGGACAACAGCCTCAGCCGAATTGCGTCAGGCTCAAGACATTGCCATCCGGATCGCAGAACCAGCCACTTTCGCCCCGCCGCCCGGCGGCGACCAGATGCCGTCAGCGTCCTGGCCGAAGCCTTCGTAAATCCTGAAAGTCACGCCCTTGCCGCGCAATTCGGCAACCGCTGCGCCGATATCTGCCACGGCCCAGCCCAGCACGGTGTGGCCCAGCGCCTGGTGGCCGGGCAAGTCGGTCAGCCGCAACTGCGCGCCGCCAGACAGCGCGAAAGTCACGGCGAAATCGTCTTCGGATAGCATCGTCAGCCCCAGCGCCCCGGCGTAAAATGGCTTTGCCGCGGCGCGCGAGGCGGTGAGGATGAAACTCATCGGCGCAGCGTTTCGAGCATCGACATGGGCAGAACCTCGATTGTTGCAGCATTGCCACGATTGCGGATATTGCATCCTCGCACAGGATTCCGCCCAATGCGATGCCGGCGCAAGCCTGACCCACTTCGAGTCAGCCAGTCACGACGCGACAATACCGCGGCCAAAGACAAGTTTCTGAAAACGTCGCTCATTATTATCCCTCGCTGACACCATTCTAGTCGGCAATTTCGCGCCATTCGCGCCTTTTTCTTGTTCCAAAGTTACAAAACAAGATTCGAACAGAAGGCCGCAAAGGTTGCGAAGAAAACTTGGAGCTTTGCTCAATGCACGTACACAAATTCATTGCTGTTGAGCAGCACCAGTGCAACTTGTCGCCAAGCGGCTTTCAGCGCGGCTCTTTTTGTCGGGTCGGTGGGTTCGGCTTGTCGGCCAGTTGTTCTCGCGACAGTTCCGAAAGCGTTCGCACAATGTTTTCGATTTCTGTTCGCGGTCGGCTCGCGAGTGAACAGCAAGCGGTAGGCAAATCGGATCCGGCTCGTGATCGGTGGCGGCGGCGAAGCAGACTCGTTCGGCAGAGTCCGGTGGCGGCGCGATCGGCGGACGGGCCGTGCAACATCGCGAGTGCTTGCAATGGGACGGTCGAGACCGGTGCGCTCCGGGCAGTTGATTTCCATCAGCGGCGTGTCGAACAGGTCCAACATCGTCAGATGCTGGCTGCGGCGCACGATTTGATAGATCGAACGGCGACGGCCCGGTTCGTCGTCGGTGTCGATCACCGATCCGTCACCCTGAGCGGCCACGTTCGCCCACTTGCCGAACGGCGCGGATCGCGGTATCGGCGGAGACAGCCAGCAAGCTGTCGCGAACCATTTCGCCTTGATGCCGCTTCGGCGACCAGGCTCCGAGCAGCATGTTGTCGGGATCGGCGGCTGTTTCGTGGGATCGATATCCGCCGTTTGGCGATACGCGGCCGACGTCACGATCAGCGGTGCAGCGCTTCTGCGACCAACGTAGCTCGGTTCTCTGCCTGACCGGTTCGCGCGTCGAGTCACGGCGGACAGCCTACCTACGAACTCCGCCGCCAGCCAGTCGAGCAGTTCGGGATGCGCTCGGCTTTGCGCCGCTGCGGCCGAAGTTCGCGATCGTCGGGACCATCCCGCGGCCGAAGTGGCGGCCCAGATGCGATTCACATGCACGCGAGCCAACAGCGGATGTTCCGGCGACGTCAGCCACTTGGCCAACGCCGTGCGGCGACCGGTCGTTTTGTAGCCCGGTTGCGGCGTCAGCTGATATCCCGCCGGCGCGAGCACCTCGACGACTCCGGCAGCCACCTCCGCTCCCGGTTTGTTGTAGTCGCCTCGGCGATGAATCGCGACCAGGCGGCTTGTCGCATCCAGATCGCTCAGCCCACGAATGTTCGTGATCGTTTTCTTCAATGCCTGTTCGGCGGCGATCGCCGCTTTGAGCTTCGCCGAATCGTCGCGGTATCGGCGAATCGCTGCAATCGCTTCGCGAGCGAACGCCGGCGGAATTCCGCCAGCGACAGCGTCGTTCTGCTCCGTGTTGTCTGCGACGCATGCGCGGTTTTTCGAGCTGGTCGTCATTTCGCTGTTTCGCGAGTCAACGATCAGCTGCGGCAATCAACTTGTCGACCGCAACGCCGTGTCGGCGGTAATCGCATTGCACCGGCAAGGCCTCGATCAACTCGCTTTCGCGAAATCGCACAGTCAATTCGTTGAGTGACGCGTCAGCGCGGCGACTCGGTCGTCCACCTTTTTGTTGTGTTCGTTGATGCGAGCCTCCTGAGCCTCCGTCGCCAGCGGGATGCCACGCACTTCCGACGGCTGCCAGCGAGCCGGATCGAGTGCCCGCAGAAACACCGCTTGCAACGAGTAATAGTCGCGCTGCGAGATCGGATCGAACTTGTGCGCGTGGCAGCGAGCACAATGCACCGTCAGACCGAGAAACGTCCCGCCGACAATCTGCATCGTGTCGGCGAGCACTTGATGAATTTCATTGGGCTCGGTGTAGCCGGGATACGTCGGATCGAGTGCCGTTCGCAAGAAGCCGGTCGCCGCGAGTTGCTCGGAGATTTCGGGAGTCATCTCGTCCGCTCGACGCCAATCGGTCATTTCATCGCCCGCGAGTTGCTGCGTCACGAACTGGTCATACGGCAAATCGCTGTTGATGCCCGAATGACCCAGTCGCGATACCGCCACGCCTCCGGCCGCGAGCAGAAGCGTCGCCAGGTCTTCGGCGGCTGCATCGTCGCGCTGATGCCAGAGTCGAAGGTCTGAGACGTGCGTGCCGCCATTGATGCGCGCTACCGTTCGCCGAGCGGCGACAGCGCGACGGTCTACGTCACGCGCGCCTGCGCGGGCGCCGGCGCCTTGGCCTGATGGACCCCGCCGCGGCGCATCCACGCGCTACGACACCATGCAATATCGGCGCTGCGGTCGCAGCGGGCTGAAGCTGCCAGCGTTGTCGCTGGGCCTGTGGCACAACTTCGGACAGGGCGACAACGTCGACACGGCGCGGGCGATTGCAAGGCGCGCCTTCGACCTGGGCATCACCCACTTCGACCTGGCCAACAACTACGGCCCGCCGCCCGGTTCGGCCGAGACGATCTTCGGCGAGCATCCTGCGCGCGGACTTCGCGCGCCTATCGCGATGAGCTGATCGTCTCCACCAAGGCCGGCTACTGATGTGGCCCGGGCCCTACGGCGACTGGCGGCTCGCGCAAGTACCTGCTGGCGAGCCTGGACCAGAGCCTGCGCGCGCATGGGCCTCGACTACGTCGACATCTTCTACCACCACCGCCCCGACCCGGACACGCCGCTCGAGGAGACGATGGGCGCGCTCGATCACGTCGTGCGCAGCGGGCAAGGCGCTGTATGCCGGCATCTCCAACTACCCGGCAGCGCAGACGCGCGAGGCCGCGAAGATCTTGCGCGCGCTGGGCACGCCCTGCCTGATCCACCAGCCGCGCTACAACATGCTCGACCGCTGGCGTCGAGAACGGTCTGCTGGAAGCACTGGAAGCCGAGGGCGTCGGCTGCATCGCCTTCTCGCCCTTGGCGCAAGGCCTGATCAGCGACAGGTACCTCGGCGGCGGCATCCCCGACGACTCGCGCGCGGCCAAGGCGCGCTTTCTCAGGCCAGGCGACGTGAGTGCCGAGGATACTGCGCAAGGTCGCGTCGTTCGCAGGCGATCGCCCAGGCGCGCGGCCAAACGCTGGCGCAGATGGCGCTGGCGTGGCTGCTGCGCCACCCTGTGGTGGCGTCGGTGATGCTTGGCGCCAGTCGCGTGTCGCAGATCGACGATGCGGTCGGTGCGCTGAGCGCATCGGCCTTCAGCGGCGCCGAACTGGCTGCCATCGACGCCGCGTAGCGCGCCACTCAGGGTCGATCGAGCACAAGGATCATGAAGACGCGCTTCACTCGACGTCCAAAGCGACTTGGAGTGCCTCATGCACGATGGCAAAGATCTCCGGCGTGGGCCCGCGGTTTCCGCAGGTCGTGGTGCTGTTCGGCGCCACCGGCGACCTGGCGCGGCGCAAGCTGCTGCCCGGCCTGTTCCACCTGTCGAGCGCCGGCTTCATTCCGGGCTGCCGGATCATCGGCGTGTCGCTCGACGACCTGGACGCCGACGGCTTCCGCGCAGCGGCGCGCGCGGCGCTCGACGAGTTCTTCGACGCGCAAGGTCACCGACGCCGACTGGGACGCCTTTGCCGCGCAGCCTCGACTACGTGCCGCTGGCCGCCGGCGCCGGCCGCGCTGCAAGGCGGCGGTGCGAACGGCCGGAGCAGTCGCTCGGCGGCGAGTGCCGCCGCCTGCACTACCTGAGCGTGCCGCCGAGCGCCGCGCTGTCGGCGGTGCGCATGCTCGGCGAGGCCGGCCTGGTCGAGCGCTCGCGCATCGTCATGGAAAAGCCGTTCGGCACCGACCTGGCGAGCGCGGTGTCGCTGAACGCGCAAGCTGCACGAGGTCTTCGACGAAGAGCAGATCTTCCGCATCGACCACTTCCTCGGCAAGGAGCCGGCGCAGAACATCCTCGCGTTCCGCTTCGCCAACGGCCTGTTCGAGCCGATCTGGAACCGCAACTTCATCGACCACGTGCAGATCGACGTGCCCGAGACGCTGGGCCTCGGCAAGCGCGCCGGCTTCTACGAGCAGACCGGCGCGTACCGCGACATGGTGGTGACGCACCTGTTCCAGATCCTCGCGTTCATGGCGATGGAGCCGCCGACCGCGCTCGAGCCGGCGCCGATCAGCGAGGAGAAGAACAAGGTCTTCCGCAGCATGCTGCCGATCCAGCCCGGCGACGTGGTGCGCGGGCAGTACACCGGCTACCGCGGCGAGGAGGGCGTCGACCCGGAGTCCGAGACCGAGACCTTCATCGCGCTGAAGTGCTCGATCGACAACTGGCGCTGGGCCGGCGTGCCGTTCTATCCTGCGCACCGGCAAGCGCCTGGCCGAGGGCCAGCGCATCATCTCGATCGCGTTCCGCGAGCCGCCGAAGAGCATGTTCCCGGCCGGCTCGGGCGTCGGCGCGCAGGGCCCGGACCACCTGACCTTCGACCTGGCCGACGCGTCGAAGATGTCGCTGTCGTTCTACGGCAAGCGCCCGGGCCCGGGCATGCGGCTCGACAAGCTGAGCCTGCAGTTCGCGATGCACGACACCGGCCTGATCGGCGACGTGCTCGAGGCCTACGAGCGCCTGATCCTCGACGCGATGCGCGGCGACCGCACGCTGTTCACCACCGCCGAGGGCATCGAGCGGCTGTGGGAGGTCTCGACGCCGCTGCTCGAGGCGCCGCCGCCGGTGCGCCTCTACGCGCCGGGCTCGTGGGGGCCGAACGCGATCCACCAGCTGATCGCGCCGCACGCGTGGCGGCTGCCGTTCGAGCGGGCCTGGCGCGACCCGAATCGATCGGGCGGCTGAAGCTCTGCATCCATGACACCACTTTCGCAAACCTCACCCCTCCCCGCCACCCCGCACTGGCGCCCGGGCTGTCACTTCACGCCCCGCGCGAACTGGATGAACGACCCGAACGGCCTGGTCTATCACCGAGGCGTGTGGCATCTGTTCTTCCAGCACCACCCGCACAGCACCGTCTGGGGCCCGATGCACTGGGGTCACGCAACCAGCACCGACCTGCTGCACTGGCAGGAGCACGGCATCGCGCTCGCGCCCGAGGCGCTGGGCGCCATCTTCTCCGGCAGCGTGGTCGTCGATGAGGACAACACCTCGGGATTCGGCAGCGAGGGCCGCACGCCGATGGTGGCCGTGTTCACGCACCACGGCGCGCGCCAGCCGGGCAGCGACACGCACGAGAACCAGAGCCTGGCCTTCAGCCTCGACGACGGCCAGACCTGGACTTCGTATGCCGGCAACCCGGTGCTGAAGAACCCGGGACAAGTGAACTTTCGAGATCCCAAGGTGCGCTGGCTGCCAGAGCGCCGCCGCTGGTGGATGTCCCTGGCCGTCGGCGACCACATCGCCTTCTACTCATCGTCGGACCTCAAGCAATGGACGCACGAAAGCGACTTCGGCGCCGGGCTGGGCGCGCACGACGGCGTCTGGGAATGCCCGGACCTGTTCCCGCTGACCTTCGAAGGCCACACGCGCTGGGTGTTGCTGGTGAGCTTGGTCCAGGGCGGACCAAACGGCGGCTCGGCGACGCAGTACTTCATCGGCGACTTCGACGGTCACCACTTCACCGCCGACCCGGCACCCACCCGCTGGCTCGATCACGGCCCCGACAACTATGCCGGCGTGACCTGGTCCGGTGCGCCCGACGGGCGTGCGGTGTTCATCGGCTGGATGAGCAACTGGATCTACGCCGCCGCACTGCCCACCTCACCCTGGCGCGGCACGATGACGCTGCCGCGCGATCTCCGGCTGCGGCACGTAAACGGGCAGTGGTGGCTGGCCAGCGTGCCCGCGCCCGAGGTGGCGCCGACCCGGATCGCGGGCACGCCGATGTCCGGCGGCGTGCTCGACCTGTCTGACGCGCTGTCGGCTGCGGCCGGCCAAGTCGCGCTGCACCTGAGTGCACCCCACGCTCGCAGCTTCGCCTTGCACCTGGGCAACGCCGTCGGCGACGCGCTGGTGATCGGCTACGACCGCAGCACCGACCAGTACCAGATCGACCGCCGCCTCGCCGGACAGGTTGACTTCCATCCGCAGTTCGCCGGCCGGCACACGGCACCTCGCATCGCGGCGGGGCCGGGCGTCGAGCTGCAACTCTTCCTCGACGCCACATCGGTCGAACTGTTTGCCGACGACGGGTTGACGGTGATGACCAGCTTGTTCTTTCCACGTCAGCCTCTGGCCACCATGCGCCTAGTGTCGGACGATGGCATGGCGCTGACTTCGGTGGCTGTGCACGCGCTGCGAACGCTGGCGAAGTGAGTCGCAGCGCTCGATCGCCGCTCACGGCAATCGTTCGAGAGCCCGGCGATACACCGGGTCGTGCATCAGATCGTCCCAGGGCAGCGGTGGCGTCTTCGGCAGCAGTGCCAGCCGGCGCGCGTCGCTGTCGGCGTCGAGCTCGACCCGGCCGGCATCGACCGCATGCTGCAAGCCAGCGATGAGTTCATCCACCGCCGCGCCGCCATCGACGCTCTGGTTGCAGAGCAGCACCATGTCGCAGCCGGCGTTGAGTGCAACGGCTGCAGCTTCGGCGTAGCTGACGTCGCGGCCATCGATGCGGCGTGCGCCTTCCATGCTCAGGTCGTCGCTGAAGATGGCGCCGGTGAAGCCGAGTTGCGACCGCAGGATGTCCTGCAGCCAGCGCTCGGAAAAGCCAGCGGGGCGCGCATCGACCTTGGGGTAGATCACATGCGCCGGCATCACGCTCTGCAGAGCTGTCGACAGCCAGCCGTAGGGTGCGGCGTCGTCGGTGAGGATCGTCTTCAGCGGCCGCTTGTCGATCGGCACGTCGACATGCGAGTCGGCCGCGACGAAACCGTGGCCCGGAAAGTGTTTGCCGCAGGCGGCCATGCCGGCTTGCAGCAGGCCGTGCATCAGGCTCTTGGCCAGCAGCGTGGTCACGCGTGCATCGCGGTGGAAGGCGCGGTCACCGATCACGCCCGACGGACCGTGATCGAGATCCAGCACTGGCGTGAACGAGAAGTCCACGCCGCAGGCACGCAGCTCGCTGGCCAGCACGTGGCCGCAGGCGGTGGCGGCGTCGGTCGCGGCCAGCGCGTCTTTCATCCACAGCTCGCCGAGCGCACGCATCGGCGGCAGGTGCGTGAACCCGTCGGTCTTGAAGCGCTGCACGCGGCCACCTTCGTGATCGACGCAGATCAGCAGGTCTTCGCGCACGGCCTTGATGTCGGCGCACAGTGCCGTGAGCTGGCGGCGATCCTGCCAATTGCGAGCGAAGAAGATGAGGCCGCCGACCAGCGGATGCGCGAGGCGCGTGCGATCGGCATCCGTGAGCACGGTGCCGGCAATGTCGATGATCAGGGGCGAGGCGTCACTCATTTGGCAGTTCTTGCTCGACGACGACAAAAGCGCAAGCGTAGCTGCTTTCATCGCTGACGCTGACCTGTGCCGTCAGCCGGCGCGATGTGAACCACTCCCGCAAGGCACCGTGCAGGCGGATCTCGGGCTTGCCGCTCGCTGCCTTGACCACTTCGCAGTTGTGCCAGGTCATTGGTGAACGCAGGCCCAGACCGATAGCTTTGGAGAACGCCTCCTTGGCTGAAAAGCGTGTCGCCAGGTAGGCCACACCACGCGCCTCGACTTTGCCGCGGCGTGTGCGGAAGACCTCGATCTCGTGCGGCCCCAGCACCCGCTGGGCGAAGCGTTCGCCGTGGCGCTCCAATGCTCTCGCGATGCGCGTGATGTCGCAGATGTCGGTGCCGATGCCGTAGATCACATGCAATCAGGCGTAGGCGCGCTGAATGCAGCGCTGATAGTCACGCACGGTTTCGGCGTAACCGAGTTCCAGCGCGTCGGCGATCAAGGCATGACCGATCGACACCTCCTGCACACCAGGCACGGCGCGCAGGAAGTCGGTGAGGTTGGCGCGGTTCAGGTCGTGGCCGGCATTGATGCCCAACCCGGCAGCCAGGGCGGCATGGGCCGCTGCCGCATAGCGTGCGAGTTGCGCGCCCTGCTCGGGGGTGCCATGCGCTGCCGCATAGGGCTCGGTGTAAAGCTCGACGCGGTCGGCGCCGATCGCAGCCGCAGGCGCCATCGCGGCGGGGTCCGGGTCCATGAACAGGCTGACGCGCACGCCCAGCGCGCGTGCTTCCTGGACGAGCGGCGCAATCCGCGGCAGATCGGCAATCGCAAATCCGTGATCGCTCGTGAATTGCCCCGGTGCATCGGGCACGAAGGTCGTCTGGTGCGGCCGGTGCTCGCGCACGAAGCCCATCAGGTTGTCGAACGGGTTGCCTTCGATGTTGAACTCGGCTTGCGGCCACTGCTTCATCAGAGCGGCCAGTTCGCGTACGTCCTGCGCGCGGATGTGGCGCTCGTCCGGCCGCGGATGCACGGTGATACCTTGCGCACCCGCTTCGAGGCACAGCGCCGCCGCACGCAGCACGCTCGGAATACCGAGATGCCGCGTGTTGCGCAGATGTGCGACCTTGTTGACGTTGACCGACAGCGCGCAGCGGCCGTGGCGATCGTGAGCTTCGGGAGCGACGAGTGGATTCATCGTGAAGTCAGAAGAGGTTGCAACTCGAGCATCACCTCGCGCGTGCGCAAGGGCGAGCCGCCCAGATGGTACGCAAGCCAGTGACGCAACTGCCGCCTGCAGCGCGGGCACCACGGGACGGCAGGCGGCGCGCAGTGCGTCGAGGTCGCGTGCCACCACGGCTGTTTGCAGGGCTGCGAAGTGCGCGCCGGAGATGGCTGCGTCGTCGTCGCTGCGCGCGTCGATCAAACCGGCCTCCGGCCGCAGCAGGTACCGCCGTGCCGGATCCAAGGGCTGCTGCGTGGCGGTGGTGCGCGCGATGTCAGGCAGGTGGCCCGTCTCGGCCAGCAAGACCAGCTCGAAAGCGCGCAGCGCAGCGGACTCTTCAGCGCCACCGAGGTGCGGCAAGGTTGCGGCGTACGCGTCCCACAACGCGGGGTGCGGGTCGTCGCGCGCCAGCAACTTCATCACGAGTTCATTGAGGTAGAAACCCGCCAGCAGCGCTTCGCCGCCCGCTGTCGGTGCACCACCGCCCCACTCGGCGCCGCGCAGGTTGTGGATGTCACTGGCCGCGTCGTCGCGCGCCGAGCGTCCGAAGGCGACGTTGATGCGTTGAAACGGCATCAGCACGGCGCGCAGGTTCGACGTCGGCCGCTTGGCGCCCTTGGCGGCCACGGCCACGCGGCCGGCGTCACGCGTGAACAGATCGACGATCAGGCTCGACTCGCTCCAGTCGTATTGATGCAGCACATAGGCCGGTTGCTGCGCCGCCGGCTTCATGCTGCGCGCAACGCCTGCACAGCGCCGAGCGCTTCTCGGCACGCGTCTTGATCGTCGGCCGTCATGCGCTCGAACGCGCCGCGCATCGCCTCGGCGTGATGCGCCAGCTCCGCCGCCTCCCGGCGCGCGTGGTGCACGCGCGCCATCGCTTCGTGGGCGTAGAAATGCTCCATCGGCGGCGCCTGGTGGTGCAGGCACACCGCCAGGCACTGTCCAGCGTGACGCCAGGCGTCGTCGAACAGCCCGGCCGACAGATGCGTCAACGCCAGGCAGTACTCGGCGCGCTCGATGTGCAACCAGGTGCCGGCGCGCGACCAATGCTCACGGCTCGCGGCGGCGATGCGCAGCATGGCTTGAGTCTGCGCCGGGCTGCGCTGGTCGCCCAGCGCCTGCAGCTCCCAGGCCATGTTGTTGCAGGCCACGGCGAAGGGCCGATGGTCTTGCGGCTGCGCATCGGGCATGGCAGCGATGCGCCCGGCGGCGCTGTCGACGAAGTGCAGCGCGCGTTCGAGCTGCCCGCGTCCCAGGCACAAAGTGGCCGCGCCGCTTTCAGCGCGCACGACCTCGGTGGCGCTCAAGCCGTCGACAGCATTGTCGTCGCCCTGGCCCAAATGCAATGTCGCCTCACCGACCCGCAGCTCGGATTGCACGCTGTCGTCGGCCAGCGGGTGCGAACGCAAGGCCTCGAGACGCCAGTGCGCGTCGTCGAATCGGCCCAGGTGCTCGCCCAGCAAGTGCACGACGAAGCGCGCCAGCGCGCTCAACTGCGGCGCTGTCTGCGGCGGCGGTGTACGGGTGCGCAAGCGGCGCGCCACGGCATCACTGCGTGTCGCGTGGTCAGCCCAGGCGCGCGCGAGAAACGAGTCGAACGCCGCGCTGCGCCTACTCGTAGCCATAACTGCGCAGGTGTTCCTCGTTCTGCGCCCAGCCGGCGCGCACCTTGACCCAGACTTCCAGAAAGACCTTGGCGCCGAGCAGACGTTCGAGTTCCTGGCGTGCTTCGCTGCCGATGCGCTTCAAGCGCTCGCCGCCCTCGCCGATGATCATGCCCTTGTGCGCTTCGCGCATGACGACGATGGTGGCAGCAATGCGGCGCAGGTTGCCTTCTTCCTCGAACTTGTCGATCACCACCGTCGAGCTGTACGGCAGCTCGTCGCCGGTCAGGCGGAAGAGCTTTTCGCGAATCAGTTCGCTGGCCAGGAAACGCTCACTACGGTCAGTGAGTTCATCTTCGCCGTAGAACCAGGCTTGTTCTGGCAGGTGCTTGGCGACGATGGCCGCCAAGCGCGGCATGTCGGCTTCCTTGGTCGCCGACAGGGGCACGAACTCGGTGAAATCGCGCCGCTCGCGCATCGATGCCAGCCACGGCAGCACGTCGTCACGGCGCTTCATCGCATCGAGCTTGTTGGCCACCAGCAGCACCGGTTTGTCCTCGGGCAGCAAGGCCAGCACTTTGGCGTCGGCGAGCGTGAACTTGCCGGCCTCGACGACGAACAGCACCACGTCCACGTCCGACAGCACGCTGCGCACGGTGCGGTTCAGGTTGCGGTTGAGGGCATTGCCGTGCTGCGTCTGAAAGCCCGGCGTATCGACGAACACGCATTGCGCCGCGCCCTCGGTACGGATGCCGGTGATGCGGTGGCGCGTGGTCTGCGCCTTGTTCGACGTGATGCTGATCTTCTGACCAACGAGCGCGTTGAGCAGCGTGCTCTTGCCGACGTTGGGCCGGCCGACGATGGCGACGAGTCCGCAGCGTTGCGGCTTTGGGATTTCGGCAGTGTCCAAGAAGTGGGTCGGCAGCCTTAAGACCGCAAAGGGCCGTCCGGCTTGTCGCTGGCTTTGAGGCTGGCGAGCATACGCCGAGCGGCGTCCTGTTCGGCGCTGCGGCGCGATTTGCCTTCGCCGTGCTCCGCCAGGCCGAGCGCTGGTACGGCGCATTCGACATCGAAGGTCTGTGCGTGCGACTGGCCGCGCGTCCCGACGATGCGGTAGGCCGGCACCGAGAGCTTCCTGGCCTGCAGCCACTCCTGCAGCTCGGTCTTGGCGTCCTTGCTCCAGCCGTCGATGTCGGTGCCAGCAATGACCTCGCCGAACAAGCGCTGCACCAGCGCCTGCGCAGGCGCGTAGCCGCCGTCGAGGAAGGTGGCACCGATCAGCGCCTCCGTCGCAGTCGGCCAGGATCGATGGGCGCTGCGCACCGCCGCCGCGCGCTTCACCTTCTGACAGGCGCAACACCTCCGGCAGGCCGATGGCCAACGCCACGCGGGCCAGGCTGTCCTCACGCACGAGGTGCGCACGCACCCGCGTCAAGTCACCTTCGTCGGAGCCGGCAAAGCGCTCGTACAGCAGCGCCGAGATGGCGGTTTGCAGCACGGCATCGCCGAGAAACTCGAGGCGCTCGTTGTGCTCGGCGCCGGCGCTGCGATGGGTCAGCGCACGGGTCAGCAGCGCGCTGCTGGCGAATCGGTGCCCCAGACGTTGCTGCAGGGCGGCCAACAGCGGATCCATCTGTGCGGCTGAGTTCGAGACGGCCCTCGCCGCTGTACTTGATCAGCAGGTACACCGGCTCGACCAACGGGATTTCCTTGTTGTACTCGAAACGGATCACGATCTTGTCGTTCTCCTTGCTGATCTGCAGATCCTGCGCGGCCGATGCTGGAGATCGAGTACTCGATGTCTTTGCTGCCGGTCGAACGCCTTGCGCGCCTCGGGCACCGTGCCGGGGCTGTCCTGCGCGATCTTCTTGACCGCGCGCTGGATGGTGGTGTACTCGTTGATCGTCGGCAACACCCGGATGACGACGAGCGCCACGACGGCGACCAGGATGCCCCAGAACAACAGCCCGATGAGCGTCAGGCCGCGTTGTCGAACAGCGGCGGCGCGTCGGGTCTTGGCTCGCATCATGGAAGTGCCCTCCAGGCTTTCTTGAGCGGCGCTTTCAACGGAAAGCGCCGATACGGCCGAGGTTACCGAAATTCATCCACACGAAGAAGGCCCGGCCCTTGAGATTTCGGTCTGGGACGAAGCCCCAGTAGCGCGAATCGACGGAATTGTCACGGTTGTCGCCCATCACGAAGTAGTGGCCGGCAGGCACCTTGCAGGCGACGCCTTCGGCGCTGTAGCGGCAGGCATCGCGGTTGGGAAACTGCTCGGCTCCAGGGACGAACGGCGGGCGGTCGGCGAGCAGCAGGATGCGGTGATCGACACCGACCAGGTTCTCGCGAAGTTGCTGCGTGTACTTGTGGCTCTCTTCGTCGAGGTAGTCGGGAAGCGCTGTCGTCTCGACGGCCTTGCCATTGATCGTCAGCTTCTTGTTCAACCACGCCACCTCGTCGCCGGGCAGACCGACCACTCGCTTGATGTAGTCGATGCGCGGGTCGGGTGGATAGCGGAAGACAACGACGTCGCCGCGCGCGGGCTCGCCGGTGGCCAGCAGCTTTCGGTCCACCACCGGCAGGCGCACGCCATAGGCGAACTTCTGCACCAGGATCAGGTCGCCCGACTCCAGGGTCGGCAGCATCGAGCCCGACGGAATCTTGAACGGTTCGAACAGAAACGAGCGCAGCAGAAAGACGACCAGGATCACGGGAAACAGGCCTGCGGTCCAGTCCAGCCACCAGGGCTGCGCGAGGATGCTTGCACGGGCCGCGTCGGTGAAGCTGTTGTCGACTTTCTCGATGCCCTGCTTGGCCAGGTCGACCCGGCGCGCCGCCATGGCGGCCTCTGCCTTGGCCGCGGCCTTGACACGCGCCGGCGCGAAATACAAGCGCTCGGCCAGCCAGTAGAAGAACGTGACGAGCGTCAGCAGGAACAACAGCAGCGAGAAGTCGCCGATCCAGCGGTCCTGAAACCAGCCGCCGAGATAGACCAGCAGCGCGCCGTAGAGCAGCGCCGTCAAGGTAGCCATGAAACCCATCAGTGGAGCCCGGCCGTCCGAAGCCACTGATAGCCCCCTCGGGGGGCAACGAGCGAATGCGAGTGTGGGGGTTTCATGTCAATCGTCCACCTGAAGAATAGCCAGGAACGCTTCCTGAGGCACCTCGACGGTGCCGATCTGCTTCATGCGTTTCTTGCCGGCCTTTTGTTTTTCGAGCAGCTTCTTCTTGCGCGTGATGTCGCCGCCGTAGCATTTTGCCAGCACGTTCTTGCGCAGCGCCTTGACGTCTTCGCGGGCGATGATGTTCGCACCGATGGTGGCCTGGATCGCCACGTCGTACATCTGGCGCGGGATGAGCTTGCGCATCTTGGCCGCCACGGCGCGGCCGCGATGCTGGCTTTGCGCGCGGTGCACGATCATCGCCAGCGGATCGACCCGCTCGCTGTTGATCAGGATGTCCACCTTCACCACATCGGCCGCGCGGTACTCCTTGAACTCGTAGTCCATGCTGGCGTAGCCGCGCGACACGGATTTCAACTTGTCGAAGAAGTCGAGCACGATCTCGGCCAGCGGCAGCTCGTAGGTCAGGTGGACTTGCTTGCCGGCGTAGGCCATGTTGAGCTGCACGCCGCGCTTGACGTTGGCCAGCGTCATCACCGGCCCCACCGAATCTTGCGGCATGTAGAGCTGCACGGTGACGATCGGCTCGCGGATTTCGCGGATGCGGCCGAGGTCGGGCATCTTGCTCGGGTTCTCGACCTGAATCACTTCACCGTCGTTGAGCTCGATTTCATAGACCACGCTCGGCGCGGTCGTCACCAAGTCCTGGTCGAACTCACGTTCCAGCCGCTCCTGCACGATCTCCATGTGCAGCAGCCCGAGGAAGCCGCAGCGGAATCCAAAGCCCAGGGCCTGGCTGACTTCGGGCTCGTAGCGCAGGCTGCTGTCGTTCAACTTGAGCTTTTCCAGCGCGTCACGCAGCGACTCGTACTCGCTGGACTCCGTCGGGTACAGGCCGGCAAAGACCTGCGGCTGGATTTCCTTGAAGCCCGGCAGCGCCTCGGTGGCCGGTCCGGCGTTGTTGGGCAGCTTCTTTTCCAGCGTGATCGTGTCGCCGACCTTGGCCGCCTGCAGCTCCTTGATGCCGGCGATCAGAAAGCCGACCTCACCCGCACGCAGCTCTTCGCGCGGTATCGACTTGGGCGTGAAGACGCCGATCTGCTCGAGCGGATAGACGGCGTTGGTGGCCATCATGCGGATACGGTCGCCTTTTTTCAGCACGCCATCGACCACGCGCGCCAGCATGACGACGCCGACGTAGTTGTCGAACCAGCTGTCGATGATCATCGCCCGCGGCGGGCCGTCCGGGTTGCCGCGCGGCGCCGGCATGCGCTCGATCACCGCTTCCAGGATCTCGTCGATGCCCTCGCCGGTCTTGGCCGAGCATGGGATGGCGTTCGTCGCGTCGATGCCGATCACATCCTCGATCTCGGCCTTGGCGTTCTCCGGGTCGGCCTGCGGCAAGTCCATCTTGTTGAGGACCGGCACCACCTCCACTTTCAGGTCGAGCGCGGTGTAGCAGTTGGCCACCGTCTGCGCCTCGACGCCCTGACTGGCATCGACCACCAGCAGCGCACCTTCGCAAGCCGACAGCGAACGGCTCACTTCGTAGCTGAAGTCGACGTGGCCCGGTGTGTCGATCAGGTTCAGGTTGTAGGTCTTGCCGTTCTTGGCCTTGTACTGAAGCGCCGCGGTCTGCGCCTTGATCGTGATGCCGCGCTCGCGCTCGATGTCCATCGAATCGAGCACCTGCGCTTCCATCTCTCGGTCACTCAATCCACCGCAGCGTTGGATGAGCCGGTCGGCGAGCGTGCTCTTGCCGTGGTCGATGTGGGCAATGATCGAGAAGTTGCGGATGTGGTCCATCGAATCGAAATTGAGCGCTGACTGAGTTGGCAGTAGTGGAGCGCGTGGCCGATCAAAGGCCGTTGCGCCGCACTGAACGGCTCACCAAAGCGGATGAGCGGCGCCGTTTGGTTCTTGTTGAGGTGAAAAACGCATCCGCAAGGGACGAAAAAAAGGCGCGTCGAAGAGTGGACGCGCCTTCCAACAAAACGTTATGGCAACTGCTGTTGGGCTTTCATTCTAGCCACAGCCTCCCCGCCGGGACCCGCACAAACACTCGTTTTTTTGTCGTTGCAGGGTACCAACAAGGAAATTCATCAACAGCTTATCCACAAAGCGGTGTGGATGGCCTGGGGACAGTTTCAGAGGAGTCAACTCCATGCCAAAACAAGTTGAAATCATCCTCTGCGCGCAACCATTATAGGTTTGCAGACCCTCAATGCTCCTGCCGATGAGTAGAAAGTGAATTGGCGCTCACACCGAACCGCCGACATCTTCCACCGGCAGCATTTCAAGGCGTGGAAAGACCCAATGGCGCGATCAACGAGCCGCGGTTGGGCGGATGACGAGGTAGTTCGTCCAGTCACCGCGGCGCACCATCACACTCGTTGCCTTGTTCTTGTCGAGCTTGGCCACCTGCGCGTTGAACTGCTTGGCATCGATGACTTCAGCGTTGTCGAGCGTGACGATCACGTCGCCCTCGCGCACGCCGGCACGGGCAGCCGCGCCTTCAACCGACTCCACGCGAACGCCACCACGCAGCTTCAGTTCCTTCTTCTGCGTATCAGTGAGGTCGGCCACGGCCAAGCCGATGGCGGTCTTCGCCGCGGGCGCAGCAGGTGGCTCGGTGTTGGATTGCGCCGTGCGACGCGGTTTGTCGGGCTCGAACTCGGCGACGGTCACGCCGACGTCTTTCGTCTGTCCGCGCCGGAACAGCTGCAGTTGGCTCTTCGCGCCCGGCTTGGTGCTGCCGATCAGGCGCGGCAAGTCGCCCGACTTCTCGACGCTCTTGCCGTCCACCTTCAAGATGATGTCGCCGGGCTCGACGCCGGCTTTGTCCGCCGGCAAGCCGGCTTCGACACCTTGCACCAGCGCACCCCGCGGCGCGCCCAGGCCAATCGCTTCGGCCACTTCCTTGGTCACCGGCGCGATCGACACGCCGATGCGTCCGCGGATGACGCGGCCGGTGGTGCGCAACTGGTCCGCCACCCGCATGGCCTCGTCGATCGGGATCGCGAAGCTGATGCCCATGAAGCCACCCGAGCGGCTGTAGATCTGCGAGTTGATGCCAATGACCTCGCCCTTCATGTTCAGCAACGGTCCGCCCGAGTTGCCAGGATTGATGGCGACATCGGTCTGGATCATCGGCAGGTAGTCGCCGGTGTCGCGCTGCTTGGCGCTGACGATGCCGGCGGTGACCGTGTTGTCGAGCCCGAACGGCGCGCCGATGGCCATCACCCAGGCGCCGACCTTGAGCGCGCTGACATCGCCGATCTTCACCGCCGGCAGGCCGGTCGCTTCGATCTTGACGATGGCCACATCGGTGCGGCGATCCGCACCGATGATCTTGGCTTTGAGTTCGCGCTTGTCGGTCAGCGTGACGATGACTTCATCGGCGCCGTCGACCACGTGCGCGTTGGTCATCACGTAGCCGTCGGCCGAGAGGACGAAGCCCGAGCCGACGCCGCGCGGCTGCGCTTCGTTGTCGTCGGGCTGCTGCTGCGGGCCGCCGCGTCGCGGCTGTCCCGGCATGTTGGGCATGCGGTCCGGAATCGGAATGCCGAAGCGGCGGAAGAACTCGCGCATCTGCTCGTCGATCTCACCGCTGCCGGCACCACCACCGGTCGAGGCTTCTGTGCTGCGCCGCTCGGCGGTACGGATATTGACCACCGTGGGTCCGACACGCTCGACCAATTCGGTGAAGTCCGGCAGCTCGCGGCCGGCTTGCGCCAAGGCGGGCGACGGCGACAGCGCCAAGGCCAAAGTAGCCAGTGCCAACGACGCAGCTACCACCATCCAACGACGACGAGAGGTGGACTGCACACCGACAGAACTGAAGATCATCATGGGCAAAAAGGCCTTACGAAAGGAGTACGAGAGGTTGTAAAGGTTTAGAGCGCACCAGGCCTGCGCTTCGATGACAAGACCATCAGCGTGGCTTGCTTTCGAGCGCACCCGCAAACTGCTTGAGCGTGGCCGCAGGCACATCGCCGACCACGGTAATCCAGTGCGCGCCATGCGCTTGCATCCAAGTGTGTGTGGCACCGGAGGCGGCAGCGCCACTGCGGTGGCGGTCAGCGCGCATCGGCTCGATGAACAGCGACACATGCGTCAAACCGTCGGTGAAGATCGCGTGCAGCACCTCGGCCGAGGTCTGGCCCTTGTCATCCGCTGCGGGCTCCAGTTGGCGTTTGACGCAACTGCTCTGGCGAAAACCTGCCACCGGCACCTTGAGTTGCCAGCCTTCGGACTCTAGCGATGTGGGCTGCGACGCCGGCTTGAGCACGCGCCAACCGTCGAGCTGCTTGAGCGCGCTTTGCAAGGTTTTCGCCGCATGAGGCTTGGTCTTGCCGCCGATCGATAGGTCGGTGAAGGCGCTGCTCTCGAGCACACGCCCGTCAGCAGCCACCACATCAGCGCGCAATAGAAGCCCGCTGCCCTGCTCCGCCCACAGGCGCTGTGCGAAGCGTGCGCCATCCCGCGGGCGCAAGACGAACACCGCGGCGTCGAAGCCGGCCACGCGACCCGGCCCTTCGCTGACAAGGTCGTAGCGTTCGAACAGTTGCTCTTCGCTGCCGGTCAGCAGCGAAGGAAATGGCTGGATGGCCTCGCGCAGTTCGAGGCGCGCGGTCTTCGCTGCGGGCCACAGCGTCAGCACCTGTTCGTTGTGACGCAGCACGCGCCGCGGCTGGCCATCGAGCATGTCCACGCGCTCGAATGATTCCTTGCCTTCGCAGTAATGAGCAATACGCGAGCTCGACATCCCGCCTTCGGTGCTGACGACGAGCGTGCCCTGATAGTTGCGCTGCGTGGCCGCGTTGTGCATGCGCAGCAGCCACTGCCGGGCCTCAGGGCCGCTGACCACATTGCCGCCCGCCCACGCCGAAGAAGAAGCTGCCGCAATGGCAGCAGCCACGCTGAACAGCAGCGTGGCCGAACGAACCCAGGGCAGCGATGCAGCCAGCCGCATTCAGCGCCCCGGTGCGGTGGCCGCCGCATTGCGCACCGCACCACCGGGAGCGACCTGCATCGCCCCGTTGGCGTAGTGGCGATGCGCGGTCAGGTAGCGATCCAACTCGGCGTTGCGAATCATCGGCGCACCTTCACCAGCCGTCTGCGGCACCACCGGCGGCGTTGACCCAGACACGGAAGCAGGCGACACACCGGCCACCGGCGCCGCCGAACCTGCCGTCAAGCTCGGCGCCATGCCATCGGGCGTCGACACACGCGTCGCCATCAGCACCCCAACCACCGCAACGAAGCCGGCTGCCACGGCGGTCGGTGCCATCCAACGTCGAGCGCGCCGCGCGCGCGCCAACGTGTTGATCGTGGGCGACGCCGCTGCGGGTGTTGGCGCAAGCACCACCGGCTCGGCCGCCAGCCGAGCACGCACGGCGGCGAGGAAGCGTGCATCGCGCGCGTCATCGGCGGCGTGCTCGTCGCTGCGCATCAAGTCACCAATCAGGTGGTAGGCGTGCCAATCGGCGCGCGCCGCAGCCTGCCCACGCCAGGCGCGGCAGGCCTCGTCGGTGGCGCTGTCGTCGCCATCCATCAGCGCCGAAAGGGCGGCACGTTCTTTGTCGGCTGAAGGGTCGGGGTGCGTGGACATCGGCTAGGTCTCCAAAGACGAGCGCTACCAGCGCTCACCCTCGCGGGTGCCCAGCAGCGGGCGCAGCTTCACTGCGATCGCTTCGCGGGCACGAAAAATCCGTGAACGGACGGTTCCAATCGGGCAATTCATCACATCAGCGATCTCTTCGTAGCTCAGGCCTTCGATCTCGCGCAGAACGATGGCTTGGCGCAGATCCTCACTCAGGGCGTCGATGGCCGCATTGACCGTGGCAGCCACTTGCCTGCCCGCCAGCACGGTCTCCGGTGTTTCGCCGTCGGTTAGTTCGCTCTCCACGCGCGAAGGTTCCTCACCATCTTCGGTGGAAACCAGGGCCCCCTCGAACACCAGCGGGTCGCGCTTCTTTTCGAGCAGGGCCTTCTTGGCGGTGTTGACGGCAATGCGGTACAGCCAAGTGTAAAAAGCGCTCTCGCCACGGAACTGTGGCAGGGCGCGGTAGGCACGAATGAATGTTTCCTGTGCAATGTCCTGCACCAGGTCGGTGTCGCGCACCATGCGCCCCACCAGGCGTTCGATGCGACGCTGGTATTTGACGACCAGCATCTCGAACGCGCTGACCTCGCCACGCTTGGCGCGTTCGACCAGCAATGCGTCGGCGTCGCCCTGTTCGTTCATGGCGCGATCATGGAGGCGGCGCCGGAAGCGGATCGGCCGGGCGCCGCGCATACAGCGCGGCGCGCAATGCCGGCCACGGCCCGGTGGCCGAGTGGCGCGACGCCGCAATCCAGCGGCGCCTGCCTTGAACGGGATCGAAGCGCAGCAGCATCCAGGCATCGAGATCCAGCACCACGTGCGCCTGCCCGAAGAGACCTTGCCACTGCCACCCGGAGCCGTTCCAGTTCAGGTCGGCCGTTGTGTGAGTGCGATGGAGGCGCCAAGCAGTCAACGCGGCAGTCACGGAGCCCAGCACCACCGCGGCGCTCAAAGGTGCGTCGTTGTGCAACAGCAGCCAAGCCGCCAGGTTGGTCGCGGCGAAGCCGGCACACAACGCAACACACGCGATCCAGCCGGCACTGCGGCCGAGGCTCACGCGCACCGGTGGCGCGGCGTGCACGCAAGGCGCTCAGGCGCGACGGAACAGCAGCGTACCGTTCGTGCCGCCGAAGCCGAAGTTGTTCTTCACCGCGACGTCGATCTTCATCTCGCGCGCGGTGTTGGCGCAGTAGTCCAGGTCGCACTCCGGATCCTGGTTGAAGATGTTGATCGTCGGCGGGCTCACCTGGTGGTGCACTGCGAGCACGGTGAACACCGACTCGATACCGCCGGCGCCGCCGAGCAGGTGGCCGGTCATCGACTTCGTGGAGTTGACGACGAGCTTCTTCGCGTGGTCACCGAACGCCAGCTTGATGGCGTTGGTTTCGTTCAGGTCACCGAGCGGCGTGCTGGTGCCGTGCGCGTTGAGGTATTGCACCGCGTCGGCGTTGATGCCGGCGTTACGCAATGCAGCCTTCATCGAACGCTTCGGGCCATCGACGTTGGGTGCCGTCATGTGGTGCGCATCGGCGCCCATGCCAAAGCCAGCCAGCTCCGCATAGATCTTCGCGCCGCGCTTCTTGGCGTGCTCGTACTCTTCGAGCACCACCACACCGGCGCCTTCACCGAGCACGAAGCCGTCGCGGTCCTTGTCCCACGGCCGCGAGGCCGTTGCGGGATCGTCGTTGCGCGTGGACAGGGCACGCGCCGCGGCAAAACCACCGATGCCCAGCGGCGAAACGGTGCTCTCGGCACCGCCGGCGACCATCACGTCGGCGTCCCCGTACTCGATCATTCGTCCGGCTTCGCCGATGCAATGAAGGCCCGTGGTGCAAGCCGTGACGATGGCGAGATTCGGGCCCTTGAAGCCGTAGAAGATCGACACATGGCCCGAGATCATGTTGATGATCGACGCCGGCACGAAGAACGGCGAGATGCGCCGCGGACCGCGCGTGCGGTACTCCTCGTGAGTCTGCTCGATCATCGGCAGGCCGCCGATGCCCGAGCCCACCATCACGCCGACACGCTCTGCGGCGTCCTCCGAAAGCGCCTCGCCCGTCGCCAGCCCCGCATCACGCACTGCCTGAATCGACGCCGCCATCCCATAGTGGATGAAGGTGTCCATGTGGCGTGCGTCTTTGGCCGGGAAGTAGTCCTCGACGTTGAAGCCCTTGACCTCCCCAGCGAACCGGCAGGCCAGTGCCGACGCGTCGAACTTCGTCACGTTGGCAATGCCGGTGCGGCCGGCGATCAGGTTGCCCCAGCCTTCGGCAACGCTGTTGCCCACCGGGCTGATCAGCCCGAGGCCAGTGACGACGACGCGGCGACGAGTCATTCGACGCGAGGCAACTCAGGCAGCCTTCTGATGGCTCTTCGCGTAATCGATCGCCAACTGAACGGTCGTGATCTTCTCGGCCTCTTCGTCCGGGATCTCGATGCCGAACTCGTCCTCGAGGGCCATCACCAGTTCCACCGTGTCGAGGGAATCGGCTCCGAGGTCGGCGACGAACGCTTTTTCGTTCGACACGTCGGCCTCAGGCACGCCGAGCTGCTCGGCAACGATCTTCTTCACACGGGCTTCGATATCGCTCATTGACTCCTCCAGGAGTAGGGAAACGCAAAACGGCTCGAATTCTACGTTGGGCGGCAGGTCAGGCTGCTGCGCCGCGCACCGGTCGGGCCCAACCGGTTCTCAGTTCATGAACATGCCACCGTTGACATGCAGTTCGGCGCCCGTGATGTAGCCGGCCTCGGCCGAGGCCAGAAACGCCACCGTGGCCGCAATCTCTTCGGGCGTGCCCAAGCGTCCCAGCGGAATCTGCTGCATCAAAGCGGCTTTCTGCACTTCGGCCAGCCCTTCTGTCATGTCGGTGGCGATGAAGCCCGGCGCCACACAGTTGACCGTGATGTTTCGGCTGCCGAGCTCCCGCGCAAGGGCTCTGGTCATGCCGGCCACACCGGCTTTGGCAGCGGCATAGTTGGCTTGACCCGGATTGCCCGCCGCGCCAACCACCGAGGTGATGTTGATGATGCGGCCGAAACGCTGCTTCATCATGGTCCGCATCACCGCACGGCTGGCCCGAAACACCGCCTTCAGGTTGGTGTCGTGCACGGCGTCCCACTCCTCGTCTTTCATCCGCATCGACAGGTTGTCGCGCGTGATGCCGGCGTTGTTGACGAGGATGTGCAGGCCCCCATGCTGTTTGACAATGGCGTCCACCGCCGCGTCGAGGGCGGCGCCGTCAGTGACGTTGAGGACGATGCCGTCGCCGCCCATCGGCGCGAGTGCTTCACGGATGGTGGCCGCGCCGGCCTCGCTGGTCGCTGTGCCGACGACCTTGGCACCGCGCGCAGCGAGTGCCAAAGCGATCGCGCGGCCGATGCCGCGCGTGGCACCGGTGACAAGGGCGACCTGGTCTTTCATGCCACGAGCGCCTTCGCTTCGACCAATGTCACCGGGTCGTAGATCGCCGCCGAGGCCGCTTGCGCATCGATGCGCTTGACCATGCCGGCCAGTACCTTGCCCGGGCCACACTCGATCAGCGCGCCCAGGCCGCGCGCACGCAGCGACAGCACGGTCTCGACCCAGCGCACCGCGCCGAAGGACTGCCGGTAAAGCGCGTCGCGGATCGCAGCCGGATCGGACTGCACCGCGACGTCGACGTTGTTGACGACGGGGATGCGCGGCGCGGCGATCGCCACCGCGGCGAGTTTGTCGCGCAGCCGTTCTGCGGCCGGCTTCATCAGGCTCGAATGGAACGGTGCCGAGACCGCGAGCAGCAGCGCCCGCTTGGCGCCCTTGGCTTTGAGCAGTTCGCAGGCCCTGTCGACGCCGGCCTTGCTGCCGGAGATCACCGTCTGCTTCGGGTCGTTGAAGTTGGCCGCTTCGACGACATTGCCGCCGGCTGCCGCTTCGGCACAGCCGGCGCGCACGGTGTCGGCATCGAGGCCGAGGATCGCCGCCATCGCACCGGCACCGACCGGCACCGCGTCTTGCATCGCCTGCGCCCGGAAGCGCACCAGCGGCAGTGCATCGGCGAGCGTCAACGCGCCAGCCGCCACCAGCGCGGTGTATTCGCCCAGCGAGTGACCAGCCACGGCAGCGGGTTCGGCGCCGCCTTCGGCGCGCCAGGCGCGATAGCAGGCGATACCCGCCGTCAGCATCACCGGCTGCGTGTTCGTCGTCAGGCCGAGCGCTTCGGCTGGGCCTTCACGGATCAACTTGGCCACATCTTCGCCCAGCGCTGCCGACGCCTCGGCCAGCGTATCGCGCACGGCCGGATGGTCGCCCCAGGCATCGAGCATGCCGACGCTTTGCGAGCCCTGGCCAGGAAAGAGAAAGGCAAATGCAGTCATGACTTTGCGAAGAGATCAGAACTCGACCAGCGCCGCGCCCCAGGTGAAGCCGCCGCCCACACCTTCGAGCATCAGCTTGTGGCCGCGGCGGATGCGGCCCGAGCGCACGGCCACGTCGAGCGCCAGCGGGATCGACGCCGCCGAGGTGTTGCCATGTTCATCGACCGTCACGATCAGCTTGTCGGCCGAGAGCTTCAACTTCTTGGCCGTGCTCTGCATGATGCGAATGTTGGCCTGGTGCGGGATCAGGAAGTCGATATCGGCTTCGGTCTTGCCGGCCTTGGCGAGCACGGCACGCGCGACCGAGTCCAGCACACCGACCGCCAGTTTGAAGACCGCCTGGCCGTCCATCTTCAGCGTCGGGTCGCCGATTGCCTTGCCGCCGGCCACCGTGCCCGGCACACACAGGATGCCGACGTGGCGGCCATCGGCGTGCAGTTCACTGGCCAGGATGCCGGGCTCGTTGCTGGCTTCGAGCACGACAGCACCAGCGCCGTCGCCAAACAACACGCAGGTCGTGCGATCGTTGAAGTCGAGGATGCGCGAGAACACTTCCGAGCCGATGACGAGCGCCGTTTTCGCCGAGCCGGTTCGGATCAGCGCGTCGGCCACCGTCAGGGCATAGATGAAGCCCGAACACACCGCCTGCACGTCAAACACAGCGCAGCCGTTGGTGATGCCGAGCTTGGCCTGCAGGATCGCGGCCGTGGACGGAAAGATCATGTCCGGCGTCGACGTGGCGACGATGATCAGGTCCACGTCCTCGGGCTTGCGGCCGGCAGCCTGCAACGCGGCCTGTGCGGCCGGCAGTGCCAGATCGCTGCAGACCACGCCGTCGGCGGCGAAATGCCGTGCACGGATGCCGGTCCGTTCGACGATCCACTCGTCCGAGGTTTCGATGCCGCGCGTGGCCAGTTCAGCCGCCAGATCGGCATTGCTCAGGCGGCGCGGCGGCAGGTGGCTGCCGGTGCCGGTGATGCGCGAGTAGCGGGGAGCTTGTGGATTCATGCGGCTTGCGTTGCAGCCGCATCCGCCGCGGGCAGCGACCGCATCGTTTCGGCGATGCGGTCGTGCACGCGGTCGAGCAGCCGGTTTCGCGCGGCATCATAAGCGCGCGTCAGCGCATGCTCAAACGCATAGGCATCGGCCGAACCGTGGCTCTTGAAGACCAGCCCGCGCAAGCCGAGCAACGCCGCGCCGTTGTAGCGCCGGTGATCGACGCGGTGCTTGAAGTGCTTCAGCACCGGCATCGCCACCAGTGCAGCGAGTTTGGTGAAGACGTTGCGGGTGAATTCCTGCTTGATGAACTCGGTCAGCATGCCGGCCAGGCCTTCGCTGGCCTTCAACACCACGTTGCCGACAAAGCCGTCGCAGACCACGATGTCGGTCGTGCCCTTGAAGATGTCGTTGCCCTCGACGTTGCCGTAAAAAGCGAGGTGACCATCGACCGCCGCCTCGCGCAGGAGTTCGCCGGCGCGCTTGATGGTCTCACTGCCCTTGATCGCCTCCTCGCCGATGTTGAGCAGGCCGACCGTCGGGTCTTCCTTGCCTTCCACGGCGGAGACGAGCGCGCTGCCCATGACGGCGAACTGGAGCAAATGCTCGGGCGTGCAATCGACGTTGGCGCCGAGGTCGAGCACCGTCGTGAAACCATCGCGGCGGTTGGGCAGCACAGTGGCAATGGCCGGCCGGTCGATGCCGTCCATCGTCTTCAACAGATAGCGCGCCACGGCCATCAGCGCGCCGGTGTTGCCGGCCGAAACGCAGGCATGTGCGGGCTCAGCGGCCACCTCGGCCTTGAGCTGCGCGATGGCCACGCGCATCGACGAGTCTTTCTTGCGGCGCAACGCCACTTCGAGGCCGTCGTCCATCGTCACGACTTCACTGCACGTGACGACACGCGTGCGTGGCCAGCCGCGAGCAAGCGCCACGGCCTCGGCCAGGCCGACGATCACGAGTTCGGCCTGCGGGTGTTTGTCGAGAAATGCCCGGCACGCCGGCAGCGTGACTTGCGGGCCATGGTCGCCGCCCATCGCATCGACGGCCAGCCGCACCAGCGGCAAAGGAGGCAGCGCGGAGTGCAAGGTCGTCAGGCGCGGCGCGACAGCAGCCTGGCGGGGGAAGACGCTGAAGCTTCGACGCCGATCAGGCGTCGGCCTTGGTCTTCAGCACCTTGCGGCCACGGTAAAAGCCCGTCGGGCTGATGTGGTGGCGCAGATGCGTTTCGCCGGTGGTCGGCTCGACCGCGGTGCCGGGCGTGACCAGCGCATTGTGCGAGCGGTGCATGCCGCGCTTGGACGGCGATTTCTTGTTCTGCTGAACGGCCATGAGTCTCTCCTTCAGGGCGGGCCAAAGCGGGGGCTGGCCCTGCCGGAAGCGTGAATGTTGCGGTGGATCGAAGATCGCCGGACGAGCAGGAACCCGGACAAGCCGGGTCGACGGACGCCCCGCGAAAAGCCGCAGAGTATAGCAGCGGCCAGTGCCCCATCGCCTGCCGCCAGTGCCGCGGCTTCATGGACTGTTTCTGCGTTTCAGCGACGCCAGGGCCGCGAACGGGTGCGCTGGCGCGGCGTCTTCGGCGGTCTGGGCCGGCGCTGCCGAGATCCAAGGCGCCGGGCAATGTTCATGCTTGGGCACGATCGGCAGCGCCAGCAGCAGCTCGTCCTCGACCAGCTCGCGCAAGTCGAACTG
This sequence comes from uncultured beta proteobacterium, assembly GCA_963738425.1. GTDB lineage: Bacteria > Pseudomonadota > Gammaproteobacteria > Burkholderiales > Burkholderiaceae_C > CADEEN01. The sequence continues at coordinate 1,718 of CAVTWT010000021.1, read as the reverse complement.
GCGCGACAGCACGAGCACGTCGTCCTCGCTCTCGGCATCGAGCGCCGCGGCTTCGTCTTCGGTGGCCATGAAGCGAAACGCACGATCCACGTTCAGCGCCAGCAGCACCGGTTGCAAGCAGCGCTGGCACTCGCGGGCGACGCGAGCCTGGGCTCGCAGATGCAGCCAGACCTGCGGCGCGCCGCCATGCTCTCGACGCTGCTCGAAGCGGGCCGACCACTCGACGGGCTCATCGACCGTCCCAGCGGCATCGTCGGCCAGGCGCGCCAGCTCCGACAGCGGCCAACGCCCATCGAGCATCGCAACAGCGGCTGCGGCAGCAGCCACATCGAGCCGCCGAGGATCGTGCGCCCGGGTCGTCATGGGAGCAGTTTACGGCGAGCAGTGAACTGAGGCCCCCACGCTCGCTTTGCTCGCGGCCCCCCGAGGGGGCGGTCAATGGCTTGGGGCGGCCCAGCGCTCACTGACATGACAATGCAGCCATGTCCGCACCGCGCCTGATCCTTGCCTCCACGTCGCGCTACCGCCGTGAGCTGCTGGAACGATTGCGCCTGCCGTTCGAGGTCGTGTCGCCCGACGTCGATGAGTCGCCGCGTGCCCGTGAGGCACCCGCCGCGCTGGCCATGCGCTTGGCGCTGGCCAAAGCTGCGGCTGTGGCTGTGCATGCGGCCGACGCCGTTGTCATCGGCAGCGACCAGGTGGCCGAACTCGACGGCCAGGCGATCGGCAAACCGGGAACTCACGAACGCGCGATCGAGCAGCTGACGATGATGAGCGGCCGGCGCGTGGTCTTTCACACCGCCGTGGCGGTGGTGCGCCGCGACCGCGGCTTCGAGCGCGCGCTGCTGGCGCCGGTGACCGTGCACTTTCGGCGGCTGAGCCCAGAGGACATCGAGCGCTATCTGCAACTCGACACCCCGTACGACTGCGCCGGCAGTGCCAGGAGCGAATCGCTGGGCGTGGCGTTGCTCGACAGCATCGACTCCGACGACCCGACGGCGCTGATCGGGCTGCCGCTGATCCGCACCTGTGCGCTGCTGCGCGAGGCCGGGCTCGATCCGCTGCGCGCATGACGGCTGCTCCTGTGTTCGGCAGCCTGCTGCTGGTGCCCAACACGCTCGACCTGGGCAGCGCGCATGCGCCGCCTCTCGATGCGCTGCTTGGCGCACAAGTCATTGCTGAAGCTTCGCGCCTGACGTACTGGGTGGCCGAAGACGCAAAAGTAGCGCGCGTGTTTCTCAAACGCGTGGCCGAGCACACGCCTCTGGCATTGCCTCTGCAATCCATCCGAATCGACGAGTTGCCACGCCCACCGAAGGGTCGTGCAGCATCTACGGATCCGCGCGAGTTCGCTGCGCTGCTGTCTCCCGCCTTTCAGGGCCAAGACATCGGCCTGATCAGCGACGCCGGCCTGCCCGCCGTCGCTGACCCCGGCGCGTTGCTCGTTGCCGCCGCGCATGCGGCAGGCATCCGCGTTTGGCCGCTGGCCGGTGCGAGTTCACTGATGCTGGCACTGGCGGCAAGCGGCATGAACGGGCAGCGCTTCGTCTTCGCGGGCTACCTGCCCACCGACGCCGCCGAGCGCGCCGCCCGCGTGCGTGCCATGGAAACCGTCTCGCGGCGCGAACAGCAAACGCAGATCGCGATCGAAACGCCCTACCGCAATGCCGCGCTGGCGGCGGCGCTGCTCGAAGCACTGCAACCCGCCACGCGCCTGT